>CAYNIJ010000008.1:0-119487 GCA_964397415.1 uncultured Ignavibacteriales bacterium | reverse complement strand
CCGAAGTCGTGGTCGGGGCCGAGACCATCACCGAAGGGAAGCCGCCGAAACTGGTGACTAACGCAGAGAAGAAAAAAGCGGGGTGAGTCACATCCCGATCGTCTGAATACTAAGCCCCGCACCTGCGGGGCTTCTTTTGTGCATTGCACGGCAAACGACTTTGCGCGGCAGACGTCCTCGTCTGCCCGAAGAACCGGTACAGCGTACTGTCATCGCGAGCCAAGATACGCCTCATCCCGGCGAAAGCCGGGATCCACTCATCGCTGGCGTCGAGGTCTCGAATCACCAGTTTCCGCCGCGCTATATCCTGAACAGATACTGGAATTTCGCGAAGAAGCGGCGGGATGATTCGTAGATCTTCCCTTCCTGATTCACGTCCCAATAATCATGGGTCGAGCCGACATAAAAGATAGTGAACGGATTCAGCTTCCAGCTCAACAGCGGCTCAATCGAGAGAAACGCCTGCTGATCGTACGCATACCCTGAACCAGTGTTGATGATCTCTTTTCCATGCACATACTCAACCACCACGCGCAAAAACCACTCGCGGCTCAACTGGTAGTTGAATCGTGAGCGCGCGACATAGTAGTCATAAATGTTCCTGCTGGCAGTGGGGTTCTCCATGACATACCGGCTGTCCTCTGGGAAATCCAGCTTGGAGTATTCGATATACGGTTCGATAAGCAGTCGCTTGGTCGGTTTGAGCGATATCCATAGAAAGTAATTCTGGCCATTGCCAAGCACCGGCTCTTCAAGTTCTCCGCTTCGCGCGATAAACCGCCCGACATTGCCATTGATCTCGAAATTGAAAAACTCTGAAGGACGGCCATTCACGCCGATAGTGCCACGGCGGATACCCGGGAACCAGACATCGCGGAAAAGTTCACGGCTCCAGAGGTACTCTACCCAGACAAATGTCTGACCAGTCAACTGCATCTCCATATGCGGGACGAGCCATTCATCTTTGCGCGTACCATCCCAATCCCATAAGCGACCGATCCCGATCGATGGCTCAATGCGTTGCAGCAGTTTGTTATTCTGCTGGAAATTGAGGCCGGTCCAGATATCGATCGTCCGGTTGCTGTTGCGGGTGACAAAGCCGTTATCCGCCCGGAAAGTCGGGCTATACTGGTTATAGTCAATGTTCACATTCCAGACACGGGCATTGCGTTCGAGACTGAAATATCCGGCATGCCCCCAGAAGGTCTCGCCATCAAAGGCAACCGTGTGCGCGGAATCATCGAAGCGAGCGTCACCAGCGCCATCGGAGAGTGCTGGGTTGTCCGGTTCATCGGTGCGACTTCCAACCAATTGTCCTTCGACGCGGTAGTTCTTCCAGAATTGGTAAGACATGTCGCCGCCGAAGACCGTTCCGGCGCCGCCACCCTCGAGGCGACGGTCGGTCAGCATGCCGCCGACGTATGAGCCGTCATTGAGCT
The DNA here is from genome assembly GCA_964397415.1 of uncultured Ignavibacteriales bacterium. GTDB lineage: Bacteria > Zixibacteria > MSB-5A5 > GN15 > FEB-12 > FEB-12. The sequence continues at coordinate 118,048 of CAYNIJ010000008.1, read as the reverse complement.
GATGCTTCATCCGGAAGATATTCGATGTGCTCTTGCCGCCCTGCCAGAGATACGACCGTTCCTTCTGCGGAACCAGCAATGGTGTGTGCTCATCACGGCCAAGCAGATACGTAAAACTGGTGCGTCCGAATTTGCCGGTCAGTTTTGACGCTATGACCGGGTCGGCGATCGAGCGCGTATATATCACATCAATGAATGAGCCGTAAAGATCAGATCCCTCCTGGAAGAAGGGGCGTCGTTCCTCGAAAAACAGCGCGAAGGGCGAGTTGACATCGATCTGCGTAGCATCGGATTCAACTTGGCTGAAATCCGGATTTGCAGAAACTTCGGCCGTAGCATTTGACGACAGGCTGTATCAAGCGTTGAACGAGACTTCGGCATCAGCATCACTGTTCTCAAAACCATTATCTGGGTTACCGAAATCTCGCAACTGTCCCGATTGGAAAGCGATAATGTTCGGGAGAATTTCCAGCTTATTGCCTGACTTGATGCCGGAGATCCCGGTGAGGGTTCCCCACTGGCACATAAAGCAGGGGTCGTCGCGGCTGATCGCCGCCCAGCACATGCGACGGCGCACTTCGCGCTGACGGTCACGCCAGAAATTCACTTTCCAGACCTGTTCTTCTTTGTTAGGGAATCGAAGGCTGGAGAACGGAATCGCGATCTCGACCTGGTAGCCGGAATCGGTGACCATCCCTTTGGAGTGCCAGATGAGGTCGAAGGTCATATCCTCGTTGCCGCCATTGATCATCCGGAGATCTCCCTGGATGCCGAGCGGATTGACGAACAATTCATAACCCCATGACGCGTCTCCATAGGTATCGAGCATCAGGCCGAAATAGTCATCGCGGAAAATGGCGTCGCGGTCGCGCAGGGAGTAGCGGACAGACTTGGGCTCGTTGTCCATCGCGATGAGCGCGACATAGAGGTTGTGGTCATCGTAGCCGATCAGAGCGCGGGAATCGACCGGAGGTTTGATCAGGTCGCCTGGGTCAGTCTCGGTGAAGCCATCGGCCACGGCGCATTGCGACCAGATAGTCTCATCCAACTTTCCGTCGATCGTGACCTTTCCTTCAATACGGGGGACATTGATCGATGGCTTCAATTTGGCGGTGAAGGTCTCTTGCGCGTACGACAACAATGGGAGGGTCAGGATAGTGGCCACAAGCGCGGCCAGACGTGCGAATTTGATGATAGTTCCCATGTCGGCATCTACGTAATGACTTTCCGATAAGTTGCGGTCTGAGAGGGGATTTGAGAGGGAGATTCCCTCACTTGCGGGTCCAAAAGCCGACAAAAAAGGCCCGCTCATAGCGGGCCTTCGAGTCTGATCTGCCAGAACCCTCTAGCTTTGGAGCGCCTTAAGCGCGTCTTCGCGGCTTTCGAAATGCTCAAACACCGAGATAAGCCGGGTGATGGTCAGGATAGATTCGATCTTGGTGATATTGGCGAGCACCAGCCGTCCGCCGGAGTTCTTTACGGAGGTGAGGGCCGAGATAAGCATCCCAAGTCCTACCGAGTTCATCCAGTCGGTCTTGGCCAGGTCGAGGACGAATTTCTTCTTGTTGCGGTTGAGGTATTCATGGATGCGGCCATGGAACATCGTAGTCTCCTCGCCGCCCATGATCTTTCCCGAAATGTCGATGATGACGATTTCGCCCTGCAAGGTGTCTTCAAATTTCATGAGTCTACGCCTTTATCCATCGAGGTTATGTTTTGTCTGGTTGGTGCTGTCCCCCAACCGGTTGCGGCGGTCCGAGGAAAGGTGACCAAAGATGCCCTGCCCGCCCCCAAAAAGCAAGCCCTTTTTGGGAGGGCAAACTGGGGCCAACCGTACGGTCGGTCCCACATTGGCAGTTTTGTGATTGCCCCTCAGTCGACCGTCGCCTATCCTGAACCCGGTCATAGAGAGAAGGATCCTGTCATGGCTATTACAGTCCGCGAACTGAAATCAGATGACTGGCCCGCTATAGAGGAGCTCTTTGGTGAGCGAGGTGCCTGTGGTGGGTGCTGGTGCATGTTTTGGCGCATTCCACACGGCGGCAAGATGTGGCGCGAGGCGGTCGGCGAACCAAACCACCAGGCCTTCCGCAAACTGGTAAAAACGGGGCACGCCAATGGAATTCTGGCTTTCGATGGCGCCACTCCTATCGGATGGTGCTCGTTCGGCAGGCGGATCGATTTCCCCCGCACCGAAACAATAAAAGCGTACGCCCGACCGGATATCGACCAGGTCTGGTCTATCAACTGCTTTTTCGTGCGGAAAGAATACCGCAACAGCGGATTGGGGGAGAAGATGTGCGCCGCCGCGGTGAAAGCGATCAACAAACGAAAAGGGAAGATCGTGGAAAGCTACCCTGTGCCACTGACCAAGGATGGCAAGAAATTGCCGGCCGCGTTTGTTTATACCGGTCCCGAGGCGATCTTCAAGCGGCTCGGTTTCAACCTGACCCAACGGCTTTCGCATAGTCGGCCGCTGTACCGGTTGTCAATGCAGAAGACAAAGAAGGGAACCTAATTCTCTCTTATCACGTATCTCATCCGGGTAACCATGTTTAGTTTCTCCGTCGTACTTCGCCAATTCATAGTTATTGTCGGCGCCGGGCTGATAGTCTGGGGGGTAACCCTGCCTTTGCTCGGGATGAAGATATTTCGCGATGAGTCATTTTTTGATCTCAGTCCGACCGGTGCGGTCATCCTGATATCGCTCGCCGCGATCTCGATACTCTCGGCGCTCTTTCGCAAATGGTGGGTGCTGTATCTTACCGGCATTGTGGCGTTGATCCTGCTGTTTTATACAGTCGGAGAGATCGAGAACAGGAAAGAGAGTATGGATACGGAATTCAAGCAGAGTGTCGCGGATGGCCCGCTGAAAAGCACGATGCGCGGACTGGTTGGCGCGACACGTGTGCGTTATGGATTCCTGGTGATGGCCGGCGGCGCGGTGCTGGTACTGGCGGTCCCGCTTTTGTGGGGGAGAGTGGTCTTCAAGAGAAAAGAGTCAACGCAGATCGAGTCAACCGCGCAAAGCAGCTGACCGCTTCTATCCTACAACCCGCAGTTTGGCGTACTTCGCCATGATTTTTTTGATTCCCAGTCCGGTAAACATGATCTCCAATCGCAACGAATCACCGTATCCTTCGGCGGAGATGATCTTGCCGCGCCCGAATGTCGGGTGCGCGACAATGCGACCGACCCGATAGGTCTCGTTCTCTTCGTATTCGTAGTATGTTTCCCCTTTGGTTCTGCCGGATGACGCCGCGGCGGGGCGACCGCCGAACAGGTCATCGTCGCCGATCTGTTGGGATGGGAATGGCTTCCCCTGCACTGTCGCCTGGTAGCCGGAACCATACTGGAAGACTGTACGTGAACGGAAATCCCGCTTCTCGAGTAACGACTCAGGGATCTCTTTGATGAATCGGGACGGGATTGACTGAACCTCGCCAAAGCGAAAACGAGTCGTGGCAGTCGAGAGAAAGAGTCGCTTACGCGCGCGCGTCGCCGCGACATAAAACAGGCGGCGTTCTTCCTCAAGCTGCATCGGCTCGATGATCGTACGTTGAAGCGGAAACAGACCTTCTTCCAGCCCGACAATGTAGACTGTCTCGTACTCCAGCCCTTTGGCGGAGTGAATCGTCATCAGCGTGATCTTCTCCTCGATCTCTTTGTACTGGTCGGTGTCGGAGAAGAGGGAAATCTCCGAGAGATAATCCCTGAGTCCGGAGTCACTTCGTCCGCGCGCGAATTCCGCCGCGCCTTCGATAAAGGCCTCGATATTCTCAACCTTGGCCTCACCGATCACCGCGTCTTCGGCGCGCAGCTCCTCGATCAACTTGATATCGGCGACCAGATCTTCGCAGAGGATATCGATAGGGTCGGTATCGACGCGGGCGCGGTACTTCTCGATCAATTCCACAAACGGCTGAATGCGCCGCGCCTTTCCGGCGAGATCAGGGTGGGAAGCGGCTGACTGCGCGATCTCATACATCGGCTTGTGTTGCTGCGCGCCGAGATCGGCGATATCCGCCACCGTTTTGTCACCGATACCGCGTTTGGGATAGTTGATCACCCGCCCGAAGGCGACATCATCCTTTGGATTGGCAATCAGCTTGAGATACGCCATCAGATCCTTGATCTCTTTGCGCTGATAGAATGAGATACCGCCGACTATCTGATACGGGATATTCTTGCGGCGAAGCTGCTCTTCGAACGGTCGCGACTGCGCGTTCGTGCGATAGAGGATCACCATCTCTTTCAGAGATACTTTGGCACGGTCGCTATCGATCTGCTCGACCATCCTGACCGCCTCATCTTCGGCGGAATCGACCATCAACAGGCGGATCGGCTCACCATCCTCAGCCTGTGCCCAGAGCGTTTTCCCTTTACGCGCCTGATTGTTCTCGATCACCGCGGAGGCGGCTTTGAGGATCGTATTGGTACTCCGGTAGTTCTGTTCAAGCTTGATTATCTTCGCGCCGGGGAAATCCTTTTCAAATTCCAAAATATTCCGGATATCCGCGCCGCGCCATCCGTAGATGGACTGATCTTCGTCACCGACCACGCAGATATTCTGGTGGTCGCCAAGTATCGCCTTCAGAAGCAGATATTGAACCCGGTTGGTATCTTGATATTCGTCGACCAGCATGTAGCGGAAACGATTGCGATACCGTTCGCCGATCTCCTGATTGTTTTTCAGTATCCAGACGGAGTTAAAGATCAGGTCATCGAAGTCCATCCCGTTGCACTCGCGAAGGCGGCGCTGATAGAGCTTGTAGATTTCGGCGGTGCGGGATTCAAAATAGCCGGTCGCCTGCTGCGCGAATTGGTCGGGAGATATCAGTTGGTTTTTCGCGTCGGAAATCTTGCGTGCCTGACCCTTGGCGGGGAATTGCCCATCGGATATGCGAAGATCCTTGATGCAGTTCTTGATCAGGCTGATCGAATCTTCCTGGTCGAGGATCGTGAAATTGCTGTCGTATCCGGCGGAGGCGGCTTCGCGGCGTAGAAGGCGCGCGCAGAATGAATGGAAGGTGCTGACCTGGAGTTCGGCGATATCAGTATGCATCAGCGCGGTGACACGCGCTTTCATCTCGCCGGCCGCTTTGTTGGTGAACGTCACCGCCAGCATCTGGTACGGCTCGGCCAATCGCTGCATCAGTATATACGCCAAACGTCGCGTGAGCACGCGCGTTTTGCCAGACCCCGCGCCGGCAATGACCAGTAGCGGGCCATCAGTCGTTTCGACCGCTTCCCGCTGCTCTTTGTTGAGTCCTTCCAGAAGGTGATGCATATGTGGGGCGAATATACGCACTCTCGCCCCGGACGCAATGACTTTGCGGAGTATGGCGAAATGCTAGAGCGACACCATGGTGCCAGTGTAGTTTTTCGGGCGCGATGGCCCGACCTGCGGGAGAATGAACACCAGCGCGATAGCGATGACAATGATGATCAGTCCACTGTCGTTGGGGAACGGTATCCCACCCAGCGGCAATCGCGCCAGTGAACCTGTGGTTCCCTGCGGCGGCCGGAAAAACATCCCATAGGTGAAATAGCCGGTAATCATCACCAGGACCATCACCGCCACGGAGATCAGGTAGAGCATACCGGTTGGTTTGGGTGCGAACTGCGAGGGGAACGCGTCGCGCCAAATGAGCGAGGGATCCGGCGGCGGTGGAACAACAGCATCGGTTTCAGTCGCCAACGCGCGATAGGCGAGCGCGAACCGTTCGGTTTCCTGACAGGCTGGGCATGAAGCGACATGGTTCCTCAATTGATCGGTCATGGCGCCATAGCGGATCGCCTGTATCAGAGTTGATTCAAATTCGCACTGCATGGTCATCTACTTTCTCTCCCGATCCCTATCTCCTGGCAAATGGTCGCCAGTTTCTTTCGAGCGCGCGATAACAGCACTTTCACTGAATGACTCTCCACGCCAACAATTGAGGCGGCTTCGGCGTGCGAGTATCCCTCGACATAACAGAGCCAGAGCAATGAGCGATGCGTCAAGCTCAACCGCTCCATCGCGGTGGCCAGATCCAGTTGGAGCGGAAGCTCAGTAGCGGAGTCATCAAAATCGTCATTCACTGACTCTTCCAACCACTCGCCATGCACTTTCCCGTTTCGCCAATGGTCGCGCACCAGATTAGTCGCGATCGTGAACAAGTATGATCTCTCCGCGCCCGGTTCCAACTTCACGCGTTCCGCCTTCAACAAGCGAAAATAGCTTTCCTGAGCAAGATCATTACTCAGTTCAACCTGACGTACCATCCGGTAGAGATAACTCCAGAGCGGACGGTACGTCGACTGGTAGAAGATGCGGAACTCGGACTGGTTCATCGTGCGTTGCCGGTTGAACCGCTCAGGCGTCCAGTATACGCGCTTTCCGCGCCGCCCGTTCCTGTGACTTGTACCAGCCGTAGGTCACCATTGAGACGATCCCCAAGCCGATCGCCAGCATGAAGCACATCACGCCCCAATACTCCATGTCATGCACTTGTTGAATATTTCCGATATCGTTGGAATTGCCGTACTGACCCGCGCCAGCCATGAATCCCGCGCCGAGAACAAAGATCATCACCGCCGCCTGAATGAAGCGGAGGACGATCGTCTTGCCATTGCTGGCGGGCGCTTCCTTCTCCGGACTTAGCAGTAACCGCTTGCCGGCATCCGACTGCATGAAGCTGACAAATTCTGCGCTGCTGCCGTACTTGTCGATTAGCTTATTGAGTGTCTCCAGCCGGTGGTACTCCAGGTTTATCATGAACTGCTTGCGTCGGAAGAACAGCCAGATCAGAAAGCCGACAAACAGCGCCGCGACGCCGAACATGATCGTTTCCTGCAGGATTATCTCGTTCATCTGTGACCTCTCTATCCTCAATTCGTTGTTGTCGTGTCTCTATCCCCCAAGACGTACCGGGCAGGGGAGAGGTTAACAACGGAGTAGAAAATAACCGGTTCAACGGCAGTTCCCTGCCTTTTTTCCGGTAGACAGCGCCAACCGAACCGACTAACTTCCCGCCATCATGAAAACTTCGGACATAATCAGCCTGATAGTCCTCGCCGCCATCTGGGGTGGGTCGTTTATCTTCATGCGGGTGATCTCCCCGGTCTTTGGGCCGATCATCACCGCCATGCTCCGCGTGCTGATCGCCGGTATCGTGCTGGCTATCTATTTCCGCATCATAGGTTTTGACATGGAGTTCCGCACCCACTGGAAACAGTATCTGCTGATAGGGGCGGTCAACTCGGCGATCCCGTTTTTCATGTACGCGTTTGCCGCGCTCCATATCCCGGCCTCTTATTCGGCGATCCTCAATTCAAGTTCGCCGCTCTGGAGCGCGATCCTGTCGGCATTCTGGCTGGGGGAGAGACTGACCTGGGTGCGCGTGCTCGGACTGCTGGTTGGGGCGTCGGGTGTGGCGCTGGTGGTCAATATCCCACCGGCGGAGGTTGATTCCTGGTTTCTGGTTTCGGTTCTCGCCTGTCTGGTGGCGACCCTCTGCTATGGTTTTTCGGCGGTCTATATCAAGAAATTCGGCAAATCGCTCAAGCCGCGCGCTATCGCCGGGGCGAGCCAGTTGATGGCCGCGTTTGTGTTGATCCCCGCTATTCCCGCATTCCCGATGCGCGGCGAAGTGACGCCGTTTATCGTCCTCAATATGCTGGCGCTCGCGATCATCTGTAGCGCGGTCGCCTATCTGCTCTATTTCCGACTGATCGCCGATATCGGCCCGACCAAGGCGCTGACTGTTACTTTCCTGATGCCGCTGTTCGGGATACTGTGGGGAGTGATATTCCTGCACGAGCAGTTGACGCTTGGGATGATCGGCGGTATGGCGCTGATATTATTGGGGACAGGGTTGGTGTTGAATTTGATCAAGCTCCCGAGACCCTCGACCAACACAACGATGGTCTGAGTTCTCTCCTCGGTATGGGAGTGGGAAACAGCCCCACTTCTCATTTGACGGACTCCCGTTTCAGACGTACCTTTGAGACACCTACGGCAACCTGTTTGCCTGGGGAGGAGTATGCGAATTCGCTCGGGAAGAATTCTTTCGTTTCTTATTCTTTTTACTGTCGCGATACATCTATGTTCTCTTGCCGCAGATAAAGAGAAAACTCAAGCTCCGGCTAACACAGTTACAACATTCCCCGCTCGGTGCGTTGCTTCTCACTCAATTGGGAAGATCGGTTTGTCACTTAACAATGGAGGGGGGTGGGGCGGATGGCCATATGATACGGTCTATTATGGCGGAATTGATTGCTTTTTTGGTGAAAAGGGAGTTGGCGGAATTGAGTATCCGAATCAGCAACAAATCGGTATGGGCGGTGGTGGTCTCTGGATTGGTGCAGTAGCCGGTAGAGATACACTAGTCTCGGTCGGAGATGACTGTGAACGGGGGGGGAATATCGAGTTCTTCCCAGACCAATCCCCATTTGGCGAGATGAGACGGCGATCTACTTTCAGCCCGACCGATTACGCCGGAGCCATCTCTGAATTGGACTACGTTGCCGAGTACGCAGATACTTCTCGCTGTTGCGTTGGAGGACTTGTGCCGGACTACTTCAACGAGCGACCACACATGCCAATCCCCGTCGCAGTCACTCAGCGAAGCTACTCCTGGTCAAACGCTTTCTGCGATGACTTCATTCTGCTCGACTACACCATTCATAATATCAGCGAGGAGCAATTGGATGAACTCTATATTGGATTCTATTATGGATTGATGGTCGGCTACGCGTTCGATGCCTCTCGTCCATATCCAGGACGGGATGATATTTGCGGATTTCGTAAGTATTTTCCTCGTGAGGGAGTCTGCTCTTACGCTGACACGCTGAATATCGTTTGGGGAGCCGACAACGACGGCGACCCGATCGGTGACCAATTCCCCTATTACGAGATCAGCAGAGCGGTCCCCAATGTGGCTGGGATCCGGTTGCTCGGTGATCTCGACCCAGACAAGACCATCTCATTTAACTGGTGGGCGGAAAATGATCCGTCCATTCGCCTTGACTTCGGCCCCAATCGGCGGAGCGCTGTCCAGTCGACCCTCCGCTTCGGGACCGGCGGCAATGGTGTCCCGTACGGAGACCGGAACAAATATTTCCTGATGAGCAATGGAGAAATCGACTACGATGTTCTCCGTACTTCCGAGATCGGCGTGACCAACCCCCAATGGGAGGCACCTTCGCCTCAGGCGGTCAATGTCCTGAAAGATGGTGACTGGGTTGATTGCCTCTATTCAATCGGGCCATTTTCTATTGAGGCAGGCGGCAGTCTGGATATCCCGTTAGCCATAGTTGGCGGCGAGAACTTCCATACGCTGGCTTCCAACGCCGACAACCTGGAACCGGGGCGCATCGACCAGTTTATGGCGAATGTCAGTTTCGATGATCTGGTCAACAACGCGCTCAACGCGGAATGGGTCTATGATAACCCCGGCTTTGACACCGATTCCGATGGCTACGCCGGAAAGTACCGCGTATGTGTTCTTGATTCAATTTTTCGCGATGGCCGCTGGATTCCCTCGCGCGCCGATACCACCTGGTATCGCGGCGATGGTGTACCCGATTGGCGTGCGCTCACTCCGCCACTCCCCCCTAAGGTCTGGCTTATCCCGACGCTCAATGGCATACGTGTCCGCTTCAACGGCGCGGAGTCGGAGACGCGGGTCGACCCGTTTACACAGGTGTTGGATTTCGAGGGGTACAATATCTATGTCGGTCGCGATGAGCGGGAGGCAAGTCTTTCGCTTGCGGCATCGTATGACCGGGAGAACTACGAGAAGTGGGTCTGGGACTTCAATGAAGGTCTGACCGGCGATTGGATCAATCGCGAACAACCAATGACACTTGAACTGTTGCGCTGTCTCTACGGCTCCGGCACCGACCGATGCGCGGATTCAACTTTTCACCCATTGTCATTCGACCGCACCAACCCATATCGGAAACAGGGGTTTCTTGATTCGATCTTCTATTTCGTGCGCCATCAATCCAACGCGTCGCAGTTGGGATTCACATCGTCGATCCGAAGAACATACCCCGACGAACCGCTTCCGCCGACTGTCGATGTCCCTGCTTCGGCCTACACCGAAGACGGCTACTTGAAATACTATGAATACGAGTTCACTCTGCCGGATCTACTGCCGACCGTGCCGTATTTTATCAATGTCACCGCGTTTGATTTTGGATTCCCCGAACAGAGCATGCCTCCTCTGGAGTCGACCAAACGGATCGGTTTAAAGTCGGCCTTTCCGTATGCGGATGACGAACAGCGTGACTCTCTTCTCCCACCAGTTTATGTCTATCCGAATCCGTACCGGGTGGATGACAAGTACCGCGACCATGGATTTGAGGGGAGGATAGGGAATGAGCGCGGGTTGATCGATGACCGCGTGCGACGAATCAATTTCGTCAATCTTCCGCCGGTCTGCGTCATTCGTATCCATACGCTCGATGGCGACCTGGTGCGGGAAATTCATCACGACATGAATCCCAACGACCCGAACTCCGCTCATGATAGCTGGGATCTGATCAATCGGAATATCCAGGCGGTCGAGTCGGGCCTTTATTATTGGTCGGTGGAAGATACCAAAGGGAACGTGCAGATAGGGAAAGTAGTCGTTATCAAATAAAACGCCCGGGCAAGTCGATAAGACTGCCACGGGCGCTTCTATTCAGAATTAAACTCGAAATCTACATCAGACCGTCGGGGGGTTCTGGCCGTAGTTGGCCCAATCCTCTTTCGCCGGACCATACACACCCGGGACTTTCAGTCCCGCCTGACGCATCAGCACGGTCATCTGGCCACGATGATGGATCTCATGCTTGATGAGGATCTTGAGCGCGAGGCCAAGCGTCCATTTCTCACCATAAAAATCCTTCTCCGCCTGAAGGTCGCTGTCCTTCCAGTTCGCTTTGATGAAGTCGATCATCTCCTGCGTGACATTCTGGTAACCCTGCGCGACCTGCGCTGCTGTTGCCGGCACGGGATCCTCTTTGCCGACCGCGTTGATGACGATCCCCGCGTAGCCGGTCATCTCCGGATAGGTGGTCACCAGATGCCAGGCGATACGCCCGAGTGTGCGGTGATCCTGCGCGACCGCCTGCTTGAGCGAAGCATCGGTCAACGCGTTCATGATCTTCTGCGATTCACCGCGCTCATGTTCATACTCCCCGAAAAACTCCGCCAGTGTGTTGTACATTCTTTCGCTCCTCTTCTATCGTCACACTTCTTGTTTGTCGAGTCTATTTGCCGTCCAGTATCCGTTCGATCTCTGTGAGTGTCTCCGGTGACAGCTCTATCTCGGCCGCCTTGACATTCTCTACGAGCTGGGCGATAGTCGTCGCGCCGGTGATGGCACAACTTATCTCGGGCAACCGAAGTATCCAGGCGAGTGCCAACTGCCCGACTGTGATGCCAAGTTTCTGCGCTATGTCAGTCAGTTTACGGACCCTGGCAATATTGGTTTCGTTCAGGTCACGTTCGAGCCATTGACTGGTCGCGCCACGGCTCCCATCCGGCATCCCATTGTTGTATTTGCCGGTCAACAGTCCTTGCGCCAACGGGGACCAGACGACCAGCCCGATGCCGTTTTTGGCGCATGTCGGGAGTATATCCTTCTCTATGTGACGGTCAATCATATTGTAGCGGGGCTGCTCGACCGAGGGGCGATATGTGAGATAGCGCTCGGCAATATCCACCGCCGACTGGATCTGGTCGGCTTCCCAAACTGATGTCCCCCAGTAGAGGACTTTCCCCTGACGGATCAGGTCATCCATCGCCCGCGCGGTTTCTTCGACAGGCGTCTCCGGGTCGAAGCGGTGGCAGAAATAGATATCGAGATAGTCGGTGCCGATCCGCTTGAGCGATTTCTCGATCGATTCCATGATATGTTTGCGGGAGAGGCCGCGATCGTTGACATTCTCTGTCATCGGCCAGAACAGTTTGCTCGATATCACCAGGTCGGATCGCTTGAACTCTTTGATCGCGTTGCCGACCACTTTCTCGGCTTCCCCTTTGCGGTAGATATCCGAGATATCGATGAAGTTGACTCCCAGTTCGACTGCGCGCTGCATGATATCGGTGGCGGTTTTATCCGCGACCGTCCCGCCATAAGTCAACCATGCACCCAGCGAGATGCTTGAGATCTTGAGCCCGGTACCGCCTACACGTCTATAGTTCATGCCAACTCCTTCAGTTTCTGTTCTCGATTCATCAGTATGTCAAAAGTAGCGAAATGGAGACGAATGAACAACCGGAAAGAGATCCATTCCGATTGCCGAGAAAGACTCTAACCACGATGCGTCAGAAACTCAGTTGCGCCAATATTCGGATGATCCGGGGACGTCCGAAATTGTTCGGATCGTTCTGCCGGAGCAGATACTTTTGTAGTCCGTTCAACCCAGTGTAATCCGGTGTTGAATTATTCTGGATAAACGTCTGGCCTTCGGCTGTAGAGAGCCAGTAGGTATTGTCCGGCAGTCCTGTTCCACTATAGACCCTGACCCAGTTTTCGCGATCAAGCAAATTGAGTACTTCCAACCGTATCGTGAAGTTCTTGTTGGCGAAGCGATAAATTCGCGCTGTCAGGCCAACATTGATCTCCACGAAGTTCTTAGCGCGACCTGATTGTGCCTGGCCAATCGGCTGTGGTGAATGATTGTAGAGGGTGACCTCGTTGTCAATCCGCATGGGAGAATAGCGAACGCCGGTTCGAGCCGTCGCCTGCAAGTCAAAACGAAGGCGCGAGAGTATAGTTGAGAATGGAAGAGAACCGGTTTTCGCCTGTTCAAAGTCACAATATCCGAGGGCCGAAACGGCAAAGCGATCGATCGACTGGAAAGAGAAGTCGCCATCCCAACGAACCCAGTATGAAGTTGAGTCGATCCAGTGTTCGTTACTGAAAAAGTAGGAAGCGGCCACCTGTCCTCCAAGGACGCGATCTCCGCGAGTTCGAACGACTCCGGTCAACCGACTCTCCACGGGGAAGTGCGCCGGATCATCGTTTCGCCACTGCTCGTAACTTCTGGGGAACCCCGGTGACTGGTAGAAAGTAAGGACAGTGTTCTTGATCGTCCTATGCTGGTAATCAAGCATATACTCAGCGTGCGGAGTACGATAGTGAATTCCAAATCCGAGAGTGGCGGTAATGACCGGTTCAAGAGCCGCATTCTCTATCACATAGCCGGCCATTCCGGCGTTGATAAAAATTTCGGTCAACGAAGAATCCATGTAGAGCAATCTCAACTCGGACGACTCTGCGGTGCGGCCGGCACGCGCGTATATATCTATCGCCTCAGTGAGATGATATCCAACCGCGCCTTTCCAGGTGATCGTCGTACTGGCTCCCGCTTCCTTGAGGTCTCTGCGTTCAAGCCGTGCATCATAGCCGCGCTCGGAATCCAGCGGATATTCATTGTCCACAAATACCAGCGCATGTGGATCGAACATCCGCAGGTCGATCTCCCCGCGACCATACGTCCGCTTGCCCGAATGTTGCGCGTCAAGTGTCAGGCCAAGGGTCGTTGGTCTGCTCGGCATACCGAATTGCCATGCATGGTTGGTCACGTTGCCGTATAAATCATAGCCGATCGCGGAAGTCAGCCAGCTTGTCGGATAGGTCGGCTGCATGTTGTGATATTGTCGATACGTATCTCTGTTAAAATACGCCATGGCCGAAACCCTGGTATCGCCGCCTATGATCCTGGTGAGTGAAAAGTCGGCGCCAAAGCCGTTAACCCGATATTTGGAAAGATCATCATAAAAGTGGCCATCATCTCCGCACCCATACAGGCAAGAATCATTCTCATCGAGTATCGGTGAAAGATCGCCGTCGTAGAATAACGCGAAATCATCCCATCGGGAGTTGGACTCGGCCTCACGGTATCCGAGCAGATTCTCGAAGTGCGTGCCGTCGCCGATGATCTGTTCATTGCCGTAAAGTCTGAACGAACCCTGCAGAAACAAGGTCGGATTCAGCCACCCGTACAGCATCGTCCGGCCGCTGTACTGGTACCTTTCTTCCCGCGGCATATGCGGGACATCAAAATAGTACACGTGGAGATAGTGGTCACGCTCGTACGATTTGTAGAGGAGATCCGTTTCGCTGGTGAAGTGCGAACCGATACGTAAACGTGCGCTTGACAGCACTTCCAAGTTGTCGAGCCCATTGTGCGGAAGTCGATAGTCGATATTCGAACGCGGAGTCGCGTCCTCAGAATTCTCATAGCTGACCGCCGTTCGGAACATTCCAAGATCGTCGGGGAGTGGAAACTGCAGGTCGCCACGCGTACTGCGCTGGTCGTGTGTTCCATAGAGAGAACTGAACCGTGATTGTAGCCGCTCGCCCCAAACCGGTGTCAGTGCAACCATGGAATCGCCTGAGCCGGCAAATGGATCAGTCAAACTGACGACAGCCGTCATGGGGGATGCTTTGTTATCAAGGGAGAGCTGCTGGCGGTTGGCCGGCGATTCCAGCCGCATGCCATTCCAGGCGTAGCCAATCGTCGCGTCCTTCGACATCGTAAGTGGCGCGAGCACATCGGTCAGTTCGCCGGGCGCATTGGACAAGTCGGCCGCAGAGAGACTGACCACCGCACCGGTAGGATCCACACGACCAGTCCGCCTGAGAGACCAGGTCCCATGCTCTTCTTCGAGAATTACACCAAACGTCAGGTTGGGGAGAATTTCGACGGTGTCGATGACTTCTTTGTCATCAATTGTCAATGAGATCAGTTGACGTCCCGCGCGTATCTGCCAGACCATTACAACATCGCCGTGGGCAAGAGTTTGGTCCATAACGCGTCCGTCCAATCGGAGCATCAGACCGACAGGCGAGATTCCCTGCCCTGATCCCATTTCTATTCGGAGGTTGCCAAAGAGGTCAGATGCGGCGGTGGTAGCCGCGATAAGGAAAATCCCTGTGACCAGAAACCGCGATAACAGACTGCGCATTACTATCTCCCGGGATGACAGATAATCATGCCCATGATAACACGAATGGGGAGGACAGTCAAGGCGCGGTTGGCGACGTCTCGTTCGGAACCGTATAGATCCAAAGACTAGCTTGGCCGCCGAATATCGATACCTGGTTCAGGAGCGGACGTTCACCCGTGAAGAGCACATGATTCCCCGCCAGGGTAGTTTTGGAATACTGTGATGTTGCAACTGTTCGCGACTGGGCTGTTGAAAGATCATGTACCACCAAGTCATATCCGGACTCGACCGGCACCGACAGCAGGAGTCGGTCTCGATTTGCGTTAAGCATGGGCCACTCTGGCCGTATCACAGCCGTCTGCGTAAAAAGTGTGTCGACAGCTCCGTTGAGGGATTGCTCGATAACCGACCACTGATAATGCGAAGGATGGGCGATATACAGATAACTAGAATCTGAATATGCAACCGGGTCATACCCGTAGCGCTCGAAAGTCATTGATCCGCCCGGCACGGTAATACGATACAGAACGGAATCAACTGATACGATTAGCAGGCCATCCCCCACAAAGCAGGCAGACTGACACGTTATGCCGCTACCAGGTGTCCAAACGGTCGAATCGTTAACCTTGAAGATTACCAGGGTATCATGTCGAAGCGCGGCGATACGTTGGAGGTCTGCCGAGGCTGATGGGGATGTGAGGCCCGCATCCAGCCAGACGCGCTCACGTTCCGGTCGTGTCACGCGGGCACGATAGATGCCTGTCAACGCAGGTACGAGCGAATCGCTCAAAGAAAGATAGACGTAATCGCGATCGGCAGAGAGTGCAGGGTCCGTTTCAATGGGATAATAATCGATTCCCTGCGGTGGAGGAACGGTCTCATCGTTGGTGCAGCCGGCACACAGTAGCAGGCCAAGTAGGCATGTCGCCCTTAGAACCATTGTCACACCGTACTTCCACATCAACTTTTATACAATCTTGCCTCGAGTTGCGCGACTCGCTCGGATACATTCTGCCAGATCTCCGGCGAATGTTCGGGGTAGCCATCCAGTCTGAAATGATCTTTCGCCCGTTTCAGCATTCCGAGCGCCTCGGAAAGATTGCCGGCTTCTTTCTCTATCTCGCCGAGATCATCGAGTGCTTGCGCGATCGCCGCATGATTCCCCAATCGCTCTGCCCACGCAAGGACCGGGCGAAGCCAGCTTTTGGCGGTTTCGTTCTGACCGAGCAGACGGTAGGTCATGCCGATATGATAGTCCGCGAACAACTTGGCGACCTCGCCGGAAAAACGCCAGTGGTAGTCGCGCGCTTTCAGGTAGCAATCCAGAGCTTCGGAGAACTGCTTGAGATCGTAATAGGTGCCGCCGAGATTATTCCAGAGCGGTCCAAGCCAATGCTCCGCTTCGTAGGACTCCGCCATTTCGATCCCGCGCTTGGTCCAGTCAATTGCTTCCTGTGGAGTGGCGGCGACAATGCCGCTCATGTTGACTGCGTCGATAGCGCGCGCCCGAAGGTCATGCAGAGCGCAATAATCATAATATCTCTCGAAAGTTGTCCGCGCGGCTTCAAGCTCTTTGCGCTTCCACTCGAACCGACCTTTCACTCCCAGATAGCGCGACCAGCCGAGAGGATCGTTTTCCGATGCTTTGGCCGCGGCTTCGGCAAGCAACTTCTCACCGTCACCATGATTGCCATTGGTCAAATGACATCGCGCCGCCTGGCTGAGTGCTTCGACCTCAACCGGTCGATTAAACTCCGCGCGGGCAGCTTCTACCGTTTTCTGGTAGGCGATGAGGGCATCGTCAATATTCCGTTTCTGAAATTCGCCATCAGCCAGTTCGAGTAATTCGGCGGCGGTCAGCCCGGATATTTCCATGTCGGCTCCTTTTTCTCCTCTCTCGGACCCTCCCAAAACGACCGGGGGCAGCAGGATACTGGATCACCCCTTCGCGGACAGGGGAATTGTCTACCTGCGTAGTCCGAATATAGCTCGTAACTGACGCTTTTTCAATATGGTAGGGGCTGTAATTCCAATTGACCCTCTTTTTGGTCGGCTATATATTGACCGCCGTCGAACTGCCGACAAGGACAGTAGAAGACTTAACCATTTACCCATTGGTTCCCTATGCGCGCATTCATTACCGGGATCACCGGACAGGACGGCTCCTACCTCGCTGAACTCCTCCTTGAACAAGGATACGAAGTCATCGGCATGGTCCGTCGGTCCTCCACCGAATCATTCGACCGGATAAACCATATCAAGGACAAGATCGAACTGGTGCAGGCCGATCTGCTTGACCAGCTCTCAATAGTCAATGTCATCGAGCAGTATCGCCCGAACGAGGTATACAATCTCGGCGCGCAGTCATTTGTGCCGACCTCGTGGGTGCAGCCGGTGCTGACCGGTGAGTTCGACGCGCTCGGCGTTACAAAAGTACTCGAGGCAATTCGCCTCGTTGATAAGAAGATCAAATTCTATCAGGCGTCATCGTCGGAGATGTTCGGCAAGGTGCGCGAAGTTCCGCAGACTGAAGCGACGCCGTTTTATCCGCGCTCGCCGTATGGTGTCGCCAAAGTGTACGGTCACTGGATCACGGTGAATTATCGCGAGAGCTATGGTATCCATGCCAGCTCCGGCATTCTCTTCAATCATGAATCACCGCGCCGCGGACTTGAGTTTGTCACGCGTAAGATCACCGATGGCGCCGTTCGCATTAAACTCGGATTGACTGACAAACTGGCGCTCGGTAACCTCGATGCCAAACGTGACTGGGGATTCGCCGGCGATTATGTGCGCGCGATGTGGTTGATGCTCCAGCAGAAGGAAGCCGGCGATTTTGTTATCGCCACCGGACAAACACATTCAGTCGAAGATTTCGTCAGGCTCGCGTTTGGTCATCTGGATCTGGACTACAAGAAGTATGTCGTGACCGACCAGCGATTCGTTCGGCCCGCCGAAGTCGATCTGCTCCTGGGTGATCCATCGCACGCGAAGAAAGTGCTCGGCTGGGAGCCAAAAGTCAGTTTTGAACAACTCGTCAAGATGATGGTTGATGCCGACATGAAGCGGCTCGCGGGCTCATCCAAGTAATGAAACGTCGGACCGCGCTTATCACAGGGATCGGTGGCTTCGCCGGCTCATGGCTGGCGGAAGAATTACTGTGCGAAGGATACCGCGTCATCGGTACGCTTGCGCCCAAAGAGTCGACGCAAAATCTGACCTCGATCAAAAAGCAATTAAGCCTGACCCGTCTCGATATTCTCAACACCACCGCCTGTCGCAAACTGGTCGTCTCCACAAAACCGGATTATCTATTCCATCTGGCGGCGATAGCTTCGGTAGGAAAATCTTTCGAGCTGGAGCAGACCACTTTTCGGGTCAATTTCGACGGCACTCAGAATATGCTGGATGCCGCACGACAGCATACCGGATTGAAAAAGTTTTTGTTTGTTGGTTCGGCCGATGCCTATGGAATCTTCCACCCGCCGACCAAAACACTGACCGAGCACCAATGCTTTAACCCTATCTCTCCATATGGGATAGCGAAAGCGGCGGCAGAGTACGCCTCGCGCTACTATTTCCGGGCGCACCAACTCCCAGTAGTGACCGCGCGGGCATTCAATCATTCGGGTCCCCGTCAGACCGCCAATTTCGTGATTCCGTCGTTTGCCAAGCAAATCGCGGAAATCGAGGCTGAGTGCCAGAAACCCGTGCTCATGGTCGGCGATCTGACGGCCCGGCGGGATTTTTCCGATGTACGCGATATCGTCCGCGGGTACCGTCTCCTCGCTGAGAAAGGGATACCGGGGGAAGCATATCAACTTTGCTCCGGCAAGGCAGTCGCAATTAACGATGTTCTGAGGATACTGCTCTCCCTCAGTCACGCCGATATAGAGGTGAGAGTAGATAAAAGTCGGCTGCGGAAAGCCGATATACCGATTCTGCGGGGAAGCTTTGCTAAAGCATCCCGGGCAGTGAACTTTATGACGCAAATACCGTTACGGAAGACTCTGCAGGATACACTCGAGTATTGGCGAGAGTTGACCGCAACGCACAGATAGCACAACACTGGGAGAATTATAGATGGCTACAAAAAAGAAAACCAAAGTGGCGTCAAAGCCGGCCGGGAAACAGACTTCTCCAGCCGATCAGTTGATCGCCAAGATCCGCAGTCGCGAAGCGATCCCCGGGATCGTCGGACTCGGCTATGTCGGACTTCCCCTCGCCATGGTCCTCGCCGATAACGGCTTCAAAGTCCTCGGTCTGGATATCTCGAAAGAAAAAGTCAAACTGCTCAATGCCGGCAAGTCGGATATCGATGACATCCCGGATTCAGTGGTGAAGAAGGCAGTGGCCGCTGGACGATTCAGCGCGACCACCGACCCGGCTAAGATGGGAAAGGTCGACACGATCTCTATCTGTGTTCCGACTCCTCTCTCCAAAACCAAAGATCCGGATGTCAGCTATATCCTCGACGCGGTCAATGCGGCGAAGCCGTTCATCAAGAAGGGGACGCTGGTCGTGCTCGAGTCGACCACGTATCCCGGCACCACCGAAGAATTGATCCTGCCGATCCTTGAGGGCGGCGGAATGAAGGTCGGCAAGGATTTCTTCCTCGCCTTTTCACCGGAGCGCGTTGATCCGGGCAACCCGACTTTCACGACGAAGAATACTCCGCGCGTGGTTGGTGGTGTCACTCCGGCCTGCACCGCGGTCGCGAAAGTGTTCTACGAGCAGACGATTCCGAATGTCTATCCAGTTTCGTCGACCAAAGCCGCCGAGATGGTGAAGCTGTTAGAAAATACTTTCCGCTCCGTCAATATCGGATTGGTCAACGAAGTCGCGCTGATGTGCGACCGGCTCGGCCTCAATGTCTGGGAGATCATCAACGCAGCATCCTCGAAGCCGTTCGGCTTTATGCCGTTTTATCCGGGTCCCGGTCTTGGCGGTCACTGTATCCCGATCGACCCGCACTATCTCTCCTGGAAACTGAAATCGCTGAACTACTATGCTCGTTTTATCGAGCTGGCCGGCGATGTCAACAGCCATATGCCCGAGTACGTGGTAGAGCGGACTATCCGCCTGCTTAACGAGCGCTCCGGTATGGCGCTGAGCAAATCGACCATTGTTGTGATGGGTGTTGCCTACAAGCGGGATATCAAAGATGTCCGCGAATCACCGGCGTTGGATGTCATCAAGCTGCTGCAGAACCGTGGCGCCAAAGTGCTCTACAACGACCCGTTCGTCCCAAGCTTCTATCTGGAGCATGGGGAAAAAGGGGAGAAGAGCCATGGCCTGAAGAAGTCATCCAAGGTAACGGCCGAACTTCTCAAGTCCGCCGATCTGGTGATTGTCGTCACCGACCATACGCAGTACGATTACCAGTGGATAGTGGATAATTCCAAACTGGTCTTTGATACGCGCAACGCGACCAAGAAGGTGACCAAGAACCGCAGCAAGATCGTTGTATTGTAAGCGATTCCGTATCGCCTGATATATCAGCCGGTTCTCCTCTGAGGACCGGCTATTTTTTTGCCCGCCAATCGTTTACTGCGAACAAAATCTGCCGATATACTCAGATAAGGACAAAACCCGTTTATGACGCAGCCTGCACCAAATCAGAAACGATTCGCCGATGTCAAACTGATCCTTAAGGATATGCTTAAGGTCATCAAGGTGGTCGCCATGTATCCCGAGGGGAACCCGCTTCCCCAATCGCTGCGTCGCTCGTTCTCCGAGAAATTGGTTCAGATAATCGAGGACCACGGCGAGATACGGCTGATTTTCGATGCCGACAAGATCACGTACGACTCCGAAGTGGTCTTTGTTGATGCTTCCAAGGAAGAGAGTCTCGCCGGACTCTTTTTCGAAAACGGCATCATGAGCCTGATCTTCTGCAATCCGCTCGATCTGCTTGAAGTATACAAACTCCTCGATACCATCAAAGCCTACCAGAACAAGAACGCCCAGAACGCCGATCTCGCGTCACTGCTCTGGGAGGCAAATTTCGTCTGTATCAAGTTCGCGACAGTGGAAGATGTCTCGCTTGCGCAATACGACGGTGATTTTCGAGTACAGGAGTTTATCTCCACTGGAAGCGAGAACCTATCTGAGGAGCGGCGCTCGGCGTACGACGCCATATTCCGCGAAGATACCGATCCCGGCAATGATTCCGGCGGGTATGTCGTGGAACTCCCCGACGATGTCACTGATGAAGAACTTCGCGAATTGAAGAAGCTCGCCCAGGCGAATAACCAGCAGGGCTCCAGTGCGCCGATAAGTGGGCCGATGCCGGATGGTCGTGCTATTGTCGATAAACTGCGCGCCGCGAGAAAGAAAAACGCGGCATTCTTCCTGGTCGACCCTGCCAATGAATCGGGTGGTCATGGAATCGGCAATGACCTGATAGACAGTTCAACACTCAAGGTCTCCGAGGCCGCAGAAGCTATGGGTTTTGGTGGCCTGGTGGGGCGCAAGTCATCCACTCCCGACACGGCGCTCATTCTCAACGACGAATTCAAGTTGACCGAAGAAGAAGAAGTGGAGATTCGTTCACTTCTGGCGGCCGACGCTCAGTTCGATATGTACGAATCCACAACTGAACTGCTGGCGGAAATGCTCCTGCAGGAGACCGAACTGAGCGCATTCTTCGAAACTGTTGGAATCTGCGAGAAACTGACTTTCGATCTGGTCAGCGCCGGACGTCTGGTCGAAGCAGGACATATCCTCAGTCATCTTCGTCGCCTCGAAGAGGAACTGGCCGAATCCAAACCACTCTGGTCGGACCGTTTGCGCGATGCCCGCATCTCCGCGGGCAGCGCTACACGGATGAAACAGTTTGGCGAATCGCTCAATCAACATCCCGACATATCGACTTTTGATATTCGCAGTTACCTTGAGGTGTTTAGTTGGGAAGCTCTGGGCGCCATCACGGACCTGCTTGGTGATTTGCAGCACCGGACTCATCGTGAGTTCCTCTGCGATTTTCTCTCCAATCGCGGTAAAGACAACTTGGCGATCATCGCCAAAGGCGTGCATGACAAACGGTGGTTTGTGGTGCGCAACTCCGTTGGTATTCTCGCGAAGATTAACGACGACAAAGCGATCGGCTACCTCGCTCCCGCGATGAAGCACGACGACAAGCGGGTTCGCCTCGAAGTACTAAACGCCATCAAGGAACGGACTGACTCTCGCACGCTCGATATTTTGAACAAGACCTTGCTCGACAAGGAACCGGACATTCGACGTACTTCACTCGCGGCTATTATGCATAATCGAGGGAAGGGGTGCTTTGAGGCGGTGGCCCATATGATCGCCGACCCGTCATTCCAGACGATCGAACCAGATGAACAGACCGAGGCGCTTCGTGTCTACGCCATCCTTGGCGGCGAGAGAGCGGTCGCGTTTCTCCGAAAGCTCGCCACGCGGATAAATATCCTGAACGATTCGGGCATTGCGCTCCATCGCGCCGCAGCGATCAAAGCGCTGGCCCACTCGCCGAGTGACTCGGCCGAAACGGCTCTTATTAAGCTGCGCTCGCACTGGATCCCCGATGTCCGCCGACAAGCGCGCGATGCCGTCAATCTGCGCCGCGAATTGAAACTTCGCCCACAGACCACTAACGTCCAACCGCCGACCAACGCGGAGGGATCCCATGTCCGTTGACCAGGCCAAACGCGTCCTTGGTGATAAGACCGATGAAAAGCTACTCACGCTTTTCTTTGTTCTCTATAAGACCTCGCGAATCATTGAGGCCAACAATACAGTCTTCAAGAACCAGAGCGAATCGTTTTTCACCCATCTTAGCCGGATGACCTCCGAGCACGGCGATATCACGATCAAATCCTTCGGTGGACACTATTTCGTTAATGAACGGATGATCAAGTTCGATGACCACGGTGCTTCCGGCGCCGCGCAGGTCGTCGCGGAATGGAAATCTCTCGGCATCGGCGGAATTACGTTTGAATCGACGCTGTCGCTCGATGACCTGCGGCGATTCATTACCTTCATCACCGCGGTCAAACCGAACACATCGAATATTGAAGAACTGGCCGCCAAATTGAAAGTGCAGGGACATGCAGGTGTGCGTCTTCTTTCGCTTAAGCGCGAGGGGGATCATGCCCACCATGTCTCTGAAGAAGAGAAGAAGTATATCCGGTTGACCGCTCGCAACGCTTTTTTTCAGGCGATGACCGTGGTCCAAGAGTTGATAGTCAATGCTTCCCAGGATCGTGAAATAAATCTCGCCAAGACCCGTCGCGTGGTGCAATCTTTGATAGACCATGTCTCTCGCGATGAATCCTCGCTCCTTGAGCTTGCCTCGATTCGCGATTACGACGACTATACGTACGCACATTCGACGAATGTCTGCGTTTATTCACTGACCCTGGGCGCGCGGTTGGGGATAGACCGTTCCCGCTTGTCCCAGCTCGGGTTCACCGCGCTGTTCCATGATATCGGGAAAGTGAAACTCCCCAAGGATCTCATCCAGAAGCCGGATGCGTACGACGAAAACGACTGGGTACAGATGCAGCGCCATCCGTTGCTCGGCGCTAAGACCATCTTCGCCCGCCTGAAGCTCGATGAACATGCCGCCCGCGCGGCCCGTGGAGCGTTTGAGCATCATATCAACGATGATTTCACCGGTTACCCGAGCCTTCGCTACCGCAGGCGGAAGCCCGACCTCTTCTCGCGCATAATCGCGATCGTCGATACGTTTGATGCCCTCAGCTCGGGGCGGGTCTACTTGCGAAAAGCGATTCGCCCGGATGAGGTCATCCACAAAATGCGCTCGCAGATGGCGATCAAATTCGACCCATTCCTGCTAAAGATCTTCACCAACGTGGTCGGCATTTACCCGTCCGGCTCGCTGGTGTTGCTTTCTACCAATGAGATCGCGCTCGTGCTGACCAACAACGAGCATGATCTGGCCCGTCCGTATGTCAAGATCGTCGGTAACCGCGCGGGGCTATTGGACAACCCGATCTGGGTCGACCTCGCCCTGCCGGAGAACGCCGACCGCAAGGTGCTCCGCATGATTGATCCGTCCCGCTACGGACTCGATGTGAAGAATTTCATTTTGAAGGATTAGAAGCGAAGGGCAAGCGAGGCCTGCATGCCGCCCGGCGCGGGCTGCAGTTCGAATCCCACTGCTTTCTCCGGATGAGCCGGAGAGCCGGTCAAGTGCGCATCAACAAAAGCATCAAAGACCGATACCAGCGTAGTCAATCCAAGAAAGAAGAGATACTTGTTCCGCTCCTGACGGCGATCCTTGTACATGGCATAATACTCCCGTCGGATGCTGACTTCGGTCGAGGCTTCATAGCTGTCTTTGAAGTTTGATGCCGTCCCGCCGTAGTGGATCGCCGCGCCAATACACCATCCCTGCAATCCCGCGTAGATAAGCGCTTTCACCGGCTTCCCATTTGACATCTGCCCCCAGCCGGGGATCACCAGTGATTTGAAAAGCGCGCCGGTCGGGCTTTGCCGAAGTCTCTTCTCCAGATTGGAGCTGTCAGTGACCGGGAGTTCGCCTTCAAAGGTCGGCGGCACGAACAGGATGGTGTCTTCTTTGTTCAGCTTTATCGCGGATGAATCGACATGGGCAGAATCTGTCTGCACAGTGTCATTGAGCGGCGGAACCGGCACTTGGGCTGAAACATCGGACGTAGCGATGATGATAAACAAGAGTAGGCAGGCAAGAGAGAGAAAGACTCGCATACTTCAGCAGAACACTTTCACCTGCTTGTCGCCGATCTTAACCGCCAATACGGTCGTTGGCAACTTGATCAGTTCGCCATCCAGATACATCACCCGATGCTGGATCGGCTGAATATTGATGTTCTTCCCGCGGAACATGCGGATATCCGTTCCATACAGATACTTCCCCTTCTGGATCGCGCGCGTGATCGCAGAGAACTCGCCGAGCTGTCCTCCCTGGTCGAAGATCACTTCCGCCTGGCCGTCATCCATTAACGCGGCCGTGGCGAACGGGAGTCCGACTGTCTGGGGGAGGAGATGGATATTCAGCATGATGGGTGAAACCTCAAAGCGGAACGCGTCGATCTTGATAACCAATTTCTCCAGTTTTACCGCGGCGGCCGCTTTGGCCCCGAGTTGCGACCATCCAAATCCAAAACGGGGTGTGCGATTCGCGACAAGTTGTTCCGCCAACTCCGGAAGGAAGCCGATCCCGCACGCGTTGAAAAACGGCTGGTCAGCGGCAATGCCAACGTCGATCTTTTTGTAATCTCCGCCGGTTATCTTGGTGATTGCGACTTTCGGGTCATCGTCTTTGTACAGACATTGCGCGATATCATTGAATCGCCCCATAGGAAGGATCCCGACGGGAAGTTCGGATTCCATTGCCGCGCGGGCGACCAGATTGAAAGTTCCGTCTCCGCCGCAGGCGATTAGCGCGGTGAACTCTCCGCGTTTGGCCACCAGTGGGGCCAATTCTGGCGAGTCTTTGTGCGGCTGCGCTATAGACAGCGCCTGCTTGTAGAGCGACATGGCTGAATCCGGCTCGAACGTGGTGTAATACCCGCCCTTTTGCTTGATTGCCGCCGTCAGATTCTCTATCTGCTTCGCCTGGAACTTGGTCGCTTTCCGATTGACCAGCAAAGCGACGTGGCTCTGCTTCTCTTTCTGATGTCTACTTCTTGGCATGGCGATAGTATACGTTCTCCTGCACCCGGAGCAAGGATTTTGCACCCCTCTTTGGGGCTCCGATTGAAATACTTGAAGTCTTTGGCGTTCCGGCATATACTACCAGTATGCCTGCCGATCTCATCAAACTTGCCCGCCCCGGTCAGTGGATCAAGAACTGGGTTGTCCTGGCCGCGCTCATCTTCGCCGGTATGCTCAGGGATACCGAGCGGCTCTGGATCGCCCTGGCCGCGGTCGGCATCTTCTGCCTGTTATCCTCTGCCATTTATACTATCAATGACCTGATCGACCGCACCTCCGACAAACAACATCCGCTGAAAAAGGACCGTCCCCTTGCCTCCGGACGGGTCAGTCCGACTCAGGCTATCATCATGGTGGTGCTTTTGTTGGCCGCTGGTCTAGTGGCCGCGTTTTGGGTCAATTGGCAATTTGGCACAACCGCCGTCGGCTTCGTTGTTCTCAATATCGCCTACTCGATAAAACTCAAGGATCTGGTCCTTATAGATGTCGGCGCGCTCGCGCTCAGTTTTGTTCTGCGAGCCTACGCCGGCGCGGTAGCCATTGACGTTCCGGCCTCCAAATGGCTTTTAATAACGACCTTCATGCTGGCGCTTTTCCTCGGGTTCGGGAAACGCCGCCATGAACTGGTTCTGCTTGACGCGACCGCGGCATCACACCGAAAGAGCCTGAGCCATTATTCGCCGTATCTGCTGGATCAGATCATCGGCGTCACGACCGCCTCGGTGCTGGTTGTCTACATGCTCTACACGTTTTCCGATGAGGTCTCGGTGAAACTCGGGACGCAGAATTTGTATCTCACGATCCCCTTCGTGGTGTACGGCATTTTCCGATATCTCT
This sequence comes from uncultured Ignavibacteriales bacterium, assembly GCA_964397415.1. Classification (GTDB taxonomy): domain Bacteria; phylum Zixibacteria; class MSB-5A5; order GN15; family FEB-12; genus FEB-12. The sequence goes on along the minus strand of CAYNIJ010000008.1, from coordinate 91,584 downwards.
ATCTGATCCATCGACTCGAAGAAGGCGGCTCACCGACCAGAGTGCTTTTTGCCGACAAACCGATCCTGATAAATGTCGGCCTCTGGTTTGTGGCCGTCACTCTCATCTTGTATCATCTCTGGTAGACTTTTCGCGAGAGCTCGCGTAGAACAAGTGCCCATGAACAGCAAACTCACCGCCCAGAATCTCGATGACCCGATCATCAACTACCTGCATCGGAATATCACGACCCTCAAGGAGAGTGAGACGGTGCAGGAGGCGATGTCCCGTCTGCGCGGCACTGAACTTAGCGAAAAGATCGTCTATTTCTACGTCTTGAATGGTCGATCGCAACTGGTCGGCGTGGTCCCCGTGCGACGGCTCCTCATGGCGCCGCTGACCGAAAAGATTTCCGCGCTCATGCTGACCCGCGTCGTCTCCATTCCCGAGCGCGCGACTGTCCTTATCGCCATGGAGCAGTTCCTGTTTTATCGCTACCTGGCGATGCCGGTGGTCGATGACCAAAATCATCTGCTTGGCGTGGTCGATATCGAGTTATTTACCGAAGAGTTAAGCGCTCTTTCGGAACAGCATGAAATTGAGAACGCGTTCCAGTTGATCGGTATTCACGTTACGCTGGGGCGCAGATCGTCGCTTTGGGCCAGCTTCAAGGATCGCTTCCCCTGGTTGCTGGTGAATATTGTCGGTGGCATTATGTGCGCGCTCATCATGAGCCAGTATGAGTCTCTGCTTGAGATCGTCATCCTGCTCGCCATGTTTGTGCCGGTGGTGCTGGCGCTCGCGGAGTCGGTCTCAATGCAGTCGATGACCCTCACATTGCAGACATCACCTGACACTGGACAACCGGATTCCATGCTTCTCTCGGCGTTGCGCCGCGAACTGCTCGTCGCCGCGATGATCGGTCTTGCCAGCGGCGCAATAGTGGGCGCGGTCGGATGGCTCTGGCAGCGCGATTGGGTGGTGGCAATGGTGATAGGCGGCGCGATCTGGCTCTCGATGATAACCGCCTGCCTACTGGGTGTCGCGGTGCCGGGGATAATTCGACGTCTCAAGATCAACCCGCAGGTCGCCGCCGGGCCTATCGTACTCGCCGTGGCCGATATCATGGCGCTGATGTTCTATTTTAATCTCTCCGGCTGGCTGCTGGAGAATCTGTGAACAACTAAAACGGCCCGGTCATCGACCGAGCCGTATCGTGATTCAGAATAATCTGAATCCTACTTCTTCGTCTCCAGAAACGCCTTCAGATCATTGAAATCCTTGTCATCGGCAACAGAGTACGCTTCGTCGACATACTCGATCTTTCCATCCGGGCCGACCACACAAACTGCCCGCTTGAAATACCCCTTCTCTTCATTCCAGACACCCATTGCCTTGCCAAATACACGCCAATGGTCCGACAGAAGCCGGAACGGCAGATTGTGATGTTTCGCCCACTCCTGATGCGAATAAACCAGGTCGGCGGAGATTGGCAACACCTCGACATTCAACCCCTCAAACTGCGTGATAGCGTCGCGAAAGGTGCAGACTTCCTTCGTGCATCCGCCGGACCAGTCAGCCGGATAAAAGGCGAGCAGATACCGCTTCCCTTTCAGGTCGGCGGAACTGAGGCCGTCCCAGTTCAACGAATCCTTGGTCGCGTAGGGCAGTTTGAATTCCGGAATAGTGTCACCAACCTGTGGCATGGCAGATATCCTTTCTGTGGCAAAACCGGTGACTGATATCAGGACGATGATCAGCACCAGCCATAGTCTCTTTCGCATCTCGACTCCCTGCGGGTTATTGATTCGTTGTTCCCTGAACAATCGGAACGGCGCCGATGTTTCCGAGTTGAGCTGTTCGCAATTTAGCTATTGACGAACCGCCGCCGGAGACGTTGTTTCCGGCCATACAGCACGAAAGAAGAAATGGCAAAACACAGAATTACTCTTATCCCTGGCGATGGCATCGGTCCCGAAGTTTCTGAGGCGACCGTCCGCGTTATCGAAGCCGCCGGCGTTGACATTCAGTGGGACCGACACGATGCCGGAATGGCCGGTATCCAGAAATTCGGCGAATCCGTCCCCGATGCCCTGCTTGATTCTATCAAGGAAAACAAGATCGCGCTCAAGGGCCCGCTCACGACACTCGTGGGGAAAGGGTTCAAATCGGCCAATGTAACTCTCCGGCAGAAGCTCGACCTCTATGTCAATCTCCGCCCGGTCAAATCTATCGGCGGAGTGCCCAGTCATTTTGATAAAGTCGACCTGGTGATATTCCGCGAGAATACCGAGGATCTGTACACCGGTATCGAAAGCATGGTCTCGCCGGGCGTGATGACCGCGATGAAAGTGGTCACCGAAAAAGCATCGGCCAAGATCGCCCGCTGGGCTTTCGAATATGCCCGGAAGAACAAGCGCAAGAAGATCACGCTCGTGCACAAAGCGAATATCATGAAGATGACCGATGGTCTCTTCCTGCGCACCTTCGAAGAGGTCGCCAAAGAATATCCCGATATCAAAGCCGAGGATAAGATCGTCGATGCCCTCTGCATGCAGTTGGTGATGGACCCGACCCGCTTTGATATGCTCCTGCTGGGGAACCTGTTTGGAGATATCGTCTCGGATCTTGCCGCCGGTCTGGTCGGTGGTCTTGGCGTGGTGCCGGGCGCGAATATCGGCGATGAATACGCGGTCTTCGAGGCGGTGCATGGTACCGCGCCGGATATCGCAGGCAAAAACGTCGCCAACCCGACCGCGCTTATATTCTCCGCGCTTTTGATGCTTCGCTTTATCGGTGAGGAAGAGGCGGCTGAAAGAATATGGAAGGCTATGGTATTGTCGCTTGCGATGGGGCGCCACCTGACACGCGATCTGGGCGGCACCTGCTCGACCACTGAATTCACCGATGAGTTGATCAAGGAAATAAAGAGCCGGTCATAGGACGCGACCGGTGGAGGGGACTCTGGGGTTTGGTGTTAGGGAAACGCCAAACCTCTTTTTTTTTCTGGTAGAAGATACGGGTCTCGTCTCTGCTCGACCCGACAGGATCGGGGCTTCGACTACGCTCAGCCCAATTTCGTGCCTCCCCGACTCGAATGAGAAATCCGTAGGTCGGGAACCTTGGTTCCTGATATTAGGTCCAGAACGGACCTGACCGCCAAGTGAGACTCAGCCAAATCGGGCTGAGCGTAGTCGAAGCCCGATTTGGGACCCAAGCCCCCCCTCAACTTTCCCCATGCATCCATTTTCCCCGTCCATTATATTCCCTTATGACACCTATCATGCCTACCGAAGGACTCATGTGCTGGAGTTGCGGCAAACCGACCGGCATCACCGGCAAGGTCTTCCGCAACGACACCTGCCCGCAGTGCAACGCCGATATGCGGTGCTGTCGCGGATGTCGCCATTTCGATCCGACTCGACGGTTCCAGTGCCGCGAGACGATCGAGAGCAATATCGTGGAAAAGGAGAAATCGAATTTCTGCGATGTGTATCAGGTTCGCGAGGTGGTGAAACGTCCGGGTGGCGTCTCAACCCAGGGCCCCGAAACCAAAGACAACCGAAAGAAAAAGTTCGACGATCTGTTTAATGATTGAGTAGTTGTAGGGCGGGTCCGTCTTCGAATCCGCCAACCACAATTCTTGTATTCCGTACCCCACCATTTATGGTGGGCATCAAATCACCACTGCTCTCTTCTAAATCTCCCCAACACCTCCAGTCTTGTAGGTCAGGCGCGGTCGACGAGCGGAGCTATGTCGATTATCTGCGCGCCTGACATCTTGAATAAGCAATACGAGAATGTCAGGTCCATCTTCTTCCGTTGCTTCGCATCGGGCGGACCTGACCTACAAAGACTGGAATTTCAAATCCGTACCCCACCATTTATGGTGGGAATCAGCTCACCACTGCTCTTTCCTGAATTTCCCCAGCACCTCCAGCACGTACTTCAAATCGCTCTCCGTGTGGTCGGCGTTGACCTGGAAGCGGATCAGTTCGTCGCCGCGCGGCACCACTGGATAACTTAGACCGGTCGCCAAGATGCCATTCTCAAACAGATACTGCACCAACTTAGATGTCTTGGCCGTGTCACGGACCATCAATGGTGTTACCGGATGCGGACTCGACAGCGTTTCATACCCCATGTCGGTCAGCCCTTTCTCGAACATCGCGACCAATTTGTGCAGATGATCCAGCAGTTTGCGGCCATCGGCTGAGTCGAGCAGGTTGATCGAGGCCAGCGCCGCCGAGGCTTCTCCCTGCGTGATAGGATTGGTGAAAATGTAGAGTGGGTTCCGTTCCCGCAGATAGCGGATCACTTCCTTCTTCGAGACGATATAGCCGCCATTGACTCCAAACGCTTTGCCGAGCGTGGCGACCAAAATATCGACGCCGCTTGCCTTACAAAGCTCCTCGGTACCGCGGCCATTTTCGCCGAGCGCGCCAACACCATGGGAGTCATCCACTATCAGCACGATCCCGCGCGGGAAAAGATGATTATGCTTCGCGACAATCGCTGATATCTTTTCCAGCGGCGCGTAGACCCCGCGCATCGAAAAAACGCCATCGGTAATGAGCAACAGAGTGTCGCACTGACCTTCGCAAGCGATGATCTGCTCTTCCATATCCTCCAGATCGACATGCCGATAGACCTTCTTGTCTTTCGGGCGGGAGAGTTTCATCGCGTTGATGATACAGTTATGATTTAGTTCATCGGAGAGAATGATCGTGTCGGTAGTGGTGAGCGAGACTATCACGCCGAGCACCGAGGTATACGCCGCGGAGGTGATCATGCAATCCTCGCGGTTATGGAACTGCGCCAGCCGTTTTTCGAGCGCGACATGCGGCTCGTAGGTGCCGGAGATAAACCGGACCGCGCCTGGTCCCGCGCCAAATTTGCGAACAGTCTCCTCCTCGGCGTGCGTTACCACCTCGTGGCAGGACATCCCGAGATACGAATTTGAATTCATCCGCAGGAACTCTCGGTCGGAGTATCCCTGAAGCTTGAAACGTGGGCCGCGATTCCCGCTGGCGGGAAGCATGTCGACGACTATCCGCTCATTCGCTTTCGATGTTTTGGCATTGTCGATCTGCGCGATCTCGGCAGAGAGGGCGGGGATGAATTTATCCAGTGGCACAGCTACACTCCTTTACGACTTCTGGGCGGGAGACGCAGGGTTTTGCGGGGGTCGATCTTGGACCCTGCACTCCGATGGGCGCTCGAAAAGTCGGCGTAATATAGGGAGTTAGTTATTTAGAGCAAGGGGAGAGGCGGGTGGGAAGGTACAACGTGGCACGAATAGTTATCTTTTTGTCGTTCGAGATGATATGTAATGCCCTGCCGGTTCGCACCGTTGCGTCAGGTCCTGCTTCGAAGCCGATTGGCAGAACTCAACTCATGGTTGCTGATAACCGAGAGTTGCTTCGAAGTGTGACCTGACGGAACCTCACAAAGAAATCGCGAAGAAACTATAGAAGGCTGCGCGGCAGAGCTCCCGCTCTGCCCGTTCTGCAGCACGAGAATCAGGGCAGACGGGGACGTCTGCCGCTCAACTGGTCTCGCTTGACAAGCACAAGGCCACCGGATCGACTCGGTGGCCTTGCAGAGACAGTACGTTGCGTCCAATGTCGTGGGGAGATCGCTACGCTCCGTACATGTCAATTATCTCCTGCTTAGTTTTGCCGAGAATATTGTACTTCTTCCCGACCTTGATAAATGCCTCCAGCGCTTTGTCGAGATGATGAATCTCATGCCCGGCTGAAATCTGCGTCCGGATGCGCGCCTGCCCCTGTGGGACAACCGGGAAAAAGAAGCCGATCGCGTAGATCCCTTCGTCGAACAGATCGCGCGAGACATCCTGCGACAGCTTCGCGTTAAAAAGCATCACCGGAACGATCGGCGTGTCACCTTCTTTGAGCACAAACCCGGCCTGCGTCAGACCGCGGCGCCAGTACTCGGTGTTTTTCTCCAGCTTGTCGCGACGTTCTGTGCTCTGCGACAGAATCTGAAGCACCCGCATCACGCCCGACACGACTACCGGCGCGATGGTATTGGAGAAGAGATACGGCCGCGCCCGTTGGCGGCACATCTCGACCAGTTCGCGACGGCCCGAGACACAGCCCCCTGATGCCCCGCCGAGCGCTTTGCCGAAAGTCGTGGTGATGATATCGATCTTCCCGACCACGCCATATTTCTCATGCGTGCCGCGGCCGGTCTTGCCGATAAATCCCGACGCGTGTGATTCGTCGACAAAGACCATCGCGTCATATTTCTCGCAAAGCGCGACTATCTGGTCCAGTCGTGCGGTATCACCATCCATCGAGAAAACGCCATCAGTGATCACCATTTTGAGTCGTTTGTCGGCATGGAGCTGGAGCTTCTCTTCGAGATGTTCCATATTCCCATGCTTGAACGAATCCTGTTCGGCGGCGCAGAGCCGCATGCCGTCGATGATCGACGCGTGCACCAGCCGGTCGGCGATCATGACATCCTCTTTGGTCAACAGCGCCTCAAAAACCCCGGCGTTGGCGTCCATACAGGAAGGGAAGAGAATGGTCGCTTCGGTGCCGAGAAATTCAGTCACCTGTTCTTCGAGCTGCCGATGAATATCCTGCGTGCCGCAGATGAAGCGAACCGAAGACATGCCGTAGCCCCGGCAGTCGAGACCTTCCCGTGCCGCTTTTAATACCTCCGGGTGGCTCGACATCCCGAGATAATTGTTGGCGCACATGTTGATGACTTTTTTGACCGGCGCGCCGTTCGGGAACTCGACCTCTATATCCGCCGCCTGCTGTGAATGAATGAACCGTTCCTGCTTGAACAGGCCGGCATCCTGTATCCCATGGATCTGATCCTGGTATATCGTTCTGATAGGTGTACTGAAACTCATAGTAGACTCCTTTGCCCGGAAATCGGGAATCTATTTGACGAATCGTTGAACCAGTGTCACGATCTTGTTGACCGAGTCAAACGCCTCGGGTGTCGCCTGGTCATCCGGTATGGATATCTTGTACTTGTTCTCCAGAAAGCGTTTGAGGGAGACCATCGAGAATGAATCGACTATCCCGCCGGAGATCAGCGGCGTGTCATACCCCAGCTCCTGATCCTCATCCTCGAGATATTCGTTCCTCACATACTTCAATACGACATCTTTCATTTCATTCATATATTCCTCCGTCAACCGGATGTAAGGTTAATCGTTTTCCAGTGTGGATATATCGCCGATCTCTTCACCCCACTCCTGCGCGCGCAGAAGGCGGCGCATGATCTTTCCGCTCCGCGTTTTCGGAAGATTCGGCACATATTCTATTTCCTGCGGCATCGCCAGCGAGGAGAGTTTCTTCCGTATGAAATTCATGATATCCAGTTCGAGATCGTCGCTGGCCGTGAAACCCGGCTTGAGCGTCACAAACGCCTTCACCACTTCCATATTCACTTCATCAGGCTTGGCAACGACAGCGGATTCTGCAACCGATGGATGTTCCAACAGCGCGGATTCCACTTCGAACGGCGAGACCAGATGCCCCGCGGTGTTGATGATATCATCATCGCGCCCCGCGAACCAGAAGTACCCTTCCTTGTCGATGGATGATCTATCGCCGGGGAGATACCAGCCGTTCACGAACTTCTTGTTATAGGTCTCTTTGTTACACCAGTAGCCGCGCATCAACGCGGGCCAATCAGGTTTGAGAGCGATGAGACCGATTCGCCCCGGCTCCGTGATCGGCTCATATGTCTTCAGGTCGAGCACGCAGGAAGTGATTCCCGGAAATGCGCGCCCCATCGACCCGGGTTTCACTTTCATTCCGGGGAAATTGGTGATGACTATGGACCCGGTCTCGGTCTGCCAGTAGGTGTCATGGAAGGGTTTGTCGAAAACGCGCTGCGACCAGATGACCGCTTCGGCATTGAGCGGCTCGCCAACCGACGCGAGGTGACGCAGGCATGACATATCGTACTTCTTCACAATCTCATCGCCAGCCTTCATTAGCGAACGGATCGCCGTCGGCGCGGAATACCAGACAGTCACGCGCTGTTTCTCGATCCACTTGTACCAGTTGTCCGCGGAGAAACCAATATCCTGCACACACTGGGTTGCACCCAGGGCGAATGGCGCAATAATGCCGTACGAAGTGCCCGTCACCCAGCCGGGGTCGGCAGTGCACCAATAGATATCGTCGTCGTGAATATCCAGCACCCATTTGGCGGTCAGGTATTGTGAGATGAGAGAGTAATGGACATGCTGTACACCCTTCGGTTTACCGGTTGTTCCCGATGTGTAGTGCAGGACCGAGGGAGATTCAGCTTTGGTCAGATGGCATTCGAGGTTCTCAACCGGAGTCGCGTGCTCAAGAGAAAACGCTATCTCCCGCTCTTTCAGCTCCTTTTTGCCGTCATGGTCGACCACGATGACATGCTCAAGATACGGCATCTGGTCGAGTATCTTGCGGATCTTGCCGACATGCTTGCGCTGGGTGATGATGGCGCGCGTTTTGGCGTCATCGAGGCGCACAAACAACGACTCTTCGCCAAACGCGGAGAAGAGTGGCTGCGCCACGGCTCCGATCTTGAGAACACCGAGGAATCCAAGATAGAGCTCCGGGATTCGATCCATGAAGAGGCAGACGCGATCTTCCGGCTTGATCCCAAGAGAGCGGAGAAACGCCCCTATTGTGTTGGTAGTGAGTCGAAGATCGTTGTAGGTGTAGGTTTTGGGTTCGGCGTTGGTCCCTTCCCAAATGAGGGCCTTTTTCTGTCCGAATCCCTTTTTGCAGATACGGTCGGTGCAGTACCAACCGATATTGATGACGCCCCCCGGCGTGTACTCAAGTTCCTGTTCGGCCAGCGACCAGGAGAAATTCGTTACGCGGTTCTCATAGCTTCCGAAATGGCTCATCCGTACTACGTCCCTCCTGTGACCACGCCACAACAGCGCAAGCCACATGGTCAGTGAACGCGGCGGATACCCGACACTCGGAAGCAGCGATGTCGCCGTACCGAAGACGGAGTTTTCCCTGCAGGCGAATCCCGGAAATACCTGCAGCGTTACTTACTATTTCTATATCTCTAAATGCGATTCCGTCACGCAACCCGGTACCGGTGGCCTTGAGGAAGGCTTCCTTTACAGCGAGGCATCCGGCCAGGAACGCGCTGGCATGACCTGCCGCCCGACTTGCGGCGAGTTCCGAGTCGGTGAACAGATCATGTATGATCTCAGGCTGCCGGTCGATCTCTCGGCTCAGCCTGTCGACGTCGACAATATCAACGCCGATCTCTATAGACACGTGGCTCCCCCACGCAGAGCCATACTTATCGCGTGATCTTGACCTCGCCCTGCAACTTGGCGGAGATCTCTTTGAGCATGTCCGAGGTCATGGACTTCAGATCATACTCCGGTTTCCAGCCCCATTCCTTGCGGGCGGCGGAGTCATCCATCGAATTCGGCCAACTATCGGCGATCGCCTGACGGACCGGATCGATCTCATACCCCATCACAAATTCCGGGATATGCTTGCGAATCTCGGCCGCCAACATATCCGGAGTGAAACTCATCGCCGAGACATTGAACGCGTTCCGATGGACCAACTTGGTGCCATCGGCTTCCATCAACTGGATCATGGCGCGCAACGCGTCCGGCATATACATCATATCGAGATAGGTATTCGGGCGTAGATAGCAGGTGAACTTTTTGTGTCGGATCGCTTCATAGAATATCGAGACCGAATAATCGGTCGTCCCGCCGCCCGGCTCGGCGACATACGATATCAGGCCGGGAAAGCGAACACCGCGGGCATCCACATTGAACCGCTTGAAATAGTAATCGCAGAGCAATTCACCGGCGACTTTGGTGACGCCATACATCGTATCCGGGCGCTGGATCGTGTCCTGGGGTGTGTTATCCTGCGGCGTACTCGTACCAAACGCGCCGATCGAACTCGGGAAAAAGATCTGGCATTTGTACTGACGGGCCGCTTCGAGAACGTGGTAGAGCCCGTTCATATTGATCTGCCAGGCGATATTCGGGCGTGATTCACCGACCGCCGAAAGTACTGCGGCCAGATGATAGATCGTCCCGATCTCATGTATGGACATTACTCGTGTGATATGATTGGAATCGGTGACATCGAGGAATTCGAAAGGTCCGCTGTCGCGAAGTTCCTTGTCGGTGGGCATCCGGATATCGGTCGCCACGACCATATCTGCCCCATAACGCGCGCGGAGCGCGGAAACCAGCTCGGAGCCTATCTGGCCGATCGCTCCCGTCACCATCATCTTCTTCATATCCGAAAGTCCTTCATCAGCAGAACGTTACCTGTGACAGTCCTCTTTAAATTCAGTGCGGGACGCAACAAACGAGACTGGCAACAGTCGGGAACTAAGTTACAAAAATCACAAGAGTAACGCAAGGGGGATGGAGATAAATCAGGATAAGGGGATTGATTTTGTGACGATTAGCTGCCGAGGAAGCTACTAATCCGGTAATCAGCGTAGATACGATTCACGCTAAATCCACCAACCATTTTCGCACGTGGCGTCGTTAGAACTCAGGCAATCTTTCGAATTGCTTCCAGCAACTGTTGCTTGTTCGCCATCGATATCTGGCGCCCCTGAATCGGGAGTCCCGCCAATCCGCGTGCGTACTGCCGGAGTTTGGAAACCGGCAACGCCTCAAGCTGCTCCATGGAAATCGACCCCGATGTGACACGCGGCGCGACGGTGGCAGGCACGGATGGTTGAACAGGCGCGGGGCGAGGGGTTGTCACCACCCGCGCCTTTTGAGCTTTGGGCGGAATAGCGGGCTTTTTGGGAGAGGGAGAACTAGCCGCAACCGGAGTGCTCCGCTTGCGTGTGACGACCGTCCGTCCGGGACCTTCGCGATGCGGGATTATCCTCGCGCAGATGAGCGAGCCGGATTGCTGGGCCGCATGTGCTCCCGCTTCAACAGCCGCCCGAACCGCTGGCATATCTCCTTCGATCTTCACCACCACAAACGAAGCATCGATCAGAGTAACTGAACTGACCGAAGCCGTGGCGGCCTGTGAAGCGGCGGTCGATGCTTCCATTGCGCCAGCCAGATTTGTTGTCTCTATCAGCCCGAGTGCGTCCATCCGTGCGCCATCCTGTGCGTTTAATCAGATTATTCGGGAGCAAATATAGGGGAGCATCGGTCGCATGCCACCAAAAATTAACCGCCTGCACTCCCCTCGAGTACAGACGGCTTCGATACACCAAAGAAAAGAGGACCTACTAAGCACCAACACAGCGCTCAGGAGTAAAAATGACATCAATCCTTATAGCAATGCGTGTGCCCGACTTCGCACGCTCCATAACGGTCAGCGTAATACATTGAAATACAATAGAATATCTGCGGTGTGCCGAACCTCGTGCGGAGTTTCGCATACGCCCGTTCGTATGTTCATACGAACCGCCGGCCATAAAAAACGGTAAGTGCCTCTTAACGAAACACTTACCGTAACCAAGGAGAATTAACGGAAATCGTACTAAATCACGACTTCTTCACTATCAGTAACTCACATCCACTCAATGCATCGTGGTGTGAGTTCCGTATCGCTTCAGCTTCATCCGGACGGTCGCTTCATGCACACCCAACAGGCGAGCCGCCTCGCACTTGTTGCCATGTGCCGCCATCAACGCATCCATGATGAGCTGACGCTCATATTCTTCGACCCGGTCAAACAGATTCCCTTTGTCGGGAAGCTGTTTTGTCGGCGCGAAGATCGTTCGTGCCAACTCAACCAAATCTCCTTCCGCCACCATCTGAGCCATTACTTCAAGGCGTTTTACCTTGTTATCCAGCTCGCGGATATTCCCCGGCCAGTCATACTCAATGAACTGACGGACCAGCTCGGCGGGGAGTTTCTGACCTTCGCCGCACATCTTCCGTTTTCGCATGAAGGTCTGCAGCAGCAATGGGATATCCTCTTTTCGCTCTCTGAGCGCGGGAATATGGAACGAGAGTCCACTCAATCGATAGTAAAGGTCGCGGCGGAATCTTCCTTGCTCCACCATTTCTTCCAGATTCTGGTTGGTCGCGACCACGATCTTAATATCGAGTTCGACCTCTTTCGTGCCGCCGAGCGGAGTCAACCGACGGTGCTCGAGCACAGAGAGTAGTTTCACCTGCAGTGCGAGCGGCATGTCGCCTATCTCATCCAGGAGAAGCACACCGCCATTCGCCTCTACAAACAACCCATCTTTGTGTTCCTGGGCGCCGGTGAATGCTCCCTTCCGGTAACCGAACAGCTCGGATTCAAGCAAGGTCTCCGGAATCGAGGCACAATTGATCGCCACATAGCGAGTCCCCGGTCTAACGACACTATGGAAATAGGTCGCCAGCCGATCCTTGCCGACACCGGTCTCGCCGGTCAAGAGGATGGGCAGGTCGGACCGCCCAAGGATCGGGATCTGCGCTTTGAACTGCTTGATCTTCTCGCAGTTGGTGTAATACTCAGTATCAACCGCGGATTTGGGGAGCGGCCCAAGATTCGGGACATCCATCCGGTCATCCTGTGCGTGGATCAACCGCCCGATCTCGTCATGCTTTCGCACCATATGGCAGCGGGCATAAAACTCCTCCGCGCGGAAGAGATAGGTCATCCGCTCACGCGCCGAGAAGGACCGGGAACAACCGGCCGCGACCAGCGCTTCCGCTTTCTCCCAGCGGACACCGGATTCGGCCAGAAGATCCAGAGCGCGCTTGAACGACGCGACCGACTCCTCTTTCTGTTCCATCATATCCGCGATCTGCGCTTTCAGTTTCCAGAGCGCCCCCATCTCGACCTTGTCCTCGGCTTTCTGGAAGACCGGGATAGCCTTGGCGACATAGCGCTGAGCCAGACGATGGTTCTTCGACCGGATCGCCAGTTCCGCCAAATGGCGCATGACGCGGGCCGCGAGCGTTGTGTTCGGGCCGATCTCTTCGGCCAGATGCAACGCACGCTCCAACGCGACGCGCGATTCTTCAAGACGACCCGCCCGATACTGCAGTTCGCCGAGATACGTGTAATAGATGACCTCGTCCCGCTTGCTGACATTGATCAGGATGCGGGGATACGCTTCGCCCAACGCCTGCTCAGCCGCGGTGTAGTCGGCCTGCTGCATATACACATACGCAAGCGACAGATACGCTCGGGCGACTTCTATCTGGTCGCCAAGGTCGAGCGAAAGGTCAATATTGATCTTCAGGTGCTTTTCTGCTTCCGCCATATCACCGGTGAAGGTGTGGATACGGCCGATATTTCCCATCATGAACGCGAGCTTCTTTTTGTCGCCGTTCTTCTGGGCGATCTCCACCGCGTCCATCAGGACCGCGAGCGCGTTCCGATAATCCGTCTGGCGATAATACAATCCCGCCAGATGGTTCAGCGCACGACTCTGTCCTTCAAGGTGGTCTTTGCGACGGAAGATAGACTCAGCATCCCGGAACGCCTTCTCCGCCTCTTTCAACTGACCCAGGTCGCGCAGGACGCCGCCCAGCGTGACGAAGATCTCCGCCAGAAGGAGGGAGTCTCCTTCAGCCGCGATCATCGCTTGTGCCAGACGTGCCGCACGCAACGCCATCGGGTAGTTGCCAAGAGACGCATAGGCAGTAGCGGCACGGTGCAACACCGTACCGGCTGCGGATCCACCCACTTCTTCGAGCAGCGAGCGATGGAGCTCATACTGCTTCACGACAGCCGCGAAATCTCGTTGTTCGAGCAGCGCCGTCATGAAATGGGCTATGGATTCGCAGAATCCCTGGCCTGTGGTTTCATGCATCTTCATAACGTGCTACCCTTAGTTGGCTTGAGTGTTCGACGGTACCGTGGTACTCGTGGTCGAAGTCGTCGTCTCTCCTGTCGTCGTTACCTGCCGATGCCATCTCAGCATGAATCCGCTTCGCAGGAATCGGGAGGTGAAATAGTCGATGATCGGATTGCCGGTCGATACGATCAGCGTCGGACGCGTGTCCAGACCGCTGCCGTTCGTTCCGCCGCCGCCAGTATCGTCGCCACCCCACGGGTGGTCGTCGGCGGTGCCACTTGAGCCATTGGTGATGTCGGCGATATCGTACGGGCGCGATCGCGATTGACCCAGGTCAACGGTGGTCGCCACCAGCAGCAACGCCAGTGAAATGATACAGATGATCCTACGCATGATACGAACTCCTTGGTTATAAGAGTTTGAAAGCCTTGCAACGCAAAGCCTGTTTGTCCAGACGGAGAGGGGTGAGGGGTGGTGAAGGACAACAGCACTTCCTTCATGTGTAAATATAACTCTCGCGCCCCTCGGATGTCAAGGTCTAATGTGGACCCGTGCACTGAGTTTTGACCAGAATGGACGGCCGACTCACCGCACACGATGATTTGACCTGTCGAAAACGATTGCCTATGTTTACACCAATGACGAGCCGACTCACCCAAACGTTTGACCGGGGACACTTCTCTCTTCAGGCCGCGGCCCTCATCGCTCTCGCCTGCTGGGCGTTGCCGATAGGAGGACTGCTGCTCATGGGAAAAAATCTCCCGGCAGCCATACTTCTCCCTCTCCCGCTTCTTTTCGCCATGCTCGTTTCGCCGACTCTCTCGTTCACCCTGTTAATGCTGACTGTCCCGATCTATTTCCCGTATCATTTGACCGGCGGTGCGATCTGGGCGTTCGACCTCTGCATGGCTATGCTCCTGGCGGGATTGGTCCTGCAGTTCATGTTGAAGGGGGAGACGGAAATTCGCCGGACTCCGGCCGATCTTCCCATGCTCATGCTGGTGCTCGCTACCTGGCTTTCGGCGCTCTTTGCCTACCGGACCAGCGAGTCACTCGTCCCGTCTATACGCATTCTCGTTATCTTCCTGGCATTCCGTGCGATCTATGCCATGGCTACCCGCCTTGGCGTGCGACGGATCGTCCTGTTCTATATCTATCTCGTCGCGGTGCTCTCGTCCATCAACATCGCCATCTTCCTCTATTACGGCGGCGCCGAGCGTGTTTTCGGCCCGGCCTGGTTGGCGTTTGAGAACTACTCCATGACCGCCCTGCCGATGGCTCTCGCCTTTTTCATCTGGTCAAAGAGCAGGGGAGAGCGGGTGCGCTTCGCCATCATCATCATGGCGATCGCCATGGCGATCATCGCCTCAGGATCGCGAGGAACCCTGCTCGCGGTGGCACTGGCTATCCCTATCCTGATCTGGATCGCCTGGCGTAAGATAAATCGTGACGGGACATTCGATGTCCGCCATGCTTTCAACCAGGTGTTGGCTGTGGCAGGCGTGATAACCGTTGTGATAATCGGTATCAGCGGCACGCTGCTGGTTGGATTCTTCGGTCGGGTGGAAGAGATGTTTGCCTCGGTCTCGGATCCGCAGGGCTCGATCGCTCTGCGCATTGTGCTCTGGACAGCCGCTGTCAAAGGCTGGCTGACCAGCCCGTTGGTCGGTATTGGTATCGGGAATTTCAATCTGGTCGACCAGGTGGTTCCGTCGATGAAAACCGCACCGGTCTGGTACTACATCAAAGGGATGTCCGCCCACAATGTGGTCCTTCACTATCTCGCAGAGACTGGCATCATAGGCGTAACCGCCCTGCTCGCGCTCACTGGAGCCGGCTTGCGCATGGCGAGGGCGCCCTTCCGAAAAGTACTCTCCCGCTCAGACACACAGGTCTCCGCCGCGTTGATGATCGCGATGATCGTCTTCGCTCTCTCCATCTTCTTCATGCGAGCCTGGACCTGGGCTCAGGAAGGGTATGTTATGGCGGTGATCTTCGGGATGACCGCCGCCTGGTGGTTTGAATGCAAAGACCGCTCTGAACGCTGATCCATGCGCTCTCTCAATTCTGTCACTCAACAGGAGATCATCTCGTTTCGACGGAAGATCTTCCGGTTCTACGCCAAACATCGCCGCGACCTCCCCTGGCGCAACACCACCGATCCCTATCGAGTGACCGTGGCCGAAATAATGCTGCAGCAAACACAGGTCGAGCGGGTTTTGCCAAAGTACGAGGAGTGGATATCTCTATGGCCAAACTGGCGAGCTCTTTCGCAAGCCTCGAACGAAGAGATTCTCCGCGCCTGGTCAGGCCTGGGGTACAACCGACGCGCACTCTATCTCCATAAACTTGCTGTCGCGATCGTTGGAGAACATGATGGCAGATTGCCGCAGACACCTGAGCTTCTCGAAAGGCTCCCCGGTATCGGGCCGTACACGTCGCACGCGATTCTCATCTTCGCGTTCAACCAGCCACTCGCCACGATAGATACCAATATTCGTCGTGTGCTGCTTCATTCGTTCGGCCTGCCGTCGACTTTGTCACCGAAGGCGGTTCACGAGTTCGCCGAACGACTGCTTCCCAAAAGACGCGCGCGCGACTGGCACAATGCTTTGATGGATTACTCCCGACTAATGCTTCCAAAGCAGATCGCCTCTATCCCGCCGCTTTCACGCCAATCCAGGTTCGAGGGCTCCTCCCGCCAGGTGAGAGGGGAGATCATCCGCCGCCTAGTTCAGCGCCAGCCGGTTAGCTTGCGCACGATCTGCAGAGGGATGAATCGGGAGATTTCGGAGGTGGAAAAAATTGCTGACCGGATGGTGGCCGAGGGGTTGATTCGTCGGACAAAGGGAAGAGTCTGGCTGGTGTGAAACTTATAAGTAGCTGTACTACAATGCCTTAAATTGGCAAAAGTGGTTACCAATAAACCTCGCTGAGTCTACGAAGTTTTTTCAAAAATCCCGGCTTTTCCCCTTGACATATCAACATATTTTGGTATTTTACTCGTGCAATCGGAAAGTGTTACTCTTTCTGTGGATTACCTAATATCGTCCGCCCAGGCAGGCCGAGCAACCTGTCTGGGTTATTTTTTTGTGCAAGATTTCCACTGATTGCGCCCCCGGTCAAACAACTACAACTTGTGATAGACCTCTAACAGCACCCAAACCACCAGCGCCACCAGGATCGTCATCGCAAAGGCGAAATACGCCCGCGACCTGTCTTTTTTCTCCGGCACCGACGGCTCTTCCGGCATTCGCGCCAGTTCATTCATCTCGTTGATAGTCGAAACCAACTCCCGCGCCGTGGCGATTCGCTCCTTTGGGTCCGCCGCCAGAAGTTCTTCCAGAAGCAGTTTAGCCTCGACCGGGATCAGCGCGGTAGCGCTTTCCAGTGGCGCATGCTCGGAGACGATCGGATGTATCGGCTGACCGGCCCCCCCACCCGAGGTTACCAGCATCTGCGTAAAGACCATTCCGACCTGGTACAAGTCATCACGTACGTTCTCCTCCGTGATTTCGCGGTATGCAGATGGTCCATCCAGAGACAATTCATTCTCTGAAGAGATCCGAAGACTGAGCGGGTTGATCGCCCCGTGCGCTTTTCCTTCCGCGTGCATCTTCTCCAATAGTCGCGCCAATTGCCCGGCATAATAGAGAAAACGCTGATATTCGATCGGCCCCGAGACCAGAAGTTCAGCGAGCGGTCGTGTGGTTGGTTCTGACATACTTCAATGTTGCCATCTGTTTCAGCTAACAGTCTTTTGCGTCTCGGGCTCAAGCTAGTATCGGTCGCCGGTAGGGTCAAGTTAATGTATTGCCGCCCAAAGCATTCCTTTGCAAGTGGCAAATCACGTCAATTATCCCTTTCCATCGACTTTACTCCCCTTACCAGCGTACCATATATTGGTAGTAGTCTAAGCCGCTTTCCCAATTGCGCCGATAATGGCAATAGAATAGATGGAGATGATATATGGATCGCTTTGAAGACAAACGGATCAATGAAGCGCTCGAGTTGCTCAACGCCGCGGCGCGCGACAAAAAGGCCGAACTGCAGGCCGCCATGGAAAACAAGTATTCCGACCTCGGCTCGGTCATCTCGTCATTCTCCGACCAGATGAAATCCAAAGCCTCTGAGACGTATGAGGCTGGGAAGAAGAAAGTCGCCGATGTTGCGTCGGATATCGACCAGTCAGTGCAAAAGAATCCGTACGCCTATATTGGCGGCGCTGCGTTCGCGGCGCTGATCTTTGGATTCTTACTTGGACGTTCACGCAAGGACTGAACCCTTTGAACGCAATATTCCAGGGATTTATTGACTGGCTCAAACAGGCGTATCTGGAGCCGACCCTTCGGCTCCTCAAGATCCGTGCGGCGACCTATTATCTGCAGGGGATCAAGACCGCGCGACAGGTTCTTATACTGCTTTGCCTGCTAATATTCGTCATCACGCTCATCGGCGCGGGACT
This sequence comes from uncultured Ignavibacteriales bacterium, assembly GCA_964397415.1. GTDB lineage: Bacteria > Zixibacteria > MSB-5A5 > GN15 > FEB-12 > FEB-12. The sequence goes on along the minus strand of CAYNIJ010000008.1, from coordinate 73,376 downwards.
CGTGCTTATTCCGATCGCCTTATTACTCTTTATGCCATGGCAACCTGAGACCAAAGCATTAGTCGGACTGGTAATAGGTTTCCTCTATCTCCTGATTCCGGCGATTGCCCTGATGTTCCTGTTGTCTGAAAAGCGCTGGATGAAACTTACCGGCACCAACGATATCCTCAAGAAGCTTCTGGACTGACGTCCTACTCCCCTTCGTACGTACAGCTTGTCGAGTGCGTCTCGAAGATCGTGATGCGGCTTAACATTGGAAGAGACGGTTTGAGTCTAACCCATATCCACCGGCAGATATGCTCGGTCGTGGTGGTTGGTAGGTCAGCGATATCATTGAGGTGTCGATGATCAAGTTGCGCGATAACCGGCGCGGCGGCTTTCTTGATATCTGAATAGTCTATCAGGAAGCCGGTCTGTTCGTTCACTTCGCCATGTATCTCAACCTCGACCCGGTAACTATGCCCGTGCAGGTTGTAGCACGGATGATCCGCCGGCAGGTGATCCAGCCTGTGCGAAGCCTCAAAGAGAAACTGCTTGGTCAAGCGAACTTTCACCTCGTCCTACCTTCCTCGTTCATTTCCATACGCCAGAATATGCAATCTGGGGGAGAAGCGAAATCCACCCTTCTGACATTCTTCCATTACCCACGGAGTCAGCGCCAATTGACGCTCCCGCGTCACTCCTTCCGCCATCAGGATGATCTGCTCCCGTGAGATCAGCGGAAGATAGTCGCTTATGATCTCATCTATATCGTTCTCCGACTGCACCACAAACTTGAAATCAGCTTTGCCGGCATCCCGAATAGCCCGAATCGCCGATAGCACGATATTCATCTCTTTCGGCATCCCATTGTTGGTCAATTTTGGCGAGCAGTTCCACCAATCGACCGCGTTCAGCATCGCTTCAGTCGGCGCGTACATTCCGTTGGTTTCGATCTCTACGAACTGGAATCCGACTTCACGAAGCGAAGCGATCAGTGTAGGCAAATGTTCCTGGTGCAACATCGGCTCTCCGCCGGTCAACACAATATGTGTTTGTCCTCGCTCAGATTCGAATACCAGCGACGCAGCTCTGGTCGTGATCGCCTCGACTCTCAGCCATTCACCCGGCTCGATCTTCCGTGTATCCCAGGTGAATCGCGTGTCGCACCAGATACATCCGAGATTGCAGTACTTAAAGCGAATAAACAGCGCCGGAGTCCCCGCAAATCGACCTTCACCCTGTATCGAAAGGAATATCTCGCTGACCGGCAGTCGGCCATCGCCAGTACTTGGCCACGGTTCTATCTCCGGTTGGTAGTTCTGCATCGATTACCGTCCTTGCGACTGATAGCGTGTCGGGTCAGCCAGACCTGCTTCAGCAAACCCTTTTCTTCGGAGCTGACAGCTATCGCAGCGTCCGCACGCCAGGCCGATATCATCCGGATCATAACAACTGAAGGTCAGCGAGTAGTCGACTCCTAGCCGCGTTCCCGTGGTGACGATATCTGCCTTGGTCATAGCCGAGAGGGGCGCGACTATGCGGAGTGTCTTACCTTCACTACCGGCTTTGGTGCCAAGGTTGGCCATCAGTTCAAACGCGCGCAGAAATTCCGGACGGCAGTCCGGATAGCCGGAGTAGTCTATCGCGTTTGCGCCAATATATATCGCCTGAGCGCCGCGCGATTCCGCGAACGCCAGCGATATCGACAAAAAAACGATATTCCGCGCCGGTACATAGGTACTCGGAATTCCGTGCCCGATCTCATCGCTGGCCCTGCCTTTGGGAATATCTGCGGCTCTGTCTGTCAGAGCGGAACCGCCTACCGCGTCCAGATCGAGCGGGAAGATGATATGCTCGCTTATCTTGAGCGCCTCCGCCACTCGTTTCGCCGCGATCAGCTCTACAAAGTGCCGCTGGCCGTAGTCGAAACTGAGCGCGGTGATGTCGAAACCATCTGCAATGGCGATTGCCGTGGCGGTGGTCGAATCGACCCCTCCGGAGAGGAGTGAAATAGCTTTCGGCTTGGTCTGCATGGGTGATATCTCTCTGGCCGACAATATAACAAATCAGGAGTGACTGGCACCACAATTTCGTCCTGATTTCGATTGCGCCAGGCCCACCTGATCCCTTTCATACCGACATGAACAAGCCATCCGACTACGAAAATCTGCAAACCGATATCCGGTCCTGGGCCACTCCCGCGATCGAGGCGTTCGTCAATATCTATCCCGACCGCGACTACGAGATACAGATGAATGTCCAGGAGTTTAGTTGTGTCTGCCCCAAAACCGGCATGCCGGACTTTGCCGAACTGAAACTGACCTTTGTCCCCGACCAGCTTTGTATCGAGCTGAAAAGCTTTAAAGAGTATCTCCTGGCGTATCGTAATAAGGGGATATTCCACGAGAATGTCGTCAATCGCGTACTGGATGATGTCATCGCCACCATCAAGCCTCGACGCGCCCGCCTCGAAGGGATATTCAATTCACGCGGCGGCATCCAGACCACGGTCGTCAGGGAGTATTCCGCGTAATAGATTCACCGGGCATTCGGCATGACTGATTATTCTTCGCTATTTCGGCCGCTCGAGATCGACGGCAAACTGACCCTGCGCAACCGTCTGGTCATGGCTCCCATGACCACTGTCTCAGGAAATGCCGACGGAAGTTTCTCCGATGCGGAGATAGAGTATCTTGAATATCGCGCCAAGGCCGGAATCGGCTTGGTGATGACCCCCGCCTGTTATGTCCATCCATCGGGGCAGGCGTTTGACCATCAGGTCGGCTGTCATTCGGATGCGATGCTCCCCCGACTTTCACTCTGTGCCGAATCGATCAACCGTCACGGCGCGGCATCGTTTCTGCAGATTCATCACGGTGGCAATGCCGCGCGCTCGCAATTTACCGGACGTCCGCCGATGGCGCCTTCGGCGGTGATAAATCGGCGGGGAACATCGGAGATGCCGCTCGCGATGACCGAAGATGAGATCTGGATGATCATTGAGTCATTCGCCAAAGCGGCGGGCCGTGCCAAACAAGCCGGATTCACCGGTATCGAACTCCACGGCGCCAATACCTATCTCTTTCAGCAGTTCTTTTCACCGTTCACCAATAAGCGAACCGACAAATGGGGTGGCGATCTGCGTTGCGATAGATGCGACCGACACCAGGAACATGACCGTCTCGAATTGTGTCACCGTCTGGAGAATCGCGCGCGGTTTTCCACTGAAGTACTCAAAGCGGTCAGGAGAGAAGTCGGGCCGGATTATCCCGTCGCCTATCGCATCTCGCCGGAGGAAGCCGACCCCGACGGCTATTCAACTTATGACGCCATCCAATTGCTTGGTCTGCTTATTCCACATGGTATCGATATCGTCCATGTCTCAAGCTGGGACTATGGCAAGGGGGTGCGAGACGATTGGCCCGAGGGCTCACACCCGACCAAAATGATCCGCGATGCCATTCCATCCCGAATTCCGGTTATCGGCGTCGGGTCAATAATGCATCCGGATCAGGCGATGCGTGTACAATCGGATGGAGTCGAACTGGTCGCGTTGGGAAGGGCATTGCTGCTCGATGCTGACTGGGTGACCAAGGTTCGGGAGGGGAGAGTCGATACGCTCAGACTTGCGCTGCATTCCGAAGATGAACGGAGGCAACTTGCGATCCCCGAACCAATGAAGGAATACACGAAGTTTTCGATAAAGACATCATCGTGAATCTGCTATCTCTTGGAAAGTAATCCAAAGACTGCCGAAAGATCCTGAGTCCCCATTTCGTTCGAAATAGCTTCGTCGTAAAGTGCTTCCACTGCCGACCTGATGTCGCTTGAGCTTTTCAACTCTTGCAGCAGATCCCCTAAATACCTCAGATCCTTATGTATCGCCGCGACCGAAAAGTGCGGCGAGAAATCTTCGGATAGCAGCTTCTGACGCTTTGCATTCAACACCGCAGAGTTCCCTGCCCCCGCCGCGAGTATATCCAGCACCTGCTCTCTCGATAATCCAGAATGTTCAGCCAGCGTAGTTGCCTCCGCTAGCACCCCCATGAATGTCCCCAGCACGAGATTATTGATCAGCTTCATCTTACTTGCCAACCCCGGCTCACCCAAAAAGAAAAGCTGCTTGCCGAATTTCTCATAGAGTGACCGTGATGACTCATATGCCGATTTGTCACCGCTCGTCAGCACTGTGAGCGCTCCCTGCGAAGCAGGCACTACCGACCCAAGGACCGGCGACTCGAGATATTTCCCGCCTGCGGTCTTCACCATCTGATGAAACTCGAGCACTTCGCGAAAATGATTTGTCGTGGTATCGATTACCGCCTTGCCGGCAAGATCCGCCTTCATCAGGCCGTTTTCGCCAGTCAAGACCGCGCGCACTGCCACACTATCGAACAAGTTGAGGATGATCGTGTCGCATCGATCAGCGATTTGAAAGGGAGAATCCGCGATCGGCAAACCGAGCGCTTCGGCCTTCAAGCGGGTCCGATTCCAGACCAAAAGGTCGCATCCCTCGGCCGCCAGCCGACGGGCCATGGCGCTTCCCAGATTCCCCAATCCAATAAATCCAACAGGCATACATCGCTCCAGAAAGAATGGTTCAATGCCCAATCTATCATACGCGGATTGTTCTGGCAATCTTCTCGGAGATGAAAAAGGCGGGGGAATCACCCCGCCTTTGGAAGGTCATATCGACGCGTGATAGCGATAGGGATAGTAGTGTGGTTCCCACATTGCGGCATAGATCAGCGACGCCAGTCGGTCATCGGTCACTTTCATCCCGATCCCTTCCTCGCGCGCCTGTTTGGCCACTGCCAGCGCGACCTGGAATGAGACCTTGCGAATGTGCGTCAGCGGCGGAAGTAGCTCGCCGTTGGCCATCTGATCCGACGTCACCATATCCGAAATTGCCCGACTTGCGGCCTGGAACATGGTGGGGGAGACGCGGCTCGCCTGACAGACGATCGACCCCAACCCTGTTCCGGGAAATACGTACAGGTTGTTGCACTGCGATATCTTCACCTGTCGTCCATCGGGGAGTGTGTAGGGCGGGAATGGACTTCCTGTCGCCACCAGCGCGCGGCCATTGGTCGCACGGAGAATATCCTCCGGTTTCGCCTCGCATTTCGAGGTCGGGTTGGAGAGACAAAAAACTATCGGCCGTTCCGTATTCTTGCCCATCTGAACCAGTATCTCATCAGTGAATGCCCCCGGCTGCGCGGAGAGACCGATCAAGGTCGTGATACCCGCATGCTTGACCACTTCGGCCAAATTCGCCGAGCGATCCTTCGGGATCGGCCAATCAGCAATAGTTGCTTTCGGCTGGAGGAAATCTTTCTGGTAAGCTTCCGCATGCATCCCTTCAAGCATCAGTCCCGGCATATCGAGGGCGAAGACTCGACGGCGGCATTCCGCCAATGGGATACCCTCTTCCATATGCATCATATAGCAGATGGCGTTCGCCACGCCGTTACCGGCCTGACCGAATCCGAGTATCGCGATCTTCTGCTCCGACGCTTTCTTCCCGGAGATCTTGAGTGCGGTGCGGAGTGCCGAGGCCGCTGTAGCGCCGGTCCCCTGGATATCGTCATTAAAACTGAGTATGCGGTGCTTGTATGTCTCCAGCAGAGAGAACGCGTGTTGTTTGCCAAAATCCTCCCACTGCAGGAGCGCGTTCGGGAATGACCGCTTGATCCCCTGGACAAACCGCTCGACTACTTCGTAATAAGCGTCGCCGGTGAGACGCGGCTTCCGCACGCCCAGATAGAGCGGGTCATTGAGCAACCGTTCATTGTTGGTGCCGACATCGAGACAGACCGGCAGAGTCGAGGCAGGGTGGATCCCCGCCGCCGCTACATACAGCGCGATCTTCCCGACCGGGATCCCCATTCCATCAGAACCAAGATCCCCGAGTCCGAGAATCCGTTCACCATCGGTCACCACTATCAGTGAGATATTCGGCAGTCCGACATTCGAGAACATATGCTCGATACTGTGAACATTCTGCTGCGTCACATACAAACCCCGGTATATGCGCGTCATGTGCGACAACTTGAGGCATGCCTGCCCGACTGTCGGCGTGTAGACGATCGGCAGCATCTCCTCAATATGTTCCAGCAGCAATTTGTAGAAGACTGTTTCGTTGCGGTTCTGCAGCGCCATCAAACCGATATACCGCCCAAGGTCAGTATCCTTGTTGCGATATATCTCCAGATCGCGTTGCACCTGGTCGCCAAGCGAGCCGACCGGGTCGGGAAGTAATCCCTCCAAGTCAAACTCCGCTCGCTCTTCGGCCGGGAAAGCGTGGCCTTTGTTAAGAAGCGGGTCATGCATCAGGGCGTACCCCTTCAGCGGGACCGAATAATAGACCTCATGTGTCAGGGGGTCGACTCTCATTTCGAAGCGATTCATAGCAGCTACCTCAGTAATGTAAGGAACGGTAACTTACGCCTAAACAGATAGACTGCAACCACTAAATCGGTTTTTTTGGTAAGGTATATCGGGCCGATAATATCCTCTGGTATGGGAATCGCGGTAGCGGTGTACCTTGTTGATACGCAAGCGGCTGGATGATTTTAATATTGATTTGACCCGCCTCCCCATATACGGTGTATTATCGATAGTCGCCTTCGCGACTAAGACAAACTCGAATTGTGTAAAAGGAATCGCGTACGATGTCTGTCAATCCGACCATTTTCAAAGCCTACGATATTCGCGGGACCGTCCCCGATCAGCTCAATGGCGATATCGCCTACATGATCGGCGCCTCGCTCGCCAACTACCTCAAGCCAAAATCTATCGCCGTAGGGCGCGATATGCGCGTCCACTCCAATGACCTTTTTGAACATCTCGCGCGCGGTCTCAATGATAGCGGCGTGGATGTTATCGACCTGGGACTTGTCTCCACCGATGGCCTCTACTTTGCCGTCGGAGAATTCGGCTACGAAGGCGGCGTCATGATTACCGCCAGCCACAATCCGAAACAGTACAACGGTTTTAAGATCTGCCGTGTGAATGCCGAGCCGCTCTCCGGCGAGGATGGCCTTTCGCAGATGCTCAAGATGATCCAGGATGGCACCTGGCTGGCCAAATCCCCCAGTCGTGGCTCTATCGTCCGAAAAGATATCAGTGAGGCATACGCGCAACACTGTCTATCCTTCATCGATGTCAAAAAGGTAAAACCCTACCATATCGTTATCGATGCCGGCAACGGAATGGCCGGCGCAACGCTTGGCCCGGTACTTGAAAAACTCCCCATCAAAGTGACCAAACTTTTCTTTGAGCTTGATGGCAACTTTCCGAATCACCCCGCCTCACCTATCGAATTGGAAAACCTTGTCGACCTGCAACAGAAGATCACCGAAACCAATGCCGACTTTGGTGTCGCGTTTGATGGCGATGCCGACCGCATGTTCCTGGTCGACAAATTCGGACGTCAACTCGGCGGAGATATGACTACCGCGCTGGTCGCCAAATCTCTTCTCCAGAAACACCACGGCGAGACGATCCTGTACAATCTCATTTGTTCGCACGCCGTTCCGGAACTCGTGACCAAGATGGGCGGAACCGCGGTCAAGACCAAGGTCGGCCATGCCATCATCAAACCGTTGATGAAAAAGCATAACGCTATTTTTGGCGGAGAGCACTCCGGCCACTTCTATTTTCGCGATAACTGGTTCGCCGATTCCGGCCTTATCGCCATGCTCGTCTGCCTCGAACTGATCTCTGTCGAGGATCGCCCATTACATGATATGGTGAAAGAGATCGACCCCTATGTCCGTTCCGGCGAGATCAATAGTCGGGTCGAGTCTATTCCACAGAAGATCGAGCAGATCAAAGAGAAATACGCGAAGGGGAAGCAGGAGACGATCGATGGCCTCACGGTCGAGTTTCCCACTTTCTGGTTCAATCTCCGGGCATCCAATACCGAGCCGTTGATCAGGCTCAATGTCGAGGCGAATGACCGCCACATCCTTGAGGAAAAAACTGCGGAGATACTCTCTGTCATAAGGTCGTGATATGGAACAGGGCAAAGCGAAAGTGCTGGTCGTCGATGATGACCCGATGCTGCTCGGGCTGCTGGTCGATACACTCGAGACTATTGGCTACCACGTGACAGGGGCGCAGGGGGGAGTGCAAGCGCTGGACCACCTGTCGCACACCCGCTTTGACCTGATGGTGACTGATATCAAGATGCCGGATATCGACGGCATTCAACTGCTCAAGAAAGTCCGTCGCCATTATCTCGGCATGCCGGTTCTCTTCATTACCGGCTACGCCTCTCCTGAGATGATCGGCGAAGCCCATCCCGATGGGTTCCTCGCCAAACCGTTTCGCATCCAGCATATCGAAGCGCTCATCGAGCAGACGCTGGCCCGCAAATCCGGCCTGACCGCGCGCTCGGTCCGCAAAATCCTACTTATCGACCACGATGACGACTTCCGCACCAACCTCGCCGATGCCCTGAACTACAGCCAGTACATTCCGTTCTCGGCCACAGACGAAGCGGAGGCAATTCGCGAAATGGAGCATGGGGAGTTTGCGGCGGTTATCGCCGATGTTGCCGACCCGCACTTTGATGGCCACAAGCTGACTATCAAACTGCGTGAGCGGTTCCCCAAGACGCCGGTTATCGCGGTCGGCGCGGATGACCCATCGATGCTGAAAGAGACTATCAAGGAGTCACCCTTCGCGGGCTATCTGCAGAAACCATTCAATCTCGGATCAATACTGGAATTGCTGGACAAACTCCCCCGCTCGGACTCCTAACCGACAGACAGAGAAGAAACAGTCAATCCGAAAATGCCTCATCCCAGCGGAAGCTGGGATCCAGACTGATTTGCGCGGCAGACGTCCTCGTCTGCCCGTTCCTACTCCGCCCCCGCAAACGCTGACGGATAATACTCCAACTCCCCCTTCACAAAGCAGACAACATCAAACCGTATATCCCGCCCGCTGATACTCATTTTCTCGATATACTCCTGCGCCGCCTGAGTAAGTAACCTCATCTTCCGTGGACTGACCCATTCCGCCGGATGTCCATACGCACTCGACCGCGCCGCCTTCACCTCCACAAAGACGATCAGCCCCGGCTTGCCGGCGACAATGTCGATCTCTTTGTGTCCCGCTTGATAATTTCTGTCGAGGATGGTGTAACCGTGCTGGATGAGGAACTGCGCCGCCGCGTCTTCGTAGCGTCGTCCGACTGCCCGGCGATTGCCGGGCTTTTTTTTGTCACTCGAAGAGGGCATACTGTTCGATGCGACGTTGCACCGGGCCGAACGACCGACGGTGGATCGCACAGGGGCCATGCTCTTCCAACTCCGCCAGATGTTGCGGGGTTGGATACCCTTTATGCACCGCAAAGGAGAACTGCGGATACAGCTCCTGGTACTTTTCCATAATCCGGTCGCGCGTCACCTTGGCGACAATCGAGGCCGCGCCTATCGACTTGACACGGGCATCGCCACCGATGATCGCGTACTGAGCCTGTCTGAGGTTTGGGATGCAGTAAGTACCGTCGACCAGCAGACAATCCGGTGTCTGCGCAAGCTCGCAGACCGCTTTGCGCATCGCCAGGAGACTCGCCCGCAGAATATTGACTTCGTCGATGGTCCTGTTGTCGATAATGCCTATGGCGCAGGGGATCTCCGCTTTAAATATCAGTTGGCAGATCTTCTCGCGCTTTTCGTGGGTCAGCTTTTTAGAGTCATCGATTCCCGGCAGTTCCAGACCGCGCGGAAGTATCACCGCCGCGGCCACGACCGGCCCGGCCAACGGACCCCGTCCGACCTCGTCAACCCCGCAGATCGCCTGGTGTCCCATGCCATAAAGATTCTCTTCGAGACCGGAGAGGTCGATCAAATCTACGAGCTGGTCTTTTTGTTTGGCCATGGTCCTACCTGCTTGATAGATAAGCTGTTTCAAATCCGATGCGCAAGCCCGGACTGCATATATAGTGTATCGACCATGCAAACCCCTTTTATTACCGCCTTCCACGACATATCATATCGCCATGGCCGCGCAGGAAAAGCAGTTCGAGTTCAATATCATCGCCGGGTCGCTTAAAGGGCGGAAGATCATCACGCCCAATCTCGGCATCACCCGCCCACCGCTGAGCCGTCTCCGCAAATCGATTTTTGATTACCTGATGCCATACATCACCGATGCCCGCTATCTTGACCTCTATTCCGGCACAGGATCTTATCTTTTTGAGGCGGTCTCGCGCGGGGCATCGGAAGCCGTCGGTGTCGAACTAGAGCCAAAACTGGCCAATGCGATTAACCGACAGGCTGACCAATTTGGTGTTGCCGATAGGCTGGCGTGTTTGACAGAAGATGTCTTTGATGCTGTCCCCCGTCTGCACAAAGAGGGGAGAGTGTTTGATATCATTATGATCGCGCCGCCGCAGTATGTCGGGCTGATGGATCGCACGCTCGAGCTCTTCCGCCACTACCCACTGTTCACCGAAGAGACCAAGATCATCTGTCAGCATGATACTTCAGAGCTGAAAGTGCTCTTGTTCGACGTTCTCCCGATCGACCAGCAACGGAAGTACGGCCACACGACGTTCACGATCCTCAGACCGCCGGTGAAATGAAAACGATGTTTGGTTATCGGGCTTCGACTCCGCTCAGCCCGATTTCGAGATTTGTGGTGGCCCAGTCGCGTCCAATTTGGCTGAGCGGAGTCGAAGCCTCTTAGCTCCCGACACAGCCTCCCCCAGACAACTCCACCAGACTAACGCATAGATAGCCTACAGTCTCTGTCCTCGCATCATCAATGAAAAACCGTACCCCACCATTTATGGTGGGCTTCACAATCGCCGCCCCCAAATAAAAAAAGCGCCCCATATGGGGCGCCTTCTCATTCAGAAATATCTGTTCGCTTACTCTTTCGTATTGTCAGCCATATCCTCTTTGATACGAGCCGATTTACCCGTTAGATTGCGCAGATAATACAGCTTCGCGCGACGCACCTGTCCCGCGCGGACATGCTCGATCTTCGCGATATTCGGCGAATAGAGCGGGAAAATACGCTCCACGCCGATACCCGAGGACATCTTGCGCACGGTAAACGTCGCACCGGTGCCGGAACCACGCATGCCAATGACCGTCCCCTGGAAGACCTGGACGCGCTCTTTGTCGCCTTCTTTGATCTTCACATGCACTTTGATCGTGTCACCCGGAGCGAATTTCGGGTGATTGTCGTGCATGTAGCTTTTTTCGATGATCGCTATCTGTTTCATGCTACACCTCACTCTTTATTCTTAATCTCTTTTTTCATCTTCTCAACAAACTTCAATTCATTCGCATCGAGATCCGCGTTCTCCAGCAGTTCCGGTCGATGCATCAAACACTTTTTTATCGCTTCCATGCGACGATATTTCCGTATCGCCTCATGATTCCCCTGCTGCAATATCTCGGGCACTTCCAGCCCGGCGTATTCCGCCGGTCGCGTGTAACAGGGGGAGCCGAGCATCTGATTCATATACGAATCATTCAGCGCCGACTCGAAATTTCCGAGCACCTTCGGGATCAACCGTGCCACCGCGTCCACCATCACCGCCGCCGCCGGCTCTCCGCCGGTCAGGATATAGTCTCCTATTGAGACCTCATCCATCTCGTACAGTTCCAGCAGCCGTTCATCCAGTCCCAGATAATGCCCGCAGATGACGGTTATCCGGTCGCAGAGGGAGTAGCGTATCGCCATCTCCTGGTTGAACTGGCGTCCCGCCGCCGAGGTCAGAATGATCCGGTCCTTCTCTGAAGGTGGCTCACCCTGGGCTCGATGTCGGTATCCAAGTTTCTGCAGCGCGAGATCGATCGGCTCAACCTTCATCACCATCCCGCCGCCGCCGCCAAATGGCGTGTCGTCGACCGTATGATGTTTGTCCGTCGCGAAATCCCGCGGATTGACTATCTCGATGTCAAAGAGCCCTTTGTCACGCGCCTTCCCCAACAGCGACTGCCCGAGGGACAGACTGAAGTAGTCCGGAAACAGCGTGACTATCGCAAACTTCATATCTCTTCGGACGACTACTCAAACCCGAGCAGACTGTCCGCGTCTACAACCATCCGTCTTTCTTTCAGGTCGACCGACTTGACCGCCTGTTTGGTCGCCGGAAGCATCCGGCGCGAGCCATCCGTCATCGTCACGACATACGCGTCGTTCGCCGGATAATGCTCCACATCCGTCACTTCACCTATCTGCGTTCCACCTGCTTCGCCGTAAACGGCGCAGCCGATGATATCGAACACGTAGTACGTGTCTTCCGGCAGTTCCACCAACTCTTCGCGCGGCACCGCCAGTTCACGGTTGGTCAACCGTGCGGCCGCTTCGGGACTGGTGAAGGAGTCGAACCCCAACACTGGCCGTCCGCCGACCAACCGGGAGGAGACGATCTTCATCTTCTCCCAGACTCCCCGTGTGCCGACATAGATCTCGGTCAGGTCGAGGAAGCGATCCGGGAAGTCGGTCAGCGGGGTGACGTACAGCTCACCATGGAGACCGCGCGTCTTGCCCAATTTCCCGACTGTGATCAACTCCTCGTTCACCTACTCCAAGATCTCCAGAACCGCCCGCTTTCCCTGGCGCGCCGAAACCGCGCCCAACAGCGTGCGGAGAGACCGTGCCGTCTGCCCGTTCTTCCCGATAACCTTACCGAGATCTCCCTGGCCGACGCGTAATTCGTACACGGTCGTGCGACTGCCTTCAACTTCACTGATCGTCACGGCATCGGGACGATCCACCAGCGCCCGGACGACATACTCGAGGAACTCTTTCATCCTGTGCCTCCCGAAGTCGTCTGTCGACCGCGACCTCGGTCGCGGCCCGGTTGTCCGCCCGGACTCCCGGCGTATTCACTACACCGGCGCTGTCTTACTTGGCCGCTTCGGCCGTGGCCGAGGCTTTCTTCATCTTACGGGTTTTCTTAGGACGTTCCTTGATGGTCTTGTTCAGAACCGTCCCGGAAACATCTTCACCCTTCTTGGCGCGCTGCGCTTTGGACGAGAAGCCGACCTGCTTGAGCAGGGTGCGGACCGTGTCCGACGGCACGGCGCCGTTTTCCAGCCACTTGGTTACTTTCTTTTCCTCGATCTCCACTACCGCTGGTTTGGTGATCGGGTTGTATGTCCCGAGGATATCCAGGAACGCGCCATTCCGCGCAGTCCGCGAATCCGCGGCGACGATACGATAGAATGGGCGCTTCATCGAGCCCATACGGCGAAGTCTGATGTGAACCGCCAAATCAATGCCTCCGTTTACCTGGCCCCTAAGCCGGACCAGCCTTTTGGTATTTTCATTTTCTTGCCTCCTAACGAATGGAACATCTTCTGCATCGCGAAAAACTGGTTCAACAGCTGGTTCACGGTCTGCACCGTGTTCCCGGAACCCTTCGCGATCCGTCGCTTGCGCGACCCGTCGATGATCCGCGGATACCGGCGCTCTTCGATCGTCATCGACTTGATGATCGCCGTCGTCCGCTCCATCTCCCGCTCATCGATCTTCATCCCTTTAAGCTGTTTCCCCATCCCCGGGATCATACCGATGACATTCTCCAGCGGCCCCATCTTCTTCAACTGGGCCATCTGGTCGAGAAAATCCTCAAAATTGAACTCAGCCTTGAGCAGTTTCTCCTGCAACTTGGCGGCCTGCTTGGCATCAACCGCTTCCTGCGCTTTTTCCACGAGAGTGACAATGTCACCCATCCCAAGAATGCGCGAGGCCAGTCGATCCGGATGGAACGGCTCCAGGTCGGACAACTTCTCGCCGACCGAGGCCAACTTGATCGGACAACCGGTCACCTGTCGGATCGACAGTGCCGCGCCGCCGCGTGCATCACCATCCAGTTTAGAGAGCACCACGCCGGTGATAGCCAGCCGCTTGTGGAACTGATCCGCGACATTGACCGCGTCCTGACCGGTCATCGAATCGGCGACCAGCAGGATCTCGTCCGGCTTGACCAGTGCTTTTATCTGCTCAAGCTCGACCATTAGATCATCATCGATATGCAGCCGTCCGGCTGTATCGAGAATCACCAGGTCGACAAAATTCTTCGACGCGTAGGCGACCGCTTCTTTGCATATCTCCGGCGGCTGTTTGCCGTCGACAAAGAAATGCTCCACCGCGATCTGGTCCGCCAATACTTTGAGTTGCTTCACCGCGGCCGGGCGATAGATATCGGCCGCCACCACCAGCACCTTCTTGTTTTTCTTCTTCGCCATCAGGGCGATCTTGCCGGTAAGGGTGGTTTTACCGGAACCCTGCAAGCCGCAGACCATGTAAATGGTCGGGCTTTTGTCGATCGGCGCGAGCGGCGCGGTTTTGCCGCCCAACAGTGCGACCAGTTCGTCATGCACGATCTTGACGATCAACTGCCCCGGCTCGATCGAGGTGAGAACCTCGGTGCCGACCGCTTTATCCTCGACGGTCTTGACGAAATCGCGCGCGACTTTGTAGTTCACGTCGGCTTCGAGCAGAGCCTGGCGGACCTGCTTCATGGAGTCCCGGATATTTTTCTCCGAGAGCTTGCCGGCGCCGCGCAGCGTCTTAAAAACCGACTCTAATTTATCCGACAGACCGTCAAACATTCTTACTCACCTAAATCTTGTAGGTCGAAACCCCTGCCGGCGTAGCCGGTGCGCGAAGCGCAGGTTCCGACAATCCTTTACGTCGCCCTGAGCGAAGCCTGCCCTGAGTTCATGCTCAGGGTCGAAAGGGGCGAACAGCGCACGAAGCAACCTCATCATTTACCATTCTCTGACGCCTCATCCCAGCGAAAGCTGGGATCCACTTGTGGGCCGCCTCATTCCGCCACCCCACCGCATCATGCCGCGCCCCAAAGTGCCTCATCCCAGCCCCCCAATTGCCTCATCCCAGCGCAAGCTGGGATCCATTATCGCATCCTCGTGGAAAGCAATCACCTATGACACGAGCGAATCAAACGGGGAATCGTCACCGTCAGAGCGAAGCAATATAGAGGATTGACAAAAATTGGCAAGGGATATTTTGCCGTATCCCCCCAGTTAACCGATTATGCAGCAAATATATAACTTTTTGCGTATGGTTATTTTGTTGCTTAGTGCTGCGAATTGATAGCAAACTACCTTGGGCCGGGAGTAGGGGATACTGCAGAGCCCGAATACCTGCACGGCCAGGACTCAACCTACCTTTCTTGACCAACCGGGCCTCGTGGATTATCTTGACCATATAACGAACCGCCCAACTGCTCACCCGATAGGGGAGGAACCAATGCGTCGCGCCCGATTCACCACCATCGTCAACCCGATTTTGATCACCCTAGTTTGCTTGGTCGTCTCTCCGATTCTCGCTGTCGCCCAGGATTCGCTTCTTGACCAGCCGAAGATGGAAACCGGCTCGTGCGGCGTCACTATCGGCACTCCCGGCGGATTTAATCTCAATGTGACATCGGTAGGAAAGAACAAATGGGGATGGACCTTCTCCGGCGGCTACCTTGGCAATCAGGTGGGTGAGCATTTTGCCGGCTTCCAGTTCGGCGCCGTCCGCAAGTTAGGGCAAAGCAAACACCATTACTCTGGCGCGCATTTCTTCGCGGGATATATGGATGTTGACGCTAATGACGAGGTTTCCGCTGTCTTTGTTGGTACCGGCGCGATATTCAAATGGCAGGTGCTCTACGGCGAGCTTTCATTTATGGCCGGGACCTGGGACGAAGAATGGCCGGTGATTCAGTTAGGCCTGCAGATCGGCTTCGCGCTGGTGACGTTTCATTGAGGGGGAATTGATATTAGAACCCACCATATATGGTGGGGTACGTAATCTACGAGTAAAAGGCAACGGCGGGTTCGAAGACGGACCCCGCCCTACAGATACCTCTCCAACCAGACCCTGCGATATCTGTCTATCTCCCGATACGAGCCGTCCTTCAACGACACATGCCCGCCGTCCTGAATCGTTACAAACTCGTGCGGATGACCGAGCTTCGTCAGCACCGCATCCAGCGCGATCGATTGCTCTATCGGCACTTTCTTATCGGCTGTCCCATGAAGCAATAGGATAGGTGTTGTCTTCGGGAATTGCGGTGCTATCTGTGTTGCCGAACGCTTCTTTATCTCTTCGAAACGTTGCGAGACTGGCAAATCTCCAAACAGCTTGTCGAACAGTTTGCAGAAATCCTCGCGCACTTCGCACAACTTGTCGACATCCGCCACCCCGGCATGGACTATCGCGCACTTGAAGCGGTCATACATCGTGAGCAGGCGATAAGTCGTCATCCCGCCACGGCTCGCTCCCTCGACCGCGATGCGGTTTGTGTCGCAATAGGGGAGAGTCTCCGCCAGACCGATCAGGTTGTACGCGTCGCGGACATCCTCGCCCCCCCAATCCTCGACCCCTTCGCCGCCATGATTCCCGCGGTACTGTGTTGCCAATAGTACATACCCCCAGACTGCGGTTGAGGCGAGAATCAGATAGGCGGTGAGATCTTCGAGCGACCCGTGCAGCCCATACCCGCCGCGATTCCAGATGATCACCGGGTACCGCCCCTCGGCTTTGGGCCGCGCGATATACCCTTTGACCCTAAAACCATCTGAGAGGTAAGTGATCTTCTCGACCACGGTCTCGGTCAGGACCGACCGGTCATACATTTTTTGGACAATGGATGACGGCACCGGTTTGAGTGTAACCGTGTGTGAATCAACGAGTGTGGCGATCGGAGGCATACCGGAAGTAATAACAGATGCCGATACCGGTCAAGCAGACAGTTTGTCTGTACGAAACATCGACCAATCTACTCTGTCTTCCAAGACCCTATCCGTTCACACCTGATCGCAGTGATGCTCTGGCGGGGCAAGCCGTGCGTCATAGGAGGATTCAATGAAGCGACTCTTATTATCAACTGTGCTGTTTGCGGCGTTAGTGCTTCCGACACTCGCGCAGGCGACCATCCACGAGATCCACATCATGGGCTCGCAATTTGTACCGCTCAAAACCAAAGCCAGCTACGGCGATACTGTCCGCTGGATCAACATGGATGGATTCCAGCATAACTCGGTTTCCGACCCCGGCTCTCCCAAGTCCTGGAACTCTGGTCTGATCGCCTCTGCCGGCACCTATCAGATAGTCATCAACCCGGCCGATGGAAAGGGACCATTTCCCTACACCTGTACCATCCATCTCGGCATGGTCGACACGATCTTCGTGCAGACCAAACATCAGATCAGCATCGTTGACTTCGATTTTGAACCGAAGGGACTGGTTATAAACCCCGGCGATACGGTGGTCTGGACGAATAATGGTACGATGGTCCACACGTCCACTTCTGCGCCCGGCTCACCAAAAACCTGGGACAGCGACCTTCTACTTACGTCTGAAACTTTCAGTCTGGTCTTCACCTCGGGCGATGGGATGGGGCCGTTCCCGTATGTCTGTACCCCGCACGCCACGTTCATGAAAGACACCCTGCGCATCAATCCGCTGTACTGCTGCACTGGCACTCGCGGCAACGTCAACAAATCTGTCACGGAGACGCCGGACCTTTCGGATCTGTCGCTGCTCATCGCGTATCTGACAGTGACCCCCAAGCCGACCTTGCCATGTCTTCCGGAGGCCAACGTCAATGGTTCAGTATCGCCGACGCCGGACCTATCAGACCTATCGCTCTTGATCGCGTTTCTGACCGTGACGCCGAAACCGACCTTACCCAATTGCCCCGCGTGAGCCCTCTCGCAGACAGCGAGCGACTGGACTAGTCGCGCTCTCGCCGCTGTCTTGCGCACACGGAAGAACGGCGCCTACTCGCAGGCGCCGTTCGCGTTTTCAATGCTTCGTGGTCGGAAATTATTTGATGCTGAAGCGCCACCCGCAGAAGTATTCATTCCCGGCGTGAGCATCAGGCGGACAGCCGATACATTCGGTCACAATGCGCGGATCGATCGTCCGCGCAAATCCAGCATACTCCACCAACCCGACCGACTTGCACGGAAACAGCGGCAGTGATTTGCGTTTTCGCGCGGATTGCACCCGGCAATCCACCATATAGAACTCGAAGGAGTTCGGGGTCTCATTCCGGATTGCCTGTTCATTGAGAAACGCGTAGAGTCTGAATCCCAGCGCTTTCTTCAGGCCATCTAGGCCGGAATTGGCCGGTATCTTGTGCAGTGCCATGATCCGCTTGGCCTCGATGACCGTGAACTGCTCCCAGGCCTCGGTATCCAGTTCTATCGCTTTCTCCATCCCGTACTGTTTCTCGACCGCCTGGAACCAGAGGCCATCATGGGCCAGCCAGTTCTTGGCAAAATCATCCAACATCGCGCGCATCAGCTCGGGGGAGAGGGAGGTGGTATCCATTTCTGTATTGTTCCTTCTAGCGTGGTTGTCCGCCTGAAGGTAGATAATCGGGCCCAGCTTTACAAGTGGTCGATTCTGATGTATCTTGTTATCGGTTCGAAGGTAACGCCGTTCACGACCGCCGTGCGAGGAAATGCGCCACACCCCCGAACCAGACCGGCCACCCGGTGTTTACTACAAATAAGATATTGGAATGCATACGATTAGTGAGAAGTCCGGTGATCCGGACGTGCCGCAGATTTCTCTCAACTGATCGCCACAGTTTACCGTCGATATGATGGAGAAACCGATGACCACTCGCTTGACCCTGCTTCTCGCCCTGTTCATTCTCCTGTTCTGCGCCAACCTCATGGCGGGTCAGCTTTCTCCCTATCTCGCTCAGAAGATGGCCGCGCTCGATTCGGACCAGACTCTTCGTGTCTGGATCAAACTCCCGGATTCGCCAACAGCCCAAGCGCTCAAGACCATGCCGCCCGCCGCCACCGCGGCAGAGCAACATCGCGATGCCATCACCAGCCTCAAGAAGGCGCACCAGGGCGCGCAGCGCGAACTGATCGGCTACCTCGAAACACTTGAGCGGCGGAATCAGGTTTCGCGTATCAAACCCCACTGGCTGGTCAACATGGTCGAGGTTGATATCTCCGCCTCGGAACTTAACGCGCTGGCCGCTCGCTCCGATATCGACGTGATCTATCCCGAGCCCGAAGTTCAGGGGATTCGTCCGGTCTACGAAGCCGCTCTGTCTGAAGATGAGATCGCCGCTGATTCGGTGATGGATAATCTAAAACATATCAAGGCGCCGCAGGCATGGAACGCCGGCTTCACCGGAGCCGGGCGTGTCATCTGCTCGTTCGATACTGGTGTACAAGGGGACCACCCGGCCTTACAGCGAAGCTGGCGCGGTCGTGGCGGAAATCGCCAGGATTCGCTCGCTTCTTGGTTCGACCCGACCACCAAACAGCTTGCGCCGCACACGTTCAACGGTTCGTACGCCCCGATGCATGGCACACATACCATGGGGATCATGGTTGGTCTGGACACTGTCAATGATCGAGCCTATGGCGTCGCTCCCGATGCCAAATGGATATCCGCCGCGGTGATCGACATTCCCGGTGCCTCTGTGGCCGATGCTTTCGAGTGGGCGGTCGACCCCGATGGCAACCCGAACACGGTCTCCGACCGTCCTGATGTCATCAATCATAGCTGGGGGTATGAGAATCGATATGTCGGCTGCGAGAATATGTTCTACGACTTTATCGAAGCGGCCGAAGCTCTGGGGATCGTCAATATCTTCGCCGCCGGCAACACAGGTTCGACCGCCTCAACTATCTACAATCCGGCGAATCGCGCGAATGACTCGCTCGACTGCTTTGCGGTCGGCATGCTTCGCTTCACAACTGCTGTACCCATGGTCGATTTCCAGTCCTCACGCGGGCCATCCACCTGCAACGGCGCTATAAAGCCGAATGTCATGGCGCCGGGATATCAAGTTCGTTCCACTATTCCTGGTTCCAACTATGGTGTCATGACCGGCACCTCGATGGCCGCGCCGCATGTCTCCGGCCTTGTTGCGTTATTGCGCGAGAAAAATCCTGCCGCAACCGTTACCCAGATAAAGCAGGCGATCCTGAATACCACTCAGACCTTCACCTGGTCGACTCCGAATAACGATGTCGGCTGGGGAGAGATCGATTGCCTCGCCGCTCTTAACGCGCTCCCGGACGCGCCAGGCACTCCACAAATACGCCTGTATGACTTCATTCATGCGACAATTGAACCAGGTAATATTGTCACCGGTCCGGTGGTCGTACAGAATCTTGGAACCAATGTCATTGGATTGACCGGCACCATCACCGGAACTCATCCACTGCTGACCATCACCGATGGTAGTGTTTCCTTCGGCACTGTCGGACCAGATGCTATCGTTACTTCGTCAGACAACCTCAGTGTGACCGTCTCCAACACCGTTACGCAAGGACAGGTGATCACGGTTCCCTTCCAGATCACCAATGGCCCCTATTCCGTCAACACGAGTCTGGCGTTTGTGGTCGAGCCGCGCAATTCTAAATCGCTTGCCACTCACCAGACCAGCCGATTGACCTACTCAGTCTCAAATTTCGGCGCGATCGGTTTGGGGGCCGCGTCGATCTTCCCCGCGGGCGGAGCGGGGTTCAATCTGGATAATCTCGGAAGCGACCTCTACGAAGGCGGGGTGATGGCCTCGACCGGGCCGACTAAAATATCGGCCGCGTTACGTTTCCAGTTGAACGAACCGGAACTTGATTTCCGCGTCTCGCCGAATGGCGATATGACCTTTCAAGTTGTCGGCACGGCGATCGATGAGGTCAGTCGCAGCAAGTATGATGACTCCGGTGCCGCGTCGCCCATCGGACTAGAGGTGACCCAGAACTCGTACAGTTTTGCGCCGCCCTATGGCGATATCGCCGTGCTCCAGTTCATCCTGAAGAACAACTCCGGAGGGACGCTCAACAACTTGAAATTCGGTCTCAGCCTCGACTGGGATATCTCGCCAGCGTACTCGCGCAATGCCGGTGGCTGGGAGTCCGCTGAGCAATTCCTCTGGTCGGCGTACAACTCCGGGTCATATTTTGACCCCAATCTTACGCGATTCCGTGGCGCGAAACTTCTCGAGGGCCCTCTGGCAACTGCGGCCACATCAAAGGCATTCACTGTGTGGCTCGCCTGGTGGGGTGCCGGCGCGAATGGCTACACGGATGTCGAAAAATATCAGATGCTGAATGCCGGCGTCAGCAACCCGGTTGTGTTAAGAGATTCCATCAATGATCTGATTCAGACGATCGCCGCCGGTCCGCTCAGCCTCGCTGCTGGGCAAATGGATACGGTCGTGATCGCGCTCATCGGCGGTGCTGATCTCACCACTATTCGCGATGCCGCAACACGCGCGCCATTCGCCTACGCACTAGTCGCAGGGCAAGCGCCTTCGGTGGCGGCTCAGATTTCGCCGACCGCCAACGGGGTGGTCCCATCGCTCTTGCCAACCTTTGTCTGGCACAAGTCGACCGATCCGAATCCTAATGATGTGGTGCACTACACCCTTCGCTATGGCAGTGACCCGGATCTGTCTCCTGCGGCAGAGATCACCGATATCACCGATACTACCGTCACACTCACCGATTCACTCTTGGATCTCTCGGATTACTACTGGCAGGTGGTAGCTGAGGACAATGTCGGTTATTCCTCTAGTTCTCCGATACGGATGTTCTCGACTGACATCTCCACCGATGTTCCTGGCGAGGATCCGACTCTGCCGCGGAACTTCGCGCTGATGCAGAACTACCCGAATCCGTTCAATCCAAACACGACTATCGCGTTCGAGTTGCCGCGGGCGTCCGAATATCAATTGACGGTTTATGATATGACCGGCCGCAGAGTCTTTCAAAAGAAAGGCTCGGCGCGAGCCGGACGAACGGAGATACGGTGGGATGGTCGCGGAGAAGGCTCCGGCGTCTATCTCTATAGACTGACCGCCGGGAAATACAGTGCGTCGCGTAAGATGATACTTCTGAAATGACAGTTCCTCTGAAATGCCGCAAAGGGCCGGTCATGTGATCGGCTCTTTTTCATTGTAAGAAGAGGTTGATTGCGGGAATGCCAAACTCCAGCTTCAACTGATTTGCTTCTTTTGCCGTTTTGCAGAAGAGGACGATATCTTGCGGCGATATATCCAACGTCAGATCACCATGGTGCCGGTACTCAGCTTCCTGTCGCCAATCAGTCTTGGTCCCTACCGACTGGCAGAGCCACGGGGTGGATGCGAACTCCGCCGGCTTCGCTCCCTCGTAGTAGATCACCGGCCGAATACCAAGTTTGGATGCCTTTTCCTTTCGGATGCCGACCCCGTACGGCTCGAAACTCATCTCCGCGTATCGAGCGCGCCATTTCATAAGCGGGATAACCTCCCGCAGAGGAAGCGCGCTGAACGCAACCGAGGGGATATTCGATGGCATATGTCGCGGTGAAGCAAGCAGGCGGCAATTCCGCACAATTCGCTGTAACGTATCAAACGCGCTCCGCGGAAACCGCTCGCATTGTGACATCTCCAGATAATAATCGATCGCTCGTTCACCCGGCCATTGACCGTGCGGTGTCCGCGTCCAGTGGATGAGATAATCCGATGAGTACGCGTCTATCTCAGGATTGATTGAGCTTTGGTCAACACGCGAGATGATCTCTTCTCGTGGTTGTTTCCAGGGAACAGCGAATTCATCCACTATTCGTTTCCCTTGTGTTCGCGCCTCCTCGATGAGCCTGTGCATATGCCCACCCGGCCTGACCGAGATAGGTATAAGAATGTCAGCATCGCTCACTACCTGTGCATCCCGAGCGGTCAGTTCTTCTTCTTTTGGGTCTGCATGCCGACTGAACTGTTCAGCGACAGTCCTTGCTCTTTGACCCAGTCAATCGCCCTCAGCGTACTCGCCACCCACGGAGTTCTCCCCAATGGTCGCAATGGCTGTCGTGAAATGAGAATGGCAGCTCGTTCTGCCATCGATCCCCCGATCCGCACTTACACCGCCTTTTCGATTGTCTGCGCGCGGTTTGAGGAGTACTTCATCTGGTGCAATCTCCGTGAGACCTGTGTCCAAAGCAGAACCGCGCCGAATAAGATACCCCCGACCACGGCCATCATCCCGGCGATTGATGCGTCAAACCAGGATGCACCATAAAATCCACCTAAAGCGCAAAGAATGCCAATCACAACCGACAGGAACAACATCACATGTAGTTTGGAGGTCAGGAGATAGGCTGTCGCGCCGGGGATTATCAGCATTGCCACCACCAGTATCGCCCCAACCGATTCAAACGCGGAGACCACCGTGAGGGAGACCATCGTCATTAACAGATAATGCCACAGCTTCTCTTTTATCCCGACCGCCACCGCCATCTGCGGATCAAACGAACTTATTTTGAGCTGCTTGAAGAAGAGCGCGATAAATCCCATATTCGCCAACAGAACCGCCCCGAGTATCCAGACCGCGCGCGGTCCAAGATCCGCTCCACCAACCATAAGTCGATTCCAGGGAGTGTACGCTATTTCGCCGTACAGTACGCATTCCTGGTCGAGATCCACCTGCTCCGTGAACATCGCGACCATGATCACACCGACCGCGAAGAGTAACGTAAAGACGATCCCCATCGCCGCGTCGGAATAGACTCTGCGCGTCTGGCTCAATAGTTCGGTCAGGTATGCGGTCAACAGCCCGAATAACCCGGCGCCTATGACCATCGGCACGACATTCCGGCTGCTGGTGATGAGAAACGCTATCACCAGACCGGGGAGAACCGCGTGTGAGATGGCGTCGCCCAGCATTCCATTCTGTCGAAGGACCAGGAACGAGCCGATCAGCGCCAATGATGACGCCGCCAGAATGCCGGTCACAATTACCCATAGATCCGGGGTCATCGTTTCTCCTCACGCCCGATATACGGGATCTCCTGACGGTGCGGGTCGTATGCCGGATGATCCAGCATCTCTTCGAGACGCTCTTCCATCTCTGGCGTGATGATATGCTCCATATCCTCGGCGTCGCGGTGAACATGATCTTCCGGCAATTCGAGATACCGTGAAAGATAAACTTCCCACAACCTATGGAGACGGGTCACTCGTGCCCCTTCGGTCACGCCGGACTCGGACAGTCGATACATCTTTCCGGATCGCTCGAGCATTCCTTGTCGTTGGAGCGTTTTAAGCGCGGCTTGAAGTTCATTCTGCGTGAATGACCACATCCGTTTGATCTGCTCGAACGGATAATAGGTGCGCCACTGTTTGCTTTCCTGGCCGGCTTTAAAGAGAACTTTCAGCACATGCTCGCGGGTCATTTTGCGGCGGTTCGCGTAATGCTGTCGGATATAGCTGATTATCCCGCGGTTCGGCGCGAAGAGCACTGAAAAGGCGAACAGCGCGGTCACGACTATCACCATCCACGGACCGGTCGGAAAGCGCGGCGCCAGAAACGAGATATACGCGCCGAACAGACCGGAGAGGATTCCGAATATCGATGCCAGTATCACCATCAAGTGCAGTTTGTCGGTCCACTGACGCGCCGCCGCGGCTGGAGTGATCAGCATGGCGGCCATCAGCACAACGCCAACCGCCTGCAGTCCGATAGTCACGGCAAAGACCATCATCGTGGTCATCGCAAACTGCAGCAACCCGACCCGCATTCCGAGTGAACGACCGAACGCGGCGTCAAACGAGATAAGCTTGAATCTCCCGAATCCGATTGAGACAACCGCTAGCATGATCAATGCGACCACACCAAGGATCATGACATCATCCCGCCCCATCGCCGCGGCTTGTCCGAAGAGGAACTTATCGAGACCGGATTGCGCCCCCGAGCCGGATTTTTGAATATGGGTGAGGATGACTATACCAAGTCCGAAAAACGTCGTGAGCACGATTCCAAGCGCGGCATCCAGCTTGATCTTGGATTCCCTGACAATGTAATTGATCGCCAGAGCGCCAAGCCATCCGGTGATGGACGCGCCGATCAGGAGCGCGAGGAAATCTTTCCTCCCCACTAGTAGGAAGGCCAATCCTACACCGGGCAAAGCGGCGTGCGCCAGCGCGTCACCCAAAAGCGACCGCTTCTGAAGATAGGCAAAGCAGCCCAAACCGCCGGCCGCGCCACCCAATAGGATCGAACCAAATACCACCCATCGGACATTGGCGTCGGCAAGAGAGAAAAAGCGAAGTGTCAGGTCTAACCAGTCCATGCGATCCTAACGATGCCGCGCCACTTTTTCGGCCGCTTCACTCAATAGCAGCAGTTTGCCGCCGTAGGTGAGCCGAAGGTTCTCTTCGGTGAAGATCTGAGCGGTCGGCCCGAACTTGACCAGGCGCATATTCAGAAGCATCACCCAATCAAAGTACTCGGTCACCGTGTGAAGGTCATGATGCACCACCATGACAGTCTTTTTGTGCGCTTTGAGATCTTTGAGAAGTTCGATTATTGCTTTCTCCGTGGCGGCATCGACTCCCGCAAATGGTTCATCCATGAGGTATATCGAAGCATCCTGCGTCAGCGCACGCGCCAGGAACACCCTTTGCTGCTGACCTCCGGAGAGCTGGCTTATCTGACGGTGCGCGAAATCCTGCATCCCGACTTTCTCGAGACAGGCCATCGCGATCTGCTTATCTTCTTTGGATGGACGACTGAACAGCCCCAGTCGGCCATAACGTCCCATCGTCACAACATCGAGGGCGTTTATCGGAAAATCCCAGTCGACCGACTCCCGCTGAGGCACATAACCGATACGGTGCCGCATTGTCTCGAGCGGCTCCCCGTATATCTTCACATAGCCGGACAACAGCGGCAACAGTCCCATGATCGCTTTGATCAGCGTGGATTTTCCCGCGCCATTCGGACCAACCAGACCTATCAGATTCCCCTCAGGCAGAGTGAAATCGACATTCCAGAGCACCGGTTTTCGCCGATAAGCGACCGTCAAGTCATGGACTTCGATAGGTACCTGTGATTCCATATTACTTCAGCGCCTTCACGATCGCGTTAACGTTGTGTCGGACCATTCCAAGGTAAGTTCCTTCCGGCGTGCCGGCTTGACCCATGGCGTCGGAGAAAAGTTCTCCGCCGATGACGATCTCGTGTCCGCGCGATCGGCATCCTTCGACCACCGTCTCAATCGCTTTGCGCGGGACCGATGATTCCACAAAGACCGCCTTGATCTTCCGCTGTACCAGCATGTCGATCATGGCCGTCATATCAAGGAGTCCGGCCTCGGTGACGGTCGATATCCCCTGCAATCCCTGTACTTCGATGTTGTATGCTCTTCCGAAATATCCGAACGCGTCATGCGCCGTCACCAGCACGCGCTGATTCTCCGGGATAATTGAGATCTGCTCGCGCACCCATAAATCAAGCGAGCGCAGTGAATCAAGATAGGCCGCGCCGTTAAGACAATACATATCGGTGTGCGCGGTGTCGTACTTCGTCAGCGTCGCAATGATCTCGCGAACCGCCATCTCCCAGAGTGAGACATCGAACCAGATATGCGGGTCAGGATGCCCTTCGAATTGGGCCGGGTGACGGCGCAACGAATCCGGGACCGTCTCGCCGACCGGCACCGCAACCTTGCTGGCGGACATCTGCTTGAAAATCTCCGCCATCTTCGCCTCAAGGTTGAGCCCGTTGTAGAGAATGATGTTCGCGCTATTCAGGCGGTCGATATCTCCCTTGGTTGCCTTATATAGGTGGGGGTCAACCCCCGGCCCCATGAGACCGTGTAGAGTGACCGAGTCACCGGCGACACTCTTCACCGCGTCGGCGATCATCCCTATCGTCGTAACAACGATCACTTTCCCATCCGCTGTCGCGCTCTTCTTTTGTCCACCGCACCCGGCGAAAAGCGCGGCCGCGCAGGCTAGCAGTATCATTATCAACGAGGCAGATCGTTTCATCGAAGGCATTATCCTCTCCATCCCCGGACTCGGTTTTGCAGCAGATTCTTGAACTGCCGCTCGCGTGTTACAGATGCTATGGATTGAGAACCGGTCAGTCTTTCCTGATCGGTCTTTGACAGTGTCTGGAAATATTCAAGAAAATCGTGCAATCGCTCGGCGGTCCGCGGCGAAATACCATGCTCTATCTTGCAGGCATCCTGCTCCGCGTCGCGCTGATCCAAACCCAACACCCCGGTAAAAAAAGCGACTAGGTCGGTGTGGCGGTGCCGAATATCAGACGCTACTTTTCTTCCTGTCTCCGACAAGGAGACTCCCTGACGGTGCGGATGCTCCAGCAGACCGAGTTGTGTAAGTCTGTGGACGGTCCGTGTAACGGTCGGGAGCTTGGTCTGCAGTTCACGCGCGATATCCGTAACTCGCACGGGGCCATATGGCTCCTGCTTCGTTAGCTGGAATATCACTTCCAGGTAGTCTTCCTGCGTCGCGGTCAGGGATATGGTTGGGTGTGACTTAGTCGGCATAGTTACCTGTTAGTAATTACCTTAAGATAATAAAGTTCCCGGGGTCGTGCGGCAACATAAAAACATTGCGCTATACAATTAAATAATAATAAGATAAGGAGTTCGGTCGAATCGGAAAGTCGACTTGTCGCTTTATCGGAACCCGGTAATTGGGGGGTCGTTTTATCGGGCAAAAGGATTTCAACCCAAGAGGATCATGGATACCATTCAGTTTCTCGAAGCGAACCAAGTTTATCTCTGGATCGGATTCAATCTGTTTGTCTTGCTGATGCTGGCGCTTGACCTCGGCATCTTTCACCGTCGCGACCATGTTGTCAGCGTGCGTGAATCTCTTACCTGGACATTCGTCTGGATAGCGCTGGCGATCGCGTTTAATGTTGGACTCTATTACTGGAAATCCGGCGTGTATGGTACGGAGCGTGGTTCGGAAATAGCGCTTCAATTCTTGACCGGGTATCTGATAGAGAAGTCGCTGTCGGTCGACAACGTCTTTGTCTTCCTCCTGCTGTTCGCCTATTTCCAGGTGCCGACACAATATCAACACCGGGTGTTGTTCTGGGGGATAATCGGCGCGCTCATCTTCCGTGGTATCTTTATTGGACTGGGGGCCGTCCTCATCGCCAAGTTCCACTGGATCATCTACATCTTTGGCGCGTTTCTCATCTTTACCGGAATAAAGATGGCCTGGGCGAAAGACAAGGAGATCCATCCGGAGAGCAACCCGGTTCTCAAACTGTTCCGCAAGCTGATGCCGGTGACAAACGAATATCACGGGAAGAAGTTTTTCATCAAGGAGGCGGGGAAGTGGGTGGCTACGCCGCTGTTCCTGGTGCTATTGTTGATCGAAACCTCGGATATCATCTTTGCGGTCGACTCAGTCCCGGCGATCTTCGCCGTGACCGAGGATCCGTTCATCGTCTACACGGCGAATGTTTTCGCCATCCTCGGGTTGCGCTCGCTTTACTTCGCGCTGGCCGCCGTGATGCGGTTGTTCCACCATATTCATTATGGCCTCTCGGTGATTCTCATCTTTGTCGGGATCAAGATGCTCCTGGCGGAGGTCTACAAGATACCGGTCACCTGGTCTTTGGGAGTGATCTTCCTGGTGCTGGCTATATCCGTGATCGCGTCACTTATCTGGCCCAAGAAGCCGCAGGAGAGTGCGACTAACTCGTAATGCAATAACCTGATAGGCGGTTTGTCAGAATAGTTGACAGTCGTTGTTGAACTGCTCTATGTTGGTTCAGTAAGCCCTCAGCCTGACTATCCGCTAAATGAGAGGTTTTCTGAATGAACTATCAGGTTCCAGATCGCTGGCCGACCGACCGACAGTCAGCCCAGGCCGCACAGGCTTTGGCCGCCGACCGCGTCGTGCTCACCAGCAATCTTACCGCGCCGCAGACTATCGCGGCGGTTGACACCGACTATGGATTCGAAGGGAAAACTCTCTACGCTGCGGCCGTGGTCTTGCGATTCCCGGAGTTCGAGGAGATCGAGCGGTCGTACGCCGCGGTCAATGTGGTCTTTCCATATATCCCCGGACTGCTTTTCTACCGCGAGGGCCCAGCGATTCTTGAGGCGCTTCGCAGACTAATCAGCCGTCCCGATGTTATAATAGTCAATGGACATGGAATCGCGCATCCTTCCCGCTGCGGTATCGCTTCCCACATTGGGCTTGCGTGTGATTCCCCAACTATTGGCTGTGCGAGAAAACTTCTGGCCGGCACGCATCGGCCGATCGACTCGCCAAAAGGCAGTTCACAACCACTACTGGTTGGTGGCAAAGAAGTCGGACTGGTTCTGCGCAGCAAAGATGACGTTAAACCGATCTACGTTTCACCCGGACACAAATGTGACCTTTGGTTCTCCATCGATATTATTAGGCGGTCACTCCGCGGATTCCGTTTGCCCGAACCGCTCCGGGTTGCCCACCTTCTGGCGAACAGGTATCGTCAGAAATGCGAGAAAGACAAATCACAGCCAGATCTCAATCATCTGAATGGATCACCCGCCTGATGAGCAAATCTATCAAACAGAGTCTGCCGACCTCCGAAGAGATCCAACGCGCGGCGCTTCGCTTTGCCAACAAACAGATAGCCTGGCGGCGTCACCTCCATCAGCATCCGGAGCTCTCCAATCAGGAGTATGACACAACGAGATTTCTGCGCACAGAGGTCACCAAGTTGGGTCTGAAGAAACTCCCGTTGCGCATGCCCACCGGTCTGCTCGCGGAGTTGGGTGGCGCCCATCCCGGGCCGACAGTCGTGATCCGCACCGATATCGATGCCCTGCCGATCCTCGAGAAGAGCGGAGTGCCGTTTGCCTCCAAACGATCGGGCTGTATGCATGCCTGCGGCCATGATATGCACATGGCTTCGATTCTGGGTGCCGCCAATCTGCTGGCGCATTTCCGAAAATCACTCGCCGGAACCGTCCGTTTCATCTTTCAACCGGCCGAGGAGATGCCACCGGGCGGCGCGATCCCGATGATCGCCAATGGCGCGCTTAAGAACGCCGATGTCATTTTCGGTCTGCATGTCGACCCGGATATCCCGACCGGCAAGATCGGGCTTCGCGATGGCGCGGCGATGGCCTCGGTCTACGACTTCGACCTCACTGTACATGGTCGCGGAGGGCATGCCGCGAAACCGCACCTGACTGTCGACGCCATCGCCACCGCCGCGGAGATAATAGAGTCGTTGCAGAAGATCGTTTCGCGAGAGACCGACCCGATCGACTCAGTCGTCATCACGTTCGGCAAAATATCCGGTGGGATCGCCCGCAATGTGATCGCGGATACCGTACTAATCACGGGGACCGCGCGCACACTGTCCCTTAGACTGCAAAAGCAGGTGCCATCACTCATCAAACGAATCGCCGCGAATGTTGCCAAAGCGCGCGGGGCAACCTGCACTATCGAAGCCAAGGCGCACTATCCGGTTCTGTACAACAGTGGCCGCGTGAATAATTATCTGGATAAGCAGTACCATTCACTCATTGGGGCGGGGAAAGTCGTCCAGACACCAGCCACACTTGGCGGCGAGGATTTCGCCTGCTACTTGCAGAAACTTCCGGGGGCGATGTTCCGGCTTGGCATCAGGAATCCAAAGATCAAAGCAACCGAACCGTGGCACTCGCCGCGCTTTGTCGCGGATGAAGCGGCGCTGCCTTTTGCCGCCGCTTTACTGACCGCCGCCACTCTCAACTTCTCGGGTCAAAGGCTCTAGGTATGAAATCTTTCCGCTGGATCGGCTGGCTGACCATTATGTTCCTGCTCAATCTGCAGGCGTACGCATTGCGCCCTGATGATCAGGCGGTCACCTACGCGAATTTTCAGTACGTGAATTACATCGCGACCTCGCAGGCGAAGGTGTATGTCGCCACTACTTCAGGAATAATCATCTACAACAAGCAGATGAACCAGTGGGAGGAGCCGCTCACCGGCGCGGAAGGGATATCTGCGACCGAGATACAACGTATCTGGGTCGACCGATTCGATCAGCATTTGTATGCCCAGGTCAACAACGAATACTACGAATACAATTTCACCTTCAAACGCTGGTTGACACAGTTCGATCCTCCTGCGGTTGAAACCAACGACCAACACGTCGCCGCGCCAGGGTCGCTGGCGCCGCCGTTCGGATTCAACTATCTGGGTGATGGTGTGATCGTCGATCCCGAAGCGCGATCGTTTACTATCACCGATGTCGTGGACGATGGTGATGGTAATCTCTGGCTCGGGAGCTGGGGATACGGGCTTTTTCGGAGCGGGACGATCACCCAGGTTTTGACACACTTGCCTTTTGGTTTGCTGCAGAGTGCGGCGTACAGTCTGTATCGCGATGACAGCACCCTCTGGACCAGCGGCCCAACCCTCACCAGCAGCCGGACCGGCGTGACCGGCCTAGATCTTCGCACGGATAGCTATCGCTTTATCGAGACCGGTGTACATCCGGGACTCCCCGTTGTTGATATCAATTGCCTGGCCGGCAATCAGAAGTTTATCATTCTCGGGACCGAGTCCGGACTGTTTTTCATCGACAGACAGGACCAGAGCCAGATCAAGCGTGTCGACAGACGGCGCGGTTTTTCCGATGACAACATCACCAGCCTCCAGACGGTGGGAGAGGACACACTCTTTGTCGGGACCACAAGCGGCTTGCTGATCTATCTGTTCCAGGATGATGTCATCCGGTATGTCGCTCAGAAGCAGTTCTATAATCGCATCATCTACGATCTTGCCCTGACCGAGGGGTATCTCTGGATCGGTTCCGATGTCGGGGCGTACCGCATCGCGCTTGACTCTGGAAGGCTGCAGAAGTACCAGGATCCGGATCAACTGCTGTTCAACCGGGTTTTTGGCGTACAGGCATACGGCGGGGCGATCTGGTTTGTCTCGGACAATGGACTCGTACGCCTGGACCTGGAAGATGCCTCAACCACACCGTATCGCGTCAGCTCCAGCCGTCTCGACTATCGCGCCATAGCGGTTAACGACCGGATCGCGGTTGTATCTTCGGAGCGCGGCGTGACATTCATTTTTCTCGACAAGGAGGGGACGGTCACCCGCGATTTCTCAGTCGAAGATGGCCTCGCCTCAACCTATGTGTATGATCTTCTTTTCGATGGCGACTATCTCTGGATAGGGACCGACAAAGGGTTGACCCGCTTTTACTGGAACAATCCGAACAGGATAGACTGAATAGGTCTGCATGATATTATCAGTTGATTCCCTTGATGTAATCGCGTAGTATCGTATAGGGCCTTCAACGATAAGTCGTTGGTGGGCATCCAACAAAGATGAAGAAGCTCCTGAACAATATCTGGCTCAAATTGCTGGCGCTCCTGGTAGGAGTTCTGGTCTGGTTCCATGTTGTCACCGAGAAGACGTACAACTACGAAGTTACTGTACCGGTGACCGATGTTGATCTGCGCGATGACCTGACGCTGGCCACCCTCCCGCCGGATTCCATCATGGTCGTGGTCTCCGCCAAGGGGAAACAACTGGTCCAGTCCGCGTGGCGCGAGCGAGGCGTCCGCATCAATGTCTCCAAATTATCGGCAGGCCGACACACGCTGTATCTGTCTCCTGAGAATGTTCAGTTATTTGCGCCCCACAAGAATGTGGTCCTGGAAGAAGTTCTGTCTCCGATCCAGTGGGAGATTGAGATCGATCCGAAAGCGACTGTAGAGTTGCCGGTCACACCGAATATCATCGCCAGCCCCGATGACGGTTTTGCGGTCAGCAGTCGAGTAGTGGCGACGCCTTCGCGCGCTAAACTGACCGGGCCGCGCTCGATAGTCAAAGTGCTGTCCAGTATCCTGACCGAGCAGAAGGAATTGACCGGGCTTCGCAACAGCGTGACCATCGCGACCAAACTTGCCACGCCCGCGGGGATCGGGATGATAGTGGAGCCGGAGACTGTGATGGTGCGGATCGATGTTGTCCCGGTCAAGACGCGCGTGTACGACAATCTCCCGATCGTGGTCTATAATCTACCGCCGGACTATTCGGCGAAAACCAATCCCCCCGAGGTCCGTGTTGAATTGACCGGTCCGCCCGAAGATATTGAACTGCTCAACAAAAACGCCCTGACCGTGGCCGTCGACTTTCGCGACATGACGAAAGAGGGGATGGCCGGCGTTTCGGTCGATTGTCCCGCCAATTTCAGAGTGAAAGCGGTCTCGGTCGATTCAGTAAGGATCCTGGCTACCCGGAATGCTCGTACTCGGAATTGAAACATCCTGCGATGAAACCTCCGCGGCGGTGATCGAGGATGGCCGCGCCATTCTCGCCAACGTTATCTCTTCTCAGGCGATTCATTCGCGATTTGGTGGAGTTGTGCCGGAAGTCGCCAGCCGCGAGCATATCAAGACTATCGTTCCTATCTACCAGGAGGCACTCTCGACGGCCGGTGTGACTCTCGACAAGATTGACCTCATCGCGGCAACTATGGGCCCTGGATTAGTTGGGCCGCTGCTCGTGGGGCTGACCTTTGCCAAAGGCTTAGCGTTTGCCTCGGGGAAGAAGTTCATCGGGGTCAATCATATGGAAGGTCACCTCGCGGCCAATCTGCTGGAACACCCCGATCTCGACGCACATCACTTGACCCTCGTGGTCTCCGGTGGGCATACCATGCTTGTCGAGGTGAAGGGATTCGGTGAGTACATACTGCTTGGCAAAACCAGAGATGACGCGGCCGGCGAGGCCTTCGACAAAGTAGCGAAAGTGATGGGACTTGGCTATCCCGGCGGCGCGCAGGTCGACAAACTGGCGCAGCAGGGAGATCGCGAGTATCACCGCTTTCCGCGCGCGGTTCTGCAGGAACCGTATCAATTCTCCTTTTCCGGACTCAAGACTGCGGTGGCGCAGTATATCGAAAAACTGAGTGATGAAGAGTTCATCGCGCACAAGGCGGATATCGCCGCCTCATTCCAGGAAGCCGTGGTGCAGGTGCTCGTTGAGAAGACCGTTCGCGCAGCCGAATCAACCGGAGTGCGAGACATCACCATCTCCGGCGGGGTAGCCGCCAACAGCCGCCTTCGAGTGGCCATGACCGAGCACTTGACCAGGATCGGCAAACGATTCTTTTATCCTCGCATGTCCCTTTGTACGGACAATGCCGCCATGATCGCGGCCGCGGGCTATTATCGATTCCAGAAGTATGGCGCGGGAGAATTGGCGGTCGATGCCGTGCCATATTTGGCGCTGGATTAGCCCGTTTTCTCTCCTTGCCGAAATCACTCGATTTCGTTATGCTGTCGACCTGGGCAACTGAATCCGTAGCACATAGATATGCTTAAGAAAGATCTCGAACAGCGTTTTTTCCCGTTTGTCATCAAGCCGGGCCGTTATGCCGGCGGTGAGATCGGCCAGATCGTCAAAGATCCACACGGCCGCGTCAAATACCTTCATTGCTACCCCGACAAGTATGAGATAGGGCACTCCTATCAGGGGCTGCAGACTCTCTATCATATCATTAATAGTGATGACCGCTTCCTTTGCGAGAGAGCCTTCGCGGTCGATCGCGATGCCGAAGAACTGCTGCGCAAGGAGAACCTCCCGCTCTTCTCACTGGAGAGTTGGCGCCCGGCCAGAGATTTCGACGCTGTGGGTTTCACGCTGGTCGACGAAACGGTCTATACCAATGTCCTTGCGATGATCGATCTCGCGCAGATCCCGTTGCGCGCGGTAGATCGTTCCGATACCGATCCGCTGGTTCTCGCCGGTGGTCCGGCGGCATACAATCCGGAGCCGCTATCTGAATTTGTCGACCTGTTTTTCATCGGAGATGCCGAGGATGGTCTGCCGGAGATGCTCGCGCTGCTTGGCGAGATGCGAACCGCCACCCGCCTGCAGAAACTTGAAGCCCTTGTGCGCCGAGTGGAGTCCGTCTATGTCCCGCGCTTCTACGATGATCATCGCAAGCCGATTGTAGACTTCGCTCCGCCTACTATCAGAGCACGAGTGACGCGTGAGCTGAAACCGGAGTACTATCCCGACAAACCGATCGTCCCGCTGATAGAGACCGTGCACAATTTTCTCGGTGTCGAGATAATGCGTGGATGCCCGCAGGGGTGCCGATTCTGTTTTGCCGGGACGATCTACCGCCCGATACGGATCCGCTCGCAAAACGACATCATGCGTCAGGTCGAGGCCCAGCTCAATAATACCGGTTACGACGAGGTCAGCCTGACAGCGCTTTCGACGACCGATTATCCGGAGATTGATCAACTGGCGTCAACGCTCTCGCGGCGACTTGAACCGCAGCGAACATCTGTCGCTTTGCCGTCGCTTCGTCCCGGTTCAGTTAGTTCAACTCTGCTTGAGTCGGTCAAGCGAGTGCGCAAATCGGGTCTAACCGTGGCTGCCGAGGCTGGAACTGAACGACTTCGCCTCTTTATCCGCAAAGATTTCCCGGATGCGGCTATTTTCGATACTGTCCGCCTCGCCTTTGAAAAAGGGTGGCAGACGGTAAAACTCTATTTCATGATCGGTCTGCCGACCGAGACCGAGGAAGATCTGAAGGGGATAGCGAATATCATCCATTCGATCTACCAGATCGGGCAGGAGTATCCACACAAGAAAACGATTAATGTGACGCTCTCGCCCTTCATCCCCAAGGCACATACGCCGTTTCAATGGGATGAATCATTCGGCGAGGAAGCAGTCGGCCACAAGATAGGATTCATCAAACGGCACACCCGCATCAACCAGGTGTCGTTCAAAATAAACAATCCGCAGTTGGCGATCCTCTCGACCATTCTGGGCCGTGGAGGACGCTCTATCGGCAAGGTTATCGAGACCGCCTATCGCAAGGGGTGTCGCTTCGAAGGGTGGAGTGAAGAATTCCATTTCAATCTCTGGCTTTCGGCGATGAATGAACATGGCGTTGATGTTGCGGCGACACTTCGCGCGATCCCGTTCTCTGCTGACCTTCCGTGGTCGCATATCGAGAAGGGAAGATCCCTCGAGTCGCTGGTGGCGGAACGTCAGCGAACTTCCACAACTCTTCGCGATTACACACCAATGCCGCGCGAGACTGCTGAAGAGAACTCTGATTCCATGCTGTACGGTCGCGGAAAAAAGATGGTCGTATCACGCAACGCCGCCGCGCCGACCAAAAATCGCGCGAGGTTGCGATGGGGGAAAACCGCGCGCTACCGCTTCATGTCGCACCTTGATAATCTTCGGATGATCGAGCGCGCCCTCCGGCGTGCCAGAGTCCCTGTCTCATATAGCCAGGGCTTCAATCCAACGCCGAAGCTTTCCTTCGGCCCGCCGCTCCCTCTCGGGTTTACTTCCAATGCCGAGTATGTCGACATAACGCTCGAAGTGACACTCATGGCCTACATGATCGAAAGCCTTCGCAAGGCGCTGCCTGAAGGGTTTAATGTGGCGGATGCTAAGGTAGTGCTGGGTAAATCAACGTCATTATCCGCCGCGCTCAACCGCGTTCGCTATGAACTGTCACTTGCTTGTTGGGCGAAAGACGCGCCGATACAGGAAATAATAGAGCGCGCACTCGCGGCCGACACACTGGTGATAGAACGTCCCAGCAAGGACTACACCAAGCCGGTCGATATCCGCCCGGCTCTTTATGAATTGACGTTCACTGACGACAAAGTATCCATGCTGCTCGGTCTGGGCGAGGCGGGGTATGCCCGACCGACCGAGGTGGCGCAATTTCTAACCACCGGACTGCTCCTTCCGATCAACGGCTTGCCGTTCCACCGGAGAGAGATGTATCGACTTGAACCCGACGGCCGACGAATAGACGCAATGGATCTGTAAGATGACCGACTCGACTACACAATCTAAGGACAAAAATTTTGATCGCGTGCGCGCGGCGGCGCTCGAGGCGCTCATCCTTATCGAACAGGGTGATCAGACTGAGAACGCCGTCCATCAGGTGAGCGAGGGGAAGCGGTTCCGTCCGATCGATACTCGCTTCCTCTTGCAGTTGGTCAATGGCGCCACCAAAATGCGCCGCCGTCTGGATTACGAGATCCGTTTCTACCTGGCTCGTCCGGCGATGACACTTCCTATCAAACTCTCGAATATCCTGCGTCTCGGCTTCTACCAGCTAATATTCACTGACAAGGTCCCGGCCGCGGCCGCGGTCTCTGAATCGGTCAACCTCGCGCGCCACTTCACCGACGATGCCCAGGCGAAACTGGTCAATGCCGTCATGCGCGCGCGTCTGCGTGAGCCGGAAAAAGTCAAGTTCGTGTCGCTCGATGACAACCCGGTCAAACATCTCGCGGAATATTATTCGTTTCCCGATTATTTTGTCGATTACTGTGTCAACGAGTTCGGTGTCGAGAGAACGCAGCAACTTTTGATCGCGTACAACCAGCCGCCGCGGGTCACCTATCGAGTCAATTTCCTGAAGGCGAAACCGGACGAGGTCGCGCATCTACTGCAGGAGAATCATGTAGATTTTCGGTACGGTAAATATCTTCCCGAGTTCATTCATATTGATGGCCCCGGACTTCCGCTGGAGGAACCGCTCATCGCGACCGGCAAAGTACTGGTGCAGGATGAATCCGCGGGTGTCGCGGTGCGACTCCTCAATCCACGCCAGGGAGAGAATATCATCGACCTGACTGCCGCTCCCGGCGGCAAAGCGACCTACGCCGCGATCCGCATGCGCAACAAAGGGAGAGTCACCGCGCTCGACAAATCGCAGCAGCGTCTTCAACTGGTGGTCGAAAACGCGCAGCGGCTTGGCATCAAGATAATCGCGCCGGTCGTCTCCGATCTTGCCGATTTTAAAGGCGGGCCGTTCGACAGGGTCATCATCGACCCGCCCTGCTCCGGATGGGGGACCGCCGGAAAACATTCGGATCTTCGCTGGGCCAAGTCGGCAGAGGATATTGAGAACCTCGCCAGGATCCAGGCGAAAATGATCGACCGCGCCGCCAGACTGGTCAAACCGGGAGGCATCCTGGTCTATTCCACCTGCACCATCATTCGCAAGGAGAATGACCAGGTGGTCGAGGAATTCCTGCTCCGCAACCCGAAATTCGAGCTGGAGTCAGCCGCGCAATATTTCCCGGCTGAGTTGGTCTCAGAGCGCGGTTTTGTGAAGACCTATCCCGCCATCGAGGGGTTGGATGGCGCTTTCTCCGCACGCTTCAAATGCCGTCTTGAAGGCTAGTCCGCTTTTAGCTTGCGTCTGAAAGAGAATTTTCTGATGCTGCCACAGAACCCCGGGCAGGGTGTATAACGGAGCAGGCAGAATCCAATGGGCCAGATAACGATCAGCGATCCCAATATCAAAGTGTTCCTCGGGAAATATCTTCCCGTCGGCTCACTCCGCCGCAAGCTGTTCTTCTATATAGGTGTCCCGCTTATTGCCCTGCTGGTTCTGGCCGGAATTTTCGACCAGATCATCATGCCGCTCATCACCCGCCAGGGGGCTGATTTCCCGCTCCCCAGTTTTGTAGACCAAAAAGTAATCGAAGCGGAGATGCAGCTCGAAGATCTCGAACTGACCTACACTATCGCCGGCGAGGAGTATGCTCCGGGGAAAGAAAAGGGGATGATCATCAATCAGTTCCCTATCGCCGGAACCCGCGTCAAGCCGGGTCGCCAGGTCAAGTTCGTCATCTCGATGGGGCAGAAATATATCAAGATCCCGCAGGTTGGCGGAAAGTCTGTCCGCCAGGCGACACTTGATCTCGAAGCCGCCGGGCTCTTGCTCGGCGAAGTCTCCTGGGCATTCTCTGATACTATTCCCGAACGAGTGGTCGTCTTCTCGTATCCAGCGGCCGGCTCCGAGGTACCGATAGGGACCAAGATAAATCTAATGGTCAACCGCGGCCGCGCTTCAGAGTATACCTATGTCCCAAAAGTGATCGGCATGCCGCTTGAAGACGCGGTCAAGCTGATAGAGAAAAAGGGACTAAAGGTCGGCGTTGTTTCCTACCGCACCAATGACAATTTCCTCCCTGACACGGTGCTGGAGCAGTCCGAGCCGGAAGGGACCGAAATGACAGTCGGTTCCAAGGTCGACCTGGTCGTCACCAAGACCTGAACTTCGCTTTTCGGTCCACTCATTAAATCCCTCTATTCTGCCGATATTCCCCTAGACTATTGGCGTACAAAATATTTCCGGGGTTTGAATGTCCAAGATTCAATGGCAGGCGATGTTTGAGATCGGTATCCCATCGCTTGATATGCAGCACAAAAAACTGGTCGGCATGATCAATCAACTTGAGGATGCCCTGAATTCCGGCAAGGGTTCGGTCAATGAGGAGATCGGCTCTGTCCTTGTCCAACTGGTTGAGTACACTCAGTATCATTTTGCGGATGAAGAGAAAGTCCAACAACAGATCGGCTTTACCGACCACAAATCCCACTGCGAATCACACCGCTTATTCGTCGCCCAGGTCAAGGCTATCCTGATGAAGATGAAGAACGGCGGCGCGGTGAACGCGTTTGAGCTGATGAATTTCCTGCGCGACTGGCTGATCAATCACATCCTATGTGAGGACCGTAAAATAGGTATCGAGTACCAGAAACATCAGTCGCGGCACACCAGCCCGTTGGTTTCAACGAATCCAAAGTAGCATACCTTCCTCCCTTGCCAGCTCTCTCGCAACTGTCTGCACGACAGCGTATCAGTTGACACGATGCCTCCTCTGTCACTTCCTTGTGACCGACAGGAACCTTTGGCGGCCCCATATCGTATCGGATATTACGAAGGGGAGGTCTGGCAAGGAGTGTTACCCATGATGACCGCGGAAGAACTCGAGCGTTTTCGCCAACTCTTAAACGAGCGCGAATCCAGTTTAATGGAATGGATCGCCGAATCATCGCAGGCGGCCCAGTCCGATATCAGTAAAGTGCGCGGCCTCCTGTCTGACCTTCAGCACGCGCTCCACCGTATCGGCGACCACACCTACGGTAAATGCAAGGTCTGCCATGACGAGGTAGAACTCAACCGCCTCGAGGTTCAGCCCGCGGCGGAAGTCTGTCTGGGATGTATCAGCGAAGATGAACGTCGCCTGCTCGAGGAGGAACTCTTTTTCGCCAGCAAGATACACCGCGCGCTATTGCCGCAGCAGATAGAGGCGATTGAGGGATACGATCTGGCGGTCAAAGCGATCGCCGCGCGCTCGGTCGGAGGGGATTATTTCGATGTTCTGCGCAACGATGCCGGCAGTCGAGTGAAAATATTCATTGCCGACGCGATGGGGAAGGGGATCCCGGCCGGGATGGTGATGTCCAACTTGCAGGGAGCGCTCAGAGTGGTCAGCCAGGAGATCGATTCTCCCGGACGACTCGTCCAGCGACTCAACCACTGGCTCTGCCGCAATGTACCGATCACCAAATTCGTGTCACTCGCCTGCCTTGATCTGCCGATCGGCGCGAGTGCGTCATCGACTCTGGTCGCCGCCAATGCAGGGCATTGTCCCGGGATCATTATTCATCAGTCAGGCCAGCCGGAGTTTATCAATCCGACCGGTGCAGTATTGGGGGTGCATCCGGATTTCGAGTATGGAACGTGCGAGCATCACTTGCAGAGCGGCGATCTGGTCGCGTTGTATACCGATGGTGTCTCCGAAGCGGAAAACGCGGACGGCGGGCAATATGGTGTGGAGCGACTGATAGAACTTCTGACAAGCTATCGCGCGGAACCGTTACAGGATCTTTCCAAACGAGTGCTGGAAGATGTCAACCTTTTCAGCGGAAAGAGCGCGCCGGAGGACGACTTGACATTGATCCTCTTGCGCAAGCAGTGATGCACCTAGTTCCAAATCCATAATAGAAAACCCCGGTGTGTGCCGGGGTTTCTTTTCAATTACCAGACGTCTATCAAAACAAGGCGCTAGTCTTCTTCAGCACCATTCCCGGCGCGCACCGCAGTTCCGGCCGCACCCAGCTTATCCTTCACCGCGTGCATTACTTCATCGAGGATCGGGAAATTCTCCTCGAGGAACTTTTTCGCGTTCTCGCGTCCCTGTCCCAGTCGCTCAGACTTGTAGCTGAACCAGGAACCGGATTTCTCGATGATATTATAGTTCACCGCCATGTCTAAGAGTTCGCCGGAGCCGGATATCCCCTTGCCGTAGATGATATCAAACTCCGCCTCACGGAACGGCGGCGCGACTTTGTTTTTCACCACGCGGACGCGGGTGCGAGAACCGATCACTTCATCCCCCTCTTTGATAGAGGCGATACGGCGGATATCCAGACGGATCGTCGCATAAAACTTGAGGGCGTTACCACCGGTCGTCGTTTCCGGATTGCCGAACATGACGCCGATCTTCATGCGGATCTGGTTGATGAAAATGATCGCGGTGTGGGATTTGCTGGTGATCGCGGCGAGTTTGCGAAGCGCCTGCGACATCAGACGGGCCTGCAGACCCATGTGCGAATCCCCCATGTCTCCCTCGATCTCGGATTTCGGCGTCAGCGCCGCGACCGAGTCAACCACCACCAAGTCAACCGCGCTGGACCGAACCAACGTCTCGACTATCTCGAGCGCCTGTTCGCCATTATCCGGCTGGGAGACGAGCAGATTCCCCAGATCGATCCCCAACCCCTTGGCGTAGCTGGCATCAAACGCATGTTCGGCATCGATGAACGCCGCGACACCGCCGGCGCGCTGCGCTTCGGCGATAACATGCAGAGCGAGGGTGGTCTTACCGGATGATTCCGGCCCGTAGACCTCGACTATTCGGCCGCGCGGGATGCCCCAGACTCCAAGGGCGTAATCCAGACCGAGCGATCCGGTCGGGATAACTTCGACTTCGGCGATCTGACCATCACCAAGTCGCATGATTGAACCTTTGCCGAACGCCCGTTCGAGCTGCAGCAGGGCGGCATCAAGCGCCTTCTCGCGATCGGGCGTGGCTGTCCCGGTAGCTGCCATCTCTGGCTGCCCTTTCTTTAT
Organism: uncultured Ignavibacteriales bacterium; assembly: GCA_964397415.1. Lineage (GTDB taxonomy): Bacteria > Zixibacteria > MSB-5A5 > GN15 > FEB-12 > FEB-12. The sequence continues at coordinate 31,668 of CAYNIJ010000008.1, read as the reverse complement.
GTCGACTTTCTTGCCTTCCATTGGCTAATCCCCGATAGATGTTCGACTAAGTACATCACATTCGTCACGCCTCATAAATAGAGAATCCCACTGACAGGGGCTGTCAGTGAAAAGTGAACTCTCTCAACTTTTTTTGGGCTTCAAGCGGCAGAATCATGGCCTTCTTTGAGGCCAAAAAACGGCGTCGGATAGCTAGATTTGGGCTGCAGGGAGTCATCGAACTTGTGAAGCGATTTGCGCTTAGCGGCATTGAGAGAGAAAAACAAGCGACTCCATAGCGACTTTCGATAGTTGTTAATCATTTGCACACCAATTAGTTAAGCGGCCCGCAAAAAACCATACTACAGGTCAATGCCCGAAGGCATGCGAATTGCTTTTTGAACAGCCTGAGAAACTATAGCCAGTGCTGGCGGCCATTCGGTAGTAGGCACTAAACAAAACGAGGTATCGAAAATGAGGAAATTGCTGTTAGGCGTGATTGCGGTTTTTCTGCTTTCCGCCAGCGCATTTGCCGTCCCGGATCTTCAGCTTTACGCCCCCGGCTCCACCTATCAGACTGGCGGCGATGACCCGGAGACCTGGATCACGACCGCTTCGACTTTTGACCTGTATGTTGTCGGCAAGTCCGGCATCAACGATGTACTGGTCAGTATGGCCCTCGATGGACTGGATGAAAACGCCGACCTCAGTGGCATCAGCATCCGCGTCAACGGATTCGATTACGCCAACTTCGTCTGGGGCGTGCCGCCGATGGCGACTCTTGAGTCGACCCGCGGTGATCTCTCCAAGCATGGCGTATTCCCCGCCTGGTATACCGAATTCAGCGCCGGCAGTTTCGCGGCGATGGGTGGTATTGGCGATGTGAATGGCGGCTTTGACCCGAGCGATGGTTATCTAGACAATCAGACGACCATGGGTGAGTACCGTCATTTCTCGATCGAGATCATCGGCGCGGCCAGTGTCCATTTCGACGCGTACAATTTGACTCGCGACAACCGGGGCAACCTGGTGGTCGACAAATTCGCGCCGTTCTCGCACGATTTCGCGGGACACCCGACCCCGACTCCCGAACCGGCAAGCATGCTGCTCTTCGGCCTCGGTATCGCCGGTGGCGCGATCGCCCGTCGTTTCGCGAAAAAGTAGTTTTTTCTCCGCAGCAAATTCCTCAGAAAGCGACCTCCCACGAGGTCGCTTTTTATTTTGGCATTATCGCTAAGCGGGGAAGTTCAGAGCTTAACTTCGTGCAGAGTATCGTAGATCGGACCGCGGGGGGTGAGAGTCGACTTGATAAGCGCCAGTCGGTCAAACCGAACTGGTATCGGCGTGAACTGGTAGCGCATCAGGAAATCCAGCGAATTGCCGATCTTGGCTCCCTCGCGAACCCGCCCCAGTGTCAGATGTGGTTTGAACGGCTTGTTCTCCGGCGGGAATCCGAGCCGCTGGACCATTTTCTCAATCTCCGCCGCGATCAGAATCAATTTGTTGACCTCAGTATCCATCCCGGCCCAAATGACGCGCGGGCGGTGGAGGTTCGGGAATCCGCCGATCTGTTGAATGACCGTCTGAATAATACTTCCTTTTCCGCCAGCGGTGGTAACCACTTTGATGAGCTGGTCAAGTTGGTTATCCGGTGTTTCGCCGAGGAAGCGCGCGGTCAAATGCATGTTTTTTGGTTCGACCCATTTCACCGGGCCGCCATTCCGCTCGAAATCTCCGATCATTTCACCCAGCCGTCGAGTGACGGAATCATCCAGAGGAAAGGCGATAAACAGGCGCATCAGTCGATCCCTAGTAGTTCGCGTCGAAGAAGTTCTATCGCAGTGTAGGTCGCGCGAGTTCGGTTGATATCGCGATCAACCCCGAAAGAGTACTTCCTCGCGAATGACCGCTTCTCGGATGATATCCCGATATAGACTAAGCCGACTGGCTTGGATTCGGTCGCGCCGCCCGGTCCGGCGATGCCAGTGACCGAAACCGCGTAGCTGCTGCCGAATTTCGCGCGTATTCCCTGTGCCATCGCTATCGCGCACTCTTCGGAGACCGCGCCGTGCGTCGTCAGGATCTCTTTGCTTACACCGAGCTGACTTTCTTTGATCTCATTCGCGTATGCGAGAACGCCGCCGAGGAAGTAATCTGATGATCCCGCCACCGAGGTCATCACCATACCGAGTTGACCACCAGTGCATGATTCAGCGACCGCCAAAGTCGCGTTTTTATCGCGCAGTAACCGTCCAACCACCATTTCCAGCGTGTCAGCGTCTTTTCCAAAGATGTACTTGCCGCAGATCGATTCAAGATGATTCGCCAGTTTGACCGCCTTGCCATCGGCCTCAGCGCCACTCGCTGCGGTGGCGATGATTCGTAGGTCAACACCGCTGTAGGATGGCAGATAAGCAAGTTTGACACCTGATTCAAGCTTGAGCCCCGGCATGATCATCTCGGCGAGTGCCGATTCGAAGATGCCGGTCGTGCGCAGCTTGATGACCGAGATAGCCTGGGTCGTGTGAATATTCCGCAGGTAAGGGACGACCTCATCATTTAGGATCTGCTTCATCTCGCTTGGTACACCAGGAAGTGCGATAAAAACGCGCCCTTCTTCGGCGATACAGATTCCGACCGCGGAGCCAAGTTTGTTCGGGAAGAAAGTCGCGCCCTGGGGAAGTAAGGCCTGGTTTTGGTTGAGCGCGGGCATCTCGAGTCCGCGACGGCGGAATCTCTCTTTGATCTCGTCGAGGATATCTTCTTGAAAGATGAGATTTCGTTTGAAGACCTTGACGATCGCGCGCTTGGTCAGGTCATCATCGGTCGGGCCCAGTCCGCCGGTGACGATCACCAGATGCGTACGCTTAAGGGCCATCCGGAAGACCTCTTCCATCAGTTCAATACTGTCGCCGACCGAGGATTTGTATTTGATCGTCAGGCCGATCTCGGTCAGCACTCGCGAGATATGCGCGGAGTTGGTATCAACCGTATGTCCGGTGACCACCTCGTCGCCAACTGTGATGATCTCAACATCCATGCGCTGCTCCATCCCGTTATAATTTCGTCAGTCCCCAGACGATCAGGTGGGTGACCAGATTCGCCTGTATCCCGGCGACGACATCATCGGCGGTGATCCCCCATCCTCGCGGAAGTTTCTCCGCTTGCGCCGCGGGGGGAAGTTTGATAACATCAAACACGCGAAACGCGAAGAACGCGATAATATAAGCAGTGAGCGTCTGGGGCAATAGAATAACCGTGATCCACATACCGGCCCATTCGTCGATGACGATCGACTTGGCATCGTGCCCGAAGATATGCTCCGCCTCGGTCGCGACATAAACCGACACAAACGTGATGACTACCGCGGCGCCGGCCAGCAGCCACTGGTTCTGTCCGAGCAGGAACCAGGCGATCAGCCAGGCGGGTATCGATCCGACCGTCCCGGCGACAGGCGCATAACCGGTACCAAAACCGGTGGCTAGAATTTTCGTCAGACAGTGGGGCATTATTTCAACACACTCTTGATCATACTGAAATACTTCACAATGTAATCGATCCCGGTCCAGACGGTCACAACGGCTGTGACCCAGAGAAGGATGTCAAAATAGAGTCTATAGTCAAACTGCAGGATGACCGAATCATGATGTCCGAAATGGCGAAGCCAAGTTGCCAGACTGATATAGCCGAGCATCACCGATACAACCGTCATCTGAAGGAATGTCTTTACCTTGGCCCACCAGGTAGGCGGAATAATGGCGGCACGGTACGCCGCGATCAGCCGAAGGCCGGTGATGCCAAACTCCCGGCCGATTATCAGAAGCACGGGAAGCGGCGATACATAATGCAGGGAGACAAACGATATCAGGGCGCTTGAGACAAGGATCTTGTCCGCGAGCGGATCCATGAACTTGCCGAAGCCGGTCATAGCGCCATATTTCCGCGCGTAATAACCATCCGCCAGGTCGGTCAACGCGGCTACCAGGAACAAAAAGAGACCGATCATCCGCATGTAGAAATTATCTACCAGAAAGAATATCATGAAGATAGGGGCGAGGGCCACGCGGGTGAGGGTAAGCTTGTTCGGCGTATTCATCGGCGCTCAAGGTACAGGCTGCGGGGCGGGCAGTCAAACCGTAAAAGTCAGCCGGTCCGGTCGTTACAGTTCTCCGCTAAGTCTCTATCCGCCAATCAAATTGTTGTTGACACGAAAGTCCATGAATGCTATACTGAAGCATCGGTACTCAGGCAAGCCCCGCCCCGATACCTCAATCGCAGGATTAACGTCGTCATGGAGGGTGTATGCGTCACGTGCTATTGCTTTGCCTGCTTTTCACTCTGTTCTCTCTGTCCGTAACCGCTGCCGAACAACCGTCAAATCAAACTGGTTTGTCTGCAAAGACACAAGCTAAGGCTCTGGCCAGTGTCACGACGCGATCGCTAGTCTTTGACACCATCACTACCCAGTGTGGCATTCCGCTGGTAGTTTCATGGGATGGCAACATGGGGCACTTCTTCTCGGGCCTAGGCAACATGGGGTTTCCGCAACCCTCGCCGGAGTGCGACACCAATGGTGGAGATCTGAATCGGGGGGATGCTCGCATTTATTTGGGGGATGCCTCGCCGATCATTTTGCGGAAGGATGGGAGCAGTATCAACGCGTCCTGGTCGATCTATCAGGATGGGTTTGCCGATCCGTATGTTTTTCAGCCATTCGAGCCCAGCTCGCCGCGCGGGTCATTTTCAGGGACTCACTGGGACGGGTACACCACCGGGACATTCATGACGTCTGACTCGTTGGTCAAGTTGGAACGAACCTATTGGGCGCCGGTTGGCGCGACCAATGCGGATAGCTGCAAATTCATTCTCATGCGGACTCGGATATTTTCGGCGAATATAAGCTCCAGTGTGACCGGGCTGGCGATCGGGGACGCCTTTGATTTTGACGTGCCATCTGATTCGGGGACTTCCAATAATATCGCGGGGACCGACCCGACGCGCAGAATGGTCTATATGCGCGGGTTTAATTCACTCGACACTGTGGCTGATTGCTATAACAACAGCCTTCGCTACGCCGGCGCCGCGTTGCTCACGATGTACCTAAAGAATTTTGTGCAGTCGACAACCCCTTATGCTGGCTATAACGCCGCGAGTGACAGCTTCGTTTATCCGGCCTCTGGCTTTATTCCGGAACAGCTCTGGGCGAATATGCAGTCGACAGGCTACTCCAACGAGACCCGCATAACTGACCTGCATTCCGTGTTAGTTTACAAGAATGGAGCTGCCAACACCGGCTGGACTCTCCCGGCAAATGATACGCTGACAATTTGGACTGTCGTCGCGGTCGTGCGGCCAACCGGAGGAACTGCCGCGCAGGGGCTGGATAGCCTCAAGAAGGAGATTGATAAAGCTTCTGTATGGTATTACAGCAGTGTCAGAGATTATAACCCTTGCTGTTGCTGTATCGGAACAACGGGGAACGTGAACGTAAGTGTAAGTGAGACTCCGGATCTCTCTGACCTGTCACTGCTAATTGCCTATCTGACTCAGACACCGCGACCGACCTTGCCCAGTTGTGCCGAAGCAAATATCAATGCTGTGGATGACATTGACATCTCTGATCTCTCGTTGCTGATCGCGTATCTAACTACCGATCCGCGGCCGACTTTGCCGAACTGCCCGTAGCGGGCAGTTCGCTCAGGATCCAAACGGGCATGGAACTGGAGGAGAAGATGAGAAAGTCACTAATCGGAGTTTTCGTCCTGCTTGCGACTTGCGGGACCGTGGCACTTTCCGCCGATCGTCAAGCAATCATTCAGAATGGCGTTCTTCAGGTGTCACCTGCCTCTATCGGTTACCCGGAATACACCATGCCGGGAGTCGAGAAGCAGTACACGCTGACGCTGAAAAACACCGGACCGATTACCATCACGGTTCCCTATGCGACAGCGTTTGAAGACTCAATCAAACCTTCAGCGCCATTGGCACCAGGATGGCTGGGCTATGGACCCCTGCCACCGACTATTTCCCCGGGTGATTCAGCGACAGTTGTGCTGGAGCTCAACAACGGTGGAGTAGTTGCCACCGGCCCACGGACGCTCTACGGCAAATTGCGATTCTATTATGGTCCATCCGGCGACTCGCTCGATCTGCCGATCCGATTTACTGTAGCGGATACAATCGTCTTTCCAGTATGGGATACCGTGACCACACAATGCGGAATTCCGCTCACGATCGGTACCAACGGGAATCTAGGTGCGCACGGAATTGGCGGCGCGAATCTGGGCTTCCCGCAGCCATCTCCCGAATGCGACACCAACGGCGGCGATCTCAATCCCGGCAATGCGGCGATTTATCTAGCCGATGCATCTCCGGTTATCGTCCGTCGCGCAGGAGTCGGCAATTATGTAGGCTCGTGGTCGATCTATGATGGTGATGTCACCTCTCCAAATGGATTCAAGCCGCTGTTCCCGGGTGGCACTCGCGGCTCCTTCAGCGCTGCTCGATGGCAGGGGTTTAACAGTGGGACATTTTGCACCGTCGATTCATTGGTTAAGATCGAACGCACTATCTGGGCTCCCGCCGGGGCCAGCAACGCAGATAGCTGTCATTTCGTTATCATGCGAACCAGATACTTCCCCTACTCAATTTGGAGGAGCGTGACTGGTCTGGCGATTGGTGACGTATTCGACTTTGATGTACCAAGCGATTCTGGAGAGAGTTGTAACATCGGCGGAACTGACCCGACTCGAAGGCTGGTCTATGTCAGGGGTTATAATGCGGTCGACCCAAGTTCCGACTGTTATGACAATAGCCTCCGTTATGCAGGAGCTGCGCTCTTGGCGTTTCATACAAAGTCCTGCGCTGGGGACACTATTCTATACGGTGGGTATAATGCGGCGAACGACAGTTTTGTTTATCCGGCAGCGGGATTCGTTCCGGAGCAACTCTGGGCGAATATGCAATTGACTGGATACTCCAACGAGACGCGCACAACCGATCTGCACACAGTACTTGTTTATAGGAACGGTTCGTCAGACGCCGGCTTCACACTAAGCCCCAATGATACGCTGACTATCTGGACGGCCGTGGCTGTGGTGCGCCCCTCCGGGGGGACATCGGCTCAAGCCCTCGACAGCCTCAAGAAAGAGTTCGACAAAGCTCGGCGATGGTGGCGGAATTTCTGTATCTGTTGCTTTAGCTGCTGCTACTTCAGAACAGGAAATGTGGCGACTCATCCCTGGGAAATACCGAATCTGACCGACCTGTCGTACCTCATCGCCTACCTAACGACGGAACCAAGGCCGTCGTTAAGCTGCCCGATTGAAGCAAACGTCAATTCTTCTGGGGGCATTGATCTTTCCGACCTGTCACTCTTAATCGCGTATTTCACTGAGACTCCACGTCCGGAGCTCCCATTCTGTCCGTTGTGAACGTAGGTTGAGGTCCCGAAATTGGTGGAGAAGATGAAAAGATTGATATCATCGAAGACTACTTTCCTCACTCTGGTATTCCTCAGTTTGTTGTGCGGGAATCTGCTTGCTGTTGACTCGCGCGGAACACTCGTGGCTCAGACCTGGCGGGATCAACAATCGTTTGGTTCGATAGGTCGAACAGTTGCCGTGACGCCGCCGATTAGCGGCAAGGCGGCGGTCCAGTTCGTCTACATGGAGAAGGCGAGCGCTTCGGCCGCGCATACGCCTCTTTGGGCCTGGACAGCTTACGATGCTTCGGTCGGCGCGTTCATTGCGCCGGGCGGCCGGAAGATCGGCCAGTGCGCTGATACGGCGAGCAGTTGTACGCACTACGGCCTTTATCCGCAGATCACGGTTGATTCCAGCGGAATCGCCTATGTCAGCGGAAATGACTTCAACGCGGGGGACGGGCACATTCGCTATCACACGATCCGCGATTCCGCGCTGTTACAGGGGAACTTCGGATATATCGCGAGTGGTTCGATTCGACAATCGATGGGCATTCAGTGGCCGAAGATCGACATGAGCGAGTTCAGCGGGACTCCTGTGTTCTATCAGGCGGTCATGAGCGGAGACGGACTGGCGGTCTACCGGAAGACCGGCTGGTCAGAGTCAACCAATGACGCCACCTGGCAGTTGCGGTATTCTGATGAAGCGGCCGAAGGGGGATGTGATATCGTGTGCGACCGCACCAGCAATCGGGTTGGTGTCGCCTATGTGAAACCGTCAGCGAATGGGGGGAACGATATTTGGATAGCTCGATCGAATGATGGGGGCACTTTTGTGGGCACCAACGTGACCCAGTACAGCGGCAATACGTATCGCGCCTGGCAGGAAGTCTCGGCGCTCATCGACGCTGACAAGAAAATTCATTTGCTCTGGAACGCGTCGCCGTGGAAGGGCGATAACTACGATCTCTGGAAGAGCAGACTCTTTCACTGGTCGGAGCGGGCTTCACTCTTGATCTCGCCAGTCTATTCCGCGGAATGGGACACATTAGCCACCCTTGGGCACGCGTGGGATTATATTTTCAATATTGGAAAGCTCTCGCTGGCAGAGTGTGATGGAAGGCTATTCGCCTTCTTCTCAAGTTTCAACGATCCCATCACCGGCCATGTCGATGATTGCTCGGACGCATATTTGGCCAACGGCGAGATCTTTGTTTCTGTTTCCGACAATCTCGGAGGGACAGGTTGGAACGCGCCGAAGAATATCTCCGAAAGCTATACGCCGAACTGCGCCAAAGGGGATTGTGCCGACGACCAGCTTCTCGGGGTCTCCCGGTATGGCATGGATGAGTCACTCTATCCGACCAATGACTGGTCGGGCGCGACCACCTATGTACTGGATGGCGGTGTACCGAATGGAAAATACCTCCATGTCTGGTACCTGACCGACCGCTATCCGGGGGACGCGGGTACCTACACTTCATTGATGACCAATAATGAACTTCGGTGGATCAGGTTAGCCTGCACTCCGCCAATTCAATCCTGTCAGCTTGCCTATGCACCCCAGCGGATCGAGCAGTTTTACAAGCTGGCAGGCGCCACATCGCCGATAGATGTGACGATCACGCTGGAGAACTTCTGCACCGGCCCGATGACAATCAATTCCATCACGCCGATCGAGGATTCCGCGACCGCGGCGGGTGGCGCAGGTTGGCTGACCGTCTCGGACATTCCAGGCTCGGTCGATCAGGGGACTTCCGCGCAGTTTTCCGTCCACCTCAATCCGGGAAATGCCATTCAGCAATCAGGGGTCTATTACGGACGAGTGGTAATAGCATTTGAACCTTTGCCCCAAACGGTGACAATTCCGGTCACACTAATGGCCGGCAAGGGTGCTTACTCGCCGCCGTTTGCCATATGGGACACGCTGACCACGCAGTGCGGCATGAAACTGGCGGTGAGCAATTTCGGGAGTATGGGGAATGACTATGCGGGAGGAGCAAACCTTAATTTTCCGCAGCCTGTGCCCGAGTGCGACACCAACGGTGGCGAACTCAATGCAGGTGATGCATCAATCTACCTCGGCGCGGCATCGCCGATCATAGTCCGGAAGACTGGCATCGACAGCTACGCGGCAAGTTGGGGAGTCTATTCTGACGATGCACAATTCAGTCACACTTTCAAGCCGATGGCAGAATCACCCACAGCGGGTTACTTCGCGACTTCACGATGGGAGGGGTTCAATTCTGGGGTCTTTTGTTCAGCGGATTCATCGGTCAAGCTTCAATTGACCTGGTACGCCCCAACCGGACCTACCAACGCCGACAGCTGCAAGTTTATGATTCAGAGGATGAAGATCTATCCGTTCACTCCCGGCGTATCAGTGCCGAATCTCGCGATCGGTCAGATCTTTGACTGGGACATTCCGACTGATACGGCGGCTCCACTCTATTTTGGCAATGTCGCGTTCACTGATCCGACTCGTCGTTTGGTTGGTATGCGCGGCTTTACTTCAGTGGACACTTCTATCAGTAATCACAATTGCTATCTCAATGCACGCCGCTATGGCGGCGCCGCACTGATCGCGATGGGCTTCAATTATTACATACCAGAGTATACCCTGTATGGCGCGTACAACGCCGCCAGTGATAGTTTCTTGTATCCGGCCGGAGGACTTTTGCCGGAACAACTTTGGGCCAACATGCAGTCGACTGGTTACTCCAACGAGTCCCGAATTACTGATTTGCACTCCATGTTGATTTACAAAAATGGTGCCTCAAATGTTGGCTGGACACTCCCCGCGAATGATACGCTAACAATCTGGACTGCGATAGCTGCCGTGCGTCCAACGGGAGGGACTGCGGCACAAGGTCTAGATAGTTTGAAGAAGGAGATCAATAAGGCAGCATTTTGGTTTCGCGGACCGAGGGACTATGGACTCTGTTTGGGCGATTGCATGGGGACTCGGGGCAATGTAAACAAGAGCGTTAATGAGACTCCCGACCTTTCTGACCTATCACTATTGGTCGCATACTTTGTCGGACAGCCCAGGCCAACCCTTCCTGATTGCATGGAAGCTGACATCGACGGAAGTGACGTCATCGATCTTTCGGACCTTTCTTTTCTTATCGCATATTTGACGACTGAGCCTCGGCCGACACTACCGAATTGTCCCTGAGATTGATGACACCATTCTCTATTGTGAAAGAGCCGGCCAGGTGGCCGGCTTCTTTCGTATAGATGATTGTGAATCAGTTCGATGCGATGAGGTACGCGGTGATCGCCGCGATCTGGTCGTCGGTTAGTTTCGCACGTTCGCCGTATCGCTGTACCAGAGCGGGCCACTCATCGTCGGTTTTCATTTTCGCGCGAGGGAGAGAATGGCACGTTTGGCAACTTGCGCGGAAGGCGATCTCACCGAGTGAGCGTGTTTCCGTACCTGAACTTCCGCCCGCACCACAGCCGATCATCGCCACCGCGAGAACAGTCAGCACGAGCAGGTTCTGCCAGACTCTTCTCATAAATGCGCTCCCAGGATGAACCGGACGCGGGCATCGTTGGAGTCATCGGTCAATCCCCACGCATATCCGGCGGTGTAGTAGACGGAGCCGGTAGCGAAGGAGATGGTCGGGCCGAAGTAAGAGCTTGATTCATCCTCGAGATCCTTCAGCATCTCGTATCGCGAGGTTGACTCGAGCGCCAGGGTGAATTTGTAGCTCAGTTCATACGAGAGGCCGATATCCAGACCGACTTCATGGATCGGGTCGCCTGGCGCCCAGAAGAATTCGTAGACCGGATTGATTGCCAGGTTGACTTTGTCGAAATCTTTCGCCAGCAGGAGTTTCGCTTCCAGCTTGTTCTGCTTGGCCAGATCAAGCTTCCGATTGTACTCGAGGTAGAGAACCGGGTCAAACGCGACGGTCCCGGGTTCCGCCAGGCGATATCGGGTGCGGAGTTGGAACGCGTCCCATTTGAATGAGTCGCCATCGGCCTGGGTAAAGATCTGGTAGACCGAGAAGTCCGCGCGGGGGGAGATCCCGTGCTCCAGTTCGATCCGGTATTCCCAGGAGTTGGTATTGTCGATACGAGTGGTTTGGTAGAATTCGAGCTCGGATTCATCGGGGGACATGATGGCGGTCCCGTAGGTCCAGACATACTTGCGGCGGTCAGCGAAACTCGACGGCGCCGCTAAGATAATGATTAATAATAAGATAAGTAGCGAGCGAGACATGGCGTTACCTCTTGGTTTTCAATTGCCCATACTTAACTGCAAATGAAAATCATTTGCATTTATAAATCGAGACTAAAATTGCCGACAATGCCGCGCCTGTCAAGCGGTTTTTTTCACAAGAAGGATTTGTGCGGTTCGGGCCGGTATCAGATGACAAAAGAATGAACGAGATCAGTCCATATTACGATATATAAGGAAAGGCTATGACGAGGCTGGCTTAAACACCTGTCGACAGTACGCTATCAAACCCGACTATGAAAAAAGCGAAATATGTACATGGGACCAGTCCGGATGAGCAGGCCCGTCTCGCCCAACTGAACGCTCTGACCAATCCAAAATTCATTGAGTTTCTGCAAGTCCGACCCACCGACCTGGTGCTGGAGATAGGCGCGGGGCTGGGGATATTGGCATCGCAGGTGGCCGATGTCGCGAGCGCGGGAGATGTTCTGGCGGTCGAGTTTTCTCCCGAGCAGATCGCGCGGCGACATGGCTGCCGCCTTAATCTGCACTTCATTCGCGGGGACGCGCATCAGCTTCCGTTCGCCGATAACACGTTCGATGTCGTCTATTGCCGCTATGTACTGGAGCATATGGCGGACGCGTCGCATGTGATCCGAGAGGCGCATCGCGTTCTGAAACCGGGCGGAAGATTCCTGGCGCAGGAGAACAATATTGCGGTCAATTTCTTTTATCCCGATTGTCCAAAGTTTGAGTCGGTCTGGCTAAGGCTTGCCGAATTGCAGGAGCGACTTGGATCCGACGCGTTGGTCGGCAAGAAGCTGTTCAGCTATTTCAAACACGCGGGATTCAAAGCGACTGAGATATCGTTAGCCGAGGAGTTTCATCATGCCGGAATGCCAAGTTTCAATTTCTGGGTAGAGAATCTGGCTCGGATCATCCAAGCGAGTCGCGAGGATTTCATTCGCTTTGGAATCTTGACCAGCGACCAGATTGATGAAGGGCTGGCGGAAGCCTCACGATTTGTCGAATTTGACGATGCCGCAGCCTATTTCTACTGGAACAGGGCGGTCGGAACAAAGTAAGGTCATGGGGGCCTAACCTATATCAGGATATCGTCTTTCGTCCAGAATCGGACAGGTTCGCGATTCTAAGTCGTTGTTTTTCTTGATCTTTCGCATTCCCGCAAAAATAATTCGGCCCAATATCACTTCCAATAAACATTTTTCAGTATATTCCCGTATAATTGCTAAGGTTGACTGCACCTTAATTAGAAAGGTGAATTATGGATGCAATAGATCGTGACATACTTGGTATCCTTCAGCAGGATGCCCGTATTCCGAATAACGAGATCGCCAAGCGTGTCGGCATTGTGCCGTCGGCGACCTCTGAGCGAATTCGGAAACTCGCCTCGCGTGGGCTGATCTCCAATTACGAAACTCGTCTTAATTCAAAGTCACTCGGTTTTGGACTGGTCGCTTTCATCTTCGTCCGTTCGCAGGAGCCGGTTTCGGGCTATCCGACCGCCGACAAACTTTCCGCGATCCCCGAGGTCCAGGAAGTTCATAACATCGCAGGTGAAGACTGCTACCTGATCAAAGTTCGCGTGAAAGACACGGAATACCTGAGTCATTTCCTTCGCGAGAAGATCGGGTCGATCCCTGAAGTGAACAGCACCCGGACGATCATTGCGCTGGAGACATTCAAAGAGACCTCTAACCTTCCGATCCAACTGGTCGGGACGGGGAACGGGTCGAACGGAAAATCCGGCGATCAGGTGAAGTGAGATGACCCTTGGAAGCAGTCACGCTGGAGCCACAAAGTTCCGGCTGGCGCTCGCCTTCCTGGCGGTCTATATCATCTGGGGTTCGACATATCTGGCGATCCGTTTCGCGGTTGAGACGCTTCCGCCATTTCTTATGATGGGTACGCGCTTCCTGATAGGAGGCGCGTTCTTTTTTGCCTGGGTTCGTCTGGCGGGAGAGCCGATCCCCTCGATGAAACAGGTCAGGTCGGCCTCGATTGTTGGGATCCTGATGCTCTGCTGTGCGACCGGCGTGGTCGGATGGGCGGAGCAATTTGTGCCATCAGGATTGACCGCGCTTATCATCTCTGGAGCGCCAGCGATGTTTGTCCTGATCGAGTGGCTGCGCCCACGCGGTAACAAACCGAACCTCCTGACGATCATTGGTCTGGTGGTAGGATTTGTCGGCACAGCGATCCTGATCGGTCCCGACAAGATCTTTCTGGGGACCGTGGACAAGCAGTACTTCATCGGCGCGGTGGCAATAATGATCGCGTCATTCTGCTGGGCATCCGGGTCGATCATGTCACAACATATCGAGATGCCGAAGTCGATGCTGACTGCCGCCTCGATCGAATTGCTTGTCGCCGGTGTGGTGTTGGTGATTGTCGGTCCAGTGGTGGGTGAACGAGTGGCATGGGAGACCGTCTCCCTGAAATCGGTGCTCTCGCTTGGATACCTGACGGTTTTTGGCGCGCTGGCGTTTGCCGCATATGTCTTCCTGTTGAGGCACTCGACGCCAGCTAAAGTCTCGACTTATGCTTATATTAATCCAATAGTAGCGGTCATCCTCGGCACCACTCTTGGCGGGGAAGTCTTTGACGCTCGAATGGGGGTGGCATCGGTTATTATCATCGGGGCGGTGGCGTTGATCACGATCGCCAAGTCATCGCGGCGTGAGCCAGAGCAGGTTGTGACCGAAGGATCCGCGGCGTTGGAGCAGAAGGCGTAGACTCAGTCTTTACCCGAGCGGTGCGTTTCTGACGGTTTCCGGGGCGCCACCATCACAGATTTCTCTCGTTCCACCACCACTAACCCAGGTTTTGCTTTCGCCGGTTTGCGCACGTAGCGTCGTTCCGTGTAGATGACCGGCACGAGCGAGTCGTTTTTTGCTTTGCTGAAAAACGCGGCGATCGCCGCTGTCTCTTCGATCTCCGCTTTGGAAGGCTCAAATGACTTATTAGGAAACTTGATGACGACGTGCGAGCCGGGACATTGCTGGGTGTGAAACCAGAGCTCGTATGGTTTGGCGAAATCGAAGGTAGTGCGGTCATTGTCTGAACCATCACGGCCGACAAAGATGGTCAGCCCGGTTGAGAGATGATACGGTTTGTAGGGAAGACGCTGTGTCGGCGCCGAGGATGGCCCAGGCACACGCGGACGAAGTGACTCAAGCTCCGTTTTATACCGCTCAATTGCGTGCTCGTATTGACGATCCAGCGCATCAGCGATCTCACGGAGTTCCTCCAATTCGCCCCGCGTTATCTCCAGGCGGCGCTGCAACAGCTCGAGCCCTTCGCGACCCTTGCGGTAGCGGCGGAAGTACGTTTCAATATTCTCCTGCGGCGACAACGCCTGCTCTAGTGGAATAGTCACTCGGTGCGAGGTGTCGGAAATGACATCTTTAACTTCAATAGCAGTCATCCCACGCTTCAACTTGTCGAAACTGATCTGGAGCAATTCCCCGAGTCGCTTGTAGCGCTCGAAATCCTGCGCTTCCGCAATATCGTGCTCCAGCTTGTGGGTGCGTCGCTCAAGCTTCTTTATCGCCGATGTTACCTGTTCCAGCGTTGACTTGCGTTCATCGCGCTCCTCGGTTTTGTCCTGCCGACGAGAGGCTCCGGTCATGATCGCCATCGAAAGAGATTTCAATTTCTCCGGCTGTTCATTGATAGAGGCGAGCTTCATTGGGTAGGCTTCCGGAATCCCTAAAATCGAATAGAGATAGCCGGATTCCGTTTCGGCGAAACGGGTCACCATTTCGTTGATAACCGATGTGAGCTTTTCAAGGTGAGTTGTTTCCAGCTCTTCAAGGTCATGGTCGGAGAGACCGGCACGGAAAGCCGCTTCGCGCGCCAGCGTCTTGTTGAATCCAATGATCGACTTCTCGAGGTAAAGGTAGAGCGGCAAGGTAGGAGAACTTTCTGCCTGCTCACTGATTGACTGATCCAGCTGTCGAAGAGTGATCCCTTGCGGGTCGAGTCGCCCTGGCATGGAGGGAACTTCGTAAAGATCACCTTCGGTGAAATCGCGATTGCGCAAAGTTGCCTGTTTGCCGAACCGAGAATCGAGCAACCAAAGATTCCCGTTCGGTCCGATGGCCTCAATTACCACATTGAGTGTTTTTCCATCTTTCTCAAGCCTCAAATAACAGACTCTATCAAGAACCGGCTGCGTGATCTCCGTGACGGTCGCCCCTGCCAAGTCGAAGATCGGCCAGGGTTTCTCGCGGGTTTCTATTTTCACTTTCGAGCCGGGGACCAGAAAATAACCGGAGCCCGCGGGGTGGAAGATAGACGCGACCGCCCAGAGTCCGGTCGAGCTCTTGATGAAGAGAAAGGCGGCTCGTTCCTTTTTGTAGAACTCGGTGTTGACGATCTTGCCGCCGATCAACTCGCGTTTCATCTCGGCAACCAGCGACAGGATATGGAGGGCGGTTTGCATGGCGCGAATATACCGGCATGGTCATGCGGCAACAAGTCTCAATTGACCGGGGAACCCTGTTCGCCTATACTGACGAAAGATAACTTATCCATCATCAACGGAGGAGCAATGAAGTACGGCGCGCGCAATCGGATCGTGGGGAAAGTTACTTCGGTGAAAACAGGGGATATCATGTCGCTGGTCAAGTTCGACGTGGCAGCTCCGCACACAATGGCGTCAGTGCTGACGACAGAATCGGTCGAGGATCTGGAACTGAAACCGGGGGACGAGGTGGAACTGATCGTCAAGGCGATCCATGTCCTGCCGGTGAAAAAGTAGTGGTGCGCTACGGCTCGATTCGCTTATAAAACGCGAACCCCATTTCGCCAGTCGCTGATTCTTCGTACGCCTCGTAGCCATCGTACTGGCGAACCGGAATGAGGACCATCTGGGCAGCGTACCACCGTTCAAACTCGGGGTCGTTGGCCAGTTCATATTCTGAGAGGAACCAGCCCATCGTTACCGCATACCCTGCCGCCCCACCGGCAATGATATAGTCAGGTTTGCGGCTTAGGATATACTTGCCATCCCCTTTTTCATGACCGGGGACATCCTGCCAACGAGCCACTTTCGGCGGATTTTTGCGTTTGGCAATCGTGCGATCGTTTAGTCCGAGCATATCAATGAACCGATAGTCCGGCGCATAGTACGGCGTCGATCCGGCGGTATTAAGCGCGATCAAACTCCCTTTCGGAAAATTGGTGGAAATGTACTCACCGACAATTCGGCCTAGGAACGCGGCGCCATCTTCAATTTTCGCGCGGGCGACTATTTCCGGCGGGAAGATAAGCTGCGCGGTCACGAGTATCACCAAGGCCAGTTGTGGCAGAAACCGGCGAGATCCGTTGGCCATCGTGTAGATACTCTCTGCTGTTTCGGCGACAACGGTCGCGCAGATTGGAATGATCGGGACCATAAAACGAAACGCGGGCATATGGTCGCCACCGACCATTGTGACATACACAAGATGGGCGGAGATTAAAATGAGAAAGAGCGAATGACGTGGCTGCCAGTCTCCCCGCACACGAATCCACAAGAAAGAGAAAAGAGATAGAGGCAGCAGGAAGGGGAGTGCGATGGCGTAGTCCCGCAGATACGCCAGACCACGCCACAGGTTGGAGAGGTTGACCATCCCCTTCACATAGGCGGGATTGGGGAGCCAGTCGCCATAATACGAGTATCGCCAGAGAAGAAACGCGCCGAAGCAAACCGCAAAAGTGAGGAGCAGCGGTAGCAGTGACTTGCGACTGTGCCAGAACAGCCAGAGAGTAACAACAGCAAGGTACAACGGGCCATCGGGGCGAGTCATCGATAGTAGCGCAAAGAGCAGACCGGCGATAATTGCCGGTCGCGGAGCGCTGTCCCTGGTCTGAAGCGTTGACCAGATTGCTAGCAGCATCAGCAGCCCAAAAAGGACCGGTTCAAGTCCGCCGATCGACCAAACGATCATTGGAAGTGCGGAGAATATAAGCAGTACGGCAAGCGCCGGTGTCACCATGCTCGTGGTACAGTGTCGGCGACAAAACTTCCATGCAACCGCTCCAGTAATAAGCAGACTGGTGATACCTAGTATTTTGGTAGCGATAATCAAGTCTGTGCCGAAGTATCCAAGCAGACCAACTAGTATTACCCAAAGGAAATTGCTATACCCTTCGACTCGTTCACTCGAATTCCAGACGAGTCCCTGACCATTCAGAAAGTTATGAACATAGCGGAGCGAGATGTAAGCATCGTCGTGATAGAAGTTCTGAAAGAGAATAAACCCCGCGATCGAAAGCGCGAGCGCCGCGAGAATCAGCGCGATCGGAAGCCAACGGCTAGTGTCAGTAATCTGGACTTTCCCCGCGTTCATCCTGCAAACATAACGTATTGTGAGGCAAGCCGCCAGAGTCGCCTCCAACCAACCTGTTTCCAACATGCCAAAATAGGGCTTGCCAAGTGGACCCGACCTTACCACTTTACCGGCAGAAAATAGATCCGTTGGGGGTGGCGTAACAACGACCGCCTGAGATCATACCCCCTCGACCTGATCCGGATAATACCGGCGTAGGGAAACGGAGATGCGTGCAAACCACATCCCCCGTGCCTGCATTCCAGGCTTACCTATCGATTCAGGACGGAATCTTGCAAAACAGAAATGCGAGGTTACTGTCATGAAACGCTTTTTGACCCTGATTGTCGGGATACTGCTGCTGATCGCGGCGCAGTTATCCGCGAGTGAACTTGCCGGAAGGGTGGTTGGCCCCGATGGCCAACCACTTATTGGTGTCTCGGTTATCACCGATCGTGCCGGCGTAGGAACGGTCACAGACAGTTCCGGCGCGTACAGGCTTTTGTCGACTGACGACGTGAGTCGCGTGACCTTTTCATCGGTCGGCTACGAACCACGGCAGTTCGCGGTCGGCTCCATTCCTGCAACTGTCACACTTCAGCCGAGCTACTATCGGATGCGTGACATTCTGATCACGGCGGATCGAGCTCAGGAGGGAGTGACGCCAGTACCATTCGAAAATGTCTCACGCGAGGAGATCGAGCGGGATTATTCGATTGGCGAATTCCCGTTGCTGCTCGAGTCGACTCCCAATCTTTACTCGTACGCCGACGCCGGGTCCTCACTCGGCTACAGCTATATGTCTATCCGTGGATTCAATGACAAGCGCGTGTCGGTCTACATCAATGGCGTGCCGCTCAACGACCCGGAGGATCAGGCGACTTACTTTGTCGATCTGCCGGATTTCGCGTCGACAGTGTCGGATATCCAGGTGCAGCGCGGGGTGGGGAATTCGCTGTACGGCGACGCTTCGTTCGGCGGGTCGGTGAATATCGCGTCGAACTCGTTCGCGCGGGAGCGCCAGGCGCGCATCACCACGGGATATGGTGAGTATCTTTCCGATGGCAGAGCTATCGGAGAGATGGCGAAACAATCGATCGAGTATGCATCAGGGCTCATCGATGGCCGCTGGGCTTTTGCGGGACGGTTCTCCCGCCAGAATTCGGGCGGGTACCGACACAATAGCTGGTACGAAGGGTGGGCGTACTATTTCGCACTGGCAAGACTGACGCCAAGGTCGACCACTGATCTCCAGATCTATGGCGGACCGATGCGGATGCACCTGGCGTATTATGGCTCTCCGCGGCTCGAGCTGCAGAATGACCGACGGTACAACTATTTGTCGTACGGCAACGAGACCGACAATTTTAACCAGCCGCATTACCAGTTACATAATGTCTATGAGATCAATGACCGGACGACCTTGAGCAACACTCTGTACTATATTCGCGGGAAGGGGTATTACGAACAGCTCAAGAACTCGGCATTCTACTCGGACTACAATATCCGGCCGGAGCAGGTCAATGTGGACACCAGCACAGGACTGCCGTTTGAGAATGGGGCGATCGTACGTCAGATCTGGGTTGCCAAAGATCAGTACGGGTGGAATCCGCGACTGGATATAGATCATGCGGCGGGGCGGCATACCATCGGCGGGTCATTCTACTACTTCCGGTCGGATCACTGGGGGCAAGTGGTCTACGCGGAGAACGTGACGGGGAGCCTGATGTCGGGCCATCGGTTCTACCAGTATTTCGGCGACAAGTATGTCGGCTCACTCTATCTGCAGGAGCAGTACCTTTTGACACCCAAACTTGGTATGCTGGCGACCGCGCAGGTACGCTATCAGCGCTATACTTTTGACCAGGTGAAGATGGGGGCGTTTGCGGGGTATCAATATGATATCGACTGGCTCAATTTCTCGCCGCGCCTTGGGTTCACGTACCTGGTGGCCCCGTCAGTCAACCTGTTTGCCAATGTCGCGGTATCATCGCGAACGCCGACCGATGCTGAGATCTACGACGCCAACGACCCGAGCGTCATGCCGTCGCTGGAGATTGAAGATCGGTCCATCACCGGAAGTGACACGACGTACACTTTTGGTGATCCAACCGCGAAGTCTGAACGGGTGGTGAATTACGAGTTGGGAGCTAAGTATCGTGACAATAGAAAGATGTTCGGGCTGAATCTTTTCTGGATGGATTTCCGGAATGAGATCATCCCGTACGGCGGTATCAATCCCAACACCGGGCTGGTTATCACCGCCAACGCCGACAGATCGGTGCATGCCGGTCTGGAGTTGACGAGTGAGGTCAACCTGACATCACGACTGACTTTTGGCGCCAACTGGTCGTTCAATTACAATCGCGTCAAAGAGTACGCGATCTCACTTACCCTTGAAGATGATTCTCAGGTGTTGGTCGATCTGGCGGACAAGAAGCTCTCTGGATTTCCGGAGTATCTCGGCAACCTGATGCTCGACTATCATTCGGATCTGTTTCGCGTCACCTGGCGTACCCGGCTTGTGGGTCGTCAGTGGATGGAGCTGGTTAATATCAAGAGCCAGTCGATCGAACCGTATACATCCAGTTCGGTGTCGGCATCGGTCAATTGGAGAAAATTCGCGGACCTTGGTACGCTTGTCTTCTCCGCTCGGGTGGACAACCTATTCGACAAGAAGTATGAGACCTCCGGCTACGGCGGAAACTTTGCGTACACAGACGGCGGTGTGGTGGTCGATGGCTGGGCGGAATACTATGTCGGCGCTGAACGGAACTTCTATCTGCAACTCGCGCTGGAGCTGTTTTAGGCAAGTATGCATCCGATCGATTATGTCATCGTGGCGGTTTACCTCGCGGTACAGATGTATCTCGGGGTAAGCCGCCGCATTCGTCCCGACAGCTCCGCCTCGGATCTGATTATAGGCGGGAGAGTGCTGACTCTGCCGGCCTTTGTTGCATCTCTGGTCTCGACTTACTACGGCGGCATACTGGGAGTAGGGGAGTATTCCTACAAGTACGGACTTTCCAACTGGCTGGTGCTC
This sequence comes from uncultured Ignavibacteriales bacterium, assembly GCA_964397415.1. Taxonomy (GTDB): domain Bacteria; phylum Zixibacteria; class MSB-5A5; order GN15; family FEB-12; genus FEB-12. Next base: position 10,696 of record CAYNIJ010000008.1, on the reverse strand, counting down.
GGAGTGCCATACTATGTCGCGGCGCTTCTGTTCGCGCTTTTCCTGGCGAAGAAAGCGCGCGAAACGGAGCTGCTTACGATCCCGGATCGACTCGCTCAGGTCTATGGGAAACCGGCGGCGCTGGCTGGCGCTACTATCGTTTTCCTGATGGCGATCCCGGGTGCGTACATAGTCATGCTCGGGGTCCTCTTCCAGATGTTGTTCGGCTGGCCATTCTGGGTTGGCGTGCTATTCGGGACGGTGTTTTCAACTGTCTATGTATTTACCGGAGGCTTTAATTCCCTTATCCGAAATGACCTGATGCAGTTTGGATTGATGTTTGCCGGATTTGCGGTTCTGTTGGTATTTCTCATCGCGAAGTATGGCGGGCTCGATTTTGTCGCCGCGAACGTCCCTTCGACACATCTTACCTGGAACGGCGGGCGGTCGCTCTGGGCGATCGCGGTCTGGTATTTTATAGCGCTCACTACGTTAACGGAGCCGGCGTTTTTCCAGCGATGTTACGCCGCCCGCACACCGCAGATCGCGCGGCGTGGGATACTCATCTCTATCTGCTGCTGGGCAGTATTCGACTTTATGACAACTTCGTGCGGATTGTATGCTAAGGCATTACTGCCCAACCTGACCGACCCGGTCGCGGCCTATCCGGCTTTGGCCAATCAGGTGCTGCCAGTGGGGATATCCGGACTCTTCGCGGTGGCGATGCTGGTAACCGTCATGTCGACAGTCGACTCGTATTCGTTCATCGCCGCCTCAACGTTCAGCAACGATCTGGTGCGACGTATTCGTCCATTTGACGAGGCGCGCATTACCAAGATAACCCGGATAGGGCTGGCGGTATCGACGGTCCTGGCGCTGGCGGTCGGGCTATTCTACAAGTCGGCAGTAGATATCTGGTACGCGTTCGGGTCGGTCGGCGCGCCAGCACTGGTTGTGCCAGTGGTCAGTTCATTTATTGGAAAGCGGAGATTTTCGGGAGGAACCGCGATGTTGTCAATTGTCTTGTCCGGCGCGCTGTCGCTGACATGGTATCTGTCGGGGTATTGGAATCCCGACGGTTACTGGCTCGGGATTGAGCCGATCCTGCCGGGGTTGGCACTATCGCTGGCGCTGTACCTGCTTTTGGCCCGCCGACGCCATTAGTTGCCAGATCGATGATAATCCTATATATTGGACCCCTATGAGCGACCATATCTATTTGTCCAAAGATGGCCGGATCAAACTCGAAGGGGAGCTGAAGAAGCTGAAATTCGAGGACCGTCCCAAGCTTATCGCCGAAATCAAGCGGGCGATGGAGTTGGGGGATCTGTCTGAGAATGCTGAATACCATGCCGCCAAGGAGGCTCAGCGCCACCTGGAGCGAAAGATCGCCGAGATCGAGGATAAACTGTCGCGGGTCCGGACGGTCGATGTCGACAAGATCCCCAACGACAAGGTCTACCTGTTCTCAAGAGTGCTGGTGAAGGACCTGCGGGATGGCGAGGAGATCCTCTATACCATCGCCCCGGCGGATGAATCGGATGTGGATAAAGATATCATCTCAGTAAAGTCACCGATCGGAGCATCGCTTCTGGGGAAATCGGTCGGCGACAAAGTCCAGATATCGGTGCCGGCCGGGATGTTGTCCTATGAGATCCTGAAGATATCACGCGACTGATGGGCGGGTGCTGGATCTTCCCCGCTACTCTTCTTCCTCAAAGAATTCGTTATTGATCTGTTCTTCCTCAAAGTATTCTTCGGCCTCTTCCTCGGGGTCGATGCCGGAAGCGAGGTTGGCGCATTCGAGCGAACAGTAATATTCCGCCCCCTGTTTGACCGGTTTGCCGACGATCTTCTCATTGCACTGATTACAAAACATGCTATTTCCTCAATATCCTCTGAATTTTCTCAGGTTGGTACGTGGTTCGCCCCCTCTTCGCCGGTCAGTGAGCCATGCGAACACTTGGGCGGACTATGAGTACGCAGCCGTTAGCGGGCTGTCAATTGTTTTTTCATTCGTTCCTGTGACGATACAGTAGTTGACGAACCGGCCCCGGACGCCCTTTAATGGCAGGAGACCGCGGCCTCGAAAGTCTGAACGATTCACCGCCGCGGGTGTTTGTCATATTCAAAGCCCGGCGGCCGGTTCCGGCCCGCTGAGGCGATAACAGCAACCGCTCAAGGAAAGTTCAGGACCATGACCGACCGATTTTACGCCGACAACATCACCCAGACGATCGGGGATACCCCCCTGGTCCGCCTCCAGCGGATGCCTAAAGAGTACGGGGTTGAAGCAACCGTGCTGGTCAAACTGGAGTTTCTTAACCCGACCGGGTCGGTCAAAGACCGGATGGCTGTTTATATCCTGGAGCAGGCGATCAGGCGCGGTGACCTGAAGCCGGGCGGGACGATCATCGAGGCGACCTCCGGCAATACCGGCGCGGCGGTTGCGATGTTCGCGGCGGTGAACGGATTCAAAGCTATCCTGACAATCCCGGACAAAATGTCGAATGAGAAGGTGGATACGTTAAAAGCGTTTGGCGCCCAGGTGCATATCTGCAAGACCGCGGTTCCTGCCGAGTCGCCGGAAAGCTATTATGAAACCGCCAAGCGGATACATCGCGAGACCCCCAATTCATACATGATCGGGCAGTATTTCAATCTCGACAATACCGAGGCCCACTACAAGATCACCGGCCCGGAACTTTACCGTCAGACCGGCGGCAAGTTCGATGTTTTTGTCGGTGGGATAGGGACCGGAGGGACAGTCTCCGGGATCGCCAAGTATCTCAAAGAAAAGAACCCGAAAATCCAAGTGGTCGCCGCCGACCCAATCGGCTCCATCTATTATCAGTACCATAAGGATAAAACGATGATCGAGCCGCACACGTACCTGGTCGAAGGGATCGGCGAAGATATGCTCTGCCCGACGATCGACTTCTCGGTCATTGACCAGATCTACCAGGTGACTGACAAAGAGTGTTTTGCGGCCGGGCGTGATCTGGCGCGCAAAGAAGGGATATTGGCGGGCGGGTCATCCGGGGCGGCAGTACATGTCGCGCTACAGCACGCGAGAACGCTGAGCAAAGAGAAGATCGTAGTGGTGATCCTTCCGGATTCCGGTTCGAAATATATCAGCAAAATGTACTCAGACAGCTGGATGCGTGAGAAAGGACTCCTCTAATGGAGAACAAAGATAAACGCTGGAAAAACTTCCGATTCGAAACCAAGGCGATCCACTCGGGACAGATCGCGGCTGATCATACCGGCGGTGTGACGCAGGGGATCTTCCCCAGCTCAACCTATCGTGTCGGCTATCCCGGCGATGAGTCGGGGTATGTTTACTCACGATGGGCCAATCCAACACGTGCGGCGCTGGAGGAGATCCTGGCGGACCTTGAGAATGGGACTCACGGATTCGCGTTTTCTTCAGGTTTGGCGGCGCTGAACGCGGTGCTCGATCTGTTGAAATCAGGGGACCATGTGGTGGCGGTCGATGACCTGTATGGCGGCACACGACGCCTGTTTGAGCGGCTGATGCGGAATTTCGGCCTGGACTTTTCATATATCGACGGTACCGACCCCTCCAATTTCGAAAAAGCGGTCAAGCCGAACACAAGACTCTTCTGGACGGAAACACCGACCAATCCGCTGATGAAGATCATCGATATCGCGGCGGTTGCGGCTATCGCGAAAAAGCACAATATCCTGCTGGCCGTGGATAATACCTTCGCGACTCCCTATATCCAGCGTCCGCTGGAGTTGGGGGCGGATATCGTCCATCACTCGGCGTCGAAATATCTCGGCGGGCATTGCGATGTTATCGCCGGGGCATTGGTCGTCAAAGACGAAGCGTTGGCGGAGCGAGTCCGGTTCAACCAATTCGCGGTAGGCGGCGTGCTTGATCCGTTCCAGTCATGGCTGGTGATTCGCGGTTTGAAGACACTGCATATCCGAATGGAGCGCCACTCGATCAACGCCATGAAGGTGGTCGAGTATCTGGAGACGGTTGACGCGGTGGACAAGATATTCTTCCCAGGCGTAGACGGGAAACCTGTGCTAAACGGCATGACCATGCCGGGCGGAATGATATCGTTCACCGTGAAGGCGGATTTTGAGAAAGTGAAGAAATTCGTGACCTCCACCAAAGTCTTTATTCTGGCTGAATCGTTAGGCGGTGTGGAGTCGCTGATAAATCATCCGGCAGCAATGACGCACGCTTCGATTCCGAAAGATGTTCGCGAAGCGAACGGGATAACGGATAATCTGATCCGGTTGTCGGTCGGGATAGAGCATGCGGATGACCTGATCTCGGATCTGACAAACGCCTTCGCGGCGATGAAATAGAGTGTAGGGCAGAAAACAAAAGGGGCTGGTCGATCGACCAGCCCTTTTTCATTTGTGAGTGGCTCTGATTAGAGACGAAACTCGAGAATCAGTCTGCCTTCAAATCCTCCGGACCGTGGCTTGGAGGGACTTTGGTCATAATCTGTTCCTTGAAAGACCAGTCCACTAATGTTTTGCTGAGTATCCGGTCGGCCGCGTGTCTGAAATGACCTGACGGGCGCACCGAGGTCTCTGAATCTGCCATCAAGAGAGATGCTGAGAAATGAGCTGACACGTGCTGAACACCCGAGCCCCAGGCTGATACCGAAGTCAGTCTGTGTGGCCTTTGAATCTCTTTCGACCACTTCGCTGGAATTTACATCGAGATTGGGATACATAGAGTAACCAGATGTAATGCTAGTCCGTAGCATCGAAACTCCAAGAGTGAAGTGAGGAGAGATTCTATTTTCACTTCCGCTCAGAATATCAAATTGATACCCGAGTGTGATCGGCCAGTATGGTGAAAAACTGCTGTTTGCCTCTGTCAATGGTTCGCGGGAGAGTGCAAAGTCGGTCAGGAAGGCCTCGTAGTTTGTCGCTGGACGATGGCTCAATTCTATCCGTTCGACATCCAAGAAGACGGAGTGCCGCTTGGTTAGCTGAAATCGAGTACCGAAGCCGATTAGCAGAGTCGGATCGCTTAGATTGCCATTAACTTCGTAAGCCCCGGCCTGACTCAGGCCGCCAATAAATCGAATTGAGATGGGTGTGCGGGCTTCGGCAGAAGTACTGCACAAAAACAGACCGAGTGTGAACAAGACGAAATGAAGTGTGAGCGCCGGACTTCGCATATGAGATTCCCCAAATATTCAGCTATCTTGTTGCAAGATAATGGCTCAGTGTACGGAGGCAAGGGATATTCCGGAAGTTCACACGCCGTGCACATCCGGATTGATCGTCCACGTATCGAAGATTTTTTGAGTCTTTGTTAGCCGACATGCGATGCGCTAAATTGTTGATTTACAAAGCATTAATTCGGTGTGAGTAGAGCTGGGATGAAAAATTCACAAAAAAATACGCGAAACATGGACACTTTTTGGACACTATTGCGTTATAACCAGTGCGTTACCTTTAGCTTTTCTTATGTTACCTCTTTAAGAAGATTAAGGCGCTGCGGGATTCCCACAGCGCCTTAATTATTTCTGCCGACCGCATTTCGCGGCAATTTTCATCTCGACAACGACTTACTGAGCGTCCATCAGCTCTACTTCGAAGATCAACGTCGCATCGGGCGGGATATAGCCCGGATAGCCGCGTTTACCGTAAGCGAGCGTTGGTGGGATGATCAGTTCGCGGATACCGCCAACTTTCATTCCCACAATCCCCTCGTCCCATCCATCGATAACCTGCTTGGCACCGAGCGCGAGCGCGTACGGGTTGCTTCCGCGGGAGCTGTCGAACTGAGTGCCGCGCTTGCCGTTCTCATAGAGCCATCCAGTGTAGTGGACAGCGATCCGTTTGCCGGTGGCAGCCTCGGCACCCGTCCCGACCTTCAAGTCGGTATACTGCAGGCCGGTTTTGGTTGTGATCATTTCACCTTTCTTCTCGGCAGGCTTTTCCGCCTTGTCAGCCGGTTTGGTCTCGGATTTCTGGGCAGGTTGGTCGGCCTTTTTGGTGGAGTCGGCGCTGTCCGCGCAGACGACCGCTCCCAGGAGCGACAGGATAGCCAGCCCAAGTACCAGTTTCTTCATGAGTTACCTATCTCCTATTGGTAGTTCTGTTTGCCGTGTCGGGCGGCCTGGTGGCCGGTAGGGGATAATACAGCATGACCGGCAGGCAGTTCCAGCGGAAAATTGGCTGAAAATGAGAGAATCTGGCCCAGGCCAGGGCGAAAAAGCGTAAGAAAAGTGAAGATTGTCATATCTGATGACAGTCGGGTGACATAGTGGGGGGCGGGGAGATTACCTTAGTCTTAGCTTTTTCATACGATCCTTTAGAAATATTGAAGCGCCGCCCATACCAGCGGCGCTTTAATTTTTTTGGGGAAGTTTCCAAGTTCTTCCAATAGCCATCAGCCGTTCCCTCAAAATCGGGCCATCTGTCACTCGTAAACTGGATGCAACAAATCCACTTTTGGGCCGTCTATCTCTCCAACAGTACGCCACTGTTCACCATCCGGAGAAAAACACATGCATCGACGAACTTTCCTCACTACAGCCTCATTGACTGTCGGCACGGCGATTATCGCCCCGACTCTTCTGGCACAATCTGACACCACGAAAGAGAAACCGGCTGCCCCGCCCAAACCGCCAAGTTTCGCCGATGATCTGGTAAGAGACTTTGTTGCCGCCGGTCATAATGATCTCGTCAAGGTGAAGGCGATGCTGGCGGAAAATCCAAACCTCCTGTATGCGACCTGGGATTGGGGAGGGGGTGATTTCGAGACGGCGCTCGAAGGGGCCGGGCATGTCGGCGATGACGAGATAGCGAACTACCTGATCGGCCAAGGAGCGCGTCCGAATCTCTTTGTATTGACCATGCTCGGCAAAACCGCGCTGGTGAAACAGGCGCTCGAAGATTTTCCATCGCTATTAAACGCGAAAGGGCCGCATGGATACACACTGCTTCACCACGCCAAACGTGGCGGCGATGCCGCCACGGAATTGCTTGCCTATCTTGAAAGCAAAGGGCTGAAAGAAGCGCGAATGCCGCTGTGGTAAATAGTCGCGATTTGTTTCGATCCCCACGATCCCGTCGCGGACAAGGCAACGGGACCGTGGTTCACTTGATCAAGCTACAGGCCGAATAGCAGACCCAGGTTGATCGAATAGAAATCCGATTTCGCACCATCTAACACCGCTCCCGGGAGATCTTGAAATTCTCGGTCAAGAAAGACCCACCGCACATCACCGAAGAGTTTGACCTTGGACGAGGCCGGTAGTTCCACTCCAGCGGCCAGGTGCCACCCGAATTCCTGAGTGGTCTCATCATCAAACCCCGCCAGATTGTAGGTCTCAGAATAGTCGAGCGAGGAATTATACCATCCTCCGCCAATACCTCCATACAGAATGGGTAGCGGGTAGAGGAGTCCGGTGACAGTGATGGGCCAGTCTTTGACCGTCAGCGAACCATTGCCGTATTTTTCCTGACGGTAACTGACGTCACCCTCCACACTCAGTACCGGCAGGAGGGGTAGCCGCAAGGTAGCGCCAACCAGGTAATTTGTGTTCTCCGCATCGGGCGATTTCTGAATGCCCAGGTGAGGGCCGAGATACGCGCTCGATTGACTGTTGACCGTCAGCGGCAACAACGCGAGCACTGCCAGACAGATCGCCATGGGAAGTCTCTTCCTCATCTTGTCCTCCAATTCTCATCTTGTTCGCCCAACCAGACATTCAACTCAACAGAGATCAGAGCAGTTGTCCTCTCCGGGGCATCTCATAAAAAAACGAAGCAGATGCTTCGCTCCAGAGACGTCATGAGAGTCACATCGCTCGAGTGAGCACGGACCGGAGGTCCTCGCATATGTCCTCTTACTGTACTGTTCATGCCTCTTATACCCGCGAACGACAAAGGTACAGTGACAACATCTCGACAGAGCTAACGAATGTGTATCCTTTGTTCGGAAATGGACAAAGTGAGTCCAGTATCAAATATGGCTATATCTTTGCAATAGAGGATGTTTCGAGGTGCGATGACAGCGAAGCAAAACGTGAGTGTGAAAGGAAATGCAGGGTGTGATTTTTTTGTGGAAAAGCGGAACCGGAGGTGGTTCCGCACTTAAAGAGAGTAGAATATAAATAGTGAGCTATTGGTCGCTGCGCCTCCTGCAACGACGAAACAGTAATTACACCAGAATCGTTTCTTCGCGTTTCGCGCCGGTGGAGACGAGGCAGATAGTCACGCCCAGATCTTTCGCGATGTACTCGAGATAGGTTCGCGCCTTCTCCGGCAGGGCCGCAAATGACGTTGTGCCGGTGGTGTCCGCTTTCCAGCCGGGCATGGTCGTGTAGACCGGCTTGGCGAACTGCAATTCGGCCAGATCGAGCGGCACCTCATGATGCTTCTTTCCATTCAGCTCGTAATCAGTACAGACTTTTATCTCGTCCATATCATCGAGCACATCGAGCTTGGTGATGGCGATCGAATCAACGCCGTTGATCCTTACCGCGTGACGGAGCGCCACCAGATCAAGCCATCCCGTGCGACGAGGGCGACCGGTGGTCGCGCCGTATTCATCGCCGACCGCGCGGATCTTCTCACCGACAGCATCAACCAATTCGGTCGGGAAGGGTCCAGCTCCAACACGAGTAGAATACGCTTTGACCACGCCGATTACTTCATCGATCATGTGTGGGCCTATACCGAGACCGGTCAGCACGCCGCCGGTGATAGTGTTGGATGACGTCGCGTAAGGATAGGTGCCGAGGTCAACATCCAGCATCGTTCCCTGGGCTCCTTCGTAAAGTATCTTCTTCCCCTGGCGAAACGCCTGATTGAGATGGAGAGAAACATCAACCACCATCGGACGGAAGAGCTCGACAAGCGCTTTCAGTCTCTCGATAGTCAGTTCGATATTGGCGCGCTCGTCGGAAGAACCCTCGAGATAGCGGGATTTCATTTTGACATTGTATTCAAGCCGATGACGCAATCTCTCCGGATTGAACAGGTCGATCATCCGGATACCGTGGCGGGCGACCTTGTCGACATACGCCGGACCGATACCGCGCATGGTAGTGCCGATTGACGACGTACCGCGGGTTTCTTCCTCGATCGCGTCGATCAGTTTATGATACGGCAGCACCAGATTGGTGGCGGGGGAGATGAAGAGGCGGTTCTTATAGTCAATCCCCTTGCTGGTCAGGAAATCGAGTTCATCCTTGAAGGTGAACGGGTCGAGTACCACGCCATTGCCGATATAGCAGATCTTTCCCGGCTGGATGATGCCTGACGGGATGAGATGGAGGACATATTTTTTGTCACCGACACAGACGGTGTGGCCGGCATTGGCCCCACCCTGGCAGCGTGCGATAACATCGGCGTCGGCGGCAAGGAGGTCGACGATCTTTCCTTTACCTTCGTCGCCCCATTGGCACCCAATAACTACTCTGTTCTTACCCATCGTTTCCTTCACCTTTTGACGGTGGTGGTGGTGGCGATCAGGTGATTTATCGACCCGATCAATTCATCTTTACCGATCCCGGAGATAGACGAAAACGGGATTGCGGGGATCTGCAGTTCGCGCTCGACCTCGGCAACCTTGCGGCTATAGAGGTTCCGGCTCACTTTGTCAACCTTGGTGACGACCGCAAGGACAGGAAGAGAACGCTTGGCGAGCCATTCCAGCATCTGCAGGTCGTCATCGGTTACGTCGCGTCGAACATCCAGAAGCATAACCAGCCCGGTCAGATTCGGGCAAGTTCGGAGATAGGTCTCAATCAGTTTTCCCCATTCATCTTTGAGCGACTTGGAGACCTTGGCATAGCCATAGCCAGGGAGGTCGACCAGATAGAAGCGGTCGGCGATAGTGAAGAAGTTTAGCGACCTGGTTTTGCCGGGGGTGGAGGATACTTTCGCCAGATTTTTCTGTCCGACCAGCCGGTTGAGCAGGGTAGACTTGCCGACATTAGAACGCCCGGCCAGGGCAACCTGCGGGCGACTATCTTTCGGCAACTGCGACATGGCGAAGTACGAGCCGACAAACTCAGCGGTTAACTTTTTGGCGATGGTCGCTCTCCTCGGTTTCCGTCCCTCAGTGGGGGCGGGTCACACGTGCCCCGGTTCGACTGCTCGTGCGGGGGCGCGTTTGGGTATACGGTGAACGGGTCATGGCGAGTTTCAGCACATCGTCAATATCCCGCACATAATGCAATTTGAGACCATCCAGCAGTTCCTTGGGCATCTCGGTCAGATCTTTACGATTTCGTTCCGGGATGATGATGGTCATAATGCCATGCCGCTTGGCGGCCAGGAGTTTTTCGTTCAATCCACCGATCGGCAGGACGTCTCCGGTCAGAGTCACTTCACCGGTCATGGCGATATCCGTGCGAACAGGAATATTAGTCAGCGATGACAACAGCGCCGTAAGCAATGTAATGCCAGCGGAGGGGCCGTCTTTGGGGACAGCGCCTTCGGGGACATGCACGTGCAGTTCCAGATCATCGAAGAAGTTCTCGTTCAGCCCAAAGGCTTGGGAGTGTTTGCGGATGTAGGAGAGCCCTGCGGTGGCGGATTCACGCATCACTTCGCCGAGTGAGCCGGTGAGAGTGAGTTTCGCTTTGCCGTGCATCGGGACAACTTCAACCGGAAGGACTTCGCCTCCCAGTTCAGTCCAGGCAAGGCCGACAGCATAGCCGATAGTCGGCTGCTGTTTGACATTGGTGTCGGTGTA
>CAYNIJ010000007.1:0-171091 GCA_964397415.1 uncultured Ignavibacteriales bacterium | reverse complement strand
CCCTTTCTGGCGGGGAAGAGAGATTTGGTCTGGCGGGCATGGGTGATTCATTTAAGGCGGCTTACACCATCCTTGTCCGGCGGGGCCTGAAAATATTCGGCATGTACCTCGCGTTTTATCTACCGTTTATCCTGTGCTGGCTGGCAGTCGAAGGGCTTGCTCTAATTGTAACCGGTGGATTGTCAAATATGCTTGGCTCCATCATAGAATTTGCGCTATTTCAGGCGTGCGCCCTGGTCAGAGTCTGGCAGTCTCTGGCCTGCACACTCGCGATGACCGACTTTGTCGTGCCGCAACCCGAACCGAAACTTGAGGAAGCAAGTGACCGAGCGACTGTATTACCGTGACCCGGATCTCCTGGAGTTTGAGGCCACCATTAAGTCTTCGAAAGAGGTAGATGGTCGCTTTCAGACAGTCCTGGACCGTTCGGCCTTCTATCCGACCTCGGGCGGCCAACTGTTCGACACCGGCCTGCTTGGCGAGGTACCGATCATCGATGTTGTCGAGTTAGAGCATGATGTCCTGCATATTTCCGAACGGAAAGTCGGCGAAGCGGGCGTTTCCGTCCGCGGGCTAGTTGACGCGGCGCGCAGGCAGGTCCATCGCCAACAGCACACGGCGCAGCACATCCTGTCACAGATAGCGGTCAGAAAATTCGACTATGAGACTGTCTCAGTTCATCTGGGGGATGATTATGGCGCCATTGAACTGAACTGCGCGTCGGTCGAGCAGTCGCAGATTGAAACACTCGAGACCGAAGCCAACCAGATACTGTATGCCAATTGGCCGGTGACCATCCTGTTTGTCTCCGGCGCCGAACTTGAGAGTCTCCCTTTGCGCAAGATTCCGAGTCGCGAGGGAGAACTGCGCGTCATTAAAGTGGGCGAATTTGACTACTCCGCGTGCGGTGGAACCCATGTGTCTTCGACGGCTGAAGTTGGTCTGATAAAGATCATTGGATGGGAGAAGCTGAGGGGACATGCCTTGATCAGGTTTCTGGCCGGCGCGCAGGCTCTAGATGACTACCGCACGCGCTTCGGAGTAACGGACTCACTGGCCAAAACCCTCACCTGCAATATAAACGACATTGCCGGGAGATTCGACAAGCTTTCCATTGAGAATCGTGAACAGCGCAAGCAAATCGCGCAGTTGTTCAAGGAGCTTCTTCCGATTCGAGCCGAGGAATTGATAGCCGCGGCGACCCAAGTCGGCCAACTCAAGTTGGTGTATAAAGCGATGGAAGGCATGGACGCACAGACCGCCGGACATTTGGCCGGGATGGTGGCTGACAGGATCGATGGTCTCGTGATGCTCGTTGCGGATGGGAAACTGCTGCTTGCGGTCAGCGCCCCCAGCGGCCTCCACGCCGGCGACCTGGCCAAGAGACTCGGGCCATCGCTTGGGCTGAAAGGCGGTGGAAGTAACAAAGCGGCGCAACTGGGAGGAGCCGATGCTGTCAGGATCGAGGAGTACAAATCAGCTTTGTTAACGCTGATCGGGCATGCGTAAGATCACTCACATACTCTGCTTGCTCCTTCTGAGCGTCTCGGTGGCCCATGGCCAACGAGCACAGAGGCTCGATCTTGACCATGCGGACCTCCTGGAAGTCCTCCTCGGCGCCACGCAGGATACCACTATTGCGGTCGGCTCAGTCGCTTTTCGCACCGAGTCGGGGACTATTGCCTGTGATTCTGCCACCTGGATAAGGGGCAAAAAAGCGATTCTTCGCGGCTCGGTCATTATTGAGGACAAGATATACCGCCTGCTCGCCGACTCAGTTGATTACGACCTCCTGACCAACGTGGCGGTCGCCAAGGGTCCATATGTCGAGCTCTGGTCCAAGTCCGATTCGCTCTTCGCCACCGGCACGAACGCTTTCTATGACAGAACGAAGAAGTACTTCCGGATGGAGAAGCGCCCGACAGTCTACCTGAATTATCCCGACTCAGCCGAGATGGTGCAGGTCGACGCCAACCTGGTCGAATACGAGTCGGACTCGGCCGTGGCCGTCGCGCAGGGGGATGTGATCATCACCTCCAAGGACATCAAAGCCACGGCTGGCAAGTCCGTGATGCACCAGAAAGAGGGGCTGCTGGAGCTATACGAACGCCCGGTTCTGGAGCGCGGGAAATCGACGGTTAAAGGCTCATTCATCACGGTCTACACCGAAAATGATCTTTTGAGCAGAATAGAGGTCACGGACTCTGCGCGGGCTGAGTTCAAGGAAGTCGTTGATACTTTGCCGGACAATTCGGTCCTGGTAGACCAGTCGATCCTGACGGGCCGACAGATCGATTTTGACTTTCAGTACGGCGCCCTCAAAAACGTGACTTCGGTTGGTCAGGCCTACTCCTGGTACTATCCCGCCAAACGAGGGGGAGACGAATCAAGCGAGAATGCGGTCTCAGGCGACACCATACAATTTGATGTGGCCAATGAGCAACTACAGTCGGTTACCGTCCTCGGCGGGGCGATCGGGAGCTATATCAACACCAAGGAGAAGACGGTAGATTCGGCGGTCATCACGGTGCAGGACACGATCGACTATTCCTCAACTTTCATTCGCTATCAGATGGCGGACTCGGTTATCACTCTGTTGGGACAGTCGCATATTGAGTCGGGCACAGTCGAGCTGGACGCGCATCAGGTGCTCTTCGATACGCAGGATCGTCTCATCAAGGCGTACTCCGCAGATATTGTGCGCGACAGTTTTCCGAACGACAGCACCCTGACGGCCCGCTACCAGCCGAATCCGATCCCGGTCATCCTCAAAGATAAGGAGGAAGAGCTTTTCGGCGATTATCTTGAGTACTCCATAGATACAGAGAAAGGGAAGATCGTCCAGTCTAAATCCAAGTATGAGACTGGATTCTATTACGGAGAGCGGGTCTATCGCGCGCAGGAGAACATTTTTTATGTGGAGGATGGCCGCTACACGACCTGCGACGCGGCCGAGCCGCATTTCCATTTCTTCTCGAAGAACATGAAGTTTATCGAGAACGACAAGCTGATCGCGCGGCCGGTGGTGTTTAATCTCGGACGGCTCCCGATATTGGCGCTCCCATACTATGTCTTCCCGCTCAAGAAGGGAAGGCACTCCGGAATTCTGCCTTTCACATTCGGCAATATTGAACAAGGTGACAGGTACATTCAAAATGTCGGCTACTACTGGGCGGCCTCGGAATACTGGGATCTACAGGGAGCCATGAGCTATCATGAGAGCCGCTCGGCGTTTACCCTTTCGGGGCAGTTCCGGTACAAGAAGCTGTACGCGTACGATGGCTATTTGCGGAGCAACTACACCAAGGAAACCAGCTTCAATTCAAATCTGGCCTCCGAGTCCAAGTCGACCAAGTATGACATATACGCGGGTCATTCGCACGAATTCAGTCCTGACTTTAAAGTCACCGGCTATGGACAGTATGTGTCTGACAAGACCTACTATCAGGATTACTCCACCGATCTGGATACGCGGCTGAACAACCGGATCTACGGCAAAGCGACATTTACCCGGCGGTTGAACAAGTCGATGACCCTTTCGGGCGGCTTTTCGCATGAGATAATTCCGCAGACGGATCGTCGCACGGACAAAACCGAAAATGTCGGTATCACTCTGCCGGTCATCTCGCCGTTTGGAAGTGGAGGCCTCGATGAGAACGGTCAGCTCCAGACCAACTGGTACAATAACTTGCGTATATCGCCTCGCACTTCTTTCAACTTCTATTCAGATAAAAACCGCAGGATCGATACGGTCTATGTGAACGATACATTGGCAATCAATCCTGTCACCAACGACACCACCAACGTGGTGATCCGCGACACCAGCTTCTATTTCGTGCGCAAGAAGTACGCCTATCAGGATTTTTCATTCGATGTCAACCTGCCGCTGACTCTGGCCAAGTATATCAAGATACGTCCGGGCGCCAATTACAGTGAGAACTGGCAATACCTCTTTGCGACCGACACCACGCGCCAGATCGGTCTGTCCGAGTCATTCTACCGAACATACAAATACTCGGCGGGTGTGACCGCGAGCACCGATGTCTACGGTACGCTCTATCCCAAGATGCTTGGACTGCTTGGGCTACGGCAGGTTCTGACACCGTCGGTATCATACACGTACATTCCAAAATCAAATTTGCATAGCGATGTCAGGAGTTTTACCGGGGTTGGCCAGTACAATGCCGCGACCGCCCAGCAACTCCAGTTCTCCCTGAGCCAGCTCTATCAGGCGAAGATAAAGAAGGGGGACGGAGAGATGAATCTGGAGCTTGTCTCGATAAACTCGTCATTCAACTACGATTTGGAGAAGGATTCGTTCAATTTCTCGCCAATGACGACGTCATTCCAGTCCAACATCATCCCCCGGATCACGATCAACGGCGGCATGACCCACTCCTTCTATCGACCGGGGACGAGCAAGGCTAGTTTCTGGAGCCCGTATCTTGAGCAGTTCAACCTGTCGGCGAGCTTTGGTCTATCAGGCTCGCGCTTCCTCTTTGATGACCTGCCCGAAGTAACCACACCTCAGCGCGATTCGCTTTCGCCGACAACGACCGCGTCTACCACCAGTCAAAAGCAGTCGTCCACTAGACGGGGTTGGGATCTGCGGCTCGCGTACACCTACAATGAATCGGGCCGCGAGGAACGGTTTATCAAATCAAGCTTCCTGCAGGTCGCTCTGGAGTTCGCACTTACTCAGACCACTTTGGTAAGGTATTCACAGTCCTACGATATTGGCCGCCAGTTCACCGTGCGTAACGAAGTCTCTTTCCGCAAGACCCTCCATTGCTGGACAGGGGAGTTCAGTTGGGTTCCAGTCGGGTCAGGCCGGGGATATTCATTCAGGCTTTTCGTGACCGCTATCCCCGCGATCAAGGTGGATAACAGCTCGACAGCCAATGCCGGCTCATTCCTGAATCAATAGGGGAGGGGGCGGACCCGATTCCCTGTTTTTAGTTGACTGAACTTCCCCGAAAATCGACCCTTTACCCGAACATGTTCAATCCTATTCAACCATCTCTGTCAGAGGGGAATGCGCAATGACGAAAGAACAGATGATCGCCCAGATGGCGGCCCAATCAGGGATCACTAAACGCCAGGCGACCAAGGCGCTTCAGGCGCTGATCGGGAATGTCACCACCCAACTGAAAAAAGGGAAAAAAGTCAGTTTCTCCGGGTTCGGGACATTCACAATCTCCAAGCGGAAAGCACGGGCGGGCCGTAATCCTCGCACCGGCGCTGTTATTACCATCCCGGCCACCAAAGTACCAGTCTTTAGAGCGGGGAGCCGCCTGAAAGAAGCGGTCCGCAAGTAGCGGGCTAACTCCAAGTTACTTCGCGAGGCGGGATTGGCGTCCTGCCTCGCTTTTCTGGCTGTTTTATAATTGCGTTTTGTACACATCTGTCGTTCCATTGCCCGGAAGTATGGCGTCAAAAAAGAAAACTAATCGCGGTAAACAGATCCTTGGGGTCGGCTTGGTCATTATGGCCCTGTTCGTGCTGGTTGCCCTAGTCTCCCATGACCGGATAGACGACGCACGTATCAGCGGAGAGGTCGATGGCGCCCTGAACCCCTGGGAGATCAATTTCGCCAATCAGGCCGGGATGCTTGGCGCCTATCTCTCATTTCTGCTCTACTTTGTGGTAGGTTGGCTCGCCTTCTTTATTCCTCTTGGCCTCGTCTCAGTTTCGCTGGGATTGTTCTCCAAGGCTCTGGTTGAAAAGGTCCGGATGCGTGTCATCCTCCTCTTCATCGTCGGCCTCTGTGCCACGATGATGATCAATATCCAATTCGCGGAAGGGAGCTCTATTGCGCCTGACTCCGGCGCTATTGGCGGGTATGTCGGGCGACTCTTAACAGTCCTGACTCTCAAGTTGGTTGGGACAACCGGCTCCTATTTGCTGCTTGGCGGCCTGGTTTTTATCCTACTTCTCCTGTACACGGTCATTACGCCGTTCCTGCTGGGACATCTCATAAAGCAGGGGTCTGCTCCCTGGAAGAAGCTCTACCAGGTGCCGCTTGGTTGGCTCAAGAGCATTTTCAGCTTCAAGTGGGCATTCAGGTCATCGAAAAATGGCAAGATTGAAGACGACGACGAACATGTCGTCCGCAAGCCTGAGCCAAAGGCGATAGAACCAATCGAGGAGGAAGAGGCTGAGCCCCTTGATCTATTCGATGAACCATCGGAGAAACGCTCCAAGCGGAAAACTACAGTCAAAAAACCGGCCGAACCGATACAGGTGACCTCGTTCAAATACACTTACCCTGGATTGGACCTGTTGCAGGAGAACCCTGATCCGGGTCAGGCGGTCTCCGCGGATGAACTGGCCGTCACCTCCAAAGCGCTTAAAGACACACTTGAGACATTTGGCGTAAATATAGATGGCCCAATAGAACGCTATCCCGGCCCGATCATCACACGCTACGAGTTCAAGCCGGGTGTGGGGATAAAGGTCAACCAGATCGTCAACCTTGCCGATGACCTTGCGCTGGCACTCAAGGCGAAGCGAATCCGCATTATCGCCCCTATTCCGGGGAAAGCGGCGGTCGGTGTAGAGATACCGAATCGCACACCCCAGATGGTCTACTGTCGGGATATCCTCTCGTCAGAGGAGTTCAATAATCCTTCTATAAGGCTCCCGATGGCGCTCGGTAAGACAACCGCAGGGAAGCCATTTATAGCCGACCTTGCCAAGATGCCGCACCTTTTGATAGCTGGCGCGACCGGCTCGGGCAAGTCCGTCTGCATGAACCTGCTGATCACATCGCTGATCTATCGCATGCACCCGCTGCAGGTCAGGTTCATTTTTGTCGACCCCAAAATGCTTGAGCTCTCGGTCTATCAGGGCCTCCCGCATTTGGGCCGTTCTGTCGTAACCACTCCTCGTGGCGCTGAAAAGGTCTTTTCAGACGCTGTCGTCGAGATGGAGAACCGTTACCGCCGCCTGGCCACAGCCGGGGTCCGAAACATCGAGGACTTCAACAAAAAGCAGGTCAAGGAAGAGGATAAACTCCCGTACATAGTCATCTTCGTTGATGAGCTCGCCGATCTGATGATGTCATCTCAATCTTCCAAGACAGAGATGCTGATCACTCGTCTGGCGCAAATGGCGCGCGCCGTTGGAATTCATTTGATCCTGGCGACACAGCGGCCCTCGGTCGATGTCATTACCGGACTTATCAAAGCGAATTTCCCGGCCCGTATCGCATTCCAGGTGGCGACCAAAGTTGACTCGCGAACCATCATTGACGGAAACGGCGCGGAGAAACTATTGGGTGCCGGTGATATGCTTTTCCTCAGTTCGGGACAGCCTGAACCTATCCGCATACATGGAGCCTGGTTGTCGTCCGAAGAGACCGACCGCATAGTAGGGTTCATCCGCGAGCAAAAAATAGGCATGCTACAGCTTCAGGGAATATCGCAGACCAACGCGGACAAGGAAGAGTCTGAGGGTGTCGACCTTGGCGATCCGCTCTTCCGTGAAGCCTGTGAGGTGGTGGTGCGCCACAAGCAGGGTTCAGTGTCATTACTACAGCGACGTCTCGGTATCGGTTACCAGCGAGCGGCCAGACTGATTGATAAACTCGAAGAGGCAGGAATCGTGTCGCCATTCGATGGTTCCAAAGCCCGTGAAGTGATTGTCGACAAAAGCTATCTGGAAACCCTCTTTGCCACGCCTGCCGGGGCAGCCAGTTCAAATTCCGACTCGAACTGAGTCATTCTCCCAGACGTATAAGGATTTGACATATGAAGCGCCCACTTTTATTATCCATGGCTTTGTTGCTTTGGCTATCAGTCTCTGTATCTGCCGCCGACAAGTTTGATGCCGTCAAAGCCAAACTAGCCGAATCCGAATGCATCGAGATAGAGTTCCTGTCTGTTCTTGAGTCGGACATCTTCGACCGGACCGACACTGCCAAAGGGACCGCGTATCTGGCTAAAGATGGACGTTTCCTGGTAACGATAGGGGAGGACAAGTTCCTTCGCACCAGCGACCAGCTTTTCAGCTATTCGAAAGCGAACAATCAGGTTATCATTGAAGATATCGACTCCACCCGGGCGGTGAGTTCCGAAGTCGCCTACATTCGGAAGCTTGACGATTGGTTCAAAACCAGTATACTTAGGCCGGACCGCGAGTATTTTCTGGTTCGGACCGGTCCAAAGGGGAGTGCTATCCCGGATTCGATGACTGTGACGATCGATCCAAAGCAGATGCGGATCAGCCGGATAGCCTATTTTGACATTAACGACGAACTGGTGACCATCGTCTTGCTGAAGGAGTCGCATCACGCAACCTGCACCGAGCAGGAGTTCCAGCCGAATTTTCCAAAGTCGGCCGACCGCGTGAAGCTGTAGGTGAATGAAGTTCTACGTCCATAAACTTGGATGCCCCAAAAACGATGTCGATGCCGACTACATTTCGGCTCGTTTGATCGATGAGGGTCATCAACCGGTCGGTTCGCCCGATGATGCCGAGTCGATCATCGTCAATACCTGCGGATTCATCCTTCCCGCCAAAGAAGAATCGATCAACGAGATACTTCGACTGGGACAACTCAAGAAGGAGGGTCAACTTCAGACTCTTTACGCGTCCGGATGTCTGACCCAGCGCTACGGCGACGAGATGCTGGCCGATATGCCGGAACTGGATGGTGCGTTCGGTCATGGAGCCCTTGACTCGATCGCGACCGCGGTCACCAACAGGCTGAACAGCCGCAAGACTGTCCGCATAGAGTCACGCAAGCTCGGATATCTTAGCTGGAAAGATAGATTCATCTCAGACGGCTTTCCGTATTCATACCTCAAGATATCCGACGGGTGCGATCGCGCCTGCACCTATTGCGCCATCCCGCTGATGCGCGGAAAATTCCGCAGCCGGCCACTCGAGTCAATTCTGCGCGAGGCGGAATTCTTAACTAAGAATGGCAAGCGCGAGTTGATCCTTGTGTCGCAGGAAGCGACCATGTACGGCTATGGACTTCCGGACGGGATGAATGTCATCAGACTCCTGCAGGAACTTGAAAAGATTGAGGATCTGAAGTGGATCCGCTTGATGTACCTCTATCCCGCCTGTCTGGAAAACGACCTGATCGATTACTTGCTCGATGACAATAAGACTCTCCCGTATTTCGATCTCCCGCTCCAGCACGTGAGCGAGTCAGTCCTGACGGCAATGCGTCGTCGGGTTGATCGGCCAAAGATCGATGCGCTGTTGGAGCGAATTCGGTCACGCAACGGCCGCGCGACCTTGAGGACGACTTTTATTGTTGGATTCCCCGGCGAGACGGATGCAGATTTCGAGGAACTGATGGAGTTCACCCGTCAGGCGGAGTTCGATCGGATGGGTGTCTTCACCTATTCGGCCGAGGAAGGGACACCCGCAGAGCAGATGGCAGACCAGGTTCCGGAGGAAGTGAAGCTTGAGCGGATGGACGCGCTGATGACTTTGCAGCGGGATATCGCCTTCGCCAAGAACAGCGAGATGGTCGAGCGCACTGTCGAGGTGATACTCGATTCCATTAACGACGAAGGACACGCAATCGCGCGGACGCAGGGGGATTGCCCGGATATCGACCAGGAAGTGCATGTCCGCGGGACAGGACTCGCGGTCGGGCAGATTCGCATGGTGCATATAGATTCGGCCGACGGCTATGACCTTTCAGCCACAACAGTGGGTGAGACCATATGATACATATTGAACGACTTGGCATCTATCTCTCCAAACCGGTCGCCTTCTTGATGATGGTGATATACCTGGTCCAGTCCGGGCTGTTGGTCTATCTCATCACGGATAAGTTCGACCTTGAAAAGCAGATCGATTACCAGCAGAGCCGCATTATCGAACTCGAGGACAAGCTCAAACTGTACAAGGTGATCGAGGATCTGGAGATCGGCTTCACCGATGACGAAGTGACCCAGTTGACCAAAACGATCTACAACGAGAGCAAGAAATACAACTACGACCCGTTTTTTGTAGTGTCTGTGATCATGGTTGAGTCGACCTTCAAGAAGAATCAAGTTTCCGATTCTGGGGCCGCGGGTCTCATGCAACTAAGGCCGTTTGTGGCGAAATCGGTCGCGGGTAAGGCGGGTGTTGAGTGGGTTGGACCGCCTACGCTTCACGAGCCGGAAGCCAATATCAAGTTGGGGACCTATTATCTGTTTGAACAGATCCTGAAATATGGTGACATTCGCAAGGGACTGGTTGCGTACAATATTGGTGAGACCAGACTGCGGGATTTGATCCGGAACGGCAAGCCGCTTCCGGTCACTTACATGAACAAGGTGATGTCGACCTACAAAAGACTGAAAGAGAGTTATCAGGTTTGAAACCGGGACAATTACATAAAGCGCTGGTGGCGATGACGATGGTTATCGCGAGTCTGGTCATCGGCTGCGGCGGGGCGCCATCCTTCAACAACATGACCAAGGACGAACTGTTTGCCTATGGCAAAGAGCGACTGGATAAAAAGAAACATCTCTCCGCCATCAACGCGTTTCAGACATTGGTATACACCTATCCCGGTGAGTCGATCGTTGACACCGCGCAGTACTATCTCGCCCTGTCATACTTCGGCAATCATGATTATGATCTTGCCGCCGCTGAATTTAATCGGCTGGTGGTGAACTACCCAACATCGCCTTTCGCCAAGCAGTCGCAATTCATGAAGGCGGTTTCAGCTTTTGAGGCCACGCCGAAGCATTTCGGTCTTGATCAGAGCGAGGTCGAACTCGCCATCAAACAGCTCGAAGAGTTCATCATCGATAACCCGGAATCAGAACTTGTCGCTGACGCGAACAAGTATCTGGCCGCCGCAAGGGGAAGACTTGCCAAGAAGTACTACATGTCAGGCGTGACCTATACCCGCATGGGTGCGTCGAAAGCGGCGAAAGTGTATTACCAGAAGGTCATAGACGATTTTACGTCGAGTGAGTTCGCGCCACTGGCGAATTACGAGATGGCCAAAGAAGAGATGAGACTTCGCGAGTACGATGAAGCGCGCCGGCGTTTCGAGAATTTTGTCACGGTCTTCCCGACGCATCCGCTGGTGCCGGAAGCGAAGGCACAGATAGTCGAGGCGGCCTTTAAGTCGGCCGAATTGTCCTTCACTAAGAAGGACTATACCGCCGCAAACGATAAATTCACGGCTTTTAGGAAAGAATTCCCGAACGATAAGCGACTTAAAAAGGCAGATGAGT
The DNA here is from genome assembly GCA_964397415.1 of uncultured Ignavibacteriales bacterium. Lineage (GTDB taxonomy): Bacteria > Zixibacteria > MSB-5A5 > GN15 > FEB-12 > FEB-12. The sequence goes on along the minus strand of CAYNIJ010000007.1, from coordinate 159,887 downwards.
ATCTGGCGAAGATAGCCGCCGTGCCGGCTCCGCCAGCACCGCAAGCCAATGCGCAGTCCAAATAATGGCGGACAATGGGGGATACTCGGGGGGACGTTTAACCCCGTACATCGCGGCCACGTAGCGCTGGCCGCCGATATCGCTCTGGCCAAATCGCTGGATGGTGTCCTGATGGTCCCATCCTACCTTCCACCGCGCAAGACAAATCCTGATATCGCCGAATTCGAGGAGCGGGTGGCGATGCTTCGCATGGCATGCGAACGCCATCCCGAACTGGTGGTCTGCACGATCGAGGCGGAATCCGAGGAACCGGGATACACGCTCCACACGGTCCGGGCGCTCAAAAAGAGATATCCCCACACCACATTTCGCTTTATCATTGGAGCGGACCTCCTGGCCGAGTTTCCGACCTGGTATGAGGCCAGAGAGATAATTCAAGAGGTGGCTGTGCTGGTGGGCTCGCGCCCGAAAGCGGAGGTGGTCATTCCCGATGGATTTGACGAGAAGCGGTTCGAGATAGTCAAGACATCGCTGATGGATATTTCTTCGAGTGACATCCGGGCGCACGTAAAGAAGGGGATAGGGCTGGCGGATCTGAGCCGACTGGTCCCTGACAAGGTAGCGGATCATATACTCGAACAAGGATTGTACCGGTGAGCGCTGAGAACAAAGAGCTTTGGCTGATCGATGGCACGGCAATTATGTACCGTGCCTATTTTGCGTTTATTCGCAATCCCCTCATCAATAAAAAAGGGGAGAATACCGGCGCGGTCTACGGATTCGTCAATTCGTTGCTGAAGATCATACGTGAAGAAGAGCCGGATCATATTGCGGTGGTCTTTGACTCCAAGCACCCGACCTTCAGGCACGAGCGATACGAGGAATACAAATCGACGCGCGCCAAGATGCCGGATGATCTGGCCGCCCAGATACATCGGGTTCACGCCGCGTGCGCGGCGCTCAATCTGACTGAATTCGAGATGCCCGGGTTTGAGGCTGATGACATTGTCGGAACACTGGCCAAAGCTGGAGAGAAGGCTGGGTTCGATGTCTGGTGCGTCACCGGGGACAAAGATTATTTCCAGTTGGTCACTGACAAGATCAAGATATACACGCCGAAGAGGGTTGCGGAAACACCGGAGCGATATGGCCGGGAGGAAGTCAAAGAGAAGTTCGGCGTATATCCCGAGCAAGTGATAGACAAACTCGCGCTGATGGGGGATAGCTCTGATAATATACCAGGGATTCCGGGTATCGGTCCAAAAGCGGCTGATTCATTGCTGGAGCAATTCAAGTCACTTGATGATATCTACGCCAACCTGGAACAGGTGAGGGCCAAGGGTGTTCGGGAGAAGCTCGCCGCCAACAAAGATAAGGCCTATCTCTCCCAGGAGCTTTCGACTATCCACTGTGAGGTACCTATTGAGTTTGATCTCGAAGCACTCAAGCGGAAGCCGATCAATTTTGATGAAGCAAAGAAGCTCTTCATGGAACTCGAGTTTCCATCGATACTTCAGCTACTAACTCCCGATGTTGCCGCGCAGTCGCCAACACTGTTTCCAGAGGCATCCAAAGAGAATCTTGCATATCATCTGGTACGCACTATCGGCGATCTGGAGAATCTGGTAGAGAAGCTACTGACAGTCAAAGAAGTGGCCATTGATACGGAGACGGACAATATCAATTCGCTTGAAGCGAATCTGGTCGGTGTGTCGCTCTCGTGCAAGTTTGCGGAAGCCTGGTATGTGCCGATAGCCCATAGCGAAAAGACGGTCAATCTCCCGAAAGAGAAAGCGCTGGCTACGCTTAAGAAATTGCTGGAGAACCCAAAGGTTCAGAAGTTCGGGCAGAATATCAAATACGACCTACAGGTCTTCCGCCGGCATGGAATAGAAGTCAATCCGGTTTCATTCGATACGATGGTAGCATCGTATGTGGTCAACCCTTCGGAACGGCAACACTCGCTCGATTACCTGGCATTCAAACATTTCGATTTTCACAAGACACCCATCAAAGATCTGATCGGGTCGGGGAAAACGCAATCGACCTTCGATAAAGTACCGGTGGAGAAGGCCTGCGCGTATGCGTGCGAGGATGCCGATTTCACGTACCGCCTTCGGTCGATCTTCGCGCCGCTGATCGATGACCTTGAGATGAACAATCTCTACTACAATATCGAGCTCCCGCTTATTCGAGTCTTATCGGATATGGAGGAGGCCGGGGTAAGAATTGACCCGGATTTTCTTGCCAAGCTCTCCAAAGAGATGGATAAAAAGCTGACCGTCCTGACAAAGGAGATTTACAAGATCGCCGGGATGGAGTTTAACATCAACTCCACGCAGAAACTGGCACATGTCCTGTTCGAGAAATTGAGACTCCCGAGCAAAGGAAAAACCGCGAGTGGCAAGGGATTCTCGACCGATGTCCGCGTGCTGGAAGAGTTGGCGAAAATTCATGAATTCCCGCGATTGGTCCTTGAGTATCGGTCGTACGGCAAGTTGAAAAGCACCTATGTCGACTCGCTTCCGACGATGATCAACAAGTTGACCGGAAGGATACATACGTCGTACAACCAGACGATCGCGGCGACGGGGAGATTGTCATCGACCGACCCGAACCTTCAGAATATCCCAATCCGCACTGACGAGGGACGGGAGATCCGGCGGGCATTTGTGGCCCGCGACAAAGATTACCAGATACTCTCGGCCGATTACAGTCAAATTGAGTTGAGGATTCTGGCCCACTATACAGAGGATCCGAATCTCGTTGATGCGTTTTTGAAGGGACAGGATATTCACGCCCGGACTGCGGCCGCGGTCTTTGGTGTAGACTTGAGTGAGGTAACATCGGCGCAGCGGCGCATCGCCAAAACGACAAACTTCGCCATAATCTACGGCGTCACTGCCTTTGGGCTCAGCCAACAGACGGACTTGACGCCGCAGGAAGCGCAGAAGTTCATCGACAAGTATTTTGAGCAGTATCCGGGGATTCGGAAATATATCGATGACACGATCGCCTATGCCCGCAAGAAGGGGTATGTGACTACGCTGTACAATCGGCGGCGATATCTCCCGGAGATCAATGATTCGAACAGAAACATACGTCAGTTCGCCGAGCGTACGGCCATAAACACGCCAATTCAGGGGACGGCCGCGGATATTATCAAGGTCGCGATGCTGAAGATCCACAAGGCGCTGGCCGGGATGAAGTCGAAGATGATCCTCCAAGTGCATGACGAATTGGTCTTTGATGTTCACGAGAAGGAGTTGGAGAAGGTCAGGAAGATCGTGGTGGACGGGATGCAGAACGCGGCGGAGTTAAAGGTACCGTTGATCGCGGATGTTGGGGTGGCGGATAACTGGCTGGACGCGAAGTAGGAGAGTTCGGACATACTAGGTCTGGGTTTCCTTTGACAATATCGTCTGAGATTCGTCATTTGTAATAGTGATGTCCACCTTGATGGAAGGCCATTATGAGATATCTACACGTAATCGGCCTGTTCTCTGGGGTAATCCTTCTAGGCTGCGGTGGATTCCTTCAGAAGAGTGATGATGAAGGGAATCGACTTCGTTGGCTTGCAGTCGAAAACTCAGTCACAGTCTCGCCACCGTATACTGAGCTGGTTATTAGGGCACAGCAGGTTGCAGATTCTGTCTGCTGTAAGGCCGGTTTGCAGTCGGGAGAACGTTATTTGGATAGAGTCAGCCAAAACGACACGCTTCTCTTTTTCCGCTACTATGCCACCCCTCCAGAGGGCTATGAAGTATCCGGCGGGGGAGATATTGTCACGATTGATAAACGGACGCTTTCGTATGTATGGGGATTCGCCCTACAGTAAGGATCTGCCGACAACGGTTACTGAGTCGTCATGATTCAAGATTCGGGCTTCGACTCTGCTCAGCCCGATAATAGCAGTGACTAATGTCTCATGGTCGTCAGATATTTCGCGAGCAAAAACGTCAATGCATTGGAGGCAAGTTCAGAAATGACAATACTGAGAATGCGCCTGGCGATCATAGTCACCTTGGGATTGCTGTCGGCAACCACAGTGATGGTAAACGTCAACTGTGCCAAGAATCCTTACCTTAGCAATCAAGAATACAACTTGCTTGCCATGAGCAAAGTGTCACCCCCTTACACTCCCGAGGTACAGAAGGCAATTGAAGTTGCGGAGGTGCAACTGTCTGTGGACAAATCAGACTCTAACGAGTATAAGCTCTACTCCGTCAGTTTCTACAACAAACGATACTTGATTTCCTTCGTGCATGGCAAAACGAATCAGACCGCATATACCACAGGAGGAGAAATATCCTATGTTGTCTCTCAGGTTACGATGACCGTGGTGGCGACATACATCGGGCAGTAACCCCCACTTGCCCTTTCACCAGTAATTATCGTTATTCCCCCAATGCTCATTGGCCTCACCGGACAGATAGGGGCGGGAAAATCAACCGCCGCGCGTGTGCTCGAAGAACTCGGCGCCGCGATTGTTGATGCCGACATGATCGGCCGTGATGTCGTCGAGATGTCCCCCGCAGTCCTCAAAAAGCTGACCAAGCAGTTCGGCAAAGAGATCCTGACACCATCCGGGAGCCTCAATCGGAAAGGGCTGGCCAAGCGGGCGTTTTCCACTGACGAAGGTAAAGCCGCGCTGAATGCTATAGTCCATCCCTATTTGCTGGCGGAACTGCATCGTCAGGTGAAGAAATACCAGAAACAGGGGAAAGTAGTCGTCATTGACGCCGCCCTCCTGCTCGATTGGGATCTCGACAAAGAGGTCGACAAGACGATTGTGATAACAGCTCCTCCTAAACTTCGAATCAAGCGTATGGAAGAACGCGGACTGAGTCACCAGGAAGTTCTCACCCGCCAGAAGGTGCAACTCCCACTCGCCGAGTATAAGCGACGGGCTACTGTCGTTGTTACCAATAACGGAACGAGGCAAGAGTTGGCCGAAAAGATCACCAAACTCTGGCATCGTTGGTTTCCCAAAGCCGCTTGACAGAATCGCTCCAAAGCGGCAGATTTCGGTCCGAAACTGGATAACCGACACCATGCCGATACTGACCCCCGACAACCGGATCCTCCACGATTACACCATTGATGAATTAACCGAGCGAGCCGCCTACATGCGCGGGCTGAATCTGATCGCTCTCTGCTCGGCCGGGTCGGGGCATTCGGGCGGGACACTGGGAGTGATGGATATTGTGGCGGCACTTTGTCTCAAAGTCGCCCATCATAAGCCCTCGGAGCCGTCCTGGGAGGGTCGTGACCGTATCATCTGGTCTGCGGGGCACAAGGCACCTGCGCTGTACACGGCCTTGGCTGTCTCCGGCTATTTTCCCGAGATCGAGTTGATGAAGTTGCGCATGCTTGGGTCGCCTCTGCAGGGGCATCCGCATTGGCGGGACTGCCCGGGAGTGGAGATGACATCGGGGTCACTCGGGCAGGGATTCTCGGTGGCGGTAGGGATCGCATTAGCGGCCAAACTGAATAAGCAGGAATATCGGACATTTGCCATCACCACCGATGGGGAGCAGCAGGAAGGTTCTATCTGGGAGGCGGCGATGGCTGCGGCGCACCATCGGCTGGATAACCTGATCCTGATAATCGACAAAAACAGCCTGCAGATCGATGGTCCGGTCGCTGACGTGATGAATATCGACCCGCTCGATGAGAAGTATCGCGCGTTTGGGTGGCATGTGCTTGAGGTTGATGGCCACGACATGGTGGATATTGTCGCCAAGTTGGACTGGGCGCGCAATCAGAACAACACCGGCAAGCCAGTCTGTTTGATCTGTCACACGAATAAGGGGCGCGGGGTGTCGTTCATGGAGAACGTGGTCGGCTGGCATGGCAAACCGCCGAACCGGGAGGAACTAGATCGGGCGCTGACCGAGCCTGGAGTAGCGGAGAAGTTTGATGTCGAGGCGATGCTGGCGTATGGGAGAAGATACCAGCAGCAGGTTGAAGTAACACTTGAAGGTGAGCTTCCGAAGTACTCACGCAACTATTGGTGGAATGCCGGGCCGAAAATGCGGGTCGAGATGCAGCCAACCCGCAAAGGGTTTGGCGCGGCACTCGACAAGTATGGCGATGATGAGCGAATAGTCTGTATCGGCGCGGATATTTCGGACTCGATCACCATCTCTGATTTCTACAAGAACCACCCGGAGCGAAAAGACCGGTTTATCTCAGTCGGGATCGCCGAGCAGAATGCGACGACCACGGCGGCGGGATTGGCAAAAGAGGGGAAGATCCCGGTCTTTGGGACGTACGGCGTGTTCGCCTCGGCGCGGAATCTTGACCAGATACGGGTGTCTGTCTGCTATGCCAATCTGAACGTGCTGATTGCCGGGGCGCATGGGGGGATATCGGTCGGCCCCGATGGCGCTACTCATCAGGAACTGGAAGCGCTGTTCCAGATGTGCGGGCTTCCGAATATGCATGTCGGCGTGCCGTGCGATATCATCGAAACCGAAAAGATGACACGGGCGATGCTGTTTGATGTGGTCGGGCCGAAGTATCTTCGGTTTGCGCGAGAAGCAACTCCAATAGTCAGCAAGCCTGATACCCCTTTCGTGTTTGGTCAGGCGAATGTTTTTCGGTTCAGGCGGGAGGCGGAGCGGTTTGTTGATGCGTTCGATATCAGTCTGGGACACGACTACCGGAATGAGGACGAACAAGTATCTATTATTTCGTGCGGGCCGGAGTTGGCCGAGGCATTACGGGCCGCCTGGATTTTGAAAACGGATTTCGGTATCGAGACGAGGGTGATCAATTTGCACACTCTCAAGCCGATTGATATAGTGACAATCCAGCGAGCCGCACGTGAGACCGGGGTGGTACTTACCGCCGAAGAACATCAAATTGGCGGGTTGGGAAATCAGGTAGCATCGATTATATTGTCGGATAGTTCCATTGCGGGGAAGATGCCGCGATTTGGAATGGTGGGCGTGCGGGATCGCTTTGGCGAATCCGGCCAGCCGTGGCAGTTGATGAAGAAATACGGATTGACGGCGGAGTATATCGCGAAGAAAGCCGTCGAGTTGATAGGATAACTGAGATGCAATACACCGAACGAATTCAGAAATTGGAATCCGAAGGCGCTTATGTGGTGCTGGCGAAAGCCAAGGAACTGGAGCGCAAAGGAAAGTCGATCATCCACCTCCAGATCGGCGAGCCGGATTTTGACACCCCCAAGAATATCATCGATGCCGCGGTCAAGGCGATGCAGTCCGGTCAGACGCACTACGCGCCTTCGGCTGGTATTCCTGAGGCCCGCGAGGCAGCGGCCGAGTATTTGAGCAGAACCCGCGGTATCACAATCACTCCGGAGCAGACTGTCATCATGCCGGGCGCCAAGCCTTTCATTTATTGCGGTGTGACCGCGCTGGTGAACGAAGGGGATGAAGTGATCGTCCCTAATCCCGGTTATCCGCCATACCGTTCGGTGGTGAAGTTTGTCGGTGGGAAGCCGGTCTCGCTGCACTTGCGTGAGGCGTCGGATTTCCGGTTCAAGATCGATGAATTCCGCTCGCTCATCACGCCCAAGACCAAGATGGTGATAATAAATTCCCCCGGCAATCCGACCGGAGGGATATTGCAGATGGAAGATCTCGAGGCGATCTATTTTGAGGCTAAAAAGCATGACCTCTGGGTGCTCTCCGACGAGATCTACTCCCGAATGCTGTATGGCGACCAGAAGTTCTACTCGATTGCGTCGATACCGGGCGCAATGGAACGGACGATCTGCATGGACGGCATGTCCAAGACCTACGCTATGACCGGTTGGCGGCTTGGGTTTGCCGCGATGCCGAAAAAGCTGGCGGACTACTTCTTCACGCTGGCAATCAACAATTTCTCGACTACCACCACGTTCTCGCAATGGGGGATGATCGAGGGGTTGCGCGGTCCGCAGGATGCGGTCGACAAAATGATCGCGGAGTTCACAAAACGTCGGGAAGTGATCATCAACGGCTTGAATGCCATCGAAGGGATCACCTGCAAAAAGCCGCTCGGCGCGTTTTACGCGTTCCCGAATATCACCGGGACCGGTCTCAAGTCACAGGAGTTCGCGGATCTGATGCTTGAGGATGCGGGAGTCGCCTGTCTTTCCGGTACGGCATTTGGGGAGTACGGAGAGGGGTATATCCGGTTCTCGTACGCGAATTCGATTGAGAATATCAACGAGGCGTTGAAGCGAATCTCGAACGTGCTGGCGAAGCGGAAGGCATCGGTAGCGAAGTAGGTTTCGTCGCTTTATAGTCGATCAAAAGGGGCAAGGGAATCAGTAGGCGGTGTGGCCCGGTTTTGCCGATTGGAGGGATTCTGCGTGCGGCATAACTACATCTGGATATTGGTTGTCTTGCTTCCGGTTGTTTCGAGCGCGAACGAAATAGACACTGTCGCGGTAACTGCCATTAAGTCTCGAATGGCTGCAATTGACTCAGCGAATATCCAAATCAACGATAGGTTAATGGTCTATTGCGTCGATCCCGATGACCAACACTTAATTCCGATTACCGACACATCGGTTTGGCCGGACGAGACACTTTCGACATATAACTTCATTTATGATTCACTTGGGGCACTTGTCGAATTCGTAGAATTTCCTACAAGTGAATCTGGCGATTGGTCTATGAGCAACAGCTATTATTTCTATCCTTCGGGTAGATTAATGGCATTTGATCACTATTTGGGAACCTTTATTTCTGAATGCACTCCTGTACTGAGGTTTACCCTGACACTTTATTTCTCTGAGGCGGGTGAAGTGCTTTATAGAGACGCAATGTTCACTGACCAGGAAAATCGCCCCATAGATACCTCGGGTTGCTACAATGATGACTGCAGTGCCGAGCCTGAATTCTATTCCATTCGAGAATTGCAGTTCAAGATTTTCAAGGAGAATTACCTGGGACAAGAGATAAGGTGGCCATTTAGAGACCCTTGTTACAGCGAAGGGAAGGAGGGAACACCCGAGGAATAGCGACATTGACCTATATTGAGAACCTCTGACTCCGACTTGTATTTCCTCTGTTTTAACTTGCCGTTTTTGAGGTATTCCTATACCCTTTTCCCGTGAAGTACGGATACGTTACTACCAATATCCTCGACCTCTGGGCAGAGCCGAAATTCAATTCAGAGCGGGCCAGCCAGCTCTTTTTTGGGGAGCCGATTGAAGTGGTCGGGACGGGTGAGGGAAATTACGTACAGGTGCGACAGGCGGACGGGTATACCGGCTTTGCCGATGTGAGGCATCTGGCGGAGATAGCGGATGATCAGTACCGAACGCAGGTTGACCGCGCGAAAGGGGTCATTGTCGGCCACCAGGCCAAGATACTTGACCACGATCTAAAGGCCGTTGCACCCTATTTCCTGTTGTACGGAACGCGAGTACAGATCGCGGGGCAGAACCGTGGGTTCACGGAGATACGGATCCCCAATGGGGATATCGTGCTGGTCAAGGCAAACGCGATAAATGAGATTCCTGGCCAGGGGTCGAAGATAGGCGGCAATACATTGGTGACCGAGGCAAAGAAATTCCTGGGGGTGCCGTATCTTTGGGGAGGTATTTCACCGAACGGGTTTGACTGCTCGGGCCTCACACAGACCATCTGCCGCCGGTTCGGGATAACGATTCCACGCGACACCAAGGATCAGATCAGCGCGGGGGAACAGGTTCCGCGCAGTAAGATCAAGACCGGCGACCTGGTCTTTTTCAAACGTCATGTAGGATTCGCGATAGGAACGGATACTCTCATTCATTCGTCGGTGAGCGGTTCGGGTATAAGGATCAACAGCTTGACAGCCGGCAAGACCGACTACCGCGAAGATCTCGATAAGGATTTTAACCAGGCGCGACGGATCGTTTAGATGAGCAAAATACAGATCGACACATGCAAGGTATCGCTCCCGCTGAAGAAGAAGTTCCAGGTTTCCAAGGGCGGGGCGGAGATAAAGACCAATCTGCTGACGATCCTGAACAACCGCTACTTCGGCGAAGCATCGGGCTCGGTGCATTATGGACCGTCGGTCGAGCAGATAGAAGCAGATCTGAAGAAGGGGATAGGGTATCTCTCAAACAAGAAAGAGATCAATACTCATACCCTGATAGAAATAGCTGAAATTGAGATCAGTTCAGTCGCCCGTTCGGCATTAATGGGGATGGTACTTCATTATCTCTCAGGCGAATCCGAACGGTATCCCTGGGAGATCTTAGGATTGCAGACGCCGGTTGGAATCAAGAGTTCGTTCACGATCGGCATAGATGAGCCGGACGCGATGTTGACTTCGATCAAGGAGTCCGCCTACCCGATCATCAAAATCAAGCTCGGGTTTGACGAGGATATCAAGGTAATCGAAGGATTGAAGGATATCATAGGGAAGGATATCCGCGTGGATGCCAATGGCGGCTGGACGCTCGACAAGGCTGAGGAGATGATCTACTACCTGTCGAAGCAGAATGTGCGGATAATCGAACAGCCGACGGATATCGACCAGGTGATGGACTGGAAACATCTGAAAAAGAACTCGCCCAATGTCGAGCTGTTTTTGGATGAAGGGGTCAGCACAGTGGACGACTATGAGGGGGTGGCCGAGTTTGTCGATGGCATCAATATCAAGATGGAGAAATCAGGCGGTATCCTTGAAGCGGTGCGAATCGCCGAGCATGCGCGGAAGGATAAGCGGAAGGTGATGCTCGGCTGTATGGTGGAATCATCGGTGGGGATAGCGCAATCTGTCTATATGTCATCGCTGGCGGATTACTGCGATCTGGATGGCCCGCAACTGCTCGAACAGGATATAGCTTCGGGCATACTGTATCAGAAGGAATCGATACAGGTCGACCGCGAGATCATTGGAGGACCAAAGCTGAAGCGCGATGTGGTCGAGAAATATCTCACAACTGACTAGCCTGTTTCTGCTGGTGATCGCGTTCGCGACATCGGCATTCGCGGCGCCGGATTCAATCCAGATAGTCTATCCCAAATCGGGGCAGACGATGGGGTCGACTGACTCCGCGTTTGTGCTCGGGTCGGTCCCCAAGTCGATCATGACCAAGGGGCGCGAGTTGATCGTGCGGGTCAATGGGAGCGCGTTTCCTGTGTATCCCGAGGGGACCTTTATCGGCTTCGTCCCGCTGAAGCCCGGTGAGTTTTTGTTTGAGGTCACCGCGCATGAGAAGCCTCCTGCGGAATCAAAGAAACACACAAAGGTTCTGTCTAAAGGCTCGGTCGCGGTCAAAGTGCCACTCCCTCCGATGCGAATGGCATTTGACACACTTCGCATTGTCGGAGATTATCAGCCACCGCGAGGGGACCTGGTAGTGTCGACGGGGGAACTTCTCGAAGTCTCTTTTCAGGGGACGCCGGGCGGCACCGCTTGGTTCTCTATATCGGGAGTAGTTGATTCAATATCGATGTCTGAGATGGCGCCGCACACCCAGGGATATTGGGGAGACGCATTGTTTGGTGAGGGCGCGGTGACTGATTCATCGGATCCGGAGGGGACCTACACCGGATTTGTGATGGTCAAAGAGTCATTCCGAGCGGATACCGCGAGTGTATCCTATTACTTGAGCGCGTCGGGCAAGGGGAAGGTTGATTCCGCGCAGGCGGTCAAGAGAATGACCAATGTGGTGACCTTGAAGTCGAATTATCGAGTAACCATCAATACTCCGATGCTTCCGTTCTCACTAAGGACGAAGGATTCGATCATCGTGATCCGGCATGGCATACAGCAGGGTTACCTTGCCGCATTTCAGCCGCGAGGATTGGAGTTGCTGGCGATAGCATCGGAAGGTGATTGGTATAAGGTACGGCTTTCGCAAACGCAGTACGGTTGGGTAAACGGGGCACAGGTAGAGAGGTTACCATCGGGGACACTTCCGCCGCACAGTTATATCAAGTCGATCCGTCATTACTCCTATGATGATAGTGTGGTGATCCAGATGCCGGTGAGCGGAATACATCCGTTCCGGTCGTTTGAGGATGATCGCCGGACGTTGCGCGTGCAGTTGTTCGGGGTGACCTCGAACACTGATTGGATCCGGTACGATGTTTCGGACTCACTGGTTGATTTCGCCAAGTGGTACCAGCCGGAGCCGGGGCTGTTCGAGTTGACGATCTCGCTCCAGAGCGCTATTTGGGGATATGATTGCTATTACGCCAAGGGGAGCTTCTGCATCAGTCTGAAGCGAGCGCCGAAACATCTGGAGACGCTCAAAGGGAAGCGGATCGTGATCGATCCCGGCCATTCGAAAGACCCGGGCTCGATCGGGCCGTCGGGATACACCGAGGCCGAGGCGAATCTGGCGATCGCGAAAGAAGTGCGTGACGCACTCGTAGCGAAGGGTGCGACCGTGATCATGACTCGAACTGATATGAAGGATGTGCCGCTTGCTGACCGACCGGTTATCGCGAAAGCGAGTCGTGCAGATCTGTTTGTATCTATCCACAACAACGCATTGCCGGATGGGGTGAATCCATTTTCCAGGACTTTCGGTACCGCGAGTTTCTACTACAATCTTCATTCGCTGGATCTGGCAAGAGCAATACATGGCGAGATGGTGAAAGAGACGGGACTTCCGGATTACGGTGTCTATCATGGGAATCTGGCGGTGATACGACCGACGGAGTTTCCGGCGGTGCTGGTAGAGTGCGCATTCATGATGCTTCCAGAACAGGAAGTGCTAATAAGAAGCGACAAGTTCCGCCACCAGGTGGCAAAGGCCGTAACCACGGGTATAGAGAGATTCTTGAAGGAGTTTGAGCATGGGCGATAAGGCGCAAGTGGCGGAAGGACCCAAGCAGCCTTACTGGATCGTCTATTTAGGGCTGCTGTTGGCTGGGGTGTTGATGTTGTCACAGGCGGCGGGGTATTATCCGCTGCAAAAGATATCCGCGAAGTTGTCGCTGGGATTGCTTTACTCGGCGGTGGCGCTATATGTGGGGAATGGAAGGGCGCCGGGGTATATCGGGACAGTGATCATTTGGGGAGCGATCATCGTGTCATTTCTGATCCGTTAGTATGACTAATTCAGTTCAAAACAGAAACGGCGACTGGTGAAAACCAATCGCCGTTTATGATTGATGCAGCTACCTGCTTACTTGTCTTTCTTCTCGCGATTTTCGTTCGCTTCAGCACGGGCTTTGGCGCCACGCTGCTTGGCGGCCTTGGCTTCGGCCTTCTTCTCATCCTGCCACTTCTTGGCGTGATGATTTACCTGGGCGAAATGTTTCCCTTCGCCGCGCCACTTGATGATCTCATCGGGAGAGACACCATACAGCTTTGAGAAGAGGCGGAGATTGGTCAGGTTGACGATCTCGGCATCGGAAAGCTGGATCTGCTTCCACTCGTTGCGCGGGTGCTTTTTGAAATAACTATACGCTTTGCCGTAGGGCGGGCCTGGGTCGACCGTCACCGGCACATAATAAATCTCCGGGCTGAGGCCGAAATGGATGGTGATATCCAGCCAGGATTTGTTCAGCGCACGGAGTTCCATCACCGGGGCGGGCTTGATACCGGCGCGATCGGCGATGAAGAAGACGACAGCGAGTTCTTCATCGGAGACGCCTTTCTTCTTGATCGTCACAACGGCGCGTTCGGGGACATTGAAGAATTTGCCAACCGCTAGATAATACTGGCGGATGTTGGCGTCGTCGTTGTCCGCTGATTTCGCTTTGTCGCCGGCAAATACGGAGACGGAAGCGAGAACCAACATGCTGATCAGTATGCCGAAAGTAAGTCGTTTCATGATGACAGTCCTTTCCTAGTGATACCCCGATTATCGGCAGTTGGATGGGGTGAATTGAAAGGAATCGGTGTCGTGACAGGCTGAAAGGCTCCAGGGAGAGGCTAACAGCCTCTCCTGCAAGCTCGTATCTGGCTATGAGATGACGGGAAATTTATTCCACCCGACCCTGAAATGGGTCGGGCGGAGACAAAAAAGGCGGGTTAGCGCTGGATAGCGTCGATCTTGGCGGCCAGGATAAAATCGTTTTCGTGGAGCCCTTTTATCGCGTGGGTCCAGATAGTGAAGTCGACGAGATTGTAGTGGACCGCGAAATCCGGGTGGTGGCCTTCGGCTTCAGCGATCTCTTCGACTTCGCGGAGGAAGCGCATGGCGGCGCGGAAATCAGCGAATTTGAAGCGCTTCTGGATAGTGCGAATTGGCGCGCCGTTGTCGGTGATCAGTTTGACCTCCCAACCCGGCACACGGGGGAGCAGGTCTTCGATCTCCATATCGGTCAGTTGCGGGATGCCGCCCTCGCAAGGGATGCAACGCTTTTTCGTCAGTTCAGTACGGTCGGACATTTTATCTCCTTTTCGATCATATTCCCTAAACAGTGTAAACGATTCAGTGGGTTCCCTGAATGCGATCAAGCAGTCGTCGCATTGCCGCCCCGGCGTCTTCCGGAGCAGATTGAACCTGGCTGATGGTCAGCAGACCATTCTTCGGTTCGCGTTCAAGGTTCCAGGTAAAGATGTAGCTCGCGCTCTGCGGTGAGTCGACATCCAGTTTTCCGAACCGTAAATCATGGAAAAGCGTGTCCGGTCCCTGCTCAGTCAGAGTAAACCAGCCTTTGGAGAACCAAAGCAGGCGTTGCACGGCCGGGTTGGAATCTGACGGCAGAAGGTCGATGCGCTTGGAAATCTCGGTTGTCGCCATCGGCTTGTCGCCGTCGAAGAGGGAGTAATAGCCGACGACGACGCTGTCGCCGAGGTCCGCGCTACAACGCCACAAGGCCGCGTTAAAGATCGTCGGCGTGGTCATAGTCCGCTGGAATCGAATATCATTTCGTGCCAGCTCATTCTCGAAAACTGAATCTACGTGTGTCTTGATGGCAACCGTGAGAAGGAGGTACGCAGTGGACAGTCCGATACCGATCGAATTGAATACTGCGGCGCGCTTTGGCGTTCGGCGATAGACCATGGCCAGGATCACCCCGATCAAGAGCGGAAGTGTATAGATCGGGTCGATTATGGAGATGGTATTGAAGGCCACCGCGATATTGGAGAATGGCAAAAGTAACTGAGTCCCGTAGACAGTGAAGGCGTCAAGAAGGGCATGGGTCCAAAGCGCCAGGAGAGCGAGGACCGACCATTCGAATGGTGAACCATATCTGCGCCGGGTGACACGCCAGAAGAGCCAGCCAATGAGCGGCGCGGCCAGTGCCTGCGCAAGCAAGGCATGAGAATATCCGCGATGCCATGCAAGCTGTGCGACCTCATCCATGAAAGGATGCGCGAGGACATCGAGGTCAGGCAGGGTACCAGCGAGGGCGCCCAGCAGAAGTGCTTTGTTACCGGCTTTACGGCCGAGGACGGCCTCTCCGACGGCGGCTCCCAGGGCCGCTTGGGTAAGTGAATCCATTTACGCTCTTCAACTAAGATTTTCGGTGAAAACAGACTTCGGCCTTTGGACCGGTTGAGGCTATAACAGAAGCACCAGAGAAAGGTTCTGGCTCGAATCTTCAGTTCTGCAACCTCACCTGGAACGGGGATTTGTCTTTGGTAGCGAAGAATAAAAGGAGAATCAGGTCGAGGGGCCATCGGACAGCGACCGCAAAAAGTGCAAGTTGCTCGAAATGCGACGGTGGATTGAGCAGTAAGATAAACCGCAGAATTCCCGAGAGGAGGGCGACACATGCCAACCAATAAAAAAGACGGACAGACTGTTTATGGAGGCGGAACAACATCACCGCAACTGAAAGCCAGGCCACACTTAGCAAGAGACCAAAAACGAAAACACTCCCATAAAAGAAAGCGGGTCTGGCGTCGCCGACATCAGTGTAAGCTGCGGTAACTCCAGACGTCAGAACAACGTAAGAAACTCGCATTTCTATGAGTGACAATAGAACGATCAGAGAGCAGACGATGACAACCCACAAAGGACGTTCTGGATTGCTAGAGCGCATGAGAGTGCACCTCCTACATAACGTACACCACGTTCGTTATTACACCCAAAGAATATCAACATTGGAGCGATTGCGGAGCAAGCAGAAAAAGTCCCTCGAGTGCTTGTTCACGATTGGCTTATCTGATTAACCAGAGTTCAGCTGGCGGATTTGTCGGATTCGTTAGGGTTCTTGCCGCGGAGGCGGTCAAGTTTGCGTTTCTGCTCGGTCAATCGCTTCTGCTCTTTGAGAGAGATCAGATTTTCTTCGCCGAATCCGAGAGCGAGGATATTGACGGCAGACCAAACCGAGAGAAGCATCATCCCTTGCTGAGATGCCGGGGTAAGTCGGGCGAGCGTGATGTAGGTGAAGAATAGCATGGAGCCGACTGAACCATAGAGGGCGTTCCGTCGGATCTTCACCGATTCATTGCCCAAACAAATGATGAGGGCGGAGACGGCAATGCCATACAAGAGAATAGAGCCGGCCATGATAACCTCGGGAGAAAAGATCGGGTTCTCCAGAGAGTCGATCCCCAAGTAGATCGTGAAGAGCATCAGAAAGAAGAGGTTGGCGGCGGCGCCAAGGATTTTGTAGGGGTTCATCAAAGCGAGCCTTCCGTTGTCAAAAGTTCCTCCCCAGTCTGTCCCGCAACCTGCCCTAATATAGGCAATAAACTCATTTTTTCCTAACACTCAATTGCGTCGGAAGTTCAATTCATTTGCCGAATTGGCACGCATTTTTTGGATCAATTCAATAATCATACAGGGAGATAGAGATTGTCCGATGAATCCTATTCGGCGAGGAGGAGGGAAAAGGTTGACGGACAACGTGGAGCGAGTTGGCGGTTGCAGAGTGCAACCGTCATTCGATTGAACGCAAGGGGAAAGGCGAAATTGGTAACATTGAGCAACCATCAAGTGGTTGGAAGACTTCATTCGGAAGTACGGTCTGAATCTCGCTTTCTTGCTTCTGTGAGTTCTGGTGTGGGAGAAGGGGATGATGGTTGCATTCGGCTACCCTAAATCTCGAGCAGTGGACATGGCGAGGGTTATGAAAACGGTCCCTCTACTAAGGGGGACGCGTTGAGAAGAGCTAACTTTTGTGATACATGGTAGAGGGGCGGCGGGTCACATTTCGTCAACACATACCCGGAGGGAGCCTATTTGAGGAGGACTATCTTTTTGGTGGTAGTAGTATCACCGACAGTCAACCTGTAGAAATATATGCCTGCACTAAGGGATGAGAGCATGGGGCCTTGGAAGAAGAATTCATGTTCACCCTGGGGCTTGAGCCCGTTTACGAGAGTATCCACAAGAGTACCATTGACGCTGTAGAGTATGAGCGTGACCTTACTGCTGTCGGGCGGCGGCACGACATAGGTGATCGTGGTTGTAGGGCTGAATGGGTTGGGGTATTGCTGTTCGGTGCCCCTGGACTGGGTCTTATGAGTAGGTGTCGTGCAGGAGAGAAGGAAAAGGACGACTGCACATGAGAGAAGGTTTTCATGGGTGCCTCGGACTGGAGTGCTTAGTTATTGTACACGGAAAGGTGTGATTGGGCTCACAAGATCATTATCCCAATGGTTTGCGATGCTCTGGGGTGGATCAATGGGAGCTTGATGGGGTTGCTTCGAAATCGCGGAGGAGGGATTGGTGATGTAATCCAAGTAGTGGCCGCGATTTCTCGCAATGACAGTTTGGGGGGGGCGGTGGCTGAATCTAAGGATACCGATGGAGTTGAAGGATATCCTCCCACTCATAAGATTTTCTGCATCCAGACAATATCAAAGTCCTGGTCAAATTTCCGGCCTGCTCTCTTGAAACGTCCGCATTCGATGAAGCCATGTTTCAGATGGAAGGAGATCGACTGTTCGTTGCGCGACGAGATTGACGCAATCAGATTGTCTACTCCCATGCCACGAGCATCGGAAGTCAGCCGATCCAACAGCAATGTCCCCAATCCATGTCCTGTGCTCTCTGGAAGGAAGAAGTAACCGATCTCGGCGGTTCGGCGAAGAGTGTCGGCACGATGGATCGGACGAAGTTCTCCAAAGCCAACGACCTTGTTGTCTATCTCCACGACATAGGCAGGGTATTCTTTGGGATGAGCGCGAAACAGATCAAGCATGGCCGATGGCTCAATCGGTCTCGTCGGGTATGCCGCGAAGCTGTTCAGGATGAAATGGCGGTAGATCTGTACGACCGAGTCGATGTCAGTCTCGGTCATCAGACGAAGGGTAGGCGCGGGAGACATATCATTCCTCACAAGAATTTCTGCATCCAGACGATGTCGAATACTTCGCCGAATTTTATCCCTGCGCGGTGGAAACGTCCGCATTCGATGAAGCCGTGTTTCAGATGAAAAGAGATGCTCCGTTCGTTGCGCGAGGAGATTGAGGCAACAAGGGAAGTCATGCCAAGGGAACGGGCATCGGATTCGAGACGATTTAGGAGAAGGGTGCCGAAGCCCTGGCCGGTGAACTCGGGGAGAAAAGAGTAGCCGATCTCGCCGGTTCGTTTGACGCAATCGCCGGGGTGAACGGGGCGGAGGCCGCCGGAGCCGACAACGCGGCCATCGATCTCGACAACATAGTTGGGGAAGTTTTCGATCTCCTGGTTAAACCGTTCGGTGATAATCTTGCCGTACGGAGTCGAGTTGTAAGAGGCGAAAGTGTTGAGGGCGAAGTAATCGATGATGGCGGCGACGGCATGGGCGTCATCGGTAGTGTAGGGGCGGAGGAGGGGGGAGGTAGGCATAGAATTCACCTCAATATAGGCTGGCTGGATCTACTTCGCGTGAATGCCAATTGTCTCACTCTTGGGCACGGCCCTCAATCACATTGGTCAAAACGTACTTTGCTTTTCGCAATTGATATTGAGTCCAAATGGCTAACACCGTAATGAAGACTATCATTAGGACCGCATACGACCAACGCATCTCGCCAGAACGTGCGACCATAAAAGAGGCAAATAATGCTATGGAAACTACAGACATTTGGTAGAAGTCGGGTCGCATCCAAACAACAATCTTCGTTTCGCAATCCGTTCCAAAAATACGACCGTGAAGAAATGTCTTAACGGCGATTGCAGGATTGAATCTAAATAAATCGTATGGATCCATCAGCAATTTGAGGGTCATTCTCCTTGAATCAACCCTTCCAGCGAATTGCTTGGACTTTGGTTCATTAGGTCCTGGAAGGTTGGTTCCAAATGCGAGCCCCACGGCCGGGTCGGTGGCATCAGATAGCCGCTGAAGTACTGTCTCTTTCGGCAATGGCGTATGAATGGTGAATCGCCAGGGAAACATCACTTACCACACCTTTGGCGTGTCTGTACGCTCAACGGGCTTATCGAGGAGAAGGTCGTCGAATACTCTCTTTGCGGCGCGTACGTTAGCATAGGTGATTCCCATTTCCAGAAATATGAGCGAGAGAGTGATAGCGTCAGTTTTATCCCAATCACGGATGATTGAACCATCGATCGAATTTGAAACTAAGCCAAAAGTCAACATCATGATCGCGAGAAGTGCCATTAGTCCCACTGCGGACGGGCGAATCCAGATGCTGACGGTGGTTTTGCCGCCTGCAGCTTCCACGTGCCCTTCATAGAAGATCTTGTATTTGTAGTATGAATCGAATTCGTAGGGGTCTTTGAGTATGAGGAACGTCTTCTCCTCCCAGTTGATCTTGCCGCCGAATGTCTTCGGAACATCGGGCTTTTTGTCGGTCCATGGCATAAGGGCCGAAGGAGAGAGCCGCTGGTCGGTATTGTCAGCGATGCGATGAAGTACTTGATCGCGGGAGAGGAAGGTATGGTAGGTAAGGCGCCAAGGAATCATAATACCTACTGCCAGTCAAATTACCCCCGACAGGAATCGAACCTGTATTACTAGCTCCGGAGGCTAGTGCGTTATCCATTACACCACGGGGGCAGTGTCGCTTACCGAGGTTGTCCGGCTCCCGCCGGACAGCCAGATTCGGCTTGGGCTGATAGGTTAACCAATTGTTGGGTGAAGGGCAAGGGGGAAGATAGATTCCCGCCTACGCGGGAATGACAGATACTTGGAAGCAAGGGGGCGGGCAGACGGGGACGTCCGCCGCGCAAAGTGTCGATGGGGAAGTAGTTTGGTGTATCGGGCTTCGACTACGCTCAGCCCAATTGGAGGGGGATCGCGACGCCTTGCCGCGTCACTCGCCAGTTGTGCACAAGCTGAACGATTGGCACGGCTCGCGATGACGAGGCGCGATTTTTCATGTGAAGATGGTGAGGGCGAGGTCTAACAATTCCATTGATTTAGCGGGTCTGGTCGCCTACCTTTGCAGTTCCGAAAAGAACAGGCGCGGCTTAGATAATCCAACAGAACTGGATGCCCGCCTGCGCGGCATGAGGCTTCTCTTTAATCCCGTTCCGGTGTTTGAACGGTGGAGTTGCCAAGCCGCCCAAACTGATTATAACCGTTTGAGATACAAGGATTAACCAATGCGGTGGTCGCAGACTTACATACCGACACTTCGAGAACAACAAGCCGAAGCTGAATTGATTTCCCATCAACTGCTACTTCGCGGTGGCTATATCCGTAAACTGGCGGCAGGAGTCTATCTTTACCTGCCGCTGATGAACCGGGTGATCGACAAGTTCTCCAATATCGTGCGCGATGAGATGAACGCGGCGGGGGGACTTGAGATTACGATGTCGGTGCTCTGTCCGGCCGAGGTCTGGCAGCAGACCGGTCGCTACACGACGGTCGGCAAAGAACAGATGCGGATGAAGGACCGTCATCAGCATGAGATGATCCTGTGTGGCACGCACGAGGAGACGGTGACGCAATTGGTGGCGGGCGAGGTGAAAAGCTACCGTCAGTTGCCGCTGAATCTGTACCAGATACAGGTGAAGTTCCGGGATGAGATCCGTCCACGGTTCGGGCTGATGCGCGGGCGTGAGTTCATCATGAAGGACGCGTATACGTTTGACGCGGATGAAGCATCGTTCATGAAAACATACGACCGGATGGTGCAGGCATATTTCAATGTCTTCAAGCGGGCGGGAATTGATGTCGTAAAGGTTGAGTCAGATACCGGCGCAATGGGCGGGAAAGCCGCGCATGAGTTCATGCTGCTGGTCGACACCGAAGCTGGGGAAGAGGTAATCCTCTTTTGCGAGAAATGCAATTACGCGGCAAACCGTGAAAAAGCGACATTTCGCGATCCGGAGAAGATTGTCAAAGAGACCGATCTCAAGCCGATGCAAGTGGTGGACACGCCCGGGGCATCGACGATAGAGCAGGTGACGGCCTTCCTGAAGGTACCCGCGACGAAGCTGGTCAAGACGCTCATCTACATGGTGGATGGTAAACCGGTAGCGGCGATGGTGCGTGGGGATCGCGACCTGAATGAAGTGAAGCTCAAAAACGCGCTGAAGGCGATCGACCTGACAATGGCGACCGCTGAACAAGTGGCGGAAGTGACCAAGGCGCCGGTTGGGTTTGCCGGACCGGTCGGATTGAAGGATGTGACGATTCTCGTTGATCCGTTGGTCGAAAAGATGAGCAATTTTGTCGTCGGGGCAAACCAGAGCGAAAAGCATATCATCAATGTTAATCTGGAGAGAGATTTCGCCGCGACTCAGGTGGTGGACCTTTCGGCGGCGCGGGGTGGGGATATCTGTCCGAACTGCGAAGGGCGTATGGTGGCAAAGTCGGGGATCGAGGTGGGGAATACCTTCATGCTGGGGACGAAGTACTCGATCCCGCTGAACGCGACCTTCCTGGACGCCGAGGGGAAAGAGAACCCGATGATCATGGGGTCATACGGGATCGGGATAACCCGGACCCCCCAGGCGGCGTTGGAGCGGTTCCATGACGAAAAGGGGATAATCTGGCCGAAGAATCTGGCGCCATATCTGGTCCAGTTGATTCCGCTGAATCTGGGCAATCAGCCGCAGAAGGACGCCGCGGAGGCGATTTACGCCGCGTTAACCAAGGCCGGGGTAGAGGTCCTGTATGACGACCGGGAGGAGCGCGCCGGGGTGAAGTTTAACGATGCCGACCTGATAGGCTTGCCAATTCGTATCACTATAGGGGACAAGTCGTTAAAGGACGGGAAGGTCGAGTTGAAGGCTCGCGCCGAGGGGACGATGGAGTTGGTTTCGGTCGACGGGGTGGTGGAGGCGGTCCAGAATCTGGCGGCGAGGTTGCCGTAGTCCAGAATTTTGTTGCTTCATAACAAGTTAGTCTGTATCATATCCTCTTGGTGAAATCCGGGTTTATCCCGGATTTCCGGTATATGCGAGATTTTTGGGGTATGGCAGAGGATCTGAAACAGACGGTACAGAACCTGATCGAGCCGGCATTGCGGGCGGAAGGGTGCGAGATCGCCGATATGGCGCTCTCTCGCTACAAAACCAGCGTCCTGCTTCGCGTTTATCTGTACCGGGCGGGGGGGCTGACTCTGGAGCAGTGCGCCCATATGTCGCATATGGTTGGCGAGGTGATCGATGGAACCGATCTGTTCGCCGGTGGTTATACACTTGAAGTATCTTCCCCCGGTCTTGATCGGCCGTTGAAGACCTCCCGTGATTTTTTCTATCGGGTTGGCGAGACGGTCAAAATCGCTTTTGTCGATCCCAAACGGAAAGCAGTAACGGCCGAGATCATCTCCGCGACGGAGGATTCGGTCACGTTTCGCGAGAAGGACACGGAATTGGTGGTCCCGCTCGCTGAAATAGAGAGAGCAAAAATAGTATTTTGATGGAGTTGGTCTGATGGCATTCGACATGCTCGAAGCAATGACCTTGATCGCACGCGAAAAGAATATCGATTTCGACGCGGTCGTGGAAACCCTGGAAGCGAGTTTGCTCGCGGCGGCGAAGAAGAAATATGCCTACACGGACAATATTTCGTTCAAGTTCGACCGCAAGGCGAATGAGCTTTCGATGATCGCCACCAAGAAGGTGGTGAATCAGGTAAACGACCCGAATCTCGAGATCGCGCTGGTGGACGCGCGGGAGCTTGACCCGGAAGCGCAGCTTGGGGATGAGCTGGATATTTATCTGGATTACGAGTTTGAGTTCGGTCGCAACGCGATCAACTCGGCAAAGCAGATATTGATCCAGAAGATCCGCGAAGCGGAACATGAACGGATCTACAACGAGTTTATCGACAAGGTCGGGACTCTGGTGACCGGTGTGGTGCAACAGATCGACAAAGGGAATGTGATCGTCAATCTGGGGCGCGGCGAGGCGATCCTGCTGGTAAAAGAGCAGATCCCGAGGGAGAAGTTCCGTCAGGGAGACCGTATCCGCGCGTACATTCTTGATGTGCAGAAGACACCGCGCGGGCCGCAGATCATCCTTTCGCGAGTGAATAACGAGTTCCTGCGGGCGCTGTTCGCCCTTGAGGTACCGGAGATATACGAAAAGATCATCGAGATACGGGCGATCGCCCGCGAGCCCGGTGAGCGCGCGAAGATCGCGGTCTATTCCTCGGACGAGCGAATTGACCCGGTGGGCGCCTGTGTCGGGATAAAAGGTGTACGTGTGCAGAGCATCGTCCGCGAGTTGAATAACGAGCGGATAGATATCGTGCCGTTCACATCGAACCCGGAAGTGTTTGTCACGCGCGCGTTGGCTCCGGCCAAGGTGACGGCGATCGATGTGTTTGATGCCGAGAAGAAGATGACGGTCGCGGTGGAAGATGAGAAGCTGTCCCTGGCGATCGGCCGAAACGGACAGAACGCTCGGTTGGCCTCGCGACTGACTGGCTGGAAAGTGAATATCCTGGCCGAGTCGGAATACAACGACCAGAAGAAGCGTGAAGCTGAGATGCTGGTACCGGTGGGCGAGCTTGAGGGGATCGGGGCAAAGATCCGCGATCGGTTGATCGAGGCAGATATCAGTTCGATCCAGCGATTGGCGGCGGCCTCGGTTGAGACGTTGATGAAGATAGAAGGAATCGGCCAGAAGACGGCCGAAACGCTGATAGAGCGCGCCAAAGAGCGCGTTGAAGAGATCGAGCAGGAGCGCCTGATGGCTGACAAGCTGGAAAGCGCCAAGACGACAGTGACGGTCGCCGAAGATAAGCTCGCGGAAAGCGACTTGTTCCACTCCGATGAGGAGATGAAAAGACAAGACGCTGATGAAGACGACGAAGAAGACGATGACGATGATGACGACGATGATGAAGATGATGACGAAGAAGACAGCGACGATGACGCGGAGGAGAAGGCAGAGAAAGAGTAGGGAGCGATGTGAGCGACAGGCTTCGATGTGAAGCTGTCGAAAAGGAGCCAGCGGCCGCGCTGATGTGGCGCGTGAGTGGACAGAAGGGATACGATAAGAAGACGTATATGGCAGATATTACCACCGACCAGAAACGAATCTACGAGCTCGCGAAGGATTACAAGATCTCGTCTCCTGCGATGATGAAGATTTTGCAGGAGCTGGGATTTTCTCCGAAATCGCACATGTCGGTCGCCTCTCCGGAGATGATCACGGCCGTAGAGGGGAAATTCAATCAAGAGCGTCAGACTGCCAAGAAAGAGATGGAGCAGAAGACGCAGGCGAAAGAAGCGAGGGAAAAAGCGGCCGCCGCGGCGGCGGCAGGTCCGGTCACATCCCAACCGCAATCCCGTACTCATGCTCATGTGACGACTCCGCCCATTACACCGGCCGCCCCTCAAGTGGTGGCGGAAGCAGCGCCGACTCCGATTCCGGGAGCCGCTGTAGCTATCGGTGGCATCAAGGTAAGCGATGGCAATACGCCGGTCGCCGGGTTGATGCGTAAGATCGAGAAGAAAAAGAAAAAGAAAGAGCGTCGCCGCAAAAAGGACCGTCGGGATGTCGATCAGGCTGAAGTCCAAAAGGCGTTTCGCTCGACCATGGCCAATCTGAGCGGAACCAAAACCAAAAAGCGGTACCATCGCGGGCCGGAAGACCGCCCGGAATCAGAGATATCCGACGCCGATGTCGTCGAAGTGAATGAATACATGTCGGTGGCCGAATTGGCCAACCTGCTCGACCATAAGCCGGCCGAAGTGATCGCCAAGCTGTTCGAAATGGGGATGATGGCGACGATCAACCAGCGTCTCGATATGGACACAATCGAGATGGTGGCATCGGAATTCGGCGTCGAGGTTAAGCAGCGGGCAGAGATCGGCGAAGAGTTCCGCGAGGAAGAGCATTCGGAGATGGCGACGCATCGCGCGCCGGTGGTGACAGTGATGGGACATGTCGATCACGGCAAGACGTCGCTGCTTGACTATATCAGAAAGACAAACGTCGTGGCCGGCGAGGCTGGCGCGATCACGCAGCACATTGGCGCGTACGAAGTGATGCACAACAATGACCGGATCGTCTTTCTGGATACTCCGGGTCATGAAGCCTTCACGGCGATGCGCGCGCGTGGCGCGCACCTGACGGATATCGTCGTGTTGGTGGTCGCCGCGGATGAAGCGGTGATGCCGCAGACGGTCGAAGCTATCGACCATGCCCGCGCGGCCGGTTCACCGATCATTGTCGCGATCAACAAGATAGACAAGCCTGGTGCGAATCCGGAGAATGTACGGACCCAGCTTGCCCACCACAACCTGCTTTCGGAAGACTGGGGCGGCAAAACGATCATGGTTGAGGTGTCAGCCAAGCAGGGGATCGGGATTGAGAAACTGCTCGATATGATCCTGCTTCAGGCGGAAATGATGGATCTCAAGGCAGACGCGACGATCCGTGCCCAGGGTGTGGTAGTGGATTCGCGTCTGGAGAAGGGACGCGGCCCGATCGCCACGGTCCTGATACAGAAGGGGACGTGTAAAGTCGGGGACCCGATCGTCGCCGGGACATTCTATGGTCGAATTCGCACGCTGCTGAACGATCATGACAAGCGGATGGATGTGGTCCATCCGTCGACCCCGGCCCAGATCACCGGACTCAATGGTGTGCCGCAGGCGGGTGATACGTTCATGGCAGTGGCGGATGACGCTGAGGCGAAAGAGATCGCCACTAAACGGAGCCAGGTCAAACGGGAATACGAATCACGTCGTCCAATGGGTCACGTAACGCTCGAAAAGGTGTTCGACGCGATCAAAGAGGGGCAGATCAAGGAAGTCCGTATGGTCATCAAGGGGGATGTGGATGGCTCTGTCGAGGTGCTCTCAGATACGTTGGGTAAGATATCGACGAGTGAAGTCAAAACGAACATCATCCGACGGGGTGTCGGCGCGATAACCGAGTCGGACGTACTCCTGGCGGCGGCTTCGAACGCGATCATTATCGGCTTCCAGGTTCAGCCGGACAGTCGGGCGCGCGAAGTCGCGCGACGCGAGAAGGTTGATGTTCGGACATACGACATCATTTACGAAGCTGAAGATGATGTGCGCAAGGCGCTCGAAGGACTGCTGTCTCCGACGGTTTCGGA
The DNA here is from genome assembly GCA_964397415.1 of uncultured Ignavibacteriales bacterium. Lineage (GTDB taxonomy): Bacteria > Zixibacteria > MSB-5A5 > GN15 > FEB-12 > FEB-12. The sequence continues at coordinate 133,578 of CAYNIJ010000007.1, read as the reverse complement.
GCAGTTTGTCGGTGCCGCCGAAGTGCGCGATCTGTTCCGCGTGCCCAAGGTTGGTGTGATCGCCGGATGCTATGTCCGCGAGGGACGGATCAATCGTAAAGACAAGATCCGCCTTACCCGCGACGGCAAAGTGATCTACACCGGAGTCATCGGTTCGCTGAGGCGCTTCAAGGATGACGCGCGCGAGGTGAAGGAAGGATTCGAGTGCGGTATCGGCATCGAGAACTTCAACGATCTCAAGGTTGGGGACCGGATCGAAGCATTTGAGCTGGTAGAGACAGCCCGGACATTGCAGGCGTAAGAGATGAAGCAGTACAAGCGTTCGGACAGACTCCAGGAGCAGGTGTTGCGTGACGTGTCAACGCTGCTGGAAGGTCCGCTTAGGGAATTGGGGTCGGGGTTGCTGACCTTTACCAAGGTGAAGATGACCAACGATCTTCGCTATGCCACCATCTATTATTCGTTCCTTGGGAGCGATGAGGCGCGGGCGCGCTCAGAATCGTATCTCGAACGGGAGCGAGGATGGATCCGGACGCAGCTCGGTAGGAATCTGCGGGTGCGAAATATCCCTGAGATCAGTTTTAAGTTCGATCCCTCGATCGAAGAGGGGATCAGGATCGAGCAATTATTCGCGCAGATCAGGAATGAAGGCAATAAAGAGTAGAGAGATCACGGTAGCGATGCCGACCGCGGCGATCGAGGGACTGCTTCGGTCGGCCGAGCGGGTGCTGGTCGTGTCACATATCGATCCCGATGGGGACGCATTAGGGACTCAACTTGCTTTCGGCGAATACTTGAGATGGATGGGGAAACAGGTTTTCCTGGTTCGGGATTCGGAGATACCTTTCAAGTATCAGTTTTTGCCGAGGGTAGACGAGATCAGGCCGACGTCGACACTTCCGGCTGGATTCGCGGTGGACGCGGCAGTTGTGCTTGAATGCCCGACAGTCGCGCGAGTGGGAACCGCCTCGGCGTACATGACGCAGAATGTTCGGATCGTCAATATCGATCATCATCGGGATAACGACGCGTTCGGGGAGATAAACTGGGTAGACATTGCGCCCTCGTCGGTAGGCGAGATGGCGTTTGAGTATTTCGAGGCAGTTGGATATCAGATCACTCCGGACGTGGCGACCTCGCTTTATACAGCGATCCTGACCGACACTGGTCGGTTCCGGTACGCGTCGACCTCGCCCAGGACAATGGAGATTGCGGGCAAGTTAATTGAGTACGGAGCTGACCCGCATATGATATCGGACCGCGTGTACTATAACATGCGGCCATCGAGCATGAGATTGACCGGCAAAGTGCTGAATTCGATAGAGTATTTCTGTGAAGGACGCGTCTGCATTCTGTCGCTTACGCAGGAGATGCTGAAAGAGGCGAACGCTATTGAGTCGGAGTCGGACGGCCTTGTGGATTTCACACTCTTTACCGAAGGCGTGCGGGCCGGGGCATTGGTCAAAGAGTTGCAGAACGGCCAGACCAAAGTGTCATTCCGTTCGCAGGACGGGATAAATGTAGCGCAGTTGGCGTACAAATACGGCGGCGGCGGACATTTCAACGCGGCGGGATGCACGATCCCGAAGCCGTTCGCGGAGGCCAAGAAGGAAGTCGCGTGCATGTTATGTGAGGCGTATCGTGGCCTGGCTCAATAAATACTCAGGTGTATTGCTGTTCGATAAGCCATCAGGTTTGACCAGCCATGATTTGGTCTATCGAGTACGCCGGATATTGCAGCAACAGGAGGTTGGCCATACGGGTACATTGGATCCGATGGCGACCGGGCTGTTGGTGATGTGCGTCGGGCGGGCAACCAAGATCGCGCAGTTCATCTCCAATCTTGAGAAGTGCTATATCGCGGAAGTGAAACTCGGTCTGAGTTCGGCGACGTATGATGCAGAGGGGCTTGACCCCCACGCGGTGGCCGTTGATACCACGCATGTTACGTTGGCAGACGTGCAGGAAGTGCTGAACGGGTTTGTCGGCACACAGAGACAGCAGGTACCGGCGCATAGCGCCGTGCGAATAAATGGTCAGCATCTCTATGAGTTGGCTCGACGTGGACAGGAAATGGATCTTCCGGATCGCGAAGTGACCATTTCACTGCTGCAGCTCGAGTCCTTCGAGAACGGGACGATCCGCTTTGCCGTAGGATGTTCCAAGGGAACCTATATTCGATCCCTGGCTCACCAGATAGGGGAACGACTTGGATGCGGCGCATATCTGTCAGCATTGCGGCGGACCACTGTCGGGCCATTTTCAGTGCTCGACGCGGTCACGCACGATCAGTTGGTGAAGTTGGCAGAGGAAGGGAAGGCCGAGAGCGCCCTGATGCCGATAAGCCAGGTTCTCCAGTTCGGCGCGATCTGCATTGATGACTCGTTTCGTAAGCAGGTTGGTTTTGGAAGGATCCCCAATTGGGCAGACGTCAATCGGATCGAAGGAGAGTTCGAGCCGGGTGACCGCGTGGTTATAAAAAGCATAACCGGAGAGGTGTTGGCGGTTGGAATAGCCGGGTCAAGTTCAAACGGATTCGCGGCGCAGGCCGGCCAGCCGTTGTCGAGTTATGTGAGAGTCCTGGCATGACGGCGAAGTTTGTGTATGACCTCAAGGACTATCACGCGTCGTCATCGGGTGTGGTGGCCACTTTGGGAACGTTTGACGGTATTCATCGGGGTCACCAGGCGATCTTCAGCCGGGTGAAAGAGGTGAGTCGGGAGACGGGACTTCCGTCGGTGCTGGTAACTTTTGACCCGCACCCGCGCTTTGTGGTATCGCCGCAGAACGCGCCGTTGCTGTTGACGACGACACCGGAGAAGGAAGAATTCATTCCGGCGTACTTCGATGGCCAGGTCGTGGTGCTCCCCTTCACGAAAGAACTGATGAATCTTTCGGCGGAAGAATTCGTCAAGCAGATCCTGCTCGACCGACTTGGGGTGAAAAAGCTGATCGTCGGATACGACCATGCGTTTGGCAAGAATCGCAGTGGCAACACCACCGAATTGCGAAGACTCGCGGGAGTGTATGGATTTGAGGTGGAAGTGGTCGATCCGGTATTGATCGACGGTACCGCGGTGTCATCGACGCGGATCAGAAAGGCGATACAAGGGAACTCGTACGCTGAAGCGCTCAGTTTGCTCGGCCACAATTACGCGATCTACGGGACGGTGGAGCGCGGGATAGGGCTGGGACGGAAACTGGGGTATCCGACAGCGAATGTCGCGTATAGTCCGATGAAGCTTTTGCCGCCGGAAGGGGTCTACGCCTGCTGGGTTGAAGTAGACGGGGAAGACAAGTGCGGAATGATGTTCATCGGGAAGAATCATTTCAATCCGTCGGGACGGGTGACGGTCGAGGCGAACCTGTTTGATTTCGACCGGGACATCTATGACCACCATATTTCGGTTTATCCGACGCATTTTGTGAGGTCGAATCAGTGGTTTGATTCGACGGACGCGCTGGTGGCGCAGATAGCAAAAGACAAGATCAATGTTATGAATATATTATCACAAGGAGCACAGACATGCCAGTAACCAAAGAGCAGAAGGCCAAGGTCATCGAGCAGCACCGACTGCACGGGACCGATACCGGCTCGCCGGAGGTGCAGATCGCTTTGCTGACGGAGCGTATCAACCTCCTGACAGAACACATGAAAACACACAAGAAAGATTTCCACACGCGTCACGGCCTGCTGAAGCTGGTCGGACAGCGTCGTCGTTTGCTTGACTACCTCAAGGATCGCGATATCGAGAGCTATCGCGCGATGCTTGCTGAACTTGGTCTGCGGCGCTAACAAAGGAACAGATATTTTTTATGGCACATAAGGTAGAATTTGAGATCGGCGGCCGGACGATGATCATCGAGACCGGTCGCATGGCCAAGCAGGCGAATGGCGCCGTCACAGTACAGTACGCGGATTCAATGATCATCGCGACTGTCTGCGCGATGCAGGAGCCGAAGGAAGGCCAGGACTTTTTCCCGTTGACGGTAGAGTATCGGGAAAAATCGTACGCCGCCGGGAAGATCCCGGGCGGATTCTTCAAGCGTGAAGGGCGTCCGTCGGAGAAGGAGATCCTCTCCGCGCGTATCATCGATCGCCCGATCCGTCCGCTATTCCCGGACGATTACTACGGCGAGACACAGGTGATCTGCTATGTCATCTCGCATGACCAGAAGAACGACACCGATATTCTCGGCCTGATCGGCACATCGGCGGCAATCGCCGTGTCGGATGTACCGATACAGAAGACGATCGCGGGCGTGCGCGTTGGACGCATTGATGGGCAGTTTGTCATCAACCCGACGATCGACACGCTCGAGGACGCGGATATCAACATCACGATGGCCGGTTCCGCCGACAGCATCACGATGGTGGAAGGCGGCACGCGCGAAGTATCCGAAGAGGATATCGTGCAGGCGCTGATGTTCGGGCACGAACATATCAAGCAGATCGTCGAACAGATCGAGAAGCTGAAGGCGATGGCCGGCAAGCCGAAATTCACGTATACCCCGGTGGTCAAAGACACGGCTATCGAGGCCCGTGTGAAAGAGCTCGCCGGAAACAAGTACGACGAGTTCAACCGGATCGCCGACAAGGATAGCCGTCGGGATTCCAAGAAGGCGCTCAAGAAAGAGATCCAGGAAGCGCTGAAAACCGAGTTCCCGGATAAGAAGAACGCGATCAATGGTGTGCTCGAAGAGCTGGATTCGCATTCCATGCGTTCCATGATCCTCAATACCGGCAAGCGTATTGACGGCCGTGGACCGGATGATATCCGCCAGATCACGTGCGAAGTCGGCGTGCTGCCGCGCGCGCATGGTTCGGCGCTCTTCACCCGTGGACAGACGCAGGCGCTGGTTGCGGTGACGCTCGGGACCAAGATGGATGAGCAGCGGCTGGACGAACTCGAGGGCGAGTCGACCAAGAGCTACATGCTGCACTACAATTTCCCGCCGTTCTCCACTGGCGAAACCAAGATGATCCGCGGCACTAGCCGTCGCGAGATCGGTCACGGTAATCTGGCCGAGCGGGCACTGGTCCCGGTGATTCCGTCGGAAATTCACTTCCCGTACACCGTGCGAGTTGTGTCTGACGTGCTGGAGTCGAACGGTTCATCGTCGATGGCGACCGTCTGCGGCGCTTCCTTGGCGTTCATGGATGCCGGTGTGCCGATCAAGACTGCGATCGCGGGTATCGCGATGGGATTGATCCAGGAGAATGGCAAGACGGTCGTGTTGACGGACATCCTTGGCGACGAAGATCACTTTGGTGATATGGACTTCAAGGTGGCCGGTTCTAAAGACGGCGTGACCTCGATCCAGATGGATATCAAGATCACCGGGCTGGATGTGGAGACGATGCGGACGGCGCTGGATCGTGCCCGAGTCGCTCGTTTGAGCATTCTGGATAATATGAACCGGACGATCTCGAAGAATCGTGACCAGTTGTCTGAGTACGCACCACGGATCCTCATACTGAAGATCAACCCGTCGAAGATCGGCGAGGTGATCGGCCCCGGAGGCAAGGTCATTCGTGCCATTATCGAAGAGACTGGCGCGAAGATCGATATCAGCGATGACGGTACCGTATTGATCGCCTCCGTTGATGGCGAAGCCGGACGTCGGGCGTTGGCTCGCGTCCAGGAGATCGTCGAAGAGCCTGAGATCGGTCGGACCTACAATGGTTTGGTGCGACGGATCGCCGAATTCGGCGCCTTTGTCGAGATCCTGCCAGGGACCGACTGTCTGGTGCACATCTCTGAGCTGGATGTCAATCGCGTACGTCGCGTTGAAGACATCTGCAAAGTAGGTGACCGGATGGACGTGAAGGTGATCAATGTCGACGGTGACGGAAAGATCCGTCTCTCTCGCAAGGCGTTGTTGCTGCAGAAGCAGGACGCGTAGGCGAGAGCGCCGTTTATGATATCATCGAAGCATTTTGTCACAGATGGCAGCGTGTATCGCAAGACGGAGCTCAGTAATGGGCTCCGGATCGTAACGGAGACGCTGCCATCGGTGCGTTCAATAGCCATCGGCGTCTGGGTCGATGTCGGTTCACGGCATGAGACTCCCGCGGAAAACGGTCTGTCACATTTTGTGGAGCATATGCTGTTCAAGGGGTCGCGCAGGCGATCGGCCCGGGAACTGGCGGCGGCGTTGGAGACGCTGGGTGGTTCGCTTAATGGATTCACTTCCCGCGAGCAGACCTGCTATTATGCCCGGGTTCTGGATGAGCATCTGCCGATCGCCGTGGATGTCCTGGCCGATCTGACCTGCAACGCCACGCTGACTACCACGCATGTCAACCGCGAAAAGCAGGTGGTCTGCGAGGAAATAAAAGAGGCGCTGGATAATCCATCGGACAAGATCCACGATCTGTTTTCTCAGACCTTCTGGGGGAAGCATCCGCTGGGTCAACCGATCATGGGGTCACAGGCGAATATCAAGGCGTTGAACCGTCCGCGGGTGGTGGATTTCGTCAAGAAGAACTACCGCGCCGAATCAATCGTGATTGCGGCATCAGGATCAGTCGATCATCACCTATTGGTGAAGTTGGTCAAGAAGTACTTCCGGTTTGGGGCGGGATCTTCTACTCCGGCCAGACAGGCGGACGAGCCAACTGAACGTCGTATCAATATCGAGACGAATGGCCAAAAGCAGACACATGTCTGCCTGGGTTTTCCGGCACTACCGTACGAATCGGAGGAGCGGATGACTCTGCTGACGCTGAGTTCGTATTTGGGCGGCGGGATGTCATCAGTGCTGTTCCAGAAGATCCGCGAGGATCGCGGTCTGGCGTATTCGGTCTATTCGTTCAATGACTTCTATCGCGATACGGGGATATTTGGCGTCTACCTCGGGACTGACAAAAAACACCTGAGCAAGGGTGTTGAATTGATCCTGGCCGAGTTGAAGAATATGCGGAAGAAGCGGCTGGGGAGTTCCGACTTGAACAAATTAAAGTCGCAGATGAAGGGGCACCTGATGCTGAGTCAGGAATCGACCAGCAGCCGGATGAACCGTCTGGCGCGTCAGGAACTGCTCATCGGCAGTTACCAGCCGTTGACTGAGATGGCGACCGATATCGAGGCAGTGTCAGCATCGAAGTTGCAGGATCTGGCGAATCAGTTGTTCGACTTGTCTCGGGCGCAGGTCGCGGTCCTGGGGCCGGTGGCCAAAGGGGCATTGGATGGCGCCTTCTGACGGAAAGCGCAAAGTAGTCGTGAAAGATCCGACGCCGGCAGTATTGGTGTTTCACAAGCTGCAGGCGTCGTTTTCGTTTGGGGCGACCAATTTCTCTCCGCGACGGTTCGCCGCGTTGTTACACTGGCTGGCATTGCGGAGAGAAGAGATCGTAGTCACTATCGATGATGGTTACCAGCATCTGACCCGAGTATTGCCACCATTGATGGAGAAATATCAGTTTCACCCGGTCGTATTTGTTCCGACTGGGTGGATTGGTAAGAGCAATAGCTGGGATTACAGTCATTGGTTCAGCCGGTGTCCGCACCTGGAGCGCCGCGAGATACGGGAGATGGCAAATCTGGGAGTCAGGTTTGGGTCGCATGGACACTCGCATCAAGCGTTGACAGCGTTGTCCGACCGAATGCTCAAGATGGAACTGAGACAGTCGCGTGAAATGCTTTCTGAACTCGCAGCGCAAGAAATTCGCAGTATCAGCTATCCATTTGGAAGATGCGACCAGCGGGTGTTGGAGGCCGTGGACTGGGCGGGGTATACCGCAGGGTACACTATGAGTTTCCCGGCACCTGACGAGCCGCCATTGGCGCAAGGACGCATTCCAGTCTACGGTTTTGACACCATGCTGACGGTCAGCCATAAGCTGGGAGCTGGGGTTCCGTACCAGATAGAGAAACTCAAGGCGCGGATAACAAACCAGTTGTCGGGCGGGACCATCTTACTCAACCGCTTGCGGCGGTTGGACTAAACTCTTGCCATACTGAGCCGTTCTTACTACCATACGACCTTTAGGTAACTGAAGGAAACTCCATGAGTACGCCGATCAAGCCCGGACAAAGATACGGTTTCGCCGCCATTGAGAAGAAATGGCAGGCGCGGTGGGAGCGCGATCAGCTCTTTCGCGCGAGCGATTCCCCGGATCCCAAGAACAAGTTCTATATGCTGGTGATGTTCGCCTATCCATCAGGCGATATCCACATGGGACATTTCCGCAACTACATCATTGGGGATGCGGTAGCACGCCGTCAGATGATGCTGGGAAAAGATGTGGTTTATCCGTTCGGATGGGACGCATTCGGGCTGCCGGCGGAACGCGCGGCGATACAGCGGAATATCCATCCGTCTGAGTGGACGCTCAAGAATATTGGCGTCTCCCGTTCGACCCTGCAAAAGGTCGGGATAGCGTTCGACTGGTCTCGTGAAGTTGTAACCTGCGCGCCGGATTACTACAAGTGGACGCAGTGGATATTCATCCAGCTTTTCAAGCACGGCAAGGCGTACCGGAAACGCGGCTTTGTCAACTGGTGCCCGGAAGACAAAACGGTCTTGGCAAATGAACAGGTTAAAGAAGGGCGATGTGAACGGTGCGGGACCCTGGTTGAAAAGAAAGACCAGATGGGGTGGTACTTCAGAATCACCGATTATGCCGATCGACTGATAGACTCCCTTGATACGCTCCCTGGCTGGCCGGAGAATGTCCGGACAATGCAAAAGGAGTGGATCGGGCGGTCATATGGATTGGAGGTCGATTTCCAGATAGAGGGGTCGGGGGAGAAGCTGGCGATTTTCACTACCCGGCCGGACACAATCTACGGTGTGACGTTTATGGCGATTTCGCCGGAAGCCGAGGTCTTGCAGAAGCTGGACTTGGCGCCGGAGTATGCCCAGAAGGTCAAGGAGTATCAGAAGCTGGCGGCAGGCCGCACGGACATTGAGCGGGCGGCGGCGACCCTTGAGAAGGATGGTGTTTTCACCGGGAAGTACGCAATCAATCCGTTCAATGGCGAGCGAGTGCAACTCTGGGTTGCGGACTATGTGCTGGCTGGGTACGGGACTGGAGCGGTGATGGCAGTGCCTGCCCATGACGAACGGGACTTTGCCTTTGCCAGGAAATACGGAATACCGATTAAAGTAGTAATTCATCCGGACGCAGATACGGCATTGGACGCCAATACGTTGACGAATGCCTTCACCGAGTATGGCCCCATGGTCAACTCAGGTGAATTTGACGGTAAAGCCGGGGAAGAGGCTAAGGTGGCGGTTTCATCATTCGCTGAATCCAAAGGGTTTGGGCGGCGCAAGGTGAACTACAAGTTGAAGGATTGGTCGATCTCCCGTCAGAGATACTGGGGGGCGCCGATACCGATTATCCACTGTGCCGAGTGCGGCGCGCAGGTGGTACCGGATGAGCAACTTCCCGTGGTGTTGCCGCAGGTTGAGAATTTCATGCCGAAGGGGCGTTCGCCGTTGGCGGATGTGCCTGAGTATATCAATACGAAGTGTCCGACATGCGGCGGTCCGGCGGAGCGGGATCCTGATACTATGGACACCTTTGTCTGCTCGTCCTGGTATTTCCTGCGGTATCTCGACCCCCAAAATGAGAAGGTACCTTGGGATAAGGACAAGGCACGACGCTGGATGCCGATAGACCTGTATATAGGGGGGGTGACACACGCCACGGGACACCTGATCTATTTCCGGTTTTTCCAGAAGTTCCTCAAGGATATCGGCTGGACCACGGATGAGGAGCCGGCTTTGCGGCTATTCAACCATGGTATGGTGATGGATGCCCATGGCGAGGTGATGTCCAAGTCCAAAGGGAATGTCGTGTCGCCAATAACCCTGATGGAGAGCCGCGGGACGGATGTCACCCGGCTGGCGATGTTCTTCACGGCGCCTTCAGAGAAAGAAGTTCTCTGGAGCTCTGACTCGATCACCGGGGTCGAGAAGTTCGTACTCAACCGGTTGATGCCGATAATCGAAGACTACCGTGGGTCCAAGCCCGACTTAAAGCGATACTTTAAGCTTGAGTTGCTGGATGAAAACGAGCGCTCTATATATGTAAAGCTCAACCAGACGATCAAACGGGTATCTGAGGCGTATGATCGACTGCAGTTTAATGCCGCGATCGCGGCGGTCATGGAATTGACCAGGGACTTTGACAGTTCAAAGGTCAAAAATACCGAGCTCAATGACCAAGTCGTCCTGAAGTCGATTCAATTGATAGCGCCATTGGCGCCGCATTTGGCCGAAGAGCTCTGGGAGTCGGCGGGCTTTGAGAATTCGATATTCAGATCCAGTTGGCCGGAGTATGATCCGGCGGCGACAGTTGGTGATACTATTGAGATAGCCGTTCAGGTAAACGGCAAACTAAGGGATTCAATTCAGGTGCCAGCCGACGCCGACCAGGGATTAGTCGAGAAGGCGGCATTTGAGAGTCCCAAGGTGAAGAGCTTTGTCGATGGGAAGCAGATTCTAAAGAAGATATATGTGGCGGGGAGGCTGCTGAATATTGTGGTCAAGGGGTAGGGGTCGGGATTCGGTAGAGTGATTAGAGGCCCGGCCATTTAGGCCGGGTTTCTTTTAGGTGTAGATGTTAACATAATATATCTTATAAGACACTATAGACGGTAGTTGCAAGGCATAGCTAACGGTCTCCGTACTGTTCTGAGGCATGCTTTCTCTCAAACGAGAAGCAGTCAAGTTGTGGGTCGGAGTCCCTTACCGACTCTTAGAATGCCAGTGGCCTTTAAATCATAATGGGGACAAAAGCCGGACTCATATTGGAGTGATCATTCAGGTATCTGAGAATCGACTCGAATAACAAAAGAGCCTCTCAATTGAGAGGCTCCATCGTAATTCGATATGATCAGTCGCTCTAAGACTTTTTGACGCGGGAGGATCTGGTGCGGGTCGGCTTGGCTTTAACAATCGGCTCTCCCCCGCCGAGTTCCTTGAATCCCCAAGTAGCCAGTTTGCGGGCCTCGCGGAAACGGGTTGAGCCGCCGGGCGCTCCCAATACAACCAGGGTTAACTTGTGGCCGCCGCCATCCTGTACCATTGTGGCCAAACAGTACCGAGCAGAGTCGATATAGCCAGTCTTGCCGGCAAGAACTCGGTAAGGAGCGTCCATGAGGCGGTTGGTATTCCCAAGTTGCAGGCTGTAATTCTTGCGGCCGCGCTTGATGTAAATCACTTGCTTCTTAAGGGCAGTGATCAGAGCAATCTCGGGATATGTGTACGCGTGGTGCAAGATTATGGCGACCTCGTGGGCGGTCGAAACATTCCGTTCATCGAGCCCGGTGGGATCGAAAAAGACCGTATGTTCCAGCCCGAGCGACTGGACTTTGGTGTTCATCAGATCGACGAATGAGGTCAGTGACCCGGCTGTGGCGCGAGCTAGCGCCCGCGTGGCCCGATTGTCTGAGATGAGCAGTGAGGCGTACAACAGGTCTCGAAGTGTCAGTTCGTGTCCGGGCCGGAGCCGAGAGAAAGATGATTTGAGGGCATCTTCCTTAGAGACGGTCTGGCGGACGTCGAAATCTTTGACATTATCAAGCACGACCATCGCCGCGACCAACTTGCTGATCGAGGCAATTGGATGGGTCATTTCGGAGTTTTTAGCGTAGAGGACTTCGCCGTTCTCGTAATTCACGAGGATAGCAGACCGGAGATTGAGCTTGGGGCCATTGGGCTTAACTGATTCAAAGTCAAAGGAGTAGCCACCGGGCACCAGCGAACTGGTGGTGCTGGCCTCCACTTTGTCGGCCCCCTCAAGGATGTCAATCTCGTTGACTGACAGCAGGATAAGTGCTGTCAGGCCAACTAGTATCTTACCCAGCCACGCCAGTCTCATATTCTCCGAGTCCTATCATTCACAGCCATAGTCCGCACATATTAATACACTCTTAATACCTAATCCACTTAATAACTTCGGCCAAAGTGGCTCTTTTTCCATACATCAGGATGCCTACCCGGAAGATCCTGGCCGCGAACCAAGTTATGGCCATGGTCGTCAGGATGACCAAGACGAACCCGATGATCACTTGAATCATTATCGGCGAAAAAAGCGAGAACTCCCCTGCTGATGGGGCAAGGAAGCTGACGCGCATCATCATCATGGTCGGGGTCAGAATTGGGATAAACGAGAGCACCATCGGCAAGGTGGCGTTCGGGTCCTGCATGGCGCGGAAACCGATCATGATCGGGAGTATCAGGGCCATGATGATCGGGAAATGGAAGTTTTGGGCTTCCTTCTCGGTGGTGCAGATAGCCCCAATCACGGCATAGATGGTTGAATACAGCAAATAGCCCGAGACCAGAAAGAGCGTGAACGAGATCACGACAAGCGGGTTAAAGACCGCCGATGTCAACGAGGGATCGATATTCATTGCAAAGGCGGCCGCTCCCCCCATAAAAATGGCGCCCATCAGCATCCAGGCGGCCACGGATGTGAAGGTTGCGCCGCCCAGACCGAGGATCTTCCCCATTAGTAGTTGGAATGGCGTGACCGACGATACGAGGACTTCCATGATGCGTGTGGTCTTTTCTTCGATGACCGAACGCATCACCTGCATGCCGTAGCCGAGGATCATGCCGTACATGGTCATGACAAACAACATCATGGCGAGGTACTTGAACCTAATTGAGACCTCTTTCCCTTGTGTGTTCATGAGTGACAGGTCGATGCGTTCGGTCAGTTGCATGATGGAGTCAACCGGTAGATTGACATTGGACAGATGCAGACGCTTCGACGAGAAAGTCTCAGAGATGACATTCTCGAACCGTTCGAGGCTGACAAAGTCATCGCTGTTGGTGATGCAGAACACACTGGTGTCCGTAAGCGATCCGTTCTTGATAACAAGGGCATATTTGAGGTCGTCGTTATTGACCTGTTTGTTGATAGAATCAAGAATGACCGAATTCATGCCGGGCTGATTCGCGGGAAGCGCAAGATGGTCGATTCGATAGTACGGCGCGGTGGAATCTTGCGGAAGCTTGTACGTGGAGAGTTTGTCGACTATTTCCTGACCGATACCGGTGCCGGAAAAGTCGATGACAGCCATCGGTTCGGTCTGGCTGGCCTTCTTTTCGGAGATCAGGGACGGGAGGAAAATAAAGGCCGCCATGATGGCTGGTGTCAGGACGAGCCCAACGATGAAGGATTTCTTTTTGACGACCTGCTCATATTCGTTTTTGGCGATAATCCAGATCTTAGACATTGGCCACCTCCGGGCGCTGCATGTCGGCTGGGTCAACTTTGGCCAGTTCGATGAAGATGTCATATAATGAGGGTTCGACGATGGCGAACCGTCGGACTGAGACCTTTTCGATCAAGGCGCGAAGTATGGCGTCCACGTTGGCGCCGTGAGCCAGACGAAGTTCAAGGTAGCGGTTGAAATCGGAGACGGCGGCGACGCCGGGGAGTGACGAGACGAAGGAACCGTCGCCATCAATCTCGATCTGTAGGGCGTTCTTGCCGAAACGCGCCTTGATGTCGGTCAGCTTGCCGTCAATGACTTTCTGGCCACGGGATATCATACAGAGGTTATCGCAAAGTTTCTCGGCCTGCTCCATCACGTGCGTCGAGAACAGGATGGTCGTCCCGGCGCGCTTCAGGTCGAGGATGATGTTCTTGATCAACTCCGTATTAAGTGGATCCAGTCCCGAGAATAGCTCATCGAGAATGAGCAATTCAGGCTCGTGCATCACAGTGGTGATGAACTGGAGTTTCTGGGCCATTCCCTTGGAGAGTTCCTCGACTTTGCGGGTCCGATAGCCCTTAAGCTGCATTCGGTCGAGCCAGAGATCGATCTTGGGGCGGGTTTTCGAAGGCGTATAGCCTTTGAGTTCAGCCATATAGATAATGACCTGCTCGAGTGTCATCTTCTTGTAGAGACCGCGCTCTTCGGGGAGGTAGCCGATCTTGTTGGTGAAGTCTTTGGGGCGCTCCTGGCCGTCGATGAGAATGCGACCGGAATCCGGGGCGGTGATATTCATCACCATGCGGATTGTGGTCGTTTTGCCGGCGCCGTTGGGGCCGATGATGCCATAGATAGCGCCGCGCGGGACTTGAAGCGAGAGGCGCTCCACCGCGACTTTACCGTCGTACTCTTTGCGTATCTGGTCCAGCTCAAGGTACATGGTCTGTCCCGTGTTCACTTTCTTTGGTTAAGGTTGTACAGTATGGAGTGAAGCACCGTACCGCGTCAACAAAAAAGGGAGACTACGCCGAAAGGTTGAGGCGCTTGATGAAATCGAGAGCGTTGACAGCAGCTTTACCATCGTAACAGTTGTTGAAGTATACGTAGAGTCGCGAGACCTTGTTGCGGATAGCCTCTATCTTGTTTCGCCACTCATCCAACTCTTCCTCGGAGTAAAGATAATTGTAGCGCTGGTCGCCGGAGGCCCACCATCCATCCGCATTGCGACCGTGCAGCCTGATATAGGCTGTGTCGGTTGTGAGATGAATGGCGCGATCCATCAGGTTGGGAAGCGCTGGTTCATCGACCGATACATACCCTACCCCTTCCCTGCTCATTTTTTCCAGTACGGAGTTACTACTCCAGGAGTGGTGGCGATATTCAATGAAAAGTGGTATCGGGGAAACAGCCTCGCGACAGATGGATAAATGCGTCAAATTCTGCTCCGAAAGCTTGAAGGAATAGGGGAATTGCGCGAGACAACCGGAAAGCTTACCGGATTCGGCGATAGGTCGAATAGACTCTTGGAAAGAGAGTATTTCGGATTCCATAGCCTCGCGTCGGTGAGTAAAGGACTGTGGAACTTTGACCATGAAATCGAATCCGGGCGGTGCTTTCTTGGTCATATTGTACATTACCGCGGGATGGGGGATGCGGTAATAAGTAGAATTGATCTCGACAGTCGGAAAGTGCTGAACATAGTGGTCGAGCATTTTGCCTTTGGGGATGTGGTAAGGGTAAAACGGTCCGATCCAATCGGCAAAACTATAGCCGGACGTGCCGACACGGATCTGCGCGAGCCTCTCCCCTGTCGAATTCAGTCCAGTTTCCATATCGGCAATATACTATTGGAGACATTAATTGATGTCAGGATGTGATACGGTTGTGATGTTAGGCGAGGGTTACGGTTTGGCGAGTTTCTGGAACTTCACTTTGCCGCATTTCGGGCAGATCCACTTGCGCTGTTTGTGGAATGTCCTCCCCTGCTCTTTCATCCCGACCTTGCACTTGCGGCAGAGCATCGACCCCTCCCCTATTTAAGTAATCCGAGGAAATCGGAGAGGAGGAACTCGGCGCGGCCGATGAAGGTCGACATACGGGACATGACGGTATAGCCGAAGGTTGCGCCGAAGAAGATCATGAGGAAATACGTGCCGATTCTGGAGGATACTCCGAGAGCGCCGGTCTGAGGGCGGCTGAAATAGAAGTACGAGAGAGTGGCCATAAGCCCGATGAGGACAATCAGGCCGGAGATGGACGGTCCAGCGCTTGTACCGACAACATTGCCGATAGTGTCAGACATTTGAGTCAGAATGCGCGGGCCGAGCATGGCGGGAATAGCCGCACCGGCGCCGGAACCAATGAGGATGGCTAGCGGAATGCGTGAGATCGGCGCGGCCTTGGGGAATATTCGAGCGAACATCATCAAGCCAAGGATCAACGGGACCAGCAATGAGAGTTTGCCACCGGCGAGAGGCTCGACCAGGAGATCCATCACCGTGCTGGTCCAGGCGATCACAAGCGCATAGCCAATTGCTACCCCGACCAGCAAATACTCCGCCATCTTGTATATAGGGTTGTCGCGATAGAGGAAGGTCAGGATCGCGATGGTCAGAAGTCCGGCGATAAGGGTGCTGATATCCATTATGCTCCCCTCCGTCGCGCGACGAAATAGACGATATTGCCAATGAGAACGAGCAGGAGGATGTAGATGTGGGCAGAGGCTTGCGCCAGCATGCCACGCATCCCTCCCCCACTTCGACCGGCCAATGTTTCGTATTCAGCCGCGCCACGCAATCCACCTATCAAGGCATGCAATTGGCCGGAGGAGATATAGGGGTCATAGGTAGTGACCATGGCGGCAGTCATAGCGGACGTCACCTTAACGCCAAAGCGGGCCTGGCCGTATTCAATCCAGTGAACCGCCATATTGCCGTCGCCGATGGAAATCACGGCGTTGACCTGCGCGTAATTGGTGATCGACGCCAAGACCGGGATGGAATCATATGAGGTTCCGAAGTAATCCTGTGGAAATGTCTTTTCAAGTGATTCACCCATGGAGAGGATGGCGGCGATGTATTGTGGCTTGAAGCCGAGATAGACCCAATCGCGGCCATAGACCTTTCCTTGTTCTCTGGCGACCATATCGGTGAGGCGGTAACCGATGCCGGTCCCTTCGGCCAAAAGCGCAAGCCCAATGACGCGGTGCCCTTTGGCGAAGGAGTGGCGCAGCAAGGTCAACGCGGCGGGACGTATTTCCGGAAGTGAAGATGATTCGTGGTCGAAGGAGAAAATAACGGTCGAGCCTTCGGGGAGTGAATCCACGAACGCGTACATTCTGCGTGTTTCGTCGGAGATGTTGACCTCCGGCCGAATACCGAGGAGCATAGAGCCGAAGACGACAACAAGCAGGCCAAGAAATGTCCAGTGCCTCGGTTCGAGCTTCATTTGCCACCTCCGAGCCAGGTTCGCTCAATGCCGATAATGACGCGCAACGAGGTGGTCAGTGAGCCGAGTCCGATGCCGATAAGGATGGCACGGCGCGCGGCCATGGATGGATAGGATCTTACCCAATCGGCCGTGGAAATCAGCGCGGAGGCTATCTCTCCCTCGCCCCATGATCGACTCACTAGTATGAGTACCGCTGACAGCAGCAGCACGGCGGCCGGGAGTGAGCGAGCCCGGAAACCGCGGAAGGATGCCGAGGCGACAAAAAACGCCAGAAGCGCAAAGACAGTGGACTGCATCGGAACCTGGATATTTTCAAATATCCACATAAAGGGCGAGCCGACATTGATCCCCCATATAATGGCCGTAATCGGCATGGCGATCAGGCCGAGGATCGAGACTATTCTGTAGATGGATTCATTGCCGCGTTGAATGTTCTTCAGGTTGACGCGAAAGAACGAGATGGTTCCGACAATAAGAGCGGCCGCGTAGATCACCTGCCAGTATTCGGTGGTGATGGTCAGAGTGATGGCGCGCGTCGTCGCATGGGGAGAAAAGAACAACAGAAACATGGCGACGCCGAAAATGGCGCAGACGATCTGGGCGAGACGTCGGGACATCAGAATCTCCACCAGGTCGAATCGGCAACCGCATATCCCCAGATGATTGCGACAACTATAGTCAGGGTGATGACGACCTTGAGGATGTCCTGCGCGCGGACGGAGGCAAGAATTGCCTGGTCACCCGAGAGATAGCCGGAAGCGGCGAAGAGCTCCTCCCCTATCAGGGTGTAATCGCAGGCGACGATAAAGAAGGCAAGTTGGATGGTCGAGTCGGTTCCGGCGATCTGGATCGCGCCGACCGAGTTGCCGGTCTCAGCCATAATGAGAGATTCGGCCTCGAAGGTGCCAAGGAGGAATACAGCGGCAGGTTTCTGACGGCTGATCATCCCCTCGACAGCGGCGGCGTAACCGAACTGCGAGGATGAAACGAAGCGGATATCATCTTCGCGGAAACGGTCGGGATAGCCAGTCCGGACGTAGCTTTCGCGGATGACCTCCTGCGCGACGGATTGAATGACGGGATCGTGCGTCGGATAGAGCAAATGACAGTCATACTGCGCGGTCTTTTCGGCGACCTGGCCGAGAATGTTCATGGAAGCGATAGTCGTTGGTCGTTGGATATCTCCCCCCCATCCGGGTGTAAAAAGAACCGGGCGGGCCATTTCGGTGGCACGACCGATGGCGTCATCGACCGCGCGCAATCCGGCGATAGGTCGGGGGCGGTATTTATCGCGACTGGCCCGATGATAGGTCGTGTAGAGCACCACCATGATCGCGATGAGTGCCGCGACAAGCGTGGGGAGTTTGGCCATGTCAAACCAGGCATCGGGCGAGGTTGCAGCGAGCGGGATCATGGAGTGACTTTAGACTTGATAAGAGACGAAAGCAACTAATGTTTTTTGTTTCCGGGGTGAACGGGAGCATCTATATTCTGGCCGCAAACAAGAAGGATAATCCGAATGTATAGAATACTGGCTGTTGTATTGGTCATCACGTTCACTTCCCTGCCGGTGGCAGCATCGACGACATTAGAATGGTGGCAATTCTGGACTGACCCGGGGATAAAGCCGACCGTAGATTCGTTGGTAACTGCCTTCGAGAAGGCGAACCCGGAAATACAAGTGAATGTGACGGATCTGACCTGGGCAAATGGTCAGGAGAAAATCGTTATTGCAATGGCCTCCGGAACCGGGCCAGATGTGCTGGAGCTAGGGTCAGACTGGATAGCGCAGTTTGCGGACAAGGGGCATTTGTCGGATATCAGCGCTGAGATGGCGGCAGACAGCGGTCAGTATTCGGGGTGGTCGATGTCGACCTATCAGGAGAAATTGTATGCCAAGCCATGGATATTAGGGACGCGAGTATTGTTTGCCAATCGCGATCTGTTAAACCAGGTGGGATACGCGCCGGACTGGGCGCCGGTGGAGTTGGTGCAATGGCGCGACGCGATGTTTAAGATCGCCAAATTGGGCAAGGGTATTTATGGCTGGGGGTCAAATACCGCAGAGAAGCACAGGCTCTACAAGAAGTATCTACCCTTCTTCTGGTCATGGTCGGCTCAGTTGTTTACCGACGATGGGAAGTACTGCATTATCTCTTCAGAGGATGGAATAGCGTCGCTGACCTATTATAAGCGGATACATGATTCGATCGCGTTTGTCGGAGATCAGCGGTCGATTGAGGACGCGTTTCTGGATGGAAAGATCGGATTCATCATTTCCGGTGACTGGCTGGTAAAGCGGGTTGAACTGGAGAACCGGAAGATCAATCTCGCTGCATTCCTGATGCCGGGCTGGGGATTTCCGGGGCGTTCGTTTTTGGGGGGCGAGTTCCTGGCGGTGAATGCCAAATCGGACAAGAAAGAGGCGGCGATCAAGTTCATCAACTTCATGACGTCGCCCGAGGCGCAGCTCGCCTTCTGCAAAGCGAACCGTTCGGCGAATCCGTCGAGCAAAGTAGCGCAGAAGGATCCGTACTTCACGTCGAATCCGATCCTCGACGTGTTCATCAAGCAGATGCGGAATTCGGTCCATCCACCGGTCGACCCGAATTGGCCGGCGTATGAAGACGCGATCGAAGCGGCGGTCGAGGATGCGTTGTTCGGTTCCAAGCTTCCGGCCCAGGCGTTGCGAAACGCCAACAACAAGATAATGGAAATCAAGAATCGGAATGCGAAGCCATAAGGTCATTGCGTATCTTTACACCCTTCCCTGGGTGGTGACCTTTCTTCTTTTCTGGACATTTCCCCTCGTCTACTCGTTCCTGATGGGATTCACCGACTATCAGTTGCTTGAGAGCAGCTATCGGTGGATCGGGTGGAGCAATTACAGCAATCTTTTAAGTGATTCCGCTTTTCTCGGTGCGCTGAAGAACACCTTCATTTTCGCATTCGGCACAATTCCGGTCACCACTGTACTCGCGCTTCTGCTGGCGCTTTTGGTCAATCGGGAGTTCAAGGGGCGCGGGTTGTTTCGCGCGGGGTATTTCGTACCATCGATAACATCGCTGGTGGTGGTCTCCCTCATCTTTTGTAATCTTTATTCGCGCGACGGGTATCTGGCAATGTTGGGACAGATGCTCGGTATAGATGTCCCGCAAAATGGATTCCTGTACGACAGCGGTACCGCCCTCTACTCTATCATGGCGATGGATGTCTGGATGTCGGTCGGGTACTATATGTTGATATTCCTGGCGGGGCTGAAGTCGATACCAGACGAGCTATATGAAGCGGCGGAGGTGAGCGGGGCATCGGCCACTAGGCAGTTCTTTTCAATCACGCTTCCGCTGTTGAAACCGGTCGCGCTCTTCATCATTGTCATCAATTCCATCAAATCGTTCCAGGTGTTCGTCGAGATATTCGTGATGACCAAGGGGAAATTCGATACGTTGACCGCGGTCTACTTCATTTATGAGAAGGGGATGACGACACGATTTGAATTCGGATACGCATCGGCGGCGGCCTATCTACTATTCGTGATCATCGGAGTTTTCTCGCTGGCCCAGTTCTTTCTCTTCAGACAGAGAAAGGAGTACTCATGGTAGCGCGGGCCGGGGTAATGGGTCAGACGATCAAGTATGTCGCCTTGTTCGCGGTGCTAGTGGGGATGCTGTTCCCGTTCGGGTGGATGGTGCGTGTATCGCTGATGGAGTCGGGGTCATTGAGAAACATTGGTCTGTTCAGCGGGAGCTTTACGCTGGAGAACTATACGGATCTGTTCAAGCAGACCAGTATGGGGAGATATTTCCTGAATTCCGTGGTCGTGGGAGTGGTGGTGACCCTGGGAAATCTGTTGTTTGGGTTTATGGTGGCGTACACGCTGGCGCGGTATAACACACTTCCGAACAAACTGCTCTTCTTTACCGTGATATTGATATTGATGATCCCGGCGCACATCATCATCATTCCGCTCTATTTGCTGGCAGTCAAGGCAAAGATATACGACAGCTACTGGTCGCTGATCCTCCCCTGGCTGGTAAATCCGATCGGCATATTCCTGATGAAGCAGTATATCGAGTCGATACCGCGATCAATGGAAGAGGCGGCCCGGATCGATGGTGCGGGAGAATTGCGCATACTTTTTACTGTTGTGATGCCTCTGTGTAAGCCCGCGATGGCGGTGCTAGCTATACAGGTCTTCTTTACCAACTGGAACTCGTTCCTTTTTCCCTATATCCTCACACAGAGCGAGTCAGTGCGAACGTTGCCAGTGGGGCTGGCGATGCTTCAGGGGCACCAGGCAATTGACTGGCAGCACCTGATGGCGGGTTCGACGGTGGCCGTTCTGCCGGTCCTCATACTATTTATTTTCCTCCAACGGCGCATCGTTTCCGGTATAACTGCTGGTGCGATAAAGCAATAGCGGTGCGGTTCGGTTTCACGACCGCCCGACCATCCGAACTAAAACAGATTGAAATGGCACCAATGCACCTGCTTCTGCATTTAAAGGGATGAAAGGAGATTTCACAATGAAGCTTATTTTGGCCATAATGGCAATTCCCCTTCTAGTGATAGGATGCGGGGCAAATAAGAAGTATGTGAACGAGCAGGTCGCGGCGGCGGAGACGCGTACCGCGGAGAGGCTCGGCTCGATTGAGGGCAAGACTGACGAAAACAGTCAGCAGCTGATCCAGCTCCAATCGCTGGCGGCGGATCTTTCGCGGAAAACCGACATGGCGATCAATCAATCCGCTGGATTTGAGAAGTATCAGATTGTCTGGCAGGGTGAAGTGTCGTTCGGTTTTGACCAGTACGACATTGAACCGGACGCTCAGGCAATCCTCGATGAGGCCGGCCGCCAGATGATGTCACGGCCTCGCTCCATTGTAGAGATCGCCGGACATACGGACAAGACCGGAAGCCGAGAGTACAATTATGTTCTCGGACAACGTCGAGCCGACACAGTCCGCCGGTACTTGGGCGAGAATTTCAGTATTGGTCTGTTCCGCATGTTCTCCGTTTCGCACGGTATGGACAAGGCGACAGGTACGACTGATGAGCGTCGTTCTAATGCCAAAATGCGGAGAGTGACGATCTCAGTCTGGGCGCCGCCTTCGACGGAGACGACAGCTTCGAAATAAGGTTTAGAGCTCAAAGAGTAGTGTTCAAAAGGTCGCGGAGTATTTCCGCGGCCTTTTTTATGGGTGCTACTTGAAGATCATTTCGATGCCGGTGGTCTCGAATCGGGCGCGGACGGAGATGGTGTCACGATGAATGGCGGAGGTTTCGCCGAGACGGAACGGAGCGAGCGAGCCATCGGTGCGGGTGCCATCGCGATTGGAATCGATGAAGCCGGATAGGAGATATTTGCCAGCGGGGAGATTGAGACTGAAGTCGCGTCCTTTGACTGCCAGCGTGTCAGCAAATTTATTAGATATCTCTTTGAAAATGAGTACGGCCGGGTCGGCTGCTTTGTCGCGAAGTCGAATTGCCACAGTGCCCGTGACCTGGCCCAGTGAGTCTGTGTTGAGGGTGCGGAAGTTGTAGGTGGTAAGTGAATCGCCCAACTTGTTGCCAGACAGATCCTCTATTTCAAACTCAGCGACGCGAATAGTGTAGGATGCGCCGTCAAGGATCGTGTCAGGACTGATTACGCAGTGGAGAACGTCCGTCCAAGTCGCCGTGGTGGTGACTGGTATCGAATCCGAATGGACTAGCTGAATGGTCTCGGTCCCTGCTTTGGCAGTGTCGATCGGTTCACTGAAGCTCAACAAAATGGCGATATCGGAAGCAAAAACAGCGCGGTCGCCCGGAGTATGGTCGACAATGTTCGGCGGTTCAGTATCGGGGTTGTCGCGGACGGTGATCGGTTCGTACGCAACGCTTGAGTCGGGCCTGAGAGGACAGACCAGACGGTAGTCTCCGGCAGGGATGCGCCCGAATGCAAGGGTGATTGAGGTCGCCTTTGGCTTGCCGCTTTCAAGAAGTGCTCGCGCGGGGTAACTTTGCGTGGTGTCTACGAGCGGGATCAACACCGCATCCGAAAGATGTGCTATGAGATGGTCAAGCGGGAATTCGCCGGAGAGTCGAACCCTGGCCATACCAGAGAGATTGAAAGCCGCGGAGAGGATACCCGCGCCGGATGTATCAGCGGTGGTAACAGACATGACCAGACTATCGATAGGCAACTCTCCGCCGATCGAAATGGGACGGTCGGGTAGCGCAAACGCTTCACGCTTAGCATTCAATCGTTCGTCCCTGTTTCTATCGACAAACGCGACCAATCGGTACTGATTATCGGGAAGGTACTTGAGAGTAAAATTCCCTTTGGCATCGGTTACGGTCAGATAATCCGGGTAGAGTGAGTCGAGGATGGTTGAGTCAGAGATACGCGCTACAGCCCAAAGTCCGACCAACATCCCCCCCTGCCCTGCGCCATTGCTGAGTACCGTACCGGCGACACGACCAGAATCGAGGGACGTTCCGGTGCTGAAGGCGATGGTCATGGAGCTGTCGAGACGATTGTTGCGCAGGTCGGTCACGCCGGAGCCGAGTGAAACGACCGTGGTCTGGTCGGGTGCGAACGGCTCGGCCAAGGTTATGGAAAGGCGATCGCTATGCCATTTGAGTTTGGGCTCAGCGGCGGGGCGAGGCGAAATATAGACCTGCCGTCCGGCGCTCGACTGAACTCTTTCCGAGAAATAGATGTCTATGGTATTTCCCGCGGCGACCGAAGTTGAGCCATTGGCCGGAGAGGTTGAATCAACACGGGGGGCGCGTTTGTCGGGTTCGCCACCGGACGGGGGCTGGACCTCGGCGCAACTGATGACGATGACAAGACTGACGAGGATCAGCCCGGCAGTGACTTTGATGAATGCCGGAGGAGAGGCCGTCACTTCCTGAGTTTCTCCTGAATAGCGGTATTGGCGCTGTCGAGATCGAGCGCGCGTTGCCACCAGAGGCGGGCTTTGTCGTCGCTATTGAGCGCTTTGTAGGTATCACCGAGGTGGTCGAAGACGACCGCATCGGAGACCATCCCCGCGGCCTTTTCGAGATGCCGCAGGGCTTCCTCGTACATGCCGAGGCGATAATACACCCAGCCATAGCTGTCGATATAGGCGGCATTGCCGGGCTGAAGCGCGAGAGCCCGTTCGATCAGAGTGCGGGCGTAGTCGAGTCTCTCTCCCCTTTCGGCCAACATATAGCCGAGATAATTGAGCGCCTGGTGCTGTGTGGAATCGGATTGGAGGATCGACTCAAACGCGGCGATAGCCTCGGGAATCTTTTTCTGCTGTTCGTAATATGCCCCCAGTGCGAAGTTGAGCCTCAGCGAGTCGGCGGAGTTCCTGACCTTGCGCAGGCCGACCTCGTAGCACTGAAATTCGTTCTCCGGGCGCTTGAGCTGGCGATAGGCAAAGGCGAGGTCGATCCAGTTTTGCGCTGTGGAGTCATCGACGGCGACCACTCGCTGGAACTCGTCGCGCGCCCGTTCATATTGGCGCTTCAGCATTGCGATATGACCAAGATAGTAGTGGTTGAAGACCGCTTCCTCTCCCCCGCGCACAAGATCGGTGAAGATCGAGTCGGCCTGGTCAAGTGAGTCTAGTCGGAAATAGAGTAGCGCGAGCCGTCGGACGGACGGCCGGTCAAGTGGGGCCAGTTCAACGATCTTCTTCGCGTGTGGAAGGGCGAGGGCAAAAGAGTCACGGTCGACATACAGCCCGACCATTTGGCGATGAAGCAGAATATTCTCCGGGTCGATCTGGAGTCCACGCTTATAGATGAGTTCGGCCGAATCAGACTGATTGGCGAGCGAATAGATCTCGCCAAGCCCCGCTACCGACATCATATTGTCAGGCGTAGAGCTGGCTTCTATGGAGCGCTGAAAGGAGAGTTTGGCTTTGTCAACTTCGCCGCGCTGTGCCTGGATCCGACCCATCTCATTCCAGACCCGATAATTGGAGGGGTCAATCCGCACGAGGTTTTCATAGGCCCAGAGCGTGGAGTCAACATCGTTGCGCGCGCGATACGCGGTGGCGAGAAACGAGAAGGCCTGTAGGTTTTCGGGTTCAAGCTTGACCAAACTGAG
Source organism: uncultured Ignavibacteriales bacterium (assembly GCA_964397415.1). GTDB lineage: Bacteria > Zixibacteria > MSB-5A5 > GN15 > FEB-12 > FEB-12. The sequence goes on along the minus strand of CAYNIJ010000007.1, from coordinate 108,855 downwards.
AAAGGCCCGTCGCGCAAGGTCAGGATTCCCCAGTGCCTGATAACAGGCGGCCTGTAAGCGATACGCCGAGGCATCGAGTTCTTTCACTCCGGCCAATTGGGTCAGCGCTTTCTGCGGTTCGCGAAGGCGGTAATAGACCTCGGCCAAGGAATAATTCAACTCATAGGATTCAGGATAGTATTCAAGCGCGAGCTTGTAATTTTCGGCGGCGCTATACAGATCCCCCATCTGCTCGAGCAGGATCGCGTTGACATACGCATTATAGGCGAGCGGATTAAAACTCTTGCCGACAACGGTGAAGTCAGCCAGGGTGATACGCATGGTTTGAGAGCCGGTATCCGGCGGCATCTGGGCGAAAGACGTCTGGCTCGATGCTGAGATAAGTGCCCAAACCAGAAACAGGGGGAGCAGTGTATGCTTGAGTACTATAGACATCATATCTTCTTATACAGAGCAATGACCAGGTCGCACCTACGCCGTGATCTTGAGGAATCTCCGCTTGCCTACTTTCAGGATAATCGCGCCGCCGGCCAGTTGTCTCGCAAAATCAAACGCGTAATTCGGATCGGTTACTTTGGTATCGCCAATATGCACACCACCGCCTTCGATCAGGCGGCGTCCTTCGCCATTCGATTTTGTCTGTTTCGCGGCGGTGAGTATGGCAACCAACAGCGGGCTGTCGCCACTGACGCCGCGCTTTTCAAGCTCGGCGCGGCTTATCACTTCTATCTCATCGGGGAGCTGCTTCTGCGAGAAGATCCGATCGAACTCATCGCGCGCGGCTTTTCCCGAACCGGCGGGGTGGTACATTTCGACCAGCCTCTCCCCCAGCTCTTTCTTGAGCGACATGGGATTGGTGGAGGGGTCCGCCAATTGTTTCTTGATCTCGGCCAGGCGTGACTGGTCGACATCGGAGGCGAGTTCAAAGTAGTCGAAGATGAGCGCATCGGGAATGGACATCACCTTGCCGAAGATCTCCTTCGGCGTGTCAGTAATGCCGACATAGTTGCCGAGGGATTTTGACATCTTCTGAACGCCATCGGTGCCGACCAACAGCGGGAGAGTCAGGATGCACTGGGGTTCAACACCGTATGCTTCTTGTATTACGCGTCCCGCGAGTAGATTGAATTTCTGTTCGGTACCGCCGAGTTCAACATCGGAACGGATAGCGACGGAGTCATACGCTTGCATGAGCGGGTACAACAGTTCATGTACGGAGATGGGTTCGTTGACCTTAAAGCGTTTCGTGAAGTCGTCGCGCTCAAGTAGCCGTGCCACAGTATATTGCGCGGCCAGCTTCATGACCTCGAGAAACTCCATTTTTTTGAACCATTCGCCGTTAAAACGTATCTCGGTCTTTGACTTGTCGAGAATACGAAAGAACTGCACTTCGTACGTTTCGGCGTTCTTTAATATCTCGCTGTAGCTCAATTGCGGGCGCGTGGAGTTACGACCAGAAGGGTCTCCGACTGAGGCGGTATAATCGCCGACGATGAGGACTATCTGGTGGCCAAGATCCTGCAAAGTTTTGAGCTTTCGGATGCCGACAGTATGGCCGAGGTGGATATCGGGTGAAGTTGGATCGAATCCCTGTTTGATACGGAGGGGTCGTTTCTGGGCGATCGCGCGCTTGAGTTTCGACTGGAATTCGTCCAGTGGAAGCAGGTCGACGGCGCCACGGGCAATAAGTGCCCACTGCCGTTGAAATTCGGCTTCGACCCAGGGTTCGTACGATGTGGCCGTCAAGATTGTCACCTCCGTCGTAAACTCAAGGAGAATATCGGCATATAATAGTAGTGACTTGTGCCGAAAGCGGGTTGCCGATTTCCGCCCGGACAGGGTTGAGAATAGTATAAATTGAAGCAAAAAGCAATCAGGTAATGACTTACCGCACTTAGTCTTTTACCTTGACTGGGCTTTGTCAAAGGTGGTAAATAGGCCGCATGGCTTGGTTCCCTCACATCGATTTTCACTCAGAGACAACGCGAAAGCGGTTCCGGAACGTTACGCTGATCGCCGGGGCATGCCTGTTAATACTCATTGCTCTGATTGCGGCGAAAGCATACCAGGTGTACCAGTCGGATCTGCCGTCATTTGAGCAGCTTCATAATATCGAGCCGAGCCTATCGACTCGCGTCTATGACCGGAACGGCGTGCTACTAAAGGAGTTTTACTCCGAGAATCGGGCGCTGACACCGTACGCCGATATTCCGAAGCCGCTTATCGACATGTTGATGGCCTCGGAAGACCAGCAGTTTTACGATCACTGGGGAATCAACCTTCGGCGAGTCGCCATAGTCGCGGCTACCAATATCCTGCATTTACAGATCAAGGCAGGGGCCTCGACCATAACGCAACAGCTTTCACGGATGCTGTTTCTGAATCAGCGTCAGACGCTTGAACGAAAGATCAAGGAGGCGCTGACGGCGATCAAGCTGGAGCGAACGTATTCAAAGGAAGAGATACTGGAGATGTATCTCAACCAGTACTATTTCAGTCGCGGCGCGTATGGCATTGCGGCTGCATCGCACCTTTTCTTCAACAAGCCGGTGTCGCAACTCACTGTTGAGGAGTGCGCGGTCCTGATAGGTCTGCTCAAGGGACCGAATATCAATTCGCCCTTCAATAACCCGGACAAAGCGTTGAAGGCGCGAAATCGTGTGCTGTACAGTTACTTTGAGGAAGGACATATCGATCGGATCACATTCGATAGCCTCAAAGAGCAACCGATCAAAACCGCACCGCCGACGGAGAGCGAAGGGATCGCGCCGTATTTCACAGAGACCATCCGGCAGTATATCCTCAACAAGTATGGCGAGACCATTCTGTACAATGGCGGTCTGAAAGTCTACACGTCGCTGGATGCCGGATTGCAGCGTGTCGCTGATCACGCAATTGCGAAGAAGATAGATGAACTTCGCGAAGAGATACGAGCGGAAAAGGGGACGAAGAATCCAGATTACACTATCGCGGTGACCGACACCGTGACCGGGAAAACGACTCGTGTGCCGAAGATGGTGCAGGGAGCGTTTGTCGCGATCGACAATGAAAATGGCGACGTGATATCAATGGTCGGGGGGCGTTCATTCGCCGAATCGGAATACAATCGCGCGGTTCAGGCGTTGCGCCAACCGGGGTCATCGTTCAAGCCGTTCGTCTATACCGCTTGTATCGACAACGGCTACAAGCCAACGGATATAGTCGATGATAATCCGCTGGTGCTGAATATTCCGGGCTCGGGTGAATGGCGGCCGCACAATTATGACGGCAAATTCCTCGGGCCAATCACGATCCGCGACGCGCTGCGTCAATCACGTAACCTCGCCAGTATCCGTTTGCTGCTGGATGTTGGTCCGGAACAGGCGATCTTCTATGCCAAGCGCATGGGGATAACCTCACCATTGCAGGCAGTGCCATCATTGGCTATAGGCGTAAGTGAGGTGAAGGTAGTGGAGTTGACCTCCGCTATCTCGACGTTCCCGAACAAAGGGATACATATCCCCTACCGAATGGTGCATCGCATAGTCGACCGGTACGGAAAGATACTCGAGGACAACACCGGTGTCCAAAAGGAAGAGGCGTTGTCATCGCAGACTGCTTATATCATGACCAACCTGATGCAGTCGGTGGTGGATGCCGGGACGGCGGTTCGAGCCCGGTCGATGGGGTTCACTCGCCCGGCAGCGGGGAAAACGGGGACCTCGGACAATTTCTGCGACAATTGGTTTGTTGGATTTACGCCGCAGATCACGGCGGGAGTCTGGCTGGGATTTGACGACAAGACTTCGCTCGGACAGAGTGAGGATGGCGGGCGGAACGCTGTGCCGGTCTGGACCGAATATATGTTGGCGGCGCATGATTCTCTGCCGATCATGGATTTTGAAGAGGCGGAAGGGATAGTTCATCTGGATATCTGTCCGGAGTCCGGCGAGTTGGCGACACATCGGTGCCCGAATGTCCGTTCAGAGGTATTTCGTGAGGATAACCAGCCGACGGAAGAGTGCCATCTGCATCCGGCGCGCGGGTACCGATTTGGGGAGCCGGACCGTCGCAAAAAGGACGATCGTTCCCACTTTTAGTCAATCTAATCTCTTCGTTGGTTCCCTATTGACAGTTATGGGGCGGGAATATACTTTCAGGGTTCATTTCGACGAATGCCGGAGTGGTGAAATTGGTAGACGCAGGGGACTCAAAATCCCCCGTTCGCAAGAACATGTCGGTTCGATTCCGACCTCCGGCATAAACTAACTGGCAAATCATCCCCGTAAATCATTGATAATCCTGGAAACTTTGGTATGAAACAGGTAGCGATGCGAGTTGTTGGTTCAACCTCAATTCTGTAAATCAAAGCCCTTAACCCGTCCTTAATTCTATGAGGATCAGTAGAAGAGACTAGCCTGACCGCCTTCTCAGTGCTCTCGAGTATTTCTGCGACAAGCTTGTCAAAGTCTATGTCTTCCGCCGGATCCTGAGTTCGGGATAATTCGCCCTCCAAGGATTCAAGTTTAGTTTGGCACGACTTCAGGCGATCCTTAATCGTATTGACATCTACCCCCTGTTCGATAGCGTCCTTGAGTCGTTCAAGACGAACCTTTTGTTCGGCCACCTTCTTTTCAAGCTCACCTTTTTCTCCCGGGTTTCCATTTTCGTGAACCATTATCTTGGATTTGAGCAAGGCCATGACTCGCTTCCGATTGGTGATTTGTGGCAACTTCTGATTGACCACTGCCAGAATCTTAGCTTCGATTGCCTTTTGGGCGATCATTGTCTGCGAGCAGACTTCGGATCCATGCAAATTGAACCCAGAATCCTCGTAATAGCCGTACTTTCGGCCCTGGACCGTACGTGTGTGCCCGTTAAAATTGTATCCACAGTGTTTACACTTCAGGAGGCCTGACAGCAGATACCGTGATCGGTACGACATACCAGAAGCACGTAATGCGTTTCTGGGACGTGCAGTGCTATTTACCTGATTCCAAATTCCAGGGTCAATGATAGGATCGTGAGCAGACTTGGCGGTAACTAATTCATCAGCGTCACGTTTGGATCGAGAAGGGTTCTCCAGTCGAGTCCAACTGCCTCTAATTTGTTCATCGTAGACCCAGTCACCTTTGTAAACAGGGCTTCTCAGAATTTTCCAGATTGTACCTATGCACCATTTTCCTGGACCTGGCTTAGAATACACGCGACGGTGCCCCGGTGTCAGCACATGATCGGCGTTTAGGTTGTTGGCAATAGCTCGAATTCCAAGTCCCTGCATTCGCATGTTGAAAATGCGCTTTATAACTTCGATTTCACCAGAGTCTCCTGGAATTAGCACTACTCGCTGAGTCTTTTCGACTTTCCTTTCCCCATCTTCAAGTGTCCTAATCGGTCTCCGCTGGGAATCAACCAAGAGTCTCTTGTACCCGTATGGTGCAAATCCACCGACACGGAACCCCTCAGCTGCACGTAGTCGTGACCTCTCGTGGACTCTGACAGACTGCTTACGGCTTTCCTCGCTGGCAAGCTCCTGCTTGAAATTCTTAGAGAGGCGCCCCAACATTGAAGGATCGTTTACTGATTGGTCTGAGATATAGATTACTCTAACTCCGTGCCTGACGAAATGATAGTCCCAATAGCCGGATTCACTCGGATCAGTAGGGCGTCCCCATCGATCAATATCGTACACCAAAATAACCGAGAAGTTGTTAGCTCGAGATTCGACTGTCTTTACCATTCGCATGAAGTCGGGCCTGCGCACAAAACTAGTACCTGACTTCCCTTCGTCTCCATCAAACCACGCAGTTATTTCAATTGAATGATTTCGGGCATACTCTACAATTACGGTCCTTTGATCCTGAATTGATCGATCCTGTTTGTCTGTACTACATCGAAAGTAGACAGCAGCTTTTTGATTTGAGGCTGGCATTCCTGTATTCCTATCGACGTTTCAGGTTGTCCTCAATTAGCTGAGACACCAATCTTTGAATGGTCGTGTCCCTCTCAGCGGCAAGCAGTCTTAGGGCTCTGTGAGTTCCTAAAGATAACCTGACGTGAATCATTCGCTCCTCAGACTCTTTGGTCTTACTTTTCATGCGCCAGACCTTTCACCTCTATGTTCGCATAGTTGACATCGCCAATATAACATTGTTATATTGTTACGTCAAGTGATATTCTCTATACACTCTGTCTGTCAATGGAATTCCACTCGCGGTTCAGCCTGTACTGATGGATCTTCTTCCCTCGTCCCCGACTATTGGCTACCTCTTGCCTGCCGATCCGTCCATTCGCGGTCCAATCTCTTAGCATCGAGCCAATCATTGCGGCGTTCAAACCGGCGCGCGAGGCCCTGCGAATCACCTCTTGGCGATCAATAAAGGTCTCTGAATTGAGCAGATTCTCGAGGAATACCTCGGCTCGTTCAGAGGCGTCGGATTCCATGGTCCCCTTTACATTGCCTTTGTATGCAAATTGCATTTGCCCTTCCCTCTGCGTAACTACTTGTACTTCAAACGGCTCAATGGCTGATGAAAACCTGGATTTACAATGTTCCACACGTATCGACTTCCCCTTTGTCTTCACAGCAATATGAGCGTCAACAAAAGCCAGCTTTTCGCTGCTACCTCGAAGTTGGTTGTTTGCTCCCGAGTCGAACTGGCCAGGCTTCCGTTGGTGATCCGCAAAAATCCAGCAGTTATTGAATTCCATAATTAGTCTCTTAACACATTGAAAAGCCATGGACATGTCTTGAGAAGTATTTTCATTCCCCCTGATAAAACGGATCATGGAATCGAGAATCACAAGGCCAGGTTGAATCCGCTTCAATTCCCGTTGAAGGGGCTTAAGAGTTTTGGGATTGCCGAAGTCAAGGTTGCCGTATGTGGGCCAATAATGAAAATCGCCCAACTCTTCAATTTTGGCACCCACTCCCGCAGTCAACATAGACAGCCTGGACTTCACAGGAATTGGTCCGTTCTCAGCGTCCAGGTATAGAATAGGGCAACGACGCACTGGGAAATGGCCCAACCACTTGTCCCCCGTAGCAGCAGATAGAGCAAGGCAAAGGAGCAGCCAAGTCTTGAATTGACCTGGGGCTCCGGATACTATGGTAGCTCCCTGCGCCGGGATGAGTCCTTGGATAAGCCAAGGGATCTCGACTGGTACCCGTGCCATCAATTCTGGAAACGTAAGGACGGGTGTTTCAAGGTCATTCCTATTGGTCTGGGATCTATTAGTATATATACCTTGAAACTCATTCCCATTAGATGTTGAGTCATTCTCCTGGGTGGTCAGTACTTCCCCGGTTGAATTGAGATCTGTGAACAAGTCAGCAACAGGCGTTTGAAATTCACCGTTCAGTGCGTTCATATCATTTCTTTCCGGCATTTAAGACTGCCTTATTGTTGTGTCAGACTTTTGAGGCTCTTGATGTGATCCAGGAACGAATTCGGTTCCACCAGCACTTTGCGGTTGAAAAATCGCATCAACTCTGCCTCTCTACCGACATAGTCAGTGAAGTGGAAATTGAACTTTACGCCCCTGAGCCGTTCGGTTGCGACCAGTTGGCGCCCAGTTTGGACCAGATATGCCGCCAAAGCGATATCTGAAGTGAAAAAGGTCTCCTCACCCATCGAATTTCTCCTCCGCGTTGTCCTTGTTCTTCTGGCTAAGCCAATAGGCAAACAGTAGATCCGCCAGCCACACGTCGAAATCGAATGCTGGAGCCGTTTCTCCGTCGAAACGAACCTCAACAGTCCATTCCTTGCCTCTGGAGGATTGCTGATTGTCATTCGCCCTTGATTTCATATGGGCAAAAGATCAAGTGTGGGGGGGATGGTAAACCCGGAAGAAGTCCGGGAAGAAGTTCGGGAAGATCTACGGAAATTTTGAAAAAGGACTATATTTCAGACTCTTCATCGTCAATGGCTGGGATATAGTCTACTTCAATTGGGCTTACCGAGAGAGAGCACTCGCCACGCCTATCAGTCTTCAGCAGCCCGGTTTGCGCCAGTCGCTTGCTATCACCTCCAGACAGCCGAAACCATTTCCTGACGGAACAATCTCGTGAGGCGCTCGAATCGAGTTTGACCAGATCATAAATGGCATGTTTATTTATCGACGGAACTCCCCTTTTCAATTGTGAAACCAAGAATTCAATGGCCGTCCACTGCTTATCGGGCAGTTTGTATTTCACGCCTAAGTATATCAGCGAAAAATCAGCCTCGACAATTTGAAGTTTTGCTGTAGACGGAGTCCCTTTCCCCAATAGAACGGTGTCGGTTGTCGCAACGATGGTCCCTACAGGCGCCTCGGGTCGCCATTCATTGAGTAATCTTTGCCAGTGTAGCCGGAACTCCTCCCTATAGGACTCAATCTTAGCCTGGTAGCTTCGCCACTCCAAATATAGCGGCTCGAAATCTCTTCCACCGTAGATCACATAGTCCTCGTAGAAGGTCCTTAGGGGCACTCTGACGCCCAAGCCGGATTCTGACGGGTACGAACTAAGTCGAGGTCGAATTCTCTCCCAGTGGCGCAGTGCGAGCCCCATTGTGACCTCCTGTACGAGAGTGACAACCTCAGACATTCCCCCTGGCTTGAGAAAGAGACTCGAACCTTTGAAAACTGGCAAAAGCAGTTCATGATCCTCGAAAATCTGATCACAGGGTTTGAAAAAACTTAGCTCAATCGAACCTCCAAGGACCTTGGACCCGTAGCTCAAGCAATCTACTGCGATGTCCAGAGCTTCAATTACCGGGATCCCTACACTCCCCCGTTCCTTCAGGTGGTGCAAAAGCCTTCTAAAGAGTCTTTCCTTGAACGACAGGATAACTTCGCGAAGTTCTGCGCTATCCAACCTCCTGGCATTTTCGAGACTTACAAAGCTGTAATATGGGGCGTCGACATACGTTGTCGGGTCCCCAACTGTCCCAAATTCTCCGAAGTTCTTTTGCGTGCGCCACTCGCTCCCAGGGAAATCGTATCTGAACTTGACCGGGTACAGGCAGGACAGATTACGATCCAACCAAGGGGACAATGTAAAAGGCACGGGAGCGTATCCAGTTGCCAAGAGCCACTCTCTGTTCTGCCGTTGATGTTGAAGCAATCCGGATATCCCCTCCTCCCAATCCCCGAGTCCATAAGAGCATTGGTGAGTGCTGTCTAAGGTCTCGCCGAACGCCATCCTCCCTGTCAACCCATCGAGGTCATAGCGTTCAAAAAAATCCAACACTCGATCAGCATGTACATTGGAAAGACAACTGAATGGCTGTTCGAAATTGAGAAGTTTGGAAATCGACGGATCGAATCGCTGGGCTCCTTCCGATGCCTTCTGACCCACCGCTGCCGGAATCTCCCGCAAGGTAACTTCGCAGAGTGGAGAAATGACTCTCTTAAACCGGGCCTTCTCTGCCCCGAACCCTTCCGCCAACATGTCAAGGACTTGCTCCTTGGCCTTCCGTCTCTCTTGTTCGTCTGCATTCACTGGTTTTCACGCCTCTCATTTCATCTATTTCCAATTTAGGCGGGTTAAAACAGATGCAAAATTGGATTCGCTTTAGATCTCTCAAAAAAAGGAGTCTCCCCCACCCCATCCGGATGGTCAAGACGGCGGTTTCTGTCTCAGAAAAAAAATGTTCATTATACCAATACGAATATTCGCCAAGCTAACCCATTGAACAACAAAGGGTATCACTTTTTTCTGAATTGGCCACATCCGCTACCGAAGGTCTACTCAACTGATTGAATACCTTAACGTTAGCGACGAATTCGCTAGCAGATTCGCTGAATTCCCATTTCAGGGGATAATGGCCGAATCGATGGGCCAGAATCGCCGGACACCGAGGAGGTATTTGGCAACGCTGGATGCGCCCCAAAGCGATATGAAAGCCCAACTTTGTGATCCTCAGTTCACTCGTGGGATGGACGATTGTGAGTCGCAACCTGACAATAGCCCGAGTTATCCCTTCGCGGAAGCACCGACGTTTTCAAAAAAGGATTGATTGCTAAACAGATTTTGGATAAATTTGACTAATGGGGAGTGTCGGAGCTACATTGGCTCGATCCCTCAAAGCCACAACCAAATGAGATGAAATGACAGATTTCGAACGTATTGCCTCCGAGATCGGCAAAGCCGTACCTATAGCATCCGCCACTCCACAACATCCTGAAGGCAAGTTAAGGGAGCTGATCTCCCCACTTTGGCAACAATGGGTCAAGTCGAATCGCATTGATCTCAATTTCCATCCGAGAGACGAGCGGATATTGGCCAATGGTCGGGCAGACACCACTTTCAATCGACTGATACTGGAATACAAGAAACCCGGCGTGATTAAGTCGGACAATGCCAAAAATCGCCAACTGATTGCCCAGGTCAAAGGATACATCGAAGACCTGGCCAAAGAAGAGCGCTGGAAACATGAACGACTTCTCGGAGTGGCGTTCGACGGCAACTACTTCCTGTATGTCCGCAAAGTCGGACGCTGGATCGAAGACGAACCGATTCCTGTCAACGCCGAGAGTGTTGAGTTCTTCCTACTCAATTTGGAGAAACTCACAAGCAAAAAGGCGTTGATTCCAGATAATCTGATTCAGGACTTCGCCATAGGCGCTGATTCGCGCAATTTCATTGCCTCGAACCTGATAAAGGCATTCTACTTCGCCCTCACGTCCAACAAGAGCCCAAAGGTCAAAGTCTTCTTTGAACAGTGGGCGCTTCAGTTTGCCGAAGTTCATGGAGCCATTGAGAACAAAAAGTTCGATGCTCAGACGCTCTTTGACTCGTACGGGTTCAACAAGAAAGAGCAAAAGGACTTCAGCTTCCTGGCGTTCTTCTTCGCCCTCGATAGCTACTATGGGCTTCTGATGAAGCTCCTTGCTTACCAAGTCGTGGGCTTTTATACGTTGAAAGACCTGGCTGGCTTACCCCTCACCGATTGGGAAAAGCTTGACTCAGACGATCTGAAAGAGAAGCTGACCAAATTGGAAGACGGCGGCATATTTCGCTCTGATCCTCTCAACATTCGGAATTTTCTCGAAGGAGATTTGCTCTCTTGGTATCTCCAAGACTGGGATACCGATATCGAAAGAGCGATCAAGACGCTGGTCGACCGACTCAATCAGTACGATCCAGAAACAATGGAACTGGTCCCGGATGAAACACGGGACATTCTCAAGAAGCTCTACCAGTTCCTGGTACCGAAAGTAATCCGACACGACCTCGGTGAATACTACACGCCGGATTGGCTTGCGGAACGGTGCCTGAACCAAGTGGGGTACGGCCCAAAGGACCCCGATCTCCTCAAGAAACGTGTCCTCGACCCCGGCTGCGGATCGGGCACCTTCGTTGTTCTCGCCATAAAGAGAGCAAGAGAACACGCCAGACTAAAGGGGATTTCGCCGACTGAGACGCTGACTGCAATTACCCGCAACATCATGGGATTCGATCTCAATCCACTCGCGGTGATCTCCGCGCGAACAAATTACCTTCTCGCCATTGCCGATCTGCTTAAGTACAAAAAGGGCGAAGTCACAATTCCGATTTACCTATGTGACAGCATTAATCCGCCGAGCGCGAAAGTACAACAGAACTTATTCGACCCAGAGGCCGGTCAGTATTTGATCTCTACAAGCGTTGGGGTCTTTCATTTCCCTGATGTCCTTGTACGCAAGGAGTTTGTTCAGAAGGTCGCAGAGCAATTGGAAGATTCGGTTAAGCGTGGACTATCCACGGAGAAATTTCTTACGTTAGCTAAGTCGGGAATCGATTTGGAGAAGGCCGATGTAAGAAGTTTCGATTCTGTTTTGGGCAAGACCTTTGAGAAACTGGTTGAGCTCGACCAGAAGGGAATCAACGGCGTTTGGGCTAGGATCATCAAGAATGCTTTTGCGCCGCTATTTGTTGGCCGATTCGATTTCGTAGTTGGTAATCCTCCATGGGTGAATTGGGAGGACTTGCCACAATCCTATCGCGATCAAACAAAGTTCCTTTGGCAATCTTACGGGCTCTTTTCTTTATCAGGAGGTGAGGCACGTCTGGGAGGAGGCAAAAAGGATATTTCGATGCTGATGCTCTACGTCTCAGTCGACAAATATCTGAAGGACAAGGGCAAGTTGTGTGTAGTTATCACACAGACTCTGTTTAAGACTCAAGGTGCAGGAGACGGTTTCCGGCGGTTTCAAATCGGCAACTCCGAGCGGTACTTCAGAGTTGATCAGCTCGACGACTTGGTAGAGCTCCAGCCATTTGAGGGTGCTACTAACCGCACAGCTGTCTTAGCAGTGACTAATGGAAGCCAGACAAAGTATCCTGTACCCTATTTACTCTGGAAGAAGAAACAGATCGGCAGGATCGGGATAGATTTTTCGTTCTCTGAGGTTCTTGAGACTACAGACCGAATGAGTCTCCAAGCCCAACCCGTTGATGGGTCCGATACTTCACCATGGTTAGCCGCCAGACCCAATGTACTGCGAGCCCTTTCTAAAGTCATTGGCCAATCGGAGTATCGCGCCTATGAGGGTGCAAATACTGGTGGCGCAAATGGTATTTACTGGGTGGACATTCTTGGAAGAGACAAGGACAACGTCGAAATAGCCAATATGCATGATATCGGCAAGAAGAAAGTAAGTTCAGTATGTGTGGTAATAGAGGATACTTTAGTGTACCCTCTTCTTCGCGGTCGAGATGTCCAGAGATGGAATGCGACTCCTTCCGGTTGGCATATTATTGCTCAGGACCCACGCACGCGGCAGGGCTACACCTCTGCCTGGATGACTACACACTGCCCAAAAACTGGGAAATACTTTGAGCGCTTTGAGACCGAGCTGCGATCACGAGCTGCTTTCAAGAAGTATCAGGCCGGTACTGAAATTTGGTCTCAATTTAACGTAGGACAGTATACGTTTTCGCCCTATAAGGTCGTCTGGACAAGGGTTGGGACCGAAATCAAGAGTGCAGTTGTTTCGCACTCTGTATCTGCCAATCTCCCTTCTAGGTCGATTGTTCCCATTGAAACGGTTGTCTTCGTGCCGTTTAACGATCAGAATGAGGCATTTTATTTTTGCGCCCTTCTTAATTCGAGTCCAAGCAGACTATTAGTCTCCTCTTACTCCAATAAGAGCTCAGGGAGTTTCGGATCGCCTCACATTCTCACAAATATCTGTATCCCTGCGTATGACAAGAAGGATCAGAGTCATGTGAGACTAGGGCGGTTGTCTCAACTGTGTCATGAGAAGACGCGAGCGAGCATTAGCATTGTCGAACTCGAAAATGAGATCGATGAACTGGCTGGTGCTCTCTGGAATCTGTCAAAGATCGAATCCCAGGACATTAAGAATGGCATTGAGGAATTACGATGAGGGCTTTAACTGATTCGCTCAAGACAATAATGTCTGCCGTTTCAGGCGCTCTTGACGTACTTCCGGCGTCCGGCGGCGCGACGGAAGACATGACATTCACTGATGAAGGTGAACGGGATGATTCCAAGTTGGCGGGTGAGAACTTGATGGTAACTGCAATGTTGGAGACACCAAAACCGACTTGGATTTATCGAGAAGTTCAGTCGATCCACCGCGCCCAGGACCACATGTTCCGACACTTTTTGGATGGCTCCTATAGACACTACTTCCTCGCAACCGGCCTTGAGCATGACCGGTCCACTCCCATCTTCCTGTCACAAATCGCTATGGCCATCCTTGAAAGATCGGCGGACGGACGCTTGCAGGTAGTAAAGGACTTCAAACGACATCAGTGGTTTCTCTTGATCGCCAAGTCTGAAATCTCAGATCAATCTTGGAAGGACATCAAACGCGCCACTGATGAAACCAAGCTCAATATCAAGATTCAGGACCTTGCTGAAAGCGATCCGATCAGCGGTGACTTCAAGGACCTAACCATGCTTCGAGAAAAAGGTCGAGGAAAGACCCGTTACTTGATGAGTGCAATGGAGCTTGATTTGATTAATGAATTCTGTAAAGCGGGACCATCCGGATGGGTTATCAAGGATGGCCTTATCTCATTTGGTCGAGGCGGAAAAGGTCTGAAGTCTCCTAAAGTTATTGGCGTTTCCAAGAGCTTTACTACCAATCAGCATTTTAACGTCGGCGGGGGACGCAAGAAGGAGAGTGTTGCTTCGCTTATCAGCAGCCTCCCGGCGCACCATAGGACGCCAGCATTCGAAGGATATGAGGGCAATACAGCATTCTGGTATCTTCGACTTAGAAAATCGCAACAGGTTCTTTACCCACTATTCGGAGTAATCAAAGTTGAGATTCCAGTTCTTGAGGGCCAGACTCTTACAACGGAACTCCTGGACCGGATATCCGGAGCTCTACTGGCTGAACAGTGGGTAACACCATACGGTGCTGACGACCGCTGGCATGCCCACCTTTACCCGATATACCAGGCCGAATGTGCCTCCAAACAGCTTTTCTGCTCAACAGAAGTCATCCAAGGGTGCATCAACTACTCATTGAGGACGAAGTAACCATGAGCGACAAGGAACAGAATCCGGTCATAGGCAGAACATCCGCGACCGACCGCGATCCAAACACTGCCGACAAATTCAATTTCTGGATCACCAAGGATGTCATTGTCAACCCGTTCGATATAGTGCAGTCAGAGCATTTCAACAACAGTAAGACTTTCGGCCTGGTAACTGGACTGGAGCATAGGACGGACGCCGCGAGCCATTTGGCCAACTTCGTATCGAACAACTTTGGATCAATAGAAGAGGAACCAAACACACCGCGAGTCGGCGCAACTCTGGCCAAAGTCAACGTAATGATGAACGACGGCGGCGGTAAGGACACGGACGGAACCGCCAAGGATGGCATTTACATGCCGGTTGAGAATGAGAAGGATGTGCGGTTCGCTGACGAGAACGGGATTCATGCGGCGCTAGGTATCGATACCATGAAGGAAGATAACCGAATTCCCGCCGGTCTGATCAAAATGAGCAATGACGTAGAAGCGGTAGTCTATCTGGACAAGGCGTACGTCATTGGCCCTGAGTCTGCGCACGTGAACATATCCGGGATCAGCGGCCTTGCCACGAAAACAAGCTATGCCATGTTCCTACTGCAATCGATCCTTCAGAAGATCGATTCATCAGAAGTTGCCGTTATCATCATGAATGTAAAGCATGGCGATCTATTGAGAATTGATGAAGAGCCACCTAAACTTGAGGAACGAGAAAAGAGTCTGTGGCTCCGGTTGGGTCTGGAGCCTAAGCCGTTCCAAAAGGTACACTATTACCTTCCCAGAGCCAAGAATGGTCAGGCCAATGCCTTTGCTCAACCGCGCAATTACAGCTTGTACGGTTACGAATTGGAAGACTGCCAAAGCAAGCTCGATCTTCTCTTTTCGAGCGTACCCGATCCAACAGAGACTATCGACTCTCTTGTTGGTGAGATTATGGGCGGACTCACTGATCGAGGAGCAAAATCAAGATTCGCAAAGGTGCAGACATGGGGACACCTTTTGGATGACCAACCTTTGGCGGACGGCGGCAAGTCTCAATCGATGGGAGACGTGAAAGCAAGCTCGGTCGGCAAATTCCGCCGTCACCTGAGACGAATGGTCAAAACCAGGACGACTGGCCTATTTACAGATCACCGGACTCGGAATGAAGTTCACCTTGAACACGAAATCAGAGGCATTCAAGGCGGCCATACATACGTTGTTGACATTGCGAAGCTACGAGATAACGAGCAAGCGTTTGTATTTGGCGACGTTATCCGCACGGTCTATGATATGTTCGCTGAGTCTGATGAAACGCTCAACCTGCCGGAAAAGGTGTTGATCTTCGTCGATGAGCTAAACAAGTATGCTCCGGCAGGCATGAAGGATTCGCCACTGATCGAGCAGATTCTTGATATCTCTGAACGCGGACGATCATTGGGAGTGATCTTGCTTTCGGCGCAGCAGTTCTTGAGTGCTGTCCATCCGCGAGTTACCGGCAATTCGGCGACCAAGATACTCGGTCGAACCACTTCGAGCGAGGTCATGCAGCCGGATTATCGATTCCTGGATCAGGATTTGAAATTGTCCGTTACCAGGCTGTCGAAGGGGGAACTGCTTATTCAACACGCGGTCTTTCGCCAACCGGTGAAAATTGTGTTTCCGAAACCAGCGTATAGGCAGGAATGAGAGCCTTCTTTCTCGTCGCAATTGAAATGAGATGTATGAGACGCCAATTGCAGTCTATAACTAGGGTAAACCGTTTCTTGAGAAATCGGAAGAAGTGATGATTAATAATGCTGACAAGATCCTATCCCAAATAGGGCCAACAGTTAGAGACCGGAAAGTACTCCTTTGGGTTTGTAAGAGTTGGGATTTCCGGGAGGGCGTCGAGACTCAGGAAGACAGCGAATCTTTCACAGAGGCGTACCTAAAGTATCGTTCGGAAGTCAGCGACCAAGACAAGACCATTGCTGATCTCTATTGGAAAGCTGTATGGTTTGAAGGCGGTCGAAGCCCTGTAATGAACGCACTGTATTCTAAACAGTCAATTGGGCAGTTGTCTGGAAGAGCGATAGTGCCCATTGCTTCGCAGGTAGACGCAAGGCTGTCTATTTCGGAATCAGACTTCCTCCCCCTGTTTATTCTCCAGGGATTACTTGATGAAAAAGCACCTATTGCTTCGCGGTATGGCGGACTTGGAACATTTTCACGGTTAATGCTCGCGTGGGATCTTGCTTGCCAACTGGAGAGGTACCAAGAACACGCTCTCATAGTGATCGGAGCTACGCGTACGTCAGATCTTCAAATTCTCTTTCGAGTCTTGAATGAGCGCACATTTATTGATCTGAAACTGGTTATTGCTGGAACGACCACATTCTCCCTGCCTGACGTATCAAACTCCGGAATTTCTATCTTCCGATGGGAAGAACCTGTATCAATTCTATTCCGCGAACTCACTACCGTCGGGCTTCCCCCAGCGAGTCAGATACCCAAGGAGTCAATTCGCCTCGGAGACATGTCGGTCTCCATCGAGGAACGGGTTACTTCGCAAATTGATCGAGTCATGAAGGTATTGACTGTTGCCGAGGTTACAGCTCCTGCTACTTTTAGCACAGAGGATTTGGTGGCGTTTTTTAAGGGTGATATCGACAATTGGAACGGCTACTCCGCAGGTGCAGTCGTAATTCGAGAACCATTGAGCAATTCTCAAGACTCAGCAATTTCAGTAGTAAGACACCATTTGGAACGCCTTAGGGACAGCAAGTCGGCTCCCTCATCCGTCTACATTCAGTTGCCGTCTGAAGACGGATCTGGGGCGACCACGATAATCCGGTCTATAGCTTATCGTTTAGCTAAAGAAGGTTACCCAACTCTCGTTCTGCGACCTGGATGTAGCACATTAGATGCGGAGCTTTTGAAGGCATTTGCGACCGAACTTGCCGACGCTGCTTTGCAGCATGATATTCCTCATATACCACCCCTTTTACTGGTTTTCGACGTTGAGCACGGCAAGGATCTGAACATCCCCCACATACTTCAGTCCTTAGCAACTGCGGGCCGTAATGTAGTTGCACTACATGCAACCAAGATTATCGACTCTTCCACAAATCGAGTAAACCCACACAAACATAACAGAAAAATTACGCTCAACAACCTGACCGCCTATGCAAGTCCAGCGGACATTTCCGGTTGTCTCCAAACGTTTGGCGAGTTGGTAAGAGATTGGCACTTGCCCCTCGGCGTTCCTTCCCTCAATAGCTGGAATCGATATGAAAAGGCATCCCAATGGCACACGGTCGATGATTCTGAGCATTCAGCAACATTGTTCTGGGTTGCATTGCGTTTCTTCCTCGTGGAACAGGCCGATTTTCGCACAGCGGAATCGCTCTTGAATGCTCTGGGGGAATTCATTGAACGTCGCACAGGCGAGATAGAAGATGAGCAACTTCAACTCGTTACAAGGTATGTCGCGCTTCTATCCTCTTTTCGCATTCCATGTCCGCTTTGGACGGCTCTGCGACCCATCTACGGGGAGAGATTCCCATCACATTTATCCAAGACAATTACTGCGCTGGAAGCGATATTAGAGTGGCTACCCGTGAATCAAGAAATTGGCGATCAAATGCTGAGGTTTAGACACCCAGCGTTTGCTTTAGAATATCTACGTAGAAGTAACCTAACCGATGGTGGAAGTAGGCTTCAAGCGCTCCAGCCCCTGATTTCTGCAATGTCGCCAGGGAGTGCCGGAGATTGTTGGATCGCTGAGACTATTGCTTCCTCTGTTCTAGCGCCCAAGTTTGCAGAAGGCAATAGCATTCCCCTCACGAGTCGACTATCGCTGTTTCAATTCATTCCCGAGGCGATTGCTAATAGAAGCAAGATCATCTTGCACCACTGGGCTCGTAGTCTGTATCACGTGGCCGATGATCGAAGATCTATTACCCTATCGGAAGATCAGAGACTTGAACTTCTGCTTCAATCAATAGAGAAGATCCAGGCCGCATTAGTATTGCCGCAGATGGATGGAAGGGACGAACATCCAAGTCATTTGTTCAATACTGCCGGAACAGCGTATGCCAGGCTTGCACAGTTCCACAATCAGCACAGCAGGACAGTTGACTCTCAGAACGCTTGGGAATCAGCAAATAAGGCGTTTCGTCAGTCACTTTTCTTATCGGCCAATACCAATGTGGAGGCCCTGATTGCATTTAGCTCGCGATTACTCGATCATGTTAGATCGGAGCCCGAAGGCAGCAACTCACTTAGTATCGATGAATTGGATGACGTTGCCAATGCGCTCAGCTTACTCAAAGAGGCACGAGAAGCGTACAAGAGCCACTCAGACCCTGACGATTCCTGGTGGGAGCAGATATTGATATATGAAGCTAAGGCTCACTCACTATTGAACCCTGAGCAGGTGAACAGTCAAGTCGAGGCGCTGAAAAGTACGGACAAGGCTGAGCTGGCCTACTTCATTTTGGCGCATCAGGTTTACGAGAGTTCACATGGCTCTGACCAAGTGGAGAGAGCACTATCAGTACTACAAGAATTTGCGAGCACAGGGAAAAAGGCCTCAGAAAGACTCCTGTTATTCTGGCTATCACTTCTCCACGCTATGGCAATCCAGAAAGCTCGATTTGACTTTCAAGCGGAAAGACAATTGCGAATACAGCTCGAGCAAAGCCAGGACTACTCGCGTCGGCCAATCGACCTTTTTCGTCACGCAGTTCTTTGTTATCAAGTAGGGGCCTATGCAGAAGGCGCAAATAGGTTCAGACAATTGCGTGAAAACATGCAATCTGGTGGTGGTTCTCAACTAAACGTCAGGGACTTCTGGCGCGACGTAGCTGATCCGTTGAAGCCAAGACTTACGACAGTTCGAGTTACAAGATATGTCACAGACTGGCGAGCCGAGGGTTATGTTCAGGACTTGCAGCAAAGCGTCCGTCTAAGTCCAAAGCACTTCATACCACCCCTCAAAATAAATGGCGTAGGTAAGTGCGTGATTAGATTCACTCCATTCGGCCCCCTGGCTGTTCCGCCGAGACTGGAGGACTCATATAGCAGCGATTGAGAGACGGGACACAAAGGACATTCCATGCGAGGATTGTAGTAATTGACACTCTTTCAATCTGAACAAGTACGGATTGCTCTAAACCGTCTGGTTAAAGAGGACCAGATTCCGCGCAGCCTCTTGTTGACCGGTCCGCCGGGCTGTGGCAAGACCAGGATTGCACATGATGTGGCTAATTCCATGGGATGCGCAATCCTGCAAGTGGAAATGTCTCTTCCTGCGCCAACTCTACAACGAATATTGAGCACGCACTTATTGAAAGGCAGGACATCACGTTTTTCCGCCGACAAGGCAATCACAGAAGCTGGTCAAGGAACCATAGTTTTCCTAAAGGGAATACAAAACGCTCCCCCCGATCCCCTTTTTGTGGCTTGGGTATATTCTCTTATTCGACTGCGCCGTCTGGATGCAGAGAATAGTAACTCGCAACACCTTAACCAAGACATCTTCTTTATCGGTAGCTTAAGTCAATCTGCAATTGATGGTGTAGGTGCGAATAATCTGCTGGTAACAGCATTTTCTGATCGCCTTACACTGCCACCCATCACCACAATTGCTGACCTGCAAACAATCGGACGGTCAATATTACTGGAAATAGATCCCAATGCAGTTCTAAGTATCGATGACTTGGGATGGGAGTACATTTCTACCCAAGTACGAGGTGACTTGAAGATGCTGAGACAGCTCTTTCAGAAGTTAGTTGATTCTCAAGGAACCGGGATTACGATTTCGAACACCGTTATCAAAGATGCGATAGCGGATGATTGTATTTCGAACCTCACTAAGCAAAAGTATTGCTGGAAGCAAGTTAGTCATGAACACATAAAGCAATGGATGAAGCAGTTTCCTGCCGATGCTCAAACAATCCTTCTTCAGATTATTCGCGGAATTGGGTCAAAATACTTTATTTCTGAGGATGCGATTTTTCATCATTTGGGTCGGGTGATTTCAGAATCGGAACTAAGAGCTGGATCGGGTGCAGTTTTCTGTAATTGGCAGTCACTTGGAAAGAGTGCACCTGCTTTGGCCAGCCGGCTGAAGAAAAGCGCCTCGCTAAGGATCGTGGGTGACCTTGACTTGCTGTCCCTATCGTCTGATTGGCCCAACACCTTTGGACCGCAAAGGTACTTCATCCTCGTCGACGATTTCATTGGGACTGGAAATTCGGTGCGTGACTTCTTGGAGACTGGACGACT
Organism: uncultured Ignavibacteriales bacterium; assembly: GCA_964397415.1. Taxonomy (GTDB): domain Bacteria; phylum Zixibacteria; class MSB-5A5; order GN15; family FEB-12; genus FEB-12. The sequence continues at coordinate 88,145 of CAYNIJ010000007.1, read as the reverse complement.
TCAAGAAGCTCTAAACAGATATTCCGACGGCAAATTTTACTTTATCGCTGCCGTTGGCTTCGAGAAGCCACTACAACAAATTACGGATCAGTTTCGTCGCATTTCTAACCGAATAGCGCTACATGCAGGCGTGGTCTTACAAGAAAAAGACAAGTGTTTCACACAAGAGAGTTCGATTCTCCCATTGTTGTCGGATAGACAAATCCTCGAGAGATTATGTTTGAACGTTGCTGAAACATACTACCCCTCACTTCCCAACAGCATGCGTCTCGGATACGGTAGAACCGGCTCACTCTGTGTCTTTCATGATTCTGTTCCGAACAACACTCTTCCTATACTGTGGTATGATGAGAAGCAGACTTCCTGGTACCCTCTTTTCCCCCGTTCAGGCAACTTTACTCAAGCATCGACTTAGATAGAAAGTGTGATAGCCCAACTGAGCCTTTGTAACTCTAGTTCCACTCCCGACCTCCGGCATTAGAAATTCGATCACTTTTCCACCTTAATGTTCATTTGTCTGGGGGCGACATTCCATCTCTGTCGTATCTGAATCTCCAGGATAGTGCGAGCGGATTCATCATCTTCGATCGTAGTATAGGCAATCAACCCCATTTCATACCAAACATATTTGAAGCGGGTGCTTGGTGAGGTCGTTAATGTCGGAGTCACGGTACCGTAGAGCGCGGTCAGTTCGCTGACGGGTGATCCGATACCCCACCCTTCGGCGGATCTTTCCGCAAATTTGCCACTCAAGTTTATGCCGTAGACCGGCTCAAAGTCATCGGCTTTACGGTTAAGACTATAATCCAGTATTACAAAGACCACTCCAAGTGATTCCTTATAGTCGAGGTAATTGAGATAGTCTCTTGGGTCGGGCGTATCCGAAACCGGGGTGCCGTTAAAGGCCTTGACGGTCGATGCGCTATCTCCAACCTTGATGACCTGACCCTGGGGAGTATCTCCACCGGGGACAATGGCGCTGGCACGAATCAGGAGATCCACCGGAACGGTATTCGCCCAAGTGGCGCGAATAGAGGCAACACCCAGCGAACCAGAGAATGTGTGGACCGGACTGACTTTCCCGTTCGAATCCGACACCGCCGAGCTACTTTGAAGGTGACCGTCACCGCTCAATTGCTGGAAGTAGACGGTCTGACCGGCGGCAGGGCCGGCCGAGTCATAGACGGTAAGAATCATGTCGGGGTCTGTTTCAGAACTTCCCATTGCTCCTCTGTAACGAGATCCATTGTCCGCTTTCAAGTAAGGCAAGGGCCAAGCGTAAGTTTGAATCAAACGGGGGGTTCCGTAGCCGGTGCCGACCTCGTTGGTAGCATAAGACCGATATTGGTAATACGTGCGCGCCCGAAGTCCAGTGATGCGCACGGTGAAGGTTCCATCGCCATTCAAGACAGTCGCCGCTTGATATTTCCAGAGCGTGTCCGAATCCTGGGCAGATCTCCAACATATCCCCTGGCCGGTGACGGGTCGTCCACCGTCGGAAAGGATCGTTCCACTCAGCACCGCATAGACCTGTTTGACTGTATCGTAAATGTCGGTACTGACAAGTGGCGGAATGGGTGCCGTTAAAAAAGAAATAGTCCGGCCGTAGGATGTCCCTTTCTCGTTAATAGCGAACGCGCGGGCATAGTAAGTCGTATTCCCGCTTAGTCCAGTCAGCACGAGCGCCGAGGCTTCCTGGACCAGAGTGTCGATCCGTTTACTATTCTGTGTTGTGGGATTGCCGGTGGTGTTCCAGCAGACACCACGAGATGTCAGCATTGCGCCGCCGTCGGATGTGACATCGTACCAGCACGTCGCGGTTGTTTGCGTGATGACCCCGATTGAATCAGTGGTGATTGAGGGAGCTATGGAAAGGGTGGTGAATTGGCGTTCCGCGCCGTAGCTAATGCCGGCGCTATTGATCGCATATGCCCGCGCGTAGTAGCGCCTTCCGAGAGCGAGATCACTCACCGTTGACATGAAAGTGCCGTCGCCTCTACCCAGACTGATTCTTTGGTCCGAGATCGTTGGAGCCGGTTGTTCACCGAGACAGATACCTCGATCTAAAACTTCCGGTCGACCGCTGGCGTTGGCTATTCCACCGCACAGAGCTGTCGTGGTCGTAACATCAGCGACATCAACAGTGAGGACCGAGGGGACGGTGTAGCGAGGATCGGTTGGCCTGTTGTCACAGGATAGACCTACCACCAAGAGGCAAGCAACAACAAGTACTCGCATTCCTCTCAATGTTTGGCCTGCCCTTATCACGGTCACTCAGCTCCATCAGAGGGCGGCGTGTAATTCCATCTCCCCTTAAATTGAATCTCGAGAATAGTGCGGGCAGACTCGTCTCCCTCGGTGGTTGTGTAGGCGGTGAGTCCCTGATTCGGCCAGAGGTATTTGTAACGGCCAACCGGAGTCGCACTATAAGTCGGCGTAACCGCTCCATATAGCGCTATCAATTCAGTGACCAATGAACCGACTCCCCAGCCATCCGCCGACTTCTCTGCGAACTTGCCGCTCATGAAAACGCCGTAGACAGGTTCGTTGTCGTCGCCAATCCCGCTACGGTCATGATCCGCAATGACGAAGACCAGTCCGAGTTCTTCTTTGTAATCGACGTAATTCAGGAAATTGACTGCATCGGGGGTATTCGAGACGGGCTCACCGTTGAAGGCTTTGACGAGTGACAGACTATCCCCCAATCGAATGAACTGACCCTGGGGAGAATAGCCAGGGATGATGGTGCTCGCGCGGAGTCGCACATCGACAGTGTCTCTGTTCGGCCAGATCGCGCGAAGAGTCGCGTAGCCAAGAACGCCGGAGAAAACATAGGTAGGCCGCACTTTGCCGTAAGAATTTGTGAGTGCAAGGGTGGATTCGAGGTGGCCATCTCCGCTAAGAATTTCAAATTGAATGGTCTGATCGGCAGCGGGGCCAACGGAATCAATAACTGTGAAGACGAGTTCCGGAATAGTTGTCGTGCCATTCATAACACTCTTGTAGAGCAAGCCATTGTCGGCGGCCATGTACCCTTTGGGCCACGCAAGTGTTCGGGCGGAGCGATTAACGCCAAAGACGGTTCCGAGTTCATTGGTCGCCCAGGCGCGGAAGTAGTAGACTTGATTCCCGGTGAGACCTTCGATTCGAGTGTAGAATCTCCCGTTTGCGTCGACTTCGGTCACCTGTCTGACGCTGTCGTCGAAGTCAGGCATGGTGGTGGTTGACCAGCAGACCCCCTGCGCGGTTATCGGACGGCCGCCATCGGAATAGAGAATGCCGCCGATTGTCATTGCGGTCTGCGTTACGTCGAGTTGAAACTCAGTCTGCATACTGGGAAGCACTGGGGCGGTCAGGAAGGAAATCTGCTCGCCATAAATCAAGCCCTTGGCATTCTCCGCGAATGCCCGGACATAGTACGTGGTGTTTCCAGTGAGGCCGGTAAGCGCAAGTGAGGACTGTCCCAGAAGCCTGTTGTCCGTCAGTTTGTTGTTTAGAACTGTCGGGATTCCTGAAGTATTCCAGCAAACGCCACGAGACATCAATCCGGCACCGCCATCGCTGGCAACATTGTACCAGCAGGTCGCGGAAGTCTGGCCGATGGAACGGACACTGTCGGTCGTGACGGTTGGCGCCAGTGTTAGAGTCGTGAAGTAATAATAAGCTCCGTAGGAGACGCCGACACTGTTGATGGCGTAGGCGCGGTAAAAGTATGATCGTCCGAGGGCGAGGCTATCCAAAGTAACGGTGAAGGTTCCATCGCCGGAGCCGGCCTCGACGCGGTTGTCATCAATTGTTGGTTCACCAGTTTGGCTCCAGCAGATACCGCGTGCAATCGCGGCCGGGCGCCCAACGGTGTTGACCGTCCCCCCGCATTCAGCCGATGTCGTAGTGACGCCGGTTGCGCTCCTCGTGAGGACAGATGGAATGGAGTAGCGCGGGTTAGTTGGCCTGTTATCGCAGCCACATAGGAGAATCAGGCAAGCCAGGACGAATAACAGCGCGGCGCGGAGACAGGACATAGTTGCAGCGAACACTCGGTATAACCTCCCGATGACTCCATAATAAACAGCTTCGGAGTCGGAATGTCAAGCCGGAATGGGCGCGGTCAACTTCACACCTATGATGATCTAGTTTTCTTGCGGTTGCGTCGCCACTCGGCGGCATACTTCTGAATCCAGTCCATCGCGGCAGTCGAACCGAGGTCGGTCCCTGCCTTTTGAGATTCTATCCACTTGTGTTTCTCGATCTCTTTCCACTGGTCTTCGATATCTTTGCGCAATTGCTCATGGCGCCAGCGGGCGGCATGGTGTACGAGCCAGTGGGCAATGGCGTACGCCATGCCGACATCACGCCCCTCCTCTTTGGAGAGATAATACTTGTGGGTTTCGATAGCGGCGATTTCTTCGGGAGTAAGATCACTTTCGGGATACTGATTCTCTGGTGCGATCATTGCTGTCCCTTGTATGGTGTATCATTCAACGCGAAAAGTAATGCTGGTGGAACGACCGAGGGCATCCACACACATCAGCCGATGTTCCCCCTTCATGGGAGTGTAGAAGATGCGGGAATCGCTGTTGGTCGCAGTGGCGAAATGCTGGCCATCGAGAAACCAATGTAACCGGCTGGCATCGGAGCCGGCGGATGCTTCGAACAGGATCTTTTGGTGCTCCAGAGGGGCGAGTTCTTGCACCATGTAGGTTGCTCCCTGTTCGGGCGAGGTAATGATCGGCTCATCTCCCCCTGTTTCACCGCGGCAATCCGGATTGTGTTGAGGCAAGAACGATATGACACCTTGTCGAAGCAACCAGGAAGCGACTTTGGGGGACCATCGCTCGATCACTTTTTCCTGATGCTTCTTCCCTGCAGAGCAATAAGGGCAGAGTTTGAGACCTGTGGCAGCATCGACTAAGATGCGCTGGTGGATATCACACTCGCGAGTTGGCGAGACTCCAGCGATGTAAGACTCCTGAACTGTCGAAGGACAGGCCGCACCGGCGGGCATGCCGGATGTCGCGCAGACAGGGCGTAGTTTGATGTTTTCAGGCGCGGTGTACCAGGGAGCCTGTTTGTTGGTGTAGAGATGGTCAAAGATGGAAAGCATGAGTGGCGCGGCGATCTCGGCGCCGACAATGGCGATAGAACCTTCCGCGTTGAAATTACCGGCCCAGACGCCGACTGTGTACTCAGGATTGTAACCGACCGCCCAGGCATCCTTCCGACCATATGATGTTCCGGTCTTCCATGCGACGCGCGGCATATCGGTGGTGAATTCCCAGCTGGAGGGGAGGTCCGGGCGCTTCAACTCGGACAGGATATCTGAAAGCAGATAGCAGGTTTCGGCACTGAAGAGTCTTTCACTCGCGGGAAGTTGATCGCCTGCCAGAAGGTTTTTCTGCCGGTACTCTCCCCCGCGCCCAAGCGTGGCGTAGAGATTGGCGAGCTCAAGCAAACTGACCTCGCACGAGCCAAGGACCAATGGGAGACCATATTCGTGGGACTTGCGATTGAGTGTCGAAATCCCACCCTGCTTGAGGAGGTTGTAGAGTTGGCCGACCCCTACGCGCGAGGCAAGATTGACGGCGGGGACATTGAGCGACTGGATCAATGCCTCGCTCGCAGGCACCACGCCATGATACTCGCCATCATAGTTGACCGGGATGTAGCCGGCGTAATTCACGGCGAGGTCTTCAACCCGGAGTTCAGGGGAGATCAGACCTTTCTCGAAGCCGAGACCATACACAAAGGGCTTGAGCGCTGAGCCGGGAGAACGGGGGGCAATTGCGCCGTTTACTTGTCCATGATGTTTGGTGTCACCAAAATCAGCAGAGCCGACCATGGCCAGCAATTCGCTGGTGCGCGTATCAAGCACTACAACTGAGAGATTGTTGATCCCCTTATCACGAAGTGACTGCTGGAAGCCTGTCGCGAGTTGTTCGCAAACCACCTGCAGTTTGAAATCGAGCGTGGAGACCAACTCTGTCCGCTCTGGATATCGTTGAACGAGCATTTGAGACAAATGCGGCGCAGCGACCACCGGTTGGACGCGAGAATCCGGTATCTCTTCCCGCTTGGCTTGCACCATCTCCAGCGAATCAATTCGATCTTCCGCAAATAGCCGGTCAAGAATAAGGTTACGACGTTGGCGACACTTGTCCGCACCGGCATCGGGACGGAACTGATTCGGCGAGGCCGGAATAGCGGTGAGAATCGCGACCTCAGAAAGAGTCAGATTTGAAGGGTGTTTCCCGAAGTAAAGATACGAAGCGGCACCAACACCTTCGATATTTCCACCATACGGCGCGAGGTTGAAGTAGATCTCGAGTAGGTCATCCTTGGAGTACGCAATTTCGAGTTGAACAGCTCGAAGGACCTCCAGAAGCTTGTTGGGGATGGTGCGTTCTTTGGGTTCCATCATCCGTGCGATCTGCATCGTGAGGGTCGAGCCTCCACGTACAAACTTGCCTTCGCTCAGGTTATCATACGCGGCGGAGAGCAGAGCGACAGGATTAAACCCCGGATGCCAGCGAAACCACTTGTCTTCTGTTGCGATGACGGTCGACACCAGGAGCGGCGAGATGGAGTCGAGGGCGACCGGCTTGCGCCAGAAGCGATCCTCGGCGGTAAAACAATTGAGCAGATGATTGTCGCGAGAGTAAACGAAGGTTCCGTGCGCGCGAGTCAGTTTGTCATGCGGCAAGGGGAAGACGACCCAATTCAGGAGAGCCAGCACAATCAGAGTGCCGGCTCCTAGGCCAAGCATAAGGCGTGAACGCCGTGAGAGTTGTCGCAACGCAGACATCGTTCGCTCGCCAGTTCTTCCCTATCGCGAAACGGTCATGGCTCCGGATGACGCGCTGGAGGCGATCATCGGATTGTACATGCACTCTGCCGAAATCGGCGGAACCTTGAAATCACCCGCGCAAATGGCGCGAAGACTATAGTAGAACTTCGCTTGCTGACCCGGATAGAGTGTCGTAAAGAGCAACAAGCGGTCATCGCGGATATCCTGATAGTCAACTGGTGCTCCCTCCTGCGGAACCCAGGAGAGCCGCGCGGTAGTTTTGAGGCGCGGGTTCTCGATCTCGAATCCGGCTGGGAGGAGATCATTTATTACCACATTGTAGAGGGTCTTGTCGAGCGCTTCTGCCGTAATGACGCAGACCAACTGGTCACCCAGCTTGACCGTGGAGAGGTCGACCGCGCGGGCATCCTGATCAAGATACTCACGCCGGACCCGCATGCCACGGTCGAACTCTGGTGTGGCGGGAGCGATCGGCACACCACTCGCCTGCCAATAGTAGTAACACGTTCCCTCACCGGCGGCGATGTTGATAGAGACTTTCTTTCCGCCGAGACCGGATTGCGACAGCTTGAAGCCAGTTGAATCGATAGCGTTCGGCTTGGCGGAGTTGACGGTAAGGGTACCTGTGTAGCCAAATCCCTTTTTCCCTTTGAAGTATTTTCCAAGAGCCAACAGGGCATACGCGTTGTCCTGCGTCGTATACCATTGACCGGCGGAGGCACGGTCAGCCAGTGAACGCGCCAGAACCTCGATAGCAGGCGAACCGGGGGCGGCGATGAGAAGCGCCTCAAGGGCGATGGCGTCGGTCTTGACTCCTGAGCGGAAGAGACCTCCTGTTTCCGGCTCGAATATATTCGGCTGGATGTTGACTGGCAAGAGTTTGGTCGCATCGGCAACATTGCCAGTCAACGCGAGCGCTCCGGCCAACTGATAGCGCGACTCGGGATTGAGAAGCGCGGGATCAAGGCGTTTCAGATAGCCGACCGTTTTCTGGTCAAGCTTGCCCGCTCTGGCCAGGACATAGGAGGCATAAATGCGGTGAGCATCGATATCGGTGATAGGCGTGGTAAACTTACCGGACGCGATATCATCGAGGTTGTCATAGATATCTTCCAACAGTTTTTTCTCAATCACAAATCCGGCCAGCGATGCCTCAGAAAGGAAGTGAGAGGCATAAATGGTCGCCCACGGGTTGCTCGTGGTCGAGCCGGGCCAGAAGGCGAAGGAGCGATCCGGGAGCATCATGCTGGTCAGGCGAGTGATCCCCTCCTGAACAAAATAGTCGGCGCCCTTTCCGCCAAACAGCTCTGGTCTTACAATACGCGCCAGGTCGTTGAAATAGAGCAAAGGGAAAAGGCGGGAGGTAGTCTGTTCGACGCACCCGTAGGGATAGCTAAGCAAAAACTGCAGGTTGCGGGCAAAAGGTGTTGTGGAAATGGAGGAAGTCTGAATGACGAACTGATCAGTCCCTGCTACCCAGTCCCCCGGCAGAGTGAACTCAGCGGGAGATCCCTTAGCCGCGACGCCAGAACCGTACAGAGTTGTGAGCGGGACGGCAGGACGATTAGTCAACTCGAGACTGGCAGTTGAACTTGCGTCACCCGCAGTCGCGGTAATTCTGAAGGCGACCTTGCCAGGTACCTGACCGGCTTTAAGACGGAAGACAGCCTTTCCTTCCTTGCCATTCGCGACATTTACAGTGGTAGTGGTTGTGGAGACAGCTTCAACCGGACCATAGATAGATAGCGTTGCGGTAATATCGGCGGTCGCACCGGTGTTGTTATAGAGAGTAACGAGGCCCTCGAAGGTATCGTTGGGGCTGACAAAACGAGGGAAGCTCTCCATGACGACTATCTTATCGCGAACGATCATCTCTGAGGTAGCCGAGCCAAACTGATCCCCCTGCGCGGAGACGGCCATCAGAATCAATTTGCCGTTGAATTCCGGTATATCGAGTGGGATTGTGGCCAGTCCGTTCTTGTCGGTCTTGACCAAACCTGACCAGAGCGAGACGGCCTTAACGCGTTTAGCCATGAACGGATTAAGATGACGCTTACGGCTGGCCGCGAACATCTTGTCACCGGCGGCCAGATGGTTGGCAGACTTCTTGACTTGCGGATAAAGGTATGCGTAAAGGTCGTATGATTTCAGGTACGGTTGTTTTTTTCCCCAGAAGAAATCGAGCGGGTCAGGGGTCTTGAAGTCGGTCAGTTGCAGAATGCCGGCATCGACAGCCGCCAAAGTCAAATCGGTTGGTTTTCCCTTAGGAAGTTGGACGTTTACTGTGACCTTGGTACGAGGGGTGACGACTCCCGGCGCGGAGATGGTCATGGCGATATTTTTGGACTCGTTCGAAAGTCTAAGCGGGATGATCCCAAACGCACGAGCGGGTTTGTTCGGTTCAATCACGTCTGATGGCCGGATGACTGATGCAGTGATGTATATATTGGGCAGGTATTCCTTCCTGACCGGGAGTCTGATCTCGACGGTGTTTTCGGCCATATCCTGGGTGATAATGTCAATCACCTGATCTTTTTCCAGTGTGAGCAGAAGCTTGCCGCCAAACGGCGCGCGCACCTGCAGTATGGCGGTTTCTCCAGCGAGATACTCCTTCTTGTCCAGACCGAGTTCGATCTTGTCGGGGTTGTCCATTGCCCAGGGGGCGTAGCCGTATCCAGAGGACCAGAAATCCATGGAAGCGGAGTGGCCGCCTTGCAGATCCTCCGCCACTACTCGATACATCCCCCACGTTGCGGTTGTGAACTGAACTGTCTTGCCGCCTGCGGGCATGGCGGACAAGCTCGAGTCAATCAGCTTTGCCTTACGCTCGGAGACCCATCGATAGAGCCCGGTGCGGTCTTTCTTGTAAATGCTGTTGTAAGTCACCGAGTAGAACTTGACGACGCAATTCTCAAGGTCAATCGACTTGCCATCGCGGTCGACCGCGACCAAGTTCACGTCGGTCGGTTTGCCCGATTCGGCGTACCCTTCGCGGGCCATTTTGATACCCAAGTAGGCAGGGTACGGATGGATAGCGACCTCGGAGTAGGCCGAAACGCCGCGTCCTCCCGGTTCCGATACCGTGACACCAATCAAACCTTTGAGCGCTGATGGCGCCGCGAGCTTTTGCGGTATTTGATACGTGTACCGGTAACCGCCAGTATCATCGAGAATGGCATCGGGCAGGTCGACATTCAGGCGGGTGAAGGTACGATCCGAATTGCTGAACGAGTATGCCTTGAAGTCTTTCGGTGAAAACGGCTGTGATTCAATCTGCACCGAACCCCTGACTTGATAACCGGCGGCAGGAGGGCCAAAGAGCATCTTGCCGTCGACATCGATATTGACAGTCTCCCCCGCGCTATACACCGGCAGATCAGTCTGCGAGATGACTTTGATGCGGTCAGGCATGAAGTCTTCGATCAGGATCTCAAGGCGTCCGATGGTCAGTTCTTCGCCGATCATCGCGGCGATGGCATATTTGCCAGTAGCAACATAATCAGGAATAACGTAGTCGAGCGTAGTGAGGCCAGTGGCATCGCTGGACATGCGAAAACTGGTGAACTTCTTCCCTCGAGTGTCAAAGATGGTGAGGGCGTACGGGAATGACGGCGGCACCTTGGCATCGACTCCCCTGACCACCGACACCATATGAAGTGTGTCTCCGGGGCGATAGACACCGCGGTCGGTGTAAATAAACGCTTCATAACCTGAAGTCAGATAGGGACGACCGGCGACATCGAAATCGGCCACAGGAAGCAGCGATTCATCGAGTCGGATGTATGAAAGGTCGCTCTCTTTTTCGGCAATGATGATGAATGGTTCGAATCCTTTCAGTTTGTCCTGGATATCCTTAAAGATTGCCATGCCACGGCTATCGGACCTGCCTTCCAACAGAACCTGATTATTGCGGCTGATGAGACGAACAGTTGCGCCAGATATCGGTGTTGAGTTGGCCAGTGAATTGACCCAGACCATGAGGTAGTTGTCACCCATGCGGGCCGACAACCCCAGGTCGGTGATCAGGACGTAGCGGCTGTCGCCGGTCCATCGCTCGTTCTTGGCGCGGGCAGAGACTTTGAAGAGCCCGCTGGACTTCGGGCCGACCAGTGAGTTGATATCGACAGTCGTTAGGAGCGGGACATTTCTGGGAGACTCAAGCTTGATGTCCTTTATGAACAACGAACGCCCGAGTTGCCGGGCGCGGTTGTCCCAGTAGCCGCCCTCGTCCATGTAAGGACTGGAGTAGCCAGAGATGAGGAAGTAGACAAGATTATTGGCGAAGACCTGTTCGATCTCAACCGCACCCTCGTCGATATTGACCGACTTGAATTCCAGAAGACCGTTGCCGGTCCGCGGCAGAAAAACGCCGCGAGAAGTGAAACTGATGGATGGGCGGAGATCATCGATCTGCACGCGAGTAGAGAAATCTTTCTGCAGTGGTAGCCCATTGGCGGCACCCAGCCCTCTGGCGATATTCACCGTGTAGGTTTCACCGGGGCGGAAATCACCTCGCAAAATGAGTGTCGAGTAGCTCCCTTCAATGGTGAAGTCAACCGCCGGATCTATCGTGATGAATGACCTGGCCATCTCGGGATCGACGGTGTGAGAGAAATCGATACGCAAATCGATCAGTTCACCCTCGTTGTTGCTCCTGACGTATTGGACGGTTAGTGGATGCTTGGGATCGACAGAGACCGAGACCGTCAGCGCATCCTCCAAGGGGAATTCGCAGTTCTGGCAGCCAAGCCCCTTGCCGACGACGACAGAATAGTACTGGGCCGACTCACCGCGCTCGAACGATTCGGAGATGAACTGGAAGTCATAGCCGAATTGTGATTCAGACGGTTGTGACGGTGTGGTGGTCGGGAAGGCGCCCCGCTCCTCATCGTATTGACCTGTGAAATTGAGCGTATATTTCAGCGAGGATTTGGCGGTCTTATTAGTCCCTTTGATCTCAAGACGCTCCTGCAAATCCTTCAGGCTGACGGCATAATTGAAGACCAGCCGACCGACGATATGAACGCGACCGACATCGTCGTATAGCTCTTCGACGGTGCACTGTTGACGTTCGAATTGCAGAGACGGTGTGCGGAACTTGTAGGTCTCAGGGTTAATGATCCTGAGTCCGGATACCCAGACGCGATCGGATCGGACGCTTGCGGTATATTCTGTGGACGGAAGCAAGGGAGCATCCGGAAAAAACCTGAGCAGATCGCTGTCGACCCAACGGGCAATGCCAGGGATAGCCGGCTCGAAGTGGACAGGCGGGTTGAGGACAGGCTTGTCGAGACTGTCAATGGGGACCATCCGCTTGGAGAATTTGATGGTGACATTCGTGCGCAATTCTGTGCGGCCGAGCGGTTCAAATGAGATGACCCTGATCTCACTGTCCGGCAGACTGATGACGATGGTGGCCGTGACAAAAACGATCAGGATGGCGAGTGACACGAACAGAGGGGTGCGACGGGAGGATTCTTCTCCCCCCTTCCGGAAGCGCGAAATCATGTTCAGCATACCTGCTCCCCGGCAAATCCGGCTTCGAGGTTTTGAAATGGCGCGCCGTCATGGCGACCGGAGTGAATATATCCCGTTGTGACGTGCGACACAAGTGGCAAGACAGAATGACACGCAATCCACGCGACGTTTGACATAGTGGTGTCTGATGCCTATGTTAGAAAATGACCGTCGCGCGATGTCGCGCGACCTATTAGAAGACAACGGAGAAGTCACCATGAGACAGATGTTTGTTTGCGCTATGCCCATGCTCCTGATCTGTGCCGGCCTATTTGCACAGGGACTCAAACCGGTCTCCCTCCCTGCCCCTACCACGACAGGCGGGAAACCTCTACTGGAGACACTCAGCTTGAGACAGTCAACACGTGAGTATCTGACCGACTCACTTTCTCTGCCGGTGCTCTCCAATCTCCTGTGGGCGGCGTGCGGGGTCAATCGCCAGGAATCCGGAAAGCGAACGGCCCCATCGGCGAGGAACTGGCAGGAGATAGATCTGTATGTCGTGACCGCCCATGGAGTCTATCGGTATGAGCCGGTCAAACATGAGATCATACCTGTGCTGGACGGGGATCATCGCGCGGAGACCGGGATGCAGGAGTTTGTGGCCATCGCCCCCGTCAACCTGGTGTATGTGGCAGATTATTCGCGGATGAATGACGCGGAGGAGGATCAGAAGGAATTCTATTCTGCCACCGACGCAGGATTTATCAGTCAGAATGTCTATCTCTTCTGCGCATCCGAGGGTCTTGGGACAGTGGTGCGCGGGTCGGTTGACCGGGACGCGCTCGCCAAATCATTCAAGCTGAGTCCTGATCAGCATGTTGTTTTGGCTCAGACAGTCGGATACCCCAAGAAATAATACGAAGGGGGCAATTGCCCCCTTGCTCATCCTCTTTTCACCCGAATACGGCGTGTGACGGTTTCGCCATCGGCGGTTACTTTTAGATAGTAGACGCCATCGGGAGAGGCGGAAATGTCTATCGGCAAGAATCCTTCCTTATATCCCTTCAGTGTCTGTTCGAAGACCGTTGAAGAACTGTCTTCGGTGACAATCCTAATTGAGGCATCGGTCAGCGAATCAAAAAAGAGGTCGACCTCAAACTTGCCATCGTTGCGCGGTGGGAAGGGCTGGACAATTGGAAGTTCGTTATCCGGCGCGATCGTCTCAACGCCGGGGGCGACGGAGAACCAGTGGTTGATGTTACTTCCAAAGTCAGATCCGAACGCTGTGATGAGCCGTCCATTGATGTCCAAAATGCGCACGTAACCGTAGCCGCCTTCGACATTAAACCAGAAATCCAGACCATCGCCGCCGGTATCGTTGACAATGAACTGATAGCAGTTCGGCTCAAGATCAAATGTGTCGCGGTAGGTGGTTTTGGCGGCGAGCGAGCCTTGAGGTCGTTCAAAGATCAGGTCGCCGCTGACATTGGTCAGGCGATATGACGTATGACTTGAGTCATTGTTGGTTCGCATCACCACGATGATCTTGTTCGTGTAATGCGGAGGGGTGAGCGGGCTCGATGTCAGATGGTTGTCTTCGGGGTACTCATCGTCGTGGCCGTTTGGCGCGCTGAGAAAGATGGAGAACTGCGAGGTATCACCGGGCACCGGTAGTTGCCCCGGTAATGTGACAGTCGCATACGCTTGCGGCGGGAGTGAGCCGGTCCAGACGTATTTCTTCGAGAATTCGAGCGACGCTCCGTAGCGAACGGTAACCGAAGTAAGTGTGTCACTTCCCTGGTTCTTCATGACAAAGGTTGGCTGAGCACAAATCGGATTGAGCCGGGAGTATTCATCCTCCATGCTTGGGGCAATGATGTCTTCGACGGAAACATCACGAGTCGCCCACGGGCCACGGCAATGGAAGAGGTATGAATAGATATGCCAGTTCGCGGTCGGCTTGTTCGGGTTGATATACGGCTCCATGGCGATGTCGACTGAATGCGGTCCCCCTGTCGGTATCCGAAAGTCGTACCAGTCCGGAAAGACAACCGAACCGGGGCACCAGTTGGCGCGGTCAAAGATCCAAGTGCCGGACTGCGGGTAAAGCGGGTTGTCACCGCACTCACGCCAGAGCTGGCGTTGACCGACGAGCTTGTTGTCGAAGAAGACCTGACGGTATTTGCTGCAGAACTCGGCGCAATTGGCGGAGTCATCCATGCCGTGGCCGGTTTGATGGATGCGGAGGCGGGCAAGGTCGGTGCCCTCGGCGGGAGCGAAAGTTATCGGGTGAAGAGCATTTTCGATGGGTTGCGCGGTGTCACCATATAGAAAACTGCCGCACCAGAGTGTGTCCATGCGGAGGACTTCGAACGAGGGGCGGCCCTCGATAATAACAAAATCGAGTGATATCTTCCACCCGCGGTCGTCATTCTTCTCATAGCCGCCATGAACGAAGTCGATCAACACGGAGTCATGGAGAAGATTGGCGAAATCGGTTATGTCGACATGCCAGTCGAACCGCCACTCGGAATCAAAGCGCCAGCCGTAAGGTGAGATTGTCCGGGCCAATTCGATGTTCTGCGTCGGCGCTCCTTCTCCCCCGGATTTGCGGAGGTAGATGGCGTCGATGTAATCCCACTCGCCGCAATGCTGGCTGTCCGGGCAGGCATAGGTGATCCAGAGAACGACTTTGCGGTAGGTCATATCTGAGGGAGGAAAGACGGCCCACCTTGGGTAGTAGGCTATGCCCTGCGATGGATCTGTCACGACCTTGACTTCGTTGTGCGAGACAACATGGTGGCGCCGACCGTTCTCGGTGGCAATGGCGGACATTGACACGAAAAGCGTCATGGCCAGAGTAAGCCATAGAATCAGGATATGCTTACGAGATCGCATTGCGGCTACCTCTTCCCTTTCTTGGAAGTGGGACTATGAAAGAGCATTGCCTTGCCGACCTCCTGCTTGGCGAGTCCTGGGCCGGTAATAAAGAGATTGAGCGCTTGGCCGCCTTTGCACTGGAACATGCGAAGTTCGATCGGATGCAGGCCGGCTTTGAGGGCGATCTTGCCGGGAACCTCACCATCGCCGTGTACGCCGTCATTGTCGATGAGGAGACTGTCGCCAATGATAAGGGCGCTGCCATCATCGGAGTTCAGACCAAGTTCATAGAGACCATCGGTGGGGACGCTAATGTATCCCTTGAAAACAAGCCCGTAATCCTCTGGGCGAGCAATAGATGGAATGATAAATGTATCGGCCACTAGTTCCTTTGCCGGGGTGACAGTCGTGAAATCCGGGAGCTTGGTCCACTCGCCTTCATAGTACGTCAGCTGGAGTCCGGGGGCTGATTTGGGGACAACTACAGGCTCGCGCGGAATCAGTTTTTGGAAGGTCAGTTTGGTGACAGGGCCGACGGGTTCATCCTTCACAAACGGCATAGCCATGATCGTTGCAGTCTGGTTGACCGCAAAGGGACGCTCGAAAACCGCAGATGACTTGGTAGGGGTGGTGCCGTCGACCGCATACCGAATCGTGGTGCCGGGGAATGGTGTGGAAAGGGCGACGATGGTGCTGTCGATGAAGGCGGTCTGGTCAGCGGCGATGCGCGCGAATCTGGCATCGGCCTGATCGTAAAGTTCATCTGTGGCGAAGACCGCGTCACGGGCGTTGTCCGACACGGAGACGGCCAGCAACTTCAGACGTGAATCGGACGGAAGTTGAATCTGGGTCGTTCCCGCAATGGTCGGCACGGTGACTTCATACAGGTAGGTGAACTTGTAGATGTCGTTTTTGCCGTCGGCAATGTGACGATGTGCTCCTGCCCATGCAATCGGAGTCTGATTGACGTAGGCCGGGAGAATCTCGTCTCGGGTGTCGACCATGCGGCCATTGACCATTCTATTCTCCCACTGACCGACCGGCTCTGTATACTCGTGCAGACTCACCGGATACGGTGCGGCCGCGCTACCCGAGGCAATTGGAGTGATGTGAGCTTCGACTGGCCCACCAGTTGCCATCATCAGGAGGTGTGCCTGTCGCCATTTACCGGCGGGAAGGTCAAGCTTCTGGCCATTGCATGAGACGACATTCATTGCTCCGTCTGCCTTCGGGCCGAATGTGAAGTTGACTCCGCGGTAGTTCAGCGTGTCAGGGAGCAGTTCACCGGCGAGTGAGTTGCCGGAGCCATCGATATTGCCGTCGGTTTTGTTGGCATCGGTGGAGATGCCGTCGAGATTGTACGGCAGTGCGACCGGTCGAGAGACGAGCGGTTGTACCATCATCATCTTGGGCAATCCGAGCCGGACGGCGAACGCTTTTGGCTGAAATGGCTTGAGCGAGAAGGTCAGCTTGTCTTTGGCGGAAGTCGCCGGACCGATCTCTTCTTCCTGACCATTGACTTCGCGGGCGGAAACGACCGGACGACCGAAATTGATCGTGATATTCTCCGCGGGTTTCCCCTGCAGTTCGCGAACGCGGATGATGAACTCATCAGAAGTCTCTGCCATTTTGATAGCGTTGACCATTACCTGTTGAGTCGGCTTGCCGTTTTGTGTCAGCGACAGCAGCGAGTGCGATTTGCCCAGTTTGCCGGGGTGTTGTGGAACCTCGTAGACCTGCAGTGGTTGATTGAGACGCGCGGCCTGCCAGGGGATGTCGGATTCGAGAACCGGACCGGTGTGGCCGGCAATTGCGAAGGTGAAGTCATGCTTCCCGATATCCTGCGAGCTCTGGTCGCCGACCCAACTCCAGGTGTCGAAGACTCCCGGAGTGTGAATCAGGGTGAGGCGAAGAGTCTGGTTGTCGGGGTGGTCCCAGCCGTATTTGCAGTCATTGAGGATCGAAACGCCGTAGGATTTGTCGGTGGCGGTCTGGTCGGCCCACATATGGCCGGGGACTTCGTATTTCTCTTTTTTGTTAATGCCGCGCTTGATGGCGCCGAGGCCAAGGTCGTACGTGACGGTGTCATTGACGCCGTTCAGTTTGAAGGCGGCTTTGAGGAGCGTTTCTTTTTCGGCCCAATCGACATGGTTGATGAACTCGATCCGATCACCGGCAGAGCCGGCGGCGAGACGGATGATCGTTTCATAATTCGAGTTGTTGTGTGTGCGGGTGATCTTGACCGCGGCACGCACCGGGCCAGATGTCTCGATCACTTCAATCTTGGGAGTACCTCCGACCAGCTCCTTTACGCCAGCCTGCAGGTCTTCGTATTGAATCTCCCACGCAGGCCACTGGCGGGGCTTGTTGAAGATCAGTTGCCACTCGATGGGAGCGGCCAAGAGTTCTTTGTTGGCGAGTTTGTCGAAGACGGAGGTGACGTCGCCGTTGGGGTTGAGAGCGACCTTGTATCGGCCGTTCTCTAACCCTGACTTCGAAGCTTTCGATTCAAATACGTCAACTGGCCATGCTGGAACTTTCACTTCGCGGATATCGAACACTGAGTAGCTAAGCGGAGGTACCTTTGCAAGGAACATTGCCTTTCGCCCTCGTTCAGCGGGAAGTGTCGCGCATGGGACAGCTTTGCTGTCGGGACCAAAGACAGACACATATCCATATGTGACAGGGACTTCGACCACCTCTTCGCGCTCAATGGCGAGGGGGTTATAAACGACCACCGTCTTCCCTTTGCCGCGCGTGTCGAGAGCAGGAGTGATCGCGGAGATAGCATCGGTCTGGATATTGGCGAACTGGTTCAGGGAAAGTAGTTCGTCGGACCAGGAATATTCGTATGCCTCGGGGATGGAGGTACCGGTCAGATCATCATGGAATTGGTGCCAGAGGAAACGGACCCACGCCTCGCGGAGGGTTTCGCGCGGATAGGTGTAGCCGTTGAGCAATGAAGCCGTGACGGCGGCACGCTCGGCAGCATCGGCAAGCTGTTCGTTGCGACGGTTCCACCGCTTCATGGCGGCCTGCGAGGTGTAACATCCGACACCGTGGCGGGTCATCACCAGCTCGCCGTCGTATTTCTGAAGTTTGGCGTTCGGGAATTCGGCGACCAGTTTGGGCAGATCATCGGCGCCAACCGATGCGACTGTCATGGGGCCATCGGATTTGATAGATCTCTGCAGCCAATCGACCGTGAGGGATTCCGGCGCGCCGCCGACATCGCCGGTGCCAATGTACATATACGACAAGTAGGCGCCGGTCTCTTTGCCAAGCTCGTTGGCCATATTCAGCCAGAGGGTGTCACGGGAGAGATCATCTTTGATCTTGGCGACGTAGTTGCCGGTTTTGAGTCCGGTGATAACGGTGGAACCATCGACGCCCTGCCATTCTCCGATGGAGAACGGAACGGGTACGGAGCACCCCCATGTCAGCTTCTGCGTGGAGAAGGACTTTAGACCACAGTGCATGGCGATGGATGGAAGGGCGTAGCCGAAGCCAAAGCAGTCGGGCATGAAGATATCGTAGCTCTGCTTGCCGAACTCTCTCTTGTAGAAGCCATTGCCGTAGAGGGCGTGGCGAGTGAGGGATTCGAAGGATGGGATGTTTACATCACAGGCATCGACCCAGGCGCCGGTGACACGCCAGCGGCCACCAGCGATATATTTTTTGAGACGCTCGTAGTCATCCGGATAGTACTCTTTCATCAGCATGTAGCGGAAGGCGCCTTCGAAGCTGAAGACATAATCCGGATAGAGGTCAAGGAGCTTGAAGTTATCGTGCAGGGTGTTGGGGATATACTCCTCGATGGTGTTCTTGATGGTCCATCGCCACTGGGTGTCCAGATGAGCGGTGGAAACAACTCCGACCTTGGGTTTGGGAGTCGTAGTCTCCTGAGTCTGGGCCAGGATCGCGGACGAAATCAGGAAGATCGCCGCAAAAAGAATTGTCAGTCGAGTACGCACCTCTGCGCTCCTTATGATGAGGATGTTACTTTGCCTTTAGCACTGTCCTGGGTTGCGCCGCGGAGTCGCCGCATCAACCCTTTTTGCTTCAATCTATCAAAGAGAACCGCGGCCAGGATGACCAGGCCGAGGACGACTTTTTGCGTGTAGGTTTCGATATTGGTAAGGTTCATGCCATTCTGAATAACGGCAATGATAAACGCGCCGATTAGGGTGCCGATGATCTTCCCCTCTCCCCCGCTCAAGCTGGTTCCACCGACGACGACCGCGGCGATGACGTAGAGTTCGTACGTGAGACCGTAGGTTGGTGCGCCGGATTTGAGCTGGGAGGCCATGATGATTCCGCCGAGCCCAGCCAACAGTCCGGAGAGTGTGTAGACGAACAACAAGACGCGGTTGACATTGATACCGGCGAGGCGTGCGGCTTCGGGGTTTCCGCCGACGGCATAGATATAGCGTCCCAGCACCGAGCGCTCCATGACAACCCAAGCGAGGGAATAGAGGAGTATCATCAGCAACACGGCTATCGGCAGGTCGAGAAGCGGTTCGGTGCCACGGCCAAGCCAGACGAAATTGTCGGGGAGCTGGTAGATCGGTTTCCCCTGTGAGATGATGTAGGCGATACCGGCGGCAACCTGCATCATGGCGAGAGTGGCGATGAAGGGCGGAATCTTAAAACCGGTGATCATCAGTCCACTGAATGCGCCGGTCAAGCTGCAAACGACGAGTGCCACTAGTCCGGCTAAAAGGATGCCGAGTGTCGATATCTCAGTTCCTCCAAGAGTGCCCGCGACCCAGGCGATAACAACCGCCGAGAGCGCGATAAGACTTCCAACAGAAAGGTCGATTCCGGCCGTGATGATCACCATGGTCATGCCAATGGCTATTATGGCGATAACGACAATTTGATTGGCGACATTGCGGAGGTTGTCGGCGAGCAGGAAGGTCGGCCAGTTTTGTTTGGGAGGAGTCAGGATCTGAGCGCCTGAGATCGGGCGCAAATCGCGAAATCCTTCCACAATCGGCCGGGTAGCATCGGTGGTAACGACCGCCATGACCGCCGGACCGGTCGTGTCGCCGGCCAATTTCGTTCTCAATTCTGAAGGATCCCCGATGTATTCAGCCGCATCATAGCCCGACGCAAGTAGCAGACGTTTCATTTCGTTGGCAAACTCGATTTCGGAAGGGTTCATTCCAGATAGAATGAGGACGCGTCCCTCGTGCGGGAAACGCGCGACCACTTCATTGCTGAGTAGTTCAGCGCCCTCCTTGCCAGTGGTCGTCTGCTCGGCCATGGTCAGGGCCGAAAAGAGAATGCAGAGAAGTATCAGGACAATGAGCATTCCATAGTCTGAGATAAAACGAGTGATGACTGAGTCGCGTTTGGGATTGCTCATACCGCCAACGCCATGATCTGTTCCTGGGTTGCGGAGGAAACATCGGTGATCTCACCGCTGATCGAGCCTGCCTTCATTACCACAATGCGGTCGCACATGCCAAGGATCTCGGGGAGCTCGGAGGAGATCAGAAGAATGACCTTGCCTTCCGCGGCGAGCTTTCGAATGAGCAGGTACATTTCGAATTTAGCGCCGACATCGATACCGCGGGTCGGTTCATCGAAGATGATAACTTGCGAGTCGACTTCTAGCCATCGCGCGACCAGCAGTTTCTGCTGATTTCCCCCGGAGAGTGATTCGGCGCGCTGGTGGGGTGAGGAGACCTTTATGGCGAGCGACTGGCGGTGCGCTTCGAATCGGTCGACCTCGGTTTTGAGGTCGAGAATGCTCGCACGAGACCATCGCGCCACACTTGAAATAGAGAAGTTCTCTCGGGCCGTCGCACAAAGTACCAACCCCTGTCCCTTGCGATCTTCGGTTAACAGGCAGATACCGGCACGGATGGCGTCGCGTGGAGACTCAATCTGGAGTTCTTTTCCGTCAAGCAAGACCTCGCCAGATGTTGCTTTATCGGCGCCGAATATCAGCCTAGCCATTTCAGTACGACCGGCACCCATAAGTCCGGCGAATCCGATGATCTCCCCTGCCCGGGCGGTGAACGAGATATCTTTCACTTTGCCGCTCGAGAGTGACGTGACCTGGAGACGGATCGCGCCAGGTGTGGCGGCGCCTCTCGGGAATTCGTCGTCGAGGGAGCGGCCGACCATCAGCTCAATTAGCGTGCGACGGGACATACCGGCGGCATCGTTTGTGGAGACGGTAACGCCGTCGCGCATGACTGTAATTCGGTCGGCGATCTCAAGAACTTCGTCCAGGCGATGGCTGATAAAGAGGATTCCAATCCCCTGCGCGGTGAGTTGACGGAGGATGACAAAGAGGTTCTTCACTTCGCGAGGTGTCAGCGCTGCGGTCGGCTCGTCCATGACAAGGATGCGGGCATCAACCAGCAGCGCCCGCGCGATCTCCACAAGCTGCTGTTCGGAGACTGACAACGAGGAAACGCGGGTGTCGGGATGAAGGGTTAGGCCGATGCGTTTTAGTATCTCGTTCGCTTTGAGCGATTCAGAGCCTGATTGAATGGCTCCCCAGCGCGTCTGCTCCCGACCCAGAAAAAGATTGGCGGTGATAGACAGTGACGGAACGAGAGTGAACTCCTGATAAATCGCGACAATTCCGGCGCGGTGGGCATCGATAGGTGAGGCAAAGTGACGCTTGACTCCATCTACCGCAATTGTGCCCTCATCTGGCGTGTGGACACCAGTCAGGATCTTGATGAGGGTACTTTTACCGGCCCCGTTCTCGCCAACCAGGGCATGGATCTCCCCCGCCTTCAGTTGTAGTGAACCGTGGGCAATAGCCTGCACGCCCGGGAATGCTTTGCGCAGACCGGAGACCTGCAAGAGGATAGGTGAGTCTGTCTTCACTGACTGCCCAACCAGTCGAACGTGATTCAGTTACTGAGCATCCGCCTTGGTAAAGAGACCGCACGGGATCAGGATGGTCGGTGGAACCTGATTCCCCGCGACATAGGTCGCAATCGCTTCGATAGTCTTGGCGCCGATCTCATGCGGCTTCTGGATGACATCAGCGTAGATCTTTCCGGCCTTGATAGCTTCGCGGGCTTCGGGGACGGCATCGAATCCAATGATCAACACCTCGCCAAGCTTGCCGGCCTTTTCCACCGCGGCAAGCGCGCCAAGAGCGGAGTCATCGTTGATGCCGAAGATCGCCTTCAGATCGGGATTGGACTGCAGGATATCCTCGGCGGTCCGAAACGCCTGATCTTTGACGCCGTGGCCGCTCAGTTTCGCGACAACCTGGATACCCGGATGATTTGCGATCTCGTCCTCAAATCCTTTGACCCTTTGGATAACTGACTCAACTTCGGGGTGATCAATAATGGCGACCTTTCCTTGTCCGCCGAGCGCTTCGGCCATAGCCTGCGCCGCGAGCTTGCCGCCGGCGATGTTGTCCGAGGCAATGTGCGAGATGATCTTGACGCCTTCAGCGAGACAGGCGATGTCAGCGGTAAAGACCGGAATGCCGGCATCGTTGGCGGCCTTGATAGCCGTGCCGATGGACCGGGAATCGGATGGCGAAACGATTATCGCATTGACCTTTTTGACGATGAAGTCCTGCAGTTGGTCCTTCTGCCGGGCAACATCGAATTCGCCGGCGGTGATAAGGAGATCATAGCCACGCGCAGCGGCAGCCTCGGTGAGGCCAGCTTCAAGCTCCTGGTAGAAGGGATGTGTCCTCGTCAGCAGACTGACTCCAATGGTCAGTTTAACGGGCGCGACTTTTGTGTCGGCGGTCTGTCCCGTATCTGATTTTGAGCAACTAAGTGAACTGAGGAGGATAAAAGAGCTCAGCAGGAGAAATCCTGTGAGAGCGAACGAAGAGGATCGACTACGCATAGTGACTCCACGCACGGCAGTTGAGGGTCAGCAAGTGATTGACGGGGTCGCATCTCCCGGCGAGCCATCCGTCGACCAGCCAGAATCATAACACGAAAGCGCTAGCTTGGCAATCCCCAATGGTATGCATGGAAGAACTTCTTGCAGAAACCTCTCTCCGCCTCTACTTTATTTCGCATGAAGAGACTCGGCGCAGATCCGGATGTTGAGATACCAGAGAGCGTGAAATCAGCCGGACGGGAAAGAATGATCTGGTGGATATGTCTGACTCTCGGTCTGGCAGTGTTGGTTATCCACAATTTTCTGATCTCTCCCTGGATGTTGGATGATGCCTTTATTTCGTTCCGCTACAGCGAGAATTTCGCGAATGGTGACGGATTAGTATTCAATGTGGGGGAACGGGTCGAAGGATATACGACCTTTCTTTGGGTCTTTTTGTTGGGGATTGGACACTGGTTGGGGATGGAGACAGTCTCATTAGCGAGAGTGTTGGCGTGGATGTGCGTGCTGGGAAGCATTGGACTGGTAGCGTATAGCTACAAGTTCGCGGAGCGCGTGACGAAGACTGAATCGGCGGTGGCGATTGTACTTCTTTGTACCTGCGGAATCTACACTCCCTGGCCGAGTTCAGGTATGGAAGTCACGCTTTTCGGACTCCTGATCCTGACCACACTTGCGCTGTATAGCTCGAAAAACGCCTTTGGCCCGACCAAACAATATGTGATTGCAGGGATCTCCGCGACTTTGCTGGTGATGACGCGGCCGGAGGGTATCCTGCTGGTAGCAATACTGGGACTGCACGCTGCGTACCGTTTCCTGGTGCACAAGGACCGAACGTTAGTTTGGTTCGTCGTCTCCTTCGCAGTTATCTATGGCGCGTATTTTGTGTGGAGGTATTCGTACTACGGATACTTGCTTCCGAATACGTTTTACGCGAAGGTCGGTTCAAGCGGCGACCAACTCCTGCGTGGGCTAGAATATTTAAAAGGGATGGGGATATTGATCTGGCCGATGGTCTTGCTGGCAGTAGTTGCACTCTGGAGATCCACGCGTGAAGGAGCGCTCTTACTTCGGCTGTCCACGGCTTATCTGTTAGTCCACGTCATCTATATCTGGCTGGTGGGGGGTGACTGTATGCCGGCGTTTCGCTTCATCGCGCCACTCCTCCCGCTTCTGGCGATACTAGCGGCAGTTGGGGTGATGGCAATTTCAAAGATGAAAGCGGCAGCTGGTCTGGTTGTGTTAGTGGTCGCGTTCAATCTCTACCAGATGTTGTACGCCTTCTCCATCACTGGACATATCAAAGCTGACAAGGTCGCGGTGCGGGGCAAGGAAGTCGGTCTTTGGCTGAAGAAGAATCTGCCATCGGGCTCGCTGATAGCGACCAATACGGCCGGGACTATCCCCTATTATTCGAAGTTACCCGTGGTTGATATGCTGGGACTGAACGATGTCACGATCGCTCACCGCGCTGTCGCGGATATGGGGGCCGGTCTGGCCGGGCACGAGAAGGGGGACGGTGCGTATGTGCTGGCGCGGAATCCCGCGGTCATCCAATTCCACTCAAGTGTCGGACGGCTCAAGCCAAGTTTTCGGAGCGACCGAGAGCTTTTTGAATTACCTGAGTTTCATAGGAAGTATCACGCGGTTGAAGTGATAATTCCGTCACTCGAGGAGATTGCTGTCTTTTACGTGCGAGACGATATCTCGCTCCCCTTCATGAAGCGGTAGAGACCACTCACACTCAGCCGAATCGAGCGACGAGCACGGTGATATCGTCGGAGGGAGACTGCTTTCCGACAAACGACGTGATATCTCCAAGGATACGCTCAACCCATTCTTTGGCGGTCGCGCTGATGGTCGTACCAAAGAGTTGAACCAGACGCTCGTCGCCGTACATCTCTTCCCTTTCATTCAAGGCTTCTGTCACCCCATCCGAGTAGAGGCAGAGCGCGCGGATATCCTTCAGTGAAACTGAAAGTACGCGGTAAGGTGAATCGGGAAGGATGCCGACGAGTAGGTCGGCATCAGAATGGCTGGAGACCTCCCCTCTGAGATTGAGGAAAAGCGGTACTAGATGGCCGGCATTGACGAATTCGAAGACCTGACGGTCAGTATCGACCACACCGAACAGGCCGGTCAAGAACTGGCCCGGACGCGCGAACTGACAGATCAGCCGGTTAAGCCGACTTGTCATGTCAGCAACATTGTTCTCCCCTTCGTAGGAGATCTGCGACCGAAGTACGGCCTGGGCATTGGCCATCAGCAGCGAGGCAGGTGTGCCCTTACCGGAGACATCGCCAACGGACAGGAAAAAGCGGTGGTCATCAATTTTCACAATGTCGAAAAAATCGCCTCCCACCTCTTTGGCCGGGATATTGACACCATGAATATCTATTGATTCCGTGGTAACCGAAGATTTGGGAAGGAATCCTTGTTGGATCGAGTGAGCCAGTTTGAGTTCTTCCTCAACCGCCCGGAGTTGTTGCTCCTTTTCGAAGAGTCTGGCGTTTTCAATGACCTGGGCGGTTTGGACGCCAACGATCGCCAGAAAGCGCTTATCGTTGTCAGTGAAGCCACCATCGGCTTTTTTGTTAAAGAGCGCCAGAACCCCTATAAGACCAGTTCGAGCCATGAGCGGCGCGGCCAGTATGGACTTCAACCCCAGCGCGTCGAAATCGATCCCCCGAAAGCGCTCATCGGTCATGGGGGTGTTGCAGACCAGGACGGTCTTGTTCTTGACCATCCATCCGGTCAGGCTGAGGTTCAGCCGAATCGGGATGCCCCCGGTGTCCGGAGTAAACTCTCTAACAAAGGTCTTGAAGTCGCCCGCCCCAGTCATATCCCCTTGCTGGAGAAGAAAGACTCCCCCCTGGACAGCGCCGACCCGTTTGAGGCAGTGGTCGAGGATCGACTGCGTGATGGCATCGACCTTCATGGTCACATTGACCGCATTGGCGATCTGATTAAGTGACGTCAACTCATCAACCGCGCTCTTCAGGCGCTGCAGTTCAAGATCACTGATATTCGGCATCTGGCTTCCTCAAATCCAATCTGGCCCGATTCGGGCCGCTATCAGTGGTTATATATCGCCTTTGGAATCCTCCGGCCACAAAAAATAAGTCCGGTTCAAGCCCCAAAAAAAACGACCCTAAGTGCCTAATATACTTGACTTTGTTGGTCCACTACCTATCTTAATGACAGGCAAAACCTATACCTCGACCGCTCGCATTCCAGGTATCTCGCGGACCCTGAGGAAGAACGGTCGTTACACACCGCACAACTACTATCAGAAGACAGTTGTCTCGCCAGAGCCAAAGGGGTCGTTATATGAAGTGTCTGCTAAATACCGTCCGGTTCACATTGCTGCTTTTCCTCGTTTGCACCTCACTCGTCGTGGGCCAAACAGAGCAGGAGATCGCCGACTCGGCGGCTGCATCCCTTCGCATCCCCACCGGAGCGAATTTGCAGGCGATGTTTGACTCATTGGGGTACGATATCAACGTCCAGGAGGATGAGCTTGCACAAGAGCTCTTTTGCGCGACGGGAACCATGTCCGTGCGAGTACTCGGGAAGCGCACTGCCTATTCCACCAAGTCATCGTTCGGCTATTATGCCGCAGGGGACGTAAATGGATACATTCCATTTGGCGGATATCAATCGAGTATCAACGATAGTTTTGACCTTCAGATCGAAGTGGAAGGGCTCTTTGGATTCTACCTGCGACCCGCCCAGACTTCCAACACAGACTTCTGGTTCAGCGAAAACGCGCTAAACTATGATGGCGTGGATCATGTCTGGGTATTCGCCACCGGTATTGAAGGAGAATATATCATCGCGTTTGAGGACGTTTCGGGGGGCGGTGATTTCGATTATGACGACCTGGTTCTAAAGGTCGGATTCTCAGATGAAGACCTGGATGGCTCGTTGGCCGGATGTGACAACTGCCCTGATATAGCCAATCCTGACCAAACTGATACGGATGGCGATGGCCGTGGTGACGCGTGTGACAATTGCCCTGCGATAGCCAATAGCGGCCAGGACGACGCCGATGGCGACGGCGTCGGTGATCTGTGCGACATCTGCCCCGGCTTCGATGACAAACTGGACAGCGACTCCGACGGAATCCCGGATGGATGCGACAACTGCCCCGCATTGGCAAATACTGATCAGGCGGATCGGGACGGCGACAATGTAGGTGATATTTGCGATAACTGCCCCGATCAGTTCAATCCCGATCAAGGGGATGTAGATGGAGACGGAGTCGGCGATCTGTGCGAACTCCCATTCGAGGATGGCGAGCAGTTCCGCGCGGACATGCTGTATGTCCAATCGGCCGATCTCGACTTTGACAATCGGATGGATATCGTCTACACCGGCAGCCAGTCAGAAAGCCTGTATGTCGCTTTTGGCTGGACCGGTGGATTTGAGACGCCGGTGGGGCTACTGAAAGTAACCAACGCGCCAATCGTTATCGCGCACTTGAATGGTGATACACTGCTCGATATCGCCGTGAATGGCGCCGGTGTGCTGTACCGGCTGTTTAATCAGGCGAATCGTCAGTTCGATGTCGATTCCATTTCTCTTGGCGGGCCGATCTACCGTCCAATTGATGTGAATGCTCTGGGCTCGACCATGGCGTTTGGACATTTCGACAATGATGTGTACGCAGATGTCATAATCAGTCCCAGTTTCATGCTTCGCGGCGCGGCCGAAGGATTCCCTATGCTGACGGTCAGTCTGCCGTTCAGTTTCATGGGCGTCGATGTCGCGGATCTGGATGGCGACCTGACCGATGATATCGTGTCAGTGACTTCAGCAGCTCTGGAACTGCGGACGAACAACGGCGCGGCAAGTTTCGACCTGACTCAGAGTATTCCGCTTGTGGGGCCCTATTCAGGGGCGTTTGTTGAGTCCAATATTGATCTGAATAGCGACGGCTGGACTGATTTCGCGGTAGTCACTGCCCTGGCGGATAGTGTTAATTCGACCAGCCGTATCACAGTGGCGCTGGGCGACGGCAACGGTTCCACGATGGGAACTCAGACCATACTCGTGAACGGGTTGGCCGCAAGCCTGGCGGTGACCGACATTGACCGCGACCAGGATCAGGATATCTCGGTGATCAATGTGCGGACAGCGGGGCTGGATGTCTTCTTGAATGACGGTTCGGGTCATTTCGCATACACGGCAACTATCCCGTTGGCCGACCAGCAGCAGGCTTATCAGGCCCTGACGGCGGCGGATTTCGATCGGGACGGTAATCCTGATTTTGTCACTGGTGGAACCAATACGCCGGTCTTGCTGGCGCTCAATGGCCTTCCGGACGCTGCGCTACTGGCTGACGAAATGGTTACTACCACGCAGGGAGATTATGAAGTCAAGATAGTCAACCCTCACGGATTTGTCATCTCGCGCAACCTGCAGACGGTCGCCGGATCGGCAGCGTGGCGTTTGGATGTGCAGCAGGACGGGAAGCTGGATATCCGGCTGTTTGATTACAATCTGGAGTATGGTGAGTACAAGTTCATTATCAAGCCGATCGAAACCGGCGGTTCGACTGGAGGCGGAAGTAACAACTTCACTCAGGATATTCGAATCGACGGAACTCAGCAGATAAAGCTGTTCACAGATTACAACGGCTCCGTGACCGGAACACTGCGACAGGACCCTGGTGCGATGGACAGTATCGTGTTCTACCATACGGTGGAACCGGTGTCCTCTATCTGGCCACCCAACGGTGTCGCCGTGAAGAAGGTCCGTCCAGTGGTGGAATGGGAGCTGCTCGGAGGGCTGGGGAGCAATCCTGTCTCCTACGAGTTCCAGCTCGATCGATATCATGACTTCCGCTCACCTATCTATACAGAGACCGGGCTGACCAATCGTCAATTTGAGATTCCGGAGCCGCTGGGCAAAGACTCAATCTACTACTGGCGAGTGAGGTCGTATGACGGCTCCGCGTGGTCCGACTACTCACGTACTTTCGCACTCTATATCGTAGGGACCTGTTGTGAGTACTCCTTGGGGAACCTTGATGGGATCGGAGGGGTCGATATTTCCGACCTGAGTATCTTGATCGCCTATCTGACGTCACAGCCGGGAACGGTGGTGATCCCGTGTCCGGAAGCGGCGGGTTTCGCGAGAACACGCCAGGTTGACCTGATTGACCTGTCGATGCTGATCGCCTATCTGATACAGGGACCATCATCGGTTCAACTTCCGGCCTGTCCGTAATCGACAGACAGCGCTCGCCTAAAACTCGATAAAACAGAACCCTGGTCGTCAGACCGGGGTTCTTTGTTGTAGTTGCCATCCAATTGACTCGCTTTATATTGGGTAACAACTTTGGTCCATATGACGCGTCTGATTGTACGAAATATCGCATATGCTTCAAAACGGTAGCACATTCGGCCCGTACACGATCCTTTCAGCTTTGGGTGAAGGAGGAATGGGGGTGGTCTATGAGGCCATGGACAACCGTCTGGACCGTGTGGTCGCGCTCAAATTAATTCGCGAGGAATTGGCGCGTGACCAGGATTACCGGACGCGGTTGGCCGATGAGGCCAAACGCGCGGCCAGGATCAATTCGCCGTTTGTGGTGAAGGTCTGGGAGCATGCCGAGGTCGACGGTCACCCGTATATTGCGCTGGAGTATATCGCGGGCCCGAGCCTTCGTGACGCCATCTTCAACCTGACCTTCGAACAAAAACTGAGGCTTGCAGAACAGGTAGCGCGAGGACTTCAAGCCGCTCATTCCGAGAACCTGATACATCGCGATCTCAAGCCAGAAAATATCAAGCTGACCACAGAGACTGAGGTACGCATTCTGGACTTCGGATTGGCGAAGACTGTCAGTTCAAACGCGGTCGATGCCCAGGGGAATATTGAGGGGACGCTGCACTACCTCTCCCCCGAGCAGATCGCTTCGGAACCGCTAACCGCAGCTTCAGATATTTTTGCCTATGGTACGCTCCTGTATGAGCTGTTCCTGGGGATACGGCCGTTCGAGGGCCCCTACCCGGCCGCGATCATCTATTCAATTCTGCATGAGGATCCCGTCGCACCCCGTACGGTCGATGAGTCCATCCCAGAATGGCTGGAGCAGGTTATTCTCAAGGCGTTGGCCAAGCGGGTCGAAGATCGTCATGCCAGTATGGCGGCCGTGATTGACGCTTTTATCGCGATCAACTCGTCAGCCAGACCGATGGCTGGTGAGACGATGGTCAAGCCCAAACTCAGCATCACGGTGGTCGATATCAAGAATCTCTCCGGAGACCCGCAGTGGGATTTCTTCTGTGAGGGGTTTACCGATGATGTGATCAACGAGGTATCGCGTCGCACCGACCTAATCGTGGCGGCCGAACCGGCTACTTCGCTCCAGCGAAATGTGAAGGAGATGTTTGTCCGATTTCGAACTGACTACATATTGATCGGGTCGGTTCTTCGATGGCAAGAGCAGGTGAAACTGACGCTGTCCGTATATGGCGAAGGCGGAAATCGGATAGTCGCATCGCACAAGTATGAAGGAGCGGCGGCGGGCTTGTTCGAGCTGCTCTCAAAGGCGGCCAAGGATGTTTCGGATTCGCTGGCCAAAGAGACCGGCGCTGAAGCGATTGAGATCGAGGACTATCTCAAGACTGATATTTCAGCATACGATTATTATCTCAAGGGGAAAGGTTACTACGCGACGAGCCGACCGGAAGATCTGGCGTTTGCGGAGTCGATGTACAAGAAAGCGCTGGAGATCGATCCTCAACTAGCGGCGGCGCATGCAGGATTGGCCGATGTGTACGCATTCCAGTATATGGCTTACTACGACCGCACACCGGCCAAGATAGAAATGGCCAGAGCACAGGCGACCAAGGCGATCACCATCTCCCCTGCACTGCCGGAAGCTCACCGGTCGCTTGGCCGAATCTACATGTTTTCAGGTGATTGGGTAAAGGCGGGGGAGTCATTCCAAGCCGCGATTTCGCACAATCCCAAGTACGCGATCGGCTATCGTACGCTCGCCTGGTTGAAACTTGGGCAAGGGATGCTTGAGGAAGCGGTCCAGTGGGCTCGCAAGTCACTGGAGCTATCGCCAACCGATCTAGAAACATTGCTCTTGCTGGGAATCGTCAACCTGGATCAGCGCAAGTACACAGTGGCGATGGCCACTTTACAGCGGGCGATAGAACTGGGGCCCGATTACGGTCGGGCGTATCACCTCCTTGGGGTGGTCTACATGAAATTGGGTGTTTTGGAGCTCGCGCTCGAGAACTTTCTTCATGCGGTGCGTTATAAGGGGGATCCTAATTCGGCGATCGATGCTGGATATATCTACCTGGTACAGCGCCAATATGATAAGGCAAGGCAGTACTTCGAAGAGTCCATCGCGGGCGGGAATCTGGTTTTCGCCGCACGGTATTATTTGGGGTATTTGAGCCTGATACAGGGGAATGCCGAGGAGGCATCGCGTTTGCTTGACCAGTCGGTGGCGGATGGGATGCTACAGGGGAGCGACGGGCATGAAGACCCGCATATTCTCGCGTTTCGGGCGATGGCGTATGCCGCAAAAGGAAATGACGCAAAAGCACTTGAGATAATTCACCCCTTGGAAGTGGATGTGCGGATAGACGGCGAGGTCATGCAGAACCTTGCCCGGGCGCATGCGCTGCTCGGGAGACTGGATGCCGCTCGCTCACTGCTCGAGCGTGCCTACCAGGCACCGGCCGGACCGACCGAAAAGGAGGGTCGGGTCGATCCGCACTTCACCGCCATGACGGCCAACTCGGCCGCGTCCTGATCGCACACCGTCAGATATCGCTTGAACTTCTCCCCTATTCGGTCGTATTCTTATTCGTGACCTACCGGGATACTAGCACCTTCAACCTTTGGATCCAGCGCCAATGAAAGCACTTATCGCAATTCTCATGGTGTTCTGCCTGTTGGCAATTTCTGCGCCTGCAGCTGATGCCACCTACACCACATTGACCCAGAACCAGACGATCGCGCAGTTCCGCTGCGAAATGGTTTACACCAATGCCGAGGGCCAGCGAATCGGCGCACGGTTTCGTCATATCCCGAGCGGGTTTGCGCTCGATCTGGTGACGATCCAGTCCCTGCCGCAGATCTTCATCTGGGTGAACTCACTGCCGCCATCGGATCAGGGTGAACCACACACCTGTGAACATCTACTGCTGGGAAAAGGGACAGTCGGTCGCTACGTGGCGTCGCTGGAGGATATGTCCCTCACATCCAGTTCGGCGTTTACCATGCAGATCCAGACCTGCTACCATTCGCACACCGATGCCAGCCCGGATGTCTTCTTCAAAGTCCTCAAGGAGCAGTTGAACGCGTTGGTCAATCCGAACTTCTCGGACGAAGAGATCCGCCGCGAGGTCTGCAATATGGGGATCAAGGTGGACCAGACGGATTCGTCGCTTCACCTTGAAGAAAAGGGGACGGTCTATAATGAGATGATCTCTTCCTTCGAATCTCCCTGGGGACCGATGTATTTTGAGATCGACCGGATGGTGTACGGTTTGAACCATCCAATGTCCTATTCATCGGGCGGATTCCCCGAGGCGATCAGGACAATGACCCCGGAAGATCTGCGGACCTTTCACAAGAACTCTTACCGTATCAATAATATGGGAGCGATACTCTCGCTCCCGCCAGATATCTCTATCGATGCGGCCCTTGCGAATATGAGCACGATCCTGAGTCAGGTTGACCCGGAGTCGAAGGTAGGCGACGACCCGGTCACGCTGGATGAACGCCTCCCGAAACCCAATCCTGCGGCCGCCGGGACGATTCGACTCGCGCCGTATCCGTCGCAGAAGGCTGAAGAGCCGGGTCATCTGGTCATGGCCTGGCCAGCGGTGCAGAAACTTGGACCGGATGAGCTCTATCTGATGGAACTCCTGATGGCGGGGTTTTCTTCCGACCAGACCTCGATATTGTACCGGAGCATGATCGACTCCAAGACCCGCCGAATTGATTGCGGTACGACCGGTTTGAACGGCTGGGTTGCATCCGATCTTGGACAACCGATCTATCTGGCGATGGGCAATGTCAATCGCGACTGGTTGAATGAGAGAAGCATTGATTCGCTGCGTCGTTTCGTATTGAGTGAGTTGAGGACGATCTCCGAATGGAAGCCGGGCTCGCCCGAACTGGAAAAATTCAACGCCGGGATCCGCAGCCGTATAGATGAGCGGAAGCGCAATTTGCGAGTTTTCTTGAATACTCCCCCCCGCTTCGGCTTCCGCGGAACCGGCTCGGAGTGGATGGCAAGAGTCTTCCGCGCATCCAAACATGACGGATTTGAGCGTTCGCTGGTCTTTGGGTCGGAGTTCGACTTTGTCGATTCTTTGCTCAATTCTAAAGGGAACTTCTGGGCTGATTTCATTAAGAAGTGGGGATTGGCTGACGCGACGCCATTTGTATCTGCCGCAGTCGCCGATCGGACCATGATTGCCTCGGAAGAAGCTTCGCGAAAGGCTCGAGTAGCTACGTATGTTGCCGGTCTTAAGGCAAAGTACGGTGTCAACTCGGATACCGAGGCGATCGCACGCTTCAAGGAAGACTACGACAAACAGACGGCGTTGATCGATCAGGAAGCGAAGTCGATCCCAATGCCGCCGTTCACTGACTCCCCGCCTCTTACGCTGGATGACCATCTCAAATATGACCAGACAGCCTTGCCCAGAGGCGGCCAATTGGTGAATTCCACTTTCGAGAACATGACGGGCGCCACAGTCGGACTCGCCTTTCGTCTTGATGCCCTGCCCGAGTCTCTCCAGATGTACATTCCCGCCCTGCCGTCTTTGATGTCCGAAGTCGGTATCTACAAAGATGGAAAAGCCATCAGTTCAGCTGAGGCACGAGAGATGCAACGCAAAGAGATACTTCGGCTGTCAGTCGGCTTTTCGGTTGATTTTCGAACACAACGCGCGGAGTTGATCGCCCGCTCATCGGGATCCGATTCGGCCGAAACGTCCCGCGCCATCAATTGGCTCGAATCTGTTCTATTCAACGCGGACTTGAGATCGGAGAATATTTCTCGAATTCGGGATGTCATTGACCAATCATACGCGGGAGTCAGGTCACGGATGCGAGGCTCGGTCGAGGGATGGATCGATTCTCCGGTGAACGCATACTGGCGCCAGGACAATCCGACCCTGCTATACGCCGACTGTTTCCTGACGCAGGCACACGCGCTGTTGCGACTGAAGTGGATGCTTAGGGACGGCGCAACTCCAGCCGACACTAAAGAGTTCTCTGACTTTGTGAACGAGCTGGCTACAGTCGGAAGCACCGCATCGCGAGTTGAACTGACCGCAATGTTAACATCGCTGACTGAAGCTCTGGCGGGCGATGGTCCGTCAACATCTGTCGAACCGCTGTCCATGCGGGTATCTGCACTTGGGAATGATACAAAGACTCAATTGAAAGAAGCCTTCAACGACCTTCGCAACGTCGTCGGCGAGATACCCGACGCGACGTTGTCCAAGGACTTTGCCTACCTGTGCGGGTTGATTGCGGAAGGCTACATTATCCCGGCGGAGACTGCACTGTCGCGAGTAAAGGCGTCGCTTGGGTCCATTCTGCGGCAGGATAACGTCCGTGGGTTTGTAGTCGGAAGCAGTCGCGCGCAGAAGCAAGTAAAACCGGGACTCGATCGGATCGTGGCCGCATGCGCTTCCACTCCAAGTATTCGCGTCGCATCGTCCACGGCTCCACTAATCTTCAGCCGACTGAGGGAGCGACATCCTGAAGTTACCCGTCCGGCGTACGCAGGACTGGTGTTCGAAGATACGAGGGCAGGCGTTTTCTATAACACGGCCAACTGCGCCAGCTTTGCTGACTCGACCGACGATGTGCTTTACAATTTCCTTGCCGCTCGACTGTATGGCGGCGGCGGCGCGCATTCCATGTTTATGAAGACCTGGGGAGCCGGTTTGGCGTATTCGAACGGACTGCGCAGCAACGAAGCAAGCGGACGAGTGGTTTACTACGCGGAACGCTGTCCGGAGCTGTCGCAGACAATGCAGTTTGTGGTCAACGAGTTGAAGAACGCGCCGAATTATCCGGCTCTGGCGGAGTACGCGTTGGCGCAGGCCTTTGCGATGAGTCGCTCGGGCGCCAGTTACGAGACGCGCGGAGAATCTATTGCCGCGGATCTGGCTGATGGCCTCACGCCCGAGGTGGTCGCACGGTTTCGCAAACGGATGCTGGCGCTGCGACAAAGCGATATGTTCGCGCAGCAGGTGCAAGCACGGATGGAGACGGTGTACGGAACACTGCTTCCGGGATATGGCCCGGGACCGGCTGAGTCGATAGAAAAGGCGGATGCCCGCTATTTCATCGTCGGACCGGAAGCGCAGTTTGAATCATATGAGAAGTACTTGAAATCAACTGAAGGACCGCAGACGACATTGCAGCGGCTCTATCCCCGTGATTTCTGGATCACTCAGTGATCATCTTGTTACGCAAAACAAGAAGGGCTGCCGATGGCAGCCCTTTTTTTATTACCACATACGGGAGAGTCGTTTTATCCCTTCGCGCAATTGTTCTGGAAAGGCCGCGAAGCTGATGCGAACATACGGCTTGCCAACATCGCCGAACAGGCCTCCGGGGACTGTGACAACACCGGCCTCATCGCGCAGTTTGAAACAGAAAGCAAGGGTGTCACCTAACCCCTGCTCGGGAAGTCGAGTCCAGTAATAGAAGGCGCCATCGGGAGGCGGACTGTCGACTCCCATGAATTCCTTGAGCGCACCGTGCAAAGCTTCCCATCTTCCCTGCACTTCGCGACGGGCCGCGGCATGGATCTCAGCAGAGTTCTCAATTAACGCGATCGCGGCTCGTTGGGCGGGAACCGATACGCCGGTCACCATGAAAGAGTGCATGATGCGCATGGCCGCCATGACCGCGGGGTCGCCGATTGCCCAGCCGACGCGGAGTCCGGGCGAGCCCCAGGCTTTGGAGACCGAACTGACAACAATGCCGTAATCGGATACTTCTCGCAAAGATGGTGGGCGTTCACCAAAGTAGAGGTCGCGGTAGACTTCATCGGAGATGAGTAGCAGGTCACGCTTTCGGCACTCTTCGGCAATGGTCTTGAGTTCAGTCGCGGTCGTGCCGGCGCCTGTCGGGTTCGCCGGAAAGTTGATCACTACCGCCTTGAGGCCGGGAATATCCAGATGCGGGATAACTGCATTTGCGGTCAGTCGAAAGCGGTTCTTAGGCGAGAGACTGTATCTGACAACCTCTCCCCCAGCCATCCTCGTAATCCCCGGATAGGCAACAAAGCCGGGGTCGGGGACGAGAACCTTGTCACCGGGGCCGATGTACGCCTGCAACATGGCGAAGAGCGCACCCTGCGATCCGCCGGTCATTATGACTTGGTCGTTGGGAACATTGTAGTAACGAGCGACCGTTTCTCGAAGCTCGGGGATTCCCATATTGTGGCCGTAGCCGCAGACTCCGGAGAATTGAGTGAGTGCTTGGCGAGCCGGTTCGGGCATGGTCCAGGTCGGCTCACCGAGTCCAAGCGGTATAGCGTCTGGCGGGGCGCCCTCCGAGAGCATACGGACGGGGCTGGGTCGCATCCCCTGTAATCGTGCGGCAGTCTGCATATAGCTAAGTCCTATCAATCATTGTTCGAGGTAGCTGATTTTGGCGGGTAGTCTACTCTGACTGTCGCATACGGTCAAGGTAAAAGAAAAACCGGTTGTCGGGTAGTCCCGCCAGCCGGTTACATGCAATTGAAGTAGAGATTGAACTATTCTTTGCGCACTGGGGCGACCAAGTTCAATTCGGCGCCGTTCTGAACTGACTATGGAGTCGGGTTTGCGCTACCCGATCTTTCGATTCCAAGCACGGAAGTGTAGTAGATCTGTTCGCGTCGATGCCATTGCCGATATCCCATGTAAGACTGTCAATCGTTGTTATTGGTGACCACGATGTAGTCATTCCGGCGCATAATACTAGTTCCTCCCGGGCCAAATGTGATTATTTGCACTGAATAGACTCCCGGATCACGATAGGTGTGGCGGGGATTATCGCGAACTACTGTCCTTGATCCATCGCCGAAATCCCACTCAACACTGTCAATGAAGCCCGTTGATAGGTCTGTGAATTGCACATCCAGTCGGGCCGGTCCGGTTAAGGGTTCTGCGGTAAAGTCAGCGGTCGGTGGAAGTGCCGTAATAATGATGTAATTATTCTGCAACATCGTGTCCGCACCACCAACACCAGTCACTATCAGACGGACCGAATAACTTCCCGGCCCTTGATAAGTGTGTATCGGATTTGCCTCATTCGAGCTCTGACCATCGCCAAAGTCCCACGCAACGCTGTTTATCTGGCCAGACGAACTGTTGGTAAAGCTGACATCGAGCGGAGCGACTCCGGAAATTGGATCAGCGGAGAATGACGCGGTCGGCGCAGGAATATTCACTGTGATGTAATCGACTCGTTCTGTGCTGTTTGATCCACCCGGGCCAACCACGGTCAGCTTGACACTGTATGTGCCGGGAGTATCGAAAGCATGTAATGGGTTTTGCGCGTTCGAGGAATCACCATCGCCGAAATTCCAGAGATACGATTCAATAATACCCGTCGACAGGCTATTGAACTGTACTGACAACGGTGCGGGGCCTGAAGTCGGTACGCCTTCAAACGCTGCAGTTGGCGGCGGAATGAGCGCCTCTATATACGCGGTTCGCAACAGGGTATCTGCACCGCCGGGGCCGAGGACAATCAAGCGGACATCGTACGATCCGGGGTCAGTGTACGTATGAGACGGATTCTGCAGGCTGGAGGTAGTTCCATCGCCAAATGACCATTGGAAAACATCAATCTCGCCAGTCGAGAGACTGGTGAATTGCACCGATAGAGGCGCGACACCGGAGGTTGGCGTGCCACCGAAATCGGCCACCGGAGCAAGTGTGCTCACGGTGACGTATTGAACTCTGGTCAGAGTATCGGCGCCACCAGGTCCGCGCACGATGAGGCGGACATCGTAAATACCCGGGATCGTGTACTGATGCGATGGTGAGTTCAGATCTGAGGTACCGCCATCGCCAAAATCCCACTCAAATGTGTCATAAGTGCCGATTGACTGGTTGGTAAAATTCACTGTCAAAGGCGCGACACCAGTGGTTGGCGTGCCGCTGAAATCCGCTATTGGTGGTGGCGAGAGCGCGTTGATGTAGGCTGTGCGCAGGAGAGTGTCAACACCACCAGGGCCGGACACTATCAGGCGGACATCATAGGCACCCGGATTGGAGAAGGTAATATTCGGGTTGCGAAGCTCTGAGGTGATCGTTGTGCCAAATCGCCAGTTCCACGACGTGATGTCGCCGGTTGACATATCCGTGAATTGAACTACCAACGGGATGTTACCTGAGGTTGGGTTGGCAGTGAACGCGGCGGTTGGAGCGAGAGCATTGGCCGTGATGTAATTCTGGAGAAGTACTGTATCGGCGCCGCCGGGGCCGGTCACGATCAGGCGCACGGAATAAACGCCATTAACAGTGTATGTATGCAGCGGCGAGGCCAGATCCGAAGTGCCGCCATCGCCAAAATCCCACGCGTACGAGGTGATCTGTCCAGTTGACGTGTTGGTGAAGTTCACCGCAAACGGCACGGTGCCCTCGGTTGGGGTTCCGGTGAATCCGGCGGTCGGGCGCGGCGATGAAGCGGTGATATAGTTGATACGTTGCAATGTATCAGCGCCACCCGGGCCGCTAACGATGAGGCGCACCGAATAGGTACCGGCTACCGTGTAGTTGTGCGTTGGATTGGCAGCAATCGAAGTGCCGCCATCGCCGAAGTCCCAGGCATATGAGCTGATCTGTCCTGTCGAGTTATTGGTGAACGTTACCTCTAACGGAATGACACCATTCGTAGGGGCGCCCGTGAACGCGGCGGTAGGTCGCGTCCAGGTAGCAGTGATGTAGTCAGTCCGAATAAGAGTATCAACTCCGCCACTTCCTGTGGTGATCAGGCGGACCGTATAGATGCCACCGACCGTGTATTGATGAGAAGGATTTGCCAACGTAGATGTCTGGCCATCGCCGAAGCTCCAGAGGTAGCCGCTAATATTTCCAGTTGAGAGATTGGTGAAGTTGACAGTCAGAGGCACCAGTCCGGAAGTGGGCGTACCGCTG
This sequence comes from uncultured Ignavibacteriales bacterium, assembly GCA_964397415.1. Classification (GTDB taxonomy): domain Bacteria; phylum Zixibacteria; class MSB-5A5; order GN15; family FEB-12; genus FEB-12. The sequence goes on along the minus strand of CAYNIJ010000007.1, from coordinate 48,986 downwards.
AAATCCGCGACAGGCGGCGCTGGCAGTACCGTGATGTAATTTGCCCGCAGAGTTGTATCGGCGCCGCCGGGACCGGAGACGATGAGACGTATCGAATATATCCCTGCCGCGGAGTACTGGTGGGTCGGATTGGCGAGCGTCGAAGTACCACCATCGCCGAAATCCCACTCGTAGCCGGAAATCGAGCCCGCGGAATTGTCGGTGAACTGCACCATCAAAGGTGCGATGCCATTGGTTGGAGCCCCGATGAAGGCCGCAATTGGCGGGCCATCGGAAACGGCGATGTAATTCTGAATCGAGATCGTATCCGCGCCGCCCGGTCCACTCGCAATCAGGGTGACAGTAAAGAGTCCTGAATTCTCATACGCGTGGCTAGGGTTACGGACGTCTGAGCTGTCCCCATCGCCAAAGTACCATTTATATCCGGTAATGTTACCGGTCGACAGGTTATCAAAGTTCACCACCAGAGGCGGTTGACCCGAAGTCGGATTAGCGGTAAAAGCCGCGTTCGGCGGAGGTACGGTCGCGGTGACATAGTCGGTGCGGGTGAGCGTGTCGAACCCGCCCGGACCCTCGACAATCAGACGAACTGTGTGTGTTCCTGGAATCGCATACACGTGAATTGGGGAAGCGTCATCAGACGTGGCGCCATCGCCAAAGCTCCATGCATAGCTGATGATCGTACCGGTAGACTGATTGGAGAATTGCACCGTCAGAGGAGCGTTTCCAACTAACGGATCGCCGACAAATCCGGCGACAGGCGCGGACACAAGCGCGGAGTCATCGACCCTAATCAGGCCCGGACGGGAAACACTGTCGCGGACCCCTCCGCGCGAGACCACGAGAGTGACATCGTAACTGCCTTCGATGCTGTACTCATGGGTTGGATGCTGCTCAAACGAAGTCTGGCCATCGCCAAAACGCCAAAACCAGAAGTCAGGACTGCCGGAAGAAGAGTCGGTGAAACGGATTGTCAAGGGCGGAACGCCGGTGGTATCGCTGACACTGAAGCGTGCCTCGACTGGGATTGGCGGCGTGTTGTCTTCCGGGTCGACCACCCTTTTGGCACAGGTAACCAGCAGAATAGCTGCAACCGAACATACAAAAGCGGTAGCGAGCTTCACTTTAGCCGTTGAATGGAACATGGCTTTTGGCACTCCCTGGCGTTAGGCAGGGCGGTTCGCAGTACACGGGAAAGGCGTCTATCTCGCTCAGAACAGCTTACTTCCATGCAGGCGCGTCCGCCGAGTTCAAAGGTAATATAGAGTCTATCAGTCCTATTGAGCAACAGGCTTGCCAAGATGCGAAGAATGATGGAGCGTACCGTTTGGTACACAGATAGTTACACGAACGAGGCCCTTTGGCGGTCGAGAGAACTGCGCTTGGCAAAACTTCGTTTGTCCATATATTGAGGACCGCCATGACAAATAGTGACAACAGATTCGGTTTTTGGGAGACTCTCCCCCGCCCCATTTTCGTGCTGGCGCCGATGGCGGATGTGACGGACGCCGCGTTTCGTCGGATCATCGCTAAGTATGGGAAGCCGGATGTATTTGTCACCGAGTTTGTGTCGGTTGATGGGCTCTGTTCAGCCGGTCGACCGGCATTGCTCAAGTCACTAATGTATCATGAATCGGAGCGGCCGATCCTCGCACAGTTTTTTGGTGACGATCCGGAGCTGTTTTATCAATGCGCACAGTTGGCGGTGGAACTTGGGTTCGATGGCATAGATATCAATATGGGCTGTCCGGTCAAAACGGTTACCAAAACCGGCTCGGGGGCGGCACTGATCAAGTATCCGGAGATTGCCAAAGAGGTGATCCTTGCGACCAAACGAGGCGCCGGGAAACTACCGGTATCGGTGAAGACCCGCATCGGATGGAATCGAGAAGTGATCAATGAGTGGCTCCCTCATGTTCTCGAAGCAGAACCGGCGGTGCTCACGGTGCACCTTCGAACCGCGAAAGAGATGTCGCTGGTCCCCGCCCATTGGGAGTTGATGCACAAGGCGGTCGAAGTGGTGCGCCAGACGGATACAATTCTTCTGGGGAATGGGGATGTCAAGGATCTGGAGCATGCGCGACTTTTGGCCGAGCAAACGGGAATCGATGGTGTCATGCTTGGTCGGGCGGTGTTTGGAAACCCGTGGCTTTTCAACCGAGAAATCTCAATTGATAAGGTTCCACTGGAAGAGCGCTTTCGCGTGATGATCGAGCATTCGCGTCTGTATGAAGAGATATTCGCCGGAAAGAAGAATTTCGCGGTGATGCAGAAGCATGTGCGGGCCTACATCACCGGATTTAACGGAGCGAAAGAGATACGGAAAAGTCTTGAATCGATGCAGAATACGGATGATCTGGAGCGGATAATCGAGTCGTACTTTAACGGGACATTGATACCAAGCGAATCCGAGTAAAAGCAAGATTCCGGAAAAGAAAAGCCGGCGAGTGAATCGCCGGCTTTAGCGTTTCTACGAGTTCGTTCAGATCTCCGGTGCTTCGTATTTTTTCACCCACCTTGCGTAAAAGATCATAGCGATCGCTGAAGCAATGCCAACTGCCGCGAACTGATACCAGAGCTTGTAAGGATGGTACGCGTCCCAGAGAAGTTGGGTAGCCGCTGAGGGATCAAGGCCGGTCACTTCCTGCAATTTCTTAAACGCTTCGGTCCGGTTAACATCGAGCATCTGGTACTTTTCGGCCAGATAGTTAACCGCCAAATTCGCCTTGTCCCCCATCTTGTCATAGACGGTTCCACCCAGAAGTGAGCCATACCCCCAGCCGATGGCATTGGGAATGTTGGCGTACCCCATATAGAGTCCTTTTTGACCCTCGGGAGCAATAACACCGAGGTAGTCCTGCATTTTGGGTGACGCAAGCATTTCGCCAACCGAAAATACCAGAATGCCAAGCATGCAGAACAGGCCCGAGGTTGTGAATCCGGCAAATACCAACCCAACCGACCCGACAATGATACCGGCTGTTATTGAAGTAACTCGACGCATTCGGTTGACCCACCAGGAGACAAGAACGACAGTCAGAATAATGAGTCCGGAATTGAAGTTGATCATCCACTCTTGCGAAAGTTGAGGCGCTCGATCGGAGTTAAGGTCTAGCATGAAATTTGGAATATTGAGCGCATGTACCAGTCCCGAGCTGTCCACCCAGTCGACAATGAAGTTCGGCAACATGTCGAAAAGTTGGTTGAACATCAGCCAGAAGCCGGACATGATCAAAATGAATAGCGCCAGCTTCGCCTGCATGATATTCCGGCCGGTCAGCTTTAGAATCTCCCAAGGTCCCCCGCTTTGCACTCCCCCTGCATGCACTTCCTTGTAAGTGAATAACATCAGGAAATTGAGCGATACGATAACCGCGCAGCCGAAAAAGACCGCCGGCCAGGACCATCCGTACAGGAAGTGGGCCAACGGCGGCCCAAGAAATCCACCGACATTGACGAGCATGTAGAACATCCCCCACCCTACTGAGCTGTTCTTGGTCGACAGGGATTGACACATTGTCCCCTGTACCCCGGGTTTAAAGGTAGCGGTACCCAAGGCCAGAACCAGACATCCGAACAAGAACGGCCAGAACTCGCGTTGTGTCGCCATGAGGAGATATCCGGCTACTTTAATAGCGACCGAAAACGCGATCGTCTTTTTGTAGCCGTATCGATCGGCGAAGCCGCCGGTGAGCATCGGGACCAGCGATTGCACGATCGCCCACCACATGAAGATGATCCCCTTCTCGGTCTGCGAGAAGTGCAGTCCGCCGGGTTCATCCGCCTGGGCGATGTAGATAGGGATGACCACGCGGACGCCATAATAGGCCAGACGTTCAAACATCTCCATGATGTTGACCATCCAGTAAGGCCGTGGGAGGTGGAGGAGTTGCGTGAAAAGCGTTTCTTTGTGAGGAGGGTCGGTCAGAACAGTTCCGGTTGATCGTTCAGCCATTTCGTAATTCCTCTGGTTAAGGCGAAAGCGATAAAAAACTCCGTGTTCGGCCAAAAGTCAACTGGAAAGCTGTTTCCCGACAAAGAATTAGGTGACCCTGGCACGCCGCCGGCTACATTCCCCGGTCGAACCATAAGCGATCACCTCAAAAAAGTCTCCCCATTGTGTACGAAGACTGTGTGGGTCCACTCTGTTGACCAAACAGAATGAACGTACAACCGGGTAGATTTTCCCATGCAGGAGGTTTTCATGAATCGCAAAGGATTGAGCATTACAGGAATGGCGGCGACGTTTGGGTTGCTGCTGGGATTGGTCGGCTGTTCCGAAAATCCTGTGGCTCCGATGAAGACCTCGGTACAGTCCGGGCAAAATGGCTTTACCGAGACACGCGTACGCGGCCAAGTCGAGATCTATGGTCGGGTAGCTTCCGCCAACTCGTCTTCAAACTCCCTCACCGTGACCGGTCATTCATATGATGTCCAGGTCCCGTCCGGCGCGGAGATCGTGTTCAAGGACGGCGGCTCTGAGACGCCCATCGATTTCAGCGAGATCACGGTGGGTGATTCGATCGAAGTTCGCGGTAATACGTCGGGCAATGTTTTGAACGCCGACCGCGTTCGCATCCGTCCGAATGACAACGCGGCCGAGGTTGAATTCGGTGGACGTATTGAGTTCGTTGACACTACTACCTCACAGATCAAACTGGTCAATGACCCACGAATGATCTTTGCCTCCCCCACCGCTGAACTTGTGCAGCGTAACGAGGACGCCGAGACCAACATCGCTCTGAGCGCCATTCGAGTTGGTGACTCAGTCGAAGTCAAGGGAAGCAATCAGACGGATGGTTCGATCCTGGCCTCGCGGGTACGGGTTCGTATGGACCAGATGGGCGGAGGCGATGATTTCCGCGCCGAAGTAGAATTCAAGACCACTATTCTGCAGATCGATTATGCCGCTGGAACGCTGCTGACAGCTTTCTGCTGGCAGGTGCAGACCGACTCTATGACCTTCATCTTCAGCTCGAATGAGACTGAGGACTTGAGCTCAACCGGGGCGGCTGGCCGTCGTGGCGCCGATGACGGCCCGATCGATTCCACCCGCACTCGCCTGACCCTGGCCGATCTGAAAGTTGGCGACACTATCGAGGTCTGGGGTAACAATCTGCCGAATGGCGCGATCTACGCAGTCGCTATTGAGGTCGAAGACTCGCCGACCTCGCAGCGGATTGAAGTGCAGTTCACCGACATCATCGCCTCGATCGATCATCTCTCCCGCACCGTGACGTTTGTCGGCGAAGATCGGACCGGCGTAGTTGACTGGATGGCGGATCTCGCCGGACTGAACAACGAACCGTTGCAGATCGAGAATTTCACGGCCGGCATGCGTGTCGAGGTCAAGGGATTCGTGAACAGCAACCAGCAATTGGATATCGTCCGGATGCACCGCGAAGATTCGATTTAGGTCAATGAGCGACTTGCTGAGACTTCAGCACGGAGCATGAGGACCGAGCCACGACCGGCGATAGTGAGGTGTCGCCGGTCTGTGGCTTTTCTCGGACCAGGGTTGCGCAGTCAATCACTCCGAGGTTTAGAGGCAAAAGGTCTTGCTAAAGTAGAGATGGCTTGATATGTTGTTCCCGGAACGAGATAACCTTCACCATTACACGAAGTTAGCAAATCCAGAGCGGAGTCATTTCAGTCCCGAAAGCTGTATGAAACGAGCCGACCGCGACATTTGGGCCGACTTAATCTCCGGCAAATCATCCGCCTGGAATGAACTGATAGACAAATACCAACCATTGGTCTACACGGTCGCGACCAGAGCAGGACTTTCGATGGCTGATGCCGCTGACTGTTTTCAGCAGACCTTTGTTCTCCTCTACCAGAATCGTCAGAAGATCTCCGATCCGACTCGTCTTTCGGCCTGGCTGGTGACTACCGCAAAGAGAGAGAGCATTCGCCTCTCCCGGCAAGCACGAGGGGTTCGGGACGCGGAGGATGTGCCTGAACAGGTTGATGATTCTCCCCTGGCGGATGAGAAGATGGAGAAACTGGAAAGTCAGGCCCACCTTGAGATCGGCCTTGGGCAACTTGATGACCGATGCAAGTCTCTGCTTAAAGCGCTCTTTTTCTCTCCTGAGGAGTTGTCGTATGAGCAGGTGGCCAAGTCGGTCGGGATTTCCTTCAACAGTCTGGGGCCAATACGGGGAAGGTGCCTTCAGCGCCTCCGGAAAATACTTGAAGATCAGGATCTTATCGATGTACGAAAGCGCCTCTCCCGTACTCTGTCGGGTGACACAAAAGAGTAACCTGTAGGAAAAGAGCATGGAACAGCATCCGACCAGACAAGAACTTATCAAGGCGGCCCAAGCCAAGCGGAATCGTCTTATCGGTCATATCGATCAGTGCGATGATTGCCGGGCGTTGTACGAACTTTTCCGAGCTTTTCCGGTGACAGGCGAGATCGAGCTTGCTGAGGCCCCCTCGGGTTGGATCACCAGGGCCAAAGAGATAGCGAACGCCTCGAGCGCCTGGGCGGCTCTCAAAGGGATTGCGGCCAGACTCTCTTTTGATTCCTGGGCTCTTCCCGCCGCTGTTGGGGTTCGCAGTCAGACTGTCGAACGAGACCGCCGGCTTCAGTTTGAGATCGGTCCGATGCATCTGGACATTCGTGCCGAACAACAGACCAAAGTTTGGGAATTCACCGCACGAGTCACCAGCGATCGGGTTCCGACGGATGGTATCGTGTTGACGGTCGATCGGCGCGCCATTCCGGCCGATTCACTTGGCTTCTATCATTGGACCTCTCCGAAGCCCCCGAAACAGATCAGGCTGAGCGCCGGTGAGATCCGACTTGACCTGCCGGAGATGACGTGGATCCAAAAGCCACAGAAGTAGCTTCGGCCTTTGACAAGTATCTCTCTTCGGGGGATCTTTCCGGCCAGGAGCCATCGGCATTATCCAAACTGATCGATGATCGAATGCGTCTTGAGGCACAGCAATCGCTTAAGAATGCAGTGCAGATAGCGCGACGGCTGGTGAAGGTCTCCGCGGGCAAGCCATCTCCTCTCCCCCTAACTTCATATCGTGTGCTGGCACGCATGACGCACATGTCCGCAAAGCACGCCGAGGCCGAAGGAGCTTATCTCAAGGCTCGCGCGCTTTCTCGTTCCGACAAAATGGTTGCGGGACGGATCGATCGTGCTCTCATCGATGTCTACATGTATATCGGTGATCTCCCCGAGGCGAAACGTCGCGCCAACTCGGCGTTGAAAATATTCAGACAGGCAAATGCCACCGCGGATGTAGCGATGACGCAGGTCAATCTGGCCAACCTACTCCATCGTCAGGACAAGCACCGGGACGCAGAAGCGATTTACGCGCAGGCCGAAGAGTATTTTCGGGGCGCCGGAGATGAGTTGTCGGTTGCGCGCTGTCAATACAATAGGGCTAACACGTTAGTCCAGCTCTTTGATTTCGCGGCCGCCGAACCTCTCTACATCTCATCACGGGATATCTACCTCAAGCACTCGTTCTCGCTGGACGCGACCGATGCTCGATATGGACTGGCCTGGATGGCGATGTTGCGCGGGCAATTTCATATCGCACTGATGGAGCTTGCCGAATGTGAGTCTGCCTATCGCCAGTTTGGACAGCCGAAAGGCGCGGCCGTCTGCGAACTGGATCGCGCCGAAGTGTATTTGGGATTGAATTTGCTTTCCGACGCGTACGAGACAGCCAAAAGCGCTGAGACTCAATTCAAAAAGATGGATCACCGTTACGAAGGCGCCAAGGCCTCGCTCTTTCGCGCGAAAGCGGCATTTGGACTCGGCCTGACCAGAGACGCCGAAAACGCGTTGGACAGAGCTATCGCCGGATTTGAGGCGGAGAAGAACGTGGGCTTCCTGGGGGCTTCTTACCTATTGGGCTCGCAACTGGCCAAGGATAAACCGTCTCGCGCGACAACCCTTCGCCACGCGCGCGGAAAATTCATCAAGGCGCAACTTCCCCTGTGGGAAGCGGTCTGCGATCTCCACACGTTGTCCGAAACGCCCAATCATGTTCGAGCGCAAGCCCGTCTGACGATGAATGCCGCGGTAAGAGAGGTCCCGCACCTTTTCGCGCATTGGCAGACGATTGAAGGTGATATTGCCATGAACAGTGGGAACACGCGGCAAGCGATAGTTCATTGGCAGAAGGCCGCCGATAGGCTGGACGCGGTTCGGGCGCAGTTGCCTCCGCTCGAGTTCCGAAACAAGTATGGAACCAGTGTTACTTCCCCGCACGTTAAGCTCATTGAGTCAGAGTTGTGGCAGTCGGGAGAACGGGCCGCGGCCTGGTCCGAACGATATAAAACCGCGGGGGTCTGGGCGCCGCTCTCTGAACTGAGTCCGAGTCATGAGCAGCGACGTCGCGCGGAACAAAGCCTGATTGAACTTGCCTCTCAGGTCGCGGCGCTTTCACGACAGATCGGCCGGAGTGGCGGTGAGCGTGGATCACTGACGATAGAAGCACACCGCAGTGTCGCCCAGCTCCAGAAGAAGGTTAGACTGGAGATGGCCGCGGCCGAGCGGTCGGCTGTGGGTGGCGTTGATTCGATCGAGCAGATCATTAAGCAGACACGTGCGATCTCGCGCGAGATGCCGGTTGTACAGTTTCATCTGTCGTCAGACAAGATTCTCGCGTTCGTTCATCAGGCCGGCACAAGTCGCATTGTCGCGTTTCCGAACGGTCATAGGTTGCTCACCGAGTCCATGCGCCAATGGCGGTTCATTCTGGAGACCGAGTTACTGGCTGATCATCTTTCATCGAAAAGCAAGATTGCCGCAGAGGAGCAGTTCTTCGCGAGTCTGGGGGAACGGTTCTGGAGCCCGCTCGAAATAGACCCCAAGGCTGGAAAGATATTGGTCATCCCGGAAGGTGACCTGGCCAATCTGCCCTGGCAGGCTATGATCGTCTTGGGGAAAAGCCTCATGGAGCGCCACCAGTTTGTCCTCTCCCCCAGTCTTCGGCACTTCACTCACGCGCAGAAGTTCGCGGTGCGCGCCAAGACGATAGAACTTTTCGAGGGAGCCTCGGAGGACCTGCCGATGGTCAGCCATGAACTTCAGGGACTGGCCCGGCGTTCTCCATCTACTAGCAGGATTCATCTTGGGGCGACCCGCGCTGACTGGCCATCGGATGGCGAGTCCTGGATCTGGCATTACTCCGGGCATGCACACCTGCGCCCGGACAACCCGTTTTACTCGTCGCTGCAGTTGGTAGATGGACCGATGTTTGCCGCCGATTTCAGATTAAGAGAAGCTCGGGTCGGGCTGGTGACTCTGGCGGCCTGCCGTTCCGGGCAACAGGTCGCGCTTCCGGGTGAAGAATCGACCGGCCTGGTCAGGTCTCTTCTGGAGATGGGGGCGCGCAATGTGATCGCCGGCTATTGGCCGGTGTCGGACCGTTCCACGGCACTCTGGATGAATCGATTCTACGAGCGATATATCGACGGAGAGACATTGTTACAATCGGCTCGCGAAGCGGCGCTGGCAGTTCGTGAGACCTATCCATCGGCCTACCACTGGGCAGCTTTCGCTGTCCATGGAGCGGGAGAATAAGGAAACAGCCATGAAAAATCACCTCACCCTGCTCACCCTTTTGTGCCTCGCTATGGCGATGCTTGTGCCGGCGGCAGTGTCAGCCGGCAGCACCGGCGATTTCGTCGAAGGTGAAATGGTTTGTCAGGTCGCCGCTGGGTACACGATTGATTCCATCAATGCTCAATACGGGACAACGTTCGGGCGTTACCTAAGCCACATTTCGGCTTACCTACTGTATACGATACCGGGGCAGAACGCGGAGAGCCTCGCCGCAGTGATCGCGACCAATCCGGATGTTATCTACTGCACCGCAAATTACCTTCTGGATGCACCGGAAGCTGTACAGTCCAGCCAACCGTTTCTTGACGCGGTCCCGACCAAAGACCCCATGACCCAACCCGCGGCCACAACTCTGAGATTGCCGGAGGTTCAAGCCGCCACGACGGGAACTGGTGTGAATGTAGGCGTGATCGATGTCGGCATCCAGTTGACCAATCCAACGCTCGCGGCAAGTGTGACCTCGGGATTTGATTACGTGGCCAATGACACGCTGGCCAATGATGAGCCGGGCGGAATAGCTTCAGGACACGGGACATTTGTCGCCGGAGTGGTCAACCTTGTTGCGCCCGACGCCAATCTTGTTTCCTATCGGGTGCTTGACACGACAGGACGCGGAAATGGGTTCACCATCGCGGAGGCTGTCTTAGACGCAATCGACCAAGGCTGTAAAGTGATAAACCTCAGTATTGTCATGAGCGGCAAGCATGATGTACTCGATGCCGCTATCGAGTACGCTCGAAACAATAATGTCATGGTCATCGCGGCGGCGGGGAACGATTCATCGGAGGTCGAACTTTTCCCGGCTCTCGATTCGTATGTGCTGTCCGTCGCGTCACTCGATTCAAATGACCAGAAGTCGGCATTTTCGAACTATAACGGCAAAGTGGATATCTGCGCGCCCGGTCGGCAGATTTATGCGCCATTCCTGGACTCCGCGTACGCCTGGTGGGATGGGACCAGTTTTGCGGCACCCTTTGTTGCCGCGACGGCCGCGCTTATCTATTCAGTCAAACCGTCGGCGACCTGGGAAGAAGTGCGCGACGCCATACTCCTGACGGCAGTGAATGTCGATTCGCTCAACCCCGCCTATGTCGGAAAACTTGGCGAGGGACGAATTGATCCGCTAGCCGCGGTGCAATCGATGCAAGCGGGATGCTGTGTCGGCACACGCGGGAATGTTGATGAGGTCGGAGGTGTTGATCTATCAGATCTCTCTCGCCTGGTCGCCTACCTCACGGTCAGTGGGACTGCTCTCCCCTGCGCGGAAGAAGCGAATGTTGATGGTCAGGGGAACGTCGACCTGACCGATCTCGCGATGCTTATCGCCTATGTGGTTGGCGAGCCGGTCACATTCGGGCCGTGCTCCAACTGACGATCGAAAAATCTTCCTGTTTGTTCCATGCGGTTGCCTCCAAAGCAGCCGCTTTTCTGTTACAATTGGACTTGCCGGTCTCTTCTCCCCTGTTTACCTTTGCTCAATGCGGTCACACCGTAGTCACATATCTGCCTGGCATTCTTCGGCGACCAATTCGCTTAACATAATTGTCTCTATGTGCGTAAGGAAAGAGGAACTATGCGAAGACTCGTTACCGTCTGTCTCGCGTTAGTGTTGCTTGCCTCGGTTGTGCATGCAGCTACTGGCGAGATCCAATTGGACGTGAAAAAGAAAGTGCTGTCAAACGGCATGCGCATTCTGGTGCTGGAGAATCCCTCCGCTCCGGTCTTTTCAACCATAATTCGCTTTAACACCGGCTCGGTGGACGAGGAACCCGGCATGACCGGCGTTTCCCACTTGCTGGAACATATGCTGTTCAAAGGGACGAAGGTGATCGGCACGAGCAACTATGCCGCCGAGGTACCTTTGATGAAGAAGATCGATTCGCTGGCGGCGCTCATGAAGGCCGAACAGGTCGCCCTTACCGATCCGCTAAAAACGCAGGATTCGACCCGCTATTTCGCGCTGAAGAAGCAGATCGCTGATGTACAGGCTATCCAGAAGAAGTATGTGATAAAGGATGAACTCTGGGGGACCTATCTCTCTAGTGGCGGAAGCGGCCTGAATGCCTCCACCGGCAACGATGGCACGCAATACTATGTTTCACTCCCCAAACATTGTCTCGAACTCTGGATGTATCTGGAATCCGACCGTCTGGAGAATTTGGTGCTTCGGGAATTCTATTCGGAGCGTGATGTCGTGATGGAAGAACGCCGTATGCGGACCGAAAACGAATCATTCGGCAGATTAGATGAGGCGTTAAGCGCGGCGATGTTCTGGGCATCCGGCTATCACTGGCCGGTGGTCGGCTGGATGAGCGACTTGATGACGGTCAGTCGCGAGCAGGTCGAACAGTATTTCCGTTCCCACTATTCCCCCGCGAACGCAGTGGCGGTGATTGTCGGCGATGTGAAGGCGGACGAAGTGTTTGCCATGGCGGACAAGTATTTCGCAAAGATCCCGTCACTCCCCGCTCCCAAGCCTGTGGTCAGCCGCGATGCCGAACAGACCGGTGAGCGACGGGTCGAAATTGAAATGGACGCCAACCCGCAGGCATTTATAGGTTGGAATGTACCGCAGATAGGACATCCGGATGGCGCCGCGCTTGAGGCGATTGCCAGCATTCTGTCGGGTGGTCGCACAAGTCGCTTTTACAAGGCGATCCGCGAAAAGAAACTCGGGAACGCAAACGCGATGGGCGGCGCATCCCGGTTCCCCGGCGCTTTTAATGTGACGATCACGCCTTTCGGCAATCACACTATCGCCGAATTGGAGGAGGCGGTCTACGCTGAGATAGAGAAGCTCAAGACCGAACCGGTTTCGACCTGGGAATTGGAGAAGATGCGGAATCAGGTCGATGCTTCGCTGATCCGCTCGATGGAATCTAACAATGGTCTGGCGTTTCGCCTGGCGAACAGCGAAAGCATCACGGGTGACTGGCAATATTTCCTGAAGAGCCGCGAAGCTCTCAAACAGGTCACGGTCGAGGATATCATGCGAGTGGCCAATACGTATCTGACCAAATCGAATCGGACGGTCGCTTTTATCACAAAAGTAGCCAAGCCATCGAGCGGTCAACGTCCCGGGAAGCAGAGCTGAAAAGGAGCAGAACGTGAAATACCTATATACCGTGTTGATGATCCTTCTGTTAGCCACGCTCGCCATTGGTGAAACGCCGGCGGCCAAATCGGAAGGCTCCAAGATGATCGCAAAACTGACCGGCAAGGCCGGCGATTTCAATATTCCAAAAGTCGGGGTTGATGTCGAACGTGTGGTGCTTGACAATGGGATGATAGTATACCTCTACGAAAACCACCGCCTTCCGGTCTTCAGCCTCAGCACGATGGTGCGGTGCGGCAGCGTATATGATCCTGCCGACAAAAACGGACTCTCCCAGTTGGTCGGGACAGTGATGCGGACCGGTGGCACAACCACCATTTCGGGTGATTCCCTCAATATGCTAATGGAGTTCGCGGGTGGATCACTGGAGACACGCATTGGCGATGAAATGGGGTCCGCCAATCTCAGCGTCCTGTCAAAGGATGTGGAGATGGGACTAAAGCTCTGGGCCGACCTGATGCGCAATCCCGCGTTCCCCGCTGACAAATTGGAATTGGCCAAGGTTGACATTCGCAATTCGATCAAGCGCCGTAATGATGAACCGGGCGGTGTGACCACGCGCTATTTCAATCAGCTTTTATATGGAGACCATCCTAACGGTCGTATCCTTGAGTGGGCGACCGTGAAGGGGATCACTCCGGAAGATATGATCGCGTATCATAAGAAGTTCTTTGTCCCGAACAACATCATCGTCGGCGTTACCGGCGATTTCAAGCGGGACGAGCTGTTGGCGCAACTGAAAGCCCTGACCGGCGATTGGGCGAAATCCGAGACTCTCCCTCCGCCGCCGCCTGATGTGCAATTCAATGCCAATCCCGGCGTCTTTGAGGTAGTCAAGGATATCAATCAGGCGGTTATCCGGATCGGCGAACTGGGTATCAAGCGGGACAACCCAGACCGATACGCCATTGGCCTGATGAACTACATACTTGGCGGCGGTTCATTTACCTCTCGTCTCACTTCGCGCGTCCGTTCTGATGAAGGATTGGCCTATCGAACGGGATCGGCGTTCGATATCGACAGCCGCGACTATGGCGTCTTTTACGCTCACTGCCAGACCAAATCGGCGACTGCGTACAAAGCGACCAAGATAATCATGGAAGAGATCGAGAAGATCCGCGCTGAAGGTGTCACCACTGATGAGCTGACTGACGCAAAGAATGCCGCGATCAACCGATTCGTTTTCAATTTTGACACGAACGGGAAGATAGTGCAAAATCTGATGTCGCTTGAGTTCAACGGACTGCCGACGGATTACTATGAAAACTATGTGGCTAAGGTCGCGCAGGTGACTCTGGCCGATGTCAAGACTGTCGCGCAGAAATACCTTAACACCGACCAGATGACTTTTGTCGTGGTTGGGAAGCCGGAGACATTCGACAAACCTCTGGATGAGTTTGGTAAGGTCGTGACGATCGAACTGGCGGATCCAGTCCTCGAGTGATCTCGCAAATATTATTCGACTCTAGCCCGCCCCGCTATGGCGCGGGCTTTTTTATTGCAGTCGTACGGTTGAGATGAGAATTCGGACCGAATCGACGGGCCGATGCGCGAAAAAGACGATCGTCCCCATTTTCGTCAGATCCATCATTCGTCCCGAACCTGTCTTGCGGATTCGTTCGAGCGGGAAGACATATCTGTTCTCGCCCGGAGCGACCTTCAGCAGCGTGTTAAACCGGTCATTATATTTCTCGTTGTGGAGCCGGTCGTTGACTCGGAACTCGATGGTCAACGTATCCGCTCGTTCTGAGAAGATCGCGAAGTTTAGTTCTTTGAATTTGGACCAGTCGGGCGAAAGCTCACGCAGTGTCAGGCCGGGATAAACTCCGGGATACAAAGTCAGCTCTGCTACTTTATTAGTTGCCCCTTGCCAGACATCAGGTGGCGAAACGGACTCCAGCCTCGCGTTGGCGACGCGCGTGAACTGCCGCATGACGCTTGAACTGAAATCCATTACTACCGGCATCTGGCGGTCGCGGTAAATGTAGGCTCCCCCCCATTTGATAGCCGGCCAGAAGATCAGCAGGACCAGCACCGGCGCCAGGATCCGTACGACGTGACGAAGCCACCGACCGGTGCGAAAATCCCAAGAGAGCTGCCTGTCAAAGGTCATGGCGACAAACAGGAATGCGACCGCGCCAAAAATATCTCGAAGCAGGTCGGCGAGCGCGCCATCGCGCCCGACAAGCGGCTGGATGATCTCCGTCGCCGCTCCAACAAATATGGCGAGCAGGAAAGCTGTCAGGTAATGGGTCAACCTGAACTTGAAACGGTCCGACGCGAGCACCAGGCTTAACTTAAGACAGGCAAGGGCGCAGAGGCCAAAGACGACGGTATGTCCCGCGGTAAAGAGTTCGAACCAGAACCGTGTCCGCTCAGGGATCTCGAGAAAGATCACCAGCGCCGCAAGCAGCACAATAACGAGCAGAGTGAGTATAGTGAGCGAAAGTCGAGTCATGATGCAATCCGGGTAGGCACTTGCTCCAGCATATATCGGTCGGCTATTACATACAACATAATTGTGCGGCGACATTTCACTGACCCGGTTTGGACCTGGATAGTACGGTTGTGGTATAAATTGGAATTAGTGGAGAGGCATTGGGCGCTGGTCCGGAGCCCGCTGACCCATACCATGACCTTATCGGGAACCTTGGAATCGAGGAACAAGTCCATCAGGTGTTGGTTGCAGTATGCAAGCAAAGTGGTTGCGCTTCAACGGCGTAATCAATATTGTGTACCCAATGAGATGGATACCCGACAAAGGATAACCCTGGAACGACCATGAAATTAAGAAGTATCGTCCTGATCATATTGGCTTTGGTGGCTATTGGCGGCCTAATCGGCCGTCGACTGGTCTCCTCGAACAATTCGTCCACCCCGGCCGCCGGTGGTCAGCGCGGTCAGAGCGCGCCGCTCAATGTCAGCGCGGTTATAGTGCAGCCGCAAACCCTCAATACCAGAATCACGGCGACAGGAACGTTGCTGGCGAATGAAGAAGTTGCTCTCAGACCAGAAACGTCCGGCAAAGTAGTACAGATCTATTTCAAAGAAGGGTCAGTCGTCAACAAAGGCGACCTACTGGTTAAAATAAACGACGCGGAACTTCAGGCCAGCCTCACCAAGGCAACCTACCAGAAGAAACTAGTGGATGATCGACTCAAGCGGAATGAAGCGCTTTACAAAACTCAGGGAGTGAGTCAGGAAGATTACGAAGCAGTTGTGACCGAAGCCAATACCCTTCAGGCAGAGGTTGATTTGCTGAAAGCACAGATCGCCAAGACCGAGATATACGCGCCGTTCCGCGGCGTGATCGGGCTGCGCGGCATTTCTGAGGGGGCGATCGTTACCTCTGAATCCCAAATAGCGACGCTGCAGGATATCAGTCGGCTGAAGCTGGATTTTTCCGCTCCGGAACGATACAGCCCGCTCCTGAGTGTTGGTACCCAGGTTACTTTTACGTTAGAGGGCCACGCTAAGGAGTTCACGGCCAGGATATACGCGGTGGAACCGCGTATCGATAGAAACACACGCACAGTCCAGATCAGGGCGATCACTGATTCGGCTGACCGCGCGATGTTGCCGGGGGCCTTCGCCAATGTGGAAATCCCCCTCGAAAAGATCGAGAACGCGCTTCTGGTCCCCACACAGGCGTTGATCCCCGACCTGAAGAGCTACAAGCTGTTCGTCTATGAAGGTGGCAAGGCGGCGGTGCGGATGGTCCAGGCCGGTGCACGAATGGAAGAGTCTGTGCAGATCCTGAATGGCCTCAATCCCGGTGATACCCTGGTCACCTCCGGGATCCTTCAGATGCGACCGGGTATGCCTCTCCAGATCACTGCTTTCCAGAGCGTGAGTGCCGAATGAGCCTTTCAAATGTCAGTATTCACCGGCCCGTACTCGCGATCGTCATGTCGATCGCTATCGTCATTTTTGGATTGATCGGGCTTCGCTCACTGGGTGTTCGCGAGTATCCAAGTGTTGACCCGCCGCTCGTAACGGTCTCAACCAATTACATTGGCGCCAATGCCGACGTCATCGAATCGCAGATCACCGAGCCGCTGGAAGCCTCGATCAACGGTATCGCTGGAATCCGTTCCCTGACCTCGACCAGCCGTGACGGTCGTTCGACCGTAACCGTGGAGTTCGATCTCAATTCCGACCTCGAAGCCGCCGCCAACGATGTTCGTGACCGTGTCTCTCGTGCCACAGGTCAGCTACCAGCGGACGCAGACCCACCAGTTGTTTCCAAAGCCGACGCCGACGCCAGCCCAATCGTATTTCTGAGTCTCAAGAGCGATACCCGTGATCTGCTCTCGCTTTCGGAGATAGCGAATAATCTCTTCAAGGAGCGCATTCAGACTATTCCCGGCGTATCCGATGTTCGTGTTTGGGGAGAGCGACGCTATTCCATGCGTCTGTGGATGGATCCGGCCAAGCTCGCCGCCTACGGCTTGACGGCTATCGATGTCCGCAACGCCATCACGCGAGAGAATGTTGAATTGCCAACCGGCCGTATCGAAGGGAACGCCACCGAGCTGAGTATACGGACGTCCGGACTGCTTTCGTCAGAGGATGAATTCAACAACACCATCATCAAGGATCTCAACGGCCAGTTGGTTCGGTTCAAGGATGTCGGATACGCTGTGCTGGGGTCCGAAAACGAACGCACGATCCTGCGGCGCGACGGGATACCGATGGTCGGTATCGCGGTCACGCCCCAGCCGGGCTCGAACAATATCGCCATCGCCGATGAGTTCTATAAACGGATTGAGCAGCTCAAAAAAGATGTCCCCCCTGATATCGAGATGGGCTATGGATTCGATATCACAACCTTCATTCGCAAGTCTATCACCGAGGTTGAAGAGACTATCTTCATCGCCCTTGCGCTGGTGTTGATGATCATTTTCCTTTTCCTGCGCGACTGGCGTACGACCATTATCCCGGCGGCGGCCATACCGATCTCACTCATTGGCACTTTCTTTATTATGTACGCCGCGGGATTCACCATAAATGTTCTGACTTTGCTGGGGATAGTCCTCGCTATTGGTATCGTTGTCGATGATGCCATCGTGGTATTGGAGAATATCTACGCCAAGGTCGAGGCCGGGCGCAAGCCGATGGAAGCGGCGATAATCGGCTCCAAGGAGATATTTTTCGCTGTTATCTCCACAACCGCCTCTCTGGCAGCGGTCTTCCTCCCTATTATCTTCATGCAGGGATTGACAGGCAGACTTTTCACTGAATTCGGCGCCGTTCTGGCCGGATCAGTGATCATCTCGGCATTTGTCGCGCTGACACTCACACCGATGATGGCCTCGCGCATCCTGAAAGAACACGCGCACCACAGTCGGTTCTATCATGCGACGGAGCCGTTTTTTGTGCGCATGAATGCCAACTACTCTGCCGCACTCGACTGGTTTATCCAACGTCGTTATCTTGCGATCGTCATAATGGCAGTGACCCTTGGCCTGATTGTCTGGATCGGCACCAACCTCAAGAGTGAGCTGTCTCCGCTTGAGGATCGCAGCGCTATGCGACTGAGCGCCACCGCTCCGGAAGGGACAACCTTTGAGGCGATGGACGACGCAATTGCCCGACTGGTGCAGGTAGTTCAGGAGAAGGCCGGACATGAAGCCAAGGCGATAGTTTCCGTGACCTCGCCAGGGTTCGGAGCCTCAAGTTCGGTCAACACCGGCTTCGTGCGACTCATGTTGCTGGATCCGGATGAACGGGAGCGCAGTCAGCAGCAGATCGCGAATCAACTTGCGGGCGAGGTTTCCAAACTGACTGACACGCGCACTATCGTCATTCAAGAGCAGACGATCGGCGGCGGCGGTCGTGGCGGCGGACTTCCAGTGCAGTACGTACTTCAAGCGCCGAATTTCGAACGGCTACGCGAGGTCCTGCCGAAGTTCCTGGAGGAGGCCCGCGCCGATGAGACTTTCCAGTCAGTCGACGTCAATCTCAAGTTTAACAAGCCGGAGCTTCGCGTTGAAATTGACCGTGAACGAGCGCGTATCCTGGGCGTTAATATGCTGGATGTGGCGCAGACTTTGCAGTTCGCGCTCTCTGGTCAGCGATTCGGCTACTTTGTGCGCAACGGCAAGCAGTATCAGATCATCGGCCAGGTACAGCGATATGACCGGGATGAGCCGCTCGATCTCAAGTCGCTGTATGTCCGTAATTCCCGCGGCGAGCTTATCCAGCTCGACAATATTGTGACGGTGACGGAACAATCCAACCCGCCGCAGTTGTACCGCTTCAATCGTTATGTCTCCGCCACTGTATCGGCGGCGCTTGCGCCGGGAAGGACTCTTGGTGAAGGTATCGCCGCGATGGACGCAATCAAGGAAAAGGTGCTGGATGAATCGTTCCAGACGGCGCTCGATGGTACCTCCAAAGAGTTTGCGGAGAGTTCGTCATCGCTGGAATTTGCCTTTATCCTGGCGCTAATACTGATCTATTTGATCCTTGCGGCGCAGTTTGAATCCTTCCGCGACCCGTTTGTCATCCTCCTGACTGTGCCGCTGGCGCTGGCGGGGGCATTGCTGTCATTGTGGTACTTCAATCAGACCATCAATATCTTCAGCCAGATCGGCATGATCATGCTGATCGGTCTGGTGACCAAGAACGGCATTCTTATCGTCGAATTCGCCAATCAGCGGCGCGAACTGGGAATGGATAAATTCGAAGCGGTGCGTGGCGCGGCCACCGCGCGTTTCCGCCCGATCCTTATGACATCACTCTCAACGACACTGGGTACTCTGCCGATCGCACTGGCTCTGGGCGCGGGTGCGGAAAGTCGCGTCTCAATGGGAATCGCGGTGGTTGGCGGACTCATCCTCTCTACCGTGCTGACCTTGTTTGTTATTCCGGCTCTCTATACGTATGTGTCATCGCATACGTTGAAACTGGCTGATCTTGAGGAATTGGCGAAAGAGGAAGCGGCCGCGGAAAAGTCTGCCTAAAGTAGTGAAGTTGGTTCAATCAGCGTTGGCGAATCATTGGCCGGAGAATTGACTGCTCTGGAGACTTCAAAGGCGCGCATCTCTCCCCCATATGGGATCAACAAAGGCAAGAGCAATTGTGGATCGGTCGTCTTCGCGTCAAGCCAGCGCGATTCATTTTCCTTTTTCAGTATCACCGGCATGCGGTTATGAACCTTCGAAACTAGTTCATTTGGTTCAGTAGTGACGATCGTGAAACTTCGCAGCTCGGAACCATCGGGCGCACGCCAGCTATCCCAAAGACCAGCGAAGGCAAACAGATCTGAGTCCCCGACCACCAGCCGCATGGGAGTTTTGGTCCGCCCATCGGGTGACTTCTTCCATTCATAGAATCCGTCCGCCGGTACAAGGCATCGTTTTCGTTCGAACGGCTTTCTGAAACTTGGTTTTTCCGCAAGCGATTCCGCGCGGGCGTTTATCAGTTTGTTGCCGATGGACGGATCTTTGGCCCAGGACGGGACCAGTCCCCAACGCATCAACTCCATTTTCCTGCCGTCGTTGGATTCAAAGATGACTGGGGCATCTTGAGTTGGAGCGATATTGTATCGGGGTGAGAAAGCCGGGACAGACCCCTTCAGCAGGAATCTATCCTGAATCAGATCAAGCTGTACTGCCAGAGTATATCGCCCGCACATAGATCGTCTGACCCTTCGATTGAGGTTCTGCAGAAACCTACCCTCCCCGCTCCTGTTTTGTCAATCACTATCCAGAGACGGCCGGCAGCTGCTCCAAGATAGATTCCCATTCTGTGCAACTCTCGCACAGAACAGTCGGCGTGGGAATGCCGATAGACCAGATATGCGTATCTCCGGGCACAGAACCAAGTTTGAAGTCGCCATTCTTCTGGTCGGGGCTCTGTTCGTCATCACCTTCATTCGAATCGGTCAGGCCGGTGATTCTCCAAGTAAAGGGCACGCTAAGATCGACTGCAGCTATTGCCATGCCGCGGTCGCAGATATCGGCGATGATGCGATGCCGAACATGGATCTCTCCCGACATTGTCAGGACTGCCACCGTCAGCGACCGGATGACAGGACAACAGATTTAACGTTTCACACCCTGAGTAACAAGCAATGCGGCGACTGTCATTCCTTCCACGCAACGGATCAGATAACCGCGGCAGGAGAGGATTTCAGATTCCGGTATGACAAACGGTCAAGCCAAGTAGCGATTTGCGCCTCCTGCCATGGAGAGGGAGAGAATCCAGCAATGCTTTCCCCCGGACATCGTCAGGCCGCCCAATTATACCATTCCGATTACGGTCAATTTGCGGGACTATCCCCGTCCCAGGCTTGTATGCTTTGCCACAGCGAGTCCGGCCCAGCGCCGGATCTTGCCTCGACGCTCAAGATCCCCCGGTTCCAGGACCACGGCGACCACCCGCTGGGCGTAAAGGTCGTCCCTGGGTCAGGAGAACCTGGGAATATGATAAAGATAAACCTTGATTCGAGGCTCAAATTGGTTGGCGGAAACATCGAGTGTCAGACCTGCCACTCCCTTTCAGCCAGTACCCATGCCAGGCTACGGGGCTTTACAAGTCTAACCGAACTTTGCCAGGGCTGCCATTCCGTCGAATAGCAGAATTTCCAATAAGTTGACAGACAAGGAATTGTCCTTAGCCGTTGAAGCGGACTGGTCTGGTCCGATTTTCAGTTCGTAATCGACTGAAATACGTACTGTTACGTAAAGTAAATAAGATTTGTCATGATTGCCTCAAAAGGTCAATTCTTGGCGGAAAGAGCGAGTTATTTGTCCAAATAGTGCTTGACATCCAGACTGATTTTGTTATCTTTTTCACAAATTTGCACAACCTATATTGTGCCAATGTGTTGAGGTAACATGAGAAAGCTCTTTCGTTCGTTTCTGCTGGTCAGCCTCATACTCGCGATGGGGTTCCTGAATTCGTCGGTACTTGGGGAAGGTGACTCCACAAAATCAGACTCAAAAGCTCCCGGAATGCCCGGCGGGATGATGCCTTCGCACGGGAATATGGGGATGCTGAATCAGCCCGTCCTCCCCGATTCCTTGCGGTTTCAGGATGGTCCGTTTGACTCTACCCTGCTGACCTCCACCTTTGTTATAGAAACGCGGCATCGGCTCTACCCCAAGTTCTATCAACTGGATACGGTACTTTTTGGTCAGACCTTCCCACTTGGTGAGGACGAGGTGCACACCGCAAAGGTGACCCGTTTTAATCCCCATCTGATGATCACGACCAAGGGCGAGTACAAGAAGCTTTCGGACACATTATATAACCCGGCGATCCGGGTCCAGGTGATGGCCGGTGATTCGCTGGTCCAGGAGACCTGGGGATTCTTCTTTGTCGATGCACCGCATTTCCGCGGCAACAACTACTTCGGTTTCAAATTGGTCAGTTTCCTGGTCAATGAACAGAAATACACCAAGGCTCCGGAACCCGTTAAAGAGTAACCATAGCTATGCAACGCGCGCGTCATTCATGGATAGAACAACTGGTCTGGGCACTATTTGTAGCAGTCGTTCTTGTCGTTTCGCCGGTTGAAGCGGCCAAGAAATGCTACGACTGCCACTCCAAAGCGAAAGCCGAGTTCACCTCCAAGAAGTCAGTACACGACCCAGTCAAAGCAGAGAACTGCGAATCATGTCACAAACGTCATGGCTTTGCCAATAACCTGGTCCTGACTGATGAATCCAATCAGCTCTGCTATACTTGCCACGCTGATTTGAAAGATAAGTACGCAACCGGCTCAGTACACTTCCCTGTCGGCAATCGCAATTGTTGGGAATGTCATGATCCGCATTCGTCGGACAAGAAAGCTCTGCTTCGAACCGGACCGGCCGGGGCCGATGACCCCAATTTCTGTCTTGCCTGTCACGGTAACGACCTGGCCAAGCCCGGCACCGCAGCGCACAAACATGCTCCATATGAAAAGTTAGAGTGCACCACTTGCCACGACGCGCACAATAGCGAACATCGCGGTTTGCTGAAGAGCGCCGCCACCGACCTTTGCCAGAGTTGCCACAAGCTCGAGAGCAAACAGATCGCTGCCGCGCACGAAGGAAAGTTTATCACTGGACTGGCCTGTTCCGACTGCCACTCCGGACATTCTAATAATAAACCTGGCTTGATGTCCGATCGAGCGCACGCGCCGTTCGCGGAAGGTTCATGCGACGCATGCCATAGCCTCCCGGACGCCTCCGGAAAGATCACCTTTGACGCTGGCGTGACCGCCGGAAATACGTGCCAGAATTGTCACGCCGACCAAGCGGCAGGTCCAACCAAGGCCCACCCACATGCGGCAGTTGAGGCTGAGAACTGCGACAATTGCCATTCAGCGCATTCTTCGTCGCACGATAAACTACTCAAGAAGACCGAAGCCGAGATATGCGGTGAATGTCATACCGACCTCATCCATGATACGACTATCGTCGCTCATATGCCGGTGCTACTGGGTGAGTGTTCATCGTGCCACGATGTACATGGATCGGACAACCCGAAGTTGGCGAAAGCGACCGACAACAGCCTTTGTCTTGGTTGTCATACCGAATTTGTCGCGGCGCGCGATTCAGCGACCACAGTTCATGCGGGCGCTGAAGATTGCAGCCAATGCCATGCCCCGCACCAGGGCGTGACGGGCAAATTGCTCAAGGACACTCCTAACAAGCTTTGCAAGAGTTGTCACGAGGTTGATCCAGGGGCGAATACATCATTGTCGCAACACGGTCCCTATATGGAGCAGGATTGCGCCGCCTGTCATGAGCCGCACCACACCAAGACGAAACATCTGGTGCGCAAAGAAGGAACCGCTCTCTGCCTTAGTTGCCATGATGATGTCGCGCTTCGTCTCGCCATGCCGACAAAACATCCGCCGGCGCAGGATGGCTGCGAAGGGTGTCATACGCCGCACTTCTCGAAAGAGAAGGCTTTGCTGACTGATAAGACAGGCCCGCTCTGCCTGAGCTGCCACACGGCAGAGGATATCAACGCGACCAAAGGGCATGTCCATACCCCAGTCGCAGATGGCGACTGCATGGGGTGTCACAACGCGCATGGCTCAGTGAAGGAAGGATTGATCGTTGGTCGCATGCAGCCAGTCGCGACCCACGGAGTCGCGATCATGCGTCCTCCGGCGCTCGGGGATAGAATCTCCGACCTGTGCTATACCTGTCATGAGACTTTGGAGACCAAGTTCCGTGAAGGAACTATGCATTCGCCGGTCATCGCGGGTGAATGCGATAAGTGCCACGTTTCGCACGGTTCGGACCATCGCGGATTCATCGCCGACAAGCCATCCGTCGTATGCGGAAGCTGTCACACGCTCGATGCCGATCTGAAGACCAAACATAAAGGGTACGAGTTGGCGGACGCGGACTGCGCGGACTGCCATAATCCTCATAATTCGAAGCGTCCGAAACTGCTCCGTGAGAATGACCATCCGCCGTTCGCGGACGGAAGTTGCGAAGCCTGCCACTCCCAGAAACCGGATGGCACGGTCGAGTTAGTTGGGGACATGAATACCATGTGCGGGACCTGTCATGATATGGTAGCGACGGAATCTGCCAAGGCGGTCCCCCACGCGCCGTTTGTTGGCGGGCAGTGCAATGATTGCCACATGGTGCACTCGTCCGACTTCACGCACCTGCTGCGGGATGACGGCAACAAACTCTGCCTGACCTGTCACACGGACATGCGTGATCTTCAGAAGTCACCGGTCCAGCACAAGCCGTTTGGCGAAGGAAAGTGCCTTGACTGCCACCGGCCACATGCCTCGGAGTTTGCGTCGTTGACGACCAAACCGGCCGCGACGTTCTGTATCAGTTGCCATAAAGACTTGAAAGAAAAGATGGCTAAAGGGATCGTGCACGCTCCGGCTCGCACCGGTGATTGCGGATCCTGCCATGAGGCTCACGCTGGTACGAACAAGGCACTACTCACGAAGGATAAGCAGGATCTGTGCGCCGGGTGTCACAACCCAACGAGTCCGGCTTTAGCCGCCGCTCACCATGGGTTTGACATGGCGGACGTTGATTGCCAGAACTGCCACGAAGCGCACGTCTCCCCCAAAGGGGCCAAGGCGCTCTTGCTTCCGAAAGCCCACGCGCCATTTGTGGGTAGGGACTGCAACCAGTGCCACCAGCCGTCGGGCGAGCGTGAGTTGACCATGCCGGGCAAGCAGCTTTGCTTGAGCTGTCACGCAGATTTCCAGAAGGAAATGATGCGAGCGGTGGTACACGCTCCGGTCGCCAGCGAGGATGGCTGCACAGGCTGCCACGGCCCGCATGTCGGCTATGGTAAGTCGCTGCAAACCAAGGATGGCGTGGAAACATGTCTGACCTGCCATAACACAAACGAATTCACCGGCCAGTTTAAGCACGAAGTGGCGTTCCAGGATTGCGGTAACTGCCACCAGCCGCACTCGGCCAATTACAAAGGACTTTTGAGTACGCCGGACATCATGGAACTCTGTATGAATTGTCATGATGACGTGAAAAAGACTCACTATCACCCGATGGGGAAAGAAGTGATCAATCCGCGAACGCAGCAACCGCTCGATTGCATCGGATGTCACTCGGCGCATTCATCGAATCATAAGGCGATCCTGATCGCCGACAAGAACCGTAAGCTCTGCGTGAACTGTCATGATGTAAGCGAATCGTAACGATGCTACGTTTCTTTCGAAGAACGCATTTGCTGACGGCAGTGCTTCTCAGTTTAGCCGGGGCAGTGACTGTCCCGGCTCAGTCTTCCCCGCCGGTGATGGAGACCTCCCTGACCGGAGCGGGGAGATATGCCTTTTCCAAGCTCTCCGCGCTTGCGGTATCATCTGTCAGCGACCGATTCGCCGTCGCCGATGAGAATCTCAACCGCGTTTTTGTCTTTCAGAGTGATGGCCGTTTGGCGTTCGTGATAGGCGAATCCGGGTGGCTCACTGCCCCGGTCTCTCTCTGTTTTGAGAGTGACGCAACGCTGCTCATCGTCACCAAGAGTATGCTGGTTGTGCGGGTGAATGAGTCGATGCCCGAATTTTGTGATACAGTCGCCGACCTCTCAGTCTCTGCCGCCGGCAAGTTCAAAAGCATCTCGCATCTGACGATCGACAAGCAAGGGTACATAATACTCGATCAGGAGAATGGGCAAGTCAGCCTCCTTGACACAGCCTGGTCACTTGAGAAAGTGCTGATAGGACATGGGCACGGCTCGCGCGGCAAAGTTTGGGAGCCGACAGATCTGGAGCTAGACTTGAGCGGTCGGTTGATCGTCTCCGACCGCGGCGATTACCCGTTGCAGGTATTTACACCCTCGGGTTCTCCCCTCTTCGCGGCTGACTGGAGTACGCCTGACCGCCAGCGAACCTGGGAGGCAGCGGCCATCGCGGTCACTCGTCAGGAGATGATCTGGGCGGCCGATTTGACCAATCGACGGTGGAGAGTGTATGACCAGACCGGGACTCAGGTCGACGAATTTGAGTTTCAACCTGTCGGCCTGATGCCGAAGGCGGCCTCGGTCACGGTCGACAATCGACTGATCGTCATGGATGAACGCGGCACGGTCTCAATCTGGAGCATACTCCAGTAAAAGGAAATCATGAGAAGACAACTGCTCATACCGCTTTTTTCTCTTCTCTTCTTAACAAGTGGAGCGCTCGCGGGTAATTGGCATATCGCGGGATCGCTCAAGTGCGGTGACTGCCATCTGCAACATGCCAGTTCGCAACTTGAACCTCCAACCGGAGCGTTCAGCTATATGCTGAAAAAGAACTCCGTCAATGAACTCTGCCTTTCCTGCCACGATGGCTCTGATCCGACCGCTCCGGATGTCTCGCAACCTATCACGATGTACAACAGCTCGATCTCCACGGAGAGCGCCGCGGGACACTTTGACCTTCTCGGTTCAGACAGCCCTTTCGGTCATACGCTTGGATTGCCGACAATCACGCCTTTGCAGGGGGTTGGAACATCGGTTGAGCTCAACTGTGCAAGCTGCCATGCGGTTCACGGCAATGACAACTACCGCAATCTCAGTCACGATCCGGCTTTGACCGGCGCGTATATACAGGTAGTTGAAGATGTAGATGTCATGACCTTGCAAAAACCTTCAGTTCCTCCAAGCGCCGGAGCATCGGCCATCGCGTATGAGCGGGAGAACAGCGCTTACATCACATCGCAAATGACTGCATGGTGCGTGTCGTGTCATGACATGTTGAGCACGAATGGGATCGGTACGTTTCCGGCGCACTTCTCCGGTCACCCGAGTAATGTGGCCTTGAACGAGAATTCGTTTCAGCCGCACGCCGACGCCGCGCATTGGATATCTGGAATCGGCGAAGGATTCACCCCGGGGCTCGGCGATGGCATCAGTCGCGTTCCTTATTTGTCCCCTCAGGCGAACTCCTATGTCACCGCCAAAATACCTCAGGCGACCAACCAGGTGGCCTGCATGAGTTGCCATAAATCGCACGGCTCGAACAATCAGCGCGCAATGTTGTGGCCCTATCTTGAGGGCGGCGCCGGTTATATGGCGGGCTGCCAGCAGTGCCACAATAAGTGAGTGACCCTATGAAACGTATGTACCAATCCAGTCGCTCGCTTCTCACGATAGCTATAACGTTTACAATTCTGGTGGCATCAGTTTGGGTTGCCGCGGGAACATACCGCGAATCGCCGCACGGTTCTCTCCTTAACGGAGTTCAACGTTCCACCGAACTTCCGCGTGGAAGTTGCGTGCAGTGCCATTCGAATCATGATGGCGGCATGGCGAGACCGTTCGGGCTGTTCCAGGAGAACTCCAACGAACTATGTATGAGTCAGTCGGTGGGCGGATGTCACGCCGACCAGCCGTCCGGCGCGACCACCGGTTATCCGGCGACCGAAGCAAACCGACTTCCGCTCGGCTCATCCGACCCGGGATACTTTGAACACAATTCCGCAGGTATTCGGATTCCCGGAGTGAACAATCTGGTCAGGTGGCCGGGACGTACTGTCTGGCAGAACCCGACCTTCTCTGCGCACTATTTCGACAGCGACATGCCGATCAAGGATGCCTTTGGCAACGGTTCATGCGACAATTGCCACGATGTACATGGTGGGGTTTCGACTCGTGATATGCTCGACACGACATACAATGGTATTGTCGGCTCACAGATCGGCACGCGGGCTACCAGTTTCGAACTGTGCATCGGTTGCCATTCCATGAATGGACCGCTCGGGATGCGAGAATCGTCGAAGTACATCTCCGATTTTTACGATCGCGCGATCAATCCGGGTGAACGTAGTGGCCATGGTGTATCATCCGGAAGCGGCTATGTGCCTACTGGCGCACGTCTCCCCTGCGCGGATTGTCATAATCCGCATGGTTCACAGGGGTACGCCAATGGAGGCGCCAACGGGTTCATGCTGAGCGATGAACGACCAGGCTGGTATGGCCTGACCGACATCAGGAACGATAATCTGCAGGTGCGACGGTTCTGCTTCGGTTGTCACGTCTCTTCTGACGGTCAGGGCGGTGGACAGGTTGAAGGGATGGCGTTGGGGCAGTTGCCCTCAGAAGTATCGGCACACTCGTTTGGTGGTACTGTACACTGCTACGACTGCCACGGCAGAGACTATGGTTCCCCGACAGGATTCAACGTACACAACCCGTCGGATGGCGAAGGAAGCGGAACTCAGTTTGTACCGCCGGCCGGAAAGATCGGGAGAGGCCGATTCTGATGTACCGTCTCCTGGTGACACTGGTGATCGTCCTGACGATAGCGCCACCGGCGTTTGCCGGCAGGATCTACGGAACCGGGACATGGTCATGGCATCATGTCGAGCAGGTCGGTGATCGTCTGATACTCTTGCCGCGCGAAGACAGCCTGCTGTATGATGAGATCGTGCAGTCGGTCAATAGCTCGGATGACCTGAATAGTGAGACCTTGCTGCTGAATTACGAAGATGTTCTCTTCTACAAAAATCGCCTGAGATTGTCGGCGTTCATCAATCGACGTGAACTTGGATTCTCCGATGACCGTGAGTTTCGCCCCACTTATTCCGCCGAGCTCAGATCCTACGGCTATTACCTGTCCAGCAGTTATTCGCTGTACACCCAGCACGCGGTCACACAAACGTCACTCGGACTGTTGCGCACGGATATCGTACATCGCGAATTGCGCAATACATTATCACTGACCTATCCGAAGGTTCCGGCCGTGGCGGTGGTCTTTAATCGCAATGAATCGCATGACAAGGAACGAAGCGGACGGATCGACGGTGAGACGCGCAATTTCCTGATTGAGACGAACTATTCGTTTGACCTTGCGTCGGCGCGACTTAATTACTCGGATCTCCGCCAGGAGAATCGCCAGGCCTTTCCTTTCACCAATGTGCAGAAGAGCTACACTGGTACCGTGAGCTCCAACCGACAATTAGGTAAGTTTGGGTTCCTTTCGACAAACTATACGTATTATCATACGCGCAACGAGCGTTCGGCCGGTGGGCTGGCAGCAGTAACACGAAGCAACAACCATGCTCTGGCCGCGATGTTGGGGTCGCAGGAGTGGCGTCATGTGATGGCGTCGGCCTCATATAGTGGACGATTTGCGACGAGTAAGCTCGAACCCAATACCTACGAATCCCAGAATCAGTCCTACGCCGGGCAGGTGAGTTACCGACCGCTGGGGTATCTTTCTTTCGATGCCACCAAGTCGTATCAGTTCAACCGGGATCGTGACATCACCGATATCAACGAAAACTTCTCCCTTGCGACAACTCTTACCCGGGCGCTGCGGAGAGGCGTGGATACCCGATTGACCGTTTCGCGTATTTGGGTGCAACAGGGGACACAGCAGACGTTGGATGGTGACGAGAAGTACACGCTCGACACCTATTATGCGTCACTCAGTTTTGAGCCATACGGGTTTATCCGAACGCTGGTGGATGCGTCGCTCGTACACAATTCCGAGCCATTCTCCCCAGAACAACGATACCAGATGAATACGTCCTTCAATTCACGCTTCCATTTCACACGGACCCTGGAAGGTCGATTTCACATGACATCTTTGTATCAAGGTGAGAAGTTCGAGATCGGACATAGTTACTCGCAGAATATCAATATTGGGATGAGTTACAATCCTCAATCGAATCTATCGTTCACCGCGAGTTATCTGTACACGATCCTCAACGCGGGCACGTCATCAGACACCAGCAGACAGGCGATCGATGTGGAAACGGGGACCTGGATAGGATTCGCGAGCTACTCGTTCCGTCGAGCCTTCACGCTGAGTCTATCAGCGAACCGTCAGGCTCAGGAAGCGATCACGACAGTCGCCGGCGGCGCCCTTGGGACGGTCAGCCTGGTTCCCTATACGGTCAACGGACAACTCCTGATAACGTTGTCTCCTAAGATTACGCTCACAACCGCTTACATATACACAGAGACCCCGACCCGTCAGGGTCTAAAGACGATCGATCGGTCAGTCCAGGTGATTTTGAATGTTCAAATATAGAAGGATCAGAGGAACTATGAAACGGCTCAACCCATGTCTCATCGCGATCGCGACCCTCCTGGTCGTGGTCTCCTGCGGTGGGCCGAGAACCTATGTCAACAGCGAAGCCGATTTCGGATTTTATGAGAAGGTGGGGGTGCTCCCCTTCTCCAATCTGAGCGGTGACCGCAACGCCTCCGAAAAGGTGACTGCCAGCTTCGTTACCGAGTTACTGATCGGCGGCGAGGTAGATATCGCCAATATGGGTGACCTGCTTAAGGCGTTCAAAACCACGGTCAAAGACGATCGTCAGAATCTTCCCGAGCAATTGACGATCGAAGAGGGGATGACGATCGGTCGCGATGCCCAGGTGCAGGGTCTGTTTGTGGGCGCCGTGCGTGAGTATGGAATGGTGCGAGTCGGCTCAGAGGAGTTCCCTCTCATCTCGGTCAATATCCGGTTCATCGACTGCCAATCCGGCAAGGTCGCCTGGACCTACGAGACGACCAAACGAGGCGGTCCGAAATTCCCGATCTTCTCCTTCGGGGAAACACACACCCTGGGCGAAATGAATTCAAAGGTCTGCCGAAGCGCGGCGGCTGATTTCCTGAAGAAAGTGAAGTGAGGAGGCTCCTATGCAACGGACATTCCTCGCCCTTCTAACCCTGGTAGCCCTCTTGGGCGGTTGTTCATCACACATGGTGGCACGTAAAGGAGCCTCGGCCGAGCTGCAGAAGGGATCTCGCGTGGCGATTTTGCCGTTCGAGAATCTCAGTGGCAAAGAACAGGTGTCGACCAAAGTGACCGAGTACTTTTATGTTCTCATGGCGGATGAGAAGAGATTCTCGCTTGTGGAGAACGGAAATCTGCTCGAGGTGATGCGGACCCACCGGATACGATCCTCTTCCCTGCTCACCGAGTCGCAGATAGACAGTCTCGCATCCATACTTGATGTCGACTATCTCATAACCGGTTCGGTACTGGAGTTTGACGAGTTTGAGGACAACTTCCTCGGCAAGGTGCCACGTGTATCCTTCAACACCAAGGTGATCGACTGCAAGAGCCGGAACACTGTCTGGGCTGCCGTATCACATGGCAGCGGGGACAAGGCTGAGTTTCTCTTCGGTATCGGCGCGGTTCGTTCCGCCGAGCAGCTCGCGGAAAAGATGGTTGAAAACGTCGTAGGCACGGTCACAGGACTATTCAATAAATGATAAAGTGCATCGCAGTCATTCTGGCCTCTCTATTCCTGTCTGGTGCGGTTGCCGCGGAGCAGACCAAGACCCTCGCCGATTCCGTCTTCTTCACGGGCTATACCTTTGAGAATGGGGTCGATGGTCGTCTGCGCGCCCCGCTGGGAATATACTGCGACCCGCAGACCGACGAAGTCTTTGTGGCGACGGGGCGGCGTGTCGTGATCTACGATCGCAACTTGAATGTTAAGTATACATTGGATCATTTCGTGACCGATCCTTTGACCGGCCGGATGATAGCCGGCGAGCCTCGTTCCATCGCGGTGACGCGCGAAGGCAACATCTACCTGACGGATAATCTTGTCGACTACGTCGATTTCTTAGATTTCAGGGGTGAGTCAATATCTCGAATTTATCCCAACCGGGTGTTGGCGGACACCACTCTCAAATTGAAAGCCGAGGCGCTGGCCGTAGATGAATTCGACCGGCTCTATATCTCTGTTTCAGGGGATATGCAGACAATACTTGTCCTAGATCGGGACCACAATTTGGTCCGTAAGATCGGAGAGAAAGGAGATCGCCCGCAGGACTTCACCAATCAGGTGGGACTGGATGTCGCCGAGGGCCTGGTCTGTGTATCGGACTTGTACGCGATGCCGGCAATCAAGGTATATGACACGCTGGGTAACTTCAAGACCGGGTGGGGTGGGCACAACGTGGATCGGGAGGACTTCTCGCTGCCTTCGGGAGTGGTAATCCATCGGGACAGTTATGGACGTTTAAGGATATGGATATCTGATGCCCTGCGACACGTCATAAAGGTCTTTTCGGAGGAGGGGGAATTTGTGGCAAATATCGGAGGGTATGGGGAGAGGTTAGGGGAGTTCACCTATCCGATAGGCCTAAGTGTTGGGACAAAAAACACCTTCTTTGTCGCCGAGAAAGTACTCGGTCGAATCCAGCGGTGCGAAATCCGGTAAGTGCACCGATACATAAATCCATATTGCCCAGTACGTTAAATCAAATCAAAAATTGATTAAAAAGTCTAAAATATCCCTTGACATTTTTTTCCGTATTGCTATCTTTTTCACAAAACAGTTTAACCGGATTTAGGACATTTTTAGTCCACCACCCCCTGGGGTGAAAGAAGGTTGGGACCTAAGATAAATGAGAGCTTGTGAACGAAATCACAATATTGGCCGACACCGGCAGGTCTCTCATTGTTCTGTTTTTGCCTCCCTCCCCCGTATCGATACCCCTGATATTGACCAACGCACCATGAACATAGAAGATGAAGCCAGTGAAAGGAGGAGCCACCGGCAGCATAGATTTGACATCTGGGTTTAATACGAAAATTAACTGGTATTTTTTTTAGAAACACTATTTGAGGTAACGTTAAAGGTAACACGTATGAAGAAGCTAATCACTCTCGGAATCGCTTGTCTAGCGTTCCTGGCGATCAACGCCACTGCCGGTGACTATCACTCCGGTACGACGTTGAACTGCGCTGAGTGCCACGTCATGCACTTCAGCGAACAACACAACTTGACTGACGATGGCGAGTCTGGCCATGGTAACGTTGAACTCGGCGCTGGTGGCCCGTTCCACTATTTGCTGCGTAATCACGTGAATGAACTCTGCTTGACCTGCCACGATGGTAACTTCTGGGCTCCGGACGTTCTCGGCGCTCCGTCCGGTTCGGTCACGAACCGCCTCGGTGGTGCATTGAACAAGGCTGGCGAGGCAGTGACCAATTATCATGAGTCCGACGGTCACTCCCTCGGCTTCATGGGTGCTGCTCCGGGTCAGACCGGCGCTTCCACCACTGCCGCCTGGACCAACGAAGACGGTCTGGATTGCACGGATTGCCACACCCAGCACGGCCGCAAGGCTGGCTCGGGCGCAACGGCAACCTCGATCTATCGCAACCTGTCGTGGCCGGGCAGCAGCGCTGCCGCTGGTTACATGAGCTATGCGATTGGAACGAACGACCTGACGAAGGACGTTTTCGAGCGTTTCCCGGCTTCCTATGACAATGCTGACGTTGATTTCAACGAGCCGGTCGCGACCGCGTCCGACTATGCGATGTTCTGCTCCAAGTGCCACGGTGACTTCCATGGCAACGCGGCTTCCGCCAACATGCGGAATCAGGCGTCGACCTCGACGTTAGCCGAGTGGCTGCGTCACCCAGTCTCCAACGCTGACATAGGTGCTGCCGGTGGTGGTGGTTCTCGTATGTCCTCGTGGGGCGCCCGCACCTATCGCGTGAAAGCGATGTCTGCCTCCGGTAACTGGGGCACCCAGGGTACGGCTCTTGGCACGACTTCCGGCGTCGGCGACTTTACGCCGAGCTGTATGACCTGCCACAAAGCCCACGGCACGCAGAACGCCTACGGCTTGATCTTCCCGAACCACGACTATAATACCGGCGTGACTCAGCCAATTACTGAGAACGGCGGCGGGTCTGATTACATGGGTCTCTGCAGACAGTGCCACGGTCAGTGATCGATTGACACAGTCTGAATACTCTGAGGAGAGCCAATGGCTCTCCTCTTTTTTTGCGTAGTACTCTTGGAGATTTGACGGCGCGGGTCCCTATCGGCAAAGAGAAACGGCGGGTAAGGATACCCGCCGTTCGTTTTGGTCTGAATATCGGGTCTTAAGAATCGGCTTCGGCCGCGGCCTTGGCCTCTGCGATTATCTTCTCGGCCGTATCCCGGGGGACATCCTCGTAGTGCGAGAACTCAACCGTATAGATTCCCTGCCCCTGAGTCATGGAGCGGAGGTCCACCGAATACTGGTAGAGTTCGGCCTGCGGGACCTGGGCGCGGATCTTCTGGTTGGGACCATCCGGATCCATCCCCTGCACTTTGCCGCGACGGGATGACAGGTCACCCATGACATCGCCGGTGAACTCGTTCGGGACGAGAACCTCGAGGTTGTAGATCGGTTCCATGAGAACCGGCTTGCATTCGAGGAATCCTTCTTTAAAGGCCATGGAGCCGGCGATCTTGAAGGCCATATCCGAAGAGTCGACATCGTGATATGAGCCGAAATAGAGGGCGACTTTCACGTCGACCACTGGCGCACCAGCCAAGCCGCCGTGAGCCATCTGTTCCACGACTCCCTTTTCGACGGCGGGAATGAACTTGCCGGGGATAACGCCACCAGTGATCTCATTAAGGAATTCGAAACCGGCGCCACGGGTATTGGGTTCAATTCGAATGTACACATCGCCGTACTGGCCGCGTCCGCCGGACTGCTTCTTATGTTTGTACTGCTTTTCGACTTTGCCGCGAACGGTTTCGC
Organism: uncultured Ignavibacteriales bacterium; assembly: GCA_964397415.1. Classification (GTDB taxonomy): domain Bacteria; phylum Zixibacteria; class MSB-5A5; order GN15; family FEB-12; genus FEB-12. The sequence goes on along the minus strand of CAYNIJ010000007.1, from coordinate 14,321 downwards.
GGTAAGCGATCTTCGGTTTCGCGAGTTCAACATCTGCGCCAAAGCGTTTCTGGAGTTTCTCCATCAGCACTTCGATGTGGGTAGAGCCCTGTGCGTAGAGCACTAACTGTTTGAGGGCGCCATCGTTGACGACGCGGAAAGTCGGGTCTTCCTCATGCAGCTTGTTAAGTCCTGTACCGATCTTCTCCTCTTCCCCCTTGGCCTTCGGTTTCACGGCCACATCCATGACCGGATTCGGATAAAGAATCGGTTGAACGGTGACTGAGAAGTCTTTCTCGGAGAGCGTATTGCCAGTATGGGTGTCGCGAAGCTTCACGAGGGCGCCGATATCCCCGGCGACCGCGCCATCGATATCGATGCGGTTCTTCCCCTGGAAGGTGTAAATATGTCCGATTCGTTCAGAAGACTGAGTCTTCTGATTAACAAGCTCCGAACCGGGGCGCAGAGCGCCCGAGTAGACCCGGAAGAAGGACATATCCCCCATGTGGCTTTCTGAGATAGTCTTGAAGATGAACGCGACGGTCTTGCCGGAGGCGTCATTTTTCAGGACTACTTTATCGATAGAGTCGGTCTTGACCGCATCCACGGGGGCCGCGGACGCAGGTGACGGAAGGAACTCGACCATAAAGTCGAGGATGAGCCTTGCGCCGATGTTCTTGGCCATCGAGCCAAACATCACCGGGAATAGCTGCCCTTTCTGGATGCCGTTCCTCAGACCTGTGAGGACTTCAGCCTCGGAAAGCGTGCCATCGGCGAAGAATTTCTCCATCAGGGCATCATCGGTTTCCGCGGCGGTCTCCACGAGGGCTTCGCGGGCGGCTTCAGCATCGGCTTTGAGGTCGGCGGGGATATCAACTTCCTGCTTTTTCCCCTGAGCATCGAAGGTGTAGGCCTTCATATGGAGGAGGTCAACCACGCCCTTGAAGGATTCGGCTTCGCCGATCGGGATCTGGATAGCGACGGCGTGCTTGCCGATGGAGTTCTGAATGGACTCGAGAGCGGTTCGCCATTTGACGTTTTCGCGATCCATACGGTTAATCAAAAAGAAACGGGCAATTCCGTCATTCGGCATAGCCCGCCACTGAATACGCGACCCGATCTCCATGCCCGCGAGGGCATCCACGACAATCCCGACGGTTTCGCACACTTTCATGGCTGAGAGAAGCTCGCCCATGAACTCGATATGACCGGGGCAGTCGATGAGGTTGATCTTGGTATCCTGATGGACGGCGGCGAGCAGCTTGAGTGATAACGAAGTCTTGCGGGATATCTCGCCTTCGGAATAATCGAAGAGTGACGAGCCTTCGTCGACGCGTCCCACGCGGTTATTGGCGCCAGCCAAAAACGCCAGGGTATCGGTCAGGCTGGTTTTCCCCGCGCCACGTGAACCAGCCAGGCAGACATTTCTGATCTTATCGGTTGCAAATTCTTTCACCAGCTCTCCTCCGTCATCTATGTCGCCAAACGGCGCTGTAAAAGTCTATCTTCTAGTCCAGAAGGTGCATATTACATTGGATTCGGGGGTTTGTCAAACGGATTTGGGCGGCGATAAGACTTTGGGAGACAAAAAGAAACCCGCCCTGAGGTGGGGCGGGTCACGTACCTTGGTGGTAGCCGACGGCGCTTAGCCTTTGGCTTCCGGTTTCGGCTTCACAATCTGCAGCTCGACGGTTATGACGACTTCATTGGAGACAACCAGTCCGCCGCCATCGAGGGTCTTATCCCACTTCACGCCATAGTCCATGCGATTGATAGTGGTTGTGGCGGTGAAGCCGGCGCGCTCAGCCTGGGGCGTGTCGATGAAACCGTTATTGGTGCATTCGAACGTGACTTCCTTGGTGACGCCACGAATGGTCAGGTTGCCGACCAGTTTGGACTGGCTGTCTGAGATCGGGATAACCTGGGTGGAGCTGAAGGTGATATCCGGGAAGGAGTCTACCAGGAAGAAGTCCCCGCTCTTGAGGTGACCGTCGCGACGCTCGTTGTCGGTGTTGATCGAGGCGGTCTTGATGGTGAAAGTGACCTTGGATTTGCTCATATCGCCGCGATCGAGATCAACGGTACCGTCAAAGTCGGTGAACTGGCCATTGACTTTTGAGACCATCATATGACGGACGGTGAAATTGACAGATGAGTGGACTCTATCGACCTTCCACTCTTCGGCATGCAGGCCGACAACAGACAGGGCAAGCAAAGCGACAGCGGCCGCGAAAACGCGGGTTGCTTTCATGGATCCTCCGGTGACAATCGTGGTTGTTTTCATATTCACTCTTTCGAGGGATTGTAACAGTTATGATCCCCAATGGTTCCAAGCAGCTTTCCGGCACGTTTCGAAGAAACCGTAGATACTTTAATGTTAAATGATACGGGGTTGCCGGGTAAGGGCTTAGCGAGCGAAGAGGACCAGCGCCGCGCCGGTGATATAGGCGGCTATCCACCAAAGATAGGCGTATCGCGAGTAGATATGAAGTGAACGCGGGACGACCTCTTCCCCGTGCCGCATCCAGTGACGCCAGAGCAGTACTGCGTCCAGCGACATGGCGGCCAGAGAAGAATAGCCGAGGATTCCGTGCAACGTGAACGGCGAATTTGATGAACCTATGATCATGCAGATCGTGGCGGTGATGTCGAGGATGACACCAAGCGTCAGGAACAGTCGAACGCGTGGAATGACGCGGTGCCGACGCTGTTCGGTAATAACGGCGATGCTGTAAGAGATGAGCGCAAGATTGACAATTGTGGTGCCGGCGATGAGAACAGGCTTCATGCAGAATCACTTCTTGTCAGAGGGCAGGACGAGCCGCTGGCGGACAGCTTCGAACAGACAGACACCAGTAGCGACAGAGACATTGAGGCTTTCCATGGTCCCGAGCATTGGTATCTGCACCAAAATGTCGCACTTTTCTCGGGTGAGTCTACGCAGGCCGGAGCCTTCGAACCCAATGACGATAGCGAGAGGTCCGGAGAGGTCGGTGGCGAAAAGAGACTGAGTCGCTTCGGAGGCCGCGCCGACAGTCCAGATGCCCCGCTCTTTCAGTTGGTCGAGCACTCGCGCCAGATTGGTGACCTGGGCAAAGGGGAGTTTCTCGGCAGCGCCACAGGCGATGCGGCTGACCGTGTCGGTCAGGGAGACGGCGCGGTCGCGAGGAGCGACCAGGGCATGGACGCCGGCGGCTTCCGCCGTACGCATGCATGCGCCAAGATTGTGTGGATCCTGGACACCATCGAGGACCAGTAGGAACGGCGGAGTCTTGAGCTTGTCGAGATGGTCAAAGAGGCCGTTATCATCAAGGACGCGCCCTCTCCCCTTCGGGGCGGAGTGGGTGTGGCGGCGTTGTTGCAGTGAGCGAGGGTTTTGTCCCATGGGGATCAAGCTACGTTACCGGCCGCGAATTTCCAAGCAATTTCCCCGTGTGCTACAATTGAATCAGAGCGAGAATGCGATGCAGGTCAAGGTCCCGCTGTGAACGACTGCGGCCTTCGAATTGCCGTACAAAACTGCTCTCGGGAATTTGGGTGGTGGTCCATTCCAGCAGATCGACTTTCTGACTGTATGTAAGCACAAGGCGTGGCTCTCTGACTCCCTCTTTGTTCTTCTTCCCCGGCACGTCAAACTGCTCGACGACTATCTCCGACGACTGACACGCAAGTTGAGTTCCGAAGGGAGTCACCACGAGGAGCCGATATCCCGCAGGCATCGACTCGACGTAGAATTCCTCCAAAGGGAAAAGAGCTTCCAGGTAACAGGTATCTGAGATCAAGCCCAGCTCGCGCAACTTGGCCCGGTAATGGAACAAGGAATCGACCAGAGGTCCTTCCTGAAGGGTCAGGAGAGTGGACCGTTCCATTGCTGAGTCGAGCCGCTTTTTGAGCGGAGAGAAAGAGACTTCCCGAGTCCATGTCGGACCGGACAGACCGAAGTGAGTCATTCGCCCAGCTTTCGACGGATCCAACCGCGACAACACCAACGTCGAATCGAATCGAGGAAGAGTGTCGGGTTTCTCATACTCGCGGGTCAGTTTTGTGACAAAGTCAGATAGTTCGTGCAGCGACATCCAGACATACTGTCCCAATAGCCGTCGCTCCAACCATACTTGCTTGAGTTGGAAATTAACAGTGGCGGTGTACGCAAATTGCTCTCCAGTGGCCAGATTCTCAAACTCCATAGTGGAGATGACACCATGAGGGCTGTAAATGACCGACTGTGTTCCCTCGAATCGAATCGTCTCCTTCGGAAATTGGAGATAGTAAGCGAAGGTTCGATGCAGAGTAATGTCCCCCAATGCATTTCCGTGAATTGCCAGCCAAATCAAGAACGCCTGCAAAACGATGGCCGATGCAGTACGCTTCTTGAAGTGACTAGGACTATAAACCACTTGGAAGATCACTCCTCAAGCATTGCTCTCATTGAATCGAGAGTTGTCGCCCAATACTTCTTCATGGCCAACGCTGAGGCAGCAGACCTCAACTTAAAGTGCTGGACAGCCACCTGGCACTTGTCAGCGCCTTTAGGATAAATCCGAATCTCAAGAATGGTGCCGTCTTCCCTATTGAAGCGAAGTGACTTTGGCGAAGTCTTGGTGCGGAGCGCCAGGGGTTCATCAAGGAAGCGTTTGCGCGAGCGGGAATTGCTCCAAACGGCGTACGCTCTTTGCGACGAGACGGCAATGGTCCTGGAGACTGAGATCTCGAAACCGGTCGTCTTCTGGTGCAATACACGAAGCCCTTTAGCCTGCTCATAGCCGACGGCGACGGTCTGGCTCCACCACGCCGAGAGACCTCGCTCTCGGTGCAGCCAAGCGGCGATCTCCTTGTGAGGTTTCTCAAGAGATTTGGCGCGGTCGAGCGCGGTGATCCATTGCGACCAGGTTTTGCCGGTTGCGGCTTTGATGGCCTCATCGCTTACGCGCTCGGTGATTCTGGCTGGTTTGAGCACTTCTCCTCCGGATATTATAGCCGAACCGGTCAATGCTTCAGGTAGCGCTCGCGAATGACCCGAAGGTGGTGGTCGACGTGGCCGGCGATTATCCAGGCAATGGCACGGACAGTGACCGGGTGGCCCGACGCGGTCCCTTTTCTCAGCCAGGCGGCCTCATCGAAACTGGCAAAGAGGTCAATGGTGGAGGTGCGGAGATGGTCGAACTCGAGAGTGATGCTCTCAAGTGTGCGGGACGCATGGCTGCCAGCGGCGGCGAACTTGTTCTCATCGAACCCGGGGAGCGGGGTATCATCTCCCCTGCCAACCCGGAGGGCACGGTAGGCAAACACGCGCTCGCCATCGGTGACATGGCCAAGAACCTCTTTGATGGACCATTTGCCGGGAGCGTAGGAGTAATTGGACTCATCTTCGGTGATCGTGGAGAAAAACTGCAACAAGGCGGCTTGTTGGGTGGCCATAGTTTTGACGATATCGCCGGCCGGGACAAGCTTGGTGTAGGTGCTGTAGTAGGCGGCGAACTCGGTGTCAGTGGGCGGGACGGCGCGAAAAGCGTGGCTCATGGTCAAACTTCCTCCACTTTCAAAACTTTGCAGGAAGAAAAGCAACCGAGGCAAGTGGGTCAAGTTCAATTCACGGGAAGGCCATCAGATCGACTTGGAGGCGTCTGGATTCAGACCGTCAATCAGGAGGACGACGGATTCGAGGAGCTGCTCGAACCGCCCAACGGAGATGGGGGTCATTTTGTCATACGCCGCGAGGACAGCATCGACATCGGCGCCGATGACGCGGGCATGCAGGGCGATGTCATCACGCTCGACACCGAGGGCGTTACATTGGCCGACCAACCAGTAGCCGACGCGTTCACCATCAACAATCAACGGGACCGAACCATCGAGAAAGCCGCAGCACTGGCACATGTGGTATACGGGGTCGTCGGTTTCGGAGGCGCGTTGGGAGCGCTCGAGATTGCTACGGTCGCAAGCTTCTCTTCCCTGTTGAGTTTGACTAACAAGCTGGCAGACCTCGGAGAAGTTACTGGGCCGAGTGACGCAGTTGCCATCGAGGTCAATAATGATACAGGCGGCATTGTGCTCGGCGGCAAAGCGATCCTGAAGGGATTGGAGTTCGGCAAGGCTAAGATGTCCGAATTGGACAGGGAGATGCGCTGGTGAATTTTCCGCCATAGGGTATAGTCAGGCTCACTTGTTTAAGGACCTATTTATCCATGTATCGGCCATAGGTTGAAGCTCCTTGAGGCCCTCTATGGGCTGGGAAAGGTACGCGCCTTATCGGGCGGAAATCAAAGTAATTGACTAAGTAGGTCTCATATGTTATCTTTCGAGCAATCGCGTATATCCGATCTCATTCCTTCGAAAAAGTCAGCAATTCTAGATACATGGGAGCGTTCTATGCTCAAACGCACGCTTTCTCTCGGTCTGGTGGTGTCTGTTGTTGTTATCGCGGCCGGTTCGATGAACGGTGGCGAGACAAACGGCAAGGTACAATCGGTTGCGACATCACCGGCTGGGTGTTGTGAAGGGACGACCGGCAATGTCAGCATGACAGGGATAATCGATCTCACGGATCTTGCGATGTTGATCGGGTACCTGACGATCACGCCAAAGCCTGTTCTTCCCTGCCCGGAAGCGGCGAACGTGACCGGCACGGGGATCATTGACCTGACCGACCTCTCAATGTTGATCGGGTATTTAACGATCACTCCGCGCCCTACCCTGCCGAACTGTCCCGGAGGCATATCCTTCGCGGATCGTCAAGCGGCGTTTGACGCTATTGATTCAGTAGCGGGATCGATTGGCAACGTCGGACGTGACTCACTGTCAAAGGCATTACTGACTTTCATCAACAGCAGGAGCGAATACGAAGATGCCGGTATCAGCCAGGACAAGTCCGTCTGGGCCAGATTTACGGACGGCCGAGTTCTGATCATTCCCAACAATCGATTCCCTGAGCAGCCCGTATTAGACACCATGGGGTCGCTGGACCTGGTGACGAAACCGGTCAGTGGGGGATTTGTGCTGCCGGCGCGACGGTTTGGATCGAAGGAAGAGATCAGACGAGCCGCCGCTGCGACCACTACACCTGCTGCTACTACTTATGAATTGCCGCACTCCATAACCGCATTCCTGGGTAACACGCTCTCGGGCCATTGCTTCACATCCTGTTTGCGCTACGTGAAACTGATGCTCGAAGACAACGGGTATGTCACGACCGTCGGCTCGACCGTCCAACAGCTATTGGGCGTGCAGAACTACGGGTTCTTCATGATCGAGGCGCACGGCGGCATAGGGTATGACAAAGATGACATGCCTTTCTTTGCCCTATCAACCACGACTCAGGTCACATTCGCAAGCGACACGTTGTTTGCCACCATGCTGAATAATCACGAACTCGTCTACTTTCTGGAGTATGACTGGAACGGTTTTCAGTGCACAGATGATCTTCAGAGATATGCCTTCACCGGAGACTTTGTCGCTCAGTATATGAGCTTCACTCCGAATAGCTTTGTGTACGCCAGTGCTTGTGGGAGTGATGAAATCTCGATGAAAGATGGCTTCGAAGCAGCCGGTGCTTCAGTCTACGCAGGATGGACCTATGATACGTATTCTGAGCCCTCCAACAAGGCAGGGCTCTTTGTGATCCAGAGGATGCTCGGTATCGACGACCCCATGCCTAGTTACGCTGCCCCGAATGAATGGCCGCGACAGCGTCCGTTTGACATCACACAACTGTGGCAGGACATGAAGAACCGTGATTACGATTCGACTCTGGTATTTGACACTGTAAACGGTGTGGTCAGTTCGATGCCTTCGCTCTTCGTTGTCTCCAAGCTGCGTGAAAGCTTCGAATTGCTTGCTCCAAGTATCAGGTATTTGCAGGTGCTTCCTCGCACAGATACTGTCGAAATGACCGGCTACTTTGGAAGCGACCCTGGCAATAAAGGACATGTTTTTGTCAATGGCGTCGAACGGCCGATACTCTCGTGGGAACCGTGGCTCATCAGGTTTGATTTGCCGCCAAGCGGACCGGGCTCGGCGGGTCCGGTTACAGTCGAGCTTGATCCTATTTCTGGTCCAAGTGCACCGAAAAGGAGAATCAGTAACCCTGTCAACCTTACTCAGTGGAATGGCACCTTCACCTATTCGGAGCAAGATGCCGGTACTCTCAAGAAGCAAATAAGTATGACGGTAAAGATCCGAGCTGATGTTCACTCCTTCCGCGAGTATCCGCACGATACAACACTTGAGATGAATCAGTTCATCGTGTTTGGCCGGGTTGAAGGAGACACTGGCCGGGTTGCCGCCAGCGGACAATGGATATATCACGCGTATGATGAACCTTATGAGGACTGGACTTATGAGTGGTCAGACAGCACGCTGATCTTCTTGATGAATGAGCCGGATCCAAACCAGGGATTCCTGTACCAGGGCTTCATCAAACACTCGGGATCGAACAGGTGGATGGAACTCAATCTATTTGGAAATGCATATACCGGAATGACACAGACAGTGACTTCGTCGCTATCCGGGCTCCTGAGCACCGAAGATCTCGCTATTAGCCCGGTCCTTGATGTGTATGACGATTTCCTTACTTTCGGCGCCTTCACCCTGTTTATTCCGTTTTACCCCGACTGGGCGACCTTTGGAGGTACCAAAGTTGCCACCATCTGTTGCTCGCTTGACGCGGATAATCCGGATGTCACTGCAAAGATGACATGGACCATCATAGTACCGATCTTTCCGCCCGATTCAACAGTTGCAAGATGACTGTGAAACCAAGGTTCCCTGTGAACAGATCAGGGAACCTGGGTTCGAGTGATGTGAATCATGTAGCTCTTTAGCGCGGCTTCAGCGTGAATTTAACTACCAGCGTTCCAGGAACATCGCCCCGGACGCTCTCGTAATGGGCCGGAAGAGTGTGCTCTCCCTTGATGAAACCGTCGGCGGGGTCGAATTTCCCTTTCAGGGTCAACATCATGCCAGCCATCTGCGTGGAGTCATCGGGGATGATCTGGCTCCCTATCCCATTGAGACCGGACTCGGACGTAATGGTGGTGTCGGTGATCTGTCCCGAAATCTCTCTATGCTGTCTTTCGACAATCTTGACTGAGGAGGTTGATTGATCTGCCCAGTTATACCCCATCGCGAGAAGGTAATCAGAGGTGGCGACATCAAGCTCAAGTGTGATCTGTCCGCCGCCCTGAACTGTGCCAGAACCAGTGTGCGTGATCTGGGTGTTCATTTTGAAAGGAGTGCCCATTTCGTCGCGAAGGTCATCACCTTTGACCGTCTCTTTGTATTCAAGTGTCGCCATCCCCATCTGAGCTTCCGTGGCCGCTTGCATTGCGGCGGTCTGCTCTTCATACGAGGCATCATCGGCAAGGCCTGTCATACCGCCACTGCTCATCCAGTTGGCGGTGTGATCCATTTTTGATAACATATCCATCGAGAACTTCTGCTGCTCGGCCACTGACATCTTTGAGAGGTCGTTTCTACCCATCAGATTTGTGAGCATGGACATGCTGGGGCCACCACTGCGGAGATCAAGAAGGTATGGTGCGGTAAGGGTCCGCTTGAGGGAGGTGACATAATCAAGTTTGCCGGTAATGTCACCCCCTCTATTGGCATCGACATTGACAGAGCCTCGGGAAGACGCGGTAAAGACCAACTCGTACTGGAGATCCCAGGCGGGGGCATTGAGGAAAGTCTCTTTGTCGGCAGCCGCAACTGTAGTGAAAACGCATAGAGTCAGGGCCGCCTGCGCGAACCGGCGCATTCCGAATCTGGTCATTGACATACCGCCTCCTGTTGATGCCCAGACCTTATAGTTATGAAAAGAGTTCGAAGAGATAGAAATCGACCACTATGGGGAAAGATACCAAATGAGGACTGAGTCAGGCAATGATATTTGTGGGTAGGGCGGACACGAGGAAGTACTGACCGAGGCAGTAGACGGCAGAAATTGGAGTGAGGAGGTCCGAAAAAACATATTGACAACACGGCGAAGTCGCAATAGCTTTTCGCCCCAACATACGCCGAGTTCGTCGCAGTAGGCGACGGAATGGGGGACCCAAGTTCCCGGGGCGCATCACCGCAAGGTGTAGGGCAACTCTTTCGGCCCGAGCCCGTCAGCTAACCTCATAGGCGTCGAAAGAGAGAACCTCCCCTGTCGAGAGGAGACTCTCTCTGACAGGTAATTTTTTGTCTGGAGGTTCGTCATGAACTGGATGCCTTTCTTTGACTCCGGGGCAGACCCGGAGCCTCCCGAACGACCACATTGGTCGCAAAGATTCCGTGAGTTCATTTTCGGTAAGCGCCGTGATGTGACCGATCGGCGGGTATTTCATCAGCTCTCCCTTGTCGCCTTTCTGGCATGGGTGGGTCTGGGAGCGGATGGGATATCATCGTCGTGCTACGGGCCGGAAGAAGCATTTCGGACGCTCGGGGAGCATACCTATCTGGCGGTGATGCTCGCGGTGATGATGACATTTACGGTGACGATCATCGCGATCGCCTACAGCCGGGTGATCGAGCATTTCCCGCAGGGTGGCGGCGGATATGTGGTGGCGACGGCCCTTCTGGGCGAGAAGGCGGGGTTGGTATCGGGGTCTGCCCTGCTTGTCGATTATGTGCTGACAATCACGATTTCGATTGCGGCAGCGGGTGACGCCCTGTTTTCGTTCCTGCCGATGGAGTGGCATTATCTGAAGCTCCCGGCGGAAGCGATCCTCATAGTCGGGTTGACCACTATCAATCTGCGCGGGGTGAAAGAGTCAATCCTGATCCTCCTCCCTATTTTCCTGCTGTTTGTGGTGACGCACGCGATACTGATAGTAGGTGGGTTTGCGGTTCATACCGGGAATCTTCCGGATGTGGCCCAATCGGTGGGCGACGGGTGGTCATCGGGGTTGTCGGTGCTGGGATTCGGAGGAGTGGCGCTGTTGTTCATCCATGCCTACTCGCTTGGCGGCGGTACATATACAGGAATCGAGGCAGTGTCGAACGGGTTGCCGATCATGCGCGAGCCAAAAGTGCGGACTGGTAAGCGGACGATGATCTATATGGCGGCATCGCTGGCGTTCACGGCGTCGGGATTGATTATCTGTTATCTGCTCTGGAATATCACACCGGTCGAGGGGAAAACAATGAACGCGGTACTGGTCGAACGCTTTGTAGAGGTGGTGCCGTTCGGGGCTACGTTTGTGGTACTAACGCTACTCGCGGAAGGGGCATTGCTGGTGGTGGCGGCGCAGGCGGGATTTGTGGATGGCCCGCGCGTGTTGGCAAATATGGCGGTCGATGGATGGATGCCGCGGCGATTCTCCAATCTCTCGGAACAGTTGACTACCCGCAACGGAATACTGCTGATGGGCGCGGCGGCGATGATCGCGCTGATCTATACCGGCGGGAGCGTGCAGCATTTGGTCGTGATGTACAGTATCAATGTCTTCCTGACGTTTTCTATTACCGAGACGGGGATGTGCCGGTTCTGGTTCGGGAATCGCCAAACTGAACGAAAGTGGAAACGGAAGATTTCCATTCACCTGATCGGGCTGATCCTCTGCCTTACGATTCTGGTCGTGATTTCGGTCGAGAAGTTCAGCCAGGGGGGCTGGGTGACACTACTGGTGACGGCCGCTGTGATACTGGTCTGCATGGCAGTGCGTCGGCATTATCGGGCGATGTCGCTTCGACTGACGAGGCTGTACGCATCGCTGATGGATCTTCAGACAGATATAAGCACGGTAACGCGAGAAATAGATAAGACCAGGCCGACGGGCGTGATCATGGTGGGAGGTTACGGTGGACTGGGGATACATACAACGCTCAAGACGATACGAGATTTCCCAGAACATTGCGAGAATATCGTGTTTGTCGCGGTCGCGGTGGTGGATTCGGACGCGTTCAAGGTGCGGGACGCGCTCGATCATTTGAAGGAAAAAACGGAGGAAGACTTGGCGAAGTATGTGAAACTGGCGAATTCGATGGGGTTTCCGGCGGAGTATCGGATGGCGATCGCGACTGACGCGGTGGCGGAGCTGGATGAAATGTGTCGGAAGTTGGCGGAGGAGTATCCGCGCATCACCTATTTCGCTGGGCATTTGGTGTTTGGACGGGAGCGCTGGTACAATCGATTGCTACATAATGGGACGGCGTTTGCGCTCCAGAAGCGACTTCAGTTGGTGGAAAAGACGATGATCATCTTGCCGGCGCGGGTGGGATGAGGTTGATTGAAAGTAGGCGGGTTCGCGGACGGACCCGCCCTACCAGTTGGGAGCGGTTAGCAAACTTTTAGCTGCCAATTCAATCGGGAATCGATTAACTAGACGAATGGTTGCGGCAATACTTCATCGGAACCCCAAGGAATGAGTTTCTGGGTAACCGAATTATAGACTTCCACAACGTTCTCCATAGTGACTTCGCCCTTACCGGATTTTTCAGCGAAAAGCACATCAAACCACATTTTCAGAAATTCTGCGTATAGTACTGCCTTGTTCTGGCGAAGCTGGAATTCTACGTCCTTCTTTCTCTCTTGCCTCTTGGAGTAAATGACCGCAATTACTGAGCCAATGACAGTCACAAACCCGACTAATGTTGGTGCCAAAATCTCCGGTTTTAGTGCGAAAAGACTCTTCAAGAGTGAGTAGCCTCCCCACACTACTAATGCCAAAACAATAATGGCTATCAGTAGAGCGACGATCTTCTGGACCCAAGACGATTCATGATTTTGATTACCCATTTCGGCTTCACCTCACAGAATGTGATTTCATGTCATCATTTCGTAGGATATGAATATGGCAAGCAAATTGCGATGTCTCCATTGTGAATTCACGTCATACTCATGTTGGATCAATCCCGGCTCCGTGCAAGGCTGCGCGACTACTGCTAACAATGAGATCCATCTCGTCTCTCATCTTGAGTATCTCTTCCCGAATAGCTTCAGAAGTCGGTTTATGAGGCGTGGGCAATCTTCGAAACTGCCAAAATTTAAGTTTCCCCTCATGTCTCAGCATCAACCTTGCCCGTGCCGCAATTTCAAAGGAGTTCTCGTCAACCAAATCGAGGTACCTTATGATTGAATCTATCGCCAGTCCGAACGATCCAAGGTTCTTCCGATAAACAGTTTCGTCAATTTTCCCACTATTGAGGGCATCTAATAGACCCTGAGTCGCACGATTAGATGTGTCAATAGCTTGATTGAACTTGCGAATCTTCACACGCAGACTGAATAGCAAATTTTTGGTTGAGATACACAATAAATCTTCCATCAAATCCGGATCCAATGGAACCGCAGTAGGTTGACTCCACATAACCATGGGCCCTCCTGAAGAAGCTTCACAGACTTTTTTCAGAAGCTCGAATTGCATTTGATTGTCCGGTCGTAGAGAAAAAATCACGTTGCAGTATGAGTCTAATCTTACAAGAGCATTGTGGTGTTGCGCCCACCTCCTTCGGTTTCTTTCAAGATGAGCGCCGAATTGCTCAAATATGAATCCGAATAGCCCCCCAAAAAGAGCACCGACAAAAACGCTCAAGCCGTCAAAAGTAACTTGTTCCATGAGACTCCCTCCAAGCTTTGTCTGACAATGCACTACTCCAGCATCGATGTCAATAGTCCTATTCACAACAAAAAACCCCCAACCTTTCGGTCGGGGGTTCTTAATTACCCCGGCGGATTTCTACTCTCCCACACCCTCTCAGATGCAGTACCATCGACGTTGATAGGCTTAACTTCTGTGTTCGGAATGGGAACAGGTGTGACCCTATCGCTATTGCCACCGAGAATATCTTTTGACTGGTACTGTGGATCCCAGCTTTCGCTGGGATGAGGCGCTTCCGAGGGCCGATGATCAGACGCCTAAAGTGGTGTCAAGGGGCGTGTGATCGAGGCTTCAAGGCTGAGCCGGTGAGCAGTACAGTCATGTACTCTCATAGTGAGTTAGTAAAGCGTCAGAGGAGATCTTTCAACTGGATGCGCAGTGCGAGCACTCTTCGGGAGTGTTCACTGAGCAAGAAGGTTGCGATAAATGTAGTAATTTATCGATTAAGCCGCACGAGCAATTAGTATCACTCGACTGAACGTATTACTACGCTTACATCTGTGACCTATCAACCTGGTCATCTTCCAGGGCTCTTTAGAGACTTTACAGTCTGGGAAACGTAATCTTGGAATGGGCTTGGTACTTAGATGCTTTCAGCACTTATCCCTTCCCAACGCAGCTACCCTACGATACAACTGGCGTCATAATAGGTGCACTGGAGGTTGGTTCAACCCGGTCCTCTCGTACTAAGGTCAAATTTCCTCACGTTTCCTGCGCCCGTATCAGATAGGGACCGAACTGTCTCACGACGTTCTAAACCCA
>CAYNIJ010000006.1:71962-175485 GCA_964397415.1 uncultured Ignavibacteriales bacterium | reverse complement strand
CGGGTTCGGCCAGTGTGTGGCGATCAAGCCGCGCTTCCGCAGGGCATCGACGTCGTGTGGCAATGCCAGCGAGACGACGCTTGCCTTCTCGTGGCCCTCGATGACTTCGGCGGCCTGCCGGCCCGAACCGCCATGCGACTGCTTGACCTGCACGGTGACGCCGGTCTTTTTGCGGAACTCCTCGACGAATGTCTTGTCGATCGCGGCGTACAGCTCGCGGGTCGGGTCGTAGGAAACGTTCAGGCGCTGATTGGGCGAGGCGTCGCGGTGCAGGTTGTGAAAGCCGAGCAGGCCGGCCGCGGCAAGGATCGCGACGACCCCGAGGGCGTTCAGCCTCGATATGGAAAACGGCAGCCTGCCGCGGCGCTTTGGCGGGGGCGCGGGTTATTTCGTCCGCCAGAATGATATTGGCAAAGACCGGGCCCTTGCGAACCGTAGACTCCGCTTTCTGCGGATTGTAGATCATCGTCCCGATCAGGTCGGCCGGCAGAAGATCCGGCGTGAACTGGAGACGGCTGAACTTCACCTGGATGGCATCTGAAAGAGTCTTCACTGACAGAGTTTTCGCCAACCCCGGGACACCCTCGATCAAAATGTGCCCGTTCGCCAGTATACCGATCAACAACCGGTCGATCAGATAGCGCTGACCGACGATCACATTGCTGATCTGACCCTGCAGCTTGTCGACGAACGAAGATTCTCGCTCGACTACCGCCTGGATCTGTTGAATATCCGTGTGCATCGATCCTCCACTCTATTTCTTCATCTGCATTTGTTCAAAGAATGTCCGTACTTCGGACTCCAGCCGTATCGTCTCCCCCGGGGTCGGCGGAAGCGGGCTGAACTTCTCGCGATCTGCTCGAAGTATCCATCCCGTGATCTTTTCTTTTTCCGCCTCGCTCAGGCTGGAGTTCTTGATCCCCTCCGCAATCTCCTCAGCTGAGTGTCCGCTGGTCGCGACACCACAGGTTGCCTGAACAAAGTTCACCAATAGCTTATACAACCCTGTCTGAAACCGCTTCAAATCAGATCCCGAATCGGTCTGTAACTGTGTCAACCCTTCCAGAACAAGCGTGACCGGAGACTTCACTTCCGGAACCGGGCTCTTTCTCGCCTTCGCGAATCGCCATGCACCCAGCCCCGCCCCTGTGGCAACCACCACCCAGACAACTATCCATCCCCACAAAGGCAGGAACGCGAAAGGTCCACCCGACTTGTTCACCGGCTTTGCCGCGGCGACCGTCAGCGTCATAGCCGAAGTGGTCAAGTCACTAGGAATCGAATCCGGCCAGGAGACGTAGTGGATGGTCATAGGCTCAATGCGTGCCAGACCCGACCCCGTCGGAACTAAAGTAAACGTGAAGGTTTTCTTTGTAGCTTCCCCACCAGCAACAACTTGCGAGGACACCGAAGTGGCGAATCTTTGAACTCGAAGCTTCTCCAGAGTCGGTTGAACAGGTCGGTCGAAGATGTACGATGCCTGACTACCGGGCCATTCAACTGTGATAGTGAGTACGGCCTGATCTTCGTATGGAATGGATGTTTGGTCGAGCGACTGCGATAGGTCGATACCCTGTGTGCTCGTCACCGCCAAAACGAATGCTATTGCTGTCAGGATCAGGATTATCTGTTTATTCATAGTCCCTGAGATGTTTGCCGACCGCCTTATCCAAGGTCAACTAAGCTAAACCCTGATAACGATTTGTCAAGTTCTAAGGTGGCCGGATTCACCCGCTATCAAGGGGATTATACTGCCCCCGGAGCAGATTGTTTCCCCAGTTAACATTGTTTAACGTTCAGGCTACCAGCAGTGCCACCAACCCAACCACCATGCCCGCCTTCAGTCCCCGCCGCACGCGTGCCAGATGGACCTTACTAGGGTGCCAAAACGCAATGACCAGCAGAGTAGTCAGGGGAATATTGAGAACACAGATGACAATGAGCAAATAACCCAGCCCGTACCACGCCATCACGTAGGGGATCATCGTGACAACAGCGAGCAGCAGATACAATCCCAAGGCTATGCCCAACGCGGCGCGTTCACCGAGCCAGAGTGCAAGGGATGACCCGCCACTTACCCGGTCCCCTTCCATATCCTCAACGTCCTTTACGATCTCCCGTATTAGATGGAATAACAGTGCAAAGGCGGCGGCAATCAGTGGGCCGGGAAGCTTAAAGGTCGAGTCACTATCAACCGAAAGTCCTCCGCAGACAAACGGGAGTCCCGCGAGCAACGCCACAACCATATTCCCTACGAGCGGGATTCGCTTGAAGGTGAAATTGTAGCCTAGCAACAAGAGTACCGCTCCACTCCCGATGATCCCAACCAGCTTCTCGGATAACAGGATCAGAACTACAGCACCCAAATGTATCACTACCGCAAAACCGATCGCGGCGCGATGGGGTATCTCACCTGATGGAAGCGGACGGCTTGGATGGCTGATGCTGTCAATCTTCCGGTCGACAATATCATTCACCACGTTCCCCCCCGCGCAGATGAAAAAGACTCCGAGCGAGGTTATCCAGAGAGCCGATGTCACCTGAAGTCCGGCAGTCAGGTAAGCGCCGACTAAGACACCCGCGACCGCCAATAGACAGTTGCCGAGACGGATCAATCTGAAATAGGGAGTGATAGACACGCCGCAATCTATGACCTGCGCCACCCGGAGGCAAGATTTAGAGACCGGAGAGAAACGCGACTGATAAATACGGCTGGTCGAAACTCAGGTCAGGATTCCAACCGAGTGACAATTGAATTGCCCGCTCGTGAGTCACCAATGCGATCCCCCCGCCAAAACCCTGTCGATATATATCCGCAGTTTCTCCTGAAAGCGGAATCTGCAAGAACGCCCCGTCCCAGAATCCGAAAAGATAACCGCCGGTGAATCGCCATCGCGGCTCTACAGCCGCAAACGCGCCTCGCTGCGCCGCGAACTGCTCCTGCTGGTACCCCCGCAAGCTCCCCGGCCCGCCAAACCAAAACAGCTCGGATATCGGCAGAGACTTATCCTGTGTCTCCACCCCTCTGTATCCCAGTTGCGTCTTCAGCACAAGACCACTCAGCAATGGTCGAAAAAGCTCGGCAGACAACGATGCTCGAGTATTATTGAATCCTCGTCCGGCCCGCGTGCTGTCTTCATCGACTGTCCGGTACGCATATGTCACGGATGTATTCAACACATAGCCGGTCGACGGATTAACTGGATCATCCAGAACGCTGCGCTCAAAGCCCAATCCAACCTCGTATCGGCTGTACCCTGACGAATCCACCGGCTCCACTCGCTTCCAACCTCCCAATAATCCGAGGGTGCTCCCCTGCGCTAGTTCAATATCAATCCCGGCTCGGGCTGTAAATTCGTAGAATTGCTCACGATAATCTCGCGTTGATATTTCCGCTCGAAGCTGCGATCTCCCCAGCCAATTCGACGGTTGGCTGTAGGTAAGATCGAGCAGATTTCTCCCCTTCTGACGTCGCTCCGATCGCAGCGACACATGCTTCCCCTCACCAAAGAGATTGGGGACCTGCAGCGACAGGTTCCAGAGCAATGCTTCCGCTTGATCGTTCTGGTATCCTACCCCACCAGCCAGATTCACCTGTGGTCGTTCCGCAAACCGTACCGTGATATCCGCCTGGCCATATCCGGAGAGTGGCGTGATTGTTATGGGCGGAAGATACTGCAGATACTTGACGGCACGGGAATGCCTTTCGATTCGAGTGAGAAGTGCTTCGGTCAACGTGTCCCCCGGTTGCGCCATCAACTCACGTTCAACCACGCCTGACTTTGTTCGCCCTAATCCTTCAATGACCAGCCTACTCAATGCCACAACCGGTCCTGGAGTGACCTGCAAACGCACCGAGATTTTCTTCCCATTTCGTTCCAGCGCGCTTACAGTCGCACGCGCGAAATAGAACCCCTGTGCATAGTACTGCTCCAATACTGAATTGACCGCTTCTTCAAGACTGGCGCGCGTGAATGTTCCGGAGATACCGACCGCGATGATCGAATCCCCCTCCACCTCGACACGGTCAAATGAATATATCGGTCCAGCAGAGATTTCGACTTTGTCCTTCTCAAGCGCTACTTCCGCGTCCAAATACCCCTCGCCAACCAATAACGACTTCAACGAATCGACGCCAATCCTCTCTACGGTCTGTTCGTTGACGCCGTATCGGCCAAGTAGCTTTCCCACATCATTTGCGTGGTCAGATATGATCCGAATTGGAGTCGCGGATATCGCGCTCGCGGCACACGCAATGAACAATATGACGAGGATCCGGGCTTTCAAAATGTCGCTACCACCTCTCCCCGACCGGAGACTCTGCCAGGACGATCATCGGAGTGACGACCGCTAAAATTGAAGTTTGCCTGGAGCCCCTGACGAACCGCGTACCTGAATCCGACTGCCCAGAGTGCCCCTCGCTTCCCGTTGTGATCATCCGTCAGGGTATACGAAAAATCGCCCGACGGAAGCTTGATCGATTGACGATAGATCTCCAGGTCGAGCCGCAATTCTCCCCTTTGGACAGCCCGCAATTTTCCACCCAGAAGCACAGCGAAAAGGTCTGCCTTGTCATCTTGCTCTGAGACAGCATGACGGGCCGACAGCCCCGCGCTCCACTCAAACTGCGTCTGTGGTCGCCGAAGCAGTATGGTCCCGCGCATCCCGTCGATCGACCCCGCGCCGATGTAATACTGATCCCGGTCGGAGCGAAACATCTCACCCGTCTGCTCCAACAACATCCCGCCGGCCGCCTGTTTCAGCGTGACACTCCCGCGGCTCTCTTTGCGTTCTTTGCCCGCTCCGCCGATTGTCCGCTTCTCAAGCTCATCCGTGATCGCCAGATTCACCGCGTAGAAATTCTTCCATTGAAACAGCCGCAATTCGCCATCATAGCGGCGAGAAAGCAGCAGATACGGCTGCGATCCATCCGAATAAAACGGCAATACCCACCAGGCAGAACGCTTCCCCCCCTCCACCATCTCTTCGCGGATATTTGAGGCTACTCGCACCGAGACTCCCTTAAGCTCTTTGCTGAAAAGAAAGCTCTTCTCTCCGCGCGCCACTTCGGCCCGCTCCGACAGCAGCTCCTCAACCTGAATGTAATTGCCATACGGATCCGGAAGGTACTGCCCGTTCTCCAGCCTATAATTCCCCCGCCCCGGTTCGACCTCCAAGTAGCTGATGCCGCGTTCATTGCGAAGTTCGTTGGATATCAAATACGAGGCCTGTGTTTGCAGTCGCCGCCGAGTGTCCGCATAATTGAGGGAGCCTCGCCCAAGAAAATTGGAGCTCCGTGCGGCTATATCGTCAAGCCTCTGCCACCCAAGTTCACTGGTGATACTGAGATTACCTAACTGCCGAGTCGAGTTAGCAAGGATCCGATCCCGAGTACCAGAGGCAAACCAAATCAGATGCAGACTATCCTCATCATAACGCTCGTAACGGATAGACTCTGTTGATGACCCGCCAGCCAGTTCAAATCGTCTGAACCTTAGACCCGCTTCTGTTCCGGAGTAGTCACTTCGACGACTATCGTACTCATATGTGGCCTGCACCCGATAATCACTTGTGAAGCGGTAACTTGCCGCAGTCAGCAATCCGTTCGCATGACCCTCTGTCTTCGCGGCAATAGTATCAAAGGTCGAAGAGAGCGACCGGATCACTGAATTAATGCTCCACTTCTCCGACGGCCGAACGCTGACACCTACTTTTCCCGAATTGACCTTAAACCGGTCGTCGTAGGTTAGTCGAGCCACTGATGGTGTTACCACCACCCCGGTCAGAGGAGCTACGGATATCTCCGCTTGATGAAGCAGTTCGTTCTCGGTTGGTCGCCAATTGTACGGCAGGAAGAATTCGCGCGAGAAGTCCGCTTGAGTTAGTCGTTCTCTTAGATTGAAGTCCGGCTCACGATACCGTCGCTCGAATCTCAGGTATCCCTGTTCCTCCTGCCAAAGCCAATCTTTCACATATTCAAGCCGATAATACACGCCGTCATTGTCAGCATCCTCGAGTGATGAAAACAGGTTCCTGTCATGCGAAGTTTGGCGAATATCGGCGGAGAGTTTCCCCGCGGGAGTCCGCAATCCGATCTGGCCGGCATAGTAGTCAGTTCTTTCCGGTCGGGGAATCTTCCGAACCGGCGCATGATCTCCGTTGCTCGAGCCGACAAACTGGTAACTATTCCCACCGACATACCGGTACTCCCCGTTGCCACTTCCCACATAAGAGAACGTGATCCGATACTCTCCGTTGCCGCTCCCCACATATGTCCAGACCGTGTCTGGAAGGCTGTCTGCTACCAGGATGTAGTCTCCTGCTGTATCCGCCACCACGCCCGTTTCATACAGATCCTGATCTCCGTTGGTCTCAAGCAAGGCGCGATCTGTGTCGCTCAATTCACCGATCAGAAGCTGACTCTGGTCATCCCCTTCCCTAAACTGAGACACGCTCACCGTCAGCAGCGAGTCGCGAATACTCACGCCGCCTCCTAATGTCAGCAACTCCTGGCGGAAGCTTGTCGCCAGCGGCTCAAAGTCGACTTCAATCCGACTTCGACGGTCGATCGGATGCCGCGCCGTGAAGGTTATCTGACCCGCCGGGTAGTCAACGGTGTAATCCTTGTCCGCCCCACGCTCCAGTTGTCGACCGTCAAGCCAAACCGTTTCTGATCCGGGCACCACCGGCGATGCTGTCTGCTCTCCTCCCATTCGGTACGGTCCCTGGAAACGATCCTGCCCGGTCAGCGATATCGAATTATATCTCCCCTTCGGGCGTGCCGCCCCGGCCTGCAGATGCCATGATGGGTAGGTCAGCTTCACTGCGGCTCCTGACACCTGCTTGACGGGGCCGCCGAATTCTCGCGTAAGCATAATGTCACCGATCTGGGCATGCAGTCTTTGCGAGCGAAGTTGCAGATTCAGCTTATCCAACTCCGTCAAGCGACTGGTCGAACTACCGTACGAAGGATCATACCCGCGGTCAGTCAGCGCCCCGGTCAGCTCCAGTCCCGGCGATAGCTCGCCATTTATCCGCAGATCCAGAGACTGTCCGAAATCCGCCTCTCCCTGGGTGCGACTGCTGAAGCGGAATGTCTTTGCTCCGGATATCTTGATATCCTTCGCGAATCCATCCGTTCGTGTCGTAGGCGACAGATCTGAAGGAAGTGGGATAGGATTGCTAGGAGTCGAGGCTTCCGGAATTGGTCTTCCATAGGTCCGCGTTACCCAAACAGGTACCGCATGATAGATTATTGAAAGCGTATCAGATTGGGAAAGCGCTATCGCGGGAAGCTCGATCCATCCTGCAACCAGGTCGACCGAATAATCTGTGCCTCGAGTCAACTGGCGCGCGCCAATACTCAGTGTGTCGCTATTAAAGAATAACCCGCTGCTGGGAAGTAGAACTCGCTTGGGAAGATTCTCAGATGTGAAGTGGAGTACGGTCCGCGCGGTCGCGGGATGATATGCCGCAAGCAATAGCATCCCGACCAGACACGCGTGACGCAGCCTCATCCTTATTACCTGCCGACCGCTACTCGAAGATCAATTTGCAGAGCACCAGCCTGCCGTTGGCGACATCGGAGATGACCATGGTCGAATCAGTCAAACGACTGAATCCGCCGGGGACCACATCCTCATTCCCTTTGCCGATCAGACGAATCCCTCCCGGCGCAATATTCCGTCCGTCCCGATCAAAGCAGAATACTCTATTGGCCAGTTTGTCCAGCACCCAGGCCGTGCGGCGGGTATCCAACAGCACAGAAATTGGCAATATCATCTCGTCGTCGGTCAAGCGCTGAAGATCAGTCCCGTAATCGTCGTACACCATTACGCGGGCATTGCCGCCATCGCAGACATAAAACCGATCGTCCTCGTCGGTTGCGCATCCTTCCGGGTCCAGCAATGGCCCGCCTCCGGCGCCAAAATCCCCGACGAACTTCTCAAACTGCCCAACATTATCGAACACGGCGACTCTATCCCGTTCCAGATCGGAGACCCAGAGCGAGCCGAAATTAGTCACAGCGATGCCACTCGGTTCCCCGAACTTGAAAGCGTCCTCATCATCGGTGAAGGGGATCTCGTCGACAAAGTTCAGTCGGCCATCCATGCGGACCAAGCGACGGTTCCCGGCGTCACATATCCAGAGGTTCAGTTGATTATCGATCGCCATGGCGCGCGGCCGGTTGAACAGCCCCGGCTGTCGGCCGAATCCACCCCGGTCTATTATCGGGCGCATCAGAGTGTCGAACTTGATTATTCGATTGTTCCCCTCGTCACACAGATACGTCTCCCCTCGAAAATCTGTCACGATCGCCGATGGATTTCGCAGTACCTGCCCCATGACCGGTGCATCAAGAAATCGTTCGATTAGTATTGCGCTGAGTTGGTTAGGCGATGATTGCGCTGTTGTGGTTGAGATCTTCTTGGATGCCGGCGCTCCGCACCCACTCCCCCAGATCATCAGAATTACCAATACGACAACGCGCCTCATCTGACTCCATTTAGAATGGCGTACGAACGGACAAGACTACCTGCCGGGTGGGCGACAGCGGATTCAGCTCAAGCCGCACCGGCGCGTCCGAAAACTCCCGGTCGAGCCGGCTATTGTACCGCTTCACATCACGTACGGCATCGATGACCGATACGATACGCGTGACGATCGCGATACCTATAAAGAAATCCGCCGTGCGGTATGCCTCACGGCTCCGGTTCTTCAAATGCCGATAGGTCCCCTGGTCGGACTCTGACTGCCACTGCCAGTGGTTCTCGGGCGAATCGACCAGATAAGGTCTATCCGTGTCAAACACGCGTCCGAACGTGTTATAATCATTGATACTCGAGTAGAATCCTACCATGTCGCGGAAGTCATCACTCTTGTTTTCAAGTTGCGCGTTCGCGTTGGTCTGGGCGAACCGGATATAATCTTCTTCCTTCGCGTGACCATAGATCCGGTACGACGCATAGCCGATCCAGGTCACCGCGTCAGTGGCAAAAAAGATCCGCGCCTTCCCCCTATTCCCTACATAGTATTCTCCCAATCCCGGGATCAAGGTCGAATAGAGCGCGGCGCGGAAGATCGACTTCTTCCCCTCAGCGCTGACCTTTGACTGATTCTGCCTGCCGTCCTTCTCCTGAACAAAGTCATCATCCGCCAGAGCCATCTCTACGCGCATCGCCAGATCAACAGAGGAAAACTGCAAATCACCGGCGCGAGGCGCGATACTGAGGAGGCCGAACATGAGAAAACCGGCCGCCAACCACATCATCGTAAGTCGTTTTTTCACCTCAGAACCTCACCGTCGCGGTCAAATAGGGGGTGTCATTCGGCAGACTGAGTGAACGAACCGATGCTTCCAGCCCGATACTCGAAAACTCACGGTCGCCGCCCCCAACCTGCTTGTTGTGTCTCTTCGCGCCTATATACGCCTCAAATCCGCTTATCAGGTGATTCACGATCGAGACGATGATCATCCGCTCTGCCTGATCATACTTGTCATTGGCATCCTTGCGCATCTGAAGATACGCCTCGCGCCGCGCGCTGATCGGCGTATGCGCCTGGTCAACGATCGCTAAATCGGCGCTGTTAGGCCATGTCTCCAACGTGTATCCATCGCGTGTCGCGTCATTCCACCCCCAGGCAAATTGGTTGTACTTGCCGGTCATCTCAAAATACTGTCCGGTCTCTGTGTCCGGGAGATGGTGACTTATCTCAACCGCAGTAATGGAATCGTCATCGCGATATTCCCCACCGCGCCCTTGATACGCAGCCTCTAAATAATCAGCGTATGCTTCGCGACTCCAATGCGCCCGCTGGAAATTCTCGAATGCCGTCGTCATATCCTCATAATCACCATGCCACTTGAAATACATGGCCCAGGCGGTAACTTCCACTCCTAGGAACACGAACGGCTTGATCCTGCTTCCATTGTAATATTGGCCAAGCCCCGGGACCAGCAGACTGAGCGCGAATGCCTTTCCCGGCGATTTCCGTCCAGTTGACACTTCTTTCTTATCGCCCTGGTCCAGATCGAGTTTGCTTTCATCGGCCCAGGCCATGGTTGAACCATAGCGCAATTCAAGACCCGCTTGCTCGAGCGGGGTCAGCGTTACCAGATCATCAGCCAGCGCCGAGGTAACCAGTAACCCCAACGCCACTGACATCATCAGCAGCTTCGTCATGGACATTTTCATCGTATCACCGCCACATCTGTAAACGCTGTTTTGGTCTCGCCGTTGAACTCCACGACAATGCGACACCGGTAGACACCCGGCGTAACATCTCCGCACTGCCAGACAGATTCATTTGTTCCGGCGAACGCCGGACCGAGGAACGACGCTACTTCCGTCCCGGCCAGATCGAAAATGGTCATCTCTACTCTCCGGGCATCTTCGCCAAGTTCATAGCGGAAAGTCGTATTGCCATTGGTCGCCGGATTAGGATAATTGAAAAACTTCTTGTCGTCGAAAAGTGTCGCCAGCGGAACGGGATCAACCAGTTCTTCCACCGGCAGCGCGAATGACCCGCGCGCGTCATGGCCGTACATCGGCCAATAGTTGCGTGTCGAATCGGTCAACACATTCCAGGCGTAGAACCATCCATCCACCCCGACATACCCCAACTTCGCCGTCGAGTCCGAGTGGAAGAGTACCGGCGAACCAACTCCCAGTTCTCCGCCCGACAATGGAAATCCATATGACTTGCCTAAGCCGAACGAGTAGATATTTCCTATGCCCGTTGGGAAGATCATTTCCGGCACTCCGGTGCGGTTGATCTCCGCATGGATCGGCGCGGCGATCACACTATCCCATGGATAGCGGTCATTGATCTCTATCGGGAAATTGGTTAGGAGTTGGGCTCGATGATCGAACGCGTAGAGACCATTCCGTCCGCCGATCACCATATCCGGCCATCCATCCAGATCAACATCCCCGGCGACCGGATTGGCGGTGTAGGCGAAACCTGTGTTCTTCTCTTCAAGTATCCTTAGGACGGGCTCGTTGCCGGATGTATCGATAGTCGCGTATACAATATTACCATCCGGCGATGCCGCCAGGATCTCCGGCTGGCCATCCCGATCCATATCACAGGCAACCGGTCCCCAGTTGTAATATCCCGGTAACTCCACCGTCACAGACGGCGTATCCAACCAGGTCAGCCGAGTAACCGACTCGTCGCCGTGCATTACCACCGCGCGCATACCCAGGAGGCACATTCCGTGATACTGTTCATCTGTCACTCTGAACCCGCTCGTCGCGCCGACAGCACCCGTGAAGCCATACACCATTCCAGAATCGGTCAGCACCAGGAAACGATCGCTGAACGCCATCGCTATCGGTACGCCGGTCACGGAATTCAGGTTACCCGTGAATTCGGCCAGTCCATTCGGCGGATCATCATATTGCGTGATGAACGCTACCGTTCCTCCCGATGCCGATGATTGGTACCCTATTCCGATCATCTTCATTGGATCGGCGCCGAAGGTACCCACTACCGGCTGAGTTGTGATATCGCTATTCGCGATAAAGTAAGCCGGCATCATATGCTCACGCCCCGGATAGACCGACGCAAAAGAGCTATCGGTATAGCGCGGACAGGCCGCGCAGGTGTCTGCCACATCAAGCAGGAAATTCCCTCCGGACTCGGTCATCACCTGCAGGAACCGCCCCGACGCCACAATCACTTCAGGCGAACCATCGTCATTCAAATCCGCAACCACTGGCGAGATACCGTATACCGGCCGACCCACGCGAACCGGGAACCCCGTCGCCAGATTCTCCGTCTCCAGATCAAACAGCATCACGCTGTCGATATAGGTGACATCTCGAGCGCCGGATGGCCTGATGGTGTCTCTGGTAATCCCGGTGATGTAGACCCGCGTGTTATTCCCGCTGTTGTCGATCGACGGCGGATTGGTATTCGGCGTGAACGACGTATTTCGGTCATCGCGGTACATGTCGTTCTCATTGCCAAACCCGGAGCGATAGTACCCCCCGAAATTGACCAGGCCATCCGCCTCGATGAGCGTCAGGAATTTCCGGTCAGGATTATTCTGCAGATCGTTATCTTCGAAATTGTTCTGTCCATCCCCATCCCAATCCAGTCCTGCCACCGCTTCATCGACATGATAGATCAGCATGCCGGAACCTGGAATCAGGAAATCATACTCTCCCGTGAACTGCCGCGCCAGATTGACCGGGCCCTGAATGACATTGGTTGCTGAGTCGACCAATGCCGCGGTCTGCAATCCGTCCGTCTCCTGCAAGCGATTCTCAATGAGATAGAACTCATTTTCCGAAATAGGCACCCGCGCGATTTTGATTCCCGATGTTGCCACTTCAGCGGCCACCACTCTGATATCCGACCCCTGCCGGAAATCAACCACCGGCACATAACCGAGATACGCCCGAGACCAGGCATCGGGATATATTGGTATCGCCCCGAATACTTGTCCAGTCTCAAAGCCGAAATCGATCCCGGTCGAGAATCCATTATTGTCCATCAGCGAGAAGTCGCCAAGTTGCGACAGGAAATTGTCGGTCCGATACACATCCACCAGACCTAGCTGATGCCCGAACTCGTGCGCTATCACCGCATTTAGCGCGGTAGCGCGGTTATCCTGACTCGACGTCTCCGGCATAAGGAGCGCAGTTCGCACGAAATTCGCCCCGCCATCGACCGGAATGGAGTCTCCGAACTTGATAAACCCGGTGAACAGATCCGAACAAGTCGGCGGAAAGCCGATATCGTTCTGACGATCCGAACCGGCATGGAACAGAATGATCGCGTCATACAGCGAGAAATCGATATTCGTATCCCCCAGCCGATGCAGCGTATCCGCCAGTCGGATGCAGTCTTCGAAATAATCTTCCAGCCCGATCACCACCGAATCACATCGCCCGTAATGGGACATCGGATAGGGTAGTGTGTAGGCGGAGTCGCTGACTTCCGGGAAATTGTGCCAGACTATCTGGACATGACCATCGGAAACCTGATTCCAGTAACGGTCCAGCGCCGACAGGTGGGCATTGAAGTACTCTTTGTTGTGCGGCGGCGGATCGATCCAATGACCGACCTGATCGTAATAGGCAGCCGAATCCAGTGGATTAGCGAGCGGTCGAGTGAAATCCATTCGCCCACGACCAGTCGTGTTCGGATCGTCAGTCGTTTCATACTGAAAATTGAATCGGAGCGCCAGCACACGGATCACCGCCTGCTGCTCTCCCAATGCCGCTTTAGGAAGCGACCAGGGCTTGTCGCGTTCGACGCGGAGTTGCTCCGGGGCGTGCATCGGGCCGCACTCGGGAGTGAGGCACCGATGTTTCACCGTGTTTTCGCCGGTCGCCGGAACCTGTGTTTTGGTTCCTATGAGGACCTTGTCAGCCGACACTCCCGCGGTCGCGAGCAGTATCAGCAGACACCCGGCCAATCCTATTGACCCAACCCACCTCTGTCTCTTCACCAAAGAACATCCTTCCGGTTGCGACCTAGAGCATGATGGACAGCGAGAAGCGCGTGATATTGGCCAGCGCGACCGACTCACCGCTCGGGATATACGCAACGTCGAAGCGGAAACGCTCCAACGCGTGTATGCCGGCGCCGATCGTCCAGACTTTCACATCACCCTCTTCGTCATAGACATATCCAAAGCGGCCCGAGATAAGGTTTAGGAAAGTCGCTTCGATGCCACCGTTAAACACGGCTTCCTTCAACAACTCATCAGAGAAGCTGTCATTCAGGCCGACCATCATCTTATTGTACTCGGCCGCTACGGTCACTTTCGTATCACGAGCGCGGAGCAGCTTGTACGCCACGCCGACCGAAAGATTGCGCGGCAGATCATCCGCCTGGTTGGCATCAATATAGGTCATTTTCGGACCAAGGTTGGTCAGCGCCACACCGACATTCATCCGGTCGGACGCATGATACAGCAATCCGAAGTCGAGCGCAAACCCGTAAGAGGTCCCTTTCCCCTTCTCTGCCGCGGCGCCCTGCTCGGCGAGGTGCGACCAGAGGAACTTCGCCGATATACCACCTTTGAGTTTGTTGGTCAGCGATGTTCCGTACGAACCCTGGAAAGCGAAGTCAAACGCGTCAAAGGTTCCCAGATCTTCGGCATTCTCACCCGTGCGCGTGATCGTACCGTAGGAAATGAACGAGGATGACAGGCCGATCGTCCCGATGCTCTTCACATTGAAGACACCGGAGAAATAGGTGTAGTACAGGTCATCCGCCAGTTCCGGCAACCACTTCACGTACATGGTGGAGATCTCCGGCCGACCTGATGTTCCGGTCACCATCCGTTCATCGCTGGCCGCCCACATTTGTGAGTTGACCATTGAAACACGGCGCGATGGCTCAGAGCCAAGTCCCCGGAAATCACTGCGGCGCCATTCACCTTTGACGTATTCCAACAGACCTTCTTCGGTCCCGACATATACAACATCATCAAACCAATCGACCGAGGTTACAGGCGAGGCCGCGGCGTTTTTGAAATGACGGATCGCCCGGCCCGGAGCGATCACTCCCTCCGGAAGATCATTGATATCTTTCAGGGCCGCTTCATACGCTTCCTGAGTTGTTCCCTTGATATCCTTGCGCAACGCGGCAACCTGGGCGATCGTCGTGATCGTGTCCGCCGGAGACCACTCACGGTATCCCGGCATCTGCCAACCGTCGCTGGTCAGGAACATCACTCCGTAATTCGAACCGACCCAGACAGTCTGACCGGGGATACCGCCGGTAAGCGACGTGATCTCACCTTTGAGCGTTGCCACATACGGAACCTTGATCACTTCACCCGGCTCCAGTGTTTCCATCCCTTCGGTCCCGGCATTGACCGCTCTGAACTTGTCGAGATACGCGTTCAGGTCTTTCTTCGTGCCATAGATGGAGTACTTGGCTGCGATCTTCTCCGGCGTATCATCGATCACCACAGTATACGGGAACGAGTTCGACCAGACAGTGCCGTTAAAATGATACAGATCTCCGCCCACGACAGCGAACAGCTCATTCCCTGAACCCGCACCAATAGCCGACACGTAACCCGCGGGAGCCGCGCTTGCGGTATCATACGGCTCAATCGTCAAGGTATTGAAACGAGCCAATCCGGCGGTCGTCCCGACCACCACGGCGCCATTCACCGCCTTGAGCGCGGTGATCGTATCCGACGGCAACCCACCTTCGGTCGTAAAGGTCTGCCAGTTTTTCGAATTGTAACGGACCAATCCTTCTGTCGTACCGATTATCAGGATATTATCCTGCGCCGCCAACACGGTCGGCTCGCCATTCAGCTTTGCGTTGAAGGGAAAGGTCACTTCTTCCGGGATGAACCGATTCCGCGACCGCTCCACTGAGAATTGGATCCGCTCGGTCTCGCGCGAGGTCAGCGCGCTGTCTTTCTTGGCATCCTCGAAGATCGACTTGGATTCAGCGAATCGATCCCAGTTAATGCGGACGAGTGACCACATCTCAACCAGCGAATCGAGCGACTGCTGCAATCCCGCTCGGTCGGCGTAATCCGATGGCACCATCGCCAACACCTGGTCGCGGAACTCCACAACAGCGTCCTTTCCCATCCGGTTGTTGGTGGCGGCGACTTTTTCCACCAATTCCGGCAATTCATCCGGATTGGTGATATTGTAATAGCGAGTGGTCAACTGCGCGATCGTCTGGTCGGTACGAGTCGACTGCGTTTCGCCGCTGGTCCACTTCCCGTCTTTCGCGCGCATTAGTCCCTTGGCGGTCAAGGCCCACATTTCGTAATCATCCATGCTGTTTCCCTTGCCGGTCTTCAGCACGGTCAGACTACGGATCGGGCGATATTCCGCCGGGATCTTGGTCTCGAGTGAACTTCCGGACAGGGGGTAGGCCCCAAGTCCGGCCGGATTGTAGTGCGTGGCTGTCGCGTCATCCGCGATCGCGACAAAGGCTTCACCCATGCCTGCGGCGCGTGCGCCCGGTGCGATCCGAAGGAACAGCACCGCCGCGTTCGAGATATCCGCATAGCTGCTGGATACCATCCCGATCGTCAGGAGGAACATCGCCAACAGACAACTCAGTGTTTTCTTCATTACGTCAGACTCCAGTACTATTAGTTAATAACGACAATTTTCCCAAACGATTCGACTACTTCGCCGCCACTCGACGGCACCGCGCTCACTTTGTATATGTATACCCCGGTCGCAACGCGATCCCCCACGACATCCCGTCCATCCCACGTCAACCGGAAATGATCATTCGGATAGGTCGAGGCCAGCAGGTTGCTTCCGCTGTAACTCCGGATCTTGCGACCAGCCACCGTGAATATCTCCAGCGACATCTGCTCGACATCATCGGTCAATTCAAAATAGAAGGTTGTCTGCTCCTGCATGGGATTGGGATAGTTCAACAGGTCCTGTATCGCCAGTCGTCCCGGACTTGAGACGGTCGCGCTGAATTGCGCCGTCGACGAATTGTTGGCGTTATCCCAGGCCTTTATTTTGAATGTATGCTCACCCTGGCTCAGCGACCCGAGCGAATAGGCCAGTCGACCGCTCCGATAGGACCCCTGGTCATAGGCAAAAGCATCTGATAACTGTATCGGCTGATCGGCCCGTTCATCCACTATCAACGATATCCCATGTCCAAGTCCCCCAGCGACATTGATACCAGAGCTATCCTCCAAAACCACCACGAGAGTATCCTGCAGCCAGACATAGTCACCATCCTGGAAATCGGGTCGGCCGCTGATACTGAAACTTATCGATGGCCCTACCGAGTCGGTCGAAACCGCCACCTGTACACTGACCGGAATTGAGTCCGCGAGACCGACCGCGTCAATCGTATCAAGCACCGCGTAAGCCAGGACTTTTGCCCCCTGGCCGCCAAAACTGATATCGAGAGGCGAGATAAAATCCGCCTGGAACTGACCGTTCACTATCGCCGCGCTTCCTCTGAAAAGCGTTGGCCCGGTCATCTGGTAGTTCACTTCCTGCGTGACTTGACCGGAACTGTTGACCAGTCGATACGTCTTATCCCGATCGGAATCGTAGACCGTCACGATCAACTCGCCGTCTGCCAAGACCGGCTGTCCGAGTTTATCAACAACTCGCCCGGCGATGCGACTGCCACCGAGAGCCATCAGGCTATCGGGAGTTTCAGAGAACTCGATCCGAAGACGCGGCATCCCCAATTTGAGGAACGGATCACCAAACAAGACATACGCCCGATCATTATCCTCCGGACGCGGAATCGTATCGTTTCCGTATTGGCGAAGCATTTTCCCGGCAAAAAGCGCCTGACAGATTGTCAGCGAGTCATCGTACATAAGCAGATCGAACACCTCGCGGTTAAACGCCGCGTTATCCGATGAAAACACCAGCCTCGTCGCGGAGATAACGCTGATAGCGCCTCCCGAAGGCATGGTCAGGAAATCTTCTCCCATCGCCTGCCGACCCGGATCATCAAAGAACCCTATCGCGCACGACGCCGTGAAGATCAGCGGGAGTCTATCTATATCGCGAAGGCGCGGCAGGTCGCCGGTTCGCGTGAAGACGTGCTCATGTGCCCAGACATCCGGATTCCCATGCCCCACATAATTCACTACCAAAGAACCTTTGTTGATCGCGTCAACGATCGCTTCGTTGGCCGCCGGTTTGTCGCCGTTGACGAACGGATAATCCCACAAGTAAATCTTGTTCCGCATGAAGTGCGCCGGCATGTGCGCTCTCTGCAACTCTTCCGTCTGGGTCGCGTGAAAGGTCTCGGTATTGAACTGCCCATACTCATCATCGGCAACCAGTGTGACATTGGTCCGCCAAGGCCCATAATCGTCACTCGATTCATACGCCTTTATCTTGGCGACGATATTCGAGATCTCCGCTCGGCTCCTGACGGGCCAGCGTGCAGACATCATATCAAACCCGCGATCACCCGACAGGTAACTCCGGTCGCCATCCAAAATGCCGTAGGCGCCGAAGTAGACGTAGTTGTCATCGCCATACGATGACCCCAGCGAGCCACCCTCGAGTGGATTGATGTAGCTCGGGACATAATTTGCCTGTCCGGAGCCAAGACGATTGAGCCAATCGTAGTTCGCGTCACCAACCAACAACACTGCCGATGGCGCGGGAGATGGATAGTTCTCATACGCGAATTTCAGGAAATCCCGGATCGCCGTCGGGTCGGGCATTCCCCACGAGAAATTGTCGTAGATAGCGTCAAGCGCCGCGACTTTGATGCTGAACCCTTCTGCCTGGCGGTACGCTACATACTCGTCGAGCCCGGAGATCAATGTCTGCGGAGCAATGATGATCAGATCTGTCTGCGCGCTGCTTCCTCGCATTGCCACAGGTGTCACCCGCTGGATGCTCGCGGGAGAGACAGCTGAAGTCGTGGTCGCGGCGTAGAATCGATTGACTCCCGGATCTTCCATAATCGATTCGAACGACAACTGTCCACCACTCCGCTGATAGCCTGATAGGAAGATCGGATTCTGCGGGTCGGCTATATCCAAAAGCCACGGCGTCGCCGTGAAATTATCCTGTATCTGCACCAACCCGCGGCCCGCAACTCCTTCACATACCAGATCGATCTGATTGTTTATCGGAACCAGTCGGCTCAGGTAACTGATCTCAATGAGATCAAAGTACGGCGCGACCTGACTTGAGATCGGCGTGAGCGCTATATCAATATCGTTCAACCCGTCGATGAGCGATCGCGTGCCGAAACGGCAATAACTTGACGTCCGTATGGGGTTCAGACCGGCCACGTTATTCACGTTGACGGACATATAAGAACTGGTTCCCGACACACCTGTTTTCCCCTGCAAAGACAGCATCGCCGAATCACCCGCTACAATACCGGGCGTTGCCGCAAAGAGACTCAGGTTCCGCTGGTCAGTCCAATACCAGTTGTAGTAATCACTAACATGATTGCTGGCATCTTCGGACAACAGATTATCCTGCTCGACATGTGTCTGTCGACGGACCGTCGTGATCGTTGTGTCCTGCGTTCCGGTCGGAGTCGCGGATACCGAGGTCATACGCACCGGCGCGGAACTGAATCCACCGGTCGCCACGGTCAGCCAGTACACATTCTGCGTAGCATAGACGTTGTTCACCCAAACAATCGGTTCGCCCGCTTCATAGACAAACCGGTTGGGCGCTTCGCCGAAGAAGTAGAGCGCATCAGAGCTCCCGAACAGACCATCGCCGCCATCCTCTACACGTATCGCCAGTTCGGTGAACTCCGGACGCGGTTCTTCATTCCGCATATCCACTGGAAGTCCGCCGCCGTTAAAAACTCTGACGGAATCGGACCGAAGGTTAGTCAAAGGGATCCCCGCCGTCGCCAATTGAGCTCCGGTGATCCGGTACAGCCCTGTCTGAGTCACCCCCATTTTCAACCAGCTTGTCGAAAGCTCAAACGGATTTTCTTCCGCCGCTACCTTTCCTGCCGCCACTTGAACGTTGGTACGCCAGTTGACACCTTGATCAAAGTTGACTGTCGATCGCGCAAAGATGCGGTCGAAGATCGGATCCGGCACAGCACCGTCGGCATTTTTATCACCGCCGTCAAACGCCACGGTTATCGCGACAGTGGTGTAGTAGGCATCACCGATGACCGGCGCGATTTGAAGCGCCACCACCTGACGACCGCGTACGATGCGCGGCTTGGCAAGAGACACCAGCGGAAGATTCGCGGAAACTTCAGAAATCAACTCTGATGATCCCTTCAGCCCCGAACCGCTTGCAGACACAAGTCGCGCGGTTGAGCCGATCGGCATCAGAATCTGGGAGGTCGTTACGTACCCGACGGAGCTGTCAGGATAGACTATACGAGTAAGTGCCGAAAGGTCGGCGATCGATCGGACAAAACTGACTTCGCTTGAACTTGAATTGACGACTGTCGTGGAAGATTGACCGGCATGAACGGACGTGCAGAACAGCACCAGGCAGGCATAAAAAAACGACTGCCACAAAGAGGTGTGGTTTCCTGACCGCAACCCGGTCAGGGAGCTCTGAAAGTTCATAGCACTGGCTAACTGCCGATTCAACAATCGCTATCCTGGCTGAAACGGTTAATTCTATTCGTTAGCTACGTGCTATAAGCTTTCTCCTCTTTTTGTACAGACGTTATGCGACTTAAGCCGCCTAAAACTAATAACTTCCGCCAGAAAAGTCAACATCTCCCCCTCTCCCAACTCCCAGGTTGTCGCAAATTCCCGGCCAACAAACTGAACAGCCCACGATTTTTCACGGGACTTTCTTGAATATCAATAGGTTAGCAAACAGGATGAATCAAACCTGCTTTACTCTGCGAGACCCGGTTACTCCCCCTGGCTTCAACTATCCTGAACTTCTGTTCACAGACGAAGGGCAAATATGGCCCGTCTATCCCTAATAGCGTCGAAGGTCCTCCCCAAGTTCCCAACTTTGTTTCTCGGTGTCGTCCCGCGCCCCGGACAACTCCGTTCGGTACCGACCTACATCCCCGGAAGGCAGAAAAACCGCACTGTAATTCTTGTAGAACTGATTGCGCAACGCGTCAAGCAACTGCAGTGTGGTCCGATCGAGTTGCCCTTCACGAGTTATCTCTTCCATTCCCAGATCAAGGATATCTTCATATGCTCCAAAGATCGGGCGCTGCGATTCGTTTGAACGCTCCACCAACTGACGCATCTCGCTGGCTGGAATCTCCGTTCCCCGCTCCTGATTCCCCCGCTGCCAGTCATCCGCCATCCGCTCCCCATACCGGAAATATGCCGCCGATACCGAATCGACGAGCGTCTTGAGTATCTCGGCTTTCTGAACCGGGCCCGCCGCGCGAATTCGCTCGGCATAATCCGCCCGTATCTCCCTCGCCCTGGTTTCTGAAACCTCGGTGAGCCGCTGCTGATCTTCCGGCCCCGTCTGGATCGTCACCCCACACCCGGTGAAAAATGCAAGCAGCACTGCGGCCAGCAAAACATAGAAAATAGGACGCACTGCCATCTTCCTACACATGCGCTGGTTTCATCTGCATCGCTTCAAGTTCACACGTAAAATGCCTCAGCAACGCCGGCTCGCGCGTTATTCGATACCCGGGTATCTGATTCTTCTGCGCGACTATCCGCTCGGCCACCTCAGCGACATAATCCAATTGTGAGTTTGTGAAGACGCGACGTGGCACCGCCATCCGTACCAATTCTTTGGTTGCGCTGTACTTCTTTCCGGTTGCCGCATCTACTCCGCCAAACATCAGCGAACCGATCTCAACCGTTCTCACCGCTCCTTCAACATAAAACGCTATGGCCAGCCCCTGTCCTGGGAATTGGTCGACCGGTATCTGCGGCAGTAATCTTCCGGCATCAACAAAGACCGCGTGTCCGCCAGTTGGCTCGATAATCGGCATTCCAGCTTCTTTTATCTTTTCGCCAAAGTAGTGCACCTGCCCTATCCGATAGTCGAGATAGTCATACTCCAGCACTTCCTCCAGCCCAACCGCGAGCACATCCAGATCCCGCCCGGCCAATCCACCGTAGGTCGGGAACCCCTCGATCACCACCATCAACTCGCAGATCTTCGCGTAGAGATCTTCGTCGTTGATAGCGATCAATCCGCCGATATTCGCCAGCCCGTCCTTTTTGGCCGACATCAACGCGCCATCGCAGCAATCAAACATCTCATGCGCGATCTCGCGAATCGACTTGTCGTGATACCCCGCTTCATCCCGCTTGATGAAATAACAATTCTCCGCAAATCGCGCGGCATCAAAATAGAATTTCAATCCATACCGACGACAGATTTCCGCAGTCTCATGAATGTTCGCCATCGAGACCGGCTGTCCACCCGACGAATTGTTGGTCACCGTCAACATCACCGCCGCGATCGCCTCAGTCCCTTTCTCACGAATGAACTCCTCGAGCTTCATCGTGTCGATATTCCCCTTGAACGGAATCGGCTCATTCGAAGAGGATTCCTTGCAGGGCAGATCTATCGGTATGCCGCCTTTGTGCATCACGTTGGCGCGTGTGGTATCAAAATGCGTGTTGTTGATCACATACTGCCCCGGCTTGAGCATCGAACTGAACATCAGGTTCTCCGCCACTCTCCCCTGGTGGACCGGGATCGCGAATCTCTTCCGGAAAAGTTGCTGGACGCGATTTTCAAACCGACGGTACGACTGTGCGCAGGCGTACGACTCATCCCCCATCATCAGCGCCGCCCACTGCGCATTGGACATCGCCCCTGTCCCGGAATCGGTCAACAGATCGATATACACATCCGCGGCGTTTATCTTGAATAGATTGAATTTGGATTGCCGTATCCGATCAAGCCGGTCTTCGCGGCTCATAAGCCGGATCGGCTCTACAGCTTTGATACGATATGGTTCGGCGGGCTGTCGACGAATGGTCATGGCTTTCACTCCTTGCGTTCTGCCTTCTGGTTGTACGTACGTTCACACCAAATGGAAGCAACGACTAAATGACCGCCTTGACCCTCCTGCGGTGATACCTGAGGTCCAGGTGGGTAGGAACTGCCAATGTCACGAACAGGCTCATTACACCGATCTCAACTTAAATACCGGAACCACATGCCCGGTCACCAGACCGGCATTGTTCTTGATCTCTGGATTATTATACCGCACAAGATGCGCAAAGTCATCCACGTTTTGCACGATTCCAAGTTGGCGAAGCACCTCAAGGCAGATCACGCCCAGCCCCCTCGCCCCGCCGTCGTGCACTTTCACCACGATCCCGATTTTCTGCTCCCGGAACCCTATCGCCTGCAATGCTTCCGCGCCCCCCTTGCAGATGACATTCCACGGGAATGACCGCATCAAATTGTAGTCAAACCGGCTCTCTCCAGAAAACAGCAACGGAAACTCCGACATCGCCTCCCGTATCCGGGCCAGTGATTTCTCCGTCCGGTTACCACCAACATCCGCGGTCGCCAATTTCATGAACCCGATCGCCAGATTCCGCAGCGGCATGGGGAAATTGGGCGCCGAGCAGCCATCTGTCCCCATATACATCTTCTCTTCCGGGTAGTCGCAGATCTCAGAGATCGCCGCTTTCACCCGCTTCTGGACCTCGGACTCGGGATCAAGATATCGCTCAGGCGGGACCCCAAGATACCTGGCCAGCGCCAGAAATCCGGAATGCTTCCCGGAGCAGTTATGCCGCAATGGATCCTTGTCCTCTCCCTGCAGCGGATACTTGTTATCCGTCTGCATACCAAGCGGCCAATGGTGTCCGCACTTCAAATGCGATGGCTCATTCCCTGCCTTCTTCAGGTTGGAACGCACTACCGCGATATGTTCATCCGTCCCTGAATGGGAGCCGGCCATGATCGAGAGGTTCGGGTTGGAGAACCCGAATTCATCCGCTCCACCGCTCGCAACCAGTGGCACAAGTTGGAACGGCTTGATCGATGACCGCGTCATCGTTACCATCTCCGGGTCGCCCAACCAGTGCGTGATTTTACCGGACTCGTTCACGACCGCGATTGACGCATAGTGCGTCGCTTCCACCACCGACCCGCGATAGATCACCGCTCCCGGTTCTGCCCCTTTGGGGATGGTCTGCTGTATTACATTCATATCCATAGTGTCGCCAAAGTATCGCTATTCGCGCCGAAAGAAAGTTTTTTCTCCAAAACGTTCATGCGCTATTTCGCCCGTATCAGCACCAACGTCTGGTCATCCTCTTGCCCTCCGAACGCTCCAACCGCTTGCAGCAGTTCAGTGCGAATCTCCGCCAACGGACGTTCCGCCCGATCGCGCATCAACTGCTCGATCCGCTCCTCACCAAACATCTCTCCTGCCTTGTTCTCCACTTCGGTCAAGCCATCCGTCAGAATGACCAACAAGTCGCCCGGCTTTACCTGCAGGTCTGTCTGCGCGAACGGAAGATCCTTGACCACCCCCAACGGCGGATTCTGACTCTCGTACTTCGCGCACGTCTTTTCCCCGGCCTTGACATGCAACAGAGACGGATGCCCCGCCCCCGTATATTTCACCTTTCCACCATCCAGCAACTCCAGATGCACCCCTGTCGCGTACATATCCGGACGTTTCAGGGTATAGACTACATTATTAAGATCAGCGCAGACCGATTGTTCTCCAGATCGCAATAGAGTTGTCTTCAGTGCGCTCTTGATCATCGCCATCATCACCCCGGCCCGTACTCCGTGCCCGGAAACATCGGCCACCGTCACCAGCACCCGCTCCCCCTGTAACATAACATCCAGCATATCCCCGCCGACCTCGCTCGAGGCTGACGAACTCCCCAGTATCTCCCACCGCTCATTATTGAGTGTCACCTCGGGAACCAGATGGTCATGAATCTCTTTGGCAAGTTCCATTTCGGCCTGGAGGTGTACTGTCTTCGCGCCCTCGCCTCGTATGAACATGACAAACATCACATACCCGAGAGCTATAGCAACCACCATCACTAATCCTGTGACCGTGAAACCCGCATTCCCTGTTACGAGTGAACCCGAGAAGAACATTCTCTGAACAAAAGGCACAGTGGCATTAACCACGATCGGGAGCCAGTAATGTCGCCCTTTGAAGAAAGCGTAGGCCCAGCAAACCGCGATAAGTGCGGCGCCGATCATCCACCCAGCCACATCCACCAAGTGCCAATTCTTACCCACATTCGCGACTGTCAACATTGCTATCGGGGAGAATACAAAGAAGATTGCTGTCAGGAGCGTGATACGCGCGCGCATGGACAGATTTCGATACAATACGGCTGAGTTCACTCAGTTCTCTCCCTTTCGGCTTGGGTTTGACGGAATATATATAATTGAACTCGCCCCAACTATTCAAACTCTTTCACTAACGACCGAATTACTCCACGATAGTGGAACCCGCCGCCCCTCTCCCCTGTTTTCCCCTTAGTCCGTGGCAAATTGAATCGACACAAGAACCTCTACATACGAAGGAATCGATTATGACTCATCTTGTACTCGGCGGCACCGGCACAGTCGGCTCGGCTGTCGTCAAAGGTCTGCTCGCCAAAGGACAGACCGTCCGCATTTTGACTCGCTCCGAAGATAAGGCTAAAGCTGTTCCGGCCGGAGCCACCGGCGTGGTCGGCGACCTGACCAACCCGCTCACCTATGATGCGATCTTCAAAGGCTCTGACTCCCTCTTCTTGCTGACCGCCAACTCTATCACGGAGACTTTCGAAGCGCTCTCCGCGCTCAACGAAGCGAAAAAACTCAAATACAATAAGATCGTCTACCTCTCCGTGCACAATCCGGAATGGGGACACCATATCGCACATTTTGGCGCCAAGGTCGGCATCGAACAGGCGATCAAAGAGAGCGGCATCCCGTACACTATCCTTCAGCCGAACAACTTCTATCAGAATGACTACTGGTTCAGGGACCCCATCCTGCAGTACTCTGTCTATCCGCAACCGATAGGCGATGCCGGCATTTCACGCGTCGATGTCCGCGATATCGCCGATGCCGCTGTTAATGCCATGACCACCGACAACCACGCCAACAAGACTTATGCGCTGGTCGGCCCCGAGGCTGTCACTGGCAAATCCACCGCCGAGGTTTACTCTCGCCTGCTTGGGAAAGAGATCAAATATGGCGGCCATGATATGGATGCCTGGTATGAGCAGTGGCGTCAGTGGATCCCCGCCTGGATGGCCTATGAGTTCCGTATCATGTACGAACTTTTCCAGACTCGCGGCTTGAAAGCGACTCCGGCGCAATTGAAAGAGACCGAGACTATCCTCGGCCACTCCCCCCGCCGTTTCGAAGACTTCGCTCGCGAAATGCTCGGCAAGTGAGATTAGTAGGTCAGGAACCTTGCCCGAAGGGCGGCGAAGCCGGTTCCTGACTCTTCTCCATTTGAGCGGCAAACGCGTGACTTGAACGGCAGACCTCCCGGTCTGCCGTTGTTTATGCAGCCTAACAGTCTGTCCAACAGCAACGTCATTGCGAGGAACATGGTCACCTTTGGTGACCGGCGCCTACCCCCGCGAAGGCGGGGGACGAAGCAACCCACCAATCGTTCCGTCAGGTCCTAGCGCTCGCCAAACATCTCAACCGATCCCGAACATCTCCAGGCCGCGAGCGCGAGACCTGACGGATGCGACATACCGCTCATTCCTTCTCCCACCGTACCCCACCATTTATGGTGGGCTTCAGAAGGTAGTCATCGGCCTGAGCGTAGTCGAAGGCCGAAAGACTGCGCCAACGCGTCGCTTAATGAAAATTGGCCTTCGACTACGCTCAGGCCAATTGCACGGCACTACAAGGTGCTGCGTTCCCCATTCCACTTTCCCCTTGGCGCCACTCCCTCGCCTCATCCTAGCGAAAGCATGCCCCGGGCTTGAACCGGGGCTGGGACCCACTTTCCCCTTGCCAACCCGGACTCAATTCATCTACTTTTCCACTCAGGTGGGGTGATCCGCATGGTTCACACAACGTTTCACACGCGACGTGTCGCGGCGTTGCAGGTAAGGAGAGATGTATGAAAAAGCTGATGGCCACTGTTCTTGTCGCGGTTTTCGCCGGATCGTTCCTCATCGGTGCGCTCGCGACCGATACCCAGGCCGGCCCGCCCTGTCGAACCTATTGCGATGGCCTCACCGGCTACCGCTGTTGTAAGGTCAAAGGTGTGGAGACCTGCACCTACGATCCGTCGATCGACTGCGTCATCCCGCGATAACGCTCTGCCCGAACCGCAGGTCAACTGCGCGGTTCTCTGTTCGGGAAAATGGACGGAGAATCGTTCGGGCAATTGTACAGATGACTGTTCTAAGATTTGGTTGATGAGAGTCCGGATCCCCCACCTCGCCGGGCTCTATTGACATGTAACGGTCTTTCGTTCCAACTATAGAATGATCGACTTCTAGTCCGCATCATTCCGCGCAGGCGGGAATCCAGCCAACCATGTGTCTACTTCGTCGAACTCCCGGGTGGTGGCTGTTGCTGTAGCGCTTCCAGGTCCTTCATCACGCGAACGGTTAGTTCCTGTCCCCATTTCTGACCAGCCTCCATACTTTCTTTCATGATCAGGGGCATAACCTGGACGAGTTTCTTCCCGGCCGGAGAAAGATAGAATGCTTTCATCGCTCGAATGTCATCTATGGTCAGGTACTTGTCATATATCGGTACCACCAGCATTTCGAGTTCCTTTGGATCGATCTTTGCCTCAACCCTGAGCCAGACATCTTCCGGGACCTGGGGTGCCATCCTTTTGAGGTTCTGAATGAGACTGACTGTTACCTGTTTGCCGAGGTCTCCGCTTCCCACGATTTGCTGCAACTCCAGTATCTCCGCCACTTTCGCGCTATCGATAACTTGTATTATCTCTCCAGGGCTCGCCGGACCCTTCGACGGAATCAGTAAGGCAATAGCCAGCAAGGCTGCTACTGCGACCACGTATGATTTTCGATTGATCATGTCACATTCTCCTTCAAAGAGATTGTCTGATAATTACTGTCATTGCGAGGAGCGCCGGCGCGAAGCGCCAAGCGACGAAGCAACCTCATAAACCCACTTTGAATGGTGGGCCAGACGGTCTTTATGGCAGTCATCCTGTAGCTACCAATTTCGCAACCGCACTTGATTCGTTTCGATTTGCAGCGAGATATACTCTAAATCGCTAGCTCCAGCGGGTACTAGGAGCAATTCTACCTTGTTCCAAGACCCAGGTCGTATTTCATTTACTACAGAAATATCTCTTGTATTCAATTTGTTGTGCCAGTCTTCGTAGCTTTCTTCCTTCCTAAATTTGCCCCATGTAATCTTGAAGATAAGGCCGTCGAATGTCATATCCAGTGGGTTTCCTATGCTTAGAAGAAGCTTGTATCCATTTAAGTATGGTTGTACGTCTTCTACTGAGATTAAGAAGGAACCGTTATTGGCATCTAGTCTTTGGAATCCTTTGCTGGCCGGGTCAATTATTACTTGATCATGCAGTAGCTTAGACTGATTAGAAAACAATGTTCGCAAAACTAGCAACATCGACTCCTGGTTCGCTTTGAGTGAGTCCACTTGCACTTTCAAATTCTCAATTTCTCCTGAAATCTTGTTCTCGGAGTCTGCGCAGCCGAGCTGCAGTAGTGACTCCACACAGAGGACAGATAGAACAGCGAGAACTAACCTTGTCATTTGCTTCTCCCTTCCCTAATTTCCTGAATGCGGCTCCAAGCTAATCTAATTCTGATGACCGATTTCTTGAAAGTTAGCAGTTGATTGATGTTATCCCAATTCCAGAATTCATACAGAAGCGCTTCTCGAACCTCATGACTTTGCGCTCTTGATAGTAGCGTCTGCAACGCGATCGGCTTCTCTAGCGCAGGCGTTTTCACGATTATGATGGTAGTAGCTTACAGAATCAAACCTCGCCTCTAATTGCTTGACTCGGTCGTAGAGCGGCTTCAAGTTGTCCGCAGAAAGCCTGTATACCTTATTCAGGTGCTTGATAACGAGTTCACTGTCCATCCAAACTTCGATTTCGTGGCGACATATGGATGCTGCATGTTCTAGAGCCATTAGAAGCGCATTATATTCTGCCTCTGGAACGGTCATTGTGCCAAGATATTCACCCTTTTCAGCTATTTTCTTTGTCAGGTTCTTCTCACCATTTAGGTAAATCGCACCTGCAGCACAATCTCCCGTTCGTGATCTTCCAGGCAAATTTGCGTTAGCTACTTTGCAACAGGCATCACACACAATTACGAGTTTCCTGACATGTTCTGCCATTTCCCCTACACCCCCAGCTTTTTCAGCGTCTCCGGGATATCTCTAAAAGTTCGGCAGGCGTGGGCGCCGGATTTGGCCAACTGCTCCAGCTTCTCTTTCGCCGTTCCCATCGTCCCCTCGACAATCGCGCCGGCATGCCCCATCCGCTTTCCGGGCGGCGCAAAGACCCCGCCGATCATCACCAGCACCGGCTTTTTCATTTTCGGAATGATCATCGTCGCGCGCTCTTCATAGACGCCGCCGATCTCGCCGCACATCACCACCGCCTTGGTCTTCGGGTCCTCTTCGAACTTCCAGAGGATCTCATCAAATGTCGACCCAAGCACCGGATCGCCACCAAGACCAACACAGGTCGTCTGGCCGTAGCCGGTCCGTGTCAGCGTGTCGGCAACATAATAGGTGATGGAGCCGGACCGTGAGACAGTCCCGACCCGACCGGGCTGGAACGCGATATCCGGCATGATCCCAAGATTCGCTTCGCCCGGTGTGATGACACCGGCGGTATTGCCGCCGATGACGGTCGCTTTGGCGCGGACCGCTTCTTCGCGGACATAGAGCATATCGTGAATCGGAATATGTTCCGGAATGACCACCAGGAATTTGATCCCGGCGCGTATCGCTTCGATCGCCGCTTCTTTGACAGCCGGCGCCGGAAGGAATATCACGGAAACATCTGCTCCGGTCTGCTTGACGCATTCGCCAACCGTATCAAAGACCGGTTTCCCGGCGACGGTCGCGCCCCCCTTGCCCGGCGAGGTACCGCCGACTATCTGCGTGCCGTAGGCCAGCATCCGCTCGGCATGGAATTTTCCCGCACCGCCGGTCATCCCCTGGACCATTACTTTGCTATGCTTATCAACGAGAATTGCCATGGCTTATTTCTCCTTCCCGGACACTTCGCGCGCCAATTCCACCGCGCGCTTGGAGATCTCTTCGATCTCCGTCTCGATCCCGTGGAACTCGACATGTTTGAACAGCGCGGGATTCTCCTTCTTCGCTTCCTCGAATATCCGCACTCCCTCTTCCCACATATTGCCGGTCATCCGCATCACTATCGGCTTGGACAGCCCGTGATTCTTGAGGAACATCACCACGCCCTTGGCGAAATCATCGCAACGGGAGATACCGCCGAACCGCGCGCCAAAGATCG
Organism: uncultured Ignavibacteriales bacterium; assembly: GCA_964397415.1. Taxonomy (GTDB): domain Bacteria; phylum Zixibacteria; class MSB-5A5; order GN15; family FEB-12; genus FEB-12. The sequence continues at coordinate 145,629 of CAYNIJ010000006.1, read as the reverse complement.
CTTTCACGTTCGGGTTTTCATCGAGAAGCACTAACATCTATGCGATACGCTCGGGGGTCGGGCCGCCGCCGGAATCCATGAAATTGGCCGGCTTGCCGCCGTAATATTGAATGAAGTCATTCCCCATGATGCCGAATCCGGCTCCACCGGGGAACATGCCGATATCGCCATCGAGATCGAGATACGGTATCCCCTGCGCCTGAGCGACCTGCTCGCGCTCGGTCATCTCCCCTTCTTCGTGACGCTTTTCGATCCCCATTGTCTTGAGGTCGGCATGACGGAAGACCGCGTCGTCATCGAGTGACACACGCGCGTCGGCGGCGATCAGTTTTCCATCGCCGGTCAGCACCAGCGGATTGATCTCGACCAATTTCGCGTCGTACGCCTTGAACATCTTGTAGAGATTGACAATGATATCCGCCGCCGGACGGAGCAGCTCAGACGGCATGCCGATCTGCTTCGCCATTTCGAGTGCCTCGAACCCATAGAACGGCTGTTCGACGGAGAGTGATTTCTTGAAGATCTTTTCCGGATGTTTCGCCGCGACTTCCTCGATATCGACCCCACCCTCGCCCGACGCGATCACCACCAACTTGTAGTTGGCGCGGTCGATCGTCACCCCAATATAGAACTCACGCTTGATATCCAGCTTCGGCTCGACCAAAAGCATCTCAACCGGATACCCTTTGATAGTCAGTTTCAGAAGATCAGCCGCGATCTTTTCCGCCTGCGCGGGAGTGTCGGCCAATTTGATCCCGCCGGCTTTGCCGCGACCACCTATTAATACTTGTGACTTGAGAACGACCGGGCCACCGATCTGTTCGACAGCGGCGGCAACTTCGTTGGGGTGCCGAGCGAGTCGGCTATCGGAGAGCGGGATTTTGAACTTGCGAAACAGTTCCTTCCCCTCAAACTCGTACAGTCTCATGAATACAACCTTTCCTGTAGCTGGCGTGCCGAAGCACGCTTGTGCCAACAATCACAAACTCCGACAATCTACTCGATTTGCGGTTTAAGTCAACAGGAATTGGCTGACGATATCTTATTATGAGAGAATGGGTTATGTGAGCGAAAGGAGGCTCGAAACCAAATCGAACTGAATTACTCGACCTTTGTCGATTCCGGTTCGGCTGCCTTTTGGAATGGCGTGGTGGCCGGTGATATCTCCCCACCCGATGAGGGGATCTCCGGTATCGCGAATCGAATCCCCCCATTATGAAACTCCACTCGACGTTGCGCTGGATTCTGGGACCCCGGCTTCTGACACTGTTTGGGCGCGCCTCGCCGAGTCGGAAAGGTCGCGGGATCCGCGTAATTCTGGATGGGAAAATAATCCAGCACATTAGTCGAAAGATACAGCCGCTCACCCGTCGCGCTGGAGACGACATTGTCGGTGCAATCTTCCCACAAGAAGTAGATCGCGGTTGACGTATCGACCAGCTCGATCAGATGTTCGCTTGAAACTACGAGTCGCACAAGCGAGGCCTGACGATCCAATCCGAAACATCGTGCGGGCTCCTGATTGCTTATCCCTTCGGCCATCCCCACCACCTGCCACAGGATCGGTGGGTATCCCGGCCTGGTCGACCTATCCAGAGCCTTCGCGCTGAAGTAATCCCACTTGCATGAGTCGTAGATCTCGCCGCGCAGTACTTCGAGGATCGTCAGATACTGATTGGAGGTCGCTATCTTGAAATCAAACCCCGCGGCCATTTGCCCTGTCGACTGCAGAGAGACATCGATCGTGTCGACAAATCTCCCCAGCTTCTCCTCCACTCTCTCGATCCTGATGATCACCCGCGCCGTATCACTGACCAGTGAATCAGCCGCTATGATATCGATATCGGTCGGTTCGGCCATAACGGCCCCGGCCAGCATTAAACTGAGGGCGAGGGAGTATCTCTTCATACCATAAAAAACCCCGCCGTCAAGCGGGGCTTCTTCACTTAAGTCCGATCTTACTTAACCACCTTGAAGGTGTAGGGACCCTTCCAGGAAGGCTGGTGCGGCTCCATCTGCGGATCGGTCACCATCATCCAGACACCGCCCGAGCCGAAGAACGACGAATCAACCGCCAGAGTACCAGGTGTCGGCACAATGAGATCGATTGAATACGCTTTGGTTGTCTCGTGCGCTTTATACACTTTCTTCATGATGTGCGCCATAAAGCCCGCGACATCCGGAAGCTGTCCATCCCAGTTGTCCGTTACGAATGCGTTCATGATATCAAACGTCGTGTGCCCTTCATACGGACCATACGCTTTGGCATCACCGATCGTGTTTTCCATTCCCTTGCCGCTGTCGGCCGGATGCTTGATCTCCTTGATCGATGAATCCGGGGAGAAGAACTTAAATCCTACCGAAAGTCCCTGCCGATCGACTTCGTTGGTGATATAAACATCAAATGACACCTTCTCACCCGCCTTGATCGTGCTGTCATTGACCTTGCCAGGCCCTGAGATCTTCATGGAAACATCGGCCGAATACACCATCCCTGCGGCCAGCATCAATGCAAGCGCCGTCATCACTGCGATACGTTTACTAAACATCTCTTCTCCCGTTCATGTATTAACGTGTTATCTGCTTCGTATACTCTTGAGTAGTGAATTGTTATACTAACACCCGCTTACCGACCCTGTCAAATACTTTATCAACCCGCTATACGAACCTTAATCTCTCAGCATTCAATAAGTTGCCTCAACTGCCATACTCCGTCTTATACCGCAGGAAGACTATTGTGGTTGAAACTTGTCGTGATGTTTCGATGAATTGGCACGGACTTTTAAACAATCTCCCGTACCCATTCCCCCCGAACAAACGTGTACTCGGATAATCCACAAGCACTTATCGCGCCTTTTTGTTTGACTAAGCGGGTCGTAATCTCTATTTTCCGCGACGAATACGAAAGGATGTCTATGAGCACTACTGCTGTCAGCAAAGCACGATCTTTCCCTCTCGTGCTTATTTCCTCGTCAGTCGGCAAGAAGTTCCTGGTAGCAGTGACCGGATTCATCTCCTTTGGATATATCATCGGTCACATGCTGGGTAACCTGCAACTCTTCGCCGGACAGGATCAAATCAACACATACGCCGAAGCATTACATAGTCTCGGACCGCTTCTCTGGGTCATCCGCGCTGTGTTGCTCGCCGCGTTTATCGTTCATATCTGGCTCGGCCTCCAGCTCAAGCTGGAGAACATGGCGGCCCGACCGGTCAATTATGCCAAGCAGAAACCGCAGAAGTCGAAACTCTCCGGTCGCACCATGTGGCTGACCGGCCTGATGGTTCTCGCCTTCTTTATATATCATGTCCTGCACTTCACGGCGCGTACTACCGATGCCCGCTTCGCGAATCTTATGGATGCTGAGGGCCGCTATGATGTCTACTCTATGGTCATTCTCGGCTTCCAGCAGGTGCCGCTTGCCATCTTCTACATCATCGCGGTTGGACTGCTCAGTTATCACCTGAGTCACGGCTTCTACAGCATGTTCCAGTCGCTCGGTCTTAACAATAGCGACAATAACCCAAAACTGGAACGATGCGCCGCGCTCATTTCCATTCTCATCTTCCTTGGCTACGCGTCGATCCCGGTCGCTGTTCTGGCCGGATGGGTCGGCTTGCCGGGAGGAGGACACTAACATGCAACTCAACGCTAAAATCCCCTCTGGTCCCCTTGCCGAAAAGTGGGACAAACATATTACCGAATTGAAACTGGTCAACCCGGCCAACAAACGGAAATATTCGATCATCGTCGTAGGAAGCGGACTCGCCGGCGCCTCTGCCGCCGCCTCACTTGCCGAACTCGGCTATCAGGTGAAGTGTTTCTGCTTCCAGGATTCACCGCGCCGCGCCCACTCTATCGCCGCGCAGGGTGGTATCAACGCCTCAAAGAATTACCAGAACGATGGCGATTCCATCTACCGCCTCTTCTACGATACGATCAAAGGCGGCGACTTCCGCGCCCGTGAAGCCAATGTCTATCGCCTCGCGCAAGTCTCTGGAAACATCATCGACCAGTGCGTCGCGCAGGGTGTACCCTTCGCCCGCGAATATGGCGGACTTCTCGCCAATCGTTCGTTCGGCGGCGCGCTCGTCTCGCGCACGTTTTACGCGCGGGGCCAGACTGGTCAACAACTCCTGCTGGGCGCGTATCAGGCTCTTGCCCGCCAGATCGGCCTTGGCGCGGTGCAGATGTTCAACCGCACTGAAATGCTGGATCTGGTCGTGGTCGATGGTCACGCGAAAGGGATAGTCGTCCGCGATCTCGTCACCGGCAAAGTCAGCTCTCACGCGGCCGATGCGATCGTGCTCGGCACCGGCGGTTATGCCAACGTCTTCTTTCTCTCGACTAACGCGAAAGGATGCAACGTCACGGCGAACTACCGAGCCTATAAGCGCGGCGCTCTCTTCGCGAACCCTTGCTATACGCAGATCCACCCGACCTGTATCCCGGTCCATGGCGAATATCAGTCGAAATTGACCCTTATGTCGGAATCACTGCGCAACGATGGACGTGTCTGGGTTCCCAAAGCCAAGGGCGACCAGCGTGACCCGAATCAGATACCTGAAGCTGAACGCGATTACTACCTGGAAAGAAAGTACCCCTCGTACGGCAACCTCGCGCCTCGCGATGTTTCATCTCGCGCCGCCAAGGAAGTCTGCGATGAAGGTCGCGGCATCGGGGAAACCGGCCTCGGCGTTTATCTCGACTTCTCCGACTCGATCCGTCGACTCGGCAAAGCCAAGATCGAAGAACGCTACGGCAACCTCTTCGAAATGTACGAGAAGATCACCGCGGATAATCCGTACGAAACACCTATGCATATCTACCCGGCCCCGCACTACACTATGGGCGGTCTCTGGGTCGATTACAATTTGATGAGCAACATTCCCGGCCTGCATGTCATCGGCGAAGCCAACTTCTCCGACCACGGCGCCAACCGCCTCGGCGCGTCAGCGCTCATGCAGGGTCTGGCCGATGGCTACTTCGTGCTCCCCTACACTATCGGCGATTACCTCGCCAATTCGGCCAAAACCAAGGTGACGACCGATAACCCGGCATTCAAGAAGGTCGAGGAAGAAGTCAACACGCGCACAAAGAGATTACTTTCCGTAAAAGGCAAGCGGACGGTGGATTCCTTCCATCGCGAGCTTGGACTACTGATGTGGGAGTACTGCGGCATGGCCCGTAATGAGGCCGGTCTCAAAAAGGCTCTCCAGCGTATCCCCGAAATTCGCGAAGAGTTCTGGAAAAACGTCACCGTTCTTGGCGTCAACGAGGAGTACAACATGTCCCTCGAAAAGGCCGGACGCGTGGCCGACTTCCTCGAATTCGCCGAACTGATGTGCACCGATGCCCTGGATCGCGATGAATCCTGCGGCGGGCACTTCCGTACGGAACATCAGACGCCCGAGGGTGAGGCCGAACGTAACGATGCCGACTACGCCCATGTCTCCTGCTGGGAGCACAATGGGGACGGCAAGAAGCCGAACTTCATCAAGGAGCCGCTCACCTTCGAAACTGTCCACCTCCAGACAAGGAGCTATAAGTAATGAAACTGACCCTGCATGTCTGGCGGCAGAAAAACCGCGACGATAAAGGAAGGATGGAGATTTACGAAGCGCCCAATGTCAGCGCGGAGATGTCCTTCCTTGAGATGCTCGATGTGGTCAACGAGGACCTGACCGTCAAAGGTCATGACCCGATCCACTTCGATCATGACTGCCGCGAAGGTATCTGCGGTATGTGCTCGATGGTCATCAATGGCGTCGCGCACGGCCCTCAGCCCGGCACCACCGTCTGCCAATTGCATATGCGCCATTTCAAAGATGGCGACCATGTCTATATCGAACCCTGGCGGTCGCGTGCTTTCCCGATCATCAAAGATCTGGTGGTTGACCGCACCGCGCTCGACCGCATCATCGCGGCCGGCGGATTTGTCTCTGTCAACACTGGCGGGACCCCCGATGGTAACGCCATCCCGATCCCGAAGGATAACGCCGAACGCGCTATGGATGCCGCCGCCTGTATCGGCTGTGGCGCCTGCGTGGCGGCCTGTCCAAACGCCTCGGCGATGTTGTTCGTCTCGGCCAAGGTCTCCCATCTCGCCTACCTGCCGCAAGGCCAGGTGGAACGCGAACGGCGCGTCACCGCGATGCTGGCCCAGATGGATTCCGAGCAGTTCGGCGCCTGCACCAATCACTATGAGTGCGAAGCCGTCTGCCCGAAAAATATCTCGGTCGACAACATCGCGAAACTGAACCGCGAATACGCCCGCGCGCTCCGCACCCGCGACTACAAAGCGGCTGGCGGCGGACTCTGAGGTTTGTGTGTTAATACTCTGCACAGGGCTACCCGACGCGGTGGCCCTGTCTGTTTTGATATAGCTGAAGGAGATCTGTGATGAAAGGTAACGACAAAATCATCAGCATGCTCAATGAGATGCTGTCCGACGAACTGACCGCCGTCAATCAGTATATGGTCCATTCCGAGATGTGCGACAACTGGGGATACGAACGGCTCCACAAGGCGATGGAAAAACGGGCCATCGATGAAATGAAGCACGCCGAAAAACTGATCGCCCGTATCCTCTTCCTCGAGGGGACGCCCGATGTCAGCACATACGGCAAGATCGCCATCGGCCCCGATGTGCAGATGCAGATGACCAATGACTTGAAAGCCGAATCCGGAGCGGTTGTTGCGTACAACAAATCTGTCAAAATGGCTCAGGATGCCGGGGACAACGGAACCCGTGAATTGCTCGAATCAATTCTCAAAGACGAAGAAGCTCATCTCGACTGGCTCGAAGCTCAAAACGACCAGATCGCGCAGATGGGGATTCAGAATTATCTCGCGGAGCATATTAAAGAATAGCAGTTTCTTGTAGCCCAGGTTCCTCAGGGAAACCTGTGTCCTTGGCGAACTTGAGGTATTGCAAGTCGATAAAGCGTCGCCCTGAGCGTAGTCGAAGGGCGACGACTCCCCCTACAAATCCAGCCGCTCCCCATCCTTCGCCACAATCAAATTGTTCACCCCCGCCTCCTTCGCCTTCCGCTCTATCTGCTCCACCGCCTTCTCGGAGACCACATGCGATACCACCAACTGCCCGACATGCAATTTCGGTGCATCGGCTATCAGGTCATCCAGACATAAATGCGCCGACTCTATCACCACATAATTATGATCATCTATGTGCGACCGGATATCGGTGTAACTACCAATATCTCCGGAATGAAACAGCGTCTTCTCCCCGACCCGTATATCCAGCGAAAATGCCTGACCGCGACTGGTCATCCCCTTATTCGCCCCAGCATCTGCGTACTTCGCCAGATGCGAGTTTGCGATTGCCCTTATCGTACACCCGCCCTCTACCAGCATCCCCTCCCGATAACCTCGCACTTTCATCTCAAACGGAAAGCTCTCTCTGAAAAGATACATCGATGGCAGATAGTTCAGAAACGGCTCGACAAACTCTTCCAGCAGAAGAAACTCCACTGGCTCCGTTCGTTTGAGTAGTTTCAGCATCTGAATCACCATCGGCAATTCCGCGACATGATCCGGATGTGTATGCGTGACTATCACCCTGTCTATCTTGAGCGGGTCAAACCCTTCTTGCAGAAATCGCTGACTGAACGACCCGCCGCAGTCTAGGATCGTCAGGCTCTCCCCGACCTTCAACACATGCGAGGTCGTGGCCCGGTTCGCCATCGGCACCCCCGCCGAAGTGCCGAGAATAGTGAATGAATTCGGATTTTGAATCATGAAGAGAACTGACCTTTAATTCGTGTAGACAATGGGTGTCATTGCGAGGAGCGCCGATGCGTCAGCATCTAGCGACGAAGCAACCTCTGTCAAATCGCGCATGGGACAAGTAGAAGGCTTTGTCAGAATCAGGCTAGTCCCAGTATCGGTCATAATGATACCAGCCCTCTTCAATTTCATTGCCAACATGTAAATTCCAAGGTAGCTCGACATTGTGCAGTTTGTGTGCGGGGCTGTACATAAACCCTCGCTCCTCATATCCAACAAAGAAACCTCGATGATATCCAAATAGCACGTAGTCCTCGCCAACCTCGCAAGTATTCATTCTCAGAGTTTGGATCTGTTGCTCTATGATTTGTGGATTCCTACTCCCTCCGCTTACAGAGTCAAGCACCTTAAGGATCTCATCTAATACTCGACTGTAATGCTCGACGGACACTGTATCAGCACCCGACGGGTTTCGATGAAAACTCCCATCATGGAGATTCAAAGGAAGATCCTCCTGTCGAAGTGACTGCACAGTGCCGACAGCCCGTGTCACCAAAGCGATTTCCCCAAATTCCTCAGTGTGTCGCCGAAAATAGCACGCATCCGAAATATCAAGGACACTTTCACTGAGGAACAGACTCGAGACTGCCAATACAAACACTGCAAGCCGAGTTCGGAGCGACCGAAACACTACAATGCTCACTATAAGTTGCGGAAGAAAGAGAAGGGCGATGAGTACAAACGCGAACATTCTCAGTACGTACCCGCCGGGCCAATACACGTTCGCTATTGAAGTCCCTACTAGAACGACGACAGAAATGAAGATCACTAGAGTGAGTGCGCTGCCGACGAGATTCAGGAAATTCAGTACGCAGCCAACTTTGTCATCTATCTTCCCCAAAAGGGCCCCTATCCCACCACCCTCTGCAACCTCTCAAGCGCCTCGACACAATCCTCCCGCGATACATCCAGATGCGTCACGAACCGTATCTTCCGCGGCCCAAATGGTATCCCCAAAACATCCACTTCCTTCATCTTGGCGCAAATGACATCGGAGTTCTCCGGAGTGGTCAACTGCAGTACGATGATATTCGTCTCCACCCGGCTCATATCGATAGTGAAGCTCTTGAACTCACTCAACCCTTGTGCCAGTAACTTGGCGTTGGCATGGTCATCGGCCAGTCGCGGTATATTGTTCTTCACTGCATACAACCCGGCGGCTCCAAGTATCCCTACCTGACGCATCGCCCCGCCAAACAGCTTCCGCTCGCGGAGGCACCTGGCGATAAGCTCTTTTGAGCCGAGGATCATCGACCCGATCGGTGCTCCCAACCCTTTGGAGAGACAGACCGATATCGTATCAAATGGCTCAGTCAATTCCGGTAACGACATTCCGGTCGCGACATGCACATTCCATATCCGGGCGCCATCCAGATGCAGCGTCAGCCCGAACTCATCGCAGACCTCGCGCACCTTGAGAATTTCTGCCTGCGGGAGAATCGTCCCGCCGTGCCGATTGTGCGTATTCTCCAGCGCCACCATCTTGGTTTCGGGGACATGCAGATTTTTCGGCCGGACATTGGCGCGCACCATCTCGGCGGTGATCATCCCCCGCTCAGTGGTCAGGAGATTGACCAGCAGTTGCGAATGAACCACGGGCCCTGCCACCTCGTAATTCACGACATGGCACTCCCGCTCGCACAACAGCTCCCACCCGCGCTGCGAGGTCGCTTTCAGGCAGATCTGGTTCGCCATTGTCCCCGATGGCAGGAATAGCGAGGCTTCTCGGTTGAACAGCTTGGCGACATATGCCTCCAGCTCTTTAATAGTCGGGTCATCCCCGAAAACATCATCCCCTACTTCGGCAGTCGCCATCGCTTGGCGCATGGCCGGCGACGGCCTGGTCACAGTATCAGAACGAAGATCAATTGTTTTCATAGCCTGAATTATACTCGGTTCTACACTTACCCGCTACCGCAATTCACACGTCCGGCGTAGGTCGGGTTGAGGGCGACATATTAATCTCTGATCTCGCTTTCAACGATTCACTCGCCCGAAGCCCGACAGTGTTCAGCCCACACACTCGTACCCCAGAGGGATCTTCACGCCAATAAAAAAGCCGCCTTAACAGGCGGCTTTTAGTCTTGATAGGGTGCGATTACTCGGCCGGGGTCACGTTGAATGCTTTCAACCCCTGGTCGGTCTTAGAAATGTCGCAGATTACTTCCTGTCCCTCTTTTAGGGTCTTGAACCCCTGCATGTTGATGGCAGAATGATGAACATACACGTCCTGTTCATCGGTTTCGCACGAGATGATCCCCCATCCGGTGCGGTCGTTAAAGTACTTGACCTTGCCTTTCGACATGTAGATTCCTCCAAAGGTTGATGGAGTTATTAGATCCCTCTCAGTAAAAATTATACAGATGAGACCGGCTTCATGCCAGAAAAATCTAATGGATCCCTATCATTTTTTGAAAGATTGTCATCGCCAGCCCGGAGAGGACCGGGACCGAGATATTGTCGTCTACCCCCAACGGTTTGGCCTCGATCAGCGTAGCAACCGCCGCTCCGACCGCGGCTACCGGGAAAGAAATGCCCGGTGCAAGTGCTGCCACCAGAAGCGTAGCGCCAAGGCAAGCGGCCGACCCTTCATATGATTTGCGGCCAAATCTGTGCCTTCCGAACCGCCTCCCAATCAACGCGGCCGCGCTATCCCCCACAATGATAAACGCAAGCGCGGCAATGGCAATTGGCTTGGAGTATAAAGCGATCGTACAACACGATGCTATGAGAATGTAGCTCGCCCCTGTCCAGTCACCGTTCTGTTCGTGGCTTCGGATCATCCTCCCAAAGAGCTTACTGAAGAACCCTTGCCAGAGCCACCATCCTCGAAACCGGGATATGTCGGTTGCAATGACCAGAACAGTGAAAGGAAGAAGTATCCAGAGCGCGGTCGATTTCTCCAGCCCCAGAATGTAGTACCCCCCGGGGATGACCAACGCCCCCATATGGGTGGTCTTCCGCCAAAGCTCCTGGACGAAGCTTATCTCCAGACCGGGGTCCGGCTGTACGGGCGTATGACCCACTTATGGCATCTTCCGGTATGCCAGCGGCTCCATCTTGTACTTCTTCGGGAGGTAAGTCACTCTCGCGTTATACTTCTTAAAAAGCGAATCACGGATCTTCCAGAATCCGACCATATGATATTCTTTGGTCAAACGGTTTGTGATCTCCACGCGGGCGTCATCCAAAGTCCTGGATGGCTCGGCCTTCAGCAGTTTGATAACGTGGAACCCATACCGGGTTTTGACCGGCTCAGAGACCTGACCGGGCGCAAGAATGGATGCCTCCTTGAAGAAAGAGCTGTCCACATCCTTCGGCCCGATCTGCCCAAGATTGGCCAGCTCTTCGCGGACTGCAGGCTCGCCAATGTAGAACTCGCGCGCCAATTCCAAGAAGTCGACTCCGGCCCTCGCCTGATCCCGCACAAAGATCGCGTCGGCTGAATCCTTGGTCAGGATATGCTGCACTGTCAGCGGCTTCTCGACCTCAAATTCCTTCGGATGTCCTCTGTAGTATGCTTCGACCGCGGAGTCGGTCGGTCGATAGGTCAGGTCAAACCACTGCTGTATTAGGTATGCTTTGGATTCCTGATGTCGTATCTCCGCGATCTTTGCCTTTACATACGGCAGAGTATCAAGCTGGTCGCGACGCGCCGCTTGAACCACGCAGAGCTGTCGCGCGATGATATTCAGCACTTCGCGCTTCTGCTCCGGTGTCGTATTCCAGGTTCGTGACCGGCGTTTGATCGACTCCTCGGCGTTCCGCATTGTCAGGACATCAACCGTGTCGACACCATTCACAATACCGAACCAGAGAGAATCGGTCGTATGGTAGAAATTGGAATCCAGCAACGTCTCGTTGACGACTGTCGTGAATCCCTGTGCCAGACTGTCAAAAATATGGCCGGCTCTGACACGCATCTTTTCATTCAGCACCTGATCCGCCGCCACAGCGTAGACGGTGCTGTCTGTCAGCGGACGGATCCCCGGCGCGAGCCGCCGGTGTACCATGACTATATGCCAGCCGTCCTGATCCTGGTATGGCGCGCTGTACGAACTGTCGGCCAGGTTGAACGCGATCGAATCAAACGGCGGATGGAACTCCCCGCGATCCGCTAGTCCAAAATACCCATTATTCGATTTCGCCCCGGCATCATGCGAATACTGTTTGGCCGCCTCCGCAAACGCCATTCCCGAATCCAGTTTCTTATAGATCCACTCGATATACTCACGGGCCGATCGTTCCAGCGAGGATTCCGGCATCAGTCGATAGGAAATCGAATCTGGCCCGTTAAGAAGCCCGGTCTCTGAGGCCAGAATATGGGATATCTCAACCTGCTCTTTGGCTTCAAACCGCGGTTTGTTCGCTTCATAGAACGCGGCCACCTCGGCGCTATCGGCGCTAATTCCCGCCAACTTCGATTCCATATATGTATACAGAAAGAGCGCGTTCGTGCGCATCCGATAGCTCCAATACGGATGGAAGTATTTGGAGATGTCAATACTGTCTGCCTCAAACCCGGTCAGCGTGTCGACCAGGATCGAATCAACAAACCCCGCCATCGCCGAATCCGGCAGAATCCCCCCCATCGTCATCAACATGCTTTTGCGAAGCTTTTCTTTGAGATCCGCCAGGGTCAACTGATATCCCCCGGAGGCACGGGCAACGATCTTCTGCTGTTCCTCGGCCGCGGTCAGCTTCTTACCGGCGCCACCGCATCCAAGCACCGCGAGTACAACTCCCCCCGTTATGACCAACAATGTAAGTTTTCGAACAAATACGCTCATCTTCTCTTCCTCTGGTATGTGAAGGCCGTAAATTATACGCCCAGAGGGGAGAATTCAAGCCCATTTCTCAGGCTTCGATGAGTGATGCTTGAGGGCGTTCTGACGCCGGAATTCCCTTGTCCGACGCAAAACGATTGAGATGAATGATAAACGTGGTCCCTTTTCCCGGTCGTGATTCCACGCTCAACTGAAGGCGAAGCGCGGTGCAGATCCGATGGACTATCGCCAACCCAAGCCCCGTCCCCTGCGGCTTAGTCGAATAGAACGGCTGGAATATTCTCTCGCGGTCGGCTTCGGCGATCCCCGGACCGGTATCCGAGACTCCGAGTTCTACCCGTCCATTCGCGTGATCCTCAGTCAGGCGAAACGCCACTGTCCCCCCATCCGGACCGAACGCTTCGCAGGCATTGATCGCCAAATTCATCAGCACCTGTTTTATCAAGTTCTCATCGCCAACCGCGTAGACTATCGATGACTCCGAATCAAACCGCATCCGTACATTTTCTTTGAATGCGTCGTGGTGCTTCGTCAATTCGATAACGTCGCTGATGATATGGCAGAGTTCGACCTTGTTGTATGTCGGGCGGCTAACCCGCGCGTACGCCAGAAAGTCTGTCAGTATCCGGCTGAGACGGTGTGACTCCTTGACGATCAATTCCATCAGGCGGGCGTTTTCGCCGACAGGCTGAATATCCCGCGCCAGCACTTCCACAGAACCGGATATCGCCGCCAACGGATTTCGGATCTCATGCGCTATTGAAGCCGACAATTCGCCAACCGCCGCCAGACGATCCGCCGCGCGAGCCTTCTGCTCTAGCTGTTTCGCGTCAGTCAGGTCGGTGAAGATAGCGATCACCCCTCGCGTCCCTTTCCCCTCTTCCGTCAGAACTGATATCGATAGCCCGAGCGGCATCGACCTCCGTTCTTTGGTCACGATCTCTATCTCCATGCGCGGAAGATCCTGCCCAAATCTCACCGCCTCTATCAGACACTGCGCCAGCCGTGGCATCCTGTCAGAGAATACCTCTTCACACCGCAATCCGCGGACATCCTCCTCCCGGTACCCCAGTATCTTCTCTGCCGCGCGATTGAAGTAAATGATATAGCCGAAGGGGTCTATCGTAAGAAGGCCGGAGTTCAGATGTCTCAGGATATCATCTGTCTCCAGACGCGCTCGCTTGAGCGCAAGTGAGGCGTCAGCCAGCTTACGGTCCTGATGACTGAGGCGTTCCGCCAGATAGCCGGAGATGAACGCCACCAGATAAAAGATCAGGATATGCAGAAAGATCGAGTAGAAGACATGGTCCTGCGCCGAGAAGATCGTCCGCAATGCCTGCATATTCAGGTCGGTGGTCGCCTGCTGGCTCAACCCCAGCCAGATTATGAACGCGTACGCACCGGAGACCAGCGAAGCTACGACCAGCGTTCCGACCAGCCGATACGCTAGCGCCGCCGAAACGACCGTCAACAGGTACAGCGCGGAGAAGGGCGAATTCACATTTCCTGTCGCATAGATCACGCCCGATTCGATCCAAATCTCCAGCAATAGCTGCAACGCAATAAGGATATGTATGACTGATTGTAGGGAGTACCGCTTCTCGAGTGCGATCGCGGCCGCGAAGCCAAGCGTACAAACCGAATACAGGATCAACTGCACCTGTAAGTAACCGGGGTTCCCCATCCAGAATCCCACGATCGCCAGCAGGATGATATACGAGGCCAGTTTTAGCGGGAGAAACCAGCCGAGTCGTTTGAGTCGTTCCTGTCGTTCCATATGGCAACGGCGCCCGAAGGCGCCGTTCTCGTCTATCCATTCCCCGACCGCCAGACGCTCGGCGCCGGCAGCGGACTTTGTTTACTTATCCGATCTTGCCAATGATGTCGAACATCGGCAGGTACATCGCGATCAACAGGCCGCCGATAACGGCACCCATCACGACGATGATCACCGGCTCGATAATCGAGGTCAACGCGGCCACCGCGTCGTTCACTTCTTCATCGTAGAAGTCGGCGATCTTGTTCAACATGTCATCCAGACCGCCGGTCTTTTCACCGACGCCGATCATCTGGATCACCATCGGCGGAAATACGCCCGATTCCTTCAACGGCGCCGTAATGGTATCACCTTCGGCGATAGCCAGCACCGACCTGTTGATAGCATTCGCCACCACCAGGTTACCAGAGGTTTTTGCCGTGATATCCAATGCCTCAAGGATCGATACACCCGAAGACAGAAGCGTCGCCAGGGTACGGGTGAAACGAGCCACGGAAGACTTTCTCACCAGGGTGCCAAGCACCGGCATCCGAAGCAACATGCGGTCGATATTGAGCGCCCCTTGCGGAGTCTTTTTCCACCAGAGCAACGCCGCAACCAACCCGGCAATGGAGCCGAGGAGATAAATGGAATTGGCTCTGAGGAAGTTAGAGATATCGAGCACAATCTGGGTCGGCGCGGGGAGTTCCGAACCGACTCCGGCAAACATACTGGCAAACACCGGCACGATGAAAGTCAACATGGCAATAGTCACACCCACCGCCACCACGACGATGACCGACGGGTACATCATCGCGCCCTTCACTTTTCGCACCAGCTTGTCGGCCTTTTCACGATAGATAGCCAGTCGGACCAGGATCGCGTCGAGCGCGCCACCTACCTCGCCCGCTTCCACCATGTTGACATACAACTGGTCGAACACCTTCGGGTGACGGGCCATCGATTCAGAAAGCGTCGCGCCACCCTGTACGCTGTCACGGATGGCGGTGATGACTTTCGCCATCTCCTTGTTTTCCGTCTGCGTGGCCAGGATCTCGAGGCATTGCACCATCGGCAAACCGGCGCCGATCATGGTGGCAAACTGCCGCGTAAAGCGCGAAATTTCGACCTTCTTGATGCCCGTACCGAACTTGAAACTGATATCCGCCGCCTTCTTGCTGGCCGAGGTTACCAGGATTCGGTTCTGACGAAGAATCCGCTCCAGGTCGGCCTTGCTTTCGGCCTTCATGTTGCCCTGTACCTGGGCCCCCGCAAGCGTTTTCCCTTTGTATTCCCAAACCGGCATCGGTTAGTCCTTTCTCCTGGTTCCTTCTCAGGCGTATGCCGGCGACTTCTGCCGATTCAGCATCTCGCCCAGTTCCTGAGGATTGTGACTATAGCTCATCGCGTCGTTTATGGTGATCTTGCCCGCCTGATACAGCTCGGCAAGAGATTGATTCATCGTCTTCATCCCGTATTTCTGTCCCGACTGCATCATCGAATAGATCTGGTGGATCTTGTCGTCGCGAATGATCGCGCGAATGGCTGGCGTTACCACCAGTATCTCCATCGCCATCACGCGGCCGCCCCCCACTTTCGGGATCAGCGTTTGCGAGACGATCGCCTGCAGCGTGAACGACAGGTTCACACGCACTTGCTCCTGCTGATTGGTCGGGAAAACGTCCACAATACGGTTCACTGTTTCAGCGCATGAATTGGTGTGCAATGTCGCGAACGCCAGGTGACCGGTCTCCGAGATCGACAGCGCCGCCTCGATCGTCTCGAGGTCGCGCATCTCGCCGACCAGCACGACATCCGGGTCCTCACGCAACGCGTACTTCAGCGCCGACGCGAACGAATGCGTATCCGAGTACACTTCGCGCTGGTTCACCAGCGCCATCTGGTGCCTGTGCAGATACTCGATCGGGTCTTCCACCGTCAGGATATGCACCGGACGCTCCCGATTTATCTTGTCGATGATCGCCGCCAGCGTCGTGGATTTACCCGAACCGGTGGGACCGGTGACCAGCACGAGACCGCGCGGAAGTTTGGAGAATTCCGCGATCACCTTGGTCAGTCCCAGTTCCTCGAACGAGCGGATCGAATACGGGATCTGGCGAATGGCGACCGCCACGTTACCTCGCTGCATGAACATGTTGCAGCGGAATCGCGACATGTTCTCCACGCCGAACGAAAGGTCGAGCTCGGAGTTCTGTTCGAATTTCAGCTTCTGCTTATCGTTCAGCATCGAATACGCGATCTTCTTGATAATGTCTGGGCTGAGAAGATCCATCCCGGGCATCTTTGTCAGTTTGCCATCGACGCGCACCACTGGCGGGCTACCCACTGTCAAGTGCAGGTCGGAAGCACCCATCTTGATCATCTGCTCGAGCAAATCACGAAGCACCATGTGACTTTTCTCCCAGTCCTTGAGACGTTGTGTAATAAAAGACAGTCTTATGGTATGTATCGGCTGAACCGGCCGATTCTTGATTGATTTCTGACAGATTTACGGGGGTAACTAATTGAATGACAGACGGCTTGCAGGGTGCAAGCCGGGCTACGCGGTCGTGACCGCGAAGACCTCTTCCAAGCTTATAAGGCCGGCTTTCATTTTGTCAACTGCCGACATACGGAGACTGGACATCCCCTGTTCTATAGCCACCCGACGAAGCTCGGTATCGGACTCTTTGGCCAGGATCATCGACTCAATTTCGGGAGTGATCGGCATCACTTCAAACAACCCGATTCGACCCGCTTTTCCCGTCCCGCCGCAATCATTGCAGCCAGTCCCCTTAAACGCCCGGATATTGCGGAGCAACTCTTTGGGCACCTTGAGGCTCTCTACCTGTTCGGGGGTCAGGTTGATCTCCTGCTTGCAGTGCTGGCAGATCTTTCGCGCCATACGCTGAGCCATGATCAGTCGGGTCGCCGAGGCCACCAGGTAGTTCGGTACGCCCATATCGATCAAACGCGTGACCGATGACGGCGCGTCATTCGTGTGCAACGTCGAAAAGACCAAGTGCCCCGTGAGCGCGGCCTTGATGGCGATCTCCGCCGTCTCCGCGTCTCGTATCTCACCGACCATGATGATATCCGGGTCCTGTCGCAGGAACGACCGAAGAGCCGCGGCAAATGATAACCCTATCTCGGATTTCACCGCCACCTGGTTGATTCCTTCAAAGTTGAACTCGACCGGGTCTTCTGCCGTCATGATATTGACATCGATCTGGTTCAACTGCTGTAGCGCGGAATACAGCGTCGTCGTTTTACCCGAACCGGTCGGCCCGGTCACCAGGATGATGCCGTAGGGAGCGTGTATCTGCTCTTCGAACTTGCTCAGATCCTGTTCACGGAATCCCAATTGCGTCATATCGATCTTGAGCGCCATCGGGTCCAAAATTCGCATCACGACCTTTTCGCCGAAGATCAACGGGAGAACAGATACGCGGAGGTCAACCGTTCGTCCACCCAGCTTAATCTTGATACGTCCGTCTTGAGGCAAACGGCGCTCGGAGATATCCAGGTCGGCCATGATCTTGATACGCGACACAATTGCCGCGCGGTATTTGAATGGCAATGGCGCCATCTCGCGCAGGTCGCCATCGATACGATACCGCACACGGATACGCTTCTCATACATCTCGAAGTGAATATCCGATGCCCCCATCCGGATCGCGTCACCGATGATCGAGTCAACCAGCTTGACCAGCGGCTTGTCCTGGATCTGGGACATCAGGTCGCCTTCGGCCGGAGCATCCTCGACCGAGACAACTTCAAGATCGGAATCATCCAGCGACTTGACGATCTCGGACAGCCCACTGCTATCCTTGTAATAGGATTCGATCGCCTTGTCGATCGCCTTCTCCGGCGCGATCGCCGGCTGCACGTTGCACCCGGTGATGAATTTGATCGCGTCGAGAACGTAGATGTTGTTGGGATCGCTTATCGCGACCAGCAACGTTTTGTTAAGTTTGGAGACGGCGATGACTTTGAATTTGCGCGCGATATCAAGAGGGATCAGCTTCACCACTTCAGGGTTCAGCTCGATATCGGCCAGGCGCAACGCACCGATCTTCAGGTGCTTACCAATAAAGGTCGCCAGCTCATCCTCGGAGGGGATCGCCCCCATCTGGACAAGCACCGTACTGAACTTCTCTTTTTTCTCCCGCGATAAGTTCAACGCCTTCTCAGCCTGCTCGGCTGTGATCTTCCCGGCGCTGACCAATAACGCACTGAGTTCAGCGGACATTAGTCGACCTGCTCATTGTTGACGGTTCGTTGGATCAATCGATCGCTCCCGGCGTCCGCTTAATCCTGAAAAATATCGTCCAGACGGTTCTGCGTCATGTCGGCGAACTCTTGCGAGATATTATTGCTCGGTTTCGCCCCGGTCTTCGACTTGATCTGCTCAAAGACCTTCGCCAGTTCGGTCGCGGTCTCTTTCGCGTACAGGCGAACCATCCCGATGGTCGTCCGGTCGTCGAAGATCACCACGAGGATCGACCGCTCACCCACGATCGACATATGGATGTGGTCCTTCTTTCCCTGGTGAAACAACACCGAGAACTCAGGTTCGCCGACCAATCGAGCGATCTCTTTGGTTGAGGCGAAGGACCCGGCCAGCAACGCCGCCAGCGCCGTCGTATCGAGCGAATGAGTGAACCCCTGACGCGTGATCAGGTGTCCATCCTTGTCGACCAACAGGGCGCATTTGGCTTCTGCCCCTTTCAACATTTTGTTGAGGAGAGCATCGATCTGC
Organism: uncultured Ignavibacteriales bacterium; assembly: GCA_964397415.1. Classification (GTDB taxonomy): domain Bacteria; phylum Zixibacteria; class MSB-5A5; order GN15; family FEB-12; genus FEB-12. Next base: position 126,514 of record CAYNIJ010000006.1, on the reverse strand, counting down.
GTGATCTCTTCCTCATACAGGATCAGTACTTCATCAGACATTGCGACCTCCTAACAGCTACTTCAACCCAAACAGACGCTTGAAGAATCCCCGCTTCTTGGGTGCCTCGTGGCGACGCCTCAGCGGGGGAGCCATGCTCGGCGCGTGCAAACGCGTCTGCTCATCGCTGCTGGGTGTCCTCTCTTCAGCTTCCTGCCTTCTATATCCATAAGAATCCGCCTGCGGCGCTGAGGCCGGTTGCGGCGATACTGCTACTGGTTCCGGGGCCACCGGAGCGCTCACCGCCGCCGGCTTCGAGACCGCTTCTACCTCTGAACCCGGATACGGACGATAACTGTCCGCGGATGACGCTATCGCGATTTGCCCGCTTCCTGACGCGGATCGCGCCGGTTGAGCCGACCCGACCATATCGGGAGAGACATTCGGCGCCACCGCCACACGACCGGAATCGCCACCAATATCACTCGACTTGAATCGAGTTGTGCTCGTGTTTTTGGCCTTATCGAGTACCAGCTTGATGATCAGCTTCAACGTATCGAATACGCCGTTGCCAATCGTCGCCGAAGCTTCGTAGTACGGCCAACCCCGCTTGTTCAACTGCGCTTGCAGTTGCTCCACCGTCATGACATTCGGAAGATCCCGCTTGTTGTACTGGATCACGATCGGTACATCCGTCACCGCGTAGCCGTACTCCGCGAGGTTATCCTCCAGGTTCATCAGCGACTCGATATTCTCATCCATCTTGTCCGGCTGACTGTCCGCCACAAACACTATCCCGTCCACTCCGCGCAGCACCAGCTTACGTGTCGCGTTGTAATAGACCTGGCCGGGAACCGTATATAACTGGAACTTTGCCGAGAACCCGTTTATCGACCCAATATTGATCGGGAGGAAGTCAAAATACAGCGTCCGGTCCGCCTCCGTCGCCAGCGAGATCAGCTTCCCGCGCGTATTCGACGGTACCTTGGCATGGACATACTGCAGATTCGTCGTCTTCCCCGACAATCCGGGCCCATAGTAGACGATCTTGCAGCAGACCTCCCGAGATGAATAGTTGATTGAAACCATACTCGACCCTGGGATTACCTTTCAGCCTCAACCGGCCACTTTCAGTTTACCGACGGCGTTTTTGATCTCCAGACGAATGAGCCCAATATTGACATCCTTCTGCGCCGTTACCACCAAGATTCCCAGCCCGGCATCCGTGAAAAACAACTTGGCGTCATCAGCCTCGATCGTCACCTGCTGCAACGGACTCGTGCGGAGACGATCCAGCGACTTCTGGATGTTCGACGTGATCGATGCCGCCAGGGCGCCGACCGTCTCACCCTCAAACCCGGTCTCCATATCCGCGGCGATGACAATACCGTCATTGCCGACCACCATTGAACCGGTGATCCCCGGGGTCTTGTTCAGTTCATCGAGAATGTGATACATGTACTCTCTCCGCGTTGACTTCCTGCTGCTTCTGGCTGTATCGCTCAGCGTAGTACTTCTTGATCATTTCCATGCACTGGTTCATCCGGATCGCCAGCGTGTCATCCGCCTGACGTTCCGCCAGGACCAGCACCGTATAATTGACTTCATGCGTGATCACCAGGCGCTTCTCCTGGAAGACCACATCAACTTTCTCCGGCGACCCGAGACGTGAACGTTCCAGCGACCGGCGGTTCTGCTCGTATATCACCATCGCCAGCGGCGCCCAGTCTTCCGGTATCAGCGATCCCCGTCTGAAATTCGCCAGGAGCAATCCTTCCGGATCCACCACCAGCGCGAGGAAGACTGAACCATGCTCACCCAAATATTTCACCGCCCGGTCAAAGGCGTTCAGATCGTTGTAACTTGCGGCGTACACATCACTGGTCGAAGCTGGACGCTTTGCTTCCTGCTCCGGAACCGTGAACTGCCGCGCCTCGCTGATGATCCCTTTCTCTTTCGAGATTGCTATCGAGCTGGTCGCTTGTTGCTCCTTCACCACCGGCTGAGGTTTGGGTGTGCGAAGCATCGGGCGCGGCACCGAGAATCTCTCCAGATACGCGCGCAATACATATGGCGTCCCAGCCACCTGCAGGATCACCACCGGCAGATACCCCCAAACACCGATCTTGATCCCGCTCAGCATCCCCAGCGAATAGATCATCGAAATGATCACGCCGAATAGAACACCGACCGATAGACGATAGCCCAGACAGAGCCCCGCCATCATCAACGTACGAGGGAGTACCGCCCGGCGATTGAACAGGTAAGTGGTCGCGGCATAGTACGCCAGCTCCAGCGCCACTGTCCAGACCGCCGCTGAACCAAGTTCGGAGCCGATCCGGCCCGGAAACGCGATCAGCGGGACAGCCAGTATGATCGCTGTCCCCAACGCCACTCGGCTCGCTTGATGTCCGATCATGCCCATACGTTCTCCTCGTTACCTCACACTATACTGGTCCAACAGTGAGGTTATTTTCATGCGCAACGTCCCAAGATTGGTCGTGCCGTTTCCAAAGAAAATGAACAGTCCGTCTTTCACCCGGACCAGATAGTAGATCGCGTTGGATGCTTCTATCAGCACCGCACTGGCGGGACCAAAGGTCGTGCGCGCCAGTTCATGATTCGCCAGTTTTATCACTTCGGACATCGCCGCCGCGCACGTCGTCGCGTCCAGACGTGTTCCCCACTCCGACTCGACTACCAGACCTTCCTGATTCACGAACAACGAACCATCGATCCCCGGCAATTCAACCGCCTGCTCAAGCAGATCACGCGAGGTAATGGTGGTTGGCACTTTGGGCGCGGGCGCTGGCGTCGCCGCTTCTTCCACCACCGGTTTCTTTGGCTCCGGATGGCGGCCCCGGATCTCTATGCGACCCGAACGTAAACTTTTCGGCTCTATCTGTTCAGCATGCTCTTCCGGCAAACGCTGCGCGATATCCAGCAATCGCTTGATCTGCTCGTTATTCGGATCCCCCAGATGCAGCTTGCGCAGAAGCTTCACCGCGCCCGCAAACTCACCTTTGTAGATATATATCTCAGCCAACAGCAGTTCGATCGTGCGGCTGTTCCCCTCGATATCGATCGCCCGCTTGACCTCGGCTTCAGCCCAATCATACAGCCCGCGATCAAGATTGATCTTGGCCATCACGATATGCGCGGATCCGTAATTCGGATGCAGACGCAATCCGCTCTGACAGACGCGAAACGCCTTGTCGAGTTCCCCCTTGCGACGAAGCGCTTCCGCCAATGCGGCGAAGATCTGGGAGTTGGGGTCAACCTCCAGGATCTTCTGGCACTTCTCTATCCGATCTTGTATGTCAGCAGCTGGTATCATGCACCGTTTCTGTAACTAGCTTGCTAATAATCTCTTGCGAATTCAATCAATTTTGCGGCCGGCTAAAAATAGTCTCCGCAAGAACTTATGTCAACTCAAATACTAACCCAATGCCTTTTTGGTCTCCCAAAGACCCCATATAAATAGCCCCGTCATCGCAGTCAGAATCCCGGGCACCAGCCACGGATTGTTGATGATCACCCCGAACCCAGCCAGCAGGACCACCACCTGGCTCGCTGTCAGTAGCAAAAACGCTCCGCCGAAGAAAAGCCAGCTTTTACTGAGCTGCCCGCCTCGCACCAGGGTGAAGACCTGTACCGCAAAAACCACGCAGCCGACCGCGGCGGCCAACAACAGGATCGTCATCAACAATGGCTGAGCAGGCGCCAACACCACGGTTGGCGTATCCTGTGCCGACACTGAACCGGCCAGGAGCATTGAAACAAGTGTCCACACTCTCGTCTTCATCTTTATCCTCGCACTAACTTGACAACTTTTTCCGCACGTTTGATCGTCCCGTAGAACGTATCCTCTATCCCGAATCGCTGCACCAGCTCGCGACGCTGCGCCAGCGGCAGAGTGATCTCTTTCTTGACGCGATTGATCGATTCACGATACGGCCCGACGCCGATCAGGTCGTACACGAACACCAACTGCTCGGAGAGCATCCGATCCAACGCGTTCATCAGCGTGAAATACCGGGTCGGCTGAGGGATAGATCGAACCGACGCCAGGAATTTGTCAAACGACGGCGCCAGTTCTGAACTCGGCTCCACCCCCGGGAAGAAAACCATCAAACCCTGACGGTACTGGGCCAGGAATGACGCGTACCGCGTATTATTCTCACCGAGTACGCTGTCCACCAGCGTCCGGATACGATAGAAGCAGGAGTTGTACATCGTGAAGACGATCGACAACGCCACCTCTTCCTCATCTTCCTGGAATTGTGGCTGGGCAGCCGCTGTCCCCGCAACTTCGATCAGTCCATTCAGGATGAGTTTATAGACCGCGCGACAGGTGACAAACTCTCCCATCGGCGAGATATCAAGTAATTCCGGCAACGTCCGCTCGCCATTGATCAGCGACAACATCCGGAACTCGTCGACTGAAAGGGAGATCTCTTCTTCCTCGGATTTCGGCGCCTTGGCGATCCGCAGCAGGGCGTTGTCCGGTGGCAGGACCTTCTGTATCTCGGTCCACTCGTCGATGCGACGGGTCCCTTCCATGATCACATTCATCGTATTCAGTTCCAGGTAGAACGGCGCGTTTCGCGGCTGAGCGTTCTCATGGAACATGAACTCCCCTTCCCGCCAGGAGAAGAGGTTGTAGACGATCTCTTCGATCTGCATCTTCAACACCGCGCCGATCTCTTCCTTGTCGAAAAGATCCATGTCGATCAGCGTGGTCCCCAACTGACGTCCTGTCTGTTTGTGCAGCGTGATCGCGCGCTCCAGATCAGATTTGGAGAGTTTCCCCCGTTTCAACAACATATTCCCCAGCAGATCCTCGGAGCTGTTCAGCGAGGACGCATAGATGACATTCCCATCGCGGAACGCGACTTCTTTTTGGCGCGAGGATGTCTTGCACTCAAGTATCCCGGTCTTCTTGCCAGTCGCAAGCAACTGGAGAATGTCCGGGAACGAGACTGTCCGCAGATTCCCTGAAAGACTCATGTTTCAAAGCCCTTAAAATCCATGCCCTGCATGGGTTATTCGATATGTCGGGTACTTCTGTGACTGTATCGGGACAAAAGCCGTAATTCTTTATCCCGACTACGGGAATAACCTCTAACGCGGCCCGATCTCAAGGGGGACCGTCAACCGGATCTCAATCTCTCCGGCCCGGCTCAATTGATGAATATACTCTGGAATGCCTTGCGCCACTGACGCATGGGGGTCTGTTTCATTTTGAACCACGCGCTGTACCACCCGCGGACAGATCACCTGATGTGGTCCAGATTCATGGATTGCGATCCACTCCGATGGCTCGGCTCTCCATGCCTTTCCGGCGATTACAACGACTGACCGAGACCCGTTCGAACTCCACCGGTGACCGATCTCATCTACTTCCTGGCTGATCCAAAGTTCACCATCTGGATAATTGATGACCACCGCGTCCCTCGTCAGCGAGTAGCCAAACTCCTCTTGGACTGAATCTCCACCAAAAAAGCGTACTTGGTCGAACGAGTCCTCCTCCGCCATCTCTTTCCAAATCTGACGAAAACGCCCCTCTATCGACGACGACACGTAGATTCTTCGCGCGCCGGTAAGGCTGACCAACCTGACAAAGTCATCCAGCGCGTAATACTCCCCCGCCATCAGCACGCAATACCGCACTGAATCAAGCCCATGCGATTTCAACCACGGGATCAGGATTCGCTCCTCCAGCGGATACTGCTTTTCGCTCATTCCGGTGATGATCAGATCCGCCTCGCTATCCGATGGGCGATTCAACACCGCGACGCCCCCCGGTACTGTCGTTACGAAGACGCGCGAAACCGGTTGCCCGTTCGCACTGACGACCGCCGCTACCAATCCGCCATTCACCGCGACAAGGAGAAGTGCCATTAAAATCCTCCGCGCGGCTTTGGATTGAAGCGCAAGTGTCGCCATAGCTATAAACAACAGCCCGCTGCCGATAATGACACCCCACCATAATGCGTCGAGACGCAAATTAATCTCCAGTGAGGGCAATGTACTGCTCCCAAACAGACTAACGGCCTGCAACAGAAATCCCAATACCAGATCGAGTATTCGCCCGACCAGTAGCCCGGCCACCGGCAGTAAAAGATGCGCGAATAACATCACGAGAGTCCCTATCAGGACCATACTCGCCAGAGGAACTATCACCAGATTTGCCGCCAGCGATACCAGAGGTATTCGCCCGAAATAACATGCGATCAACGGTGCCGAGCAGACTTGCGCGACAAGCGAGACGATCAGAGGAAAGGCGATCCATCGATACCACCAGATATTATGGAATGACCGAAAGAGATCCGTTACCTTCGGAACCACGAATATCAATCCCCAGGCGGTCACAAACGAAAGCTGAAACCCGACATCAAACAACTCCGGTGGATCGACCATCAGAATGATCAGCATCGCGAACGCGATGATATTATTGAGATCAAATCGACGTTGCAGCAACCCCGCCAGGATAACCAGCGATGCCATCACCGACGCCCGTATCACCGATGGTTCCCCGTACGACAGCGCCGTGAAGACCACGATCACTCCCAGGAGGATCGCCGCGCGTTTCCCGCGCGAAAGCGCGAACGGCGTCAACAGCAGATAAAAGAACACCAGTACCAGCGCCACATTCGAGCCTGATACTGCCATCAGGTGCAGAGTCCCGCTGTCGCGAAACCGCTGATAGACTTCGACCGGTATATCGCGCGTCTCACCTATCAGGAATCCCGAAGCCAGGGCCGCGCTCGATGGTGACAAATTCGCGTATAGCAGGTCACGCACTCGTGATCGCAAACCGTCGATTAGCGAGAAAAATCCGAGTTCCGCCCTTCGGTTGACGCGAACATCCAAAACTCCGTCCAGATAAACCGCGCCGAATATACCTTTAAGATTGAGATATCGATTGTAGTCGAACTGACTTCTCGCCGCCCTCTGCTCTATCGGATATATCCGCCCGAAAAACTCAACCCGATCCCCGCGCTGCAATGCCGTCGTGGTGTCGCTAATACGCAAAAGTATCCGGCCGGAAGCGCGTCGAGCGACATTCCCCCCGAGTGAATCCAACTCGACAATGAACTCCGTCCGATCCGGCTTTATCTCCGGCCAGTCCGCGACCTCTCCGTATATTTGCAGGTACTGTCTGGGATCTGCGATATGACTGAAATGCGATGGCGGCAATTGATAGACGGCGTGGGCGTAATGCAGTGCCGCGAGCACTCCAAGTGTCAGGGCGAAAAAAACGGCCGAGAGCCGCCAACGTAACCAGAAGTAAAGCACCAGCCCAACGACACTAGCGACCAGAGAAATGACAATGAGAGTAGTAATGGCCGGCTGAAACAGCTCAGCGCAGAGAATCCCAGCTATAACTGCCGCCAACAGCAGTAGACCCGGATACGTTCGCACATTCCCCCGACTGAAAAGTTACGTCGATTTCCCCTTGCGGCGCCACAGGATCTCCCTCAGCACCGATATCTCTTTTACCCCAAAAATCTTGCACAGCAGAATGTAAGCAATGATTCCCGCTACCAGCGGCACACAGGCTGTGATTATCCGGCCGATCGCGTCATCCGGCAATCCCAATTTGTCTAGTGGAATAAATGAGGCTGCGCCAAACGCGATCCCCGCCGCCGCCAGTATCCGGACAAACCGCGTCCAAAGCTGATTGTACGGAAGCACCACCCCGCGATGCGGCAGAAAATAGAGCAGCAACCCAAAGTTTGCCAGCGAGGCTATTGAGGTCGCCGCCGCCAGACCGGCAAAATCCCAAACCTTGATGAGCGGGTAGTAGAGGAAAATATTCAGCGCAACCGAGCCGATCGACATGAACATCGGTCCCTTGGCGTCTCCAAGCGCGTAATACGCCGGTGCTAAAACCCGCACCGCCCCCGCGCCGATTATCCCATACGAATAATGCAGCAGCGCCAATGCGGTGGCATCGGCATCCGTCGCCGAAAACTTCCCGTACTGATATATCATCTGTATCAACTGCGGCGCCAATAGAGCAAGCGCCACCGCCGAAGGTACGATCAGCATGAAATTCAAGGTGAGCGCCTCGGTCACCGTCTTCCCCAGCCCATCCATATCCTTTCGGCTCGCCAATTCTGCCGCTCGCGGCAAGGCGACTGTCCCGAGCGCCACCGCGAATACACCCAGCGGGAAATGCATCAACCGAAACGCGTAGTTCAGATAGGAAATCGAACCTTCCGCCAGGAATGACACCAGTAGGGTGGAGATCAGAATATTGATCCGGCTGGCCGACAACCCGATCATCATCGGACCAAAGAGCCGCATCATCTTCTTCAGCCCCTCATCCCACAAACTGAGATGTGGCCGGAAACGATACCCGATCTCTCTCAGTGATGGATATTGGATAACTATCTGCCCTATACCGCCAACCAGTACCCCTATCGCCAGCGTGTAGATTGGCATATCAAAGTAATTGTAGAGTAATAGGACCGACAGGATACTCCCGACATTAAACATCGCCGGTGAGAGTGCCGGAATACCGTATCGGTCGAACGAATTGAGCATCCCCATGATCAGGGCGGAGAAAGAAACCAGCGGCAGGAAAAACCACATGATGCGCGTCAGATTGACGGTCAACGCGAACTTGACCGCGTCCTCGGTGTAGCCATGCGCGGTGATATAGATAATTGCGGGTGTCGCCGCGATCCCAAGCAGAGTAACAAATGCCAGTACCACCCCCATGGCGGTCATAACTGTATTGGCCAACCGGAAGGCATCCTCTTTCGACTCCTGCACCAGCTTTTCCTTGAAGACGGGGACGAACGACGATGACAGCGCCCCTTCCGCAAACAGGTCCCGCAACAGGTTGGGAATGCGGAACGCGACAACGAAAGCATCGGTGGCCAGCCCTGCCCCGAAGTAGTAGGCCATCACCTGCTCCCGGACCAGCCCCGAAACCCGGGAAATAGCTGTCCCTATGGAGGCCAGCCAGGCCGATTTGAAGAGTGAACTTTTCGGTTCGTTGTCGGTTGACAAATCTATCCTACTAACTATATTTGGCAATTGGTTATGTAAACTGTGAAGAAAGGATAGACGTTGCCGAATCACAAGTCTAATTTTAAGCGCATGCGTACCAACGAGAAAGCTCGCCTTCGGAACCGTACCTTGCGCTCCCGCCTCCGCTCCACCGTCAAGGAAGTGCGCGAAGAGGTGACCCCGGAATCCGCCGCTACGAAGCTGCTTGAGGCCCAGACCCTGCTCGACAAGGCCGCCTCCGCCGGGCTGATCCATAAGCGGAATGCCGCTCGCAACAAATCCCGCTTGGCCAAGGCCGTCAAGAAACTGGCTACCCCCAAAGCCTAAGCCTGCGAGCCCCCAAATAGAAAACTCGCCTGCGAATGCAGGCGAGTTTTTTTGTTCTCACTGACTCACTATCTGGAAACCGAACTCATCGATTCAATATGTAGACTTGCCCCTCAAAAAAAGTGGTCCGGCAGGACTGCTCCCGGATCAGTACCATATCTTTCAGAAACTGCTCTTTCTCCTCAACCGGTATCTCTGCCTTGAGTACCGACAATGGGAAATCGATATTAAACACCCGACGATCCGTCTGTACCGAGACCGTATTCGGCGGAAAGTACTGCTCTGTGAATGCCGCCCGCTCCAGGTCCGTCAACGTGAATGATGGCAGGGTCAAATGACCGCTGAATGTCTGACTGCGCAGGACTGTGTCCGCGTAATTGCCGGTTCCGTAATCAGGGAGATAGGTTCCCTTGCGCAATATTTGGTGAAACAGCGCCGTGATGGACGTCGGGCAACCCGATTCATGCTCATGTTTCAGGTGAACCACCAGTGACCTATGTCGCGGAAAATCAAAATGCAGGTGGAGGTACTCGACAGGCGTTGTCTCCGATGGTGGCTCATTCAAACACATTGAGCCGCGATTCATCTCCGCGAATGCTTCCAGATCGCCGTAATTGAAATTGACCAACGCCAGCCGCGGACTTGTTACGCGCAGTGACTTCCGTGTGCATATCTGTACCGGGATGTGGCTCAGGTCTAGATGCTGGTACGACCGAAAACGATCCGCGTCCTGAAGCAGCAGAAAGCTCCCATCCTCCAAATCCAGCACCGGGAACGGATGTCGAATCAATCGTACATCATCTGGCTCGCCTACCCCATCGGGGGCCAGCGACCAATCATAGTACGAGATCCGCTCGGTATCGATAAGTCTAAGCATTGAAAGCACGGAACTTGTCATACCGGATTACTAAGCAACCAGTATGCCCTTCACCCATCGAGCGACCAAACTTACTCTAAGTTATTGTCTACCATCACAATATCGCGGATGCCGGAGACTCCCCATATGCGGTCATCGAAGCCAGCCGTTCGACGTGCCCCGCCCCCTTCACAAACTGTGCAAGCAAGGTCACGACCAGTTTCCAGTCTGTGCGTTCAAATGGCTCCAAAAAAAGAGGGGCGGCCAATGCCGCCCCAATGAAAGCTCTCGGGACCAGACTCTACTCAACGCACCCTTGCTGCAATACCGGAGTCGAGAACAACAAGTAGCTTATCATCATTGAAAGATCCGTCAGATCCGTTATGCATGAAGCGTTCACATCCGCACCGTTTGGATTCGGCAACACCACATTAGGGATCGTCAAATACCCGATCAGCATGGAAAGATCAGACAGATCCACCACTCCGCTGCCATTCGCGTCCCCCGGCATATTCGACACTGAGCCCTCACCGAAGAACTGCTTGGCCTTCTCTAGTAAGGCCGTCGCTGAGGCCGCCGTCATATAATAGATCGGGAAACTGAGAATGATTCTCTTCCCATTCGGCGTGTTGACCGCTAAACCGCACGGCTTCCCTTCCCAATTAGGGTCATTATTCGAGGCGTCAAACCGATAGATGACAGTCGCGCCCGGCTCCGGCGTCAGAGTAGGAGTGGCCCACAAACGTGACATTCCTCTTCCCGCTTCCAACTGCACGGATGGCCACCCGTTGTCTCCGGTCGCCCCAATGAACCCGATACTGCTGCTGTAGGTAAACGAATTGACCCCGAACTCGGTCTTCAGCATATGATTCGATGGCACCGGTGTGCTCGTCCAGGTCTGGATCGTCTGGTAGCCATCGATCATCACGTTGGTCGGGTAGTTCATATACCAGTCAAGCGTGCTGTAGCTATTGTTGATTATCTTCGTGAAAACATCTTCGTCGAGCCAGAAGATGGATGAGAACCGTCCGGCGTCTCCTTTTGCCAGTGCGGCCGGCGATGTCTCAATAGTATCCACAACAAACTGCGTCGATCCAAAGACAGTATCCATCCAGGCAAGTTGCTCGGCCTGATCTGGAAAGTACGAATAGTCCTGGATCCACTCGTCGACCACCAGTATCCCGCCGTCAAACGTGGCGGGGTAGCTGGAAACGGACACCGACAGCGGCGACTCATTTCCCAGCAAATCAACCGTGGTTATCGCGTAATCATATTTGACCGACCCGGTTACCTGGTTATCCGTAAAGATCGTGTCGGTGAGACCGGTCTGATAGACCGAGAAGCTGGTCTCCGTATCCAGCTTGCGGTAAATACTATACGACGCGATATCCTGTTCGATCCCCGGCCGCCATTTCACAATAATTGAATTGATCGATGGCTCAGCTTCCGGTGATCGCGGAGCGCGCGGCAATACCAGCGGCTGTTCGGTATTGGTCGGCGCGACGATTGCACGATACCCGTCCGCAGGCTTTCCATATACCGCGAACGTGTACACAACTCCCGGTGTCAGTCCCGACACCACCTGAGAGCAATTTCCCGGTGCCACCTGAATTGAGTCGCTCGGCGTTCCGTTCGGCCCGTAGAACAGAGTGTATGAATACTGCGGATTGCAGTCACTCCAGAAAACCTCGAGTTGCGTTCCGTTACCGACATCCGCGATATGTGAGATCGTGGTCGGCGAGGCGGCATTGGCGACTATCGCCACAGTCGCGACCGCTAGTTTGACCACCTCCGTCAAGTAGTCGAAGTTCATCCGTGAGGTCAGATCAAGATTGGTATGCCAGCCGCCATAATTGAAATCGGTCTCGATATTATCGCAGACGGGGAATCCCTGCGTGTAGAATGGGTAGTGATCCGAGCTGCTCCCCATCGAAGTTATATTCGGCACTAGTGTGGTCAAACGCGTCGCATTGGCGGCCGACAGATCCCGGTACGCGGTATTGGGGCCGCTTGAAAGATCAAGCCGCCATGGACTGTTCTCGACATACCCCACCATATCGTAGTTGAGCATCGCCTCAAGATTCGTCCCGGCATTCTTGAACGAAGTCGCCGCTGCGGCCGAACCGACCAACCCCTGTTCTTCCGCCGAGAACGGCATGAAAATAACTGTCTTGCGCAATGGCACATTCGCCAGTACTCGCGCGACTTCGAGAGTCAAGGTCGTCCCCGAACCGTCGTCATCCGAACCCGGCGCGAAGACTGATCCCGGACTTTGCGCATTATACGTATCGTAATGCCCCCCAATGACGATCACTTTGTCTGGCTCCGATGTCCCTTGCTTGACCGTCTTCACATTGTAATGCGTGCCGCCGCCGTAGGAGAAAGTTGGCGTCGTGATGTTCGTATAGCCGAACTGCTGAAACTTTGAGACCAACCAGTCCCGCGCCCGGTCTATCGAATCCGACCAGATATGCCGCGTATAAAACAACTCCAGTCGACGGTTGTACGCGTAGATCGAGTCCTGGCTGACATAGTTGATGAGTGAATCCGAGGGATAGACTTCATTCGGCGAAAATACCCTGACCGCCGTCGGAGCGTCGTAATGGAAATAGATTGTCTGCTCCGCCAGCGGAATGACAAAGTAATCCCTCTCCTCGGACAAGGACGCCGCCGCCGATGCCGATGTCTCCACTATCGTGATATTCGTGGCCGATGTCACCACTGGCCCGATGTTCGGCGTTGTCGCCGCCGCGGCCTCACGCGTTCTTGGCAGCACCATAAACAGCGAACTTAGATCCGTTGTCCCGCGCAACCGCTCAAACGTGATCCCCGATGCCTGAAGACCATACTGCTGGTCAACCGTCGCCGTCACCAGGAATTTGTTGTCAACCTTGGCCAGCGCGTGGCCGAGTATCAACTCAGCGCGCGCGACCTGTTCATCTGATGTCACTTGAATGAGGCCAAGATCATCGGCCAGAAGATCGGTCGCCATGACCAGACAGCCGACCGAAACCAGCAAAATCGCGAGCAAGCTTTTCATATCGAACTCCAGACAGAGCGCCGCATATCGTACCGTGATAGGTCCTGGTGGCGCGGACACGGAGCATTCACTCCATGACCCTGCCACACTCTTCAAACTACCACGAAAGACGTGAATGTCAAGGGAATCGCTTAATCGATTGCGGTCAGAGCTTGATACCGCGCTGGAACGGCTTGAATTCCGAGCGCTCCAGGTCGCCGGGTGTCGGCTTGAGAAGTGGGGGATGGTCCGCCGGCATCGAGGGATAATCCGCCGGCGACAAAAAGGCACGGTTCTTCTGCGGGTCGATCAATGTCACCTGCAGTTGCAGGGAGACAAGGTATTCCTTCAACAGCTTCTCCCGCGTCGAGCCGGGCGCGAGATGTTTGCTGTTCGGACGAAAAGAGAAGACGAATTCGGGATTCGATGAGTGTAGCAGGATACTGGTCAGTTTCTGCTGGGGTAATCTCGTCTTAAGAAACTTCAGGAGCGAAAACAGTGACGCGAACTCCAGGTCGATTGCGTCCCCCTCCGCCCGACACCGAAACATGATACCGTAATCCGGAATGGCAAAGATCACCAATCCGTGGGAAAATTGACGCTCTTCGAGATATGGTTCGATCTCGGCATTGACGATCGCGCCGATGTAGCAGGCCAGCGGAGTCTGTTTGTCGCTCATACATGCAACTCAAGCAACCGCAATGCCATCCGCCACCCGAGCGGCCAAATGACGCTTAGATATTACCTGTCAAGGAGATACAGTAAAGGATAGATATGGCCCGCGAGCCACTGTGGAATCCAGAGTTGAAATCGACTGCAGCAGTTCTGCCGCTACTCATCAACCTTGGTCAATTGTGCCTTCAAATCGGCTCGAGCCTCAAGGTATCTTCCCGTGGCCGTCGCCACCGTTTTCCCCCTGCTGTCGACCGCCTCCGCCTCGGTCGTGTAAAGTCGCCCCTTTGACTCTACTATCCGCCCCGTGTACGTGATCGTCTCCCCAATTCTCACCGGCTTCTTGAACCGCACCGTCATCTCCGCGGTCACCGAGAATATCCCCTGTGCGAGGATCGCTTTCACCATCACTTCGTCCAGCAGCGATGCTACTATCCCCCCGTGATAGATCCCATTGTAGCCCTCGTGATTGGGTGAGGCCGTGACAGTCGTGTGTACTTCCCGCCCATCCCAGAGGAACTTCGCCTTCAATCCGCAGACATTCTCTTCCCCGCAGACAAAGCAGCGTTTGTACCTGACAACCTCTTTCATAAGGACCAAAAACGTCCAAAATCGCCCGAAAGTCAACGGCGCAAAAAAAGAGCCCGGCATCGCCGGGCTCCACATATCGGTCAACTGACCACTAACTTACATATCGCACAACGTTGTCGTGTACGTGCGAACATAGGTACCCGATGTGACCGTCACATCCATTGTCCCATTGTCGAACGTCGCCTCAAACTCCCAGGTGCTTTCGCCGAGCGAAACGTCGTTCTTCGCGCTGGCCAGTACTACCGTGCCGGTCACTGTGCCGCCACTCGGGCAGCCGCGATTGAGGTTACCATTCGACTTCGGCACCGTCACGTTGCTGAACGTCATGGTCATCGTATAGTCACGACGCCACTCCACACCATTCACCTCGGCGCGGGATGAGATCGACACGTCGCGCGTACCATTCACGGTCGCGACGTCGGTGTTGATGTTGGTGAATTCGAAACTGGCGTTCCCTTCGCGATTGCGATAAATGCTCGTCGTATCGCCATACTCCAGTTCAAAATGATGGCGCAGGGACATGGCGGTCGCGCCAACGCCGGACTGAAGCGGTACCGCGCCATTGGTGAAGCGCAGCGAATCTACTCTGCTCCAGGCATAGCTGGTGGCAAGATCTGACGCGTACACCACAAACCAGGTACCTTCCGTGGTAGTGGAATCAGGATTGATCGGTGAGTAGACAACATCGATAGCCGTATCGATCGGCTGCTGGATGTCGTAGACGGCGAGCACGGAACCGAAGGTCGCCACGGCACTGTCGAGAGCCTCGTTCGACTCATCCGATACCGCCGCGTAATTCAGATCTTGATCGGTTGGTGCCGACGCGGTCGGTTTGTCATCGCCGCATCCAAACAGAAACATCCCCAATCCAACAACCAGGATCAGACTCAGAACGAAAAACAGTTTGCCGGAACGCATGTCACGGCTCCTTTCGTGAGGGTTACCGCTCTCCGTCCCGAGTCCGACGATTCGTGCCGTTTAGTGCGTCAGGAGAAAATGCATGATCGCTTTCTGGATATGCAGTCTGTTTTCCGCCTGATCAAAGACGGCCGACTGAGGACCATCCATCACCTCATCGGTGATCTCTTTGCCGCGCTCTGCCGGGAGGCAGTGCAGCACGATGGCCTTCGGGTCAGCACCCTTCAACAGAGAGCTATTGACTTGAAACGGTCTTAATTTCCTTTCTTTCTCTTCCGCCAGATGTTTCTGCCCCATCGAGGCCCAAACATCGGTATAGATTACATCGGCCCCCTTGACCGCTTCTTGAGGGTCCTCCGTCCAAGTTATCGTGCTCTCTTTGTTAGATTTAGCCCGCGCCATGAATTTCGGGTCCGGTTTGCAGTCCGGCGCGGTCGCGATTCGAAGGTCCATCGGGATCAGGGATGCAAGGTTCAACCAGGAATTGGTGATATTATTCCCATCCCCGAGATAGGCGATTTTGTACTTCCGGCGCGGCGGAAGGTGCTCCAGCACGGTCATATAGTCGCCGAGGATTTGGCACGGATGGACCAGGTCGGTCAGGCCATTCACGACAGGAACTGTCGCGTATTTGGCCAATTCTTCAACATCGGACTGCTTGTATGTCCGGATCATGATTAGACCAACGTACCGTGACAGGACGCGGGCCGCGTCGGCGATTGATTCACGCTTCCCAAGTTGAATCTCGCCGTCGGTGATGTAGATCGGTGAGCCACCTAACTCAGAGATACCGACCTCGAATGAGATACGGGTACGCAATGACTGCTTGGTGAAAATACAGGCGACCGATTTCCCTTCGAGCGATTTCGGCGCGATCTCTTTCCGTTTCATCTTGGCGCAGAGGTCGAACACTTCGTTCACTTCGGCGGCGGAGAGGTCAATTATCTGGGTCAACGAGCGGGGCATATATCCTCCTGATGGGTCAGTTATGTCAAAAGTTGGCGGAATATACGGATTAGGATTGGGCAGTCAAGTTTGCTCGAAACACTGGTCGAGTCTAATTCAGAGCGAAAGATGTCCGTACAAGCGGATGGGCCATAGCGGGTTCCTCCCTTTTCCCTTGCCAATGCGTAACCCCCGACGCATTATTGCGTATCTGTAGGTAAGAAGACAAAGGAACGGGCAAAAGTATGGATAAGAAAACCAGCATATTCGGGATAATCCTGGTCGTCCTGGGAGCGCTCCTGCTATTGAGCCGCTTCCAGATCCATCTGTTTCAGTTCCTCTTCCCTGGAGCCTTGATAGCGCTCGGCCTCTGGTTCATCTGGAAAAAACAACGCAAAGAAAACAGCATCCCGCCACCACCCAACTACACTTCGGCCGGTCCGACCGGTCACCCGATGCCTCCTCCGCCGCCACCGCCTCCACAGCCCGGTTTCGGCCATACCGGACCGTCGGTGACGATTTCACCAAGCGGCAATCTCAACGCGACTTCCGCTTCCGGCGCGAATGTAAATATCGGGCCATCCGGCACGCACGGCCAGTCATCGTATCAGTCCGGCCATAGTCAGTCGGCTGGCGGCACTGGCCAAGCACACTCCAGCTCCGGCGGGTATCATCAGGGCGGAATGCCCGGTTCGGCCGCCTACCCGCAATTCGAGGCCGGCAAAGTGAAATACAGCAAATTCATCGGTGACATGTTCATCGAGTGCCAGAATATCAACATGCAGAATGTCGAGGTCTCCATGTTTGTCGGAGACCTTCAGGTGACGCTCTCCGGCGGACGGCTCACCCCCGGCCTCAACCGGATGATCATCTCCGGCTTTCTCGGCGATATAATGGTCTTTGTCCCGAGAGGTATGCCGCTCTTCGTCCACTGCTCCGGCTTTGTCGGCGACCTTGACCTTCTTGGCCGTCGCTCCTCCGGATTCGGTAATACGCTCGATGCCCAGACCGCGGAATATGACTCGGCCGACGCCAAACTCTATGTGGCGATCAACAATTTCGTCGGCGATGTCCGCGTCTACTACGTCTGATCGCCGCACCTGATTGCCGCATTCTTTCCGGCCAATTAATCAATTGCACTGAGCGTAGTCGAAGTGCAATTCTAAACCCATTAGTCGTTCCGGCGGGTCTTGCTTCGAAGCCGTCTGGCAGACCCTTTCGCTTCATCCAGCGGTATCCGCGCACTGCTTCGAAGTGTGACCTGCCGGGCCCCTCTTTTACCCTCTCACCCCGAACCGCTCCTCCCGCTTCCTGCGCTTCCACGGCTGATTATAATTCGCAAGCTCGATCAGTCGCGAGACATCAAACATCTTCTCCAGTTTTCCGTTCAGCCCATCCGGATCCTCGGTGATTGCCTGCTTCACTTTCTTGAACGACCGGAACTGCTGCAGCTCATCCGGCATCGACTTGAATAGCTCAGCCGCTTTCTCCGGATGCCCCCTCGCCACCCAGAGTCGCATCTTCTGGCCGACCTCAAGATACCGCGCGAGCATCGGTTCTTCGGACATGCAACACCTCCTTCGCTTCGCGTATCACCATCGCGGCCATCAGATCCTCGAACTCGGCGTCGGTGAATTGCCCCGGCGTGGCGAGGATGGTCGTATACCGGTCATGTTTGATTTTGATTGTGGCGACCTCGTCGAACAGCCGCCGCGGCTCAAGCAGTTTGCGGATGAGCGGGATATTGTAATCGTAGTATCGTCGGTACCCGACCGACGCGATATACCGCCCGACCGTCCGCCGCTCGCCATTGTCGGCGGTGACGAACGCGACCAGCCGTTTCTCCAGTTCATCCCGCACGATCTTGAGCTCTTCTATCCGCTTTTCCAGGTCACGGATGGAGAAGCGGAGATTCATCCATTTCCGAAGTTCTTGTTCCATATCTATCCTCCACCCCAAGTGTCGCGAGGGCCACTGACAACGGCTGTCAGTAAAAATGCGGTAAAAAGAGAAAATCTCCCCCAAATACGCTTCGTGAGAGCTAATCGTCCGAGTCTAGATCAAGCGACTTAAGCATCTCCATCGTCTCCTGATACACCTGATCTCCGAATTGAGGATCATAGGATACGACCATGAACAGCAGGTGATCGCGGATCCTTCGCCCCATCACATGTACCCCCACATCCAGCGTCAGTGTTCCTTCCCCTTGCCGCAAAGTGTAGCGGTAAAGGCCGCTCCAGGCTAACCAGCGATTATCCGGCGGACCGATATCTTCCCATCGGGAATCTACTATCCCTTGAAGCACTCCTCCCGCCTCGTTGCACTGGATCGCTTTGATATAGAACTTATGGAGCGGATTTACGCTGGAATCTGAGACAATCACATAGATCAGTTCACGGACGCTTTCAGCGCTGTCAAACGCCCATATCTCCACTTTGGACGGTGCGGAGAGATACCAGGCATCTGTGCCGCCGGTCCGCTCAAATGCTTCCCCCATATACTTGTCGACTATCTTCAGTCGACAGGTATCACCAGCTTTGCCCGGGGTCCCTTTCCACTTTTCGTACAGGGTAATGCTGAAACCAAACTCTGAATCGGTGAATCTCCCCTCCTTGGTCGTGCCGGTCCGTTCGCCGCGCTTACGGCCAGCATTGACACTCAGCGAGAGCGCAATAACGAGAAGTATGGTAATGGGGTATCGCATCCGCTTCGATTTAACATCTCAGTGGCAGGTTCGCCCTTCGACTTCGCTCAGGATCCGGACCGGCCCTACATTGGGTCGCAAATGTGCCTATTTTGTCGGTTGTTCGAACTTGAGCGTTGCCAAAATTGAGCTGATCCGCTCCTCGGTATATTTCGAAGTTGCGACGTCATTCGAAATAACAACAACTAGTACGTACCCCGGCATATCGAAAGCGAGGACTTTGACTGCAACGTCAAGATCCAGGTTATTTAATCCAACCGGAAGTTCATGGTGAAAAATACCGGACCAGGATTGCGCTTTTCGGTCAAGCAGCTTCGAGATATTGCAGGATGGCTTAAGGACTTCTTTGAAAATCGCTGTCCCTTCGTTTGGCCTGATCGCTTCGAGGAACTTCTTGCGAAGTTTACTTTCGCTTTTCTCCGCTAACATAGAATCCAGGGCATGGCGAGCGCTATCGACTTCCGTGGTTACCCAGACTTCCATTTTCGAAGGGACGGCCAGCCAATAGGCAGCATTGCCTCGTTTGTTCTCAAACCCTCCCTCCGGGTCTTTGTCGACGATCTTAAGATGGCAAAGTTCGCCATCCTTGCCGGTCGACCCTTTCCATTGCTCATGGATGGTCAGGCTGAAACCATATTCGGCATCGATGTAGATGTTGTCTTGAATGCTGCCAGTTCGGTCTGCGCGCTTTCGGCCGGCATCGACGCTAAGGGCAGAGAGAAGGATCAAACAGAAGATGGCAAAATAGCGCATGGATACCCCGGTGTATGTCTATTTCGTAAAAGCAATTCAGCATTACCGAGCAATTGCTGACGGCTATCTACGACCCGATCTAAGTCGATTTATCGCTCTTCCCTCTCTATCTTCTCTATCTGCTGTATGGCTCAGTCCCGACCTCTTGAACCGGCTGTACAAAGTGTAGCGATACGACCGCACTATCAATAGCTTTGGCAATCCAAAAGTCAGACTCTAGATTGCGACTGAGGCAAACCAGTAGCTTATCGTCGCAATCTACGGCTATCACCTGCAAATGATCTTTGAAGGCCTCCTCAATCGATCCCATCCGAAAGGTCCGGTGGCGAAATCCCTTCCAGTACGCGGCCGACTTGTCTGCGATGGTTGTATCCTTGCGGCGGAAATTCTCGATGCCTTCAGACTTCGAACTCTCCAGATTAATATGAAGACGTTCCAGGAACGCCTTTCGCAAATCACTTTTCGAGCTGTCACTGAGAATGGAGTCAAGACATGCCGCCGGAGTCGCGGGAGCATTCACCACCCAGAATTCCATCATATTCCCCTGTACATTGGTGCCGAGTTCCTTGTTAATCTCCTTCATGACTTTGCTGTCTTCATGGAGGTGAAGGTGACAAAGATCCCCTTCCTTCCCCCGCTCATACGACCAAAGTGGTGAAATCCTTACAGAGAACCCGGTCTCGGTGTCGGTGTAGACGTTGTCTCGAATGGTCCCAGTAAAATTAGAACGTTTTCTTCCGGCAAAGGTCGGAACTGCCGTTAAGATGATCAGGAAACAGACGAAGCGAATACTCACAGAAGTCGACCTCCTGTAAAACCACCTTGACCCGCCCCCTACCCCTCTTCCCTCTCTATCTTCTCCACCCGCGCGATATGCCGGCCTCCCTCGAATTGCGTCTCGATAAACTGACGAACCGTCTCTTCGAGCTGTTCCTCGGGAGTATATTTCGCGGCCAGCGACATCACATTGGCGTTGTTGTGAAGTCTCGTCAGGTGGGCCATCTCCGGATTGAGTGCCAACCCTGAACGGACACCCTTCACTTTATTCGCGGCCATATTCATGCCATTGCCCGTCCAGCAGACATTGATTCCAAGGTCCGCCTGGCCATCCGCCACCGCATGCGCTACTTTGAGTCCGTAATCGGGGAAATCAACCGAGGATTCATCGTTGGTGCCGAAATCCGTCACCTGATGTCCCAGCTTTAGAAGGAAGGCTTTCACCTTCTCTTTGAAACGGTACCCCTTGTGATCCGCCCCTACCGCGATCTTCATCAGACCGCCACCTCATTGTATTTCGGGACAAACGACAGCCAGCCGTACTTGTCCGCCGCTTCACCCGAGATGATCGCGAAATACGCCTGCTGAAGTTTTTTGGTCAGCGGCCCACATTTGCCGGAGCCCACCTGGATCTGGTCAACCGATGAGATCGGTGTGACTTCAGCGGCCGAGCCGGTGAAAAAGACTTCATCGGCGATATACAGGAGTTCACGCGGAATATTCTGCTCGATAACTTCAATACCGAGATCTTTGGCCAGAGTCATGATCGATTCACGGGTGATACCGGGGAGTATCGATGCGCCAAGCGGCGGCGTGTAGAGTCTGCCATTCCGTACAACAAAGATATTCTCGCCGGAGCCCTCGGAGACGTGCCCATAGTTATCGAGGGCGATTCCTTCGACATACCCATGCGCCAATGCTTCCATCTTAATCAACTGACCATTCATGTAATTGGCGGCGGATTTGGACATCATCGGAATAGTATTCGGCGCGGGACGGGTCCATGACGAAACACAGACCGATACGCCTTTCTCGAGCGCTTCCGGCCCGAGATATTTTCCCCAATCCCACACAGCGATTGATAACTCAGTCGGCGAATTGGTCGGATCAACACCGACTGTACCGAATCCACGGTACGCTATCGGCCGGACATAACATTCTTCCATCCGATTGATACCAACCAGATTCATGATCGCGTCATCTACTTGATCCATCGAAAACGGGATATTCATCCGATATATCTTGGCCGAATTGAACAAGCGACGCGTATGGTCGCGAAGACGAAACGCGGCAGGACCCTTTTTGGTCTTGTAAACACGCATCCCCTCGAAGACCGATGAACCGTAGTGAATGACGTGGGAAAGAATATGAATCTTGGCATCCTCCCACCGGACCATCTTGCCATTCATCCAGATATAGTCAGTTTGATTAACCGCCATAGAACACACCCTCAGTGATTCAGGTGAAAACCATTACTCCGCCGCATGATAACAAATGGATTTCCCCCCTTCAAGGCAAATCGGTCATAAAGACCAAAACAAAGCGGCCTCTCGACCGAAAAATCGAGAGGTCACACGCGAAATAATTATCTTGTTGCGGGACAGCGATCTCTCGCCTCGCACCCGAATCGGCAGCTACTTGCTCTCTCCAGCACGCTTCCAGACCAGCGGAAGTATCCATGCCGCCAATGCGATCTTGACTGCCATTCCAACGAGGAACGGCGTCAAGCCCATTGCCACGACTAAATCAGACGGTACATAGCGTGACAGCATCGCCAGTCCGCACGCGAATATCACCGCGTACCCGATTGTCATAGCGACAATCGAACGGAAAATGGTGCGGTCCCAACCCCGCTCTGCGAGAGCGCCGACAATGTATGCCGCTAGTACAAAACCGAGCAGGTACCCACCGGTCGGACCAAACAGCACCTGTGGCCCGGCCGCTCCACCGGCAAAAACCGGCAATCCGGCGGCGCCTTCAAGCAAGTATGCGATCACCACACCGGTCCCTCGCACCCGCCCGAGCGCCATGGCGACCAGCAGAACGCCGAATGTCTGCCCGGTTACCGGAACCTGGGAAAACGGCAACGGAAAGGCGACATAGGCCGAAGCTACCAGCAGCAGGTTGAAGGCAAGCAGGATCGGCAACTCCATCCATCTGGAGGCCGGCTTGACGAGATCATATGCGACAGCACGAGTCTGCATGAGAGATATCCTTTGTGTGTCTTTGTTACGGGGAGAAGATGGCGGGTGCGAGAATAGTTGTCAAGATGAAGAATGACTGACAGCCGCTGTCAGTAGGTCCTCGTATCCTTTCCCCATGCTGTCAATCCTAATCACTCCTTCCTGTCATTCCCGCGTAGGCGGGAATCCAGTTAAGAATTGAGGTGTCACATGTACTACGTCTACATTCTCGCCAGCCAACCCAATGGCACGCTCTACACTGGCGTGACCAACCACCTTATTCGGCGTGTGTGGGAACACCGCGAGGGGCTGGTCGAAGGATTCACGAAGAAGTACCATGTCCATCGTCTGGTTTACTGGGAACAGAGCGGAGATGTCATAGCGGCAATTCAGCGAGAAAAGCAGATAAAGAAATGGAACAGGAGTTGGAAGATCCGGCTGATTGAGAGGAAGAATCCGGATTGGGAGGATTTGTATTCTACGATAGTGTGAACTGGATACCCGCCTGCGCGGGTATGACATATTCAATCAAACGGCCCATAGCGCGGGATGAGGCACTACTGCGCCTTTGGTAACTACCAAAAGCTGACGCGCTGCCTCTCCCTCCAACGCCCCCTACTTCTTCGGCTTCATCCCCTTCAGCAGCTCCCGCGCGATCACCAATCTTTGTATCTCCGATGTCCCCTCCCCGATCTCGCACAGCTTCACATCGCGCCAGATCCGTTCCGCAGGATATGGGCCCGTGTAGTAGCCGATACCACCTAAAATACCGATAGCGGTCGTTGCGCAGCGGGTGCCGACCTCGGAGGAGTACAGCTTCGCCATCGCCGACATATGCCCGAACGGCACACCGGCATCTTTCATCATCGCCGCTTCATAGCAGAGCAGACGCGCCGCGGCAAGTTCAGTTGCCATATCGGCCAGTTTATGCTGAATCGCCTGATTACTTGAGATCGGCTCACCGAATTGTACCCGATCTGCGGCATATTTAAGTGCGCAATCAAGCGCTCCCTGTCCCAACCCGATTGCCATCGCTCCAATGGATATGCGCCCGCCATCGAGCGTCATCAACATCTGCTTGAATCCCTGCCCGATCTCGCCAAGTTGGTTTTCAACCGGCACCTTTAGATCATCGAAATGAAGAAACGCCGTGTCGGATCCGCGCAGACCAAGCTTATTCTCTTTCTTGCCGACCGCGTACCCCGGCCACCCCTTTTCAAGGATAAAGCAGGTGATGTTTTTGTCTTTGGGATCATCCGAGGTTCGCGACGACGCAATCGTCGCAAAGGCTTTGGTTGCCGAAGTGATCCAGCACTTGGAGCCGTTGATGATCCAGTTGTCGCCTTCGCGGCGGGCCATCGTACGCGTACCGCCGGCATCGGAGCCGGCATCGGGTTCGGTCAGGCCGAAGGCCATCAGTTCGCCATTGGCCGCGCGAGGCAGATATTTCTTCTTCTGCGCTTCGGTGCCGAACTTGTACACCGGCCAGGTGCCGAGCGAATTGTGCGCGGCAATCGTTATACCGGTTGACCCACAGACACGTGAAAGCTCTTCGACCGCTATCGCGTAGGTTGTGGTGTCGGTCGGACGACCGCCATATTCCTCCGGGATCAACATCCCCATCAGACCCATCTCGGTCATCGGAGCAAGATGTTCCGTCGGGAAGCGTTGCTCCAGATCGAGCGTTACCGCCAGCGGTTCTATCTTTTCGAGCGAGAATGCACGGATCTTCTCGCGATATTCTTCATGTTTTTTCTCGAGCATGCCTAATCCTTTAGTAGATCGCGTGAAATGACCATCCGCTGAGCCTCCGAGGTTCCCTCGTACAACTCAGTCACGCGGGCATCGCGGAAATACCGCTCCACCGCATACTCTTTGATATATCCGTAGCCGCCATGTATCTGCACCGCCTGGTCACAGACATAGTTCGCCATCTGCGACGCAAACAATTTCGCCATTGATGACTCCCGCGGCGCGGCGGTCCCTTCGTCTTTCAATTGCGCTGCGCGATAGGCCAACAAACGTGCGGCATCGAGTCGGGTCGCCATATCCGCCAGCTTGAACTGGATCGCCTGGAAATTGGCGATCGGCTGATTGAACTGCTTGCGGACTTTGGAATACTTGATCGCTTCATTCAGCGCCGCCTGCGCGATCCCGATCGCCTGGAACGATACCCCAATGCGACCGGAATTAAGAATGGAAACCGCCATCCGGAAACCATCCTGTAATTCACCGAGCAGGTGATCTTTGGGGACTTTTACGTCAACAAAAGTCACTTCGCGTGTGTCCGATGCCTTTATCCCGCACTTTTTCTCCGGCTTGCCGAGCATGATCCCTTTGGAACCGGCTTCAACCAGGAAGCAGGAGATTCCTTTGCGTCCTTCTTCGGGGCGAGTCTTGGCAAATACCACAAACACGCCGGCATACACAGCGTTCGTGACAAATGCTTTGGTGCCGTTGAGGAGCCAATGGTCTCCCTTATCGACCGCGGTGGTCGTCAGAGAAGCGACATCCGTTCCGGCGTTCGGCTCAGTGATGCAGTACGCGCCTATCTTTTCACCGGCGGCCATGGCCGGAAGAAACTTCTGTTTCAACTCGTCCGAACCGAATTCCTTGATGATCTCACAGCAGAGTGAATTATGCACGGAGAGCATAATCCCGAACCCGGCGGAGGCGCCACACAGCTCTTCAAGTACTCCCATAAAGGTAACGGTCTTTTGGCCCAGACCGCCATATTCCTCCGGGACAGTGAAACCAAAATAGCCAAGCTCGGCGCACTCTTTGATAAGCTCTGCCGGGGTTTTCTCATGTTCATCAAATGACTCGGCGTGCGGGTAGATACGCTTATCCGCCAGGTCGCGGGCCATTTGCTTGAATTCAAGATCTTCGTCGGATAAATGAAACTGCATTCATTCCTCTCAAGCGTACGTATAAAAGCCGCGGCCCGATTTACGGCCGAGATAACCAGCCTGGACCATCTTTCGTAGCAGCGGGCAGGGGCGATACTTCGGATCACCCAGACCACTGTGCATGACTTCAAGAATAGACAAGCAAACATCCAGCCCGATAAAATCGGCCAACTGGAGCGGGCCCATCGGGTGGTTCATGCCGAGTTTCATCACTTCATCGATCGCCTCAACCGTCCCGACCCCTTCCATATGCGCGTAGATCGCCTCGTTGATCATCGGCATCAGGATGCGGTTCGAGACAAAGCCGGGGAAATCGTTCACTTCGACCGGGGTCTTCCCCAGCTTCTTCGAAAGCTCCGCGATGAGAGCATAAGTCCCATCTGAAGTCGCGATACCGCGGATCAGCTCGATCAGCTTCATCATCGGAACCGGATTCATGAAGTGCATCCCGATAAACTTATCCGCACGCTTCGTGCATGCCGCCAGTTGCGTGATCGGCAGCGACGAGGTATTCGACGCAAACACTACGTCCGGCCCGCAGATCGAATCGAGCTTCTTGAAGATGTCCAGTTTCACCTGGAGATTTTCAGTGACCGCTTCGATCACGAGTTGACTGTCTTTCGCCGAGTCGAGGTCGGTTGAAGTTTTGATCCGATTAAGGGTCGAACCTTTGTCGTCCTCGGTGATCGCACCCTTCTTGACGATGCGGTCGAGCGATTTGGTGATCGCGGCAAATGCGCGATCGAGGAATTCCTGTTGCAGGTCAACGACTGTAACATTGTAGCCGAACGAGGCGAAAACCTGGGCGATCCCATTCCCCATCGTCCCGCTGCCGATGACCGTTACCTGCTTGATGTTGTCAACGTTCATATTTCAATCCTTCCCGGAGAGGATTACACGATTTCTATCGCAAGCGCGACCGCGTTTCCGCCACCCAGGCAGAGCGTCGCCAGACCATTCTTTTTTCCGCGATCTTTGAGCGCGTAGATCAAAGTCGCGAGGATGCGCGTGCCGGAAGCACCGATCGGATGCCCCAGTGCCACCGCGCCGCCATTCACATTGACGCGATCCCAATCCCAGCCGAGTCCCTTACCATCGGCCAGTGCCTGAACGGAAAATGCTTCGTTGGCTTCGATCAAATCGAAGTGATCGATCTTAACGTGCATTTTATCCATCAGTTTCTGGACAGCGTAGATCGGTGAGAAGAACAACAACTCCGGCGGCGTGCCGGCCATAGCGTAGTCTACCACGCGAGCTAGCGGCTTGAGATTATGCTTTTTCATGTACTCTTCAGAGACCACCACGCACGCGGCGGACCCGTCATTGAGCCCCGGCGCGTTGCCGGCCGTGACAGTGCCATCTTTCTGGAATGCCGGTTTCAGCTTGGCCAGCGACTCCACAGATACATCCGCGCGTGGCGCTTCATCTTTGGCAAACATCACCGGGTCTCCTTTACGCTGCGGGACCGGGATGGCGAAGATCTCGTTGGCGAATTTATTGGCGGCCCATGCGGCGACCGCTTTGCGGTGTGAATTGTAAGCGAACTGATCCTGCTCATCGCGGCCAATACCGGCCTTGACCGAGGTCAACTCGGCCGCGTTCCCCATATGCCAGTCTTTGAAAGAGCACCAGAGGCCATCCGAGATCATGATATCATCGAGCTTCTGGTGGCCGAATTTCGTCCCCTGTTTGGCGCCGCGAATGACATACGGCGTATGCGACATTGACTCCATTCCACCGGCGACGATCACATGCTGGTCACCAGCGCGAATTGACTGCGCCGCCAGCATGACGGCCTTCAGGCCGGAGCCGCACACCTTGTTGATAGTCATGGCCGGGACCTCGGCGGGAATGCCGCCATGAATGGCGGCTTGACGCGCGGGAGCCTGCCCAGCGCCCCCCTGAACAACTTGCCCCATAATGACTTCATCGATTTCGGCCGGGTTGACGCCGGACCGTTTGACCGCTTCGCGGACCGCGTGCGCCCCCAATTGGGTCGCGGTCATACTCCCTAATCCACCATGCAGAACCCCTATCGCGGAGCGACAGGCTGAGACAATATATGCTTCATTGCGTGACGCCATGAGTCAGAGACCTCCTTGAAGAGAACTTGAACCTTCCAATAAGGGAGATATATACCAAACGGTTCGGGGCAAATCAAGAGAATCGGTTCACAATAGAGCGAGAGTTAGTGAAAAAAGTGACAAAAGTCGATGAACTGCCCGCCCGCAAATCCGGTTGTAATATAAGTAGTTATAAAGATGGTCCAACTTCCTCAACCGGGCGCGTTTTACAGCTTGCCGGGATGGCAGGTGTCGTCGCCCAAACAAGAAACCATGGAGGTTCTTTTGAAAAAAATTCTATTAACTCTCGCAGTTCTGATCGCGGTCGCAGCAGGGGTTCAGGCGCAGGACAGCCAGACAAAGTCCTGGAATCTCTATCTTGGCGCAGGAGCCAGTTTGCCAATGGGAGATTTCAAAGACACGTACAGCACTGGACTGCACGGCTCGGGCGCGTTTGGATTTAACGTTGCACCGGGGTTCCAGATCCTCGGAAAAGTCGAATTTCACACGTTCAGTATCCAGGATGATTTCAGATCGTTTCTTGTTCCTGGCGCCACCAATCTCGAAGGTGGTGGGTCAAACGTATTGATGTTCGGCGGTGCTGCGAAGTACAATTTCAGAATGGAAAACTCCAAGATGTCGCCGTATCTGATCGGCGGCCTTGGTATGGCATCCGTCTCGTTCAAGGACATTACCGGCGATTCCGCGGGGACGTCATTTACGAGAACACCACCGGACGGGACTACCAAGATGTACTTTGAGGTCGGTGCAGGCCTTGAGTTTGGCGGGAGCGAGTCAATGGCGTTCTTTGTGCAGGGACGCTATGTTAGCGTCTCCACCGAGGGTTCGTCGAGCACGTTCATCCCCTTGACTGTTGGCATTCGTTTCTAGACCATATCTGTAGTCTCTGGGGGCCAATATTTCTCTTATTGGCCCTCTTTTTTTCTTTCCTTTTTACTCACCCAGTGGTAAGATTTTTATCTTGAAAGGCAAAGTACCGGGTGTTTGCTTTGGCTGTCGAAACGGCAGATAAAGTTAGCCCAGCATTTTCAACCATGGAGGTTTTTGTGAAGAAAGTACTGTTGATCGCAGCAATGATCATGGCGCTGGCGATTTCCGCGAATGCCCAAGATCCGGCCAAAAAGGTCAATCTGTATCTTGGCGCGGGCGGAAGCTTGCCAATGGGTGACTTTGGTGATGGATTTGGAACTGGACTTCACGGAATGGGCGCAGTCGGTTTTAACGTTGCACCGACCTTTCAGATTCGTGGTAAAGTTGAGTTTCATACATTTGGGATGGATGAAGAGGTCCGCGATGCCTTTGCCGAGTTTGTTGGGACCGGTACGGTCACTGACGTTGATGGCGGCGGCACGAATCTTCTGATGTTCGGCGGCGATGCCAAATACAACTTCCCGATGGAGAACTCCAAGTTCTCGCCTTACCTAGTCGGTGGATTGGGAATGGCCTCTGCTTCGTTCAAAGAAATCACCTTCACTGATGACGATGGTAGTCAGACGATCGACTTTGACGGTGAGACCAAGCTATACTTTGAAATTGGAGCCGGTTTTGAAATCGCAAGCGGCCAGGCGATGTCATTTTTCGTTCAGGGGCGTTACGTGAGCATATCGACCGAAGGGTCCTCCACCACGTTTATTCCGCTCACTCTGGGATTGCGCTTCTAATCTTCGACTTTTTCTTATTTCGGGAGCTGGCATATCATGTTGGCTCCCTTTTATTTGCCCTCTTCCAACAACTTGAATTGTTTCTAAGACTTTTACTCTGCGGAGCCGATAATAGACTAGGTGTGTCAAAGATGGGTATAACCTCTGAAGGAGGAAATACGAATGAAACGGATAGCATTTTTCGTGATGATGGTTTCACTGATCGCCCTGTCGGCCTCGGCCCAGTCGGTCAAACCGTTTAACCTCTACGTCGGCGGCGGCGCCTCGCTGCCGAATGGCGACTTCTCCAACGAATACAAGATGGGGCTTCATGCCATGGTCGGATTCGGCCTCAATTTTGCCCCGGCCCTGCAATTTGTCCCCAAAGGTGAATTCCACACCTTCTCGGCGGACACCGACGCTATGCTTGAGGCCAATGATTACACCTCGGTCAGCGGCGGTACTTTCAACGCGATTCTCCTCGGTGCCGATCTGAAATTCGCGCCGTCACTGCCGGCAATGCCACTTAAGCCGTACTTCTTCGGTGGCGCTGGATGGGCCCGCCTGCAACCGTCGGATCTTGACTACGAGAGCTCCCTCGGCAATGGGACTATCGTCTTCGCCAAAGAGAACAAGATGTACTGGAATGTCGGCGGCGGACTCAATCTCAGCTCCGGCCCGGCGTTCAGTTTCTTCCTGCAGGCGCGCTATCTGAGCATCAATGGCGATGAGATCAAATACAACGCCATCCCGATCACCCTGGGTATCAAATTCTAACAGGCGATCATTGGGTAAACTCAACGGGCCGGATGCGTCATCCGGCCCGTTTTCATTTCCACCAAGTCTTTTTCGTCCTTGCCCCCCTTCGCTACGTATGTATATTCGAAACGCCGGTATAAGAGATAGATTCTGATACCGGCCATTCGATTATGAAACGACTCATCCGATTCCTCGTGTTGTTCCTGATGGTCGCGGCCTCAATTGAGGCGCAGCCAGTGGATCTGGATCGCTTTGCGGTGAAGCTCGGGGCATCTCCTGTCCTCGCTATCGACCGTCTCGGCGACCTCGCCGATAACGGCATCGGCGGCGCGCTCGGCCTGGAATTCCGTCCCTTCACCAGTATGCCCGAAGTATCTTTCCAGATTACCGGCCATTATTTCATGCTCAATGGCCGCGAAGCGAACTCTTCCGACATTACCATTGCCGCGGGGACTTTCGACCTGAAGCTCACCCCCGCATGGCAGTCAGACTCCCGGCTCTACCTCTTTGCCGGCGGTGGATATGGGACGATTGAACTCAAAGATCCGCTCCCCGGGCAGTATCTCATCGATCAGGAAGTAAGCGAAAAAAAACCATTGGTCGAGGTTGGACTGGGTATGGAACGAAAAGGAAGATCCCCCCTTGGATTCTTCGTGGAATTGGCCGGCGTGAATATTATCAGCGACCACTTTGGAGACTACCGATTCGGCCGCCTCACATTCGGATTGATCTTCTGAATCTCTATTCGCTCAATTCCAATTCGATGATCGGCTTCTCTGTATCGACCTGATCCCCCGCCGCGAAATTGACCGCCTTCACTTTCCCCTTGGCGCGCGCGTTCACCTGGTTCTCCATCTTCATCGCCTCGACGATCACCATCGGTTGCTTGACATCGACAGCGTCTCCCACCGCGACCATGATCTTGACGATCTTCCCCGGCATTGGCGCGAAGATCTTATCCTTTTCACCGGCATGGTCACCACCGCCTGCAGAGATCGTCGCGTCCGACGCATCCGTCAATTCGACTTGCATCGCGTCGATATCGACGTAAAATGTCCCTTTGTGCTTCACCGCCGCGACCAGCGATCGCTTCCCGTCAACCAGCACCGCGAACAGGTTCTCGCCATGCGGAGTCAACTGGTACTCGCGACCGGCGACTGTCACGGCATATCCGGAGTCCGAAGATTTTACATCGACGGAATGCTCGGACTCAAGATACCGAAAATCATACTTAGCCACGGATCGACCCTCCTACCTGCCACTCTCCCAGAAGTTGCCATGGCGTCGGAAGTTGCGCTTTCCCTCCCGAAGCCGCGACCATTGGCGCGGTTTCCGCCGCCACCGAGGCTGCCGCGGCCGCCAGCGGTCCGATCTCCGGCCACTCGGTCGAGCGTGATATCATATGCTTCTCGATAAAATTGGTGTAGGTCTTTCCGGCAACAAACTCCGGATGTTCCAGGACCTCTATCATGAATTTCCGCGAGGTCTTCACTCCCAGTATCTTGTACTGCTTGAGAGCATCGATCATCTTGCTTATCGCGGTTTCACGATTGGAGGAATGGACTATCAGCTTCGCCATGATCGGATCGTAATTGATGGTTATCTCCGAGCCTTTGTCTATTCCGCTATCCACTCTGATCCCCGGCCCGACCGGCTCGCTGTAGAGCAGCACAGTTCCTGTCGACGGCATGAAATTGTTCTCACCGTCTTCGGCGTAGATTCGGCATTCTATCGCGTGCCCGCGTTGAGACAGATTCTGCAGTTCTTTCGAAAGCGGTAACCCCGCCGCGACACGAATCTGCTCCACCACCAGGTCGACTCCGGTCACCATTTCGGTGATCGGATGTTCCACCTGAATACGGGTGTTCATTTCGAGGAAATAGTAATGGCCGGTTTCATCCAATAGAAATTCGACCGTCCCCGCGTTCGTGTAATGTGCCGCCTGCGCGACCTTGACCGCGTCCGCTCCCATGCGCGCGCGCAACTCCGGCGTCAGCGCTATCGAGGGAGTTTCTTCGACGATCTTCTGGTGCCTCCGCTGGATCGAACATTCACGCTCGAACAAGTGAATGGTGTTACCGTGGTGATCGCCGAGTACCTGAAACTCGATATGCCGTGGATTGGAGATGTACTTTTCGAGATAGACTGTCTCATCGCCAAAAGCGTTCTTTGCCTCACGGCGGGCGGCGTCTATCGATGATGCCAGGTCTTTCGGGTCATGCACCACCCGCATCCCTTTTCCTCCGCCACCGGCGGCCGCTTTGATGAGCACCGGATAGCCGGCCTTTTTCGCCGCATCTTCAAACTCCGAGAGTTTGTCGCCACTTGCGCGCATGCCGGGGATGAGTGGCACACCGGCATCCGCCATCTTGATACGGGATTCTACCTTGTTCCCCAGTAACCGCATCGCCTCCGGACCGGGGCCGATAAAGGTGATTCCGGCATCCGCGCACGCCTTCGGAAGGAGCGGATTCTCTGCCAGGAATCCATACCCCGGATGTATCGCGTCACACCCGGTCTGTTTGGCGGCATCAATTATCTTGGCGATATCGAGATATGATTCGCGCGGCGGCGGTGGGCCGATAAAGACTGATTCGTCCGCCTGCCACCGATGTTTGCTGTTTTTGTCCGCTTCGGAGTAGACTGCCACTGATGGTATGCCAAGTGACCGGCATGCGTTCATCACCCGCACCGCGATCTCAGACCGATTCGCCACGAGGATCTTTTTGAAAAGGGGCTTGGACATTCTTACTCAATTAGTTTGGGGCTTCGACTACGCTCAGCCCGATTTGGAAATTCAATTGGGCAAAAAGCATAATGACTTCTCTGCCCTTACTCCATACTTACGTGGTACCGGTTGCTCGTCAATTTCTCACTTTGGTCAATGTTTAGGATTCCTGCATTTCGATAATTCGTGGAGTAGCTCGAAATCACCCTTCATCAAGGCTACCTTCTTGACACGAGTCCAACCTTTGATCTGTTTCTCTGCTCTCGAGGCGTCAAGCAGGTTGGGGAATTCGGAGGTCCACAGGAGCTTTCCAAATCCGTGGACTGATACATAACTATTCGCCTCTGTCAGTTCGTGCTGATTCATGCGTTCCGGCAATTGCGTCGTCATACCTGTGTAGTACGATCCATCTTTGCATTCAACGATATATACCCATGCTGCACCCATCTAATCGCCCATCCTGCATTGACTACTCTCTTCTTCCCATCCACACTAATCGGCCTGAGCACAGTCGAAGGCCGATAAGCTGTCCGTCCTAAACAAGGAAAGCCGACTTCAATCGCCAAGCCCTCATTGTACCACCAAGTGAAACCCTAATTGGCCTGAGCGTATTCGAAGGCCGAAAATCCACAAACTAAATCACTTCACCCAGTTCGGTTTGCGCTTATTCAAAAACGCGTCCATCCCTTCCTGTCCCTCAGGGGAGATGCGGAGCTTGGCGATCATCTCCGCCGTATAAGGCATGAACTCCTCAGGCGCCATCGTCGGCACCGCGCCGATCAACTGCTTGGCCATCGCGACAGCTTCCGGTCCCGATGACAGGATAGCATTGACACATTCAGCCACCGCCTCATCAAGCTTCTCATCGGCAACCATTTTGTTAACTAAGCCTACCTCAAGCGCGCGCGATGCTCCCATCCGCTCTCCGGTGATGAACAGCTCGCGCGATTTTCCCTCGCCGATCTTCTTCACTACATACGGCCCAATGCAGGCCGGGACTACGCCTATCTTCACCTCGGAGAATGAGAACTTGGCCGACTCCGCCGCAATCGCGAAATCACAGACTGCCACAAATCCCGTTCCACCCCCTATCGCCGCGCCATTCACCCGCGCGATCACCGGCTGGCGGAGTGAATAGATCGTATAGAATAGTCTGGCGAGCGAATTTGCCTCGCCGAGATTCTCGTCGAACGACTGCTTCGCCACCCCGCGCATCCAATTCAGATCCGCCCCTGCGCAAAATGACTTGCCCGTCCCTGAGAGAACAACCACCCGAATCGATTTGTCTTTACTGATTCGTGTAAAACAGTCGAGCATCTCGGTGATGACCGTCGCGTTAAAGGCGTTATGGATATCCGGCCGATTGAAGAAGACATTCGCCACGGGACCATTCGAGGTATAGGTCAGAGTCGTGTAATTCATGCTTACATCCTGAATATGCCGTACTTCTGTTCCGGGATCTTCGCGTTGAGCGACATCGATATCCCCAGGGCCAGCGCTTGTCGCGTGTCGGTGAAGCCGATCATCCCGTCATCCCAGAGCCGTGCGCCGGAATAATACGGCGTCGATTCCGATTCATATTTCTCAATGATCGGCCTGCGGATCGCGTCGACCTGTTCCTTGGTCAACTTTGTTCCCCCCTCTTTCTCCAACTGCTCGATCTTGACTTGCGCCAGAACATCCGCCGCCTGTTCCCCACCCATCACGCATATCTTTGAATTCGGCCACATCCACATCAGGCGCGGGAAATATCCCCGCCCGCACATTGCGTAGTTTCCTGCACCATAGGAGCCGCCGACTACGACTGTAAACTTGGGAACATCGGCGTTGGCGACGGCATGCACCATCTTGGCACCATCGCGAGCGATGCCACCGGCCTCGTATTGCCGACCGACAATGAAGCCTGAGATATTCTGCAGGAAGATCAGCGGTATCCGCCGCTGCGTGCACAACTCGATGAAGTGCGCCCCCTTCTGCGCTGATTCGGCAAAGAGCACACCGTTGTTGGCGAGAATCCCCACCGGATACCCCATTATCCGCGCAAACCCGCACACCAGCGTCGTTCCATACAGCTCTTTAAATGAGTGGAACCGCGACCCATCCACCATCCGCGCGATCACTTCATGTACATCAAACGCCTTCCGGATATCATTCGAGACGACACCGTAGAGCTCTTCGGGGTCGTAGTAAGGATCTTCCGGCGCCGAACGGTCCAACTCCCACTGCGGCGTCCGATTCAGATTTTCCACGATATTCCGCGTCATCTGCAACGCATGTTCATCATTCTGCGCGTAATGATCCGACACGCCCGATGTCCGGCAGTGCACATCCGCGCCGCCTAACTCCTCTGCCGTCACCACTTCGCCCGTCGCCGCCTTCACCAGCGGCGGACCGCCGATAAAGATCGTCCCCTGTTTGCGCACGATAACCGTTTCATCTGACATCGCCGGCAGATACGCCCCACCCGCCGTGCATGACCCCATCACGACTGATACTTGCGAGATCCCCAGCGCCGACATTCGCGCCTGATTATAGAAAATCCTCCCGAAATGATCTTTGTCCGGGAATGTGCCCGACTGCAAAGGCAAAAATATCCCGCCCGAATCAACCAGATAAACGCACGGCAGATTATTCGTCTGCGCGATCTCCTGCGCACGGGCATGCTTCAGGATCGTCATCGGGTAGTATGTGCCACCCTTGACCGTGGCGTCATTCACCACCACCATTACCTCGCGCCCATGCACCACGCCGATACCGGTGATAATCCCCGCCGCCGGGGCGTCATTCTCGTACATATCGTACGCCGCCATCGGGCTCAGTTCAAGAAATGGCGTATTCCGGTCGAGCAGTTTTGCCAGACGTTCCCGCGGCAGTAGCTTTCCGCGCTCGGTGTGGCGAAGGCGCGATTTCTCCGGCCCGCCTAGTTTTATCTTCTCGAGCCGTTCCTTGAACATCGCATGCTGCGCTCTGTTCTTTTCCGCGTTCTCTTTGAACTGAACCGATCCTGTATCCGCTTTGGATTCCAGTCGAAACATACCAGTTACCTCTTTTTCCCGAGCAGCGATTGTGGTACGTCGAGCGTCATCTGCAATAATGCCTGCGCCAATGTTTTCCCCTGCGGGTCAATTATCAGCGCGCGTGTCCCGCCACCACCGAGTGTCTCTTCAAGCAGGAAATTCAATCCCTGCAGGTTATCCAGTTCGTACCGGATGACTTTCCCCTTGGTCAATCCCTTGAAAAACGTCTTCACCTTCTCGGCCGTCAGCGTGGCGCGCAGATACTCATATATCTCCGGTGAGCGTGCCAGCACTCCTATATTACACGTATCCCCTTTATCTCCCGACCGTGCAAACGCGATCTCCTGCAGTTTCACTTTCACCATGCGCCCAGTCGGCTTGATAGCTTTGCGTGGCGCCACAGCCACTTTTTTCGCGGTCTTCTCTTCCATGCTGGTCCGCACGCGAAGCGGGAAATTTATCTCAAAGAACTCTTCATCCCCGCGCGTGGTCACGGTCAGCACTTTCGCCTGGACGCGCGTGCGGTGCATCAGCGCCGGCCAGTACGCGATCACCGGCACCGGTTTCGGACGACCCCTTCCCGTCACCGCCATTCCGGCCGGACCGGAGAGGATCAAGGTCGACAGCGCCTTCCCGAAATCCTTGATCTTCGACACTGACTTATCCCGCACCGAAAACTTTAGCATGATCTCGTTCGGCTCGTACGTCGAAAGGTGCGATGGCCAGCATGACCCCGACCCCACCACCGCCGTATCTGTCGCCTCAAACTTGTGCTGAAGTTTATGCCAGAAGATATCCGCGATCACTTTTGCTTTCTTGAAAGTATTCGGACCGGACACCAGCACTTCCCCCGATGCCTTCCAGCCATCCTCGAACGACATCGACACCTTCAGATTATCCGGCTCCGGCTTCCCCTGGATACCATAAACTCGCACGCGGTCTTTCCCATCCTGCTTGAGGCGGATCGTGTCAAACCGCGCTACACCGTCGGGCGAGATGTAGTTCGATGGATCCCCCATCTCATACACCAACTGCTCTTTGACCGTCTTCTCCGTCACCGCGCCGCCGGTCTTGGAATGCTTGGTGACCACAAATTCGCCGGTCGGCTCCATCTCGATTATCGGGTAACCGATATTGTGGTAATTCTTAACCTCTTCCCAGTCGGTGATATTCCCACCGGTCGCCTGCGCGCCGCATTCGATGATATGCCCCGCCACGATCCCCGCCGCCATCTTATCCCAGTCATCCATCGCCCAGCCGAACTCATGGATCATCGGGGCAAGCGTGATACCGGTATCTGTCACACGCCCGGTGACGACTATCTGACACCCTGCATCGAGCGCGCGCACCACCGGCTCCGCGCCGAGATAGATATTGACCGAGGTTATCCGCGAGCGGACTTTGAGGAAATCCTCTCCCGTCTCCATATTGGTGAACCGTTCACCCGCGGCGGTCAGTTCGTAGAGGTTGTTGACGATATCGTCACCGTACACCACGCCGACTTTGATGTCGAGCTTCATCTTTTTCGACAGCTCGATGATCTTCCGCGCCAGGCCGATCGGGTTGATCCCCCCCGCGTTGGAGATCACTTTGACATTTTTCTTTACGATCAGCGGCAGGCAATCCGCCATCTGGTCCAAAAAGTCGACCGCGTAGCCAAGTTCGGAATTGGTCGCGCGTTGTCTCTGGAGAATTGACATGGTGATTTCCGCGAGGAAATCCATGGTGATATAGTCGAGGTGACCGCCGGTCAGTTGACGTTTGAGGGCGGAGAGGTCATCTCCCCAGTAGCCACCGGCGTTGCCGATACGGATTTTCTTTTTCAAGGTCGTGTCTGTCCTGTAAGTTGTTTCTGAAAAATCAATTACACCGGCCCCGCGGGTCGATGAAGGGAGGAATATAGGGGATGGATGGCGGGTTGTAAAGGGGGGAGTGGAGGGCACAATGGCGGAGCACAGGGTTGCAGTGAAGATAAAACTTGCGGATTAACTTTGTAGCCAACTAATTCATATGGGGATTGCAATGCATAGACGGCAAACACGGTTCAATACAACACTACAATTTCGGGTATAATTCTCGAAGCGCCAGTACCGGGAGGAGAAGCAATCGCATATGGCCTCAACTTCAAAACAGCCCTGGGAAACAAAACAGATTTCTGTCAAAGACCTTGTTCTGTGGGACGAGAATTCACGCATACCTGACTATCTTCTTGACGGGGAGGAGCGGGACCTAATACTGATACTACTAAAGCAGTACGAACTGGAGAAATTCGCTGAAGAAATTATCAAGGATTTTGACCTGCCGCAACTCGAGCGAATTGTCGTTTGGCGAAAAAAGAAACAATTAGTAGTGCTCGAGGGGAACAGAAGGTTGGCCACTTACAAATGCTTAATTGACCCCTCAATCATAGACGACGATCGCTTGAAATCAAAGTTCACGCAACTGAAGGCGAAAGTTGACATTGATGGCAACTACAAACTTGAGTCTCTGGTGACGGATGACAGAGATCAGGGAATGCGTTTCATTGAGCGAAAACACTATTATGGAAACAACGAGCGAAGATGGGAACAGTACGAAAGAGACCACCACATAAGAAGAACTAGAGATGCATCGGGCGATACTCTGTCACAGAAAGAGCGAGACAGCATTTTTCGAGCAAATCTCGCCGATAAGGTCAAACTCGTAAATCTACCTGATGCAATGAAGAGAAAGGTACTGGGAAGGGGTGTCGCAACCACTTTCTATCGTGTGGTCGGAGGCACTGAGGCGCGAAAGAAGTTGAGATATGAAAGACTATCTTACGATTTAAAGATAGAAAATGAACAAGAGTTCTTAAATCTACTCAAGGTGATCATTTTCAACATTCTCGAAAAAAAGACCCTTGATGGTTCTTTGACTCTTAACTCTAGGACATTGAACGATGAGACTGCTATTCGTAAGTATTTAAACTCAATCGGTCCAGATCAGTATACCGAAGTCGATTCTCGAATAGCCTCAAGTCGAACCAACAGACCCTCAGAGACTTCGAAGACAAAGGCCGGTAAATCGAAGAAGAAAACGAAGAAGCCCGCAATTGAGTCTTTCACTTCTCTTGTAGACCCCAATTTGGTCCTTGGAAGGAACTGCCCCAACAAAACCAGGGTAGTATTTCTCGAGCTCCAAAGAATCGACGTGTCCCAATGTCCAACTGCAGCGAGTATACTCGTTAGGATTCTTATAGAGGTTACAATTGACGAATTCTTGAAAAAGAAGGGTGAGCATTCCCAACGCAATCTTGAACTTGTCAAAAAAATCAACTATGTTAAAGACAAATACATAAATGACCCTGATTTGAAGAAAACAGTGGATGTGCTCAACAACGATTTGCTGACAAAGAAGCTGAACCAGGTTGCACACAATACAGTGTTCCTTGCAACTGAAACGTCCATTAAGGATATCTGGAAGAATCTGTTCTCATTTTTTAAATTCTTGACTCCTGGAATAAAGAATCGCTCATAAAAACATGGAAGTACATCCGAGCCCATTACGATATCCGGGAGGCAAAACTCGTTTGGCTCCACTCTTGCTCCAGACGATTGCAAAGAATTTCAAAGAGGGCGAGAAAACTGTCTTAGTGGAACCATTCGCTGGTGGCGCCGGAGCTTCTCTTGCTCTATTGTCTGCCGGCGTGGTGGACAACATTATCATTAATGACCTTGATCGAGCCATTCATGCCTTTTGGAAAACCGCCCTAGACGAGACGGACTACTTGATTCGCAAGGTCCAAAGGACACAAGTCACAATTAATGAGTGGCAGAGACAACGAAAGGTCTATCTAAATCCAACCTCTTCGCAAAGACAACTGGGATTTGCAGTCCTCTATTTAAACCGTACCAATCGTTCAGGGCTAATTGGTGGAAGGCCCATTGGCGGCCTAAAACAGAATGGCCCATGGAAAATCGGGGCACGATTTACCAAGTCAACTATTACTTCACGACTACGCAATATCAAGGAACTTCGTGACCGTATATCTGTACTGAACTATGACGGCATTGCGCTATTAAAGAGACTGGAGCAACAACGGACCGCTTCACGATTCCTTGTCTTTTTGGACCCACCCTATTATGAACAAGGCGACTCACTCTACCTCAATCACTACAGAGAGAAGAACCACCGTGCACTTGCCAACTATCTTGCTGAGTCAGATTTGAAGTGGATCATGACGTATGACGATACCAAATTCATAAGACAACTTTATCCGGCGTACTACAAGAGTAGGCTGTCCATTAGTCATAGTGTCCAACGTCACAAGCAGGGTAATGAGATTGTGCTCTTCGGTAAGCACACAAAGAGGGTCATTCCATAGACGGGAACAGGTAGCCCACCATTTATGGTGGGTTTTCAGAGCTTACATCCCCCTACCCCATCCCCCTCTTCACCGCCTCCACCGCCAAGACCTGCGCGGGATTGATCAGATCCGGCGCCTCTGTCCCCTCTCCATACAGAAACGCGAACTCAGTGCACCCGAGTATCACGCCATCCACACCCCGTTCCCGCAACTGCTTCACACCGTTGCGAACCGCCAATCTGTCGGCATCCGTCTCGATCCCCGCCATCAGATGCGGCACCGCGTCGAGTATCAACGCCTGCTGGTCATCGCCAAGTGTCTCCGTCCGTATCCCCCGCTTCGCAAGCGGTATAGTGTAGACCGGCACTTTCGGATCGCGAAACCCCATCACGCCGACATGTTTCCACCCCCGACGATCCACCTTCGCTAGCGTCGTCTCGATCATCGAGAGGAATGGCTTCCCCGCGGCCTTCTCGAACTGGTCGAGAATGAAATGCGGGCCGTTCGCCATCAGGATCATGATATCCGCCACCTGCCCGAGCATCCGCGCGCCATACGCGATATCCGGATGGATTGTGAGCGGAAGTTTCGGGATGTTGTTTTCATCCATCACAAAGGGCGGATTCCGATGATACCAGACCACCAGTCGCGGATAGCCGGAATTGCCGTGAGGCGGGATAACCTTGCGCGACTCGACATGGATCCGCTGTTCGAAATCCATCGTCGCATGCGGCCCGATCCCCCCAAGTATGCCTATTGTTTTCATACGCCAATATCGTGATTGTCCCGCGGAATCGCAAAGAAGAACTGCCCGCCTCCCTCTCCCGACGGGCCTCCTCCCGGTTCACATTTTGCTTGCGTTCATGGCTCCGCATTGTCCATATTAGGGCGGTCCGGAAACAATTCACACGCACACCACACTCATTATGCGAGGGAAAAAGAGATGCGGTACGCATGCCACTTCCGGCTTTCGACACTCCTCCTCACTGCTCTGGTCATCGGATGCTCTACCTCCGACAAGACCAGCCAGACCCCTGCCACCCCGACCCTTCCCCCTGAGCCGACAGTCACCTACGCGGCCTCCCCTGCCGACCGAGTTGAACATGGCGAAGTGATCACGCCCATCGACTCCGCCCGACAGGCGCTTCACTCCCAGCACCACGGACACCAGGCGCTCGAGACCCGCAGCATCCCGGGGACTTTCACCCCACCTGCGATGACCTCGGTCAAAGACTTTGCGCTCGCCAAAAAGGACCTGATCGTTATCAACCCCGGCCCGGGCGAATATGTGCACGTTATGGAGGGCCAGCGGCACGGATATCAAAACCTGACCATCGGCATCACCTACACCGCGCCCGGCGGCGCGCCGCCGATGCACACGCACAAGGGCGAAGAATCCCACGTCCTGCTCGAGAATCAAAAGGTGATGTACGCGTTGGGGGATTCGGTTTTCGTCCTCGAAGGCCCGTATATCGTGAATATCCCCCCGATGGTTCCGCACTCATTCCAGAATCTGGATAATGGTGTCGCGGAGCTGGTCGTGATCTTCCCAACCAATGTCTGGGAGTACGACGTGCTAAATCACTTCCCGTTCAATACGCCTGAGGCCAAAGCAATGGCCGACCAGGCAAAGGCAACCTTGACGTCGAGCAAGTAAACTTCTTTCAATGCGAAGGGCGGGTCCGTCTTCGAATCCGCCCTGCAATTCTCCGGGGTCTATGTCCGAACCTTCTATTCCCCCCTACTTCACCATCACCATCTTCCTCGATTGCGACATCCCCTCTGCGCTCAAACGATAGAGATATATCCCCGATGCCAGCGCACTCCCTGATCCATCCCGCCCATCCCACTCCACCCGGTGATCGCCCGCCGCGACACTCCCCGCCTCTATCCGACGCACCGTTCTCCCCAACAGATCAAATATATCAACCGTCACGTCTGACCGACGTGTCAGCGCGTACTCAATCACCGTCCCCTCATTGAACGGATTCGGATAATTCCCCTTCAGCGTAAACGAAACCGGTTGAGTCTCGGGACCGTCATCGACATCGGTGATGTCATCCGGCAAGAGCTTAACAATATAGAAATCGTGGTCACCAGCGCCATACGACTGGGTCGAGCCGCCGAGAATATAGCCGCCATCATGCGTTCGCCTGACCGCAAACGCCTGGTCCCATCGGTCGCCACCGAAAGACTTGGTCCAGAGCGTGTCGCCGTCTATATCGGTGCGGATAACATAGACATCCTGTGGACCCGACCCGCGATAGCGGTAGCCGCAAAGGATGAATCCGCCGTCCGCGCACTTGTCCATGTCATAGCCGATATTGTTCGACGTATCACGGTACTGACGCGCCCACAGGGTGTCGCCATCGGGCTCAAGGCGCAGGAGCCACATATCGTCATCCCACGGGTAGTTGAACCCCCGCCACCCGAAAGCCATACAGCCACCGTCATCGAGTGCTTCCACCGCATAACCCATGCCAGTCCCTCCGTACCCCCTGCGCCAGGTAACATCGAGATCAGCGGTGAGCTTCATAACGATCGTCCCGCCGCCAACCGCAAATGCGCCGCCATCGGCTGCGGCTCGAACCGCGTGCAGATGCTGGCTGTAGCCGATCTCGATCATGAGTGAGTCGACCTGCGCGCCTGTCGCGTCCACCTTGAACATCGTCATATCCCAATCGTATTCATTCCTCGCGGTCGACCAGTGGTAGCAGTCGCCAACAACGATATAACTGCCATCGTTCAACTGGCAGGCATCGTCACCGTAGTTGGCGTTACCTCCCCAGTCATACGATTCTTCCCACTCGACAGTGCCGTAGGCATCAAATTTCACCAGCCAGTGATTCCCGTTTTTATATCCTGCGGCGATCGCCCCACCGTCTGCCGTCAGGTTGATGCTTCGGAGACATTCGGTGGAATCTACCTCGCCGAGGGTATGGTGCCACTGGATCTCGCCATCGGCATTCAGGAACGCGACATACGCGTCATATTCTGCTCCCCACTCGGCGACATAATATCCCACTGCGATGAAGTTGTGGTCGGCCGTTTCGACGATATCCTGGCACATTTCAACTCCGGGTGTGCCCGCGGTCTGGGACCACTCGATATCCGGCGCCTCGGCCCGCGCTGTAGTCAGACCTGCGAGCATGATGAATTGGATGACAATTAAGAATGAACGCATGACAATT
The DNA here is from genome assembly GCA_964397415.1 of uncultured Ignavibacteriales bacterium. Taxonomy (GTDB): domain Bacteria; phylum Zixibacteria; class MSB-5A5; order GN15; family FEB-12; genus FEB-12. Next base: position 83,108 of record CAYNIJ010000006.1, on the reverse strand, counting down.
ACCCCCGGGGCGGCGTGCCCTGTCTTGGAATGATCTTTCATTGAAATAGCAGATCCCGCGACTTGGGATGTTCGCTCAAAACAAATACGGACTTACGAGTCCAATATAAGAGGGCAATCGACGAATGTCAACTTTGGGATACTGTAGGAATAAATGCCAGAGAACTACTGGTTTGATTTGAAACCGTTCCGTCGGGTCCTGCTTCGCAGCCGATTACTATTTTGCCTCGAACCGTCCCGCGATAGCCGCGCCTCGCTGCGAAGTGTGACCCGACGACTCCCTACTAGCTCTTATACGCCCTCTCCAGCTCCGCCATATCGAGCTTGATCATTGTCTCCACCGCCTCGATCACCGCCTTGGTGTTGCCATTTTTGGAATCGGTTATCAACTGCTCGACATTTCTCGGCACGATCTGCCATGAAACTCCGAACCGATCCTTGAGCCATCCGCACGCCTGTATCTCTCCCCCTTCACCGAGCTTCTCCCAGTAGTAATCGATCTCGGCCTGATCCTCGCACTTCACCATGAGTGAGATCGCCATCGAAAACTGGGGAAACGGCCCGGCATCCATCGCCATATATCGCTGACCATCCAATTCGAAGGTCGCAACCTTGAGCTTCTGCTCCGTACCCGGCGGAGTGTGGTCGAGTATGGCCATTTCGATGATCCTCGAGTTCTTGAATATCGAGGTATACATCTTGACCGCCTCTTCAACCTGATCCTGCTGGAACGCGAGGAATGTGACTATCTTCTGCATGCGAGTTATCCTTTCCAAATATGTTTATACCTGCGCGGAATTCCTTTGCGCGGCAGACGTCCCCGTCTGCCCGGCCCCTCTTCCGCCTCATGCCAGCAAACGCTGGCATCCACTCTATACACGTTCCGTCAGGTCCCCCGCCTTCGCGAGGGCAAGCCTATCGCTCGCCAACGTCAATCGCACTGAGCGTAGTCGAAGTGCGAACACCAAAATCACGCGTGCGCGAGACCTGCCGGCTCCTACTTCTTCGCAGCTTTCTTCTTCCCCTTCGCCGCGTTCTCCGCCAACCGCGCCCTCACGATCTGCTTCACCAGTGACGCCGGCAACGGCTTCTCCGGCGTAAAGTGAATACAACTCTTCTGCACATTGTACTTCTTTTTGTCTACGGGAAACCTCCCCAGAAACGACGCCGAGCAGACAAAAAAGCTGAGGTGATCCTTGAATGCCGCGAACGCAACCACCTGCCCATCCTGCTTGTACATCGGCATCGAATAGCTAATCATCTCTTCCGCTTTCGGCGCGGCGGCTCGAATCATCTTGCGCAATCCCTCCAGCGCTTGACGCTGGTCAGACGGCAACTCCGCCATATACGCATCCACACTTGACGCAGCCGGACGCATACGTCTACCTCCTTTGCATCGCTGAACTTCTGATACCCGGGGGAACACCCCAAGAATACCCCCTCACTTCGAATTGGTCAAGAGGCCTGCCCCCCTCCTGAATCACATTTAACTTACTGCAATTCCTTCGGGAAGATTCCTGCCACGACCCGGTAACCCTTTAGCGAACGACTCCACACTTTTCCGGGGCGCTACGTCCCTGTGGTAGGAGCCTCACACTCACCGCCAATTTCGCGCCATCAGGCGAGGGAGGTACCCATGCAATGGGTCCACAACACTCAGTGTGCGGCTGTGATGGCCGCCGTCCTGTTTCTCATCGGATGCACCAACATGCCGGCCAATGACCGGCGGATCGAGGGTCCCTATCAATGCGACAACCTGAGCATCTACATTGTCAAAGGCCCATCCTCCGGCCCCCACGATGACATGCTCACGCTCGACGAAGCGCTCGCCCGCAAATATGTGACTGTCTTTGAGACTGGAGATGTCGATGAACTGGCCATCGAAAACTCCTCCGACTTCCCTATCTATGTCCCCTCCGGCAGTATTCTCAAAGGAGGACGTCAGGATCGCGTGGTCCGCGATGACCTGCTCCTGGCCGCCAAATCCGGGAGACTCCCCCTCTCCTCATTCTGCGTTGAATCCGGACGCTGGTCCGGACGAGCCAATGCCGATGCCCGTAAGTTTGAGTCCGCCGCCCATATCATGCCCTGCATTGAACTGAAAGTGGCGGCCAAGGTCAAAGAATCGCAGGGAGATGTCTGGGCAAGTGTCGCCGCGGTGCAGGACACTCTCTCAACCAAGGTCCGCGGCGGCCGCGCTAATCACGCGGAATACAGAACGAGTCTACTCATGACCATGGAAAACGAGGTTGTCAAGGACCTGACCGTCAATGCCCGCGATTCTCTGCGCAAGCTTGTCACGCTCACTCCCGATGCCATCGGCATTGTGGTAGCCATCAACAACCAATTGGCCTCCGCCGACCTGTATGACAGCCCGGGACTCTTCCGGAAAATGTTTCCGCAATTGCTCGATGCTGCCACTCTTGAAGCTACGCTCAAACATCGAGACTCGGTCACCGCAACCCTTCCGACAGAGTCCGAGGTATTCCAGTGGATCGACCAGGCGCGCTCCGACAATCCAGAGATCCGGACGATCGAGGGCGGCATGATCACGCGCATGCACACGCTCGACGATAAGATCAATTTCGAAACGTACGACAAGGAAAGACCCGAACAGTGGGTGCATAAGAATGTATTGAAGACCAAGTAGAAGTGGACGTCTACGAAAAGGCAGGATTCTCTGGAGAATCCTGCCTTTTGAAGTAATGACTATGCTCGAATCCTAGTACCACTTCGGCACGAACTTGTACCCGTACGAAATCACCCCCGAGGCTCCCTCGGACTGCACTCGCCGGAACTCAAGTCGTACTTCCATGCCGATCGACAGCTTGTCGACATCGCAATCCGTCAACTGCGCCATCAACCGCGTCCCATCCGTCAGTTCAGCGATCGCCAGCGCGTACGGCGCCATATCCTTGAACATCGGACCGGGAGTCCGGATGACGGTGTAGGTGAGAACCTTTCCCGTTTCCGGAAGATTCACCATCTCCCGCTCAGTATCTCCCGTTTCCGGGTCGACCTGACGGGGCGGGAAATAGGTTTTGCCGCTCTTTCTGAATTTCACCGCTTCGAGGCGATACCGTTGCGGGTACTCGCGCCAGTTACGTGATGAAAACATCTTCATGACGCCACCTCCAGGATATGCACTACCGATGATGCCCCCGACCCGCCCATATTCTGGGACATGCCGACTTTCGGCGAATTCGGGATCTGACGCCCATTCTCCGCCTGACCGGTCAACTGTTTGTAGATCTCGACGATCTGCGCAACGCCGGTCGCGCCGACGGGATGTCCCTTCGATTTCAAGCCACCCGATGGATTCATCGGGAATTTCCCTTCCAGCGCGGTCTCGCCGGCCAATATCGCCTGTCCAGCTTTCCCCGGAGCGAACTTGCCGATAGATTCGGCGACAATTATCTCGGCGATCGTAAAGCAGTCATGAACCTCGGCGAATTTGATGTCGTCGATGCTCTTCCCTGCCATCTTGAGCGCCTTGTTGGTCGCGAGAGTTGCCGATTTGATCGTGGTCATATCCGCCCGTTGCGCCAACGCGATCGAGTCGGTGCCGATAGCGGAACCGATGATCCTTACGTACGGTCGCTTCAGGCTCTGCGCGACCTCTTTCGTCGTCACGATCACCGCGGCGGCACCATCTGTGATCGGCGAGCAATCAAGGATACGAAGCGGATCAGCAACCATCACTGACTTGGCGACCGTCTCGGCCGTGATCTCAAACGGATACTGCGCGACCGGGTTCTTCGCGCCATTGCGATGGTTCTTCACCGCGACAGCCGACAGCATGTCGCGCGTCGTCCCATACTTCGCCATATGCGCATGAGCCATCATAGCGTAAAGTCCGGGAAAGGTCGCGCCATGGAATACTTCATATTCCTGGTCCGCGGCGGCGGCCAGGGCATCGGTGCAATCATCACCGGAGATATCGGTCATCTTCTCAACTCCCGATGCCATCACGATATCCGATGCGCCCGAAGCTACCTCTAGAAACGCCGAACGGATCGCCATCCCACCCGAAGCACAGGCCGACTCAACTCGGGTGGCGGGCAAACCGCGCATTCCGAGATAGTCAGCCATCAAGGCGCCAATATGTTCTTGTCCAACGAATAATCCGCCGGACATACAGCCGACATACAGTGAATCGAGGTGATCGACTCCAGCCGACTTGATAGCGGCGCGCGCGGCATCAACGAACAACTCGCGGAATGACTTCTGCCATACCTCGCCCCATTCGCTCATTCCGACGCCGACAATGTATACATCTCTCATGTCGATCATCTCCCTAGTCGTTTTTGATGATTTTGTGACGGAATTTAGCGTAGGTGCCGTACTGAACGTACATGACGTTCTCTTCGAGCAATTTCCGCGTCTTGACGGCCAGGTCCCGGACCTGATTGATCCGGTCGGTCACTTTCCAGATGAACGCATCAGAGCCCGCGCCTGAACCATAGGAGCACATGAATATCTGGTCTCCCGGTTTGGCGATGTCGAGCGTCGCGGTCAGTCCGATCGGCGAGGCACCCGAGTAGGTGTTGCCGAGAGTCGGCGCGAGCCAACCCGGATTGATCTGCTCCTGCGTGAAGCCCAACTCCAGCGCCACCTTCTGCGGGAACTTTCCGTTCGGCTGGTGAAACACCGCGTAGGCGAAATCCTTCGGCTTCATGCCTGACTTCTTCAGGATAGCGTTACTCGCCCCCTTGGTATGTTTGAAATACGCTTCTTCGCCGGTAAACCGTCCGCCATGCTGCGGGTAGAACTGATGTTCTCTCCGCCAGAAGTCCGGCGTATCAGTCATAAAGGAATGCGTGTAGGTGCATTCCGCGATCAGGTTGTCCATTCCCATAATGAACGCCCCCGCTCCGGCCGCCGCGGAAAATTCCAGCGCGTCACCGGGAGCACCTTGCGAGGTATCCGCCGCGATTGCCAACGCGTATTTCATGTACCCCGATGCTACATGCGACAACGCCACAAACATCGCCTCAGAACCGGCCTTGCAGGCGAACTCGAAATCAGCGCAATGAATATCCGGCGTCGCGCCAATCGCTTCGGCAACGGTCGTCCCGGATGGCTTCACCGCGTACGGGTGGGACTCGGAACCAATGTAGATCGCCCCGATATCTACCGGGTTGACGACGATAGCACGTTTCAGGGCACGCCGAGCGGCCTCGACCGCCAACGTGATCGTATCCATATCCGGCGGGGGGACTGACTTCTCCCGCAACATCAATCCCTTTTTGTAACTCTCTGCATCCTGGCCCCAGACTTTCGCGATCTCTTCGACTTTTATGCGATGTCGGGGAAGATGCGCTCCATAGCCGACTATTCCTGCCATAGGCTTACATCCTCTTGATATATGGGTTGAATGGAATGAATGACAAGGCAGACGGGAGCGACCGCCGGACAGATAGATAATTCTCGAGATTCGCGAAAAATCGTACTCACCGCAGCTCCCGCAAAAAAACCGACAAGTTAGACGATTATTATCGACTTCGAATATATCCAGCCCTTCCCGTGAAAACAAGGGAGAAAATGGTGACTTTTCTCCCCCCATATCAATTTATCCCCGTACAAATTGGCTCTCAAGTTGGCTTCGGATTCTGTCGATAATCCCCCCATGAAGCTTTCCCTCACCATCCTGCTTTTCGCCTGTTCCCTCGCCCCATCCTTGATGGCCGGCCCGGGCGGAGATATCCTCGATTCGAATACCGCCTTCTACGAAGGCGAGTCCCTCCGTTACATCATCCCCGCCCCGCGTCATTTCAAGATGGTTACCGATGAAGCCGCCAACGATGGCTACTCCTTCGCCTTCATCCCCAAGACCGATCGGTACGACTCATCCTCCGTCATGATCGGCGTCAATATCTACAAGATTCGCGGCATGAAATTCGACAACGTCATCATCGCCGATACCACCTCAATGCGCGAACATTACGGCCCGGCAGTCACTATCCGGTCGGTCGAGCCACTGACCACATCCACTATGGACCCGCTGCCGACCTTTTATCTTCAAATAGAACATGGCTTCATCCCGAATGCGGCCATGGCCTATTTCGATGGTGGCACCGAGATCGTCATCTTTGAACTGGTAATCTCCGAAGATGTGCTTCGCTTCAAAGCCGAAGAACTCTTTGCTGATTGCGTCAAGCACTTCCGCCCCTTGAAACAGGGGACACTCAATTTCGAATAGAATCTCTCCTCACTCCCTCGATTTCCGTATTACACTCTTCACCTCTTTTCGACGTTTCTGTTCTCAAATCATTAGCTCTGCTGAATGGGCCCCCTATAGTAAAGGAGTCCGTTTACACCCATGCTTACCGATTCTACCAGCCTCGCCAAACAACATTGCCTGACCACTGCCCTCTCATATCTTGGAACCCCATACATTTTGGGCGGCGATGACCCCTCCGGATTTGATTGCTCCGGCTTCGTCATTGAGTGCCTCAAAAGCGCCGGAAAACTACATGACAACCAGGATCTCACCGCCGACCAGCTCCTGCATTCTCACAATTGGCCGAAAGTGAAACTCCCCTCCGCCGGTGTCCTGCAATTCCTGTGCGACGATTCCGGCCATGCCCACCACGTGGCACTATGCCTCGACCATCAGTTCCAGATCGGCGCGTCAGGCGGAAACAACACGACCACCGCGCCCGCCACTGCATGGCGCCACAACGCCTACATCAAGATCCGGCCCATCGCGAAAACCGAACACTCTCTGTTCGTTGATCCGTTTACGTAGTGAAGATTGAATGAGATTGAGGAAGAACTACTCGCGGGAGCGAAGTGCCCGGATAACCTCGCCGGGCGACTTTACCGTCATCAACTCTTCGCGGAACTCAGCATGCTGAAGCATCTCGGCCAGTGACTTGAACGCCCGCAGATACATATTGTCATCGTACGGCGGCGCGGCCATCACAAAAAACAGATGCACCGGCTGACCATCGAGCGACTCGAACTCGTACCCTTCGCGCGAGCGGGCGAACGCCAGCATAAACTCCTTCGCCTGCATCGAACGAATGTGCGGTATCGCCACCCCCAGCCCGATCCCCGTCGTCGCCTTCTTCTCCCGATTGACGAAATCGAGCAACAGCTTGGAACGATTCCCCACACGCGAACCGGCATCCAGGAGTTCGACCAGTTCGGAAAGAACGGCTTCTTTCGTGCGAAGTCGCCACTTCTCGACCGATCCATTCTCCGGTTGAGGGTCGGTCGCGGTGGTCATCTCCAGCTTGACCAGATCTTCTGTCAAATAGCGAGACAAATTCATAGTCTGTTATATCGGCGCATCCCGTTTCAAAATTGAGCAAAGATAGCCGATGTGGTCCCCTTTTGTCAAGACAGACGCCCCGCTTTCCGTCTTGACACACACCGATTTCGAAGGTATCATTATCCATCTTATGGATACTCGGGGGAAACAGATTCGCCGTGTGTTCGCCGCATTCCTAATGCTGGCAGCTCTCGCGTTGATGGTCTGCGACGATGATCCTGCTCCCACTAACTCCCCGCCACGCACAGTCGCCGATATTGCATGGGTTTCCACTTGCGATGTGTACGCCGACACTTTGCAGAAATCACACTCGATAGTATTCATTACCGCCTCTTGGTGCGGGTGGTGCACCAAACTGAAAAACGAAACGCTCTGCAATGCCGGAGTGCAGGACGAACTCAATGACTACTTCAATCCGATGCTGATCGAAGTTACTGCCGATTCGAATGTCTGTTACCAGGACACAACCGTCATGGCGGCGGATTTTCCTGGCTTTTTTGCGGTCTCCGGTTATCCGACCACTTTCGCCTTGGATTCAAATCAACAGGTCATCAGCCGATTGGCCGGTAACCAGAACTCTACCGACTTCCTCGCCTGGCTCAAATACGTCCGCTCCCACTAGTTGCTGACCCTCCCGCACTTGCTCACTTTACCAGATTAGCAATTTATCGTACTATCAAAACGCCTCTTGCCAGCGCACGCTGGCATCCACCTTTTCCCTTCTCCCTTCGGGAGAAGGTGGCACGCAGTGCCGGATGAGGGCCGCCTCTCCGCCTTGACATCCGCCCCCCCATCCCACTAATTGCCGCTATGCACTATCCCACTCGACTGAAACTATTGTTCCTCGTTTTTCTCCTCACCACGATTCTTTCCGCGCACGCTGTGGCCCAAACCGCCGCGCCGGACTCAACCGCGCAACCACCCAAGCCGCGCTCCAAACCGCTGCTTGGTCTCAAATTCGGCGGCATGATGGGCGGCAAAGTTGACATCGAAAATGTCGACACCCTCTCATCGTATGAATTCACCCGCGAACTCGATTCCGGCCCATCTGTCGGCCTTTCGTTCGAATTCTCCTCTCCCGTCTGGACCACCGCCGGCATTTCGCTCGACTTCCATAAAATCGCGCCGAAAGGGAGCGATGAATCCAAATGGATGATCGACATCGGCGTCGTGATAAAATCCTCCATGCGGAAACCCGACCAGCGTTTCGCCCTCCGTCCATTGATAGGGATCTCCTACGGCTACATTCCGGCGCTTGAAGGAGTAACAGAGTCGGCCAGTTTCATGGTCGCCAAACTGGGTGGTGAAGCTGTCTACTTCCCGGGAGCGGCGCGATTCGGATTCTCACTTGAGGCATGTTTCGTCGCGTCTCCCTTTGGACGGTCATTCAGTGCCGATGGCGACGATCGCTACGACATTGCCGCCCGCCCGCGACCATTGCTTCGCGCAGGAATTGTGTTTCGTTGACCACATCCCCCAAAGTCGACTAACCTACTGCCCAAAAATCGCTTAGCGCACTTCAAAAAGCACTTGGCAGACCGCCCCTTTCTTTGTATAGTCGGGTCTGCCTGAAAGCAGGCAGATTGCATAAACCGTCTCGATTTGGGGCAGTAGCTCAGCTGGGAGAGCGCCACGTTCGCAACGTGGAGGCCGTCGGTTCGATCCCGATCTGCTCCATTTTTTATGGCTACTTGATTTCGTGTTGTAACGTAGGTCAGGAACCTTGCTCGCCGAAGGCGAGTCGCGAAACGAGTTCCTGACAACTCGCTCACACCACAAAGTGAAGTGCTAGATGGGGAGTTAGCGGTGCCCTGTAACCCGGAACCCGCTCTACCGGGATTGAATTCCCACCCGAGGGTTTAGCAATCGGTCTAGTACGGCAGCTGTCCGGCGTTGAGGGCCGGGTCCTGTACAGCAGCGGCCTCCTAACCCCGCCAGGACCGGAAGGTAGCAACGGCATGAAGTGTCCAACGTGTGTTGCAGGTTTCCCCGACCTGAGTTGTGTGGCTGTGCGATAGATCGAGCGCGATTCAGAGGTGGGTGCACACTAATTATCAATGCCCCCTGGCTTCAGGGGGCATTTTTCATTTCGCCTACCCCTTCGACTTCAATATTGCCGATGTCTCTCCTGTCGGTATATTCCCGCCATGCTTATCCGGCTGCTCCTCCTCTTCACCGTCGTTCTCTGGGGATCGACCTTCGTCGCCACCAAGATCCTCCTCCCCTATATCAACCCCGCCGAACTGCTGGGCCTTCGGATGCTCATCGGTTTGCCGATCCTCGGTGCGGTGGTGCTGATTCGTAAAGCGAGATTCGATTTCACGCGAAAAGAATGGCTCTCCCTCATGCTCGGCTCTGCCGTCCTCACCGCGCACTTTCTTATTCAGATCACCGGCCTCAAATATACAACCGCCACCAACACCGGATGGATCATCTCCATCACGCCCCTCATTCTGGCGGTTATTAGCTATATCTTCCTGAAAGAGGTTCTTGGCAAAGGCGCGATCATCGGCATCGCGGTCGCCACACTTGGAGTGCTTCTGCTTTTCTCTAAAGGCGACTTCTCTTCCATTGGCTGGCTCCAATCAACCGGCGATTGGCTCATCCTCGTCTCTGCCCATACATGGGCGATCTATACCGTGGTGATTCGGACTGTCACCAAAACCAAGGATCCCCTCGCGGTGACGTTCGCGGTTTTGCTCCCGACCTTCATTATCATGGTCGGCTATCTGATCTGGCACAACCAATGGCCTGCCTATGTCAGCCTTCCGATGGATGCCACCATCTCCCTTCTCGTTTTGGCGGTCCTGGCGACCGCCCTGGCCCAGTGGTTCTGGCAGGAAGGGGTTGCGAAAATCGGTGCTGCCAAATCAGGGATTTTTCTCTATCTTGAACCCCTGTCATCGACCGCCCTCGGCGTCGCCTACCTGAATGAACCGTTCGGGGTTTTCACGGCGATTGGTGGTCTGATGGTCCTGGCCGGGGTCTACCTGGCTGAACGAGTGAAATAGGAACACGGAACTGAACTGATATGCTGATCGGACATTTCGGCGTCGCGCTTGGACTCAAACGTTTCGCCCCCACTATCAATCTTATTTGGCTCTCCATCGCCGCCACCGGTATTGATCTGCTCCTCTGGATCCTAGTCCTCGCCGGCGTAGAGTCCGTTATCGTCCCCGACAACTACGGTCAACTGCATTACCTGCAGTTCATCTTTCCATTCTCCCACAGCCTGACCGGAGTCATCGCCTATTCTGTGCTCTTCGCGATTCTTGGTTTTGCCTTCACCCGCCGTTCCTCCCGATCGGTCGCCGCGGCGGTACTTTTCTTCGCGATGTTCTCCCACTGGGTGCTCGATTTTCTCGTCCACCCCGAACAACTTCCAATCGCCGGTGAATCCGCTCCTAAGGTCGGCCTCGGCCTCTGGAACACTCTCCCCGCCGCGATCGCGCTCGAAGCTTTGATATTCTTGATCGGCCTCGTGATGTACTACCGCGGGACCCGCCCGAAAAACAACACCGGGCGCTTCGGCCCGGTAATCCTCTTCGTGATTGTGGCGATTGTCAGTCTGGTTGGCCAGGCAGTCAGTCCTGCCCCGGCCGATAGCCAGATCGTCGCGGCGTCATCTCTCGGACTGCTCGTCATTGTGATCTTTATCGGCGGATGGTTCGACGCTCACCGCCGCCCTTTACGTAACTAACCTTAGATGAATCGCGCGGCAGACGTCCCCGTCTGCCCACCAATCCCAAAATCTCATCCTTGTAGGTCAGGCCCGCTCCGGCGCTCGCCAGAGTGGCGGTGACCGACGCGAACGGCCCTGACAGACTCAAGTCAAAATCAAAGTGCCAGGCGCGCTGGCACTCCACTC
>CAYNIJ010000006.1:16217-71952 GCA_964397415.1 uncultured Ignavibacteriales bacterium | reverse complement strand
CAGGGGGGCGGTCTATCGACGGCCCTGCGTTTGTCGACCGCGCCTAACCTACGAGATCTTTTGCCTCATCCCAGCATACGCCCTAATAATGCCTCATCCCAGCGAACGCTGGGATCCACTCCCTACCCCATCGTCGCGATCACCGCCCCCGCCGAAGACTGCTCATCCAGATCCCGAAGCACCAGCCAGTACCAGCAGAGCAGGATCAGCATCGGAGTGTCGGCGTTCTCTTTTGCCGCCGCCTCTATCGTGATCGAGCCATCGACTTTGAAGAACCTCCGCTTGAATATCGCGCTGAATATCAGTCGGTCCCGCACATCATATAGTCCCCACTCACCCCGCACCCGTTTGGTCCTGTGCCAGCTGTACTTTGGCCCTGCCAGCAACGACACCTCCGCCCCGTGCCATCCCTTGCGACGCATCGCCGCGATATCCGTCTCACTCCCCGCTTTCCGTGCACCGATCCAGGTGTTGAAAAATCCGTTCCGTTTGAATGTCCACCGTCCGTCGACTGTCTCCGCGACCGACCGCGAGCCGAACAGGTTGTCGAACCGGAGACTGGCATGAACGATCCCCTCGGCGACCATATCCCAGTCGCGCGAACTGATTTGACTGCAGGTGAGCTGTTGTGGAGTTTTGAGCGATGATCCCATCTTTACCTCTCATTCAAAGGTTATCGGGTTCACCTCTCAATACGTAGATTCGCACGTCTTCGCTATGTGGACTGAGATAGGATTCTGTTAGAATTGCGTTAAGGCGACCGGAGTCAATTTCAAGTCATCTTCCACCATCTCAACCAGTAGTCTCTGCCCCGGTTTCAGAGCGCCGGCAAGAAGCAGCTTCGCGACCTGTTGGCTAAGCTCTTTGTTGATGAGTCGCTTGATCGGTCTGGCGCCAAATGCCTGGTCATAGCCGGTCTCTGCGATAAACTTCACTGCGGCATCGGTCACATCAAGCGTGACATCGCGTTCGAGCAACAACCGCTCCAATCTCTTCAGCTGAAGTCGCACGATATCCGAGATCTCGTCATGCGACAGCGCGGTGAACACGATTATCTCGTCGATCCGGTTCATAAATTCCGGTCGAAGCGTCTGGCGCAGACGCTCCAGTACCGTTTTCTTCATCTCTTCGAATATAATATCCCGATTGAACTCACCCATTGAGGCTGACTGCTGCATGATATATTCGGCGGCGATATTCGACGTCATGATCAGAATTGCGTTCTTGAATGACACCGTCCGCCCACGATTATCAGTCAAGCGGCCATCATCGAGTACCTGCAACAGGATATTGAACACCTCCGGATGCGCCTTCTCGATCTCATCCAGTAGCACGACTGCATATGGACGGCGGCGGACCGCCTCGGTCAACTGCCCTCCCTCGTCATAACCGACATATCCCGGCGGCGCGCCTATCAGGCGCGAGACGGAGTGACGTTCCATATATTCCGACATATCAATGCGGACGACGGCATCCTCGGTCCCATACAGAAATTCCGCCAATGCGCGGGCAAGTTCCGTTTTGCCGACACCGGTCGGGCCGAGGAAAATGAATGACCCGATCGGGCGATTCGGATCAGAGAGTCCGGCCCGCGACTGACGGACCGCGTTGGCAACCGCTATCACTGCCTCATCTTGTCCGACCACACGCTTGTGAAGTTCATTCTCCAATCGGAGGAGCTTTTCTGTTTCGGACTCGGTCAATCGGGTCACCGGAATACCGGTCCACTTGGCGACCACCTCGGCAATCTCATCGGCATCAACCTCCTCCTTGAGGAGCGCGCGCTTTTCCTGAATCGCGACCAATGAGTGCGTCAGGAACTGCAGACGTTTGTCCGACTCGACCAGGTCACCATACTTGATTTTGGCGGCGGCGCCATAATCGGCGGATCGTTCGGCCTCGGCGGCTTTCAGTTTGAGCGACTCGATCTCCGCTTTGGTGTCGCGAATAGACCCGATCGTCTCCTTCTCTTTTTCCCATTGGGTACGCAGATCTTCACGCTGACCAAACAGCTCTTTCAGCTCTTCCTCTATCGGCTTGAGTCGTTCGGCGGCATCTTTCTCTCGTTTTATCCCTTCTTTTTCTATCTCAAGTTGCCGGATGCGCTTTTCGACAGCGTCAAGTTCTTCGGGCATGGAGTCAATAGAGATGCGAAGTTCCGCGGCCGCCTCGTCAATAAGGTCGATCGCTTTGTCCGGTAGAAAACGGTCGGCGATATACCGATCCGACAACTTCGCCGCAGCGACAATAGCGGCATCGGATATCTTGATACCGTGGAATACTTCGTACTTTTCGCGAAGGCCACGCAGAATAGAAACAGTCTCCTCGACTGTCGGCGGCTCAATCATCACTACCGCAAAGCGGCGCTCCAGCGCGGCATCCTTTTCGATATGCTTCCGGTATTCATCGAGCGTGGTGGCACCGATGAAGCGTATCTCGCCGCGAGCGAGCGCCGGTTTGAGCATATTCGATGCATCCATCGCTCCCTCGGCCGCTCCGGCGCCGACCAGCGTATGCATCTCGTCAACGAAGAGAATGATCTTTCCTGCGGATTCCTCGACCTCTTTCAAGATCGATTTCAGTCGTTCTTCGAACTCGCCGCGGAATTTTGAGCCAGCGATAAGAGCGCCAAGATCCAGACCGACAAGCGTGCGGTCCTTGAGCGTCTCAGGAACTTCGCCAATAGCGATCTTCTGCGCCAATCCTTCGACTACCGCGGTCTTTCCCGTCCCCGGCTCCCCTATCAGGACCGGGTTGTTTTTGGTACGACGGGAGAGGATTTTGATTATCCGTCGGATCTCATCAGCGCGGCCGATCACCGGGTCGAGTTTTCCATCGCGGGCCGCTTTGGTCAGGTCGCGCGAATACTTTTCGAGCACGGCGTATTTGGACTCAGGGTTTTCATCGGTGACGCGGGACTTGCCGCGGATGGTCGACAACGCTTTGAGCACCTCGTCGCGGGTGATGCCATTCCGCTTGAGAATCTCCTGCGCCTTGCTTTTGACCTCGAGCATCGCCAACAGCAAATGTTCCACCGAGACATATTCATCGGCGAACTGCTTTAGTTCGTTCTCCGCTTTGTAGAGGAGTTGCGTCAGTTCATTGGATGAATACAACTGGCCGCCGGACTGCCGGGCGAGCAGTTTCAGTTCGTCATCGATCTCAGCTTCAATTGTGTCGACCGACGCACCTATCCGTTTGACGATCTGGGCGACGATGCCGTCCTCCTGCTTGAGTAGAGCCAGAAGCAGATGTTCGGGGACGACCTGAGGGTGTGACTCTGCCTGGGCCAGTTGCTGCGCATACTGGATGGCATCTATTGACCGTTGAGTGAATTTATTGAGGTTCATCTATGCACTACTTTCCAACTGGGCTATGCTCTTCCCAGACTACCCTTCCCACTCCTCTATCATCTTCTTCTGCCTAGCGGTCAATGTTTTCGGAATCGTGACTTTCACCTCGACATACTGATCGCCGATCACGCCGTTGGCATTTATCCCTTGCCCCTTCAAACGGAGCATTGCGCCGGGCTGTGTCCCCGGCGGGATCGCCAGCGAAACCGTCTTCATCAACGTCCGGGCCGATTTCTTCGCCCCCAGAATCGCCTCGGTGAACGGGATCTCTATCGTGCTGTAAATGTCATTCCCTTTGCGCGTGAAATAAGGATCAGGCGCGAGGTGAACTGTGATGAGCAGGTCGCCATTCGGTCCGCCGAAAGCTCCCGGCTCCCCCTGTCCCGCCAGACGGATACGTCCGCCATCATCGATACCGGCCGGCAGCCTGACATTCAGCTTTTTCGGCCCGACCTGGATCGCCTTGGTGACGCCATTGACCGCTTCAAGGAACGGGATGGTGATCTCCGCCTCGATATCTCGCCCTTTCTCGGGGCGTGTCTGGCGCGATGTTCTCCGACGGGTCCGTGTTCCGCCGCCGGTGAAAGGGGAATCGCCGCCGAAAAACTGCGAGAGGATCTCTTCCCAGTTATCCTCACCGGCCGATCCGGGGTTGCCGCGCCCGAACTGCGATGGATCGAATCCCGGCTGACCGGCTTGGCCGCCAAAAGCACCGTAGCGTCGGAGCGTATCATACTCCGCCCGCTTTTTCTCATCGGAGAGGGTGTCGTATGCCTCGGAGAGTTCCTTGAATTTCGCCTCGGCGGCCTTGTCCCCCTTGTTCCGGTCGGGATGGTACTGCTTGGCCAGTTTGCGGAACTGCTTTTTGATCTCATCCTGAGAAGCGGTTTCGCCGACGCCGAGTATCTGGTAGAAATCTCTAGGCATGTTGTTGTCTTTCGTCTCCTCGCCCGATGTAGATATGCGTCACGCGAGCGTGGAAGTCAACCGCAAGTTTGGTAGGGCGGGTCCGTCTTCGAACCCGCCACCACCTACTCTCTCACCGTACTTACTCCTTCACCTCCTCGAACTCCGCATCGACCGGTTTGGATTCGCCGGCTCCGCTGTCGTTCGCCGAGGTTCTGGTGTACTGCTGGCCATTGCCGTTCGAACCTGATGCAGACTTGTACATTTCGGCCGAAGCTTCATGCCAGATCTGTTGCAGCGCGTTCGAAGATGATTCGATCTCGCTCAGGTTATCGCCCTTGAGCGCTTCTTTGACGCGAGACGACGACGCCTCTATTTTGTTGCGAGTCTCCGGCGACAGCTTGTCACCAAATTCGCGCATCTGCTTCTCGGATTGGAAGAGCGCGGCATCAGCGAGATTGCGGACCTCGACCTTCCGCTTTTTCTCCTTATCCTCCGACTCATGCGCCTTGGCATCGTTGACCATCCGCTGTATCTCAGCTTCGTTCAGACCGGACGAGGCCTCGATCCGGATATTCTGCGATTTGCCGGTCGCCTTATCGGCGGCGGTGACATGCAGAATGCCGTTGGCATCAATATCAAAGGTCACTTCGATCTGTGGCAGACCGCGCGGCGCCGGCGGGATACCATCGAGCACGAAGCGTCCGATCGTTTTGTTGTCGATCGCCATCTCGCGTTCACCCTGAAGGACATGGACATCAACCTGCGGCTGATTATCCGCGGCAGTCGAGAATATCTGCGACTTCTTGGTCGGAATGGTCGTGTTCCGCTCGATCAGCTTCGTCATTACGCCGCCCAATGTTTCGATACCGAGCGACAGCGGGGTGACATCCAGAAGCAACACTTCCTTGACCTCACCGGTCAGCACTCCGCCCTGGATCGCCGCGCCGACCGCGACAACTTCGTCAGGGTTGACCGAACGGTTCGGCTCCTTGCCGAAGTAGCTCTTCACCGACTCGTACACTTTCGGCATACGGGTCATACCGCCGACGAGAATGACGTCATCTATCTGCGACGGCTGGAGTTTTGCATCCTCAAGCGCACGACGTACCGGCGCCATAGAGCGCTCGATCAGGTCATCCACCAACTGTTCCAGGTTGGCGCGGGTCAGTGTCAGGTTCAAGTGACGCGGCCCGGATGCATCGGCCGTAATGAACGGCAGATTGATGCTGGTCTGCATCGTGGATGACAGCTCGATCTTGGCTTTCTCCGCGGCTTCTTTCAGACGTTGCATCGCCATCGGGTCTTTCGAGAGATCGATCCCATCGGACTTACGGAACTCCTCGGTGATCCAGTCGATGATCCGCTTGTCGAAATCATCGCCGCCAAGATGGGTGTCGCCGTTGGTGGAGAGAACCTCGAAAACGCCTTCGCTCAGTTCGAGGACGGAGATATCAAATGTTCCGCCGCCCAGGTCATAGACCGCGACTTTGCCGGTCTTTTTCTTGTCCATACCATACGCCAATGCGGCGGCGGTTGGTTCGTTGATGATCCGCTTTACCTCGAGTCCGGCAATTCGCCCGGCATCCTTGGTCGCCTGGCGTTGACGGTCATTGAAATAGGCCGGAACGGTGATGATAGCGTCGCGGACTGTTTCGCCGAGGTAGTTTTCGGCGGTCTTTTTGAGACTCGCGAGAACCATCGCGGATATCTCCTGCGGCGTGTATTGCTTGCCGTTCATCTCGACCGTCGGCTCACCGCTTCCATTGGCGGTAACCTTGTACGGGAAATTCTTGATCTCGGAAGAGACCTCGTCGAATTTCCGTCCCATCAGTCGCTTGATGGAAAAAACGGTATTCATCGGGTTGGTGACCGCCTGACGTTTGGCGACAGTGCCGACGAGACGTTCACCGGCGCGGTCGATCGCGACTACCGATGGGGTGGTGCGCCCACCCTCGGCATTCGGGATCACGACCGGATTGCCATTTTCTATGATGGCGACCACACTGTTGGTGGTGCCAAGATCTATCCCAATTGTTTTGCTCATATCTTTCTCCTGTTCAGTAGAAAAGGCTGGTCGCGCGGACCAGCCTTTCTTTCTCACATCGCAACCGATTCTGTTCTACGGTTCCTGGTCACTTTGTTAGCCGACCGAGATCTCGATCTCGCGCGGCTTCACCTCTTCACGCTTGCTGAACTTCACCTCAAGGATGCCGTTCTTGTACTCCGCCTTGATGGAGTTCAGGTCGAGCGTCTCGGGGAGCGTGAAGCTTCGGGAGAAACGTCCGGTCCGGATCTCGGAGCGGATGTAGCTGGCCTCTTCGGACTCAGTCCGGAACTCACGCTGGCCGGAGACGATCAGGTTGCCATCCTTGACGGTGACCTTGATATCCTTCTTCTCCATGCCCGGCAGTTCGAACTCAAGGGAGATGTTGTCCTTGCTCTCCTTGATATTGACGCGCGGGTGGAACTCCGCGTCCGCATCCCAGCGGAACTGCGGGAATCCGAAGATATCCGAGACCATCCGATCGATCTCGTGGCCGAAACGGGTTTCAGGGCGAACTAGTACGTTGTTCATGGTTGAACCTCCTCGTCTGTATTGTTTGTTGTCGTTTTCTTGTTTGCGAGCGATTGTCACACAGCAGGTCATTTTTCAATCTCCGTATTACTTGTTTGTCTGTTCTGCCATAGAGTAATACAAGTGGCGTGCCAGAGACATTAATCTGTTGCACAACAGTATGTTACGAATTTCTGATGGAGATTGAAGGTGGGTTGACTGCCACTATGGCGTGTTTAGTGCGCCTAAATGGCAGCGGACAAGTCAGAATGGCACCTTTGGGATGCCATTCTGTCAATATGCGGTTAACCTCGGGAGAGGATTTCGCTGATAGTCTTATGCAGTGGAGAGTTCTTGAAAAGGAATTTTTGGGCCGCCGAGAGGGAATCCCGGTAGTCACGGATTTGATTGATAGCCGGACGGTCACCGATTGTCGCCAACGCCTTGATAATCGCGAGGCGGAGGTCATCCTTGGAATGACGGCCGGCCGAGATGGTAGTCAGGTCATCTTCGTTTATAAGTACTCTGCTCAGGAATTCGCGGGAGTCGTTGCCGCCAAGCTTACCGAGTACGGAGATGACCTTGATAGCTTCGGAAGAATTGCGGTTCAGCAAGTCGGTCAGCATGGGAACGACCTCAACCGTGCCGACCACGCCAATCGCCGCGATGGCTGTTTCGCGGATCTCGTGCGCAGGATCTTCAGCCATCAACAAGAGGAGGTCGACTGCCTCTTCCCCGCCGATCTTCTCAAGCGCCGCGACGATCTCACGGCGGACACGGATATCATTGTCGGAGATGCGAAGGCGAAGCGGCGCGACCGCGTCGGTGTCGCGCAGATTCCCCAGTACAAAGATAGAGTTGCGGACAAGGTACCACTTGTTATCGGGGAGTTCCTGACGTCCCGTTTCGCGTTCAAACCAGTTGTCGTCGTTGACGATTCGAGAGAACACGACGAGGGCAGATTTTCCCATCTCGGCCAGGATACGGAGCGCCTGCTGGCGGACCTGACGAAGCGGATGCGCGACGATCTGGGAGAGCGCAAACGCGATCTCCTCGGAACCGATCGCGACCATGATCCGCTTGAGTTGGTTGCCGGTTTCGTGGTCGGCGTTGATCGTCTCTTTGATGAGTCGTTCGACGATCTCGGCGCGATTGAGCGATTCGAATGCCTTCTTCACCGCCATGGAGTCGTAGACCGTGACGCTGCCATCGAGAATGCGTCGACTGGCCATACAACTGGCGATCTCGGCCATGAGCGCGAATCTCCGCTCGCGGATGGCGCGTTCACAGATGCGCCAGATCAATTCGGAATATTCAAAGGTTTCGCGACGAGCGGTCAATTGGATCACCACGCGTTTGACCAGATCCTCAAAGAGCTGGTAGTCGGTCTGGAAATTGAGCTGGTCGACAGCGCGGGATATGAGACTGAGTGCCTGCTGACGTCGACCGGGATTTGAGTCAGACAGCAGCTCGGTCAGTCGGCCCAGAATATTGTTGGCTTTCTCCTTCAGCCCGGTCTTGAGCAGACGCTCGAAGGCGTCCGAGAACGGCGTGATATCGTACGAGATATTCCCCGGCGAGCAATATTCTTCGAGTAGATTCTCGATCTGGGAGACCGCCTCGGTTTTGATCTTGCCAGTGGAGCTTCTGTGATCGATCTGCTGATTTGCCTGACCCTGTGGCGAGGAGAGATTGAGGGTCGAAAGCTGTTTGAGAATATTAGCCGACTCAGGATGCAGTTCCGCCAGTTTGAGTAACGAGACAAACGTCTTGACGCTTTTCTCTCGCTCCGGGTCACCTTCGGCCTGACTGGAAATGACCGTTGAGAGGCGTTCCAGTTCCTTGCGGAATTCGCGGTGCGGCAGTGACGTGATACGCTCAGGCATCAGATAACGGATGAGCGACGGTTGGAAATCTATCCCGTAGTCCGGCAACCCGGAATCAGGCAACTCCGCCAGTTGCGCCAAGACGACCGGATCGGTGCCGAGCTGGTCGAGGGCGAACCGTCGAACCGAGAAGTCGTCCTCTACTTCGCCCCGATACTGGCGCTGATCTTCGAACAGCTTAAACGCGCGCTCGGTGTTGCACTCGACCGACTTGATATTGCGTCTGGAGAGGAAAGTCATGAAGTGGTAATTGGGGTCATCCTGCTTGACGCGCTTGACAAAGCGCTCCATGAAGACTCCGAACTCCTTCATCGACAGATGCTGATCGAACAGCAAGACGGTGATATCATTCATCTGCATCGGCTGGATGATCTGCGAATGGTAGACGGCATCCTTGAGCGCGATATTGGAGATGATCAGGTTGGTACGCTGAACAGCAACAGTGACGCTTGACCGAAATTGGAAGAATTTCGCCAACAGCAGAAATGGCTTTTCCAGCGCTTTCTGGCCGACCGGATGGTCCGGCGAGTAGATGGCGATCTTTTTACAGGACATCGCCAGCTCGCTGGCGAAGAGGTGGGACAATTCGTTGAGATTAGTGCGCAGTAGCGCTTCGCTGACCGTCCTGGGTGAGTTGTACATGCTCATCTCCGTAACAGAGGATCCTTCCCGACTGTGTCGCGACAAAGATGCGAGTGCCATCGGTGACCGGAGGGAACGCTATCGCGCCGACAGCCTTGGTCTCAGAGACCAGCGCGCCGTCCTGCGCGTTCAGCACCACCAGTTTTCCTGACATGGTTCCCGCGACTACATAGTGGCCGACCAATAACGGAGACGCTTTCACCACCTCGACAATCGGATAACTCCAGACCAATGAACCGTTATTGCGACTCAGGGCGACGATCTCGCCTCCGGAGTGGCCGATGATGATCAGATCATCATTCACTGCCGGCGAGGTCCAGATCGGACCTTTGAGTCTGGTCTGCCAGAGGACGGTGCCGGTGTTCGCCTGAATGCCGTAGACTTCGCCGGACATACTGGCGATAAAGACGAGGTCGGAGACCGCAACGCCGCCAACCAAGGGACCATCCAATTTCACCTCGTATGCGAGATCGCCGGTGGCTGCGTCGATCGCGTAGAGGGAACCGTTATCCGAGGGCTGGAAGATGCGACCATCGCCGTACGCGAGTGGCGCGACAAATCTTCCTTTACCCGCAAAATTCCAGATCTGGTCGCCGGTCTTGAGGTCTAAACAGAAGACCGTACCATCGCTGGAACTGATTATTAGTCGGTCATTTAGTATTATCGGAGCGGGCGAGGCATCCTTAACCGGAACCCGCCAGATAGCCTTCCGGCTCTTCAAGTTGATAGCGTCGACTCGGTTTCGTTGAGGGGAAAGCCCAATATACAATAAGCTATCCTGCATCAGGACAGCGGTTTGGCCGGTGCCTGCCAACCGGAGGCGCCCATAGAGTTCCCCCGATTCCGTATTGTAGAAGTGCACCCGCTTCCCAGTCGTGGTAACGACCAAGTGGTCATGGTAAACCGTCAGAGGCGCGGCGGGGCGGTAACTGTATTTACCTTCCCACAGAAGGTCAAGCTGACCAGAAAAGTCCGTTGACGGGGCGGCTCCGCTGGCGGCCAGATCGCCACGGTAATTCGGCCAGGTAGTTGCGCCCTCCGCAAACTGCTCCGAATACTTGAAGCGGCTCGTGCATGACACAGTAGCCATCGCCAGTAGTATGAGAAGTGTTACGCGGCGCATCAGAAATTCCACCCGAAGAAGAAGTCGAAATCGGTACGCGGAGAAATACTCTCGAAGTCGGTTGTACGCGCGAAATCAAACCGAAGCTGCACGATATAGCCGAGGTTAACGCGGAAGCCGGCGCCGAATGAACCGTAGAATTGATCGAATTCATCGTCCCAGGCGGCGCCGGTATCAAAGAAGAGGACGCCGCGAATACCGCGGAACGCCATGCCGCCAAAGGGCAACCCGATCACCAGGTCATCGACCAACGGGAAACGAAGTTCGTTCGAGGCGAACAGAATATTTTTCGAGTACCAGTAATTCCGTTTGAATCCCCGGAACGACCAGCTTCCGCCGAGATAGGCGCGCTGCGGCTCAATGCCGGCTGATGCATACCCAAACAACCTGTTAGCAAAAGCGGAATTCTGACCTAGCCGGAAATAGTGGCGGATATCGGCAAAACCCATTCGACTGAAAGATTGGAAGTCAGATATCGACCCGGTATGTCCAATAGTGAAATTGTAGCGTCGACCCTCGATAGGACCGGAAATATCCCAGAGCGAATTATCGTAGATATAGGTGAGATAATTTGAGCCAAGGATAGCTTCGCGCGGCTCGCGGCTGTATCCAAGATCTTTTTTGGAATAACGCACTGACGTGGTTAACTCGAAGCGACTGAATTTGGAGAAGGGGTAACTTACCAGTCCGACTCCACCAACCTGACGTTCGTCGTAATAGAGATCATAGTCGTTGTAATACTCATCGAAGAGATGATAGATGCCGACTCCCCAGTTCATCCGGTGAGTTCTGTTGATATAGGTGACGCCGACATTGAACGAGGTCAGGAAGTCATCTTTGTTATTTGATGTATTCGACAGAAACAGATAGTACGCTTTGTTGCCGAGGATATCGGAAACCATCCCCTGGAAACCACCGGCGGAACCGTAGACCGGGTCATAGCCAACATTGGACTGCGCGATATCAAAGGAGTAGTCGGCATCGTAGGAGATGGAAGCATCCGTTATCTCTTTGCTGATAGAGACCGGGGTCCAGGCAAGGGTCGCGGTGTCTGGCGGGTGCGGCAACGGTTCGGAATATTCCGGCAGGGTCATCTGATATATCTGGAATCCCTGATCCTGATAGCCGGTGTAAAGCAACTGGGTGCCATCGTGATTCATGCGCGGGTCAAACGCGCCGGTGACGTAGGTTGATTGGCGCGACAACGTGCCATCGTTGGCCAGGAGGAAAAGATTGTAGCTTCCTTCTCGGTCGGAGGAGAAGTAGATGCCGTTCTCAACCGACTCGGGGGTCTGGTCGTGATAGGGACCAAAAGTCAACTGCTCGATCTGATTCGACAGTGGGTCAAGCGAGAAGATATTCAGCGAGCCGGTCTTGCCATGTTCACAACGGTCGGACGCGAAGAGAATGGATTTTCCATCGTGAGAAAACGTCGGGTCTGTGTCGTAGTAAATGTCGTCCATGAGCGGGCGATAATCGCCGGAACTGAGCTCAAGTAGATAGAGATCCGCAAAGCCTGATGTGCGGACACCCGAGAAGATCACCTGCTTGCCATCGGGCGAAAACTGCGGAGAGCGAGCGGAGATGAGATCATCAAAACGATATTCGCGGGTGACTTCGCGCTCTCGGATATCGTACAGGTATATTTTGTCTGTCTCTTTCGACTTGCTGGCGAACACGACCAGACCGGAGTCATTGGCGTCGATCCCCGAGCGAAGAAGATAAAGCGACTCAAACTTGGAGGAGCGCTCCCCCTTGACCAGCGTGTGCAGTTTTTCGCTGCCGATCTCCTGCATGTAGAGACCGGTGTAGCCCATCCGGTTGGCCATAAAGATGACATGGTCCTTTGGACCGTTGCCAGAATCCCAGCGAATCGTGACCCCTTTGACTGCATAACCGCGCGGGCTGACCTGTTCGGATTCCATTTTGGGGAGACCGAGATCCTTGACCTCCGGGAAATACTTCTTCATCAGCGAGTATTCCCACTTCCTGGAGACCTCGTTGATACTCTCCCCCAGCGTCACCTCCACCACTTCCTCAAAGCTTTTCCCCTTGGGCCAGTTCTCATAGATCTGGACGATCTTGTCCGGGCCGTAGGTTGAATCGATGAACTTGCAGACCGATTCACCGAGCTTGTACATGAAGTAGGTTCCCTGGACAATGTAGAGCCGGTCGATCGGGAGCAGGTTGCCATCGATCACCAGATCCTTGATGATCATGTCCGCCTCAGTGTCCCACTCTTTCGACCAGAACTCGGCGAGACCTTCGGTGAACCAGAGTGGCGGGTAACCCATCTGACGGTTCGAGACGCGACTGGCGATATACTCCAGCTTGTCTATCTGGAAGACATGGACCATCTCGTGGCGGATGACATGCTCAAAGTCAAAGTACGAACCATGGAACGGGACAACAACGCGCCCCTTGAGGAACTCGGTGAATCCACCCACCGACTCTCCGACCAGACCGGAGGTAACATTGGTCTGGGCGAAATAGGATGGCGAGGAATAGATGATCAACGGAATGGTGTGACGAACTTCATGGTTGAATTTGGCGGCCAATTCGCGATAGGCAGCCTCGGCGGTATGGGCCGCGATCTGGGCGATCTCCAGTTCATCCTTATAAAAGTAGATTCTGAAGTGCTCGGTGGCCATTACCTGCCAGTCGAACGTGGTGTACTGAACCTTATTTTTGCCAAAGTAGTACTGGGCATGACCGGAAACAGGCAAAAGCAGAGCTATGGAGACGATGATAGCTCCAAGTACGACATAGGGATAGAATCGCTTTCCGACAGTTGATGACACCTGTTGCCCTGTAGGTTGGGGTTCGCCTCTTTATACTCTAAGACGTTCAGGAAAGGTGAAATGTCCACCCGATGCCTGAGCCCGATATCTTTATATCGGACGAATTGTTAGCCTACTTTTGCCCTAATGATGGATTCCCGTGTCGTACCCGCAGTCGCGGCATCGTCCGAATTCAAGCCCGCTGACGGTCACCCGATACCCTTTGCGGGCGATCAACAGAGCCTGGCAGTTCGGACAATGGGTGTCCGACTGGTCATCGGCGACATTCCCAATATAGACATACCGCAATTTTGTAACAGCTAATTGACGAGCATGGTTCAGGGTCGCGGACGGGGTATGCGGCCGGGACATCTTATAGTCGGGGTGATAAGCGGAAAAGTGGAGTGGGATGGTTGGCGATACCGAGGCAACGAAATCGATCAGATCCGACAGGTCAGACTCAGAGTCATTCTCACCCGGGATTATCAGGTTGGTCAATTCGAGATGGACGGCTGAGTCGGCGATCCGTCGGATATTGTCGAGCACTGGGCCGAGTCTCCCTTTGCAGACCCTGCGATAGAATTCCTCACGGATCGATTTCAGGTCGACATTCATGGCATCCGTTACTGAGATCAGTCTTTCCAGTGGCTCAGGATTGATGAATCCGTTGGTGATCAGGACAACTTTGAGACCCGCCGCATGGAGCAGGGGGGCGACATCCATGATGTATTCAAACCAGATCATTGGTTCGGTGTAAGTAAAAGCCACACCGAGCGAGCGATGGTCAAGCGCGGCCTGGACCAGACGCTCCGGCGTGAAAAAGATGGTGGGGACTTTCTCCTGAGAGATGGACCAGTTCTGGCAATGGAGACATCCGAGGTTACAGCAGTTCGGGCCAGTAGAGAGAATAGTGGCGCCGGGATAGAAATGATAGAGCGGCTTTTTCTCGATAGGGTCATTGGCGAGGGTGACCAGTTCGGCGTAGTTGTCAGTGAAGAGCTCACCGCCGCGATTGAAGCGTGAACCGCAGACCCCCCTCTTCCCTTCGGTAAGATGACATTCGAGGGGACAGAGTTCACAGACGATTGCTCCCGCTGTCAATGCACGACCGTAGGCGGCTGGCTTAAGCATGCTGGTTACTCGCGAAGTGACGCGACGGCCTCGACGACAGAGTCGTAGCGCGGCACCTTGGCATAGAGACCGCCGGAGTGAAGTGAATCCTCGGTGACGCGGCCATGACCGGTACGCACAAGGATAGGTCGCGCGCCGACAACCAGGCCGAGATTGAGATCATCGAGTTTGTCGCCAATAACAATCGACTGGTGCAGGTTGATGTCGAGCGAGCGGGCGGTCTGCTCGGCCATGCCGGGGTGCGGTTTGCGGCAACAACAGGCCATGGTGAACTCCGGGACAGTGCCGAATGGATAGTGCGGGCACGTGGCGGAAGCATCGAGACGAACAGAATCAGCGGCGAGCAGTTGTTCGAACCTATGCTGGACGGCATGCATCGCGGAGACCGGAAAGATACCGCGAGCGACACCGGATTGATTCGAGAGAGAGACAAGTTTGTAGCCGAGTGCACGGGCGCGCGCAAGAGCTTTAGTGGCTCCGGGGATAAGTTCGACCTTATCCGGGTCCGAGAGGTAATGCTTGTCATAAATGAGTGTGCCGTCGCGGTCGAAGAAAATCGCTTTGGACAGTGGATGCGCCAGTCTCTCCCCCGCTTGCTCGGCGACCATTTCCGGAGTGATGCGGGTAAAGCAGAACTGCTCGGTACGGTGGCACGGTTTGTTGCCATGCAATGAGCATGGGCGGCAGTATTCGTCGACTTCCATCATCTGATCATGCAATCCGCGCGGCGGAAAACCGAGCGTAGCGTGGGTCGGGCCAAAAATGGCGATAACCGGGGTGCCGACTGCCGACGCGAGATGCATGAGGCCGGAATCATTGGAGATCGCCAATTTTGAGTCGGATAGGACCGGCGCAAGCTGTTCCAACGGCCAGTCGACAAGTTCGGTGAGTGACTCGCCGAAGGATCGTTTGGCCTCGGTGGAAAGTCTATCCTGAGCCATGGCGACCCAGAGAATATGCGCCGCGTGTTGCTCAATGAGTAATCGCGCGACCTGCTGAAATCGATCGATAGGCCATTGTTTGGTGGTGTGTGCCGCGCCGGGGGCGATTACGACAAGGTTCAGGTGCCTCGGGACATCTGTGCCAGGTACAGCGAGTTGTTCGCGATGAATCACCGGGCGGCTGGCGTAGGGAATTATCTCGAACTCCTCGAGCGCGCGATTGTAGAGGTCGATGGTGTGCGGGACATCATCGGGAGTGGTCAAATGGCGCACAGTGAGCCATCGACTGAGACGTCGTTTGGGATAGGCCGACGTGCTCGCCGATTGAATGACTTTGCGGGCGAACCATGACCTGAGGTTGCCGTGCAAGTCAACGACGAGGTCGTAATTTTTCTTGTCGAGGTCAAGGAGCAGATGGAAGTAGTCGCGGTTGGTGGCGGTCTCAGGGAGAGTAATAACATCGTCGACGCCGGTCAGCATCGCCGCTACAGAAGCGAATCGATGTTTGGTCAGGAACGAGATCCGGCTGTCCGGGTGGGCGATCTTAAGATTAAGGACCGTCGCGGATGTCAGGATCAGATCCCCCAGAGATCCGAGGCGAATGACCAGTATGCGTTTGACCATTTACCAGAAAAGATACAGGCCAAAGAGACCGATGGCAAAGCAATAGTAGGCGAAGTACTCGAACTTCCCCTTCTTCACCGAACTGAGTACCCAATAGACCGAGATAAGGCCGCAGACGAAGGAGACGACAGTAGCCAGGAGGTATGGCATCACCAGTTCGGAAGCGACATCTGCCATTTCGGGTATTCCCAGAATGATCGCGCCAGCGATCGCGGGAATGGAGAGAAGGAATGAAAACTCCGCCGCTTCGGCCGGTTTCACTCCGGCAAGCAAGCCGGCGACAATGGTCGAGCCTGAGCGCGAAATGCCGGGGAGAATTGAGATCGCTTGTCCGATCCCCATCCAGATAACAGTAGGAATAGTCAGTCCGGCGGTCCCGGCTTTGACCAAACGTGGCAGAAAAAGAATGCCGCCGGTGATGATCAGTTCAACGGACGTCTGCAGAGGGTTTGAGAAAGTCGACTCAAAGTAATCTTTGAGCATAACTCCCGCGAGACCGGCCGGAATAGTTCCAATGATCAACAGCAGGATGATCCACCGCTCCTTGGCCATCTCCTTGACGAAAAGACTTTTGATGAGCGTGTAGATCTGATTGCGGAAGTAGATGATCACGGAAAGCAACGTCCCGAGATGGACCAGCAGTTCAAGCGTGATGCCGGGCTGTTTGACTTTGAGGACCGCTTCGGCAATGACCAGATGTCCCGATGACGAGACCGGGAGGAACTCGGTCATCCCCTGGACGATGCCGAGGATAAGAGCGTCTATAAATGACATAGGAAAATGGGCTTCGCGGTTGCGAAGCCCCTGTTGATCTCTTTCTTACTGAATATTGAAATTCATGCCCAAAAAGACGCCATCGTTGCCGTCGATCTGGAACTCGCCAAAGATACAGATGACCGAGGTCGCCTGCCACGCCACGCCACCATTGAGACCGAATCGAATATCGGACTCGGAGTCATCGAATCCAGGCGGGGCATCATCCCAACTGAGCGATTCGAGACGGACATTGAGTTTGGCATACGGAGAAAGGGTGCTTCCATTCCGCATAGCGAACGGATACGAGCCGATCGCCATCGCGCCGAACTGGAAGACCGAGAATTGGTCGATGTCGAGGTATTCGAAGAAGCCGCCAAAGGCCATATCAAACGGTTCACGACGTCCCTGATTGATATCCCAGAACTGCCATTTCAGATCCGCGCCGATAGTGAACTTGAGGTCATCATCAGCGTCATACAGGCCAAGCTTGATGCGGCCATCGGTATATCGGGAGAGGCCATATTCGAGGGTGGAGAAGACGGAGGTGGCATCGGCGATGCCGACGCCCGCGCCGAAATTAGCTTTCCCCTGCCCCATGGCCGATGCGGTGGTCATAGTGCCAAAAGCCGATCCTACCCCGCTCGCGAGCACTTGGGAGGCAAAGAGGGCGGTCACGAGTGCGACCAACAGCAATAGTTTCTTCATTGCTCCAATCCTTATGTTATGACGTTGCATCATGAAAGTGCCATCAAGCTACGGCCCCCGGTAAAAAGAGTCAATCCCAAAAGCGGTCGACTCAGGATAAAAGTTGACACGCGACCTTCCGGTAACCACTTTGGGGACAATTGGATGTCCGGACTGGACAGGGTCTGAGACGAGACCGACCCGGACCAATATCCATTGTACTCAAATTCCACGATTGCGGAGCATTGATATGACAAAAAACCGTCAGCAATGGGGTACTCGACTCGGGATCATTTTGGCGGTCGCCGGTTCGGCGGTCGGGCTGGGGAATTTTCTGAGGTTCCCGTCGCAGGTCGCGCAAAATGGGGGCGGGGCTTTCATGATCCCTTATTTCGTCGCGTTGGTTCTGCTGGGCATTCCTCTGATGTGGATGGAATGGACCGCGGGACGATTTGGCGGCGGATTCGGGCATTCCTCGGCACCGGGTATCTTTCATTCGCTGCGAACTAAAAATCGGTTCATCAAGTATTTCGGCGTGGCCGGGATACTGGGGCCATTCATCATCTATATCTATTATGTCTATATCGAGTCGTGGTGTCTCGCGTATGCCTGGTATTCGCTGAGTGGCGCGCTGAATCTGAATTCGGCCGGCGATTATGTGACATTCTTGCAAGGACACCAGGGAGTCGGGGGCGGCGACTACTTTGCGGGTTCTGCGATCGCTGTCATCTTCTTCATCATTACCTTCGCGGTGAATATCTGGGTGACATATAACGGCATCAAAGGGGGAATCGAAAAGATCTGCAATATCGCGATGCCGATCCTGTTTCTGCTCGGCATCGTGCTTGCAATACATGTTTTGACGATGGATCCGCCGACGGGGGCGCCGGCCGATCAGACCTCGGCCAATGGACTTGGTTTCCTCTGGAATCCGGATTTCCAATCACTCGCCAATCCCAAAGTCTGGTTGGCGGCCGCAGGGCAGATATTCTTCACGCTTTCATTGGGGATGGGAGTGATCATCAGCTATGCGAGCTACCTGAAAAAGCAGGATGATGTCGCGTTGTCGGGCCTGACCGCGGCGTCAACGAATGAATTCGCAGAGGTCGTGCTGGGTGGTTCAATCGTTATTCCCGCCGCGTTTGTGTTTTTTGGAACAGCGAGTATCGCGACGGTGGCGTCCTCTGGGACATTTAACCTGGGTTTCGTCACTATGCCGCAGATATTCGCGGGGACTCCGGGTGGCGCGATCTACGGATTCTTCTGGTTCTTCATGCTGTTCCTGGCGGGAATTACGTCGTCGATATCATTGGCGCAGCCTGCTATCGGATTCATGGAGGATGAATTCAATATCTCGCGCAAGAAAGCGGTGACGATCTTCACGATTGCCTCGTTCCTGCTCTGCCAACCGGCGATATGGTTGTTGAGTAAAGGGGTGCTGGATGACCTGGATTTCTGGGGCGGGACAGTGCTGATTGTCGCCGGTGCCGCGTTTGAAGCGGTCTTCCTCGCCTGGGTGGTCGGTATCGACAGGATATGGCACGAGATGCATCAAGGGAGCCTGATCCGGGTTCCGCAGATATTCAAGTTCGTGATGAAGTATATCACGCCGACCATACTTATTGTGATGTTCACCTGGTGGCTGGTAGAAGAATGGTGGAATGTGATCACCATGGAAGGCGTGCCGGATGAAAACAAGCCGTGGGTACTGGGAATACGGATCGTCCTGGTAGTACTGGCCGTGATCCTAGTGATCGCGGTTAAAATCGCCTGGCGCGGGCGCAGCATGAAAACTTATGTCTCGGAGGAGCGATAAGCCATGACCAGAGGTGGATGGATCTTCATGCTGGCATCGTGGGGGATAATCACGTTTCTGTTAGCGTACACGCTCTGGCGGACGCTAAGACATCGCGAAGATTCAGGCAACAAGTCGAAGAAATGAAATAATCTCACTCATCCGGGGCAAGCAGTCGGCCTGCCTCGATGAGGAGCGCATCTTTTTCGGGACCGCCGATCCCCGCGCTTGCGAGATAGCGCGCGAATTCATCATCCAAGCGACCGAATGCCGCCCTCCCGAACTGTTCCTGCACCGTTCGGGTACTCGCGTAATCATACTTAATTTCCAGCGAAAAGGCCGACTGGCGAAGTTCACGATAGAACTGCGGCGGGATGGTGTTGAGTATTTCCGGAGTTACGCCTGACAGCGTTATTCGGATGATCTTGTCATCCGGTTGTTGGGCAGCGACCAACTCGGTAACGCGTTCCGCCAGTTGATCTCCCCGCAGGCCGGTGGCATCGATTTGAGGGAGATCTATCATCCGGCGCGTCGCCAATTCATGAAATGTGAAAGAGAATGGGTCGAGTTCGATCTCAACAAATCCCTTGGCGGCATCTCGTTCCGACATTGAAAGACGGTCAGTTGAGCCAGCGTAAAACACCCTGTCGGCGACTCGCGTGAAGTTGTGATAGTGGCCGAGCGCAGTGTAATCAAAGCGCTGGAGGGCTTCAGTAGTAAGTTCCATCTCCCCCAACTCCATCATCGAAAATTGCGGCATACCAGATGCCACACCGTGGGTCACCAGTAGATTGTAGCGATAGCGCGGATCAGGAGCCGCCGCGCGGATCATCTCCTTCATCTCGGCGGCATCATTGGCATGCGGGACGGCGATGATCCGGGCGTCGCTGAGAATGATCGACTCAACCGAACCATTGGCGCCAACATAGAGGTTGTCGATTCCGGAGAATATCTGGAGGGGAGCATCGAGGTGTGATTGCTTGGGGCTGTCATGGTTGCCGGCTATCACAATGGTCGGGATCCTGTAGGTGACCGCCAGACGGTAGAGCTGTTGCGCGGCGATAGCGAGGATCTTGTTGGCCGGACGGACTGAATGAAAGAGGTCACCGGAGTGGATGCAAAGGTCGGGCTTAAGCGCGACGATCTTGTCGATGGCCTGCACAAAGCTGGCGACGATATCTTCCTGCCGCAGGGTCAGGCCGCTGGCGCCGCGCCTCGGGTGGCTCTCCCCCGCTCCCAAATGGCTGTCCGAGAAATGACAAAGCCTCATGCCGGACAATATAGCCGGGATGAGGCTTCAGGTAAATCGCAATTCGCGCTTAGTACAGATTGTACTTGGCGATGCGGTCCCGCAGGGTATTCCGCGAAATACCGAGGGTTTCAGAGGTCTTGACCTGATTCCCTTCAAAATGCTTCAGGCAGGCCGCCAAGACCGCTTTCTCCAGAGCCGATTCCAGGAAATGGTATATCTGTCCCGGAGAGTTGGCGATGAGCCGCGGCATGATGGGATCGATGATCTTTTTGAAGGTCTCAGTATAATCGTTCTGCAGTGTATTCAGATCGAGCTCGAGCTTGGGAGAGTCTTCCATGAGTGACGGAAAATCTTCCGGCTGAAGCGCGTCGTTCTTGGACATCACCATCGCGGTGTGGAGATTGTTCTCCAGTTCGCGGACGTTGCCTGGCCACTGATATTTGGCGAGCAGGGCCATCGCCTTCTTGGAGATCTGTTTAGGCGTGATGCCGAGCGTTTTGCCGAACTTGGTGCAGAAGTGCTCGGCAAGAAGCGGAATATCGCCGCGACGTTCGCGAAGCGGCGGAATGAAAATAGATACGACTTTGAGGCGGTAGAAGAGGTCGACGCGGAAAGATCCTTCCTTCATCGCCTGAACCAGCGACTTGTTGGTGGCCGCTATAATTCTGACATCGACTTTGATAGAATCGTTTCCGCCGACACGTTCGAATCGTTTTTCCTGCAGGACGCGCAGCAGTTTGGACTGCGTCAGCATCGACATATCCCCGATCTCATCGAGGAACAGCGTGCCGCCGTCGGCCTGCTCAAACTTACCGATTCTCTTATAATAGGCGCCGGTGAAGGCTCCTTTTTCGTGACCGAACAGTTCAGATTCGAGAAGAGTTTCCGGAAGTGCCGCGCAATTGACGGAGAGAAACGCGTTCTCTTTGCGGCGGGAATTGCGATGGATCGCCCGGGCGACCAGTTCCTTGCCGGTGCCGGACTCGCCGAAGATAAGCACGGCGGCATCGGTCTTGGAGACCTGGCCGATAAGCTTGGCGATCTCGACGATCTCCGGCGACTTGCCGATGATCTCGTCGACAAACGTGGCAACGGCTTCTTCCTTTGGCTGCGCAAAAGGATTGCGCTGCTGCTGGCTGTAGCCACAGGCCTTGTTGACCGTATCGACCAGCTTTTCGATCTCAAACGGTTTGGTCAGGTATTCGTACGCCCCTTCGCGCATGGCCTCGATGGCGTTCTCGGTCGAGACAAACCCGGAGATCATAATGACCGGCAGGTTGTCATTAAGCTGCTTGATCTGCTTGAGGACCTCGAGCCCGGAGAGGGTCGGGAGGTTAACATCAAGCATGATGCAGTCGACATCGCCATGTTCCGCCAGATAGACAGTGACCTTGTCGCCGTCTTCAAGGAAATTGAAGCGGAACTTGTCCGAATCGAAGAGATTCGCAAGGGACTGTGAAACGTCCCGATCGTCATCCACCAGTAGAATATTCTTCATATATCTCGCCCTTAGCAGTTCAATCTAAGTATCGGCGCAGATTGAAAAACTTGAACAGCGCAGAGCGCGCACTGAACAGAAAAAGCGCAGAGAATCGGGAAAAAATCGACCAACGGCGAGAATAGCGCCGTGATAAGGGAAGCGGTCTACATTAGTGAAATTCGGGCTGTTGCAGAATGAAGCGGAAGTGGAACGGAATCAAGGGAGAACTTCCCTATGGAGTCTTCCCCATAGGTTGAATCGGTCAATCCTGGTCATCGGCAAGGAAACGAACAGCGGCGGCCATCCAGAGATAATTGGCGACCATTTCCGCGGCCAGGCCGATGAGGAGAATCCAGAAAACGAGGTCGGGACGGAACTTCTCGATGATGATCTCCGGGCGATTCGCGGCGGCGGAGAGCAATAACGGCACGACCAGAATGAGCAGGGAAAGAATCAGCAGTGAGAACGGGCGATGCAGCGCAAGCGCGAAGGAGCGTTTGATCGCTTTGAGGAAAGATTCGCCGTAGACGGCGACCGCGGGGATCGCGACAAAAAAGAGAGTCAGCAGGACGCAGTAGACGGCCGGGAGAATGGCGAATTCAAAGGCCAATTGACGTCGCGGCGAGCTTATCAGCATGGAGTGAAAAAGTTGCGGAAGCAGATAGCTGACGCCGGTGATGAGGCCATTGAAGATAATGGAAACGGCGATGAAGTGGGGCCAGCGGCGCAGGGCAGTCTTAAACAGACCTTCGCTCGACTGGTTACGCCGATAGCCGTACCAGAGAGCCAACGCGGCGGTGCCGAGGAAAAGTCCCTCGAGCAGGACGCTTAACACCAGTTTGGCCCAGCCGTAGAACCACGGGAGGTACAGGAAATGGCTCGGATAATGGTAGAAACGCTCCGAGAGGTCGGAGCTAACTAACGATGTCAGGAAATGAATCGAGCCATAGAAGAGCGGTGAGAGATGCTGGAAGTGCGCGACGAGGGCCGCGGCAAGAATGGACATGTAGACCAGCAGCGAGAGCCATGCTTTTCCCCGACCCAGATTGTTGAGAATGTCCAGCAGGATCGAGGCGAAATTGTTCAGGTCTTTGATGAAGGGCATGCCCTGACTATCCTACTTAATAACCGTTACCTGGTTCGAACCAACCGACTGATTGTTCTGGTCGACGACAAACATACGATAGATCCATGTCCCCGCGCCCGAGACGACATCAAAGAACTGGTTGGTGTTCTGCTGACTGATAACGGTGACCAAAGCATCGTTCTCATCGACCGTACCAGCGCCGAGCTGGCGATAGAGACGATACTCAAGGAAATCATCGTTTTGGTTGACCGACCAGGAGACACGCACTGAATCGCCAGGCGCGCCAGTCGCGGCCAGGACAACCGGATCAGGCGGGTCGCTAAGTATAGTGAACCGAGACAGCGACACCAAGTTGGGGGCGCGATTCCCGGCGGCATCGACGAAACGTCCGGTCACCAGAGCATCGTTTGCGCTGGCATTGAGGGGGACGATCCAACGATAGGAATAGAGGCCGTCAGCGGCGGTAGCATCGCCGTTCGTGCCATCATCGAATAGACGCAGTGAGTCTGAATCAATATTCACGGCCGCCGAGCCGCCCGGTTCAGTGGTCTTTACGAAAAAGAAGACTGTCGAGCCGGTCTGAATAGTACCCGCGGTCCAAGTGAAATAGACCGAGTCAATGAACGCGCGGGAATCGACAATGATGCTATCGGTCAGCGGTTCGCCGGTTTCAATGCCGCCGGCCAGAAGGAAACGGGCATAGACACGCTTGGGGCCATCCCCATCGGATACGTGGAAGGAACGCGACGCGGCGAAAGTCTGCCAGATGGCTCCAGAGAATCCTGGATCCTCTGAAAGCATCACGTTGGTCGTAGTCGCCGGAGCCACCATGTTAACGTTGATATCGAGATCGCGGCTGTACATGGCGTTGTTATCCAGAGTAATTCCGAGAATCTGCAGACTAATGATGATCGGGTCAGAACGGTAACCCTCTACCCCGGTCGCACCAACAGAAGCGACCTGGAACGCATAGGTCTGATTAAAGCGCAGTCCGGTGAGTCGCAGCGAAAAGGTAATTCCCGTAGTGCTGTCGCGAAGTCGGGTGACCCCGGTGAGTGAATCAGTGGTATAAACGCGGAACCGTCGAACGGCAGTTGTGTCGATCACTTCCCAGCTCAGCGTGACCGAAGTTGTGTCAATGATCGCGGAGAGATTGACCGGAGTCGGCGGCGGAGTGGGTAATGAACTGACCGGGTCGCGGGTGTCGACATAGCGATCGCAACCAATGACCAGAAGGAGCATGAATAGAGTACACCCTAATAAAGTGTAGGTTTTCCTAGCAAACATGTACCACCCCTGGTAACTCTGTTAGAAATTCCGTGAAAGCGCCAAACCAAAGCTTTTCTGGTCGGCCGTTGGTGTCACCGTGATCCCCTGAATGGTCACGTTCCCTTTATTCTCAGGGAAAAAGAAGAGAACATCGAGCACGTTGATCGCCCAGACGCCGATCATGGCGCCGATAGTTCCTCTCCGTACATCTTCGGAATTAAACGCTTCTTCCTGATGTAAGCGGCGCTGGCGGTCGAGGGCCTGCAGAGTGGCCAAATCAGCAGTGTCGCGGACCTGGCGATAAGCATTCTCGCTCTCCTGATAACGATCATACTTTATCTGGAAATTATGATCGGCAATGACAAAGGCAGAAACAGAGCCAACCGCAAGCGCGGCAAAGAGGATCGATTTCCCCTTCTGTTCCGAGTACTTCTGTCCCCAGCCGGGAATGAACATCGAGCGGACTGCGCCTTTAAAACGGGTTTTCGGCGACAGCTTGACATCGATCGTCTGGCTTCGTCCTGGCTCTAAATAGAGTGTTGTTTTATACGTCTCGAACAGAGGCTTCTTGATGGTCACGTCAAACTGTCCGGCAAGTCTGTGTTGCAGGATTGTTGGCGTAATACCGGTGACAGTCACGATACCATCAAGAGTCACCAGAGCGGCAGGAGGAGTCGAGCGGACTGTCAGGCCGGAAGCCTGCGTAGAA
Source organism: uncultured Ignavibacteriales bacterium (assembly GCA_964397415.1). Lineage (GTDB taxonomy): Bacteria > Zixibacteria > MSB-5A5 > GN15 > FEB-12 > FEB-12. The sequence continues at coordinate 46,977 of CAYNIJ010000006.1, read as the reverse complement.
TCCTGCGCGGCAAGCATGGTCGGCGCCAGACATATCGCCAGACATGACAGGAATCGTTTCACTACTCTACCTCTTTCTGTTCACGCGTTTACCGTGAATGTGCTGCTGCCGCCAAAGTATGAGCGAGCGGGGTTCAACACAAGCCAAAAACAAGTCAAAAAAAGAGAGCCGCGGCAGTGCGCGGCTCTCTATGATCTTGGGCCTCAGGAACGAGGTCAGTGAGCACCCTTGCCGGTGAAGACGACCACGACGGTTCGCAGCATGATCTTCACATCGGAGAGGATGGACCACTCACGGATATACTGCAGATCCCAGCGGACTTTGTCGTTAACGCTGTCGATGGTGCAGTCATAGCCGTTCTCGATCTGGGCGAGACCGGTCAAGCCGGGCTTGACCTCAAGGCGCGACGCATACCCTTCGACTTTTGAAGAGAGGTCGCGCACGAAGTTGGGGCGTTCCGGGCGCGGTCCGACGAGCGCCATATCACCTTTGAGGACGTTGATGAACTGCGGGATCTCATCGATCCTGGTCCGACGGAGGAATGCGCCGACGCGAGTGATCCGCGCATCACCCTTGGTCGCCCAGACCGGTCCGGAGTTCTTTTCGGCGTCCTGCACCATGGTGCGGAACTTGATCACCTCGAAGGGCTTTCCCATGTAATCGACGCGACGGCGATCCTGGCCGCGACGATTCTGATCGGCGGTGCGATTAAAGCAACGGCGGTCCTGTTTGCGGCGGTTGATGCCGACGCGAGTCTGCGTATAAAAGACCGGACCGTGTGAGTCCAGTTTGATGACAATAGGAACCAGCAGCCACAGCGGGGCGGTTATCAACAACCCAACTACGGCACCCAAAATATCCAGCGATCTTTTGATAACCCTGTTGAACATAGCCTGAAGCATAGCCGGGCGGCTGACCGAGGCCGGCACTACAAAGATATACAGGGTCGAGAGCATCACAAACAGGAATCCGAACATCTCCCCGGTCAAGAAGCGGAGCTTCAGGCCGAAATCGGGCGTGACGGCTTCGTAGGGGGTCGGAACCGGTATGGTGGCGCTGGAAGCGGAACCATACTGCAGGCTTCGGCTCTCAAGAGCAACCGTTGCGTCAGTGGGAGTGAGTTGATTCGTGACTTTGTCCATACGTTCTAAACCGAGTATTTCCTGTGCGATTATGGTCTTGTTGAGTGTACGACTGGTCTATTAGCAAATGCATTGCCAATTCTCGAATTGACTTGGAGCTGTAAATGGCAAAATTCCGCTATAGTATGCGTACCCTATCTTATTGATATTTAAATGATTGCCGCAAGTAAACATGGACTAAACGGATTCGCTTTGATAGGATTTTACTGAATTTAGCTTTACAACCGGATTTGGGGTGAATAGGCCGCACACTTCATGCAAGATGTTGCGCAAGAATGCGCACCCCCGGGTATAGATATCCACAATCCAATGAAAAACCGGCGATTGGCTCGCCGGTTTTTGTTTTGACTCTGTTCTGCGGGAACTACTTACCGAGCCCTATGCTCAGCGAGAACCTGTGCAGATCATCAGAGGTATAGGTATCTTTGGGAGTATAGGCGTAATCAAGCCCGGCGCCCGAGAAGCGGAATCCGGCGCCAAAGGATGGTCCGGAACCAAAGGGGCGGACATCATCCGCAGGATAGTAGTTGTACCCGCCGCGAATAAAGTAGCGGTTGTCGAAGTTAACTTCGACGCCGTGACGTATGGTGATATCGCCGTAAATCTTCTTTTCGAACTCAACCGCGGTAAGGAAACGCGATCCAAACGGTTGCACGGAGAAAGCGAGACGCGCGGTACTGGGGAGCTTTTCGCTCTCCTGGTCGAACTTCAGTGACGAACCGAAATTGGCGAAGACAGCGGCCACAGCGAATCTGTTACCTTCGTAGCGGGCGCCAAAGTCGACAGCAAAAGCTGAAGCTGAAATGTCGGCGAGCTTCTGGCTGACATATTTGGTCGTCAGACCAAGAGAGAACTCATCATTGAGACGATAGCCGGCGGAGACGCCTCCGGCCATATCGTAGGAAGATATCTCCCCGATTGAGAGACCGTTGACATCATAGCCATCGATAGTGCCATAATCGAGGAAGGTGATGGCAGCGCCCAGCGAGAGCTTTTCGCTGACGGGGAAAGCGACCGCGCCATGCTCGAGACTGATATCCTGGTACCAGGCGATATGGCTGAAGGAGACCTCAGCGCGCTCAGACGTGATGAGGGCGGCGGGGTTCCAGTATGCCGCAGAGGACCCGCCAGAGACGGCGGTATATGCTCCACCCATGCCTGCGGCACCGGCGCCTACGCCGATAAGCAGGAAGTCAGCGGCAGTCTGACCGGCATCGGTCGCCGCAATCGTCACTTTACCAAAGATAGCCACAAGGACGATCAGGAGGACCCAGACGGTCAGGATTCGCTTTATAACTCTATTGTGCATCGCGTTCCCTTTGCAACAGGTTCGACCTGTAGCAATGGCAAGCGAGATGCCCGAGACAATGCTCTATTATTGGGTATTGACTGATTCCTATCGGATTCAACCGACCCTTTGTAACTCCAACCACCCCAACTCGTTTCCATGTTTTGAGCGCACCCAGACGGGGCGCCGGGCCGATAGTCCGTTACATCTCCGCGGCCCTTGATTACTTCCAGTTGACCACATCCTGAGCAGTTTCCTACCGCAGGACCCTTCCGGGCCAACTAACCCTCTATCAGGTAGACAGATACGAGCATCGGTCAAACCCTGACTCCGACCCTTCCTGCTGTCGGTGAACTGAACAGACAATGCCACCACCATAGGGAAAAGCCTATACTTTTGACATCGGCAAAGAATGGATTCTTCAGTACATATCAACAATAATTTTCCCACTGATGGAAATAACTTCCAAAAAAGAGAAAGGACTCCGCGATAACGGAGTCCTTCAGAGATTTTTGCATACACACAGGACTGATTCAAGAGATCATTTCGGGAGCCGAGCTTTCATATCCTGGTATTTTTTTTGATTGACGGTGAGTCCCGCGCCACCGCCTAATTGAGTGATCTCGGCCCGCGCGTTGGCGATACGTTCCTGAGTCTCAGGATGAGAGCTGACCATCGATTCAAACACGCCGCCTCCACTTCCGCCGGCGGCGGCCAGTTTTTCGAACATCGTGATCGCGGCGTTGGGGTCGTAGCCGGCGGCTTTCATGTAGATGATGCCGTAGCGATCAGCCTCGCGTTCAGCATCGCGGGAATATCCGGCCATGAGCAGACCCATGCCGACATTGATGGCGGCATTCATCAATTCGCTGCCGCCTTCACCAGCGATCAATTGCAAGGCCATCGCGGCACCCATCGCGGTCTGCACGCGTTTCACGCCGTGTCGCGCGACAACATGGGAGATCTCGTGCGCCATGACCGCCGCCATCTCTCCCTCGTTGGCAATCGATTTGAGCAGACCGGTATAGAAATAGACATAGCCGCCGGGAGTAGCGAACGCGTTCATTTCATCGGATTCGATGACCGTGAAATGGTATTCGATATCACGGCGATCACTGACTTTGACGATCTTCTGTCCGACATCGTTGAGATAGCGTTGCCACGTTTCATCGGGGAGTCGTTTTTCGGATTTGGCGATCTCCTCGGCCATGCCCATCCCGATCTGGAGTTCCTGATCGGTGGACATCAGAATGAACGACTTCTTCCCGCCCGGTCCAGTCGTCACACAGGCTACCAGGAGGAGCAGAATGGCGATACAAAGGGTGGTCAGGTATTTCATTGGGTCCTCACAATTTCGCTTTGTCGGCGATATCCGAAATAATGGGGAGGCGAATACGCTTTCCTTGCAGGGCGAAGTAGATGCCGGTACCGGCGAGTGCACCCGCGCCGACCAGAATCGCCTTAAAAACGAATTTCGCCAGATCATCGATAAGCAGGACGACCGCGACGATCTCTATAAGGAACAGGACGATTCCCTGGCGGGCATGGAAGCGGGCTTCTTCGTTTTCGCGCCAATTGATATTGACGAGCGGAATGAAGCAGAGGAACGGAATATAGGACATGATAGCGGCCAGGCGTCCTTCATCGGATCGCAGGTCATCGCCATCCGCGGAATCCGCCGTCGCCTTGGGTGGAGTCAATTCGACATCCGGCGGCACGTCGGTAGTAGGTTCGGTCTGGTCGCGGAAGAATGAATCACTCATATTGCCTCCATCTCCCCCGTTCATCGCTTCGCTCAGATGGGCCAGAAGAGCTCTTTTGACTTTTCCGGGATCTCGATGCGGAGCGGTTCATCACCGGTTGGCGCCTCGATCCGTTCGTCCCCCTGATAGAGGTAAACGACGAGACCGAGAGTGCCCGCGCCCTGTGACCAGATGAGCGAGCGGTTAATAGCCACTTCGAGCACATCATCGAGGGCGTAGACAAAGCTACCGGCACGTTCCGCGCGGAACTGCCCTTTTTCGCTGGTCAACTCCAGGGTCAGATGCTCCGGAGTGTGCAGTTCGAGCAGAAAACGCGGATGTTCCAGTAAGTCTATGCCCATTCGATTATGGAAGTCAAGGCGAATGTAGACTTTGGCGTGGTCATAGCCGAAGTGCAGGGAGCTGATATAGCGGGCGGTTTGATGCATGGAGCCGCCGGCTTTGAGGCAATCGTACAGTCCGGCTCCGGCCCATTCATAGAAATCGGTAACCCGACCATCGATCTGCGGGGTGATGATGTTCTCGGGTAGCAGCAGCGGTGAGGTCGCGATACTGCGAATGATGGGTTGCGTCAGCGCGCGCGGGACCTCGAGTTGCAGATACTCATACACCGCGGCGAGGTGACGGCGGAAAGTCCGGTCGAATTGTTCGCGGAACTCTGAGCGGTGATCATCGCCGTACCACCAGCACCAATCGGAGCCTTCGGCAATGTAGATCTGTTGCCACGCGGCGGCGAGCCGCGCGGGGTCGTAGTGCGCGTTGGCGCGCTCGAATTTGGCCAACGTATCGCGAGTCTGCGAGAGCAGGTCCCAGGCGCGATTGTCCTCGTCGTGGCCGATCCAGATGCGGAAATTGTGATTTATCCAGGAGCCGGCAAAGATCGAACGCAAAGGTTTGGCGGGGATCGACGCGGCGGCTTCGGTCATGGTGACGGTCTCGATATAGGGATCATCGCGCAAAGCCGCGTAGAATTGACTGAGGAAATCATACCCATCGTTCGGGAAGTACTCCCAGGCGTTTTCGCCATCGAGGATGACCGGGACGACGGTTTCGTTCAGGCGATGATGGTTTGCCTTGCGGATCTCGTGCAGATGCGAGACAAAATCCTGCACCGCTTTTTCGGCGGACCAGCTTGAGTAGACGAAGCCGATGCGGTCCGAGAGGCCGTGGTCGCGGAAGAACATCTTGAGGCCGGGGCCGAATTCATGGACGGCGTGGATCGGACTGTGGGCGCGATCCTGATGGGATTTGAGGAGCGAGTGATAGAGCACTTCCTCATCGGTAGCGGCCCAACTGATGCCGTGCTTCATCATCAATTGAAGGGCGGCTTCAGAGACGGAGCCTTCGGATGGCCACATGCCGTGCATTTTACGATCGAACAGTTTCTCGTAGAGTTCCGCGGACATGCGAATCTGCGTGTCGGCATCTTCGGGATGCTGGAAGCGTCGCTCAGGGAGTTTGATACCGGGCATTGATTCGATGGCGACATCGGTATCACAAAGGAGCGGCAGGATCGGATGATAGTACGGAGTGAACGAGATATCGATCATGCCGTCGTCCAGAAGTTGCTTATAAGTTGGCAGGATCCGGCCCATGAGGGTAATCTGCCATTGGAGGAATTCGTTCTTCTCGTCCTCGGTGAACTGCTTCCCTTTAGCGAGGAGAGATTTGATGGGAGAATCGGTGCGAAACATCGGGTCGACCCACGCGAGATTCGACCAGACCTGGAGGTCGCGGATCTCGGCGGAAGAAAAGACGGACGCCAGTACGCCCTTGTTGCCATCCCCCTGTTTCGCCTTGTTGTAGAGTTCCCAATAACGCGGGAACGGCTTGATCATAGTGGCGGGATTGGCGCCAAAGAATGATTCGAGGATCTCGATCTTGAGTTGCGGTGGGAGATCCTCGGCGCGCATACGGGAGAGCTCCAAATGGCGATCGGTGGCGCCATTGAGATACATCTGGAGTTGATCGATGAGTGACGGGACAAGGTTGAAGGTGACTTTGACCTGCTCGAAGGAGCCGGCCAGAAGCGGCATATCGAGATAGTCTTTAAGGGCGTGAAGGCGAACCCACGGCATGGAGAGCCGATTGGAGTTGGGTTCGCGATAATTGGGCTGATGCATGTGCCATAGGATGGCGACCTTGAGAGGGTGGTCTTTCCGTATGGTCGGCATTATGACACGCTGGCGGTTGGATCCTTTTCTGCGTGATAGCGAAGAGCGCGCGTCTCGAGCGATGTGCCCGGCCACTCAGCCCTGATGCGATCGAGGTAAGTCTTCGCCTTGGCTTTGTCACCGGCGAGCAGATAGCAGCGCATGGCGCCGAAGAGATATTCCGCGGCGGACGGGCCGGTCTTGAAAGCGTCAGCGGCCTCTACGAATTTTCCGGCGGCCTGGTCGAACTGGCCCTGATTTTCGTACGACGTGGCGATGCCACCGAGCGCCGAGGACTTGAAGAAAGGATCATTGCCGTACGCGGTGAGGAACTGCTCCCAGTACCGGATCGCTTCAGGGTAGTTCTTGGAGTCGAAATTGACCTTGCCAAGAAGGAATTTGGCCTGGCGGGCGGTCGCGCCACCGGCTTCATCAGCTATCTGGGTCAAGGACATGATGGCGACCTGGGTATTGCCGCTGCGGTAATCCATCTGGGCAGTAGCCAGTTTTTCAGCGACCTCAAGATTGGCCGTTGAGCGGTTGCTGAAGTAATATACAACCGCGGCCACCACCAGAATAACGGCGGCGACGCCGATAGCGGCATATTGCCAGTTCTCCGTGAGCTGATCTTTAGCGGTCAGCATGAAGGTGGCGAATTTATCTTCTTTGATCTCTCGCTTAGTCAGTTTGACTTTGCCGTGCATGTCCTCTCCAGGTCGAAAAATGAACTACTTGATATATCGAATAACGCCGCCCGTGACTTAACCCGGGCGGCGGGTGTTTCTCACGAAACAGGCTTCGTCGGCTTAAAAGTAGCCGGTAAAGGTCAGATTGAGACGGTGGGAGCGATTGTTGATGGTCCCAGCCTCAAGAATGTCGTTAAAGATCGTCTCTGACTCCTGGTCGTAGGTGCTATAGACATACGACAGGTCGAGCCAGATCTGGCTCCAGCGGACGCCGGTCCCGGCGGTCAACTGCAGCATGGTGGTCTGGGAGCGGACTCCTTCGATCGAGACTTCAGGCGTCGGCAGAGGTACGTAGGCCACACCAGCGCGGAGCGGGACGATCGGGAAGATCGTGTTGTTGGTTGTCCAGAGATACTCGGTACCGGTGCGAACGACAAAACAGTCATAGAACTGCGGGTCGAGCTCGGTGAAGATCTCTTCGTTGTTCCCGCCCGAGCCGATCTTGATGGAGGTACGAACTTTCGCCTTGGTAGAGGAGTAGCCGCGATACTCAGCATCCAACGCGAGCAACCAATTCGGTTTCAGTTTGTAGCCAACTCCAACGCCGAAAACAAAAGGAATGTTGTATTTGACCAACTGATCATCGAAGTAGACAGTGGTTCCGGTCTTGAGCTGGTTGTTGTACCAGACAGAGTCGGAGGCCTTGCGATCGGTCATCGCTTTGAGGGAGAAACCGGTGCGGATGATCGCGCCAAGGGTCAGCTTCTCCTGCTCATATTTGCCGCCGAGAGTAAAGTTGATGCCGGAGAACCTGGTGGAATCAAGAATTGCCTGCGACGAGTCGCGGGTGACCTCCTGCAGGAGGCGGTCGATAGCCTCATAGCCGGTACTGCGCTGATCGACGCGATTTCTGCTGACTGACCTGCCGGTGTAAACATTGATGGAGGCGCCCATGTCTATGCGCTCGCTGACCGGAGTGCCGAAACCAAAGTTCAGCACATACGGATTCGCGTGATACGAGCCGTACCCGATGGCGCGATAGTCGTAGGTCGCGTTGGGAACCAGTTCATGCGGACGATTCGGGATCGACTGGTCGAAATTGCCATATTGGAAATCTTCGGACAGTTGCGAGTACGACGCCGCGAGAACGAACTGATGACCGCGTATGCGGACCGGCGACAAAAAGGCAAGGTATGTCAGATTATTGAAATTTTCGGAAACTTTGAATTCGGTTCCGCTGACATCCTGGAAGGAGCCACGGGGTTTGGCCATGGCGTAGGAAAGTCCGAGAATCGGTTTGTCGTGAGAGACAAGACCGGCCGGATTCCAGGTTATCGATGAAGCATCATCGGCAACTCCCAAGTAGGCTTTGCCCATTCCTTCGGCTCGTGCGCCGGCACCGGTGAAATCGAACGAGATTTGCGCCGTCGCCAGACTGGTCATCGCGACCACCAACAAACACGAGTACAGCCACAACCGTTTCATTCACAGAACTCCTTATCCCAACAGAATCATTCGTTTCCCAGAGAAGACGCAAAGCCCTCTGGAAATAATCAAAGAATATATGCCGGTGCCGGAGGGCTGTCAAACGATTTCGTGGTGATTTTGCGGGGCTATCTTGTTCAGGGGAAATATGTTGGGGAGGCGCCGGTTGGGAGGCGAGCGGTCCGGGGGAAATCAAAATACCCCCGGCAGGAGTTGAACCTGCGACCGTTGGCTTAGGACGCCACTGCTCTATCCAACTGAGCTACGGGGGCATCGGACAGGAGGCGTAAACGAACGCGTTGGCCTCACTGCCGTGCTTAAGGTACTGCGCCAGCTTAACCGGCGCAAGAAGACTATTCCGAGTCGTACGAAATGAGAAAATTGAGGTCGTAACCGGACAGTTTCTCTTTGTACGGGAGGAAGGTCAGACCGATGACGGACGAGATACCGGTAACGGTACCGCCCAGTCGTTCGACCAGCTTGCAGGCGGCCAGAAGGGTTCCGCCGGTGGCGATGAGGTCATCGACCAAAACGACTCGGTCGCCGGCGGAGACCGCGTCGGCGTGAATCTGAATCTTATCCGTCCCGTATTCGAGAGCGTATTCTTCGGTGATGGTTTTGTACGGCAGTTTGCCTGCTTTGCGGCACGGGACGAGCGACAACTTCAGACGATCCGCCAGCGCCGCGCCAAAAACAAAACCGCGCGCCTCGATAGCGACAATCCTATTGGGGTTGCGCGAGCGGACATATTTCTCCATGCCATCCAGCGCCAGGTCGAATCCGACCGGATCCTGGAAAAGCGTGGTGATGTCGTAGAAGTTGATGCCGGGTTTGGGGAAGTCCGGGACTTCGCGAATGTACTTTTTGATCTGTTCCATAGTGATTATCGCGTTATTTCAAATGAAGTGAATTTACCTGTGAACGGAAGCCATTGGATGTCGACTCGCTCGACTTGAGCGTGGGATGGGCCGGTACGTAGCTGGGTGAGGATTACTTCGATCGTTTCTTTTTTGCCTTCGACATGCAAGCGGACGGAACCATCAGAGAGATTCTTGACCCATCCGGTGAGGTTGAGCGCAGTGGCCTGTCTATGACAGAACCATCGGTAGCCCACCCCCTGCACGGTTCCGGTAACGGTTATTTCAGCGGCAGTCATGCGTTTCGTCTGGCGGCCAACTCGAGAGCGAGCTCGACAGCCTCGAGGGGATTTTCCACCTGGTGAACATCGGCGCCCAACACCCAGGATGAAACGGAGACGACGGGGATGCCAGCCATAAGGGCAAAGGCGATCTCGGAGAGAGTGCCGTATTTTCCGGGGAGGGCGATGACAGCATCGGCGGCACGAGCGACGAGAATGTTGCGGACATCGCCGAGGCCGGTAGGGATCACCAGATCGATAAATTGGTTGGCGTCTCCCTTATTCATAGTGGGGAGAATACCGACGGTGACGCCGCCGGCTTCCTTAGCGCCGCGAGCGGCGGCCTCCATCACTCCACCCATGCCACCACAGATAAGGACGGCTTTCTTTTCAGCCAGCGTTTTGCCGACGAGGGCGGCGAGTTGGGCGGTCTCCGCTGAACATTCGCTTTGGCCGATGACGGCGACAGTTAATTTACGAGGCATAGCAGATCCGATGGTTGTTCATCCTTAAACATGGTTGTCTAATCGGGAGAGCGCAGATTGGAGGGATTCATTTCGCTGGATCAAATCGGGGCGACTGGATTTGAACCAGCGACCTCTTAGTCCCGAACCAAGCGCGCTACCAACTGCGCTACGCCCCGTTTATCATCGAAATGAGGCCTCAGTATAGGGATTCAGCCCGACTTGTCAACTGTTTATTGAGCCTTCCCTTTAGCCGGCTTGTTCATTGAGGCACAAAGCCTTTCAAGCGTCGGCCGGTCGGTGAAATCGAGCTTCAGCGGGGTGACAGAGACGACGCCGCGATGGATCGCTTCAAAATCCGAGCCGGGGATCATTTTCCAACGAGGCTTCCCCCCTATCCAGTAATAGGGCTTTCCACGTGGGTCGGTTTTGTGAACCACGATATCGCGATAGGTGCGGAAGCCCTGCTGCGTGAATTCGAATGCCTTGTAGGGGCGGCCATTATCTTTCGGGAAATTGATATTGAGGAAAGTCGACGGGTCGATGTTGAGCTTTTCATATTCCTTGAGGAATCGGCCGATAAAGTTGGCCGCGCGGCGCATTGGCGTACCGGGCGTCCAGTCGAACATCGAAACGGCGATTGAAGGGATACGAAGAATAGCGCCTTCGATAGCCGCCGCGGCAGTGCCAGAGTACGTGATGTCATCCCCCATATTGCCGCCGTGATTGATGCCGGAGATGATCATATGCGGTCGAGTCTTTTTGAAAAGCAGATGAACCGCCAACATGACACAATCGGTAGGGGTGCCATCGGTGGCGAAGCGGCGCGAATCAATTCTCACCACACGGAGAGGGCGGTTCAGAGTCAAAGAGTGCGAGCTGGCGGATTGCTCGCGATCCGGCGCGACAAGATAGAGATCGTACTGACGCGAGAGTACGGAGTACAGCGCGTTGATCCCGTCAGATGAAAAGCCATCATCGTTGGTCAGGAGGATACGTTTTTTATCAGGCATGGCGGCAGTTTAGGGATGGGCGGAGTGAAAAGCAAGCCGGAATCAGGCCCAGATGCGCTTCCAGATCTGGCGGATGAATCGCATGGTATCTTTGAACGGATTGATGAAGGAGTGCGAGCCTTCGTAAATCGTCGAGATCGGCACCTCGGCAATTTCGCAGCCCATCGCACCCGCCTTAAAGAGCATCTCGGATTCCAGGTCATACTTGATCGTAGCAAGCGGCATCGCGGAGAGGACGGAAACCGGAATGAGGCGGAATCCGGACTGTGAATCACGCACACGCTGGGTGGAGAAGACAGAGATTATTAGGGAAGTCAGGTTGTTGGTGAGCCATCGGTCGAACGGCATGATAGCGCGATCGATGGAGCGAGTCCCCATGATGAGGCGATGGCCGTTGTCGAGCGCAAAGAACTGTGGAATCTCTTCGGGGAGATGTTGCAGGTCGGCATCTAGGGTCAGGACAGAGCGATAGTTGTGCTTGACGGCATGGTCGAAGCCAGCTTTGAGCGCGGCACCCTTCCCATGATTCTGCGGGAAAGAGATGTAATTGACTCCGGTTTCTTTGAGAATGGAGAGCGTGTTGTCGGCGGAGCCATCATTCACAATGAGGAAGTTCTCGTCGCAGACAAATTGACGGCAACGTCGGATGAGATCCGGCAGATACTTGGCCGCGTTGTAGGCCGGGACCAGAACGAGTGTGGCGTTGGAACGGTCAGTCGACATGGTATGAGTTATACCGTATGAGCGGAGGGATGGAAAGAAAAAATGGTCGGAGCGAGCCGATTCGAACGGCCGACCTCTCGCACCCCAAGCGAGTGCGCTAACCAACTGCGCTACGCTCCGACGTTGTTTTCCGATAGCCCGTTAGGGGTGTTCAAGGTAGCCAAAAGGGGCCAAAACTCAAGGGAAAAATTTGAGGAGTTCTTCCAACTCCTTGCGAATCTTTCCGATGAGCGAGCGGGTGCGGGCGCGCTGTTCGATATCGGTCCGTTCTTCGTGGCCACGTTTGAGAAGGAGTTTGATACGCGCTCCGGCGATAGTCAGTTTTTCTTTGGTCCGGAGATAGCGGATCTGGTTGATGATCTCAATGTCCTTGGCAGTATACAGGCGACTCCCTCCCCTATTTTTGCGGGGATGAAGCTGGGGGAACTCCTTTTCCCAGTACCGAAGCACGTAGGCTTCGAGGCCGGTCATTTTGGAGACTTCACTAATGGTGTAGTAGAGTTTTTCGGTTGTGTCGGTTTTCTGCATCGTACCATCGCCTCACATTATTCACCGGGTCTCCAGACCTCGGCTTTGAGTGATCGTCCCATCAATTGTTCGATGGCCTCGAGAGGGGATTTGCCATCGAAGAGCACCCGAAAGACTTCGGAAGTGATCGGCATTTCGACGCCACAGTGTCGGGCGAGACTGTAAGCGGAACGGGTCGTTTCGACTCCTTCAGCGACCATGCTCATAGTCAGCAGGATCTCATGCAGTTTTTTGCCGGTACCGATCTGTTCGCCGACCCATCGATTGCGGCTGTGCCGCGAACAGCAAGTAGTGACCAGATCGCCGAGTCCGGAGAGACCGGCGAAGGTCTCCGGTTTCGCGCCGAGTGTCATACCGAGGCGAGTCATTTCAGCGAGACCGCGCGTGATGAGCGCGCCCTTGGTGTTGTCGCCGAAGCCGAGGCCATCGACTATCCCTGCCGCAATAGCGATGACGTTCTTGAGCGAACCACCGAGTTCGACGCCGGTCAGATCGGAACTTCGATAGACGCGGAACACAAGATTGCTGAAGATCTCCTGTACGCGCGCGGTGACGAGGTCGGAAGTTCCGGCGACGACCACCGTAGTCGGCATATCGAGCGCAACTTCTTCGGCGTGCGAGGGGCCGGAGAGGGTGCAAATGCGGTCGATGGGGAGATGTGTTTCTTCGTGCACTACTTCGGACATGCGCTTGAGCGAACCGGTCTCAATCCCTTTGGCCAGATTGACGACACCCATGCGGGGGCGGAGACGAGTGCCGAGTTCGCGGAGAACAGAACGGAGATGTTGCGCGGGGACCGCGAGGACGACCAGGTCGCAGTCATCGATGGCGTTTTTGAGGTCATTGGTGACCTCGATCGTTTGGGCGAGTTGGAGGCGCGGCAGTTTGGAGGAATCACCGCGCTCCTGCAGGAGACGGTAGTATTCGCGGGGGTCATACGCCCAAAGCGTGATATCGCGGCCATTCATGTCGAGCAGACGCGCGATGGCCATTCCCCATGATCCGGCGCCGAGAATGGTGATTCGTTCCGACATCTCAGCTTCTCCCCTTCGATGACAGGCTGAACTTGCTTTCAGTGCCGTTGAGTAAACGGGTGATGTTGGCGCGATGCGTGATGATGATAGCGAGCGCAAGTACGATGGTCAGTCCCAGAAAGACCATGCTGACCTCTCTGATAGAGGCGAATCTCTCAATGAATGAGACAGCGACCAGCGCGAGGGCCGCGATAATAGAACCGAGAGAGATGTACCGTGTCAAAGCGACTACCACGACAAAAACTCCGAGACTGATAAGAACTTCAATCGGCATCAGGACCAGCATTACGCCAAGCCCGGTGTTGACCCCCTTCCCTCCTTTAAAGCGGAGGTATGGGGAGAAGATATGTCCGAAGACCGCGGCGAGGGCAGTCAGTACGAGAAACCAGTCACGCGGCAAGGCGTCCTGGATAACATAGCGCGCGATGAGTACGGCGATGACGCCCTTGCCGATATCGAGCGCGTAGACCCAGAGAGCGGCTTTGGCCCCGGCGACGCGCCAGACATTGGTTGCGCCGATATTCCCGGAGCCCTGGGATCTGAGGTCGCGAATACCAAAGGCTTTCGCGACCAGCAATCCAAAAGGGATCCCGCCGATAAAAAACGCCAGGATGATGACAGCGAGCGGAGTGAGCATCAGTGATGCCGTTCAGGCAATCCGGTCGCTATTCCACCGATCCACTGTCAGGCGACTCTCCTTCGAGCGGACCGCCGGTATCATCCGGCAGGATATTCATATCGCCCGGAGGGGTCATCTTCAGCGACTCCAGGGCCGGGAAGAGCGTCACCATGGCATCCGAAAGTTTATAGACATCGTCGGTGTCGATCTTCTTGTCAGCAATGACCTGTTGGAAGACCGGGCCAAGTTTGGCGAATTGCTCATCGGAGATCTCGGCAGTTTCCAATTGCTGCATGAAGCCGTTGGCCAGGGCGTTGAATTTGACAGTGTCGACGCCGACAGGATTTTTGGAGAGTTCTTCCTGCGCGTAGGCAACGCCTGTGCGGACCGACCATTTCATGAACTTGTCCTTGTTGAAATAACAGACTCCCACAAGCACGGCCATCAGGACAATGAGAATACCGGCGATGATGAGAGCGATAAAGCAGCCGCGAGGCATTCCGGATCTTTGAACCGGCTGTTCCATAGAGACCTCAGGTGCATGCGCAGGACCGGCAAGACGAATCCATTCCCCAGCATAAGAGCTTTGTTGCCTTGCGGTTCATGCGACAGGTTGATGTTTCGCTGTAAGATTATATAACGAATGGCGGAGAGTCCCGCAAGTCGGCGGCGCACAAAAAAAGCCCCGCCGAAGCGGGGCCTTAAAAATACTGAATGAGCTAAAACTACTTGGCTTTGGAAGCAGTCTTTTTGGCCGGCTTTTTGGCGGTTTTCTTGGCCGCCGCGGCTTTCTTGGTTTTGCTTCCGGTCTTGGCTTTGGCGCGGGCGCGCGAAAGGGCACCCTTGAGTCCGCCGCCTTTTTTCTCAGCAGCTTTATCCTTCTCATCGGTCTCAAACGCCGGCTTGGGAGTCAACAACTCAACGACGGACATCGGGGCGCCATCGCCACGGCGGACGCCGAGTTTGATGATCCGGGTGTAGCCGGAATTACGGTCGGCGAGCTGCGGCAGAATCTCGGTGAAGAGTTTGTTATAAACTTCTTTCACGCGGACGGTGTCAGCCACCAGACGTTTAGACGCGAGATTGTTGCGTTTGGCGATGGTGATGAGACGATCAACCACCGGGCTGAGGGCTTTGGCCCGGGCCGTGGTGGTCTTGATCATGCGATGCTGAAACAGCGACATCGCCATATTAGCCAGCATCGCCTCCCGGTGGGATTTGGTGCGGTTGAGTTTCGCGACTTTATCCTGATGTCCCATTACTTCTTCACCTGTTTACTTCTTGGCCGGTTCCATGTACCGGGAGATGTCCATGCCGAACGACAGGTTCATCTGCTCCAGTAAGGCGCCGATCTCGTTGAGCGATTTACGGCCGAAGTTGCGGTATTTCAGCATCTCGGCTTCGGACTTTGTGACCAGGTCGGACATGGTCTGAATATTGGCGGCCCGCAGACAGTTGGACGAGCGAACGGAAAGCTCCAGTTCGTCGACGCGTGTCTTGAGCAGGTTGCGCACGCGCAGGATCTCTTCGTCCTCCTGCGGCATCTCTTCCACCATGACCTGTTCGTCGAGGTGAATGAAGAGTTGCAGGTGGTCCTTGAGAAGCTTGGCGCCATAGGAGAGCGCATCCTCCGGCGTGATGGCGCCGTTGGTATGGATCTCGAGGATCAAGCGGTCATAATCGGTCTTCTGTCCGACGCGGGTATTCTCCACGAAGTACGAGACTTTGGTGACCGGGGAGAACAGCGAATCGATGAAGACGGAATTGACCGGCGCATCGGGACGCTTGTTCATATCGGCGATATGGTACCCGCGGCCGGGTTCGATATCGAGTTCCATTTCGAAATCGATCGGTTCGGTCAGTTCGCAAATATGCAGGTCGGGATTGAGGATCTCGACATCGCCATCAGCCTCGATCATGCCGGCGGTCAGTTTGCCGACAGATTTGGCTTTGAGGCGGACGGTCTTCA
This sequence comes from uncultured Ignavibacteriales bacterium, assembly GCA_964397415.1. Classification (GTDB taxonomy): domain Bacteria; phylum Zixibacteria; class MSB-5A5; order GN15; family FEB-12; genus FEB-12. The sequence continues at coordinate 30,972 of CAYNIJ010000006.1, read as the reverse complement.
TTTCCTCAGCATGGAAGCGAACGATGATAGACTTGACGTTGAGCACGATGTGCGTGACATCTTCGTAGACGCCCGGAATGGTGGCAAACTCGTGCAGCGCGCCTTTGACGCGAATAGCCGTGACCGCGGCACCCTGAATGGATGACAGGAGCACCCGGCGCAGGCTGTTGCCCAGGGTCACGCCATAGCCGCGTTCGAGCGGTTCGACGATAAAGCGCGACATGTTCTCGGTCGTTGACGACTGGTCGTTAACGACCTCTTTGGGCATAGTCAGCGGTTTCCACTTCATACTACTCTGCTACCTCCTCCGCGGGGATTACTTGGAATACAACTCGACGACGAGCTGTTCGTTGGCGGTCAGCGGCACATCCGAGCGCTGCGGGACAGCCAACAGTTCACCTTCCAACGCAGCCTTGTTGAGTCTGAGCCAGGCGAATTCGGCGCCGTGCCCGAGCTTCAGGGATGCGTGAATCTGCTCGAGATTCTTGGATTTATCCTTAACGCGGATAATCTCTTGAGGTTTCACCTGGTAGGACGGGATATCGACTAGTTTACCGTTGACCAGGATATGCCGATGCCGGACGAGCTGGCGGGCCTGCTTGCGCGAGGACGCGAACCCGAGTCGGTAGACGATATTGTCCAGCCTGCATTCGAGGAACTGGACCAGGGTTTCGCCGGTGATACCGGTTTTGGCGTCGGCCTTTTCGAAGTAGTTGTGGAATTGCGTTTCGAGCACGCCGTAGAGTCGGCGGATCTTCTGCTTTTCTCTCAACTGCAAACCATACGCAGAGACTTTCCGACGGGTGTTCTGACCGTGCTGACCTGGGGCGAACTGACGCCGTTCGATCGCGCATTTATCGGTCAGACAGCGCGCGCCTTTAAGAAAGAGTTTTTCTCCTTCGCGGCGGCACAGCCTGCATACAGCTTCATGATAACGAGCCATCTACTCTCCTCTATACTCCAACACTCACACGTTGCGAATCAGACGCGGCGACGTTTGGGGGCGCGGCAGCCGTTGTGGGGAATCGGGGTGACGTCTTTGATGAGCGTCACTTCGAGACCAGCGGCCGAGAGCGAGCGGATGGCCGCTTCGCGACCGGCTCCGGGGCCCTTGACGTGCACTTCGACTCGGCGAAGGCCGAGATCCATCGCTTCTTTGGCCGCGGTCGAGGCCGCCATCTGGGCGGCGAACGGCGTGGACTTTTTGGAGCCCTTGAAGCCAACTTTGCCGGCGGTTCCCCAGGAGATCGTACGACCCTGGGAATCAGCGACGGTCACGATGGTGTTATTAAAGGTCGCCTTGATAAACGCGACACCGTTCGACTCAGTGGTACGAACTTTCTTTTTGACGCGCTTTTTGCCTTTTGGTTCAGCCACGGTATATCCTCAGAAACAAGTTAATCATCAAGTCTTGCCCGGAGCCTTCTTCTTGAGACCGCCGACAGATTTACGCGGACCCTTACGGGTACGGGCATTGGTTTTGGTGCGCTGGCCGCGGACAGGAAGACCGCGACGGTGACGCAGGCCACGATAGCAGCCGATATCGATCAGCCGCTTGATACTCATGTTCGTTTCGCCGCGCAGGTTACCCTCGACCGAGTATTCGTTTTCGATCACTCGGCGCAGTTTAGCGACGTCATCATCCGAGAGTTTGTTCACACGCACTTCGGGTTTGACGCCGGTCTTCCTGAGGATCTCAGCGGCGGTGTATCGGCCGATCCCATAGATATAGGTCAACCCGATTTCGATCCGTTTGTCTTTCGGTAGATCAACACCGGCAATACGAGCCAATTGACTACTCCTCTATGCCTGACAGCATTGTTATCTTCCTGCTCAACCCTGGCGCTGTTTGTGGCTGGGGTTCTTGGTGCAGATCACGCGCAACACACCGTGACGTCGTATGACCTTGCAGTGTTCGCACCGTTTTTTGATCGCCGATCTGACTTTCATCTATTCGATCCTTCTATCGTGTCTCACTTGTAGCGGTAGGTGATCCGACCGCGGGTGAGATCATACGGTGACAGTTCAAGCGTGACCTTGTCACCCGGTAATATCTTGATAAAGTGCATCCGCATCTTGCCGGAGATATGCGCCAGAACGATGTGACCGTTGTCCAGTTGCACGCGGAACATGGCGTTGGGCAAGGGTTCAACAACCTTGCCTTCAACGGTAATCGTTTCTTCTTTGGGCATAGACTCCTTTACGCCTTGGTTAAAATCTCGGGGCCATTATCCGTAATGGCGACCGTGTGTTCGAAATGGGCCGATGGGGCGCCATCGGCGGTCACGATAGTCCAGCCATCGGGCATCGTTTTCACGTCGTACGTACCGGCATTCACCATCGGTTCAATTGCAAGGACCATACCGACTTGCAGGACAGGACCTTCATTGGGAGAACCGAAGTTAGGGACTTGGGGTTCCTCGTGCATTTTGCGGCCGATGCCATGGCCGACCAGTTGACGAACGACGCCAAAACCGGCCGCTTCCGCAATCTGCTGAACGGTCGACGAAACTTGCCCTAATCTATTGCCTTTTCTGGCTTTGTCAATAGCGGCCGAAAGTGCTTCTTGAGTCACTTGCATAAGCCGTTTTTTCTCTTCCGAGACCTCGCCGATGGCGAACGTCCTCGCGGAGTCGCCATAATAGTTATTCACAATGGCGCCGATGTCTACCGACACGATCTGGCCGTCCTTGATGACCCGCTTTCCCGGGATGCCGTGCACCACCTCGGAGTCGATGGAGATGCAGGCGGAGGCCGGGTATCCATGGTAGTTCTTGAAGGCCGGGATAGCGCCGTGCGAACGGATGAAATCCTCGACCAGCATATCGAGTTGTCCGGTGGTGAGGCCCGCCTCGATGTTCTCTTCGACCATATCGAGCGTCATGGCCGTAATCCGGCCCGCCTCACGCATGATCTCGAGTTCTTCTGTGGTCTTCAGCACTATCACCGGATTCTCTGACCACGGGTCGCGTCCAGGAGCGTCTCAAAGACGCTGTCCGGGGCGATGTCAGCCTTGATCGTTACGAGCAGTCCCTCTCGCCGATAGTAATCTTCGATCGGCTGGGTCTGCTTCTTATAGACATCCAGTCGATTGCGCACGACCGACTCTTCATCGTCGGGGCGACGCATCAACTGGGCATTATCCTTGTCGCATTTCCCGTGTACTTTCGGGATCTGCATCGGGTAGTTGTACCCGGCATTGCAGGTCGGGCAGTGCCAGCGACCGGAGAGACGACGGACGATCTCTTCGTCCGGAACATCAAACAGGATGGCGTGGTCGAGTCCGATCTGGTGCGAGGCGAGCATCCGCTTGAGGGCGTCCGCCTGCGGAATGGTCCGCGGGAAGCCGTCAAGAATGAAGCCCTTGTTCAACTCACCTTTGTTGATCTTGTCTTCAATAAGCCCGACGATGAGCGCATCCGGAACCAGTTCTCCGCGCTTCATGTACCCTTCGGCCTGCTGGCCGAGCGGGGTGCCGTTCTTGACGGCTTCACGAAGGAGGTCACCGGTCGACAGATGGACCAAGCCCAGACGCGCAGAAAGGCGCGCTGCCTGCGTGCCTTTACCGGAACCGGGAGGGCCAAGGAAGACCAGATTCATACTTACATCGATCTCCCGCGGATACGACCCTTCTTCATGAAGCCGTCGTAATGGCGCATCAGCAGGTGCGATTCGATCTGCTGGAGCGTATCAAGCGCCACACCAACCACAATAAGGAGGCCGGTGCCACCGAAGAAATAGTTCACGTTAAACTGACCGACCAGCACCCACGGCAGGACCGCGATAGCGGCGAAGAAGAGCGCGCCGGGGAGCGTGATGCGGGTCAAAATTCTCTCGATATAATCAGCGGTATTCTTGCCGGGGCGAATACCCGGGATATAGCCGCCGTTCTTACGCATATTGTCCGCGATCTCGATCGGGTTGAAAACGATCGCGGTGTAGAAATACGCGAAGAAGATAATGATCAATGAATAGATGATGGAATACCACCATCCGCCCGGCGCGAGTGAAACGGCGACGAGATTTTGCAGCCATTCCACATTCGGGAAGATCTGCGCGACGGTCGACGGCAAGAACATGATCGACTGGGCGAAGATGATCGGGATAACACCGGCGGAGTTAACCGACAGCGGCAGATGCGTGGTAGCGCCGCCATAGACGCGACGGCCAACGACCTTGCGCGGATACTGCACCGGGATACGGCGCTGGGCGCGGGTCATCAGAATGACCGCGGCGATGACGCCGATCATCAGGACCACGACCAAGGCTTCCACGAGGATGGAGCGAGTGCCGGCGAGGACGAATTGCGCCTCCTCGACGATCGCATCAGGGAAGCGGGCGATGATACCGATGAAGATGATGAGCGAGATACCGTTACCGATACCGCGTTCAGTGATCTGCTCACCGAGCCACATGATGAAAATGGTACCGCAGGTAAAAGTCAATATGGTCAACGGGATGAAACCTGAGGTCGCCATATGGACCGCGGGGACACCGTTGTAATTGATGCTGGTGATAAAAATGGCAGTACCGTACGCCTGGAGGGCCGCGATGAGCACGGTCAGGTAACGGGTGTACTGCGTGATCTTGCGCCGACCTTCCTCTCCCTCACGCTGCAGACGCTGGAGGTACGGGACGACCGCACCGAGGAGCTGCAACATAATGGAGGCGGAGATGTAGGGCATGATGCCCATGGCGAAGATGGTCGCCTTGGCGAACGCGCCACCGGCGAACAGATCGAGCAGACCAAAAATCGAACCCTGCTGTCCCATGAAGGCGGCGAGAACTGAGCCGTCCACGCCCGGAGTCGGGATATGTCCACCGACGCGGTAGACAACCAGAAGCGCCAGCGTAAAGAAAATGCGCCGGCGCAGCTCTTCGATGCGGAATATCGATTTAAATGTCTCTAGCACTACTTGGTTACCTCGGTTTTGCCGCCCGCGGCTTCGATCTTGGTAATGGCAGATTTGGAGAAAGCCGCCGCCTTAACGGTGAGCGGACGATCGATGGTGCCGTTGCCCAGGATCTTGATAGGCATATTGACCGTGCGAATGACGCCGGCCTCTTTGAGCGTCTTCACCGTGATCTCGGAGCTGGTGCAGCGAGCGAGATCGGCCAGGTTGACGACCTGGAATTCGTCTTTGAAAACGTTGGTGAAGCCGAATTTAGGCAGACGACGATGCAAGGGCATCTGGCCGCCCTCGAAGTAGCGTTTATCTTTATAGCCGGCTCGCGCTCTGGCACCCTTGTGTCCGCGAGCAGAGGTTTTGCCCATACCGCTGCCGGGGCCGCGTCCGACCCTTTTGCGAGCCTTCTTTGCGCCCGCGGGGGGTCGTAAGGTGTGAAGTTCCATGTGTGGCTTCTCCTTTACTCTATCTCTTCGACCGTCACGAGATGGGTGACGGCGCGAATCATGCCGCGGATCTGCGGAGTGTCATTATGGATCGCCGTACTGCGCGGACGACCCAAGCCGAGCGCCTTGATGGTGCGTTTCTGCGGCTCTTTTTTGTCGATCGTACTTTTGATCTGGGTAACTTTGAGTCTGGCCATGGCTGTCTTCTCTCTTTCCACCTTACGCCTGTTCCCGGAAGGCGAGCTCCTGGTCACGGGTACGGAGGAGTTTCAGGCCGTTCATGGTCGCTTTCACGACATTATTCGGGTTGCGGCTTCCGAGCACCTTGGCCAGGATATCCTGGATGCCAACGGATTCGAGGATCGCGCGGGCGGCGCCACCGGCGATCACGCCGGTACCGGCGGAGGCGGGGCGCATGACGACGGTGGTGGCTCCGAAGCGGCCATCGATCCGATGCGGGATGGTCCCTTCAACCAGATTGACTTTGACCATGGCGCGTCGAGCGGCTTCGGTCCCTTTGCGAATAGCTTCGGAGACTTCCGAGGCCTTGCCCAGTCCGATACCGACCTTGCCATTGCGGTCACCGACGGCGACGAGCGCCGTAAAGCTGAAGCGACGTCCGCCCTTGACTACCTTAGCCACGCGGTTGACGCTGACAACTTTCTCCTCGAGTTCGGAGTTTTCCATTTCAAATCTCGCCAAAACTCACCTCATCTATTGCAGGCGACTCATTGCCACGGTTAAAATTTCAGTCCGCCTTCGCGGGCGCCATCGGCGACCGCTTTGATGCGTCCATGGTAGCGGAAGCGGTTGCGATCGAAGACGACGGCCTCGATCCCTTTGGCTTTCGCCAGTTCAGCCAGTTTCAAACCGACTTTTTTGGCTGCGGCGGTTTTGTTGTCTTTGTCGGAGATGATCTTTTCCATCTCTTTCGAGTCGGACGAGAGGCCGATCAGGGTGGCCATCTTTTCGTCGTCGATGATCTGAGCAAAGACGTTGCGCAGCGATTTCCGCACGGTCAGGCGCGGTCGTTCGGCGGTCCCGAGGACTTTCTTACGGACGCGGCTCTTGCGGCGGTCGGCCTGTTTGTTTTTAACGATATTTTTGTCAGCCATTAGCGTGATCCCACATTACTTGGCCGCGGCCTTGCCGGCTTTTTGCTGGACATGCTCGTCGACATAGCGAACGCCTTTGCCTTTGTAGGGCTCCGGCGGGCGGAACGAGCGGATCTTGGCAGCCGTCTGACCAACCAATTCTTTATTAATACCTTCAACAGTGATTCTATTCTCTTTCGCTTCGACCGTCAGATTGACGCCTTGCGGCGGGATAAAGACGATCGGGTGCGAGTAGCCGAGATACATGACGAGGGTGCGGCCCTTCAGCTCCGCGCGGAAACCAACGCCGATGATCTGCAACTGGCGCGTGAACCCCTTGGACACACCCGTGACCATATTGCTAATCAGAGCGCGGGTCAGGCCGTGAAGGGCGCGATGTTTTTTCTGATCGGACGGGCGGGACACCACGAGTTCGCTACCCTGGAGGGCGACGGACATATCAGGGTGCAGGGTCATGGTCATCGAACCTTTCGGTCCGGTGACGGTGACGTTGCCATTGGCCACATCGATCTTCGTCTTGTCGACTATCGGAACCGGCTTTCTGCCAATACGAGACATTAGTATATCCTTCCTTACCAGCACCGGATCATGATTTCGCCGCCGACGCCTTTTTGGGCGGCTTCGAAGTTGGTCATGACACCGCTGGAGGTGGAAATGATGGAGATACCCTGGGCAAAGCGGGTAGACAGGCGAACATCCTGGGCATCCCAGTATTTACGCAGGCCGGGGCTGGAGACGCGACGAATCCCTTTGATGACGGGCATATCACCGCGGCTATAGCGCAGGTAGACACGAATGATCCCCTGCTTGGAATCCTGCAGTTCAAGGTAATCGCGAACGTACATGTTGTCCTTGAGAATCCGGACAATCTCACGCTTGAGATTGGACGCCGGAATATCCACCGCAGGCTTGCGGGCCTTGGAGGCGTTCCGGATTCGGGTCAACAGGTCGGCGACCGGGTCGGTCATGCTCATAACGTCGTTACTCCCAATCTCTTGACAACTACCAACTAGCCTTGACCACACCGGGAAGGTCACCGGCCAGGGCCATTTCACGGAAACAGATTCTGCAAATGCCAAACCTACGGAGGAAAGCACGGGGCCGTCCGCACCGACGACAGCGGCTGTATTTACGAACCGCAAACTTCGGTGTGCTCTTCTGTTTCTCAATCAAACACTTCTTGGCCATGGACTCCTACTTTCGGAACGGCATGCCCAGTTCGGACAGCAACTGTCGTGCTTCGTCATCCGACTGCGCGGTTGTAGTGAAGCTAATGGTCATGCCACGCACTTTGTCGATCTTATCGTAGTCGATCTCCGGGAAGATCAGCTGCTCGCGCAACCCGAGGTTATAGTTACCCCGGCCATCGAACGACTTCGGGCTGACGCCTTTGAAGTCACGGATACGCGGCATGGCGATATTCACCAGACGATCGAGAAACTCGTACATGCGGTCGCGGCGCAAGGTGACGGCGCAACCGATATTGACGCCTTCGCGAAGCTTGAAGTTCGAGATGCTCTTGCGGGCCTTGGTCACCAGGGGTTTTTGCCCGGTGATGGTCTGCAGGTCGCCAACGGCGGCGTCCAGCGTCTTCGAATTCTGGGTAGCTTCACCGACACCAATATTGATGGTGATCTTGGTGAGTCTGGGCACCTGCATGACGGAAGAGTAGCCATTATCCTTCATCAATTTGGGCCGGACCTCTTTTTCAAATTTTTCTTTCAGTCGTGTCATCTTCGTGAGCCTCAGATTATCTCGCCCGATTTGCGGCTGATACGAACGCGTTTCTTGGCACCACCATCATCGATCACTTTGACGCCGAGACGGGTGGGGCCGCCGACGGTAGAGTCGACCAGGGCCACATTGCTCATGTGGATGGGAGCCTCTTTCGCGACGATGCCGCCCTTCTGATTGCGTTGAGAGGGGCGCTGGTGGCGCTGTTTCTTGTTCAGTCCCTCGACCAACACCGTGTTTTTGGTGGTGTTGACGTAGAGGACGCGTCCGGTCTTGCCTTTGTACGCACCGCTCCGGACGAAGACGGTATCACCTTTTTTGATCCGCATATCTCTGTCAGCTTCCCTTTAGATCACCTCGGGGGCGAGGGATACGATCTTCATGAACTGCTTTTCGCGAAGCTCGCGAGCGACGGGCCCGAAGATACGGGTACCGCGCGGCTCGTTCTGCTCGTTAATGATCACCGCAGCGTTGTCGGAGAACCGGATGAGCGAACCGTCTTTGCGGCGCAGGTTGGAAGTGGTACGGACCACGACCGCCTTGCAGACTTCCGATTTCTTCACGGTCCCGCCGGGGATCGCTTCTTTAACGGCCACGACGATGATATCACCGATCGAGGCATATTTCTTTTTGCTGCCACCGAGGATACGGAAGCACATCGCGCGCTTGGCGCCCGAGTTGTCGGCGACTGACAGAACGGTAAATTCCTGAATCATAGCATCACACCTTTCCAGAGGGCGGCGGAACCGGCCTGCCTATTTCGCCTTCTCGACGATCTCGACCAATCGCCAGCGTTTGAGTTTGGAGAGCGGGCGGGTTTCCATGACCTTGACCAGATCTCCTTCTTTTGCCTCGTTCTTTTCGTCGTGGACGTACAGTTTCGAGAACGTCCGGACGGTCTTGAGGTACAGTGGGTGTTTCATGGTGCGGTCAACGCGCACTACGATCCCCTTGTCCATCTTGTCCGAGACGACGAGACCCACTCGAACTTTTCGCGCGCTCCGCGGCGTAGATTCAGCCATCGTCACATCAGCTCCTATCAACTCTTGCCCTTCTTGCCGGCGGTATCCATGATGGATGTCCTGGCCTGGGCAAGCTTCCGGATACCCAATTGATCTTCGCGCAGGACGGTCAGGATCTGACCGATCTCCCGGCCGATGTGCCGGAGGCGAAGCGGATTCTCAAGCTGTTTCATCGATTTGCGCATTCTGAGGTTGAACAATTCATCCTCGAGATCGCGGCGTCGGTGAGCCAGCTCATCGCGTGTCATTTCACGCAGGTCGGTGATCTTTACTTTGTCTGCCATATCTTATGCGCCTTCCGTTTCTGCACGGCTGACGAACTTGGTCTTGAGCGGCAGTTTATTGGCTGCCAGACGCATTGCCTCACGGGCCAGGGTTTCAGGCACGCCTTCAATCTCGAAGAGCATGCGTCCCGGTTTGATAACGGCAACCCAGTATTCCGGAGCGCCTTTACCTTTACCCATGCGGGTCTCAGCGGGCTTCTTGGTGACTGGCTTATCGGGAAACACCCGGATCCAGATCTTGCCGCCACGTTTCAAGTGACGAGTGAGAGCGACACGGGCGGCTTCGATCTGCCGGTTGGTCAACCAGCAGGGTTCGAGCGCCTTGAGGCCGAACTCGCCAAAATCAACCGCAGCGCCCGAATTGGCGAGACCGGTCATCCGGCCACGCTGGGCTTTGCGGAACTTTGTTCTTTTGGGCATCAACATAGGTTATTTCCTTGCACGCACCGTTGACTGCTACTTCTTCTCGCCCTGGCTGCCACCGGAATCACCACCGCGATTCTCACCACGGGGGGCATCGGGACGACGTCCGCGCGGGGGACGATTATCGCCGCCGCCTTCCGGACGACGGACGCGACCACGCGGCGGGCGACGGTGCCCGCGATCACGATCACCACCGGGGCCGCGGTCATCGCGACCACGTCCGGGACGACCACCCTGGGGCATCTGCGCCATCTTCTCGGCTTCCGCCTTGGCGTCTTCGGTCTTCTGACGCATACCGCCATCGAGCACTTCCCCGCGACAGATCCAGACTTTGACGCCGATCGTGCCATAGGTGGTGTTCGCGGTGGAGGTAGCGTAATCGATATCCGCGCGAAGGGTGTGCAACGGCACACGGCCTTCCATATACTTTTCTGTTCGGGCGATCTCAGCGCCGCCGAGACGGCCACCGCACTGGATCTTGATCCCTTCGGCGCCCATTTTCATGGAGGAGCTGATGGACTTCTTCATGGCGCGACGGAAGGAGACGCGTCCCTCGAGCTGACGGGCGACGGAGTCGGCGACCAGCTTGGCATCGAGTTCCGGTTTGCGGACCTCGACGATATTGAGGGCGATATCTTTGTGGGTCAGCAACTGGAGTTCTTCCCTCAGTTTGTCCACTTCAGCGCCGCGGCGACCGATGACGATGCCCGGGCGTGCGGTCAGAATGTCGACCGTCACTTTCTTCGGCTGACGCTGGATCAGCACATTCGAGATGCCGGCATTATCCAGGCGCCGATTGATATAGCGCTTGATCAGCATATCCTCATGTACCAGGTCGGCGAAGAGCCGATCCGGGGCATACCACCTGGAGTTCCAGGCCTTAATGATGCCGAGGCGCAAACCGATCGGATGGGTTTTCTGTCCCAAAGTATCTCCTTAGTATCCTAACTCGATAACGTCATCTATTTGGTTTTCTTCGTCGCCGACTTCTTGGCGGTCTTCTTGACCGCGGCCTTTTTCGCCGGAGCCTTGGCGGATTTAGTCCGCGTTGAGGCTTTCGGCTTGGCCGTAGTGTCGGCGGCGTCGGTTTTCTTCGCTTTGGTTCCGGTCGGAGCAACCGCTGCTTTGTGGGCCGCGCGCTCTTCGAGCTCGATGATCAGGTGGCAGTAGCGTTTGCGATACCGGAACACACGGCCCATCGACTGGAAGCGGATGCGCTTGGCGGTCGGGGCTTCATCAACGCGGACGGTCTTGACGTACAGATCCTCGGGGCGGATATGCGCCGTGCCGGCCACAGACATGCCGTTCGCGGCAGCCGACTTGAGCGTCTTGGCAATATGACCTGCCGCGACACGCTTGGTGAAGTTCAGGATATCCATCGCCTTCTGGATGGGCATCCCTTTGATCACATCAGCTACGAAGCGCATCTTGCGCGCCGGAATGGAGACGAAGGACAAACGGGCGGTGATCTCCTTGGGGAGACACTCGCCGAGTTCGCGATCGACCATTTCGTCGGTGATGTGAATGCGTTCGTACTTCAGACCGTTGAACAGGTCGATGGTATGGCCGACCATTTCGCGGCGGACCATAGCCGACTTGGCCGAGGTCTTGAGCGGACGCTTTTCACCATCCGCGTTCATCTGGCGAATAGTCGCCAGGAGGGATGACTTGGCTATTTCATTCTGACGTGGTAGTGCCATGACTCGGAGGCCTTATCCTTTCACCGCCGTGGTCCGTTCGACGAGCTTGCCACCGTGGCCGCGGAAGGTGCGGGTCGGAGCGAATTCGCCCAACTTGTGACCCACCATGTTTTCGGACACGTAGATCGGGATGAACTTATTGCCGTTGTGCACGGCGAAAGTGTGCCCAATGAATTCGGGGGTGATGGTCGAACGGCGAGACCAGGTCTTGATGACCTTTTTGTCGCCGGACTTGTTCATCGACTCCACTTTCGAGGCCAACGGTTCGTCCACATACGGACCTTTTTTCAAGGAACGGGGCATAATCTATCTACTCCAGACTCAGACTTTCTTCTTACGACGATCTTCAATCAGGTGCGAAAGTGATTTTTTCTTCTTTCGCGTCTTGTAACCCTTGGTTGGTTTACCCCACGGCGTGGTAGGGTGACGACCTCCCGAGGTACGTCCCTCACCACCACCCATCGGGTGATCGATCGGGTTCATAGCGACGCCACGAACAGACGGCCGACGGCCGCGCCAGCGTGAAGCGCCGGCTTTGCCGAGGACCAGGTTCTTGTGGTCGATATTGGAGAGCTGGCCGATGGTGCCGTAGCATTCGGCCGGGACCGTGCGGACTTCACCGGACGGCATCTTAAGAATAACTTTTGAACCTTCTTTGGCGACGACCTGGACGAATGAGCCGGCGGAGCGGGCCATCTGGCCGCCCTTACCCGGGCGCATTTCGATATTGTGCGCGTTGGTACCAAGCGGCATGCGACTCAGGGGCATGGCATTGCCGGTACGGATATCGGCCTGGTCACCAGCGACGAGCGTGTCGCCGACATTGACCACAAGCGGCGCCAGAATATAGCGCTTTTCGCCATCGGCATAGTGCAACAGGGCGATACGGGCGGAGCGGTTTGGATCGTACTCGATAGAGGCGACACGCGCGGGAATATCCCGCTTGTTGCGCTTGAAATCGATGATGCGATAGAAACGCTTGTGGCCACCGCCGCGCTGAAACGCGGTCACACGTCCCTTGTTGTTACGGCCACCGCTCTTGCGCAATGGCTCAAGCAACGACTTCTCGGGGACGGTCGACGTGATCTCTTCGAAGGTCGGAACCGTGCGGAACCGGGTCGAAGGCGTGATCGGACGAAAACGTTTAATACCCATAACTAGTGCACCACTCAGACATTATCAAACAACGCGATGGTTTGATCTTTTTTGAGGCGAACGATCGCCTTCTTCCAGGTTGACGACTTTCCTTCATACCGACCAAGACGTTTGGTCTTGCCCGGCATGATCAGCGTGCGGACTTCCAGCACCTTAACATTGAAGGCCTTTTCAACGGCATCCTTGATGGTATGCTTGGTGGCCTTTCTATCGACGACGAAGACGTACTCACCCTTGATCTCTTTGAGCCGAGTGGTGCGTTCGGTCGTCACGTGCTCTTTGATGATGTGACGCGGATCGAAACTCATGCGAACACCTCGTGCACTTTCTCCAGACCGGCTTTGGTCACGATGATCATGTCGGCGTGGAGCAACTCATAGCCATTGGCCAACGAGGCGCGACGGTAGGTCACTTTCGGGATATTGCGCAACGACAGGGTGGCATTGGTGTTGATCCCTTCATCCAGGATGAGACACTTCTTGCCGGCGACCTGCAGTTTGCCGAGGATCCCGGCGACCGCTTTGGTCTTGACCGCGGCCAGTTCCAGTTTGTCGAGCACCATGATCTTTTCCGCTTTGGCCTTGGCCGAGAAAACGGACTGGATCGCGATGCGCTTCATCTTGCGCGGGAACTCGTAGCCGTAGCTGCGCGGATGCGGACCGAAAACGGTACCACCCCCACGCCAGAGAGGCGAGCGGATCGTACCGGCGCGAGCGCGGCCGGTCCCTTTCTGCTTCCACGGCTTCTTGCCACCACCGGAGACCTCTTTACGAGTTTTCGTATCGTGAGTCCCCTGACGCTGGCGCGCGAGGTAATTTGTGATGTACTGGTGAACGACGGCCTCATTCGGTTCGATCCCAAAGACAGCTTCCTTGAGTTCGATAGAGCCGACCGCCACACCTTCCTGATTGTAGACTTTAACGTTCATTGCCTGCATCCACTAGTGTTTGCCACGGTTCGACAACCGGATCTTGACCAGTGAGCCACGGAATCCCGGCACGGCGCCCCGCACCAGCATCAGGTTCTGCTCACTGATGATCTTGACGATCGGCAGGTTGAGAGTGGTGACCTGGTCTTTACCCATTTTGCCGGCCATGCGCATTCCCTTGAACACGCGGGACGGATAGGATGAAGAACCGACGGACCCCGGAGCGCGCAGACGGTCGGACTGACCGTGCGTGACGGGACCACCACCAAAATGGTGCCGCTTCATTGCGCCGGCAAAACCCAACCCGCGGGAGATACCGGTAACATCCACTTTTTCGCCTTCTTTGAAGATGTCGACATTGACGGTCGCGCCCGGTTCGAGCTCGGTACCATCCAGGCGGATGGTGCGAGTCCAGCGAGTCGGCGATACGTTTGCCTTGGCGAAAATGCCGGCGAGCGGCTTGTTGATCAATTTAGCACGACGGGCCTCGAAACCAACCTGATAGGCGACCTTCCCCTTGGATGATTGCTTCGCAACCACCGGGCAGGGACCTGCCTCGATCACGGTTACCGGGACCATTTCCCCCGTCTCTTTAAAGATCCGGGTCATGCCAATTTTCTTTCCAAGAATCTCTTTCATGACGGTAACCTTATCAGGTCTTGATCTCCACATCGACACCGGCCGGGAGGTCGAGCTTCATGAGCGCGTCCACCGTCTGCGGAGTCGAGTCGTAAATGTCTATGAGTCGCTTATGGACTCGGGTCTCAAACTGCTCGCGTGACTTCTTGTCGACGTGAGGTGACCGGAGCACCGTGTACACAGTGCGCTTGGTCGGAAGCGGGACAGGGCCAACGATCTTGGCACCGGTCCGAAGCACAGTCCGCGCGATCTCCTTGGTAGAACGATCGAGCGAATAGTGATCGTACGCTTTGAGTCGAATCCTGATCTTCTGCATTTCCATAACTTTCTCGCAGTAGTCTCTGCTTTATTCCAGGATCTCGTGGATGACGCCGGCGCCGATCGTACGGCCACCTTCACGGA
>CAYNIJ010000006.1:0-16117 GCA_964397415.1 uncultured Ignavibacteriales bacterium | reverse complement strand
TCACATGGGGCTTCTTCCGTACAAATTTCTCCTTCGCCATCAGGAACGCTCCTCTTGCATAACTATAAGGCCACTTTCTCCAACATCTTCTTAGACACTTCCTGCGGAACCGGCGAGTACTTGCTGAACTGCATAGTGAATACCGCACGTCCCTGGGTGATATTGCGGAGCTGGTTCGCGTAGCCGAACATTTCGGACAACGGAACGTGTGCCGCGATCACCTGCAGGTCGCCACGGGCGACCATGCCGCCGATCTTGCCACGTCGTGAATTGAGGTCACCGACGACCGAACCCATATAGGTTTCGGGGACCACCACCTCGACATCCATGATGGGTTCCAGAATGATCGCGCCGGCTTTCTTGGCGCCATCCTGAAAGGCCATCGAACCAGCGATCTTAAACGCCATTTCGGAAGAGTCAACCTCGTGATACGAGCCGTCATACACTTCGCAGTGAATACCGGTGAGCGGATAGCCAGCGAGGACACCATTGGTCATCGCTTCCTTCACGCCCTTTTCGATAGCCGGAATATATTCGCGCGGAATCCTGCCGCCGACGACCTTGTTCTCAAAATGGAACTCGGTGCCATCGGTGGTCGGACGCATCCGCATATAGACATGACCGAACTGACCCTTACCGCCGGACTGCCGGACGAATTTCCCTTCGCACTCAACGGACTTGGTAATGGTCTCTTTGTAGGCCACGGTCGGACGACCGACCGAAGCGCCCACGCCGAACTCACGCATCAGGCGATCGACGAGGATCTCCAGATGCAACTCACCCATACCGCTGATGACGGTCTGGCCGGTCTCGTCATCCTGGCGAACCAGGAAGGTCGGATCTTCTTCGGCCAACTTGACCAGCGCGTCGGTCAGCTTGTCCTGATCGGCTTTGGATTTCGGCTCGATAGAGACGGCCACGACCGGCTCGGGGAAGGACATTTTTTCGAGGACGATCGGGTGCTTGACATCGCAGAGCGTGTCTCCCGTCGTCGTCTTGCGCAATCCGATAGCGGCGACGATATCGCCGGCATAGGCGACCTGGATATCTTCACGCTTGTTGGCGTGCATACGGAGCAGGCGAGCGATACGCTCTTTAATGTCGCTGTTCGGATTATAGAGATAAGAGCCGGCTTCAACTTTGCCGGAGTATACTCGCACGTAGGTGAGACGGCCGACATAGGGATCGGTCTGGACCTTGAAGGCCAGCGCGGCGGTCGGCTCGTCCATGGACGACTTGCGCTCCATCAGCTTCTCGGTGTCATCGATACGATGTCCCTTGACCGGCGGCTTATCGAGCGGCGACGGCAGGAAATCAACGATGGAATCGAGCAGTTTCTGGATCCCTTTATTCTTGAACGATGAGCCGCAGAGCACCGGGACCATCTTGCCGGCGATGCAGGCCTTGCGGACGGCAACCATCACATCTTTCGGATCGATAGGTTCATCGTGCAGGAATTGTTCGAGCAGATGATCATCGAAATCAGCGACCGCCTCGAGCATCTTTTCGCGATATTCGTTCGCGGTAGCCAACAGATCCTCGGGGACGTCAACATCCTGGAACGTCATTCCCTGAGAATCCTCATGGAAGACGCGGAATTTCATGGAGAGGAGGTCGATAACGCCGGAGAACATCTCCCCTTCGCCGCCTGGGACGGCGATCGCGACGCAATTGGAGGAGAGACGCTCGTTCATCTCCTGCAAAGTGTTGGCGAAATTGGCGCCGACGCGATCCATCTTATTGATGTACGCGAGGCGGGGGACATTGTACTTGTCGGCCTGGCGCCAGACGGTTTCGGACTGCGGCTCGACACCGCCAACGGCGCAAAACAGGGCTACCGCGCCATCAAGGACGCGGAGCGAGCGTTCTACTTCGACCGTAAAATCAACGTGACCGGGAGTATCAATGATATTGATAATATGCCCGTTCCAGTGGCAGGTCGTCGCAGCCGAGGTAATGGTAATACCACGCTCTTTCTCCTGTTCCATCCAATCCATGGTCGCGGCGCCTTCATGGACTTCGCCAATCCGGTGCGACTTCCCTGTATAGAACAGGATACGCTCGGTTGTGGTGGTCTTACCGGCATCGATGTGGGCCATGATACCAATATTTCGCACCTTTTTCAGATCTGCATCAACGGGCATAAAAAATCCCTGTCTAACTCCTTACAAAAACCTTCAGTCTATCTGTCACAGAAGCGACACAAAGGTTTTCGTCCGGTCAGCAGGGGACGGATGAACCTGAGAGTCAGCTTCTCATCATATCCGCGTAATTGAGGCGCGCAAAGTCACCCTCGTGTGGTTTACGATGTAAACTGCAGAGAGAGAAATCCTCTCTCTTCGGAGAGCAATCCTACCATTTGAAGTGGGCAAAGGCCTTATTAGCCTCAGCCATCTTATGGGTATCCTCCTTCTTCTTAATGGATGCGCCTTCATTATTAGCGGCGGACAAGAACTCCGCCGCGAGTTTTTCAGCCATAGATTTTTCACCGCGGTTCATCGAATACGAGATGATCCAGCGGATCGCGAGCGCGGTACGTCGGTCAGGACGGACCTCGGTCGGCACCTGATACGTGGCGCCGCCAACGCGGCGGGACTTCACTTCAAGCACCGGCTTGACATTATTGAGCGCCTTGCGGAAAAGATCGATACCGGCCTGGCCGGACTTCTTTTCGAGCAGGTCGATGGCGCCATACATGATGCGCTCGGCGGTGGACCGTTTCCCCTGCTTCATGAGGCAGGCGATGAACTCAGCGACCGCGCGGTCATTGTATTTGAAATCCGACTCAATCGGTCGGCGATGTCCCAGTGAGATTTGACGAGGCATACTACTTGTCCGTTACCTGAATCACGATTTTGGTTTCTTGGCCCCGTATTTGGAGCGTCCACGTCGACGGTCATTCACGCCCGAAGTATCCATGGTACCACGAATGATGTGGTAACGGACACCCGGGAGATCCTTGACACGACCGCCACGAATCAACACGATCGAGTGCTCCTGCAAGTTGTGACCTTCGCCCGGAATGTAGGCGGTCACTTCCATCTGGTTCGTCAGACGAACACGGGCGACCTTGCGGAGGGCCGAGTTCGGCTTCTTTGGGGTTGAGGTATAGACACGGGTACAGACGCCGCGTTTCTGCGGTGAGCCAGCCAGTGCCGGGGTCTTCGTTTTTTCTTCAACTACCTGACGCCCAATACGAATCAGTTGGTTTATTGTGGGCACATTATCTCCTGAACATTCCTTACAAAAAGCCTATATCTCGCAAAGAGACTCGCAATTTAGTCCTAACGCGAGACCTGTCAAGCGTTTTCTTTGAAAATGTCGGCAACGGTCGTTTCGACGACCGCTTCTTCGTCATCATCAAAGTCCGGCGATTCATCTATCACTTCCGTGTTCCGGTACCTTTCAATTCCAGTGCCGGCCGGAATCAGGTGACCGATAATCACGTTTTCTTTAAGTCCAAGCAAATAATCGACTTTGCCCGAGATGGCCGCTTCGGTCAGGACACGGGTAGTTTCCTGGAACGAGGCCGCTGAAATAAAGGACTCGGTCGACAAGGAGGCTCGGGTAATACCCAGAAGCAGTGATTCGGCCGTAGCTGGCTCGCCACCCTCGGCGATTACGCGGGAGTTTTCCTCCGAGAACGAAATCTTGTCCACCTTCTCCCCTTCCAGGAAGTTGGTGTCTCCGGGGTGGTCGACAACGACTTTCTGGAGCATCTGGCGGACGATCGTTTCGATATGCTTATCGTTGATCTTCACGCCCTGCAAGCGGTAGACCTCCTGGATCTCGTTCACCAGGTATTCCTGCACTTTGTAGACACCCATGATCTTGAGGATGTCGTGCGGGTCGACGGAGCCTTCGCAGAGCCGGTCGCCGGCGCGAACGAAGTCACCGTTGTGGACCATCATGTGCTTGCCATGAGGAACGAGATATTCGCGTACTTCGTCCTGCTCACCTTTGACGATGATCTGCTGCTGACCACGAACGATCTTTCCGAACTCGACGATACCGTCGACCTCAGAAATAACCGCCGGGTCATGCGGACGACGAGCTTCAAAGAGCTCGACGACACGCGGCAGACCGCCGGTGATGTCGCGGGATTTGGAGATCATACGCGGCATCTTTACGAGGATGTCGCCCGGTTTGATAAGCTGGCCATCGTGCACCTGCAACTGAGCGTCGGTCGGCACGCGATAGCTGCCTTGAGTTTTCGCTTCGTTGTGGGCATCGACAATGGTGATACGCGGGAACAGTGTGCGATCACGGTATTCGACAATACGCATGACCGAGAGACCGGTCTGTTCGTCCACCTCTTCGCGCATTGTCATATCCGGGATGATATCTTCGAATTTGATCTTACCGCCGCGCTCGGAAACGATCGAGCCGGTGTACGGATCCCATTCGTAAATGATGTCGTCCTTGTGGATCTCCTGGCCATCTTTGACCAGCAGGTGCGCGGCGTACGGGACTTTGAGGCGCGTACGGACGCGGCCGCGATTATCAATGATATGAGCTTCGCCGATGCCTTCTCGGCTGACGACGATCTCGGTGCCGTCATCTTTGAGGACGGTGGCGATATTCTCAAGTTTGATAGTACCGTCGTACTTGGAGCGGGTCTGTGACTGCTCCGCGATACGAGCGGCGGCACCACCGATGTGGAAGGTACGGAGCGTGAGCTGCGTACCCGGCTCACCGATGGACTGGGCGGCGATAACGCCGACCGCTTCGCCGATATCGACGAGTTTACGGGAGGCGAGGTTTCGTCCGTAGCACTTGGCACAGACGCCCCATTTGGCTTCGCAGGTCAGCACCGAACGAATGCGCACGGACTCAATGCCGGCGTCGTCAATAGCGGTAGCTTCCTGTTCGTTGATCTCACCACCGGCCTCGACCACTACTTTTTCAGAGATCGGGTCGTAGACATCATCGAGCGCCACACGGCCGAGAATACGGTCGCGCAGGGATTCGATGATCTCTTCGCCCTCTTTGAGCGCCTGGACATCGAGACCAAGGATCGTGCTGCAGTCGATCTCGCGGACGATAACGTCTTGCGCGACGTCGACGAGACGACGGGTCAGGTACCCGGCGTCGGCGGTCTTCAACGCGGTATCAGCAAGACCCTTACGCGCGCCGTGCGTGGAGATGAAGTACTCCTGCACGGTGAGGCCTTCGCGGAAGTTGGAGATAACGGGGGTTTCGATGATTTCGCCGACACCACCGGTGATCTTCTTCTGCGGCTTGGCCATGAGACCGCGCATACCGGCGAGCTGACGGATCTGTTCGCGCGAACCACGAGCGCCTGAGTCGGCCATCATAAAGACCGGATTAAAGCCCTGGTTCTGGGCCGCGAGATTCGCGAACATAACTTCAGAGACTTCGTTCGTGGTCTTGGTCCACTGGTCGATGACCTTGTTGTAGCGCTCACCATTGGTGATAGCGCCCTTTTCGTACTGCTTCTGAATCTTGGTGACTGCCTTCTTCGCTTCGTCGATCAGCTGATCTTTCTCATCCGGAACGACCAAGTCATCGATCGACACCGTCACACCGCCGCGAGTCGCAAATTCGAACCCGGTCTGTTTGAGACGGTCAAGTAACGCGACCGTTTCATTCTGGCCAAAAAGCCAGAAAGAGCGGCTGACGATATCTTCAAGCTTACCCTTGGAAGTGCTGTCGTTGAAGAACGGCATCCCCTTCGGCAGGACGTTGTTGAAGATGAGTCGACCGGGGGTCGTCCGCATCAGCGTACCGTCCTGAATCCGGATATCGATCAAAGCGTGCAGGTCGACGTAGCCGTGGTCATAAGCCGCCAAGGCTTCCTCGACCGCACGGAAAATCATCCCCTCGCCCTTAACTCCCTTGCGGGACTTGGTGAGATAATAGCAACCGATAACGATATCCTGGTTCGGAATCGCGATCGGTCGACCGGATGACGGCACCAGAATGTTGTTGGACGAGAGCATCAGCACCTGCGCCTCGAGCTGGGCCTCGAACGAAAGCGGCACGTGAACGGCCATCTGGTCACCATCGAAGTCGGCGTTGAAAGCCGCGCAGACGAGCGGGTGCAGACGAATCGCCTTGCCTTCGACCAACACCGGGTAGAAGGCTTGAATGCCCAGACGGTGCAGTGTAGGAGCGCGGTTGAGCATCACGGGATGATCTTCGATGATCTCCTCGAGGATATCCCAGACTTCGGGGCGCTCTTTTTCGACCAGCTTCTTGGCCGACTTAACGGTCTGGACGTAGCCCTTCTCTTCAAGCTTCATGATGATGAACGGCTTGAACAGTTCGAGGGCCATATTCTTGGGCAGACCGCACTGATGCAGTTTGAGTTCAGGACCGACCACGATAACGGAGCGGCCGGAATAGTCTACACGCTTACCGAGGAGGTTCTGACGGAACCGTCCCTGCTTGCCTTTGAGCAGATCGGAAAGCGACTTGAGCGGACGCTTGGAATCGCCGCGGACGGAATGAGTGCGACGGCCGTTATCAAACAGCGCGTCGACCGCTTCCTGCAACATGCGCTTTTCGTTGCGCAAGATGACTTCCGGAGCCTGGATCTCGATAAGCTTCTTCAACCGGTTGTTGCGGTTGATAACGCGACGATAGAGATCGTTGAGGTCGGAGGTCGCGAAACGTCCACCCTCGAGCGGCACCAGCGGGCGGAGATCCGGCGGAATGACCGGAATGACCGACATGATCATCCAATCCGGACGGTTCTGCGACTGGCGGAACGCCTCGAAAATGCGAAGACGCTTGAGCAGGTCTTTCTTGCGCTGGGCAGAGGTCTCGACCTTCACCTGGGCGCGCAAGGTGGCGACCATCTCATCCATATCGATTCGGCGGAGAAGTTCGCGGATGGCATCGGCGCCCATGCGGGCATCGAACTGCTTTCCGGCTTCTTCGAGCTCGATGAATTCTTCCTCGGAGACGACATCGCCCTGTTCGAACGATGTGTTGCCCGGGTCAACGATGATGTAGGCCTCGTAATAGAGGATCTTTTCCAGTTCACGGATCGACAGATCCAGCATATGTCCGATACGTGACGGCAGCGACTTGAAATACCAGATGTGCGACACGGGGACGGCCAGTTCGATATGGCCCATGCGTTCGCGGCGGACCTTAGACTGAGTGACCTCGACACCGCAGCGATCACAGACGATACCGCGGAAGCGGATACGTTTGTATTTTCCGCAGTTGCACTCCCAGTCCTTGACCGGCCCGAAGATCCGTTCGCAGAAAAGACCATCGCGTTCCGGTTTGAACGACCGGTAGTTGATGGTTTCCGGTTTGGTCACTTCGCCGTACGACCATGACAGAATCACTTCCGGCGACGCGATCTGAATCTGGATCGCGGAGAAGTCGGAAGGTTTCTTTTGTGGCGCTGGATTTTTGCCCATCATCTCGACCACGGCATACTCCTTTATAACGGGTCGACGCGGGAGCGTAAGCTCCCGCGCACGACTACTTTTCGATCAACTTGATGTCCAGGCCCAATGCCTGCAGCTCTTTCACCAATACATTGAACGCTTCGGGATAGCCCGGCTCAGGCGGGTTCTCTCCCTTAACGATCGCTTCATAGACACGGCTGCGGCCGGTGACGTCGTCTGACTTCACCGTAAGCATTTCCTGCAGCGTATAGGCGGCGCCGTACGCTTCCAGGGCCCAGACCTCCATTTCACCAAAGCGCTGTCCACCGAACTGCGCCTTACCACCCAGCGGCTGCTGGGTAACAAGGGAGTAAGGTCCAATGGAACGCGCATGGATCTTATCATCAACCAAGTGCGACAGCTTGAGCATGTACATATAGCCGACAGTCACCGGGTTGTCGAAAGAGTTACCGGTGTGGCCATCGTACAGAGTCACTTTGCCGTTCTCGGGCAGACCCGCTTCGCGCAGATGCTGTTTGATCTGAGCGATGGTGGCGCCATCGAAGACCGGGGTCGCGATATGCTCGCCCAGGTGCTTGGCGGCCCAGCCAAGGTGAGTCTCAAGGATCTGGCCGACGTTCATACGAGACGGTACGCCGAGCGGATTGAGAACCGCGTCAACTGGGGTACCATCAGTCATGTACGGCATGTCTTCGATCGGCACGATCTTGGACACCACACCCTTGTTTCCGTGGCGACCGGCCATCTTGTCGCCGACCGAGATCTTGCGACGGATCGCGATGGTCACCTTGACCAACTGCTTGACACCGGGCGGAAGCTCGGCGCCGCGCTGGATCTTGTCGATCTCGATCTCCAACTCTGCCTTCTTCTGGTTGATCAGAGTGGCGGCATCCTCGATGATGCGGTCAACATGCTTGTTAATGCTGTTCTCGCCGCAGAAACCTTCGGGCGCGATGGCGTTGTCGACATCGAACGACTCGAATTCTTCGGCTTTGAACTTGTGGCCGGTCCGCACCATGACGGAATTATCAATGGCGGAGCGGATCATCCGCGAGGTCTGCCCATCGAGCAGCTCGCCCAGACGTTTCGCGCGGAGGGCGGCGATATCAGCGATCTTCTTGTTATAGACCTTCTTGACCGCGGCGATATCGTTTTTCTCCTGCTTTTTCGCGTCTTCGGTCCGTTCTTTACGGGAGAATACGCGCGTCTTGATGACGATCCCCTTCATTCCGGGCGGCGCTTTCAAAGAGGCGTCTCGGACGTCGCCGGCCTTCTCCCCGAAGATGGCGCGCAAGAGGCGTTCCTCAGGGGAGAGTTCGGTCTCGCCCTTGGGCGTGACCTTACCGACCAGAATATCACCCGCTTCGACTTCCGCGCCGACTCGGACAATACCCTGCTCATCGAGATTCAGCAGCGCTTCTTCCGAGACGTTCGGGATTTCGCGCGTGATCTCTTCAGCGCCGCGCTTGGTGTCGCGGACCTGCAGTTCGTATTCCTCGATATGGATCGAAGTGAAGATATCCTGGTGAACGAGGCGTTCAGACAGGATGATAGCGTCTTCGTAGTTGTAACCGCGCCACGGGACGAAAGCGGCCAGGGTGTTGTACCCGAGCGCCAGTTCGCCACGGTCAACCGCGGGACCATCCGCCAGCGTATCCCCCTCTTTGACGTCATCATTAAGCGAGACGACCGGACGGTAGCTGATGCAAGTGTCCTGGTTGGAACGGCGGTATTTGGTCAGGCGGTATTCGTCATCTTCAATGTAGCCAAGCTCACCGGCTTTGGCTTTGACAGACGGGCGAACCACAACGCGATCGGCGTCGACATGCACGACCTTTCCGGCGCGACGGGCACGGACAACCACGCCGGCGTCCTGGGCGACCTTGCGCTCCATACCGGTGCCGATGACCGGAGCTTCGGTCTTGAGAAGCGGCACGGCTTGGCGTTGCATGTTGGAGCCCATGAGCGCGCGGTTGGCGTCGTCATGCTCAAGGAACGGGATGAGCGAGGCCGCGACCGAGACGATCTGACGAGGCGAGACGTCCATGTACTGGACCTCTTCCCGCTTCACGAGCGGATAGTCAGAGCGGCGACGGGCGACGCAGTGCTCGGCGATGATGAGGCCGTTGTCGGCCAGCGGTTCATTCGCCTGGGCGATAAAGTAGCGGTCCTCCTGATCGGCGGACAGATAATCGATCTTGTGAGTGGCGACGCCTTTCTCCACACGACGATACGGGGTCTCGAGGAAACCGTATTTGTTGATGCGGGCAAAGGTCGCCATGGAGGTAATGAGACCGATGTTCGGACCTTCCGGGGTCTCGATCGGGCACATACGTCCGTAGTGGGTATGGTGAACGTCGCGGACTTCGAAGCCGGCGCGCTCACGCGTCAGACCGCCCGGACCAAGCGCGGAGAGACGGCGCTTGTGGGTCAGTTCGGACAGCGGGTTCGTCTGATCCATGAACTGCGAGAGCTGGGACGAACCAAAGAACGTATCGATGACCGACGACACTGTGCGGGCATTGACCAGCAACTGCGGCGTGACGTTCTCCTGATCCTTGAGCGAAAGACGCTCGCGAATCGTACGGGCGACACGCGACAGACCAACCGAGAAAAGGTTGGAGAGCAATTCACCGACGGTGCGGCAGCGACGATTCCCCAGGTGATCGATATCATCGGTGAAGCCGTCGTCATTACGCAGGCCGATCAGGTACTTGGCGATCGCGACGAAATCTTTCGGGTCAAAGACCGTCTTTTCGGTCGGGATATCCAGGCTTAGGCGCTGATTGATCATATAGCGACCGACCTCGCCGAGGTCGTAGCGCTTATTATTGAAGAAGAGCTTTTCGATGAGCCCTTCGGCCATTTCCAAGGTCGGGGTTTCGCCCGGACGGACGAGATTGTAAATGCGCATCAGCGCTTCTTCGCGAGATTTGGTCGGATCCTTGCGCAGCGTGTTGAGGATGACCATGGTCTCCTTCTTGTCATGCTGGCGTACGACATGGATCGTTTTGAAGCCCTTGTCGACCATCTTCTCGGCGCTGGTCTCGGTGATCGGTTC
Organism: uncultured Ignavibacteriales bacterium; assembly: GCA_964397415.1. Lineage (GTDB taxonomy): Bacteria > Zixibacteria > MSB-5A5 > GN15 > FEB-12 > FEB-12. Next base: position 5,665 of record CAYNIJ010000006.1, on the reverse strand, counting down.
ACCGACGCTGAAAACGATCTCACCGGTCTCTTTGTCGATGAGATTCTCACAGAGGAAAATGCCTTCGAATTCCTTCTCTTTCTTGGCAGTGAGACTGAGCTTCTCGGGCGTATAGAAGAGCTTGACGAGTTCATCGTCGGACGAAAAGCCGATAGCTCGCAGCAGCGTGGTGACGGGAAGTTTCCGCTTGGAGTCGATATACACATACATGATATCATTGATATCCATGCTGAATTCGACCCAACTTCCGCGATACGGAATAACGCGGGCGGAGAAGAGTTTTTTGCCGTTGGGGTGGATCTCTTCATCGAAGGAGACACCCGGGCTGCGGTGCAACTGGCTGACAATGACGCGCTCGGCGCCGTTGATGATGAACGTGCCCCACTCGGTCACCAGCGGCAATTCGCCGAGGTAGACATCCTGTTCGATGATGTCCTTGATCTCTTTGGTCTGCCCTTCACCCTGTCGGGTGATGAGACGCATGGTCACCTTGAGCGGCGCGGCGAACGTCATGTTCCGTTCGCGACACTCTTCGATGCTGTAGCGGGTCGGACCGAGATAGAAACCGACGTACTCAAGAGAATAGTTCTCGTGAATGTCGGTGACCGGGAAGATATCCGTGAATATCTGGTGGAGACCCTGCATCTCGCGTTTGGCGTGAGGGATGCCGGCCTGGAGGAAGTCCTCATAGGACTTGATCTGGACTTCCAGGAAATTGGGCATGTCGGTCGCGTCGGGAATCGACGCGAAATTCTTGCGTGTGATCACTCCTGATCGGGCCAAGTCGATACCCTCCTACAAAGACAGAACGCCCAGACAAAGCGAGGCATTCCCGCTCTGGGCACATTCCGCTGGTATTCTGTTCAAAGCGTCTGGTGATCCTGTCATCTACACTATATTCTCCCGCCTCGTCATGAGAGCTGGGGAGCCAGAAATGCAGTCAATCAACCAACTTAACCGAAAAAACGGGGAAATAGTAACTCCTACCTTCGTGCAAGCTACAACCGACCGGGGATTGATTGGTTCCCGGTCGGCTGGGATCGGAAAAACTACTTGATCTCGACAGTCGCGCCGACTTCTTCGAGTTTCGCCTTGGCGGCCTCGGCCTCCTGCTTGGAGACGCCCTCTTTGAGCTTGGCGGGGACGCCATCAACGAGGTCCTTGGCTTCCTTCAGGCCCAGGCTGGTCAGTTCGCGGACGACTTTGATGACCTGGATCTTCTTGTCACCGGAGCCGGTGATCACGACGGTGAACTCGGTCTGCTCTTCGGCCTTCGCCGCAGCGCCACCACCGGCGGCCGGACCGGCCATCATTACCGGCGCAGCCGCGGTCACACCGAACTTGGACTGGATCGCTTTGGACAGATCAGCGAGATCCATCGCGCTTAAACCGGCGATCTTGTCGACGATTTCTTCAATTACTGCGTTTGACACTGTACTAACCTCTCAATCAACTATGAACGTTTACTTATTCTCTACTCGGTCTCTATCCGGCGGTCAGTGAACCCAAGCGGTGAGACGATCCCGCTTAGAAGCATGGGTTCCGGACGGCCGCGTCGTCTCAGCTACTGCTCCTTATGCGCCTTTCTTCTGATCGGCCAGCGCGTCGACCGTGCGGACCAGTTCGATCATGACCGCTTCAACGGACGAGACCAGATTGGTCAGCGGGGCCTCGATCGCGGAAACGACCATGGACAGGAGAACCTCACGCGACGGCAGTTCGGCGAGCGCCTGAACCTTGTCCGGACCGTGAACTTCTTTGTCGAAAACGAACGCCTTGATGCGCGGAAGCTGCTTCTCCTTGAACGAGTCATGGAGGATCTTGGCAGCCGACGAGGCATCTTTCATCGCGAAGGCGACCGCGGTCGGACCTTTGAAGTGCTGGTCCAAGGGCGGCATGCCGGCTTCGCGCGCGGCGATCTTGAAAAGCGTGTTTTTCGCAACAACGAAACGGACATTGCTTTCGCGGAGATTCTTACGCAGCGTCGAGATATCGGCCACGTTGAGTCCCTGATAGTCCGTCACGAAGTAAGAGGGAGCGGAGGCAAAGACCTCTTTCAGCTCAGCTACCGTCTCGATTTTCTCTGGTTTCGGCATTGGTGCTAACTCCTCTTCTTACTTCTTCAGCGCGGCTTGCAGCTCGCTGTGATCAAGCTTGATGCCCGGGCTCATGGTGGAACTGAGCGAAACGCTGAGGAGATAGGTCCCCTTAGCGGTCGCGGGTTTGGCACGCATGATGGCATCGATGAACGTCTGGACGTTCTGAACGATGGCCGTTTCTTCGAAGGACATCTTGCCGACCGAGACGGCCACATTGGCCTGTCGGTCGACCCGGAACTCGATACGTCCACCCATCAGTTCTTTGACTGTGCGGGCGACATCCATCGTGACCGTTCCGGTCTTGGGATTGGGCATCAAACCGCGCGGGCCGAGGACTTTCCCCAGCGGACCGAGCAGTCTCATCATATCGGGTGTGGCGACGGCGACATCAAAGTCGGTCCATCCACCCTTGACCTTTTCAGCCAAGTCCTCGGCACCCACATGCTGGGCACCGGCGTCGCGCGCTTCGGCCGCTTTGTCACCGGCGGCAAAAACCGCCACGCGGACTGTTTTACCAGTGCCGTTCGGCAGCGCGACCGTTCCACGAACCATCTGGTCAGCATGCTTGGGGTCGACCCCGAGACGGATGGAGACCTCGACGGATTCGTCGAACTTGGCAAATTTGTTTTCCTTGAGAATCTTGACGGCGTCGGCCAGCGGATAGCGCTTGCGACGGTCTATCTTCTCGCGGAAGGCGAGGTACTTCTTAGAATGGTGCATAAGCTCCTATTCTCCCCGCGAATGCCACATGGGCATTCCAGGTGGTAACGAACGGTTTGCGTTCAATTATATGACTTCGATCCCCATAGAGCGCGCGGTTCCCTCAACCATTTTGATGGCGGCGTCCAAGGACGCGGCGTTGAGGTCAGCCATCTTGCTCTGAGCGATCTCTTTTACCTGGTCATGAGAAACACGTCCCACCTTATCCTTATTCGGGATCGCCGAACCCTTTTGCAGTTTGGCTGCCATCTTGAGCAGCGTCGACGCCGGCGGGGTTTTGGTCACGAAGGTGAATGACTTGTCAGAGTACACGGTGATAATGACTGGTGTCAGGATCCCGTTACCACCCTGGGTCTTGGCGTTAAACGCCTTGCAGAACTCCATGATATTGACGCCGCGCTGACCGAGCGCGGGACCGACCGGCGGGGCCGGATTGGCCGAGCCCGCAGGGATCTGGAGTTTAACGAATGCTGTGATCTTCTTTGCCACGTGTCATCTATTCCTTAAAAATGCTCTTCATCACGCTTTGGCTTTGACCAACTCCACCTGGAGATAATCAAGCTCGACCGGGGTGGGCCGGCCGAAGATCGAGACCATCACTTTCACCTTGCGGCGTTCCATGTTGACCTCGGAAACGGTTCCGGAGAAATCCTGGAAGGGGCCGTCCTTCACTTTGACCGGGTCACCGGCCTGGAACGGAACTTCCTGCACTTCTTCCGTGCGACTGCGGTCGATCTGTCCGACAATGCGCTGAACCTCTTCAAGACGAAGCGGCTGCGGTTTGCCTGCAGCACCGACGAAATTGGTGATCCCCGGGGTATTGACCACGAGGTTCTGGGTCTCTTTGTCGAGATCCATTTCGATCAGGATGTAGCTGGGAAGGAACTTCTTGGTAGAGGTTGCGCGCTTTCCCTGCTTCATTTCCGTGACTTGTTCGGTCGGAATGAGGATCTGTCCAAAGCGCTCGGTCAGTCCGGCATTCGCGATGGCGGACTCCAGATAGCGTTTGGCTTTGGCTTCATGCCCCGAGTATGTGTGCGCAACGTACCAGCGTAACGTCACTTAACCTCCCAGTGTCCCGCCAAAGATGGTTCGGACCATGAACGTGAGAACACGGTCAACGATCCCGATGAAGATCGCGACGACGAGCGACACGACGATCACCACAATGGTGGATCCCTTTAGTTCATCCACAGTCGGCCAGGTCATCTTGCGAAGTTCGGCGGCCGTCTCTTTGAGATATCGTTTGATCTTCTCCAACATGCTCCTCAATAAAGTCTGGCAGGCCAGGAGGGACTCGAACCCCCAACCGCCGGTTTTGGAGACCGGAACTCTGCCAATTGAGCTACTGGCCTAACACGAACCCTGGTTACCTGGTCTCCTTGTGGGCGGTATGCTTATTACAATGCGGGCAGAACTTGCGGAACTCCACGCGTTCCGGATGCAACCGCTTGTTTTTCATCGTGTCGTAATTGCGGCGCTTACAATCGCCGCAGGCCAAAGTTATGCGATCTCGTGGCACTGTTCCACCAATCTATAAGTGTTCTATTCCAGGATCTCGTGGATGACGCCGGCGCCGATCGTACGGCCACCTTCACGGATCGCGAAGCGAAGTTCTTTCTCCATCGCGATCGGCGTGATCAACTCGATCTCCATCGTCGTGTTATCCCCAGGCATCACCATCTCCACCCCCGCCGGCATCTTCACGATTCCCGTCACGTCCGTCGTCCGGAAGTAGAACTGGGGACGATACCCATTGAAGAACGGCGTGTGACGACCACCCTCCTCTTTCGTCAACACGTATACCTCAGCCTTGAACTTCTTGTGCGGGGTGATCGAACCCGGCCACGCCAACACCATCCCGCGCTCCAGATCCTCTTTATCGATACCACGAAGCAACAACCCGACGTTGTCACCCGCCTGGGCCTCATCCAGAAGCTTACGGAACATCTCAACACCCGTCACCACCGTCTTACGGGTGTCACGGATACCAACCACTTCAACTTCCTGCCCCTGCTTGATGATCCCGCGCTCCACACGACCGGTCCCCACCGTCCCACGACCCGTAATGGAAAACACGTCTTCCACCGGCATCAAAAACGGCTTGTCAACCTCGCGCTTCGGCTCTGGAATGTACTCGTCGCACGCCTGCACCAGCTTCTTGATCGGCTCAAACGCCGGATCCGTCGCCGCTGCCCCACCCGCGCCGGCCGTCATCGCCTGCAACGCCGAACCACGGATCACCGGAATATCGTCTCCCGGGAAACCGTACGTCGTCAACAGGTCGCGTACTTCCAACTCCACCAGATCCAGAAGCTCCGGATCATCCACCATATCAACTTTATTGAGGAACACGATGATGAACGGAACACCCACCTGGCGAGCCAACAAGATGTGCTCGCGCGTCTGGGGCATCGGACCATCCGCCGCGCTCACCACCAAAATTGCACCATCCATCTGCGCCGCGCCCGTGATCATGTTCTTCACATAATCCGCGTGACCCGGACAGTCCACGTGAGCATAATGACGATTCGCCGACTCGTACTCCACGTGCGCCGTCGCGATCGTTATACCGCGTTCCCGCTCCTCCGGCGCATTGTCGATCGAATCGAACGTCCGGATCGCTGAACCCGTCAGCTTGCTCATCACCATCGTGATCGCCGCCGTCAACGTCGTCTTACCATGATCGACGTGGCCGATCGTCCCCACGTTCACATGGGGCTTCTTCCGTACAAATTTCTCCTTCGCCATCAGGAACGCTCCTCTGCTGCGTCTACTACAAGAGCCCAGAACCAGGATTGAACTGGTGACCTCATCCTTACCAAGGATGTGCTCTACCAACTGAG
>CAYNIJ010000005.1:0-210284 GCA_964397415.1 uncultured Ignavibacteriales bacterium | reverse complement strand
CGGAGGGGGGATTTGTGTTGTAACACGAGTGGTGGCCGCGATTTCTCGCAATGACGGTATTGGATGTATCATGTTGAAAGAGGAGGGAAGGGGGAGGGTTGCTTCGTCGACCGCTCGCGAGGCGAGCATGCTCCTCGCAACGACGTAGATTAGAAAAGGCGGGTTCGCCCTTCGACTACGCTCAGGGAGACGGACCCGCCCTACAATTTGAGGGAACCCACCATAAATGGTGGGCTACCTCTTCACAATTCACCTTATGAAAATGGCTTAGTTGCTGCGGGGGGTGCCGGGGGCTTCTGGGGCTTCCGGTGCTTCAGGGGCATCTGGCGCGTCGAGATCGTCCATGTCGAAGTCATCGTCGCCTTGCCAATAGCCGTGCATGTCACCCATGCGGCCCATGCCCTGCATACGACCCATACCCTGCATGCGGTCCATGCGGAGTTCTTTCAGTTGGGTTTTCTGTTTGTCGGTCAGGACATTCTGCATCGCCTCACGATGGCGATACTGCGCTTTCTGCATGTCGAGGCGAAGTTTCGCCAGTTCATCCATAGCGGCGAAGATCTGCGCTTCGGTCGCCTTATCATTGCGGCGGAGGTCAGACATTTTCACCTGAGCCTTCTGCATAGCGGCGCGGCGGTCGATCTGCTCGAGACGGAATGAGGTCATCATATCCTGGATCTTGGTCTTCTGCGCCTCGGTCAGTTCGAGTTTGTCAGCGAGCATGAGCAGGCGATGAGCGCCATCGCCACGCTGCATCATGCCGTGTCCGCGCATACCGCGTCCCGCTTTGGCGCGCGGAGCCATGCCGTGCTGCATGCCCATACCCTGACCTGCGCCCATTCCGGGGCCGGAGCCCATTTCACAGTTGGCCTGGCAGGTTTTGCCGCACTTGCCGGGGCCAGCGTAGACGGCGACGCCGATCAACAGCAGCAGTGCCGTGGTAAGTAGTAGTGCCTTTTTCATATTTGCCTTTCTTCTTCGCCTCGGGAGGTGCGGACAGACGGGGACGTCTGCCGCGCAAATCCTTCGATAGCGGTTACATCAATTGTTGTCAGAGTCATCATGGCCATGGGGCGGAGTCATGGGACCGCGGGGTCCGGGGCGACCGGGCATGCCGCGCACTTTCTGGATCATCTGGCGCTCGAAGCGTTGCAGAAAGATCCGCAGTTTGGCGCGCTGCACGACGGTGAGTGATTTATCCGCCTCAGCCTTGAACTTCAGGCGCAACTGGTCGCGTCGCGCGTCCAGATCATCGAGTTGTGAAAGAATTTCGCTGATCTGTTTTTCATCCCGGGTCTGTTTCTTGACCAGTGGTACCAGTTGGTCAGTCAACGTGCGGGACTCGCGTTCTATCTGCTGAAGTTCATTCATTTCGTTATCAAAAAGGTCGCGCATGATCTTCTGCTGTTTTTCGTCAAGCTGCAGCATCTCGATCATCTTCTGCATCCTGAATTGCTGGAACTGGCGACCGCGCCGCTCGGACATTGGAGCATCGAACGGCATAGGCGGTTCGCCGGGCATGAGATCGTCGGGATCATCCTCTCCCGCACCCTGTCCGGGGGGAGCCTGCGGCGGCTGTTGCTGCTGGGCGATCGACGGCGTGACGAACAGGCCAACGAGCAGCAGCAGGAGTATTGATATCGGTATCATGCGTTTCATTAGAGTAATTCTCCCACATCGAAGTTCTTTTCGAGGTACTGCATCTCTTCGTCGGTGAGATTCTGCAGGACCTCGCTGGCGGCGTTATCATCGAGCGTGGAATAGTCGAGTAACATCTGTTCGAGTTCGGTATCGGTCATGTCGAGCGTTGTGCTCGGCAATAGATTGGTGTCGGTCATAGCGAGTTGGGTAGTGTCTTTGGTAGTCGGGATATCGACAGAGATATTGCGCCGATACTGGTCGACACCGATCGCCGCGGCCAATACAATCACAGCGGCGGCGGCGATATAGCGGATGCGGCTGGTCCAGACCGGTTTCGGTTTGGTCTGACGATTGATGGCGTCTTCGACCGCCCAGGCGAGCTTGTTTGATTCGAAGATATTCGTAGCAAAGGCGGAATCATCGCCGAGCGACTCGGTCAGCGAATCCAGTTCCGCGGCGTAAGCGCGGCAGTCCTCGCAGGTCGCCAGGTGAGCTTTGAGCTCGTCGGAGAGAGCTTCGACGCCAAAGGAGAGATCGAGTTCTTCTCTTATCTGTTGGCAGTTCATGACCGCCACCCTTTCTCGGTAGCTGTGACACGCAGTTTCTTGATCGCCTCGCGGTAGAGAGTTTTCACGGTTCCCAGTGCTTTGCCGGTGATCTCGGCGATCTCTTCGAACTGATATTGTTTGTAAAAGCGAAGTTCGAACACGAGCCGCTGTTGTTCTGGCAATTGCTTCATAAAGCCGAGAACATTCTGCCGCAGTTCGGCGCGGGAGAGATCTTGTTCGGGCGAGTCGGTTGATTCGATCTCGGAATCATCCAAAGGTGCGGAGGTTTTAATCGCGGCGGAATTGAGATAGTGCAACGATTTGTTGACGGCGATACGGTAGAGCCAGGATTCGAATTTCGCGTCGCCGCGGAAAGTCCCGATATTCTGCCAGGCGGAGATAAAGGAGTCCTGGGCGAGGTCGAGAGCGGCCTCGCGGCTTCCGGTCATTTTGTGGGTCAGGGCGACTATCGGGTTCATAAGCATGTTCACCAGTTCAGAAAACGCGGCTCGGTTGCCCGAGCGTGCCTGTTCCGCCAAACGGCGGATTGTGTCTTCGTTTCCATGTGCCATTTATGCGTATCTGACCTTTGGACCGGTAAGGGAGCAAAAAGATTAATCGGGGGGCGGGAAACAATAAAAAAGCCGGATAGGTGAGTATCCGGCTGGAAGTTGCGGTGGGTGAGGGGATCAGTCTTTGCGGCTCTTTTCGAGCACCTTCTGGTATTTCGGGAATTCGTCGAGTACCCGTCCGGCGCCACGGACGACGCAGGTGAGGGGATCCTCGGCAACATTCACCGGGAGGTTGGTTTCCTGACGGAGGCGCTTGTCGAGGCCGCGCAAAAGCGCGCCGCCACCGGTCAGGACGATACCACGTTCCAGAATATCCGAGGCCAGTTCCGGCGGAGTCTGCTCGAGCGTCTGGCGGACCGCTTCGACAATGATGTCGACGGTCTCGGCCAATGCCTCGCGGATCTGCACGGAAGAAATTTTCAAGTTCTTCGGGACACCCGCGACCAGATCGCGACCGCGGACCTCGAGCGAGAGTTCTTTCTCGAGCGGGAAAGCGGAGCCGATCTTGATCTTGATATCCTCGGCGGTCAGTTCGCCGATGAGCAGGTTGTAGTTTTTCTTCAGGTAGTTGATGATCGCTTCATTGAACTCGTCACCCGCGACGCGGATGGAGGTATCGTTAACGATACCGGAGAGGGCGATGACCGCGATCTCGGAGGTACCGCCGCCGATATCAATGACCATTTGGCCGGTGGGCTGTTCGACAGGGAGGCCGACGCCGATAGCGGCAGCCATCGGTTCCTGCAACAGGTAGACCTCGCGAGCGCCGGCATTTTCGGCGGAGTCGCGGACCGCGCGTTTCTCCACCTCGGTGATACCGGAGGGGACGGAGATAACGACACGGGGTTTCATCAGATATTTGTGCTTCACCACGCGGCGAAGGAAGTCGGCGATCAATTTTTCGGAGATCTCAAAGTCGGCGATCACGCCATCCTTGAGAGGGCGGATAGCGTCGATGCCACCGGGAGTACGACCCATCATCTCTTTAGCGGCGGAGCCGATAGCGAGGACCTTGCCGGTACTTTTTTCTACGGCGACGACGGAGGGTTCGTTGAGGACGATCCCCTGGTTACGGACATACACGAGGGTGTTGGCTGTCCCGAGATCGATTCCGATATCATTCGAGAGGGCGTCAAAAAATCCCACTGAGGAAATTCCTTTTTCTGCAACAGCCGTCATACTGAATGTATTCGGCCAAAAGTCTGGGTAGTTTAGTGGGGGGGATGGATTTAGGCAACGGAAAATTGGCCCTCCAGAGGGACGGCGAGTGTGACAAAGGAGTAAACGCAAGGGGGGGAAGGGGTAAGGGGAGGATGTAAGATTCGAGATAAAAAGGACGATGGATTCCTGTCCCCGGATAAACTCCGGTGCAAGCTACGCGGAATGAGGCGGGGGCCCTGTGAACGGCTCCGCCTCATTCCGGGACTGTGCGGACTAGGTCATTTCAGCAACAGCATCTTGCGGGAGGCAACATTACCGCCGGCGGTGAGACGGTAGTAATATATGCCGCTCGCCACCGGTTGACCGCCGGTGGTGGTGCCATTCCAATCGATACTGTGTGTACCGGCGGAATATGTCCCCGCCTGACGATAGACGACATTCCCCAGAACATTGATGATCTCCAGTTTCACCTCGCTCGAGCGCGGCAGATCGAAGCTGATAACCGTGCCGGCGTTGAACGGATTGGGGTAGTTCTGGTGGAGAACAAAACTGCCTGGGAGATCTGGGTCAATGTCGTCGACATCGCTGACGATGTCTACACGGCCAGCGATATAGGAGCCGCGATGTGTACTGACAGATACAGAGAGGATTGTCAATGCGTTCTGCAGATCGACAATCGGGCCGGCGAGAATATAGGCGGTTGAATCGGTCGAGCCGTGTGGCGGATGGATAAAGATATGCGTGTTGACGCCATCAAACGCGTATTCCATCGTCATATTAGGAAGCATCGACCGCGGCGTGATGTTGCCTTCCACCACAATTGCAACCGCGCCGAGCGTGTCATCGGTCGCGGCGTACAGCGGGCCGAAGGCGTGGAGGAAGCGCACGGTGTCGGGATCATCGGGCGGGTTATCGTGGGGGAGCGCCCAGCCGTTGATGATTCGATGAATCAAAACGTAGTCTTCGACGGTTAGAGTAGTGCTGTCTCGATTGACATCAGAGGCCCGTTCCTGATCCGTCCGATTGATGGTGAAGGCGGACAGGCCGTGGAGGAAGTAGGCGGCAAAGAGTCGTTCATCGGCAAATTCATACGCCATGCCATTGAGGTTGAGGTCGCCGTGAATGTCGACATCCGGTGAACACCAGAAGTGTACGAAGCCGCTGAAGAAATCTATGCCTTTGAACGGAGAGTAATCACACTCGCCTGAGGGAACGCCCTTTTTTCCGGGAAAGGTGGCGCTGCTTTCTGGGTAGTGTGTCGCCTCCGGCGCAGGGAACCTGTGATTGAAGACGAATCGTTCACGCAGCGGCGCGCCGTTGCTGGTGAAACATTGATTGTCCACGCAACTGGTCCAATAGAAACTGATAGGGTTATCAAGACATTCGTAGAGACGCCAGTCACCGGTACGGAATTTGATATTGAAGAGGATCTCGCCCGATGGATCGACTGTGGATGCAGCCGATAATGATCCACCATTAGTTTCCGCGAGTCCGATCACGCGAAGAAGACCGCCGGGACAATCGGTTTGGCAAAGTTCGGCATTCTCAAGGTGCCAGTTCAGGTACTCCCAGCCGGAGAATTCGTAGAACGAACCAGGGGAGACTTCTTCGACAGTAAGCGCGGAATCCTCATAAGTAATGAGCAGATCAAAGCCACCCAGGGATATATGGTCGGCCAGACGCTGCAATTTGACGGGAACGGTGACGGTCGGAGTCTGGTACAAGGCTTCAACTTTGCCGATGGAGATCGCCATGTCCGGCAGATCATCGCTGAAGTGAGACGTGATCTTGGCGCCGCGCCAGGTGGCAGTTTGGATCGAAAGGATGTGTTCCGGGTAAATGCCATCGATGATCGGGCCGGAGAGGATGTAATCGTCCGGCGAGGGGTTCTCTATATCTGGAGCAATAAGCACGCGAGTAATGGTCCCATCGGAATGGCGGCGAACTTTCATATGTGGCGCGACTTGAACCGGCTGGGCATAACCGGCGAGGGTTACGAGAACGGCGCCGAGGGTGTCATTGGTCTGGACGGTCAGGGTGCCATCTGCGAGTGAGAAGAATGCTGTATCAGGCGAATCGGGCGGAGGGGTATAGTGACAGTCAAAGGTGTCCAGACCGTGGGTGATTCTGTGCTGAAGAATGAAGTCTTCCGCCGTACCAAACGCACCATCCAGATTGATGTCAGAGGCCTGCAATTGTCCCCACGGGTTCAGTAGGGGATTAAATACCGTGTCGCCGTATACGAGGTACCGCGCGAAGAGAAGTTCATCCGCGATTTCGAAGCTCCATGAATTGAGATTCAAATCGCCGCGACCATCGACCGAATCGGAACAGATGAAGTCGATAAAGCCGTGGAGGAAATCGATGTTGCGCAGAACCATTGGCTCATCGCGCGGGACAATATCACACTGGCCCTCCGGGATACCACCGTACCCTGGCAAGATGGCGTATTCGGGTGGAAGCGGGTTGTCGGGGTCGCGCAGATCGAAAACTCGGTCGGCGATACTGACGAACCTCCCGCTCATACTGGCGATGGTGTTGTCGTCGCAATCCTGCCAATAGAAACGGATCGGGTGAAGGTAACAATTCGTATAGCAGTCGTCCGTCGATTTGAAGTACAGAGAAAAAAGCCGTGCTGGTGTGGCAGATGGGCAATTCGGTCTCGGGTGGATGTCGCCATTATTGGTCTCCGCAAGACCGATCACGCGGATCAACCCGGAGGGATGCGCGGAGTCGCCGGGCCGGGTTTCATAGCTGGCGGTGAAGTACTCCCAATCACAATTGGTGAAGAGCTCTCCCTTAACAACACTCTGGAATGATAGCGCCTGAGCATCGTAAGCGATCAGGAAATTGAAGCCATCGATCCCGTGAAAATAATCTATCTGCTCAAGAGTAATATCGACTTGAATTGGTTCGCGTAGTAAACCGGAAAACACTCTGTCAATTACCACTCTGAATCTATTGGCGATTGGTGGTTCGAGTTGCGCGAAGAGTTTGCCGCCGCGGTAATTTGCGGTTTGAATGGAGAGTATCTCGTGGCCTTCGAGACCGGTCAGAATCGTGCCGGGGAGGATGTAGGCACTGTCAGAGAGGGGATATCCGTAGTCGAGAATCGGAGAGATTGAGATGTGCGTGATAGCACCATCGAAATTGAATTGCATCCCCATGTTCTCAATAGTCAGGGTAGGGTAGACTTGTCCTGAGACCGTCAGGAGTAACGCGCCGAGGGTATCAGTCGAAGTAAGAGCAAGTTCGCCCTGCGAAAGTTCAAATGTCGCTGTGTCGAGCGGCGGGAGGGCGTTGTGGGGGAGTTCGTTCCCGATAATCACCTGATACATGTAACAGAAGTCTTCGACGGTAAGGGGAATATTGTCGAAGTTCACATCGGACATGATAATCTGCGCCGGTGCATTGATAGTGAAGACAACCGGACCGTAGATGAAATAGCGTTGGAAAAGTACAGCATCGGCGATCTCATATGCCTGATCATTAAGATTGAGGTCGCCGCGAATTTCAATCGGGCAATCGCCAGCAATCTCAAGTCCGCCGTGGTAGAAGTCGACAAGGCGGTGAGGTATCGGGAAAATATTCCCAATCGTCTCGCAACCGTGTGGAGGTAGGCCGTTGGTGCCGGGAAAAACGCCGGCCATGGAGTCGATTTGGTAGAGGTTGAGAAGCAAGTCGTAGTCGAAGACCCGGCCGGCCATGAAGTAGTTACAGAAGCCGGAGTCGCACATTAGGCGGTTGTCTTTGCAATCGCGCCAGAAGAAGCGAATAGGGACATACTGACAGACCATCGAACGGTCATTGCTGACCAGGAATTTCATGGTGAAGAGGGTGGCGGGGAGTGCTTCCGGATATTTGCAGAAGGGGTGGTCATCGCCGTTGTTGGTTTCGGCGATGCCGATAACACGCACGAGGCCGGGAGGACAGGTCGGGCAGTTGCCATCGGCGCCAAAGCGGTAGGTGAAATATTCCCAGCCGCACTTTTCGTAGATGTCGCCCTCGGTGACAGTTTGCAGTGAAATGGCGGTATGGTCAAAGGTTATCAGGAGGTCGAAACCGCCGAGGCCGGTTGCGGGGAGGACGGAATCGATGGTGACATCGACGTTAACGAAGGCGCCCTGCAGGACCATGCGTTCTTTCGAGATGCGGACATCGTAAGGGTATTCGTCGTTAATGGTGAAGTTGACTTCGCAGGTATCCGCACCGCATTGGTCAGTGAGTACGACAGTAGCCGTGTATTCACCGAGAATGATCCCTGAAAGATAAAGCAGTCCGGTGGGACTTATCTGAGCATGGATGCCGGAGTCGGGTGGTGGAATGACCGACCAGACGGGATTTCCGCAATAGGTGTCTGCCTCTAATTGCAGTTCTGTATAGGTCCCGCGGCGGAATGACGGGGCAGTAATAGGGCAGCCACCATATATGTGCGGCCGTTGGCCCGGGCAGATCATGGCCGCAAAACGGCAGAATACAGTATCGGGCTTCTTTGAGGTAGTAAAGTACGCGCCAACCTTTATGAGATAGTTAAGGTCGTACTCTCTTCGGTAGCTCCAAAGTGAGTATTCGCCGGTAAGAGAATCAATGCGCCCCGCGCTCCCTTTGGGAATGAAATATCGGGCATCGGGATGGGGTTGACCGGACTTGGCATTGATAAGCTGGAACTGGTATTTGATCGTGTCGCCGCAGTCGGCGGACAGGGTGTCGGGGCAGGAGGCAAAAGCCGGGATGGGGCCATGCGAAGTATCTTCGGCCGAAATCGGCAATGCTCCGAGCAGAAGGACAGAGATCAGGACGAGTGTACGCATAACTTCTCCCCAGAAGTTGCAGGGTGGAATTGATAACCACTTAATATACGCTACGATCGCGAATTCATAAAAGGGAATTTCAGGAGGCGGAGAAAGGGGAGAAGGTTGGTGGGGGATGGGGGGGGCGAATCGGGCCGCGACTACGCTCAGTCCGATTGGGAAGGGAAGCAGATCAGCTATCGAGATTCCCACCATAAATGGTGGGGTACGGAGGTCGAAAGATAGGTGGTGGGGACGGTGGAACAAATGAAGTAGATGGAGTATGGCAAAAATGGCAAGAGATTGATTTTTCCGTCAGGTCTCGCGCTCGCGCAATAGAATTGAGAGAGCAGTGTTGTGAAGTTTGGCGAGCGCTAGGACCTGACGGAACAGCGGAAAGATGTGCAGGGCAGGCGGGGACGTCTACCACACAAGGTCGGGCTTCGACCCTGAGCATAAACTCAGGGCAGGCTTCGTTCAGGGCGATTGCGTTATCCACGTGGCTTGAGATGGACGGGGCGGGATGAAGAGAGAGATTCAAGGGGTTGCTTCGAAATCGCGGAGGGAGGAGTTGTGTTGTAACTCCAGTAGTGGCCGCGATTTCTCGCAATGACAAATCGCCGGGACCAAGTACCATTCAACGGTGGGAAAGGGGTTGCCTCGTCGGCCGCTCACTTCGTTCGCTTGCTCCTCACAATGACGGCAGACGGAAAGGCGGGTTCGAAGACGGACCCGCCCTACGAGCTTCCAACGTCAATCCCACCATGAATGGTGGGCCGAAATTGCCGTGTCAGTGCGCATCGACAGATCGTTTGGGCTAGTGGTGCGCTGGAAATGTTATGCCAAGCTCCTTCACGAGAAATGAGAGGACATCGGTCTCGAGCGCGATGCGATCATCCAGGGATGAACCGATGCCGTGGCCGGAAGTTGAGCTGGTGCGCAGCAGTACCGGATGATCAGATGAAGTCGCCTCCTGCAAGCGCGCGGCCATCTTGCGCGATTGATACGGATCAACGCGGCCATCGTGGTCACCCGCAGTCAGAAAGACAGCCGGATAGGCAACGCCGTCGCGCACGTTGTGATAGGGTGAATAGCCGTATAACGCTTTGAATTGATCGGGGTCTTTGACAGTGCCGAACTCGGTGACGTTGAAGGCGCCGTTGGAATGAAGTTCCACGCGAAGCATATCGTAGATACCGACGCGGGCGATCACGGCGCGATAGAGTTCGGGGTGCTGAGTAAGCGCCGCGCCCATGAGCAGTCCGCCATTGGAGCCGCCCTCGATGGCCAACTTGGCCGGGCTGGTGTAACCATTGGCGACGAGCCATTGCGCGGCCGCGGCGAAGTCGTCAAAGACATTCTGCTTTTTGGTTAGATTCCCCTGCAAATGCCAGTCTTCGCCATATTCGCCGCCACCGCGCAGATTGGCGACAACATAGATACCTCCCATATCGAGCCAGACGCGGTTTCGCTCAGAAAATCCGGGAGTGAGGTTGACGCCGTAGCCGCCGTAGCCGTAGAGGATGGTTGGATTGGAGCCATCGAGTTTGGTCCCCTTCTTGCGAATGATATTGAGGGGAACCTTGGTGCCATCCTTGGAAAGCGCGAATTCGCGAATGACCTCGGCATCATCGAAATTGACCAACGACGTTTTTTGCATCGACGTGGTGACTAATTCACTGGAAGCAGGGTCATACTGTTTCCATACCGACGGCGTAAGATAGGACTGCTCGTTAAACAGAATGCGGTCAGCATCGAGCCAGACCGGACTTCCAACCGAGGCAACGGGGGCGGTGGGGACATCGGGAAGTTCTTTCCCCTCGAGATCGTATACTTTGATCCCGGTCGGACCGCCCATTTGCTCGACGACGTACACTCGCGAGGCGGTGGGGAGAAAGTCGTTGATGACATGTTCGCCTTCGGGGATGATCGGGCGGGTGGTGGAAAGCTCCGTCTGTGTGAGGGACATGCGAAGCAGTTGGCCCTTGGGGGTGTCTTTAAGGGAGAGGAGATAAAGCGCGTTGTCGAGGCCGAACGATGCTTTGGTGATGCGGTCGGAGAGTTTCGTGATGCGCGACCACTGGCCATGAGAATCGCAGAGGAAATGTTCATATTCACCGCCGTCGCCATTTTCCACGGTGGCGAGGAAGTGCTGACCATCGTGCGATGTTTCAAGCACGATCTCGGCGATACGGGGGAACTCTTTGCCTACCTGGTAGACATCCGCGGAGAAAGGTGTCCCCAGCTTGTGGTAATAGACCTGCTGGAAGAAGTGCATGTCTTCTTCGGGGCGTTCTCCGGGTTGCGGATACCGAGTGTAGTAGAAGCCGGAGCCATCGGCATTCCAGGCGACCGAACCGCCGGCGGTCGGGAAAGTGACGCGCGGAATAGAGTCGTCGAGTTTTGCGCCGGTGGCAACATCAAAGACGAATAGCGTACCATCCTCACTCCCGCGATAGGAAAGCGAGACGGCGATGAGACGGCCATCCTGCGAGGGACAATAGAAATCTATGGCGGTTTCGCCGGTGGTGTCGATCAGATTCGGGTCGATGACCACTCTTTCTGAACTCAGGTTTTGCGGATCGGTGATCGCCACGATAAAGGGTTGCTGTTTTGGGGGCTGACTCTTGAGGGCGAAAAGCATCCTCTTGAGATAAGTCAGCGAATAGTAGCTGACGGTCTTCTGCGAATAGATGCGCGACAACTCGTCCGCGATGGCTTTGCGCTCAGGTATCTGTTCGAGCCACTCCTGGGTATACTCATTCTGCTCGACCAGCCAATCTTTGACCGCCGAATCCTCGAAATTCTCCAGCCAGCGGTAATTCTCTGTCACCGATACGCCGTGATAGGTGTCGGTGACCGGTTCTTTTTTTGTTTCGGGGTACTGGGCGAACAGGGATGAAGAGGCGAACAAGATAAAGAGTGCAAAGATTCGGGCGCGCATAGTCAATCCTTCCACACAATGTGGTCAAAAAGGGGAATAATGCATTGATTTAAGAAAGGGAGAGAGGGGGAAAATGTCAAGGGGGGGCAGAACCTGGAAAAGTGTGTCCGTCAGGTCTCGCGCTCGCGTGTTGCGATGGGTAATGGCGGTCGAGTCGTCGGGCGAGCGCTAGGACCTGACGGAACGAACAACAATGTTATCCAGAAGTACCAGAGGTCGAGTCGGGTTTGGGGCGCATTTTGTGGTGCGGTTGTGCGTACATCTCGGGCATCATTTCAAACATCGTACGCGATGAATCCGACCAGAAATAGTACGTGCGATTGTCGTGGACCAGGTGTGGTGAAGTGGTGGCGGGGATGAAGCGCTGTAGGGTCACCGGGTCGGTCAACGGGCCGCAGTACTCGGTCGGGTTTGCCTTGAATGTGTTCATTTCGTCATACGTCGCAAAGAGGAATGATTCGTAGTTCATCACTATGCAATGCGCCGAGTCGAGCATGGCGGTGCTGGTGCTGTCCAGGTGCGAGGCGACAGTCAGACCGAGTTCGGTCAAGTAACGTGAGGGGTCTTCCACGAAGACCTTCTGGCACGGAGTTCAGCAGAAGCCGAGTGGTTTGCCATTCACGAAGAGTGGTGAGAGGTGCCGGTTGAGGGGGACTTTGCGAACCGGGCAGCGGTCGTTGATGGTGAGCTGGCCATCGGCATAACGCATCGGCGGATACTCGAGAGTCGAGTCAGTGAATTCGGCGATGCCGATATCCGCGAGAAGTTGCGGCTCGGTTTGCTGTTCCTGGCCGCAGGCGATGAACGCCGCAATGATCAGCGCAAACAGAATGAGAGGACGTGTGGTGGTGCGCCACATGGATCGTTCCTTTGGTGTTGGTGTCGAATGTGCCCGGTGATGGGGATTATACCGGATGAGGGGTGGGGAGTTGCATAAAAAGTGGGGGGAGGGATCGGTCTTGTGAAGCCCACCATAAATGGTGGAGTACGGTACATATAAGCAAGGTCGGGCAGATGGGGACGTCTGCCACGCAAGTGGTGCCAAAGGTCTGGCTTGACGGGCTCAACTCTTTGGGATATCTTCCGATGCAAAGAACTGTGGCCGGGCAGACGCGTATAATGTTGCCAAGGGTCCAGGATCAGTAACTCCAGTCAGTCAAGGCAGAGCTTCGTGGCAGAACGATATCCATTCAAAGTTTCAGTGATAGTCCCGGCGATGAATGAGGAGGGGAATATCGATGAGTTCTGCGCGCAGTTCGATGCGAT
The DNA here is from genome assembly GCA_964397415.1 of uncultured Ignavibacteriales bacterium. GTDB lineage: Bacteria > Zixibacteria > MSB-5A5 > GN15 > FEB-12 > FEB-12. The sequence continues at coordinate 197,362 of CAYNIJ010000005.1, read as the reverse complement.
GCGGCGCGTGGCGCCCTTTGATGTTGAGTTGGTGTGTGTGGATGATGGCTCAAGTGACGGCACCCAGCGGATGATCATCGAGAACCAGAAGAAGTTTCCCTATATAAAGTTGGGCGTACACCACCGGAATCGCGGGTTGACCGAGGCATTGCAGACCGGCTTCGCGGTGGCGGATGGCGAGGTGTTTGTCTTTTATCCCGCGGATCTTCAGTATCTCCCCAAAGATATTCCGGCATTGGTGGCGCCAATTAGTAATGGCGCGGATATCTGCACCGGGTGGAAACAGGGAAAATACAATAAAGCGTTTGTGTCGACCGTCTACAATTCATTCTGCCGATGGCTCTTCAATCTCAATGTGCATGATCTGAATTCGGTGAAGGCGTTTCGCCGCGAGGTGGTAGAGTCGATATTCCTGCGCAAAGACTGGCATCGCTATCTGGTGGTGTTGGCGGCGAATGAAGGGTATCGGGTGGTCGAAGAGAAGATCGATCTGTATGAGCGGACATGGGGGAAAAGCAAGTTTTCGATATTACGTATCCCGATAGGGGTGCTGGATATGCTGGCGGTGAAATTCCAGATAACGTTCGCGCGGAAGCCGCTTTTGTATTTTGGACTGACCGGCGCGATACTGCTGTTTGGCGCGTTTCTGGTCGGTGCATACGCGGTGTATGAGCGATATGTGATGGGAGTAGGGCAACGTCAGTGGCTCTACCTGGTGATCTTGCTCGCGTTTTTGGGCCTCAGCCTCTTTATGCTGGGATTCATGTCGGAGGGGCAGGCGGCGATGAAGGAAGAGTTGGCGGATCTTCGCAAGAAAACGCAGCAGATTCTGGACGAAGTGAAGAGCCGTTCCCTGAATAATCCAAAGACCTGATTTTCGGTATAACCCCCAAAAGACAAATCAGTTGCCGGAAATGGCCCGGTTGCGTATGTTCTCCCCGGACCAGATATCCCTATGACCTTTCACAGCATACAGGAGCCGATCGATGGTTAAGAAAGCCAGGCCGGCGGGGGCACCCCGGGCCGCCCGAAGTTCATCGTTTGATTTTGAAGGATCGCGCTGGTTTGTGCCGGTGATGTTCCTGGTGATCCTGATCGGGCTGGTGACGCTGTTCGGCGGGTTCATCTTCTCGGACAAAATGCTGGACAGCTCCGATACTATCCAGGCGGGGATGTTTTTCCGGTCATTCATAGTCAATTACTTCAACGAACATGGTTCGATACCGGTCTGGAATCCGTACATCTTTGGCGGGATGCCGTATATCGACGCATTTCACGGTGATATTTTCTATCCGCTCTCGGTGATAAAGTTTTTCATGGATACGCATCGGTTTTTGGGGATGGTGCTGGTGCTGCATATCTACCTTGCGGGTATATTCATGTATCTCTGCGCGCGGCAGTTCAAGCTGTCGAAGGTGGCATCGCTCTTTTCGGCGATCGGGTATATGTTCGCGGCGTATCTTGTTTCGATGGTGTCGCCGGGGCATGACGGTAAGATGTATGTGACCGCGCTTTTCCCACTGGCGATGCTGTTTCTTGACCGGACATTCGAGCGCCGGCCATTTCTCAATAGCACGATACTTGGATTGGTGATAGGATTGATCATCCTGACGCCGCACGTCCAGTTGGCGTATTACGCGCTCTGGTCGATGGCTCTCTATACAATTTTCAGGTTGGTCCTGATGTATTTCAAGGATAAGAATCTGAAACCGATCGCGACGACAGGGTCATTGGTGGTGTACGCTGTGGTGATCGGAGTGTTGCTGTCGGCGATACAGTTTTATCCGGGGTATCAGTACACGACGGAGTTTTCGCCGCGCGCGGATTCGAAACGGGGATGGGATTGGGCGACCTCGTGGTCGATGCACGCCGAAGAAGCCGCCTCGCTGGTGTTGCCCGAGTTCGCTGGGACCGCGGACAAGGATGGGAAGGCGTATTACTGGGGTAAAAACTATTTCAAGGATAACTCCGAGTCGATCTGCGTGTCAGTCTTTTTCATCGGGTTGATGGGAATGCTCTTTGTGCGGAGGAAGGAGATATACTTCTTCGCGGGGTTAGCGTTTTTCGCGCTATTGTACGCGCTGGGAGGGTCGACGCCGGTCTTTTATATCTTCTACTATCTCGTGCCGTTGGTGAAATCGTTACGCGCGCCCTCGACGATCATGTTTGTGTTCAGCTTCGCAATGGCGCTGGTCGCCGGGATGACCCTGCAGTATTTCATGGATAAGCGTCAGGAATCGCCGGAGCGCGAGAAGAAGTTGAATTACTATCTGCTGGGATTCTCGGCATTTTCACTGTTGTTGGCGCTGGCATTTTCGGCGGCGGGGAAGGGAATGTTGTCATTCTGGACATCGATCTTCTATAGTGAGGCACCAAGCGAAATGATCCAGAAGGGGGTGAGCAAGCTCGACCTGGCGTATATGAATCTTCCGCAGATACAGACGGGAGCCTGGTTCGCGTTTCTGTTTGTCGCGATCGCGGCGGTCTGTATCTGGATGTTCCGGTCAGGGAAAACCGGGACCGGCATTCTGGTCGCGCTGTTGTTTGTGCCGATGCTTGAGGGGATGCGGTTTAACGCGCGGTTTATTGATACGTTCGATCCGGCCACTATTTGGGGGCCGAATCCGGTGGTGAACTATCTCAAGGAGAACGCGGAGAACCGCCGGGTACTCAATCTGACCAAGATACAGGATGACGTATTGCCCTATCACGGGATCGAAGTGGTGACCGGGTATCACGGCAACCAGCTTCGGTGGTACGACGATCTGCTGGGTGGCCCACAGTTGACGACGTTGCAGAATCAGGAACGTCCGTACAATCCGCGGTTCTTGAATCTGGCAGGGATGGGATTTTATGTCACACCGGCGGATCAGCGCATGCCGGATGGGTTCTTCGGGCCGCAGCCCTCGGTCGCGCGGGTATCAGATAGGACCCAGCAAGTCTGGGAGAATCCAAACGCGTATCCGCGGGCCTATCTGGTCGGGCAGTACAGAGTGGTTTCCGACCGCAAGGATATCTATCCGCAGGTTCTGACAGGGACAGAGGATCTGCGGCAGATGACCTATCTGGAGAAGGAGCCGGGGATGGCGATATCTCCGGAGTTTGCGACGGAGGACTCCGCCTGGGTAATCTACCATGGGGTGGATTCGGTGGCGGTCGGGGTGCAGACCAGTTCGAACAAACTATTGATATTAACGGATGTGTACTACGATTCGTGGCACCCGATGGTGGATGGGAAGCCGGCGGAGTTGTTGCGGTCGTACGGGGCATTCCGGGCCGTGGCGGTACCGGCGGGGAGCCGCGAGGTGACGTTTAAGTACGAGTCATCTAGGTACGCGACCGGCAAGTGGGTGACCTGGTTGACATCGTTGTACATAGTAGGTATTATTGGCTTCCATGAAACGAAACGTCGTATGAAGAAACGGGCATAGGGCAGACAGCATGGCTCACACGCAACGCGCACTGATCATTTTTCCCACCTACAATGAACGGGACAATATCGAAAAGATCGTCCATGCGGTATTGCCGATGGATCCCCGGATCAATGTCCTGATCGTCGACGACAACTCACCTGACGGGACAGGCGAGATAGCGGACCGGCTGGCCAAACAGGAATCCAAGGTGCACGTGCTGCATCGGGAGAAAAAGGAAGGGCTGGGACGCGCGTATATCGCCGGATTCAAATGGGCGATAGAACAGAAGTTTGATTTCATCTTTGAGATGGACGCGGATTTTTCGCACGGTCCGGAGTACATCCGCGACTTTTTGCGCGAGATACAGAACAATGATCTGGTGATCGGATCTCGGTATATTTCGGGAGTGAATGTCATCAACTGGCCGATGTCGCGATTGCTGCTTTCATATTTTGCCAATGCGTATACCCGGGTGATAACGGGACTTCCATTGCGGGACGCGACCGGCGGGTTCAAATGTTTCCGTCGGGAGGTGCTTGAGGCGATCGACCTGGATGATGTGCGGTCATCGGGGTATTCGTTCCAGATAGAGATGTCGATGCGGGCGTGGAAGAAGAACTTCCGCATCAAAGAGATACCGATCATATTCGTCGACCGAGTGGCGGGGACGTCGAAGATGTCCAAGCGGATAGTGCGCGAGGCGATCTGGATGGTCTGGTTGCTTCGTATTCGAGGATCGTTCGGCAAATTCAACTGAGCCGTGCAGTGTGGCAGAGTCCGACAGTCTATCCATCATCATCGTGACCTTCAACTCGGCGGGGCCGTTGATCGAATGCCTTCGCTCCATACCGGCTGCCGCGCCGGAAATCACTCAAGAGATCATTATAGTTGATAACGGATCCACCGACGAGATATCGGCGGTGGTTGAGAAGATCTGTCCCGACGCCAAGCTAATCCGACTGGAGAAGAATAGAGGGTTTGCGGCGGCGTGCAATGTCGGGGCATCGAAGGCGCGAGGGGAGTGGCTGCTGTTTCTCAATCCGGATTGCGTGCTCGACCCCGGTTCGGTGAGGAGACTGATCGCGGCCATGCGTCGATACTCCAATATCGGGCTGGCGACGATGCGGCTGCGGAATCCGGATAGATCGTTCCAGGCGAATTGCCGGAATTTCCCGACAGTTACGAATCTTCTCTTTTCTCGCGGTTCCGTGATGGGGAGGCTGGTGTGGGAGAAACTGAGTTCCAAGGCGACAGTCTACACGCTACCAGATTACAGTGATGTGACGATCGTGCCGGCCGTATCGGCAACGGCGATGGGGATATCCAGAAGATTGTTCCAGGCGCTGAAAGGATTTGACGAGCGGTTCTTTCTGTATATGGAAGATACCGATCTGTCGTATCGGGTGCACCTGCACAAACGTCTGAATATTTTTGTTCCGGAGGCGGGGGCGGTACATGGGTGGGGGAGCGGCGCAGAAGGCGGGAAAGTGTTCCGGGCGTGGCACCATCATCAATCGGTCTGGCGCTACTTTCTGAAACATCAGCCAACCGGATTCGCGTTGATAATACTTCCAGCGATACTGATGCTGAATTTCCTGCTGGTCTGTCTACTACCGGGGAGGAAGAGAACAGCATGACGATAGCGCAGGGAGCGATATTTGTCGGTGTGGCGTTCGCGCTGGGTATCCTGCTGGTGCCGCTCCTGATCCGTCTTGGGCATACGTATCGATTGCTCGATTTCCCCGGAAAGCATAAACGGCATAAAACGCCGGTGCCATTGACGGGAGGGACCGCGCTCTTGCTGGCCGTGTGGGGAACGATAGGACTTGGGTTCCTCTTCGCGCCGGAATTGCTACGAGAGTTGGCTCCGCAGATACCATATCTGCTGGGTGGCGCGCTGGTGATCTATCTGGTCGGGTTGGTAGATGATCTCAAACCGCTATCCGCCTGGATGAAACTCGGAGCGCAAGCGGCAGCGGGGATGATTTTGTTCGCAGGGGGATTGAAAATCGACCCGCTTTCCATTCCGTTCTATGGACAGGTATCGCTGGGGGATTGGTCGATCATTCTATCGGTATTCTGGGTGATCGGTCTCACGAATAGCATCAATCTGATCGACGGATTGGATGGATTGGCGGCTGGAGTATCGTTGGTCGGCGTGATAACGATGGCGATAGTCGGGTCGCTGTATTCGATCGGAGTCGCGCTGGTTTTCGCGTTTGCGCTGATCGGGTTTTTGCCGGCGTTTCTGCTATTCAATCGCTATCCCGCGAAGATATTTCTGGGGGATTCCGGGTCGCTTCAAATCGGGTACTACTTTGCGGTGCTTTCATTGATGGTGCCGCTGAAATCATATACTGCCGCAGCGTTGTATCTTCCATTGTTGGCGCTAGGGGTACCGTTGATGGAGACAGGTATCTCGACCCTGAGGAGACTGGTAAGCGGGAGGAACGTGATGCAGGCGGACAGGCGTCATCTGTTTCACTATCTGTCGATGGCGGGGATGTCGCCGCGGATAGTGGTCTGGGTGTTCTGGTTGCTGTCGGTGCTGTTCGGCGGGTTTGCTGTGGCTATGTACTTCTGGAACAGGCGGTTAGTCTTCACCGGACTGGTTCTTTTTATGGTTGTTATTTTCGGTGGGTTCTATATCTTTATGGCCAGCCAGTCCAGGTCCGGGCGAAATCGACCGGGTCAGGGCCGGTGATTATTTTATGGCTACAAAACAGCAGGTAAAGATGGCAGACGGATCCTACTTAGAATTCGAACGCCCGATTCAGGAGCTCGAGAAGAAGATCTCGGATATGAAGGACTTCTCGGCCGGGGAGAATATTGAGCTTTCCGGCGAGATAGCTTCGCTCGAGAAGAAACTCGAACGACTCCGCACTGATATTTATTCCGGGTTGACCCGCTGGCAGCGGGTGCAGATCTCCCGCCACCCGAAACGTCCCTATACACTCGACTATGTCAACCTGATGTGCACCGATTTCATCGAGTTGCACGGCGACCGTCATTTCGCGGATGATAAAGCGATGGTGGGCGGGTTTGCGACGCTTGACGGGATTCAGGTGGTGGTGGTCGGTCAGCAGAAGGGGCGGGATACCAAGCAGAAGCTGGCGCGGAATTTCGGGATGGCTCATCCGGAGGGGTATCGCAAGGCGCGGCGGCTGTTTGCGCTGGCGGACAAGTTCAAACTTCCCATAGTCATTTTGATAGATACACCGGGTGCATTTCCCGGCATTGGGGCGGAAGAGCGCGGTCAGGCCGAGGCGATCGCGAAGAATATCCAGGTGATGTTCGAGTTGAAGGTCCCGATCGTAGTGGTCATAATCGGCGAGGGAGCCTCGGGTGGGGCGCTGGGAATCGGGATCGGCGACCAGGTGTTGATGCTGGAGCACTCGTGGTATTCCGTGATCTCCCCTGAGGGATGCGCGGCGATATTGTGGCGGGATGCCGCCAAGGCGCCGGACGCGGCGGAGGCGTTAAAGCCTACCGCGGAAGACCTTTTGGCCCTGGGGATAATCGACCGGATCATCCCGGAGCCGCCGGGTGGGGCGCATAACGACCCGGAGGAAGCGGCCCGGCTGGTGAAGGCTGAATTGGCGACCACGCTCAAGGTTTTGATGCAGAAACCGCATGAGGTTCTGTTGAAGGAGCGCCTCGAAAAGTACCGTCGGATGGGTGTTTTCGAGGAACGATAGAAAGGAATTTGATGGGATTGCCGAAGAACTTATTGGAGAAGCTGGCCTGCCCGAAATGCAAAGGGAGCCTGGACTATCGCGAGAGCGAGAACCGGCTGGAGTGTACGGCGTGCAGGTTAAGTTATCCGGTGGTTGACGGAGTCCCTGTTCTGTTGGTAGACGAGGCGAAGAGCCTCGGAAAAGGATAGAGTTGGGATGAAGCTGTCAAAGTTTTGCGATGAGAATCTGATCACGTTCAATCTCAAGTCGACCACGAAGGCGGGAGTGATCGAAGAGTTGGTGGAGCTGGCTGGCGGCTCGACCATGATCAAGAACCGCGACGAGTTGTTGAACGATGTTCGCGAGCGTGAAAATCTGGTGACCACCGGGGTCGGGTATGGCGTGGCGTTTCCGCACGCGAAGACCCGGGCCGCCAAAGGGATCGTCATCGCATTTGGTCGGAGTGCCAAGGGGATCGATTTCGAGGCGATGGACCATCGGCCGGTCAACCTGTTTTTCCTGATCGCGGCTCCGGAGGACGCAGTTGGCGCGCATTTGAATGTGATGGCGCGGTTGTCGTTCCTCATGAAGTCGGAAGAGAATCGTCAACGGCTGATGCAGGTAAGCTCGCCGGGAGATGTGCTGTCGCTGATCGATAATGTAGACTAAACATCCGACGGTAGGGCAGGGACGCCAAACTGATATGACCTGGATACCCGGCCTCTTTGCGAAGGGCCGTTCTGCTCATTTTGTGGTTGTGGCGCTGGCCATCACCGTACTTCTTATTCCCACGCTGGGGGTCAGTGGATTCCTCAGCGAAGCGGCGCTGAATTCGATCTACTATCCATTTGTTCGTGTCAAGAATGCAATCAACGACCTGACCAGTGTTCACGAAGAGAATCAGAAACTTCGGGAATCATTGGTCGATGCTTCTATCCGCGTAACGCTCCTGGAAGAAGCGGGGCGCGAGAATATACGACTTCGTTCGATCCTCGGTTTCGAGCCTCCCTTAGGTTACACGCTACTTCCCGCCAAGGTGATGGCGGTGGTTGGAAATCGACTGCCAGTCTCAGCGGTGATCAATCGCGGGATGATGGATGGCGTGACGCTCAATGAGCCGATCATCAATGAAGAGGGGTTGCTCGGCCGGGTCAGTTCGCTGACGGAGACGCATTGTACGATCCAGTTATTGACCGACCCGACCAACCGGGTGGCGGTGCGAGTGGCAGAGAGCCGGGAGATGGGGATCGCCAAATATGTCCCCTCGCAGGGGTTTATAGTCGACAACATCCCGTCTCAAGGGGATGTAAAGCAGGGGGATCTGATACTGTCGTCGGGATTGGGAGGCGTCTATCCGCCGGGTCTGGTAGTGGGGACAGTGATCGCGGTGGAACGTCCGAAGCAGGAGCCGTTCCTGATAGTGCGCCTTGCGCCGGCCACGGATTTCAATTCGCTGGATGAACTGTTTGTGCTGAGGGCCAAGGGGAGATGAAGTACATCCAGGCGGTATTCCTTCTGGTTTTGGTCGCATTGCACCAGGCGATATTGAGCGGCGCGACAGATATATTGGGAGTGACGATCAATCTTCCGATGATGTTGGTTGTGGCGGTGGCGCTCCATCAGTCGGAGGTTGAGGCGGTCTGGTTCGCGTTCGCGGTGGGAATCGTCTCGGCGGCGCTCATGCCGGCCACAATGGGGTGGCAGACACTGGTGATGGTGGTTCTGGCAATCGGGGCGTATCACGCGCGGGAGCGGTTGAACCTGGATTCACCGCTGGCGCGGTTGTCGCTGATAATCGCCGGGGTGGCGCTTCATAACATTGTCTCGATATTTATCATCCAGCCGGAAGAGATAGTGTATCAAATATGGCGGTTTGCGTTGACCGGCACGCTGTACAGCGCGCTGGTAGCGTCGGCGTTCTACGTGTTCAGGCAGAGTACCACAACGGGACGGCGCTCCCGTTCGATGTAGGATAACTAGCGAATGGATCGGCAGACATTCTCCATGGCGGGCCGCGAGCGCATCGCGCTCGTGCTGATCTTTGGCGCTTTCCTGGTGATGGCCGCGCGACTGGTGAAACTCCAGATAATCGACCACAGCGAAATGTATCAGTTGGCGGAGAGTAACCGGATCCGCGTGGTGCCTATTGAAGCGAAGCGGGGCGTGGTGTATGACCGCGAAGGGCGGGTGATCATCGGGAACCGACCGTCCTATACGCTATCAGTCGTGCCGGCGGAAGAGAAGAAAGGGCGGACTGTCCCGCATCTTTCCGAACTGCTGGAGATCGACACACTGACCCTGCGGAAGAAGATCCGGAAGAACCAGGCGAGTCCGTACCAGCCGGCGCCGGTCTATCGCGATATTCCATTTGAGATCGTGGCGGTACTTGAAGAGCAGGGACAGGAGTTCCCTGGAGTCAACTACACGCTCGACCGCGTGCGGGAGTATGGAGTGGACCTTCGAGCCGAAGCATTCACCGGCCATGTCGGCGAAGTATCCGAGAAAGAGTTGGAGCGGAATCCGGACGCGGGTTACCGGATGGGGAGTACGATCGGGAAAAAGGGGGTTGAGAAGCAGTATGATCAGGTGCTGCGCGGTGTGGAGGGGACGGACTTCATCGAAGTGACCGCGCTGGGAGAAGTCTTAGGACAATACGCGGGGAAAGAGCGGGTCAAGCCGGTACCGGGAAGCGACCTGACGTTGACGATCGACAATGATGTTCAGATTGCGGCGATCCACGCGCTGGATTCTTTCGCGACCAGGAAGTTCTTTGGTCCGGACGGAAAGACAGTAGATTCATTTATCAACCGGCCGGGGGCGGTGGTGGCGATCGATCCGCGGACGGGAGAGATATTGGCGATGACTTCATCGCCGGGTTTTGACCCGAATGTCTTTTCGGGGGTGATAACTGATTCGGTCTGGAAAACGATTCAGGAGGATTCGAGTCGCCCGCTGCTAAATCGTCCGTTGAACGGTTTGTATCCGCCGGGTTCGACGGCCAAGCTTTTGACGCTTGGCGCGGGATTGGAGACCGGGGTGATAGATGCCTCGACGGTTTTCCCGAAATCATGCATCGGCGGATACCAGTACGGAAACCGGTTTTTCAAGTGCTGGGAGAAAAGGGGTCATGGTTCAACCACCGGAGTACACGCGGTGGAGATGTCGTGCGACGTTTATTTCTACCAGCTCGGGTTACGGGTTGGCGTCGATCAACTGAGCCGCTATTACGATCTCTGTGGGTTTGGCAAACCATCGGGAGTTGATCTCCCGAATGAATTCAAAGGGCTGAATCCGAACAGCAAATATTACGACAAGCGGTACGGCAAGAACGGCTGGACCAAAGCGCTGGTGCTGAATACGGCGATAGGGCAGGGCGAAATTCTGGTGACCCCGTTGCAGCTTGCGCAGTTCTACTGCGGTCTGGCGAATTGGGGGAGAGTGTATCGTCCGCATCTGGTCAAGAAGATAACCAAGCCGAACGGGGAAGAAGTCACCGTTCAGCCGGAGTTGGCGTTTACACTGCCGTTCAGTCAGCAAACGCTGGGGACATTGCGCGAAGGGTTGCGTTTGGTTGTTGAAGGAGGACGGGGGACCGCGCGCAGATTAAAGAACAACTTGTACACCATTTGCGGCAAGACGGGGACCTCGCAGAACCCGCATGGGAATGACCACGCGCTCTTTGTCGGATTTGCTCCGATTGAAAGCCCGGAGATCGTGGTCTGCGCGGTTGTAGAGAACGCGGGACACGGTTCAGAGATCGCCGCGCCGGTGGTCGGGCGGGTGATCGAGACCTACATGAAGAAGAAGCTCGGCCTACTGGAACCGCCGGAGCCGGTGGCGCAAGTGAAGTCTGATTCGACTACGGTGGCAGCGCGATGATCAGCCGGATCCGCTACAGAGAGCTGGATTGGAAGTTGATCGGCACCTTTCTGGCGCTGTCGATCATAGGTATTGCCACGGTCTATTCATCGCAGCACAATGTGGATGACCCGTACCGTCAGTCATTTTATCTGCGGCAGATGATGTGGTTGGTGATAGCGTTCGGGGCGTTTCTGGTGGTGCTGCATCTGCCGCAGCGAATATTCGACGGCGGCGCGTACGCTATGTATATCATCGCGGTGGTGCTTCTGGCGGCGGTGCTGGTGTTTGGGCATACACGACTTGGGGCAACCCGGTGGTTTGATTTCGGTCCGATAAGTTTTTCGCCATCGGATCTGGCGAAATTGGCGGTACTCCTCACGCTGGCGCGCTTTTTCGCGTATACGCGATTGCCGGTAGCATCGAAGCGGAGGCTGGCTGTTTCGGCACTGCTGGTAGTGATACCGATGATGCTGATCCTGAAGCAGCCGGATCTGGGGAGCTCGCTGATCTTCCCGGTCATTCTGATAGCGCTCTGGTTCTGGTCGGGGCTTTCGCCATGGTACCTTATCCTGATAATGTCGCCGTTCGTCTCGATGGTGGCGGCATATTACTGGCTCTCCTGGGCGATTTATCTGGTCGCTCTGATGATCTTCCTGGCGGTCCTTCGGCCGGGGATCGTGCTGGCGATCTTCATCATGCTGGTCAATCTCGGATTCGGAATGGTGACGCCGTTTATCTGGGAGAAACTGGAAGATTACCAGAAGAACCGCATCCTGACTTTTCTCGATCCGGGACATGATCCGCGCGGGGCAGGGTATCAAATAATTCAATCGAAGATAGCGATAGGTTCGGGGGGGATAGTGGGGAAGGGGTATCTCCAGGGCTCACAGGCGCGGCTTGAATTTCTGCCGGAGCGGCACACGGACTTCATATTTTCGGTGTTGGGTGAGGAATTTGGTTTGCTTGGGGCGCTGGTAGTGATCGGGCTGTTCACGTTCGCATTCTACCGATGTTTACGCATAGCTGTTCGATGTCGATCGCGGTTTGCGTCGTTCGTGGTGGTTGGGTGTACTGCGGTACTTTTCTTCCAGTTTGTGGTGAATATCGGGATGGTGCTGGGGATGATGCCGGTGACCGGCTTGCCGCTGCCGTTCGTCAGCTATGGCGGCACGTCGCTGCTGATGGTCTGGGTGTTTGTCGGGATGATCATTGCTTCGGAATACCACTGGTTCTAATGAAATCGTTGCTTAGTCTTATCGTTTTGCTCCTTTCAGGCGTCTGTGCGTCAGCGCTGGATGTTGATTCATTGCTGCTCAAGTCGGTGGGAGGGGAAGCAGGATATCGAACAGTCAGCACGATGATATCGTTTCGGGCGACGGGGGAAGTGACGATGAACGGATTGAAGGGGAGATTCCTGCAGGTGGTGGTTCCACCGGATCGCATCTACTACGAGTTGAATTTCCCGCAGTTTTCAATCAGGCAGGGGTATGACGGTGTGACCGGCTGGCAGACCGACCTGAATGGCCGGGTGTCGCGTATCAGCGGATTCGAAGAGGCGGAGTTGATAAAGACGCTGTATACGGAGACCTATTCGCATGTTGTGCCGGAACGAATGGCAGGGAGCACGGCGTATGTGAAAGACTCGGTTATCGACGGTGTCGCATATCCGCTGGTGGAGTTTTATCCGCTAAACAAGGATACGTTGCGAGTGCTGTATGACGCGGTGACCGGCGAGCGGGTGATGCAGATATCAAAACTGGATAATATCAAGACGATCATCTCATTCGACGAAACTGTGGTGGTGCAGAATGTGCCGATACCGTTCCGCCAGAGCTCGGTAGCGATAGGCATGCCGCTGGTGATTGACTGGGTCATCGACACAGCGCAATTCAATGTGCCGGTGGATGGTGCGATCTTCGCTCAGCCAGCGAGCGCTCATATGGCGCTTCCGACGGGAGTCGACTCGGTCACGATTCCGTTCGCTTATGAGAACGGGCATATCTACGTAACGGCGACGATCAACGGGAAGAAGCGGGTCCGACTGATACTGGATTCGGGAGCCTCGGCAACCATCTTCAACAGCGCCACAGTCGGGGAGATGGAGCTACCGGCAGTTGGGACAATGCCTGCGCGCGGAGTGGGGGGATTTGTCGAGGTGAAGTTGGTACAATCTGATTCGGTGGCGATCGGCGATATTACGTTATTCGACCAGATCGGCGGACTGATGGATCTGTCGGGTCTAAATGTAGTCAGGAATGATTCGCTGCCGTTTGGCGGGATAGTCGGGTATGATTTTCTGTCGCAGTTCCCGACATCGATCGACCCATTGCGTGAAGTAGTGACGGTATATGATCCGGAGCATTTTGTCGCGCCAGAGCGCGGCTACGCAATCCCGTTCGATCTGACGATGCAGGTGCCAACGGTGGAAGCATCGGTGAATGGTATTCCGGGGCGATTCCTGATAGATCTGGGGAACGCGATGGGCGTGATTCTGCATGGACCATTCGTGGAGGCGAACAGGCTGGATACATTGCCACGAATTGAGGTTGGAGAGGGGCGGAAAATAGGCGGGATCGGCGGGGATGTGGAGAGCCGGATGGTGCGTATTGGGGAGCTGCGAGTTGGGGAGTTCAGGTTGCAAGACATACCTGCCGTGATATCAGCGGGGACATCAGGGATGAGCGGTTCGGTGGTGGTGGATGGGAATATTGGAAACGGGGTATTGCGGAGTTACAAAGTCGTTTTTGATTATCGACATCAGGTACTGTATTTACTCCCTTAGGCTATTCGGTCACATCGCATTCTTCAGCTACTGCCGTGTCAGATTGTCACAGGAACAACGCGGGGGCGTATTATCTTGACAGTCTTAGCGTGTGGACGTATATCAGATAGGTACTTAGCAAGGTAAGGATGCAATGAAAATAGGCGTTTTGACAGGCGGCGGCGACTGTCCCGGGTTGAACGCTGTGGTCCGGGCAATCGTCCACAAGGGGGTATATCGCTACGGGTACACGTTTTGCGGGATTCGCGACGGATGGAAAGGGCTATTAGGTGACGGAGCAATTTCGCCACTCACCACCCAGGATGTGGCTAATATCCTGTCGATGGGGGGAACGATCCTCAAGACTTCGCGCAGCAACCCATGCAAACTTCCGGATGGACCCGCTCAAATAAAGCGGAATATGGAGAAGCATCAGCTCGACGCGCTGATCGTGATCGGCGGTGTTGACACTCTGGGGGTAGCATCGAAACTCCATCAGGAAGGTGTGAAGCTGGTGGCAGTTCCGAAGACGATCGACAACAATGTCTGGGGAACAGACCGGACGTTTGGATTTGACACGGCGGTGAATGTGGCGGCGGAGGCGATTGACAGAATTAGGACCACCGCCGAGGCACATAATCGCGTTTTTGTGGTAGAAGTGATGGGGCGCGACGCGGGATGGATCGCGCTCGAGTCAGGGATCGCGGGCGGGGCATCGATGATCCTGTTGCCGGAGTTTCCGGTGGATCTGGAGCGGGTGGTGCAGTCGATTGTGACGCGGCACGAAAAGGGGGGTGTTTTTACCGTGATTGTGGTCGCGGAAGGTACAAAGTTGAAGCGGGAGGGGGGAGAGCCGATGCCGGTGGTACTGGACGCGCAAAGAGATGAATTTGGGAATGTTCGACTGGGCGGAATAGCCGATAAGATAACGGAAGCGATAGCCGCGCGGACGGGATTTGACTGCCGCGCCGTGCGACTTGGTCATATTCAGCGGGGAGGCTCCCCGAGCGCGTACGATAGAGTGCTGGCGACACGGTATGGAATAGTCGCGGTTGAGATGGTCCGGGCAGGTGAGTTTGGAAAGATGGCGGCGTTACACGGGACAAAGATAGAGACGGTTCCGTTGGCAGAAGTAGCGCGCGCGACGAAGACGGTTGATCCGGATCTCTATGAAATTGCAGAGGTATTTTTTGGGTAAGCTGACATCGCTGGTTTGTTTGATAGTCCTGCTCGCGATCTGTATGGTCCAGGCGCAACCGAGCGCTGCGGAGAAGCATGGCGGATTCAGTCGAAGCCACCAGGCGGGGATCAGGCTGGGGGTCTGGAACAACATGGGGGATCTTCCACCAAAAGAGGATTCATCGGGGGGAGCCCGTTACGCGGCGGATATCAAGGAAGCCAGTTTCTATTTTGAGGGATTTTTTGCGTACCGCGTCAGCGCGGCGTTCATGATAGAAGGGGCGCTGGGAATAGTCAATCGCGGCGATGTGACGGTAGAGGATTCATTCGGCGATTCGTATATCGGCGGGTTGACGCTGTATCCGATCCAATTGAAAGCAAAGTTCTACCCGCTGGGCGGGTCGCACGGGAAGATCTTCCCGTACCTGGCCGCCGGCGCGGGGATATATCACGGTCGGCATGATATCCAGTTCACATCGGACCCGTTTGTCGTCAGCGGTAATTCCAAAACATCGTTCAGCTATGTGCTGGGCGGAGGAGTGGATTACCAGGTGGCGGATGTGGTCGGGCTCGATCTGAATGTGAATTACCTGCCGATCAAATTCTCTGACGATCTGTTTGAGGTGAAGGATTACCAGGCGTTGACGATCACGGTCGGCGTGAAGTATCTCTTCCAGTCACCCAAGAAATAAGCGATACGATTAAGGAGGATAGAATGAAAGTCGGTATCAATGGATTCGGGCGCATTGGTCGGTTGGTTTACAAAGCCACCCGTGGCACAAATGTTGAAATAGTCGGTGTGAATGATATTACGGATGCTCCGACACTGGCGCATCTGCTCAAGTATGACTCGGTACACGGCAGATACAACGGCGAAGTCAGGGCCGAGGGTGGGAAACTGGTGATCGACGGAAAGACGATCCCGGTGTCGGCGGAGAAGGATCCATCGAATCTTCCGTGGGCAAAACTGGGCGCGGATATCGTGCTGGAGTGCACGGGAAAGTTCACCGACAAAGAAGGCGCTTCGAAACATTTGGCGGCCGGCGCAAAGAAGGTTCTGATATCGGCTCCGGCGAAGGGGCATGACGGGACGTTTGTGCGCGGCGTCAACTGGGATTCATACGACAAGAGCAAACATCATATCATATCGATCGGGTCATGCACGACCAACTGTCTCGCCCCGATGGTAAAGGTATTGCTGGACAATTTCGGGATCGTGCGCGGATTGATGACCACGATCCACTCCTATACGGCGGACCAGCGGATAGTTGATTCTCCGCACAAGGATCTTCGTCGCGCCCGCGCTGCGGCGGTGTCGATGGTTCCGACCACGACCGGCGCGGCCAAGGCGATCGCCGAAGTGATTCCGGCGATGAAGGGGAAACTGGACGGGATCGCGATCCGCGTCCCCACTCCGGATTGCTCGTTGACCGATCTGGCGGTCGAGTTGGAAAAAGATACGACGAAGGACGAGATCAACGCGGCGTTTAAGAAAGCGGCGACATCGGGACCGCTGGCCGAATCGCTGGAGTATTGCGACGAGCCGATCGTGTCGGTGGATATTGTCGGCAATCCGCACGGCTGTGTGTTTGATTCGGGCCTGACGATGTGCAACGGCCGGTTCGCGAAAGTGTTCGGTTGGTACGACAACGAGATGGGTTTCTCGGTGCGCATGGTCGATATGCTTGACCGGATGATGTAAGAGAGAAGGAACGGAGATATGAACAAGGTATCCGTACGCGATGTCAATTTCCGCGGGCAGAAAGTACTGCTGCGGGTTGACTTTAATGTGCCGTTCGACGAGAAACTTCGGATCACCGACGACCGTCGCATCCGTGAGGCATTGCCGACCATCAACAAGATCCTGAGCGACGGCGGGCGAGTGATCGCCTGCTCGCACCTGGGTCGGCCGGGCGGCAAGCCGGTGCCGGAGATGTCGCTCCGTCCGGTGGCGAACCATCTGGCGGAGTTGCTTGGCAAGCCGGTGATGTTCGCGGAAGATTGTGTCGGCCCGGAAGCATCGAACATGGTCGCAAAAATGAAGAACGGCGATGTCTTGGTGCTGGAGAATCTTCGCTTCCATAAAGAAGAAGAGAAGAATGATCCGGAGTTCGCCAAGAAGCTGGCGTCGCTGGCTGATATCTATGTCAATGACGCGTTCGGCTCGGCGCATCGGGCGCACGCCTCGACTGAGGGGGTGACGAAGTTCGTCAAGCAGTCGGTGGCCGGATTCCTGATGGAGAAAGAGCTTCAGTATCTCGGCGCGGCGGTAACGAATCCGAAACGTCCGTTTGCGGCGATACTGGGCGGCGCGAAGATATCGGGGAAGATCGATGTCATCCAGAATCTGCTGGATAAGGTTGATATCCTGGTGATCGGCGGCGGGATGGTTTTTACATTCGCCAAGGCCATGAACTACCAGGTGGGGGACTCGCTGGTCGAGAAAGATAAGATCGATCTGGCGCGTGAGACCATAGCGAAAGCACAGGCGGCGAAAGTGAAGCTGCTGTTCCCGGTCGATATCGTGATCGCGAAAGAGATAAGCGACACAGCGGAAACGAAGGTTGTACCGGTGGATCAGATCCCGGACGGATGGAAGGGGTTGGATATCGGTCCGAAGTCGATCATGTACTTCCAGGATGAACTGGCCGGCGCTAAAACGATCGTCTGGAATGGGCCGATGGGTGTGTTCGAGCATACGCCATTTGCCAAGGGGACGATCGCGATCGGTAAACTGCTCGCCGACCTGACACAAAGCAAAGGTGCGGTGACGATCGTTGGCGGCGGAGACTCCGCGGCGGCGGTCGCTGAAGCCGGTCTGGATGGATCGCTGACGCATGTATCGACGGGCGGCGGGGCATCGCTGGAGTTCCTGGAAGGGAAAGAGCTGCCGGGAGTGGCGGCGCTGACGGATCTGCAGCAAGTGGGCACGTTCTGAGATGCGCCGAAAGATAATCTGCGGTAACTGGAAGATGAACGGGACGGTCGCGGAGACCGAAGCGTTGATTGGGGGCCTAATGGCGGGGGAGTCGGATAATCCACGGGTGACGGTGGTGGTCTGTCCTCCATATACGTCTTTAGGGATTGCCCGTAATATGTTGCAGGGAAGTCACATAGGGCTGGGGGCGCAGGATATGTCGGAGCATGTGAAGGGGGCTTACACGGGCGAGATCTCGGCGCAGATGCTCTTGACACTTGGGGTTAGCTTCGTTATACTGGGCCACTCGGAACGGCGGCAGTATCATGCCGAGTCCGATGATTTGATCAACCGCAAAGCCAAAGCCGCGCTTGCTTCAGGACTTACCCCGATAATTTGCATCGGAGAAACACTGGCCGAGCGCGAATCCGGTCGCACGGAGCAGATCGTTGGAACGCAGGTAGATGGAGTGCTGGCCGGGTTCGGGGACGCTGAGTTGGGTCGCATAGTGCTGGCGTACGAGCCGGTCTGGGCGATCGGAACTGGTCGGACCGCTACGCCGGAAATGGCGCAGGAGGTTCATCGGTTCATTCGTCAGAGGATCGCGAAGAGTTTTCGAGCGGCGGCAGAGAATCTGCCGATCCTGTACGGCGGTTCGGTCAAAGGTGATAACGCCGCGGGATTGCTCGCTCAGGCAGATATAGATGGAGCCCTGGTAGGCGGCGCCTGTTTGAAGGCGGATGAATTTATCAGGATCATTAACGCAGTGTAGTTGGAGGTTCTCCGTTGTTTCCAGTATTGATCGTGATTCACGTGTTGATCTGTCTGGCACTCATTCTGGTGGTGCTGATGCAGTCAAGCAAGGGCGAAGGGTTGTCCGGCTCCGCCTTTGGTGGCGGATTGGGTTCGGCCGTCTTTGGTGGCCGTGGCGCGGCGACCTTCCTCTCCAAGGCGACCACCGGTCTGGCAATCGCTTTTATGGTGATGTGTATCCTGCTCGCGTATATGTCGGCGCAGGATCGTGCGGCTGTAACCGGCGTTCCGGCCGAGGGCGCTGAGTCGGCGGTGACCCGTCAGGCGCAGGAAGAGATGCAGCGTCAGCAGCAGCAACAGCAGCAGGGGACGACGCCGAATCAGGGCGGACTTCCGGCTGAAGGTGGCGGCGGTACGCAGACAACTCCACCCGAGGGTGGCGGTCAGTAGATCTTTGGATCTGACAGTTTCGCGGAAGTGGTGAAATTGGTAGACACGCTATCTTGAGGGGGTAGTGGAGCAATCCGTAGGGGTTCGAGTCCCCTCTTCCGCAGAATGATATATGAGGCCTTGCGAGAGCGAGGCCTTTTTGATTTTGAGTGGAAGCCCACCATAAATGGTGGGGTACGGTTTTCAAGAGATCTGGCTGAATGAATGCCTTTCAAGATGTTTAGAGCATGAGTTTCGTGGTGTGAAGACCGGAGAATGGGTTGCTTCAAAATCGCGGAGGTGAGAGTTGTGGTGTGAAGAGGGCGGAGGCCGCGATTTCTCGCAATGACAATCAGAAGACCGGCCGCAAGTTTCTGTCTTGCGTCCCTACATTGCTCATCGTATGCTATCGAAATCAATTGAAGGGGAATTCAAGATGAAATTCACAATCTGTCTGATGGTAGTGGCGACCGTTTTTGGTGTAACGGTCAGTGCGCAGGATGCAGCGTCGATGCTTTCGGCGGAGGTGCAGGTCTGCACGAATGTAGTCGAAAGAATGCCGCAGGGGTCGGATTCGACATTCGCCGCAACCACCGCCCAGCTTTATTGTTGGTGCAAGATCACCGGAGCTGGCGCGGACGGCGCGACAGTGACACATATCTGGCTGCATGACGGCAAAGAGATGTGTCAAGTCGATCTGCCGGTGAAGGCATCGCCATGGCGGACCTGGTCGGTGAAGAATCTGTACGGATTGAAGGGGAGTTGGGAAGTACGGGTGGTGGATTCGAACGGGGCATCGCTAGGGGCGGCGAGGTTTAAGATAGAATAAGAACGGGCAGACGGGGACGTCTGCCGCGCAAGTTTCAAGACGTACATCAAAAAAACGGCCGCTCGAGGGAGCGGCCGTTGTCGTTTCACGGAGTGAAGTGAGAGGGGAGAGAGTTCTCTCCACGCTCACTGGAAAATCACGGACAATTTGGCAGCGCCGGTTTCGGCGTCACGGTCAGATATGAAATGAGCAGTGACAGGTCCGAAAGGTCCGGAGTCGTCGCAACCGAGGCATTGATGTTGGCCTCGGTGGTGCAGGCGAGCGACGGTTTCGGCGTCGAGATCAGATACGAGATCAACAGAGAAAGATCGGAGAGATCCGGTGTTTCGCTCACTGACTTGTTGACGTTTCCGGTCGTGCCGATGCAACAGGAGGTCGGCGTGATCTGCGCGAGGATCGGCGCGAGGCCACTGGAACCGCCGGGGGAATAGATCAGCGCGATACGGTATTTCACCGTGTCGCCCTGATTCAGCGTGTTGTCTCCGAAAGTCATCAGGAGTGACCAGTCGGTGTTGCTTGAACCATTGGCATTGGTCGGTTGCATCATCTGCTGATACATCGCCTGCGGCGAGACACCATTCCAGACGTAGGTCGGATTGTCGACGGCGCGCATGTTCTTCGGATTACCGGACGACAGGAAGGCGACACCGGCGGCAATCGTGTTCGAAGGGTCCTGAATATAGACCAGTTTGTTGGTCGCGTCGTAATAACATTGATTCGAACCAGCCGAGGCGACATCGAAATCCCCAAAGACACCTGATTGAATGGTGATAGGAGTCGGGCAGGTGTTGGTGAGCGCGTACTCTGCCGTGATGTAACCGCAACCGGCGACATCGGACGGCTCCCACTGATATGTTACTTTCCCCTGAACTTTGCCGCTGTTGGAAGCCAGTCGGAGAGTACGGGTCTGGTCGGAGCCGATCGTCCCAGATACCAGACTATCAATAGTCGCCCAAGTGGGAGTTTCGTAGAAATCAAGATACATGGCGGTATCGGCGCCATCGAGATGGGTGACTATCAGCGAGAACTTGGAGACTGCATCGCTTGCGCGTACGAAGTCATGCACTGACGGACGATTGTTCAGCGTGATGTTAAGGCAATTGGTGGTGACCGCGCGTTCCATCAAGCCGACCGGAAGATACCCTATCTGGATCGAGACCGGCACTTTGATGGTCGGTGCGGATGGGTTGGTGGTGGCCACAACGATAGTGTCTTCGTACTGACCGAGATCGCAGGTTGTCAGTGCCCCGGCATTTACCGTGGCGGTCACGATAACCGAGTCGCCACTTATGAGTGTGGTTGGGCCAGATGTGGAGAGACCCAGATGACCCTGGGCCGACGTGACCGAGGTCCAGGTGACGTTTTCGGGGCGATAATTTTTGATGACGACCGTGGTGTCGGTCGAATTACCGAGCGTCACGACCATCGGAGAAACCGCTGCCGGATTGGCAAAGACTAAACCGAAGCCGACTGAATCCATGGCCAGAACAACCGCGGCAAGTTCAGGCGAACCGGTTCCATAGAGATCGACCGCTGACTGAACGGTCATGGATGACCAGAAATTGAGCGATGAGCCCGGCGTGAGATAGGTCGTCAACGTACGATACCAGATCTGCTCCATCGCCTCGCGGCTTGACGCAGTCGCGGTGATGAACGCCGCGCGGTTCGGAATACCGGAGTTGATATGAACGCCGCCGTTATCCGTGCTGATTGGCAGAACGACGAATTCAGTCATATGCGCGGGCTGATATCCAAAGGGGAAACGGGCGGGGTTGGGTCCCGTGTGTGGATCCTCGAGATTGCGGAGGAAGCCCGGCGAAGTGATGCGTATCTCTTCACCCATCAGCCAATCATCGCGATCGACCATGGCGCCGAATACATCGGAATACGATTCGTTCAGCGCGCCGGATTCAAACGTGTAGATGAGATTGGCGGTATTCTCGGTGACACCGTGGGCCAGTTCGTGCGCGACAACATCAAGCGAGCCGGAGAACGGTTTGTAGGTGGTGCCGTCGCCATCGGCGAAGTTCACGGAGATACCATTCCAAAAAGCATTGTTGGTGTAGGTCGGGTCGTGGACCGAACAGATGATAGACATTCCGTTATCATCAAGACTGTTGCGGCTGAAAGTTGTTTCGAAGTAGTCATAGGTGAGGCCGCAATAGTAATGTCCGGAGACAGCGGCGCGCAGCGACGTGTTGTCATTGAAGTTGTTATTGTCGTTCGGGTCGGTGGTGATGGGGCCGCCGCCGAGGTAATTGTCATAGGTGATGACGACGCCGTCGTAGTTGGCGATCGGCGGCTGATACATCGGACGGGTAGCGTCGACCAGCTTGTAATCCGGACCGAATTGATAAGTCTGCAGAGTGCGGACATTAAGATTTACATCGACGCCGGAGCCGACAGTGGGGCCATCGAAATGAATGTCATTGTATTTGAACAACTCACGGCCGGTGAGGGCATCGACAAACACGCGCCAACGGATCGGGGAGAATTGGTCACCACGGATGGTGACGAGCCAGGCGAGGTGCGAAGCGCCACTTCGGTCGGGGTAGATGAGTAATTCGGACTCAGCGGTTGTCGGCGCGGAGCCGAGGCTGTCGCTCAGAATATTCCGCGCGATTGATTCCGCCGCTGTCTGGTCGACGGCAGGATTGATGCCAATCGACGGAGTGGGGATGAGTTGTCCACCAACCAGATGAATCGATTGGTCAGCATTGAAATGGACGATGGTCTCTTTTCCCCAAACCCGGAGACCCTGGAAGGTCTGCTGGAAGCGGAGATGTTCCTGACCGAGCTGGTCGGTCGCCTGCCGGGTGAGGAGAAGTTCCTGTTCGGCGTTATTAAGTTTGAAGAGGTCTTGGCGTGAGGAGATAAAGGTAATCGCTTTTTCTTCCACGGTAGTACCGGGAACAACGAAGCGGCCCTGGGCGATTTCGGCGGTTTGCCAGGTTTGGTCGAGTGAAAGGTTGTCGAGCCGGGAGATGGCGGGCTGTTGTTGCGCAGCCGCGGCCAAAAGCGAACCGGCCAGACAGACCACGAGCGCGAGTGTGATCAACTGACGCATAATCGGGAAGTCCTCTTTTGCTGGTGCAACGGGTTGACCAGAGATTGGTAGTATCACTCAAAGATAGGCAGTATCTGTCCACTGTCAAGGGTTTATCCGTAGCGGAGATAGGCGCTTGACTTGCTCTTCTATTTGGCGCCGGCGGTTACTTCTGTCGCGAGAGCCAAATATCGTAATTCTTCTGCATCTGGCTGATGTGCAGAGGGACATGATCCTCGTAGATCTTCAGCCACTGGTCGAAGGTCATGACGCCGTTTTCCGGGTGGTTGACGGTTCGTCCCCAATAAGATTCGGGAATGACTCTGATTATGCGGTAGGTAGATTCGCGGAGCCATTTGAAGAGCTCAAGCGCGCCTTCGGTATCCTGCAGGTCATAGCGCAAATCTGACGCCCATTTGTCCTGGTCATAGGCCATGACGGTTTTGCCTGGTTCGGCGATAAAACAGCGCGCGCGAATGAAGCTGTTGGCTTCGGAATCGGCAAGGTGGATGATGATCTCATGGATGGACCATCGGCTGGGGGCAGGCTTGAAGTGCCACATGTCGCGGGGAAAACGAGTGAGCGCATCGGTCAGTTTTTGATAGGCCTGACCGTAGCGCTCAATGAGGGCGAGCCGTTCTTCGTGATTCATAACAGACCTTTCGTTTGAGGAGCAAGTGCGGCAAACATCTGCTTGGTTATCTCAACCTCGACTCGATGGTCGACCACCGGGGATGGATACCCCGGGACGATCATATTCGATGTATGCAGGGAATGTATCTCTGCAGGGGAGTACAAAGCAAGTTCTGGTATCCAGCGCGCGATGTACTTGCAGTCGGGGTCGAACTTCTTCTGCTGGAGCCAGGGATTGAAGATGCGGAAATAGGGGGCGGCATCGCATCCGGTGGAGGCGGCCCATTGCCAGTTGCCGTTGTTGACGGCCGGATCGTAGTCGGAAAGTTTCTGCGCGAAATACTTTTCCCCCCAGTGCCAGTCGATATGCAGATCTTTGATCAGAAATGAGGCGACGATCATGCGGACGCGATTGTGCATAAAGCCGGTCGCGTTGAGTTGCCGCATGCCGGCATCGACAATGGGAAAACCGGTGTTCCCCGCGCACCATCGTTCAAAAGCAGAGGTGTCATTTGACCAGGGGAGTTGGTCGTACTTGCCGTGGAACGCGCCTTTGAAAACATGGGGGAAATGAAACGCGATGTGGGTGAAGAAATCGCGCCAGTAGATCTCGTTTATCAGCGAGTGGCTCTCGCCATAGCGGGAGGTGATCGTCTGGTAAACCCGACGAACGGAAATTGTCCCGAACTTCAGGTGGGCAGAGAGGCCGGTGGTTGAGTCGAGAGAAGGGATATCGCGCGTTGAAGCGTAATCCCGAAATCTATCGAGATTGTCGAGTCGTTGGTCGGCTTCCTCGGAGCCGCCATGGGTATAGAGATTTGAGTTACGCTTTGGAAGGATGGAAGAGAGCAGAGATGGAGTATCGTTCTTGATATTGCCCGTGTAGAAATTCTTGGCATCGGTCGGCTGCGGGTCGGAGACGAGCATGGTTCTCGCGCGACGGGAGAACGGCGTAAAGATAGTGTAGGGTCTGCCGTCATCTTTGAGGACAGCCTCCGGCTCAGTCAAGAGAGCATCGGCGTGTTGCTGGAACGGGATGCTGTGGCGGCGGCATGTATCAGCGATGGCGTTGTCGCGGGCGATACAGTACGGTGTGTAATCGCGGTTGACGAAGACCGCATCGATTTGCTGTTCGCGGATCAGTCGCTCGACAACTTCAGACGGTTCTCCTTCGAAGACGAAAAGTCGACCGCCTCTTGAAGAGAGTTGTTTCTGTAATGAATCCAAAGATTCGAGTATGAACTGGAGGGAATGATCGCCGCGGTACGGGTTGTCGCGGATCTGCGCGGGGTCGAAGATGAAGCAGGGGATGACCTGTTCGGATGACTCCAGGGCGGAGCGCAGGGAAGTGTTGTCGTCGAGACGAAGATCCCGACGGAAGATATGCAGTGACTTTTGATAGCGCTTGCCCATAGCGGATGATACGGGATGTAACAGCGCAAGGAGAGTTTCGTTCCCCCGTATGAGGGAAAGAAAACCAAAAGTGAGATCAGTGTCTTAACGGAAGGGGGTCAGCCAGTCTTTGGTCATAAACTCCCCCTGGTGGCCATCGGGGTCGAAGAAGTAGAGGCTCATGTCGCCGGATGGCCAGGTATGTTCGATGAGGTCGACACCGAGACTGTAGAGTTTGTCGCGGTAGAGGTCGATCTCGTCGCGGGATATCTGGAAGGCGAAGTGAAGATGTTCGCCGCCGCGGCCATCGAAAAGGCCGCGTTTCCCTTTGCGCCAGAGACCGATCGCAGTGCCGTCCTCGAGGATCAGTGCAACAGCAGAGCCATCATCCCAGCGGGAGATGCGCGCGTGGGGAAGAAGGGTGGCGTAGAACTTCTCAGATATGTCGAGGTCTTTGACCTCGAGATGAATTTCAAGCATTCTCAGCATAGAAAAAAACCGGGAGGTGAACTCCCGGTCCTTCAATTTGATCACGAGCGGCGGAAAGAACCGTTCGTTCAGTTGTTGATATATTTCCCCAGGATCTGGTTCATACGGGAGGTCATCTTGGAGTTTGGTAACACTTCAGTGGCCCCCGCAGAAAGCGCAGCTTTCATCTGATCCGCCATGACATGTGGCGAATAGCAAACGATCGGGATCGACTTGGTCGCTCCATAGGAGCGTAGTTTGTTGATCAGCGACGGCGCCTCAATCCCGTTCAGGTTGAGGTCGATTATGATAAGATCCGGCCGAAGTTCCTGCGCTTTGGTGAAAATCTCGTCTGAACGAATGGCTTTAATGCCCTCGGCATCCATCCCGTCAAGGACCGACATGATCTTAGAAGTGAAGATCATATTGTTGACGGCAATCAATACCTTCTTATTCTGCATAAATGAAATACCCCTCAGGGATCTCCTTATCTGTTGGTAGGTCTCCCACTCGACCGGCTTAATATACGACATTGTACGTGGAAATGAAAGGGTCGGAGAGAAGAAAAGCGGAGTTTTGGGGGGATGGTTAGGTAAGTTGTTGCAAGATAAAACTGTATTTCGGGGAAAAGATTTCCTGAATGTGATATTCGGCACTTGAAGGGTGGTTTTTTGACTGATTCCGGGCGCTATCTCGCGTTATTTGAGGTCATGAAACGAACCAAAATACTGGCGACATATGGTCCGGCGGTCAGTTCAGAGCGGTTGCTCCGTCGGATGGTCGATGAAGGCGTAAATGCTTTCCGCATAAACTGCTCTCACGGAAGCACCGAAGATTTTTCGCGAGCGGTCCGTCAAATCCGAAAAGCGACCGGGACGCATCGATGGCCGGTCGGAATTCTCTTTGATATCTCAGGTCCCAAGCTGAGACTGGCGCGATTCACCGGGGAATTGCCGGTGAAGGCGGGAGATAAGATCACGCTGACAACATCGGCGAGTGATCTCGCGAAACGCGAGATAGCGGTGAATCACCCAAAGATCATCGCGTCGATAAAACCGGGAGAGCGGGTGTTTATCGATGATGGCGCTATTGGTCTGAAAGCGGAGAAATGCGCGAACGGCAGAGTGCAACTTTCGGTGCTGAATCCGGGCGTGCTGTTGCCCGCGAAAGGGATCAATCTGCCTGATTCAATCGTGCAGATGCCTACGATCGGGGCGAAGGACAAGCAGGATATCAAGACGGCGGTGACAAACGGCGCGGATTTTGTCGCGCTGTCGTTTGTGCGGTCGGCGGATGATGTATTGCTCGCGCGGAAACTGATAAAGCAGTATGGCGGGAAGCAAAGGATTATCGCGAAGCTGGAGAAGCGTGAGGCAATCGAGTCGCTCGAGTCGATCATGGATGTGGCCGATGGCGTGATGATCGCGCGAGGGGATCTGGGAGTGGAGTTGCCGCCGGAACGACTGCCGAATCTGCAGAAACGAATAGTCGAGTTGGCGAATCTGCACCGTCAGCCGGTGATAGTCGCGACCCAAATGTTGGAGTCGATGCGGTTCTCACCGCGGCCGACACGCGCAGAGGTGAACGATGTCGCGACGGCGGTTTTCGACCATGCCGACGCGGTGATGCTTTCGGCGGAGACGGCGACAGGGAAATATCCGTTGGAGACTGTGCGGATGATGGCGGCGGTTCTGACGGCGAGTGAAGAACGTCGGGAGGTGAACTCCGGGATGGTCGTGCGCGACCTGACGGATACCATTGAGCCACATTTGGTTTCGCGGATGGTAGGGGCGATATCCGACGACAGTGTGATCCGGGTGATCTTTGCCTTTACCACATCGGGATTTACGGCCGAACTTATTGCCAACCTGTTTCCACGGCAGACGATCGCGGCGCTCACATCCGACAAAAATGTCATGCGACAGCTCTCATTGATCCGGTCGGTTTGGCCGATATATGTACGGCAGCCCGGTTCGTTCCATGCGCTGGTTTCGTCAGTGAATGCGGTGAGCCGGAAATATCAACTGGCAAGCAAAGGACAGCATGTGATCATCACCGGCGGCGCGCCTTTCGGCAAAACAGTGCCATCGAACCTGGTGATGATCCACGAGGTGGAATGATGCGTGCGAAAATCGGAATTCTGAGTCTGGCGCTGGTGATGGTCATAGCGGGAGCCGCGATATCACAGGATGATGCCCCGGCCAAGCCGGTCAAGGCGACCAAGTCGATCGCAATCACGTTCAATGAACTTCCGGCGGCGGAAGCATTCGGCGAGGTGAATCCCGAGGCGATCAATTTCTTGATACTTCAGGCGTTGAAAAAGCATGAGGTAAAGGCTGCAGGGTTTGTGGTCGGCGCCAGTCTGGAGAACCAGTATGACCTAATCGGGCAGTGGCTGAACGACGGCCACGCGATCGGGAGCATGACGTACAACAACGAAGACCTCAATGATATCGGGTACGAGAAGTTCATCGAAGAGGTAGCCTCGGGGGAAGCGGAGCTGGAGACGATGCTCGAGAGTTTCGGGCAGAAGCGGAGGTATTTCCGCTTTCCGTATCTTCACTATGGCGCGACCAAGGAAGATAAGCGTCAGGTGAAGGGGTATCTGTCCGCGTCAGGGACCGCGGTGGCGCATGCGTCGGTAGTGCCGGATGACCATATGTACAATTTCACGCTGGGCAAAATGGGGAAGGTACTTGATTCGCTGCAGTACGTGGTGTTGCGGGATGAGTATTTCAACAGCGTGTTTGATGAACTGGAACGGGCCGAGATGATGGCGAATGATCTGGTCGGACGCCAGGTGAAGCAAATATTAATGCTCCAGGCGAATCGTCTGAACGCGATCTATCTGGATGAACTACTGACCGCGCTGGAGGAGGCGGGGTATAAGTTCATCACACTCGACGCGGCGCTTCGTGATGAGGTGTACGCGCAGTCGGAGAGCTACTATGGTTTGCGCGGGGTGGGGTATCTGGATATGCTGGCGCTGGAAGAAGAGTAAGAGTTTTTGCTAGTGTGATGTGAAAGCCCGCTTGAGAGAGCGGGCTTTTTTGTGGGTGCTGATGAAAGCGAGATTGCACAAGCTGAGTCTCGTTTTTGAGATGTGCAGGGGAGGGGTTGCTTCGAAATCGCGGAGGATAGAACTGCCTTCAATCGAACGCAGTGGCCGCGATTTCTCGCAATGACAGTCAAGCAATGGTTTGATTGAAAAGACAAACCCGGCGCTCTTGCTCTACTAGTACCGCAAGACGCGCCGGGTTTTCATTGGACCCACCATAAATGGTGGCGTACAGCCTAGCCCCACCATGAATGGTGGGGTACGGTTTTGGTCTGGAGTAAGGCGGGTTCGAAGACGGACCCGCCCTACAGCAATCGACAATCAACTGACACGATCGCGTCGCGAGTTACGCGAAGGATCCTACGCTACAATACATGAGCCTACTTCAGGTACATCATCTTCTTCGTCGCGGTGAAGTCGCGGGAAGTCAGGCGATAGTAGTAGATGCCTGTGGCGACATCGGAGCCATCCAGCGCGGTGCCATCCCAGCTAAACTGGTGACTGCCGGCCTCAAGCGATTCAGATCGACGATAGACGACCTTACCGAGCACGTTGAATATCTCCAGATTGACTTCGCCGCTGGTCGGCAGAGCGAAGGAGATGACAGTCGCGCCGTTGAACGGGTTCGGGTAGTTCTGCTGCAGCTCATACGAGCCCGGCAGAAGACCTTCGGTCAGTGAAGCGTTGACCATCGTCTGGCCAACCTGCGCCGTCACCTTGCCGCCATACTTGGTGGCAGTGGCGACCGACTGGATCGAGGTCGTCGTCAGGATGCGTAACAGCGGGCTGGCCCGGAAGAACGTGGCGTTCGGGAAATTCTCCTTAGGAGAAAGCAGAACGTAGGTAGAGCCGTTGCGCGCGTAGGTGGACATCGACATAGTCGTCGCAAGCAGTTGCGGCGCGACATTGCCCGAGAGCACTATCTGAACCGCGCCAAGCGTGTCAGAAGTCGCCGCGACAAGCATACCGGCATTGATGAAGAATGACGCGATGTTCGGCGAGTTAGGCGGGAGAACATCGGACGTATCCAGACCGGTGTTGCGGCGATACATCAACACATAGTCTTCGATTGCGAGCGGCGTGCTGTCCTGATTGATGTCGGACAGCTCGGACTGCTTGTTCGGGTCGAGCGTCAAGACCGACGGACCCTGCGTGAATACGCGTCCAAAGAGACGGAAATCTTCGACACCAAACGCGAGGGTATCGAGGTTGACATCACCGCGCTGGAATACGTACGCCGGAGGCGGGCAGGTGATACTGACACCGCCGGAGTAGAAGACGATCTTACGCACGGGGCCATCGCAGCCTACCAGCGGAAGGCCGCCAAAGCCGGGGAGCGACGCGGACGCGGCTGGGAGTTCTACAAAGAGAGAATCCTGCAATTCAAAGACCTTCTCCGCGCCAAAGAGGTGCAGACCTGAGGCGGAGGAGATGGAGTTGCTGCTGCAGTCGGTCCAGTAGAAGCGGACCGGCGCAAAGCGGCAGCGCCAGGAAGCATCGGAGCCGACCAGGAAGCGAAGTTTCGCCAGCGAAGCAGGCAGAGTCGGGACACCGCACGACGGGTGGATATCGCCGTTGTTGGTTTCGGCGATACCAACTATGCGAACCTGACCGGGCGACGCACTATAGGTGAAGTATTCCCAGGCGCAGGAATCATAGAGCGAGCCGGGGAGAACTTCAGAAACAGAGAGGGCGAGGCTGTCGAACGCGATGAGCACATCGAAGCCACCGACACCCTGCTGCTGCGAGATAGAGTCAAGGTTAAGCGGGATCTCGGCGATCTGGCCGGGATCAAGATTGCGCGCGACACCAAGCGAGAGGCCGAGCGAAGTGAAGACTTCCTGCTCGCCACCACCGCCGCCGTTGTCGTCACCTTCGCCTTCGCCGTCGTCTTCAGCAGGCACGACGACAAAGAAGAATTTGAACTTGTTATGGCTGTAGCCATCGGACGCGTTCAGCATCACAATGAAATACTTGCCGGAGTCTTCGGGAGTCGGCTCGAAATTGAGCGCCCAGTCTGAACCGTTCTGCGCCAATTCAACCGCGCCGTTTGGGAGCGGACGGACGCGCTCGAGGGTCAGTACCGGCTGATCGCACTCATCACGGTCGACCACAGATATCGGCAAGGAGAATGGCGCGCCAAGCGGGACTTCGATGGTATCGCGGCGTTCTACCTCATTGACCATAATCACCGGCTTGGCGTTCTTCGGGAAAAGCACCAGACCGGTCCGGGTCTTCAGACGAGGAGCGCTCTTCCAGTAAGCCTCGATCAGGACCACGCAATTGCGCCAATCGACCGGAGTACCGGCGGGAAGCGACCAATAACCGGAGACGGAATCAAGCGAGCCGGGGCCCTTCACCAGTCGATAGCGGATAATGCCATCGGCGGGATACTCGCCCTTGCGATTTTTGGGCGGTGTCGCTTTGAAGGTATAGCTGGCGCTGTCACAGTGATTGTATTCCAGCTTGTACTTGCTGTCCGAAAAAACCGGGGGACAGCGGTGATCGTTCTCGGCCTTCACTGCCGCCGCGGCAGCTACAAAGAGGCAGAGGCCGACGCAGAGTAAGGTTCTCGAGTAGCGCATACGTGATCTCCTGGAGGTAGCGGTTGGTGGTCAGAACCACGACGAGTCCGGCGAAAAGCTACCTTCCAATTCTGCCAGTCTCTTTAGAGTGATTCGGCCACGGCGGGGCCCAACTTGAAGAATATTTCAAAATGAAACAGCGACCGGGGCGGTCGGGTATTTGTTGACTGATCGGCGTTGGGATACAATGAGTTAGATGGTATCGCCAATTTACTGAATACGGGGAAAATCGTGATTTTAGGGGTCCGGGGAGTGGGGGGAGGAGGCCATTGTTAAGGTTGGTTAAACCGGAAAGCGGGGCCGGCTCCGGCGCGAACCGGCCCGAAACCAGCCGCGTATAATTCTCCAAACCGACCAGGATAAACTTGAATGGAGGATTTGTACGATGCTCAAGACTAGACAGATGACAGTGATGTCGCTGTTGGTTCTGTTGGTGATAGGACTGGCGTATATGCTACCGGCAGGATCAGCGGTGGCGCAGAAGGGGGATGGAAGCGCGGCGATGCAGTCGCTCCGTGATCTGAACAAGGCGTTCATCCAGATCGCCAAAGATGTTACTCCCTCGGTCGTGACCGTCTCGACCGAGAAAGTGGTAAAGATGCGGGGGATCGGGAATTTCAATTTCGGACCGTTCGGTGACCAGTTCGAGCAGTTCTTCGGGACGCCGCGCGGAGGACAGTCCCCGCAACAGGAGTTGCGGCAGCAGGGATTGGGCTCGGGAGTGGTGGTGTCGGAGGATGGCTATATCCTGACCAACAATCATGTGATCGAAGGCGCTGACTCGATCGTGGTCCGCTTCAGTGACGGCAAGACCTATGCCGCCAAAGTGATCGGCGCGGACGACAAAACCGATATCGCGGTGATAAAAGTCGAAGCGGACAACCTGACTCCCGTGAAACAGGGGAACAGCGATCAGCTTGAAGTCGGCGAAATGGTGATGGCGATCGGTTCGCCCTTGAATCCGAATCTCGCGCATACGGTGACGCAGGGTATTGTCAGCGCGAAGGGGCGCTCGAATGTCGGCCTGGCCGATTATGAAGATTTCATTCAGACGGACGCCGCGATCAACCCGGGTAACTCCGGTGGAGCGCTGGTGAATCTGGATGGTGAGCTGGTCGGGATTAACACCGCCATCGCGTCACGCTCAGGTGGTTTCCAGGGGATCGGATTCGCCGTACCGGTCAATATGGCGATGGATATCAAGAACGAACTGGTCGACAACGGGCGCGTGGTGCGCGGATGGCTCGGGGTCGGAATACAGGATGTCAACGATGTCATGGCGCGAGCGATGGGGCTCGATGATAACAGTGGTGTTCTGATCGGCTCGGTGGCTCCGGAGAGTCCGGCGGAGGATGCCGGTATCGCGCCGGGTGATGTCGTGGTGAAAGTGAACAGCACAGAAGTGAACAATTCGGCGCAGTTGCGCAACCTGATCGCGCGGACCGACCCGGGCACAACCGTGACCCTTGGTCTGATTCGGGATAACCGCGAAAAGGCGCTGACAGTCAAGCTGGGCGAACTGCCGGAGCAGAACGAGGATGGCACGATCCGTCGCCAGTCGAAAGGAGAAGAGAGTGAGCTGGCGATCGATCCAGGCTTTGATGTCGGGACTATCACACGTGAGTATGCCCGGCAGTTCGAGATCCCGGAAAATGCCGACGGCGTCGTGGTGACCAATGTCGATGAGTCGAGTATGGCGGCGCGTCAGGGTGGATTGCGCGTCGGCGATGTCATCCGCGAAGTGAATCGCAAACCGGTGACATCGGTGGCGGAGTTCGACAGCGCGCTGCGGTCGCTTAAGAAAGGGAGTACGGTGTTGCTCCTGGTGTCACGCGGCGAGATGCAGCGGTTTGTGGCGTTTGATATCGGTTGAGGAGGTGAGACCGAAGAAGAGAACAGGGCCGTAAGGCCCTGTTTTTTTTTTATGATCGCAAGGCGATGGTGCGTCGCAGGCCAGCTATAGCGGCCGGATTGTCGACTACAAGCTCATTGTGCGCCAGGCGTCAGTTCCATCAGTGTATCTACAGCACTTACGCCTTGTGGGGCAAGGTGGTCAAGACGAATCAGATTCATATTTACATAGCCCGATGGCTGGTCGGACCACAGATCGTTGTTCTTTCGGTACACGTAGATCCTGACCCCATCGGTAAGCATGATTCTCTTGCAATGGGTCAATCCGAGGCTGTCAACATAACCTCGAGCTTGGTCAAGAGCAGGTTGTAAGGGGTACCACATTTGTTTTGCTTCACACAGCAAGACGCACGAGTCTTTCCCAGTTGGCGTCGATCGGAAACCGGCCAAATCGATACGTTGCCACTCGACCGCTAGTAGTTGTTCGGACCACCCTAGTCCCAGCAACAATGGCAGGATCATGTGGGCGACGACCTCGTGCTCAGCCGGTCTTCCGCTATCACGCTGCGTTTGGTACCACTTACCAAGTCGTCGTTGCCGTCGAATCGCGTCAAGCACCTCCTCAACCGAATCGTTTGAGAGTCCTTTCGCAAAAAGCAGTTCACCCAATTGGTCCAGGGTCAAAGGCTCGGGAACATTAAGATCGATTGGCTCTGGTGTAGCGACGTCCTGGCTATTTAGCAAGTGTCTAATCGGCTCTATGACGCGCACATCATCGACCCTAGTAAATGTTGGAATTTGTTTTCGGCCGCCGAACAGCGGCTTCCGATACCTCTCGTCATCAGGACTATATTCTTGTATTTCCAAGAGTCGCGGTGTCGTGTTCGTTTGCCAGATAACGCGTCGCGTGTGCTGCAAGTCCCACCCGTAGACATCGTCAAAGCGTCTATCCCAAACGTATGGCTGGTCTGCAACAATCCCCACGCACGTCACCGTGTATCCCTTCCTTAGCAGGACTAGCTGGCCCGGCTCGACTTCGTTCGCAAACTTGCACAACTGATCGTTCTTATGCTTGGTGAGGATTTTGCTTGCGACGCACTTCCCATACGTTGATGGATCGTACGCACCGAACTGGCCTGGCCCCATGAACATTATGTTCCACTTGAGGAACAGATCATCATAATATCGACCAGACTCCCCTGCTGCAATTTGCCATACCGTCATAATCTGCCTCTTCCCGCTCCTTGTCCGAACTATTAGCGAATTCGAGTTTGTGACGTCAAATCCGATGCCCGTAGGGTTGGCGAGGCTGGGGATTCGACAGAATTCATCCGGATGTTGGTCATGGTTACTCCCGAGTCGTAAGAAACCAAAATGGGAGGGGTGAGGCAAGAGAAGAAAAGAGGGGATCGCGACGCCTTGCCGTCGAAGAGTCGGGTTGAGATGAGAGGGAAGTGCAGGGCAAGGCTCGCGATGACAGAGAAGATGTCAGGAACCGGCTACGCCGCCCTTCGAGCAAGGTTCCTGACCTACAATTTCTTTGAAAATCCCACCATAAATGGTGGGGTACGGTGAATCAATAGGGTGGGCAGACGGGGACGCCTGCCGCGCAGATCCCGGCGCAATGCGAATTGCATCTGTGACATCAAAGTACTTGGCGGAGTAAATCGGGGGAGTTATTCTTGCGGTCATGGCGACAGACTTTCCACACAATACTCCGTCAAATATCCCAGTAAGCAGTCAGTCAAATAGCCCGCATCATATCAGTGCGTCGCGGGCGTTTGTGTTACTGTTGTTCGGGGCGCTCTGTATCTCCTTTGCGGCAATATTCGTGAAGGGGATCGGGAGTGATCGGATGGGGCCGAGCGCGATCGGATTTTGGCGGATGTTGCTTGGTTCGGTCATCATGTTTGCGTGGACGGCTCTTGAAGGGAAAAGTCTCGGGTTACCCAAGCGGATATATCTCTGGTCGATCGCGGCGGGGTTTGCGTTCTTCTGCGATCTCTGGACCTGGCATCGGTCGATCTTCATCACCGGGGCGGGGATGGCGACCATTCTCGGAAATACACAAGTGTTCGGAAGCGCGATACTCGGCTATTTCGCGTTTAGAGAAAAGCTGACGCTCAAGTTTTTTGTCGCGGCGATAGTGGGGTTTGTCGGGATCGTGCTCTTGATCGGTGTGGGGAGTGAAGATATTCAGTTGACCGAGCACTATTTGATGGGGGTATTCTTCGGGCTGCTGACGGGGATCTGCTACGCGTCGTATATCTCGCTGGTGAAAAAAGCGAGCCATGAGCATGTGCAGGTCGGGACGCTTGCCTTGATGGCCTGGACTGCGCTCTTCTGCGCGATATTTCTCGGAGCTTCGGGACTTATTGAAGGGGAGGAGATGTTGCCGCCCGACGGGAGAAGCTGGCTCTTTTTATTGGGATTGGGATTGATTCCGCAGGCGATAGGGTGGAGGGTGATATCATCATCGTTGCCGCATATCGACGCGCACCGTGCGGGGCTGGCACTTCTGTTACAACCGACCATGGCGACAGTCTGGGGATTTCTATTCTTCGGTGAGATGCTCGGGCCGCTGCAATTGATTGGGGCGGTGGTAACGCTGGCAGCGATATACTTCGGGTCGATACGCAAGTAAGCCGATTTTTGTGGATAGCGGACAAAACAAAGGCGGCTCAGGTGAGCCGCCTTTTCTATGAACAGCGTGTATCGACTTAACCGACCAACACTTTTTCGAGGCGTTCGACCAGGTAGTCGACCTCTTTCTCAGTGATGATAAGCGGCGGGGAGATTCGGATGGTGTGGCCGTGGCTGTCGTTCGCAAGTACGTTGAGTTCGAGCAGTTGACGGCAGTAGTTCATAGCGTCGCCATCGTTCACTTCGATACCGATAAAAAGACCGCGTCCGCGGACTTCTTTGACATGCTTGGAGCGCTTGGCGACATCAAGGATCTTCTCCTTGAGAATCTTGCCGGTAGCGGCGGCCTTGTCGGAGAGTTTTTCATCGACCAGAACATCGAGCGCGGCGACGCCGGCAACACAGGCGAGCGGGTAGCCACCGTAGGTGGAGCCATCGCGACCCGGCTGGAAGACGAGATCCATCAGGTGAGAATTGGTGACCATCACAGAGAGCGGGACCAGACCGCCGGAAATCGCTTTGCCGAGAATGACGGCATCGGGGATGACGTTTTCATGCTCGAAGCAGAAGTTTTTGCCGGTACGTCCGAGGCCGACCTGGATCTCATCGAAGAGCAACAGCAGATCGTTGGCATCGGCGATCTCGCGGAGACCCTTCAGGAATCCCGCCGGCGGCTGATACATGCCGCCCTCGCCCTGCATCGGCTCGACGAGAATCGCGCAGGTGTTTTTATTGACGGCCTTTTTGACGCCTTCGAGGTCGCCGAAATCGACCGTCACAAAACCGGGGGTCAACGGGCCGAAGCCTTCTTTGTATTTCTGAGAGGTGGAGAACGAAACGATGGTAATCATGCGGCCATGGAAGTTGTTGCCGAAAACGATGATCTCCTGCTTGCCATCCGGGATTCCTTTGGCTTTGTAGCCGTAGGCGCGGCCGAGCTTGATGGCGGTCTCGACAGATTCAACGCCGCCGTTTTTGGCGAGGACTTTGTTCCCTTTGGCGCCGAAACGTGGGCCAAGCTGCGGGACAAGAGTCGCGCACTTTTTCAGGAAAAATCCAAGCGGGTCGGTGTAGACGACATTTGAAATGACCGACGCGTAATTGCCGTGCAGGGCGTCAACCAACGCCTGCACGATCTTCGGATGATGGTGACCGGGGTTGGCGGCGGAATAGGCGGAGAGGCAGTCGAGATACTTTTTGTCATCCAAAGAAGTGAGCCAGGCGCCTTCGGCTTTGCGCACCACCATATGGAGGCGGCCATAGTGATTGGCGCCGTATGTGGTTTCCCAGTCGAAGATCTGGTCATCGGAGACGTTTGAGTACGTCGTGGCTGAGCGATGCAGAGTGTCGGTTGGATTCATAGTCGTTTCCTCTATGTTCATCTTGGCCTAGTCGCCGATTGTGGGTGACCGCAACATATCAATTATCGTCAAAAGCGCAAGCTGTTTCTATAGGAAAAGACGTCAAATTCCGAACAATTGTTGGATTAACTGTTTGTACACTGACTATGGTGCGTCGTCATCAGGTTGTGAGGGAAGATAATTCGGCGAATGAAATTCGGCACCTCAGAGGGAAGTTGTTGACTGGTTGAGGGATGAATCCGGAAATGGGGCGACCGTGATGGGCGGGTTGATTTTGGGGAGGGAATTGGATATAGTAATCCATCAACCAAGAGAGGGAGGAGACTCCGTGACAAGACGAATACTGGTATTGGGGCTGTTGATACTCGTGGGGTTTACTGGGAAGTCGCAGGGGGGAGATTCGACGGAAGTTAGATGGAAGTTTGCGGTGCGGGTGGCGGGGGCATGGGACATTGTGCGGGGTGCCGATGAGTCAACCCTCCATTCAGGGTTAGGTTACAACTTGCAGCTGATGTTTCCCATCAGTGGGAGTTTTGCGATCATTGGAAACTACGGTAGGTCGGGGCTGAAGTTGGATGAACTTCCGCAGCTATATGACGATGGCTCATACACAGCGTACGCTTCGGATCTTGAGTTTTCATCATACCGATATTCCGCTGGCTTTAGATACACCACTAGAAGTCTCTTCGGCTGGAAGAAGTTGCGGTTCTATTCGGATCTTACGGCAGGCAAATTGCATTACGAATCAGATGGAAGGGTACTCTTAGCAGATTCGACTGGCCGACCTGGATATATTTGGAGACCAAAGTTGCACGATCCTGATCTGCTAGTAGAGTGGGAGACAGGGTTGCAGATGCGGGTTCGGCCCCGCTTAGCAGCAGAACTTGGAATCAGAAGGTACCTCTCATTTAACACCGCTAGTGGAGCGAGTACGATGAACACGGATTGGGGATTTTGCTTTGGAGTGACAGTGGGATTTGGAAAGAAGGGGTGAGGAGCGAAGCGCCATGAGGTTGCTTCGTCCCCCGCCTTCGAGGGGGCAGGCGCCGCTCACTCCGTTCGCATGCTCCTCGCAATGACGTTAAGCGTCTACCCTCTTCAGAGTATATAAGGGCAGACCGGGAGGTCTGCCGCTCAATCCAGTCGATTGTTAAATAGAGTTAATTAGTCCAATTTAGCTTGCGTTTCCTGAGCGTTACCCTTATGCTTCGGGTGCGCGAATTTTGCCACCTGGACGTCTTCAAAAACTCAACTTTCGCCACAAGATTCGTGCTGTCCGGGCTATACTCCGCGACCTTCGTTGCTCTGCCTGCCAAAACTCATCCGGCCGCTGAGTGAATATCAAATCTGCAATTTCATTGTATGAGTGCCCGACTCGGCATGGGTGGCAAGAGACCAAACGATCGGTCCCTGCACCATTCCCGGAAGGCTCAACCAATCTCACTCTGGAGGCCAGTTATGGCAACTGTAGGAACTACTACTGGAAAACAATCGGGGAAGAACGTCAGTGCCGGCGAGATCGACGCACTGAAGAAATCGCTCAAAGGAAAACTGCTTCGTGAAGGGGATCAGGGGTACGATGAGGCGAGGACGATCTGGAACGCGATGATCGACCGGAGACCCGCCATCATCGTTCAGCCGATGGAGGCGGGGGACGTGCAAAAGGCTGTCAACTTTGCCCGCGAACAGAACCTCATTGTCGCCATCAAAGGCGGCGGTCATAATATCGCCGGCAATGCCGTCTGCGATGACGGCATATTAATTGACTTCGCGCTTATGCGTAACGTGAGGGTCGATAGCGCAGCGAAGATCGCTCATGTCGAGGCGGGCGCACTCTTGGCCGATGTCGACCACGCGACCCAGGCGCACGGACTTGCGGTCCCGCTTGGCATCAATTCGACCACCGGCGTTGCCGGTCTGACGCTGGGCGGGGGATTTGGTTGGCTGACCCGGCAACATGGTCTGTCCATCGATAATCTTCGCGCCATGGATGTGGTCACGGCCGATGGAAAGATGGTTACCTGCAATACCTCTCAACATGCCGACCTCTTTTGGGCGCTCTGTGGTGGAGGCGGCAACTTTGGTGTGGTCACGCGTTTTGAGTTCACCCTGCATCCGGTTGGTCCGATGATCACGGCCGGATTGGTCGTGTATCCGAATTCCGAGGCGGCCGGGGCTCTCAAGCAGTACAACGAGTATGTCAAAACCCTCCCACTCGAATCAAACGTCTGGGTAGTTCTGCGCAAAGCTCCGCCGCTTCCGTTTCTACCGGTGGAATATCATGGGACGGACGTCTTGGTGTTTCCTGTCTTTTACAATGGCAGGAAAGAGGCGGGGATGAAGCAGCTCGAACCAGTGCGACATTTTGGGAAGGCGATCGGCGAGTTCATTGATGAAATGCCGTATGAGAATTGGCAGAAGATGTTTGACGGTCTGCTTGGCCCCGGTGCCCGGAATTACTGGAAGTCCCACAACTTCGGGGAGTTGAGCGACAAGTTCATTCAAACGATCATCAGCGCTGCCATGGCGTTGCCATCGGATGAGAGCGATCTCTTTCTTGGGTTCATCCAGGGGGTGTCCAATAAGAAGCCGAAATCCTCAGCCGCTTATCCGCACCGAGATTGCGGATGGGCGATGAATGTGCATGGCCGCTGGACGACACCGCAACAGGACGAAAAGGGGATTGCATGGACTCGCGACGTTTATCGCGACACCGCGCCGTTTGCTCTGGGTGGCGTGTATGTCAATTTCCTCACGTCCGATGAAAAGGATCGTATCCGTGAGGCGTACGGCGAGGGGTGGGATCGCCTGGTGGAAGTGAAGCGGAAATATGATCCAAACAATCTATTCTGCATGAATCAGAATATCGACCCGAAGGGGTAGTTCTGTTTGAAGTGGAAATTGAAAGCGGGACTCACCGGAGTCCCGCTTTTTTACTGAGATTATCCCCACTTCCGTGGTTTACGCGCGGATGAGTTTCATCCGGTCGGTGATGCGGCGGTCGAGTTCGATCACCTGTGTCTGATCGGCGCGAGTCGGCATTACCTGGTCGGAGTAAAGCACTAAATGCGCTTTGTTATCCGGAGTCAGGAATGAGCCGTTGATCCGTCCCTCACAGCCGGCTTCGCGCATCATGAATTCAATCTCACTCACCAATTCATCGAAATTCGCCAACCCGATATGGTGCCCCATATCTTCGCAGAGTCGTTCGATGATGGCGCGCGTGGAGAGGCCGTTCATCGGCTCACCGATAGGTGTAGTTGATTGGCGCATGCCGGACCAGTTGGTCAGGTGACCTTCGGTCTCGAGATAGCTGGAAAGCGGGATGAAAACATCCGCGGCCATAGCGGTCTCGGTCTGGAAAAGGTCGGCAACCACGAGGAAATCGAGATTGTTGATGAAGGCATTGAATTCCGGCGACGCTGCCGGATTTTCGCCAATGATCACCGCGGCGCGGATCTTATCCTGACGGAGTTTCCGGCTGACATTGGTGCCCGACTTTTCGATGAGTTTCGCCAGGTCGGTGCGCCAGACTTTGGAGGTCTCCGCGAGAAGTTTGCTGTTGTCAATAAGTCCGCCACCCGGGAGGAGTCTTGCGTCGAATCCAACTATCCGACTTCCGGTGTGATTCGCCTGACTGGACATCAGGGCGATACCGTTGCCGGGTTTGCCAACGCGTCCAAGCAGGAGCATGAGAGTGGCGAGCGCTTTGAGATCGTTCGACGCACGCTCGATGCGGCTATCGAGATTGTACCAGGCGACGATCTTTTTCGACGGATCGGCCAACAGGTCAGCCATGTTGCGAATGGAATCAATAGAGACGCCGGTAATGTTCGCGACTTCGGTCAGGTCAGTCTTGGCGAGGACCGCGATGACCTGATCGGAGTTGACCGTTTTCGATTTCAAGTATTCAGTATCATCCTTGCCGCGACGGATCAGTTCACCCATGACGCCATTCAACAGAGTGGTGGCGGTGCCACGGCGGGCATCGGCCCAGACGGAGGCGTAGGCGACCAGGTCGATCTGCGAGGAGTTGATGACGATCGACTTGGTCCCCTGCTTCATGCGGCGCTTCATCTGCCAGCCAAGAACGGGGTTCTCGCTGGTCGGATTGCCGCCGAGGAAAAGATAGAGGTCGGCGTTGGCGACATCATCAGTGGTCGCTGTCGAAAGCGTGGCGCCGAACATATCATCGAGCGCGTGGTAGTCAGCGTCGTTAATAAGCTGATGGAACGAAACCAGGTTATTATTTCCGATCGCTGCGCGTGCAAAACGGCCGGCGAGGTAGAGTTCCTCGTTGGTCAGTTTCGGGGAAGCGGCAACGAGGATCTCATCGGGGGAATAATCCTCGATGACTTTCTGCAGGCCGGACTCGATAGCGTCGAAGGCTTCGTTCCAACTGGTCGGCACCTGTTTCCCAGCGCGTTTGAGCATTGGTTTGGTGACGCGGGAGCCATCGAGATAATGCTGATAACCGAAGCGTCCTTTGACGCAAAGTTCGCCGTGGTTTGGCTGAGACTCTGGAGAGGCACCAGCTACATAGAAGATGTCGTTGGTTTTGACCTTGAGGGTCAGGTTACAGCCGACCGAGCAATAGTTGCAGACATTCTCGACTGAATCCATCTTCCACGGGCCGGAGCGGCGGAATGGCATTTTTTCGACCAGCGCGCCAGTTGGGCAGACATCGATGCAGTTGCCGCACGAGACGCAGTTTGTTTCGTGAAGCGCCTTTTCCATCGCCGGCTTGACAATCGTACGAAAGCCACGATTGACGAACCCGAGCGCGGAGACATTGAGAATCTCGGCGCAGGTGTTGACGCACCGTCCACAGCGGATGCACTTGTTGGCATCAAGCTTGATGAACGGATGGCGAGTATCAACTTTGTATTTGTTGTATTCGCCGACAAAGCGGGTCTGATCGACGCCGTACTCGGTGCAGTAGTCCTGCAGGGTGCAGGCGAGACCGACATCGCAGCCGCACTCGGCGCAACGGAGGGATTCTTCGAAGGCATCCTTTTCGTCGTAGGCGAATTCAACTTCTTCAAATGAACGAATCCGTTTTTCGACCGGCATTTCTTTGGCATGATGGCGGTGGGATTCTTGTACCTGCGGTATATCCTGACGCGTCATCTTGTGGAAGTTGTCGCGCTTGCTCTCGAAGCGATCGACGAACGGTTCGACAATGCCGGTGCGGATATACTTGTCGATGGCGCGAGCGGCCATGCGACCAGCGGCAATAGCGTCGATAGCATCGGCCGGGCCGGTGACGACATCACCACCGGAGAAAACGCCGGGGCGGTCGGTGTCGAATGTCCCTTCTTTAGCGACGATGGTCTTCCACTTGGTGACTTTGACATCCCCCTGTTTTGATTCGACACCGGTGAGGTCAGGTTCCTGACCGATAGCGGAAATAACCCAATCGCATTCGAGCGTGTAATCCGAGCCTTTGACTTCGACAGGGCGGCGGCGGCCCGACGAGTCGGGTTCGCCGAGTTCCATGCGGATACAGGTGATCGATTCCATGCGCTCATTGGCGACATTAACGCGGACCGGAGCGGCGAGGAAGTGCATCTTGATGCCTTCGTGCTCGGCGGCTTCGATCTCGACCATATTAGCGGGCATTTCATTGCGGGTGCGGCGATAGAGGAGGATGACCTCATCGGCGCCGAGGCGGAGCGAGGTACGGGCGGCATCGATAGCGGTATTTCCGCCGCCGACGACAACCACGCGACCCTTGATCGGCGGGTTGGTCTTCAGTTCTACCTGGCGAAGGAAGTCCACGCCGGAGAGGACACCATCGACATTCTCATTCTCGACGGCCATCGGTTTGCCGACCTGCGCACCGAGGCCGATGAAGACGGATTTGAAGCCCTGCTTGAAGAGACCGTCGATAGTGATATCGCGGCCAAGCATCTTGTTGGTGTAGAGTTCGACGCCGAGATCGAGAATCCAGTTGATCTCTTTGTCGAGGACCTCTTTCGGCAGGCGATATTCAGGGATTCCGTAACGAAGCATTCCACCCGGATTGGGGAGAGCTTCGAAAATAGTCGGGCGGTAGCCTTCGAGAACGAGATAGTAAGCGGCAGTAAGACCGGCAGGACCTGCACCGATGATAGCGACCGGCTGGCCATTATCCGGCTTGGTGTCCGGCTGCCACATCTGGCCGATCATATCCTGGTCGGCGGCGTAACGCTTGAGGAAGTCGATACCGACGGGGGCGTCGACCAGTGTGCGACGGCAGTTGATCTCGCACTTGCGCGTGCAGACACGACCACAGACAGAGGGAAGCGGGTTCTTCTCTTTGATAAGCGCGACCGCTTCTTTGAATTTACCAAGGTTGATGAGGGACATGTACCCCTGAATGTCAACATCGGCGGGGCAGTTCAGACGGCAGGGACCGAAGCAGTCGGCGTAGTGATCGGAAAGCAACAGTTCAAGACAGGTTTTGCGCGCGGCAACAACTTTGTCTGAGCGGGTGTGGATCTTCATTCCCTCAGTCGGCTTGGTGGAGCAGGCGGGGAAGAGGCGATTCTGGCCTTCGACCTCGACCACGCAGAGGAAACAGGAGCCGAACGGCGGGAGTTTCGGGTCGTAACAAAGAGTCGGGATGTTATCGATACCGAGATCTTTGCAGGTCTGAAGAATGGTGTTGTCGGCCGGGACCGAGTGCTGTTTGCCATTTATGGTTACTGATATCATGGTCATTACTCCTTCACCACCGCGTCGAAGCGGCAGACGGTGAAGCATTTGCCGCACTTGATGCAAAGATCCTGCGTTATAAAGTGCATTTGCTTTCGTTCGCCGGTGATAGCGTTGGTGGGGCAGGCCTTGGCACAGACGACGCAGCCGGTGCAGTTGTCGTTGATGGTGTAGGTCAACAACGGCGCGCAGACATGGGCCGGGCATTTCTTATCGACGATATGCGCGACATATTCATCACGGAAGTATTTCAATGTAGTTACGACCGGGTTGGGGGCGGATTGACCGAGACCGCAGAGCGAAGCGGCCTTGATCTGTTCGGAGAGCTCGTCGAGGTTGGCGAGGTCATCCATCGTCCCCTTTCCTTCGCAGATGCGCTCGAGAATCTCAAGCATCCGCTTGGTGCCGATGCGGCAGAACGTGCATTTGCCGCAGGACTCAGCCTGCGTAAAGGTGAGGAAGTACTTGGCGACATCGACCATACAGGTGGTTTCATCCATGACGATGAGACCGCCGGAGCCCATGATGGCGCCAGTCTTGGGGATATTCTGGTAGTCGATTGAGATATCACCCATTGAGGCGGGGATACATCCACCGGAGGGCCCGCCCATCTGGACGGCTTTGAACTTTTTGTCGTCGACGATGCCGCCGCAGACATCAAATACGATCTGGTTGACGGTGATCCCCATCGGGACT
The DNA here is from genome assembly GCA_964397415.1 of uncultured Ignavibacteriales bacterium. Lineage (GTDB taxonomy): Bacteria > Zixibacteria > MSB-5A5 > GN15 > FEB-12 > FEB-12. The sequence continues at coordinate 153,111 of CAYNIJ010000005.1, read as the reverse complement.
TCGACGAGCCCAGTGCGACGGACTTTGCCGGCCATCGCGAAGACTTTCGTCCCTTTTGAATCGGCGGTACCGTAGGCGGCGAACGCTGCGCCGGAGTTCAAAATAATCCAGGGGACGTTGGCGTACGTCTCAACATTGTTAATGTTGGTTGGTTTACCCCAGAGTCCGGACTGGGCCGGGAACGGTGGGCGGAAGCGGGGCATGCCACGGCGGCCTTCAATGGAGGCGATGAGCGCTGTCTCTTCTCCGCAGACGAACGCGCCGGCGCCTTCCTTGATCTTGATATCAAACTTGAAGCCGGTACCGAGGATATTCTCGCCGAGCAACCCTTTGGCTTTGCATTGGCCGATCGCCTGGCGGAGACGGGCAACAGCTTTCGGATATTCAGCTCGGCAGTAGATGTAGGAATCATCGGCGCCGATCGCGTAGGCGGCGATCATCATTCCTTCGAGAACGGCGTGTGGGTCGGACTCGAGCACGGAGCGATCCATAAACGCGCCGGGGTCGCCTTCATCGGCATTACAGAGGATATACTTTTTGGTGCCGGGGGCGGCTTTGGTGAATTTCCATTTGAGGCCGGTCATGAAACCGGCGCCGCCGCGACCGCGAAGGCCGGACTGGAGGACTTCTTCGATAACCTGATCCTGAGTCATCGACCTGAGCGCTTTTTCAATCGCCTTGTAGCCACCGGCGGCGATGTATTCATCGATTGAGCCGGGGTCGATCTTTCCGCAATTGCGGAGGACGATGCGAACCTGATTTTCGAAGAATCCCTTTTCGCGCTGTTCGCCGGAGACGAGCCATTCGTCGATCTGTTTGTTGCCGAGCACGTCTTCATCGATGATGCGGCCGACCCGCTCGGGAGTAACTTCGCCGTAAAGATGGCCGGTGCCGGAGCCATTAGTGATCTCGACCAGAACTTCGCGATAGCACATACCAACACATCCGGTCTCTTTGAGAACGAAAGCGTTCGGGTGGTCTTTGTGTTCGTCCTGTAATGCTTTAAAGACTTTTTCGCCGCCGGCAGAGATGCCGCAGGTGCCAAGTCCGACTGTGATCGTTTTCATAGTTTCACCTCACTCCACCGCCGCTTTCGCCTGATCCTTCATCTGGCGTTTGAAATCGCGGAGGATCTTGCGGAGTTTCTGGGCGTTCAGGCGGCCGTATGTTTCGCCATCGATGGTGATAACCGGCGCCAGCGAGCAACAGCCGATACAGGCGACTGAGAGGAGAGAGAACTCGCCATCGTCGGAGGTCTCTTCGTAGTTGATGCTCAGCTCATCCTGAATGACTTCGTACACACCTTTGGCGCCATTGACGTGGCAGGCGGTACCGTTGCAAACTTTGAGGATATGCTTGCCAAGCGGTTTAGTGCGGAACTGGGCGTAGAACGTAACGACGCCGTAGATATCAGCCGCCGGGATGCCGGTGACATGACTGATATAATCGATAGCTTTCTCGGAGACATAGCCGTAGGTATCCTGGGCCGACTGGAGGAGCGGGATCAACGCCCCGGCATGACCATCGAACTTCCAGACATCGACATTAAACGGTTTAAATTGGTTCGTCTGCTGGTCAGACATGGTCACTTCCTCTATAGTTTCGTCAGCTCGATGATATAGGCGTGCTTTACGCGAAGTATGCCATCGAGCATCCGGATATGATCGTTTATGGTTGAATCGACGGCGTCGAAATTGCCGCCGGTGACGATAGCGACGAGGTCACAGCCGCCTTTGGTGGTCGTACAGGAAACAACTTCGGGAATTGCCGCAAGCGACTTGCGCAAAGCGTCGGCTTTGAGAGGTTCGACCTCGAGAAAAACGTAGGCGTTGGCCATGGCGTGGTCGAGTTCCTTGCTGTGCGAGTCGTCAAGGATGTCATAGGTCATGACCTGATCGACTCCGTCGAGACGTTTCAGCGGGTCAGGAATGGAGCCGGATGGTCTGGAGACCTTCATGACAAGATGGATATGGCCATCGACCGCGTTCCATTCGACCACATCGTGCGAAGACTGGACGGTCTGCATGGCAGGAAGGAGTTTTTCAGGGTCGGCAAAGCGGGCCAACAGGTAGGAGCCCTCAGTCATTATCATTTCCTTTCGCCCGGGGAGGATGCAAACGCTGGTGAGAATCGAGAGCCAACAATACAGAGCGATATGGTCATCGATCGGTCTCCTCGGAGACATAGCTGCCGGGGAGTTGCAGGTGGCAGAGCAGGAGAGATTTCATCACCAATTCAGCGTTCCTTTGTTACTTCTGTCACATGATATTCAATAGTGACAAAGTTGTCAATAATATATCGGACTAATTCAGTTGGAATTGAGGATAGTCTACTGTATCGTAAGGTTTTCCGAGAGGAGAAAGAGGTATACATCAGTTCACCATCGGGGAGCAGTATGATAGAAATTGGTGGGGTTGGCAACGGACAAAAATGGCTATATTTCACAAAATAGATTGTGCGACGATAGATGATTGATGCTCAAGCGATAAAGAGGCTGGCGTATCAGGTCGGATTTGACCTGTGTGGTGTCTGTGCGCCGGAGATCATACCGGAGGCGCGGGAAAGGTATTATCGCTGGCTGGAAAAGAAGTATCACGGGGAGCTAACGTATCTCGCCAAGAATCCTGAGCGGCGGTCTGATCCTCGATTGCTTTTGGAAGGGGGGAAATCGGTGATCATGCTTGGGTTGAATTATTACCAGCCGAATTCCGAGGTTGTGCCCGAGGGGCATGGGCGGGTGTCGCGGTACGCGCGCGGGAGGGATTATCACAAGGTGATCGCGAAGAAGACAAAGGAGATGATTCGGGGGATAGAAGGAGAGATGGGAGTGGATCCCAGCTTTCGCTGGGATGAGGCGGTAAAAGGGGATGAGGGGGTAAAGGGGGATGAGGCGGTCGAGGGTTATGCGGAGAGAGTCGTGAGCGGGTCGCCGCGGTTTCGGTGGTTTGTGGATTATGGGCCGATGCTGGAGCGGGCGTATGCGGAGAAAGCAGGGCTGGGGTATGTCGGGCGGAATGGGATGCTGATCAGTCGTCAGTTCGGGTCATGGATATTCCTTGCGGAGATAATCACGACTTTAGAGTTGATGCCGGATGACCCCAAAGCAATCAAACATGGAACGTGCGGGACGTGTAAGAAGTGCATTGAGGCATGTCCGACGCAGGCTATAGTTGAAGATCGGGTGGTTGATTCGACGCGGTGCATATCGTATCTGACGATAGAACGTCCGACGGTGGTGGATGAGTCGCTGATACCGAAGATGGGGGAGCGGATATTCGGGTGTGATGTCTGCCAGGAAGTCTGCCCGCATAATTATCAACGTCAGAAGTTGACCAAGCATGAGGCGTTCATGTCGGGCGGGGTAGGGGAGTTTATTGACACACGAAAAGTGCTGGCGATGCAGACGCGTGAGGATTTTCTGGCGATGACCGCGGGGACACCGCTGACGCGGACGAAGTTGGAGGGGTTGCAGCGGAGTGCGGGGTGGGTTCAAACTTCATTTGGCGAAAAATCGCGGTCGTAAGTACAGTGCCAGGATCTAGCGGAAGCTCTACTGATCCGCTTTCGGATTGAGGCATCTACGAACTCCCAATTGTATGGCGGATCAGAAAACCAACATGCGACAAGATCCTCACCCTGCCAGCATGAGTTCCAAACAAGCTTTTCGGAGAAGAGCAACTGCAACCATTCGATAACGTCTCTGAACAGCTCATCTTCAGTGGTGTAATCCCAGTAGTCAAAATTCTGGTACAAGCCGAAGCCAACCTCCAACCCTTCGTGGCAAGCCTGTATTGCCAGAGGCAGCTCGAAGCGATTATTCGAGTTCTGTATCTCATAATTGACAAAGTGACCGGTAGTATCTGCTGGGGCCAATTTTAGCCAGTTGTGCTGAGACAATTCAGGTATACTTGCCTCAAGCGTAAAAAGAAAACGTCGAGCAAAGCCAGCTATATCTGTTATTCGTTCCAAGATACGAACTCTCCCATGTGACCATTATAGCAGTGCGTTTTGGGGTTGTCAATTGCAGCGCCCAAATCACAGAAATCCCGCTCCCATAACCTCTCTCAACCCTATCTTTTTAACGAGGGTTAGGTCTTTTGCTTGCATCATGGACATTTGAGTCGTATATTGAGGCGCTCGCCAGCAGAACAATCAAAATCAAGCCGCAGGGGAAGATATGCGTACTTCAACTCGGTTCTCTCTCTGTATACTCGCACCGTTGCTCCTGGCAACACTGCAGTGCTCCAAATCCAAATCAGTTGATGATGACGAGCAGGACGGTCGACCGCCGGAGTTGATAGCGGATCTTCACGTGATCACCATCACATCGCACGCGCTGACACTCCAGTGGACCGCGCCGGCGGACTACCGGGATGATAATTCCGCGGGGTTTATTCAGGAGTATGATTTGCGCGTGTCGTACGATTCGATCACGGCGACGAATTTCGCCAGCGCTTATCGGATCGACTCGGTTCCGCCGTGGGCGCCGGCCGGGGCGATTCAGCAGACCGAAGTGGAGATGCTGGAGCCGGATTCGACCTATTATTTCGCGATGAAGTCCCGCGATGATAAGGGGAACTGGAGCGGCATTTCCAATTGCTGCAAGGGACATTGTCCGGCCATAGCAGTCGTGACATTTGAGGATGCCGTTCTGGAAAGCTGGGTGCGCGGACATGTCGGCAAAACGACCGGGGATATTCTCTCGACCGACGTTGATACGATTCTCTATATCGAACTGCCGCAGGCCGGCCTGGTCAGTCTGAGCGGAGCCGAATACTTCATATCGCTGATCGGAGCGAATCTATGGGACAATCGGATCGTCGATCTGTCACCGGTGGCGGGCTTAACACACATTAGTGGGTTGTCACTGGGGAGTAATCTGATCACGGATCTAACTCCATTGGCAGGATTGTCTGAACTTCGACAATTGCACATTGCCACGAATCCACTGACGAATATCGGGCCGCTGGCCTCGGTAACCTCGCTCCAGCAGCTCTTCCTGTGGGGATGTCCGGTGACGGACTTCACGCCGCTATATAATCAGCCCGCGCTGGATGATGTGCATTTTGCCACGATGAACCTGACTGATATAAGTTTCATGAGTCATCTGACGCATCTGCGGATATGCAAGCTGAACAGCAATAACATTGTGTCAGTCGCGCCATTGAGCGGGTTGGTGGAGATGGAGGGATTGGATCTGATGATGAATCAGATCAGTGATGTTGGCCCGTTGTCGACATTGGTAAACCTTCACACGCTGAACCTCACCTATAATTCGATCTCTGATATTCAGGGGCTGGTTGACAACGCAGGGCTGGGAACGGGGGATGCGGTCCATTTAGGTGGAAACCCGCTTTCGGAGACGGCGCTGACGGTGCAGATACCCGCGCTTGAAGCGAAAGGTGTGACTGTTACGCACTAGACTTCAACAAAGAACGCGGAGCGTATTCGGCTCCGCGTTCAAGTGATCCTCTGATCTCAGACTTAGTTTGCCTTTGAAGACATCATTTTCTTCAGTTCATCGGCGGTGCGAGCACCCCAGGCCTGGATGTCTTTGACGACAGCAGCATCGGTATGGCTGTAAACCACTACGATCGCTTGTTCTGATCTAATCTCCTCCATCTTGACCCCCTTCATATAGAACTCGCCGATCTTTGAGCAATGCTGGCACATCGGGGGGAGGCTGGTCGGATTCATGTTGCCGGCAACTTTTTGCATACCGGCCTGAGCTCCGGCAAATTCATCCCACCAATCCTTGTCAATATATGAGATCGAGACGAGGCCATCGTGGATCGGGTGGTACTCATGGCGCATGTGATCTTTCAGGCCCGGCTGAGCCTCGATCTCCTTGCAGAAGACGCAGTTTTTGAGATCAAACCAGGGCTTTTCGGCATCCTGGGCAACGATCATGGCACCGCAGGCGATGATCGCGAAAAGGGTGAGGACGAGTAGCGTACGCATGGGTCGCTCCTTTTAGATATAGATGCATTTGTCTGGTTGACTAAGTCGGGGCGCAGGGCGCCATCGGACAGAGTCAAAGTAGGGATTGAGGGGGGCGGATGCAAGCGAGGAATATGGGCCCACAATACAAAGTGATGCTGGCTAGCGCCGGGGGAGGAAGGTGTGAAGTAACTTGCTCAGCGAGTGTGGGTTGTGGGGGCAATATCGGCGTGTGACAGCGGGAAAAAAGGATTTGCCCGACTGGGATACAATCGCCATTATTCAAGCTATGGCAAAAATCGCACCTTCGATCCTGGGCGCCGATTTCTCCCGTTTGGGGGAAGAGATCGCCAGCGCTGAGCTGGCTGGTATTTCGATCTATCACCTCGATATCATGGATGGCCACTTTGTACCGAATATCTCGTTCGGGCCGGGCGTGGTGAAGATGGTCAACAAGCTGACGGAACATCCGCTGGATGTTCACCTGATGTTGACTGAACCGGAGAAGTATTTCGAACCGTTCGCCAAGGCCGGCTCGGATTATATCACCTTCCATCTCGAGGTCCATCCTGATCCACGAGAACATGCCGCACGCCTCAAGGAGATGGGGATCAAGCCGGGGATTTCTATCAATCCGGATATGCCGGTAGAAAAAGTGTTGCCGTATTTGGAGCATTTTGATCTGCTGTTGATCATGTCGGTCTTTCCGGGATTTGGCGGGCAAAGTTATATCGAGTCGGTGACGCCGAAGATCGTCGCGGCGCGGGAGTATGTGGACCATCATCAATTGCATACGCAAATCGAGGTGGATGGCGGGATAGACCGGAACAACGCGAGGAAAGTTGTAGAAGCTGGGGCGGATCTGCTGGTAATGGGGACAGGATTTTTCGGGGTGAAAGACAGGGCGGAATTGGTTACGGAGATTGAACGGATCCCAGCGCGGCCATCGCGCAAATAAGGAAGGACACCGTGAAGATAGCAGCCGGGAAGATAGAAAAGCAATACGAGCTGATGATGAAGCGGGGAGTGGCGGAAGCGATGCTTCCGTTGTTGATGCAAAGGGAAGCCTCGGTTTTCGGCGGGGATGCCGCGCTCGAGAAATTGATCGCGAATCGTTTGGGGTGGGTGGATGTTACGCTTGCGATGCGCAAGCAGGCAAAGTCGATCGTGTCGTTCGGCGAAAGCGCGATAAAGAGCGGTATAGATCATGTGATACTGATGGGGATGGGGGGGTCATCATTGTGTCCTGAAGTTTTCAATCTGATGTTCGGGACACATCCGAAATTGACCTCATTCCATGTGCTTGATTCGACGGACCCGAACGCCGTGACAGCGGTGGCACGAGCGGTAGACCTAAAGCGGACGTTGTTCATAGTGGCATCGAAATCGGGGGGGACAATCGAGACGCGGTCGCAGGAGGCATATTTCCTGGCGCGGTTGAGAGAATTGCATGTCAAGACGCCGGGGCGCCAGTTCGTGGCGATCACTGACCCGGGGAGCGGGCTGGAAGCGTTTGCCAAGGTGAACAAGTACAGAAAGATATTTCTCAATCCGGCGGACATTGGAGGGCGGTATTCCTCGCTCTCGCTGTTTGGACTAGTGCCGGGGTTTTTCGCGGGGGTAGATCTGGCAAAGTTGCTGGATGACGCGCGCGCGATGCAGGAGTTGATAGCCGAACGCGGGGATGAATCAAATCCGGCGCTGGCGCTGGGAGCGTTTATGGCGGCGGGATGGAAGTCGGGAATCGACAAGCTGACGTTTGTCGCGTCGAAGAAGACGGCGCCATTTGTGCCGTGGGTTGAGCAGCTGGTGGCGGAGTCGACCGGTAAGAAGAAACGCGGAGTGGTACCGATAGAAGCGGAACCAATGGGGAGTGTGGACGCGTATGGTCCGGACCGGATGTTCGTATTCCTCAAGATGGCGAACGAGTCGGCGAAAGAGCAGCAGACGTTGAAGCGGAAGCTGGCGATGCTTCGCGCGCCAATAGTTGAAATATCATTGCCGGAGTTGAGTTCGCTAGGAGGGCAGTTTTTGCTCTGGGAAGCGGCGACCGCAGCGGCAGGCTGGTGTATGGAGATCAATCCATTCGACGAGCCGAATGTGACGGAGAGTAAAGAGAATACCAAGGCGATCCTGGACAAGTACAGCAGATCGCGGCGGTTCCCGCTGCAGCGGGGGAACATGTCGAAAGCATTGACGCTGATTTCTCTCGGTGGAAAAAGCAGCGATTCAGTCGAAGAATCACTCGCGAAGTTTTTCGCGAAAGCTAAGCCGCCGAAGTATATCGCGATCCTGAATTACTTTAAATCGGACAGGCGGACAGAGTCAATTCTGGCCGAAATGCGCGCAACCATACGTGACGCGTCAATGTGCGCGACATTAAGAGGGTATGGGCCGAGGTTTTTGCATTCGATCGGGCAATTGTATAAAGGGGGAGATTCGACGGGGATGTTCATTGTGTTGATGCGACGGGACTACGGCAAAGCGCCGATACCGAATCAGCAATTCGGGTTTGGTGAATTGATCACGGCGCAGGCGATCGGGGATTCGCAGGCGCTGATACAGCGGAAGTTTCCGACGCTGGTGTTCGAGGTGGATGGCTCGCCCGCCGACGGGCTGGAGCAATTGTATCGACATATCAAGAAGATAGTCAGCAAGTAAAAGAATAAAGGAAGTTCGATGTTTGATCCCTGGCGTGGATTTGGCGAAAGCGAGTTATCGCAGGCATGGTTTGAGAAGTTGACCGAGGAAGGTCGCAAGGCGCGCGGTCACATCATCAAGATGACTACGGTGGCGGCCTCGGGGCATCCGGGCGGCTCGATGTCATCGTTGGAGTTCTATCTGCTGTGTTATCACATGGCAAAGGTCGATCCGAAGAAACCACATCGCGATGATCGCGATAGAATAATCGTGTCACACGGGCATACATCGCCGGGAGCATACGCGGGTCTGGCGTCGGCAGGGTTCTTCGATATCTATCCGGCGCTGCATGGATTCCGTCAGGCGGGTTCGCCGTTTGAAGGGCATGTCGAGCGGACAGTGCCGGGAATTGAGTGGGATACGGGAAATCTTGGGCAGGGGTTGTCGGTCGCGGTCGGCAAGGCGATCTACGCGAGATTGAAAGGGATGGATTTCCGGTCGTTCTGTCTGATGGGGGATGGTGAACAACAGAAGGGGCAGATCGCGGAAGCGCGTCGCACGGCGGTTAAGTTTGGTTTGAACAGAGTGATCGCGATAATTGATTACAATCGGTTGCAGATATCGGGTGACGTGACGAAAGTGATGCCGCAGAATATCAAGGCGGGGTGGGAGTCGGATGGGTGGCGGGTGATCGAAGTGGACGGGCATGATCTTCGTGCGCTCTACAAAGCGATGCGGACCGCCTATCACAATGATGGCGCGCCCATCATGATACTGGCGCATACGGTGATGGGGAAGGGGGTGTCGTTTATGGAGAATGACGCGGAGTATCATGGCGCGGCGCTCAAGCCGGATCAGGCAAAGAAAGCCTTTCTGGAACTTGGCGGGATCAATGACGACCTTGATGAATTGATGAACCGTCGCAAACAAGGCCCGCCGCCGATGTTTGAAACGCCGGAACATGAGTATATCCAAGTGGAGACTGGCACGCCGATCCGCTACAAAGCGGAGGACAAGTCGGATAATCGCGGGGCATGGGGGAAGGCGCTGGTCTCGGTCGCCGAAGCGAATATGAATCGCCCGGGATTCGCGATGGCGGTGTTTGACTGTGATCTTTCGAAATCAGTCAAGACGGATGGATTTGAAAAGAAGTGGCCATCCAATTTCTATCAGATGGGAATATCTGAGCATTCCACCGCCGCAACGGTCGGAGCGCTGTCGACCGAGAACGCGGTGGCGATCTGGTCGGATTTTGGTGTCTTCGGCATCGCGGAGACATACAACCAGGCGCGGTTGAATGATATCAATCATGCCAATTTCAAGTTGTTCTGCACGCACTCAGGGGTGAATGTCGGCGAGGATGGGAAAACCCACCAGTGTATCGACTACTTTGGTCTGCTCAATTCGACATTCGGCTGGAAAGTGATAACGCCGGCCGACCCGAATCAGACGGATGCTATCACACGCTACGTTTTGAGTCAGCCGGGGTCATTTGCGGTGATCATGGGACGCGCGGTAGTACCGACGATAGTTCGCGAGGATGGCTCGCCGTATTTTGGAGAAGGTTATCAATATCGTTATGGCCGGATGGAAGTGATACGCAAGGGAGAGGAGATCGCCTTAGTTTGTTCCGGTAATATGCTGCCGTACGGCATGCAGGCGTGGGAGACGTTGAATGGAGAGGGGAGACGGATATCACTAGTGTCGGTCTCCGACTGGAGCGATCTGGATGAGGATGATCTGAGAATGCTGGCGATGCATCGTCATGTGGTGGTACTCGAAGATCACAACGTGAAGACCGGATTAGGGACGCATATTGCTTCGAGTATGTTTGCGCTTGGGCTGCAGACTCAGTTTATGAAGATTGGCGTGCCGCAATACGCCGGGTCAGGAAAGCCGGATGACCTGTATAAAACGCTGGGGATGGATGCGGCCAGTGTGGCGACGCGAATTCGTGGAGTACGGACAACAACGGGAGTAAAGATATGAGGATCGGGTTTGTCGGGCTGGGGAAAATGGGGGGGAATATGGTCAAACGGTTGCGTCGCGGCGGTCACGATATTGTGGTGTACGGGCGGAATCCGCAATCGGTCAAAGAGGCAGCGGCGGTTGGCGCGGTAGCGGCAAAGTCGCTGGTCGACTTGGTGAGTAAGCTCAGGGCTCCACGGATCGTCTGGGTGATGGTCCCGGCCGGTGAAGCGACAGAGCAGGTGATCCATGACCTGACCAAACTGCTGAGCAAAGGTGATACCATCATTGACGGCGGCAATTCGAATTATCGGGAAACGAAACGTCGCGCAGCCGAAGTTGACGCCAAAGGGATAACGTTGCTGGACTCTGGAACCTCTGGCGGTATCTGGGGACTTGAGAACGGGTATTGCATGATGATCGGCGGCGATAAGAAGGCATTTGGCAAAGCGGAGCCGATCTTTAAGACACTTGCGCCTCCAGACGGCTATTTGCACTGCGGACCATCGGGGGCAGGTCACTTTGTCAAGATGATCCATAACGGGATCGAGTACGGCATGATGCAGGCGTACGCGGAAGGGTTTGAGATACTCGAGAAGTCGGAATATGACGTCAAGCTGGCGGATGTCTGCCACCTGTGGAATCAGGGGTCGGTGGTGAGATCGTGGCTGTTGGAACTGTCGGAGAGGGCGTTCAAGCAGGATCCGTCATTAGCCAAGATCACCGGCTACGTGGCGGATTCCGGCGAGGGACGCTGGACAGTGCAGGAGGCGATCGATCTCGATGTGCCAGCGGTCACGCTGACTTATGCGCTGATGAATAGATTCCGTTCGCGGCAGGAGGAATCGTTTTCGTCAAAAGTACTGGCGGCATTGCGCGCGCAATTTGGCGGACATGCGGTGGTGGAGAAGAAAGGCGCTGAAGGGAAGCCTGCCGCCAAAGGAAAGAAGAAGTGAGTATACGAACCGAGACCTTTGGCAACCCTTTCGCCAGTCGGTTCATGCGTGCGAAGCAGGCAGGCTCTTTTACGTTTGTCATCTTTGGGGCGACCGGAGATCTCACCCAGCGGAAGCTGATCCCGGCGCTTTTTAATCTTTATCTCGACGGTTTTCTCAGCCGGCCATTTTCGGTTATCGGATTCGCGCGTCGTGACAAGAGCGACGCGCAATTTCGAGCGGAGATGAAGGCGGCACTCGCGAAATTCTCGCGGCGTCAGGCTGATAATCCGGAGCAGGTTGAACGGTTCCTCAACGGCCTCTCCTATGTGCAGGGGACATTCGAAGGGGGAGAGGGCTATACCCGACTCAAGTCAAGGATCAGCGAGCAGGCGCAGACTCAAGGGGCCGCGGAAAATGTGATGTATTATCTGGCAACGCCGCCGGACGCGTTCCCGCAGATCCTTGGCGCGTTGCATACGCATGGTCTGGTATCGGAACATGGGGAGCATGAGCCGTGGTCGCGGATCGTGATCGAAAAACCGTTTGGACATGACGCGCACTCAGCCGGTGAATTGAACAAGATGGTTCACTCGGTCTTCGCAGAACGCCAGGTCTATCGAATCGATCACTATCTGGGGAAAGAGACTGTTCAGAATATACTCGTCTTCAGACTGGCCAACGCGATATTCGAGCCACTCTGGAACAGGCGGTATATCGATCATATCCAGATATCGGTGGCGGAATCACTGGGGGTCGGGTCACGGGCAGGGTACTTTGACGAAGTCGGAATAATCCGGGATATGATCCAATCGCATATTATGCAGGTTTTCTCGCTGATAGCGATGGAACCGCCGGCATCGTTTGACGCGACCGCCATACGGGACGAGAAAGTCAAGGTGCTGAAATCACTCCGCCAAATACCGGATGAACAACTTCCAGCGTACTCGGTGCGCGGGCAGTACGGGCCGGGGTCAATTGGGGGTGAGCAGGTGTATGGGTACCGTCAGGAGGAAGGCGTTCCTGAGAATTCGATGACGGATTCGTATGTGGCGCTCAAGCTACATGTCGACAACTGGCGATGGTCCGGGGTGCCGTTTTATTTGCGGTCGGGTAAACGGTTGCCCAAGCGGGTGACGGAAGTTGGGATAGTGTTCAAGGCGCCCCCGCATATGCTGTTCAATCGGACGGGCAACCCACAGACAGACACAAATGTACTTCGCTTCAGAATTCAGCCGCAGGAGGGGATAACGCTGTCGTTCCACGCGAAGATGCCGGGACAGGAAGTGCGGGTATCGCCAGTGCGGATGGATTTCATGTATGAAAGCGCGTTCGAGGCGGCAACCTCGGAGGCGTATGAGCGATTGATCCTTGATGCGCTGACCGGCGATTCGACGTTGTTCGCGCGTGAGGATGAAGTGGAACTTTCCTGGCGGCTGGTGGATAGAATCATCAGTAGCTGGCGTAAGGAGCCGCTGCATTTGTATGAGGCGGGGACATGGGGGCCGGATGCTGCCGATGAGTTCCTCAAGAAAGATGGACGGGAGTGGTTGCGGCTATGACCGATTCGCGCTCGCCACAGACCGTCTATGATGGCGGACATATTGAACTAAATGCCGAGAAGATCGAAAAGCGGCTGAACGAGGTTTGGAGGGAAGCATCTGCGCAGTATCGCGGCGATGTTCCGCTGACCAAGCTTTGTCTCTCCAATATGCTGGTGGTGACAGACGCGGCTTCGCGGCCCGAGGCTGAGCAGTTGGCCAACGAGATAGCGGGGGCATATCCATCGAGAGTATTCCTGATCGTAATAGATGAACTGGATGGCGCGTACTCGGCGTTTGTGCGCACGGCGTGTCAGCGCGACAAGGAGTCGGGGACGCTGCGCTGTTTTGAAGTGGTCGAGATGATAGCGGACATCGGCAGAATGCACTTTCTGCCGGGGGCGCTGCGATCGCTGTTGGTTGGGTCGGTGCCGGTGATCGCCGTTGATTTCAGGGCGTACCAGTCGACTCCCGTATTCGACAATGCTGTCCTCGAGTTATCAGATTACTATTACGTTAACGCCGGCGTGGTACCGAGCGGTCCATTGCAACATCGGTATCTTCCATTACGGTGGTACTGGACATTAACGATTCGTGAGTTATTGGGTGAGATGTTCGGACGTCTAAACGCGACAGATTGCCGGGCATTTCCGGTGAAATGTCAGATACAGAGCTCTGAGAGAATTGACACCTATGGAGACCTGCTGTGCGGCTGGCTATTGGCGCGGCTCAAAACTGAGGGGCCGGTGCAGCAGGGGGATCGAATAATCGCCGGGTATAGGGAGTATAGTCTGATAGTGGAAGTCAGCGAGAATCTGCCCGGCGACAGTTTGATTCGAATGGAGTTCAATGACGGGTCGGTGGGAGTGATTCGCACGAGTGGTGCGACGCCTGCGGGATATCCTGTGTACAGCGCGGAACATCGGGGGTGGAAGCTGGAGCGGGCATCGACAGCGATGCCGTTATCTATTTACGTAGTGGAGGCGATGCAGGACGCGAGCGAGTTCGCGGAGTATGCCTCGGTAGTGACCGCGCTCGACCGGATCACGAAAATCGAACGATAAGCAGTCCTATTTCCGCAACATTTGACCCCGCCAAACGTTTCAATGAGCAAACAGACAACAAGGAGTTGAGAGTGTTAATTACGACGACAAATACGCTTGAAGGAAGACGGATCACCAAGTATCTTGGCCTCGTGACCGGAGAAGCGATACTGGGCGCGAATATTTTCAAGGATATTTTCGCCAATATCACGGATATCGTGGGTGGAAGGTCAGGCGCGTATGAGCGCGAGCTGCAGAAAGCGAAAACGATCGCGTTGCAGGAGATGCAGGCGCAAGCGGAGCAAATGGGCGGGAACGCGGTGATCGCAGTCGATCTCGACTACGAGACGGTCGGCTCCGGGTCGATGCTGATGGTATCGGCGGCCGGAACCGCGGTGGTTGTAGAGTGACAGGAACAATGTGATATCAATACAGATCTATCCCGATGACGCCGCTGTCGCCAAGGCAGCGGCGCGTTTTGTTTATGAACAGCTCAGCGCATCGCGTGAGCGCAAGCGATTCCTCCTGGCGCTGTCCGGGGGAAATACGCCCAAAAAGGTGTACGAGTTTCTTCGGCAGAATCCGGAGGCCGGGCCGATGTTTCGATCGAAGGTGGAATTTCTCTTTTCGGATGAACGGGCGGTCAATCCGGAATCAGAGGAATCCAACTTCAATACTGCCAGAGTGGGTCTCCTGAATCCCCTCCAGATAGGGAATACCAATGTCTCCCGTATGCGGGGCGAATCAGCGGACCTGGCCGCGGAAGCACGCAGCTATGAAGATCTTGTCCGACGGAAGGCGGGGGTTGGACCAACAGAGGTCCCTCGTCTGGATATGATCCTGTTAGGAATGGGGTCGGATGGCCATACGGCATCGTTGTTCCCGGGTTATGACTTTGCCAAGTCCGCCAAACGACTGGTGGACGCGCCGTATGTGCAATCGTTGCAGAGCAGTCGCCTGACGTTCACTCTGACATTGTTGAATGCCGCGCAGGCGGTGCTGTTTATTGTCACTGGGACAGACAAAGCGCTGGCAGTGAAAAAGGTCTTGTCAGCCGATGTTGAAGGGGATATTCTTCCGGCGAGACGGGTGGAAGCGGAGCGCACGATCTGGCTGCTGGACAAAGCGGCATCGGCGCAGCTCGACCCTTCCCGCGCGCGAGGAACAGTAGATATATGTTAGCAGGGTATATCAGCGGGGCGACAGTTGAACTGGCTCGCGTCAAGGAGTCAGAGTCGGGGGTCAAACTCTATAACCAGACTACCTACAACAGCCGCGATTTCACCAGTTTCGAACAGATCCTCAATCTCTATCTCAAAAAGAACACGACGCCGATAAAGCAGGCTTGTTTTGGCGTGGCAGGTCCCGTGATCAACGGAGAGGTACGCACGACGAATCTTCCGTGGTTGTTGATCGCCTCGACGATCGAAGAGAAGTTCAAGATCGGCAAAGTGAAACTGCTGAATGATATCGTCGCGCTGGCGTACGGTTTGCCGCACGTCAAAGATGATCGGTACTACGTCATCAACGCCGGGGTTAAGCAGAAGAACGGGAATGTCGGATTGATCGCGGCGGGGTCGGGACTTGGTGAGGCGTTGATCCATGTGCATGATGACCGCTATTTCCCGTACGCGTCGGAAGGGGGACACGCCGATTTTGCGCCGGGGAGCCAGCGCGAGATGGAGTTGTGGGAGTTTCTGTATTCGGAACTTGGACATGTAGAGGTTGAAGATGTGCTCAGCCTGAAAGGGCTGGAACGGATATATACCTTCGTGCGGGAATCGCAGGGGAAACCGCCGGCGGCCTGGTTTGAGAAGGCGGTGGATAAATCGGGAGTGATAATCGAGAAGGCGCTGTCGGGAAAAGATGCCGACGCGATCACGACCCTGGATATTTTTGTCGATTGCTACGCGTCGGAAGCGGCGAATCTCGCGCTCAAGGG
Organism: uncultured Ignavibacteriales bacterium; assembly: GCA_964397415.1. Lineage (GTDB taxonomy): Bacteria > Zixibacteria > MSB-5A5 > GN15 > FEB-12 > FEB-12. Next base: position 137,102 of record CAYNIJ010000005.1, on the reverse strand, counting down.
GATGACGTTGGGCGGCATATTCATTGGTGGCGTGATCGGGCCACAGATCATCACGCTCTTGGATCAGGGGAGGTTCATGCAGCGGTTTGTCAAGCAGGGGAAGATGGAGTCATTGCTGGCGCGGATGCCGGTTTCGATCATTATCGAAGAGAAGACCGCGCTGATCGGCGCCGGGACACTGGCGCTTCGCGACGGAAAATAGCATGAAAGACTGTATCCTCTTTCTCAACGGCGCATATGCGCGCCGGGATATTGAGTACTATCGCGCGCTCTGTCGGGGGAGATATACGGTCGCGGTGGATGGGGGATATCGGTTCTTCACGGCGGCGGGGCTGTTTCCGAATTTGCTGATCGGTGATTTTGATTCGATCCGACGAATGCCACGGGATCTTCCTAAATCAACGATCGTCGAGCGTTTCCCTCCGATGAAAGACAAGACCGATGCTGAACTGGCGCTGGATCATTGTTTGGCGCGTAAGGCGAAGCGGATAGATATCGTGCAGCCATCGTATGGTGAGCCAGATCAGATGCTGGGGAATTTTCTGATATTGTTGGTGGCGGCGGGGAAACAGCAGGGGAGATACCATCCGGAGATACGAATAATCAATCGTCGCTACGAAGTGCAGTTGCTCAATGACAGTATGGTGGTGTTGCGTAATGCGACTGGCGATCTGGTGTCGGTGCTTCCGCTGTCAGGCAAAGTGAGTCTGACCACGACCGGGACGAGCTACAATGTTCGCGGAGTGGAGGTATTGCGGGGTAGGTCGTTGGGGATGCGGAATCGGGTGACGTCACGTCGTGCGACCTTTGGGGTGAAGGGGATGGCGCTGTTGGTTCGTCAATTCGGTCGAAAATAGACGGTGGCGGGGGAGTGAAGATTTTCTTCCTTTTGTCGATTATCTTACGGTGTGACAATTGGTTGCGCCATGCGCGTGGAATCCATTTGGTTGCTTGACAAATGGGGTTGTGACACTATATTGGGCGGACTTGCGGGGCGCCCGTTCCGCAGAGTTGACATACTGGGAGATCGTCCAACGGTAGGACATGCGGCTCTGGACCGTAGAATCGGGGTTCGAATCCCTGTCTCCCAGCCAAAATTCCTTCAGCTAACCTAAATCCAATCTGGCACCTCCGCACGATCGATTGCCTTCCTTAGATACTTGATAAAAACGTAGCCACGGACGTCTACTATACGTATCAGAAAGTATCGACATCATGATTATCAATGGACGACGCTCGGCTATGTTCACATGTCATACGATCCCACGATACTTACGCGTGAAAGCTCTTATCACATTCATCAGATGTGGATTGATCCTCTTTGCCTTTGGCGAGTCACAGGCACTGGAGGGGATTAAGGCTGAGATTTTGCCGGCGGGAGTGCTGGCCACTTTGAATCCAGATGATCAATACTGGTCACAAGATTTCTCACGAACCGGCACCAATGGGCGTGTCTCCGCAATCTGTCGTTTCCAGGGGAAGTTGGTAATTGCCGGGAGTTTTTCCGCTGTCGGTAATATCAGCGCAGACAATATCGCGGTCTGGGATGGAAGCAGATGGACTCCCCTGGGCGAGGGCCTTAATCGTTCGGTCTTTTCCCTCGCAGTATACAAGGACAGGTTGATCGCGGCGGGCAATTTCACTGCCTCGGGAGAGACCACCGCGATGAGGGTGGCGGAATGGGACGGTGTCGAATGGCTCCCTCTTGGCGAGGGAACTGACCGTGAGGTGTTTGATCTGATAGTCTACGATGATTTGTTGATCGCTGGGGGGTACTTCACAACCGCCGGGGGGAATCCTGCGAGTCGTATTGCCGCCTGGAATGGCGCCGCATGGTCTTCCCTCGGGTCAGGGCTAAACGATCATTGCGAAGCTCTTGCAGTGTATGATGGCAAGTTGATCGCGGGCGGAGCGTTTACCCGGGCCGGCGAAAGAAACGTCAGTTGCATTGCGTCATGGGATGGAGTGAACTGGGCGCCACTCGGCTGGGGGACTAATGATTACGTTCGCACATTGTGCGTGTATGATAGCCAACTGATAGTCGGCGGGACCTTCACGTCGGCCGGAGGTGGGCCTTTCCCTTACATTGCGGCCTGGAATGGTGGCGCGTGGTCTGGTCTGGGATCGGGCATGAACGAGGGGGTCTGGAGTCTCACTGTCTTTCAGGATGAATTGATCGCAGGAGGAAATTTCACTGTGGCCGGAGATGTAGCCTCCAGCCACATAGCTGCATGGGACGGAATCGGCTGGTCACCATTAGGTGCGGGAGCAAATGACTACATTGGTGTCCTGCATGCCGATGAGGAGAGTCTGACGGCGGGTGGCTTGTTCACGCGGGCCGGCGATGTTGACGCGGCATACTTCGCGTCGTGGAATGGGTTCGAATGGTTGTCGTGGGGATTAGGAACGAACGCATCAGTTCTCGCCGCTTGCAGTTCTAAAAAAAAACTGATCATCGCGGGTGATTTTTCACGAATAGCAGGATTTCCGGCTTCCCACATAGCATCGTGGGATGGAACAACGTGGAGTGGCCTTGGGCTGGGGGTGAATGGCACTGTTTCCTCCCTTGGTGCATTCGATAATGAGCTAGTAGTTGGTGGTTCGTTTACTATGGCCGGAGGAGTCGCGGCCAATCGCGTTGCTCTCTGGAGCGGAGAGCAGTGGTCTCCGATAGGTAGCGGATTTGAACAATCTGTTCTCGCGCTCACGGCCTTTCGTGGTCACCTGTTCGCGGCAGGAGAATTCAACTCAGCCGCGGGAGAAGTGGTTAGTCATGTTGCCGTGTGGGACGAGGGCATGTGGAAGCCTGTAGGAGATGGGGTGAATGGGAGAGTGAATTCGCTCATTGTGTATGAAGATCGGTTGGTCGCAGGCGGCAACTTTACCGCGGCAGGTGAGATACCCGCTGACAACATCGCCACTTGGGATGGTGTGTCATGGTCAGCAGTTGGATCAGGAACAGACGGCGAAGTAAAATGCCTCGCCCTCTACAACAACTCCTTGATTGCCGCCGGCAGCTTCACGACCGCGGGAAACGGCGCGGCTCAGCATATTGCGGCATGGAATGGCGCAACCTGGTCACCTCTGGGCACAGGAACCGATGGTGAAGTAAGATCATTGGTCGCGAGGGGGAATTTGCTCATCGCCGGCGGAGATTTTCGCGCCGCGGGTGGATTCTTGGCCCCGCACATTGCCGGTTGGAACAGCGTAACCTGGCAGCCGCTGGGGTCTGGTACTGACTCTGCGGTGTCATCACTCTGCGTATTCGACACCATGCTCATTGTCGGAGGAAGGTTTACTACTGCAGGTGAGGTTGCGGCCAATCATGTTGCGGCATGGACAAAGAAGATCGATTCGGATGGTGATGGAGTGCCGGACGACAGCGACAACTGTCCCCTTGTAAGCAATTCGGACCAAAAAGACACCAATGGTGATGGAATCGGGAATGCGTGCTGCTGTGTGGGAATCCGGGGAAATGTCGATGGGTTTGGAGGAGTAGACCTTTCGGATCTGTCAATGCTTATCGAGTCTTTGACAATGTGGTCCTGGTTGGAATGTGGATGTCCTGAGGAAGCGAATGTAAATGGCTTGGGGACTAGACCGGACCTTTCAGACCTTTCTCTGCTCATTGCCTACCTGACACAGACGCCGCGGCCGGCGTTGCCGGCTTGTCCGTAGGACGGCGGTAGGAGCCCACCATAAATGGTGGGGTACAGTGAATCGAATAGTCTGGATGCCCGCCTACGCGGCATGATGCGGTGCTGAGACACTGAAACGCTGAGATGCGCGGGCGCAAGCGAGTAGTGCTATTTTACTAACAACGCCGTCTGGCGTTCACACAGATATTTTGCGCCGGTCGGGGTGATGACGACATCTTCCTCGAGACCCACACAGCCGCTGCCATCCAACATGATCTCCAATTCCAAAGTGAAGACATTGCCGACTTCGAGCGGGATGTTCGGCGTGTTGCCGTAACGCTCCCACTGCGGGCCGAGAATACCGCCGCCATCATGAACATCGCGACCCAACTGATGTCCCAGCGCATGCTGATACTCCGGGTAACCGTTGTCGCGAAGGAGTTGGCGAGCGAGAGCATCGATCTCTACCCCTTGTTTGCCAGGGAGGGCGGCTTCGCCGGTTTTGGTGATGACCATCGCGACCGTGTCAAAGGCGCGCTGGAGTTCGGCAGGAGGAGCGGATTCTCCGGGACGCTTGAAATAGACCAGCCGCTGGAGATCGGAGCAGTAGTCGCTGATCTTGATGCCGAAATCGATATGGAGCAGTTCGCCCGGTTCGATGATGGCATCGGTCGGAGCGACATGTCCGGCCGAGGTTTTCGCGCCGGCATTGACAATAGTGGGAAAGGATGGTTCGCCGCCGGATTTGCGAATCTCGTCATCGATGATAGCGCCAATCTGTTTTTCGGACATACCGACTTGAATCCGCTGATAGGCGCGATTCCAGGCTTGGGTGGCAAGGATAGCGGCACGCTCAAGGCGCGCCACCTCTTCGGGGAGTTTGCGTGCGCGAAGTTTCCCGACAATTTCCTGCGAGGAGATTATCCGGTCGGCGTAGGGTGTTTCCTTGAGATATGACTGCAGGAGGAGGAACATGCCATGAGTGAGGCCATCGGAGACCGGGTCGTTGACCGAGTAATTGAGGGCCAGGGTTTGTGGGTTCACTTGACCGAAGATCTTCTTCATAAGTTCGCGGGGTCCCTGAACATAGGGATGCACCTGCGTGAATCGTCCGGAAGCGGTGAAGTCCGGTTCATCGAAATTGCCGATCAACGCGATAGCATCGCCATGTCGCGTGAAGAGGAAGAGGGAGTTCCAGGCGACCGGGATGCCAACGACCATGGCATGCGTCGGGTCCTGTAGCATGGCGGTTTCGCGCTCGAACAGTGCCCAGGCATCGATATTGAGTTCGTCGAGGAGTTTGGTGGCCTGGTCGATCTTGGCTTTGATGATATCCATGGGATTCCTCTGTCTATTCACTATCGATTGTGCATCGCGGCGGTGGCGAGCGCAAAGTGATGGAAATACTTACGCCATTCCGCAGGGGAGGAGGCGTAGATGTTGTCGCCGTCGAAAAAGTCTACCAGCATTTCGCGGACTCGGCAGGGTTCTTTGAGGCGATAGCGGTTCTTGGGGTCCTGAATTGTCAGGTCAAGTAACTCAAGGGCGCGGATGAAAGCGCCGTAGGAGAGTTGGCGATTCCCTTTCTCCTGCCAGTTGAGGGCGCGGGAGATCTCAGAGCCGACATGGGCGAGTTGTTCGACGAGTTGAAATTCACGCCATCGACCGTCGGCCATTTCCTGGTGCTGGTAATTCATCGGCTGACTCGACGGTTGACCACTTCGATAATACGGCGACGTGTTTCCGGGTCTTCGACTGAACGTGAGCGATTGCCATGAACCGGTCTAAGGTTAATCATTGAGTCGAATTCGACAAAAGCGTCACCAGTCAGTTGAGGATAGAGGTTGATACCCCAAAGGAAGCGTTGCTCGGAGCCAACCTCAAGAAGAAGCCTCTCCAGGTCAGCGTGCATGTCAGCATCGACTGCTATGATTTCGCGGTCAATATCGACCACAGCTTTGACCATTTCGCCATAGAATTTGGCGGTCATGGGCCGAAGTTCTTCAAGTTGAATGACTTCCGTGATAATCTGCACTCTGATTTCCTGCCTGCCTTATAGATAACGAATTCGCTTGTGAGCCGCAAGAGGACTCATGTTATGGTCAACACCCAATTAAATTGACAAATCGCGTTTTTGCCGTATACTAACAGATTCTTTGGGAACAGGTTAGCTCCTGTGTCGGTTTATCCAGCGTGATCATCCCCCCAAAAGTGTGATCTGACGATTCCCTGGACTGGTTGAATGAGCAATTGATGCTCGAACGAAAGGTAGACTGAGTGACGACGAACATCGCCAATATCCGCAATCTTGCGATCATCGCCCATATCGATCATGGGAAAACGACGCTGATCGATTCGATCTTCCGCGCGACGCAGACATTCCGGGAGAATCAGGAAGTGGCGGAACGTCTGATGGACAACAATGTCCTGGAGCGGGAGCGTGGGATAACCATTCGCGCCAAGCATTGCACGGTCACCTGGAATGACTATCTGGTCAATATCATCGACACGCCGGGGCACGCGGATTTTTCGGGCGAAGTGGAGCGAGTTCTTTCGATGGTCGACTCAGTGCTGTTGCTGGTGGATGCCAATGAAGGACCGATGCCGCAGACGCGATATGTATTGATGCGCGCGCTGAGACTGGGTCTTCGGCCGATCGTCCTGATCAACAAAGTTGACCGCAAGGGGGCACGCCCGGATTTCGCTCTGAATAAGACTTTTGATCTATTCATAGATCTTGGCGCCACGGATGAACAGGCGCATTTCCCGGTGCTGTACGGCTCGGGTCTGGATGGATGGTTTGTGCGCGATCTGGAGAAAGACGCGCATTCGGGGATGGACGCGCTCTTTGAGACGATCATCTCTGAAGTGCCGGCGCCGCAGGTGGATGAGGAAGGGGATTTCCTCATGCAGGTTACCTCACTTGACTGGTCCGATTACCTCGGTCAGATCGGGTGCGGACGCGTGATGCGCGGAAAACTGCAAAAAGGTGAAGTATTCACCCGTTTCGTGACCGAGCAGGATGAGTTGAATACTGACGGGGCAGGATGGTCAGTGGTGTCGTCTTCGAAAGTCCAATCGACCGTGATGTGGGTGACGCGCGGACTAAAGCGAGTGGAGACGGACGAGATCTCGGCCGGTGATATCGTTTGGTTGGCGGGTCCCTCGGAGATCGGCATTGGGGATACATTTTCGAAGAATGAAGATCCGGTGAACGCGCTAAAGCCGCTGGAGATCGAGGAACCGACGCTGTCGATGTTTTTCCTGGTAAATACCGGGCCATTCTCGGGCCAGGAAGGGAACTCGATCATGCTTCGCCAGCTCAAAGAACGGCTGGAGCGGGAATTACGCGTCAATGTCGCGCTACGGATGGAAGATCTGGGACGCGCGGACGGTGTAAAGGTCTCGGGGCGTGGCGAATTGCATCTGGCTATCCTGATCGAGGAGATGCGTCGCGAAGGACTGGAGTTCTGCGTATCGCGACCGGAGATCATCATCCATACCGACGCTAACGGCAATACGCTTGAGCCGATCGAGCAGTTGATAATCGATGTGCCCGAAGAATATCAGGGAGTGGTGATCGAACGACTGTCTCGAGTCAAAGGGGAGTTGACCTCGGTAGATAACTCCGGCACCAACACGGTGCGAATTGAGTTCAATATTCCTACGCGCGGCCTGATAGGGTATCGCTCGGAATTTCTCACTGACACTCGGGGAATGGGCGTGATGGCGTCGCGGTTCATCGGCTACGGCGCGTGGCGAGGGGATATCGTCTCGCGGAGTCGTGGGTCAGTGGTCAGCCTGGATACAGGTGTCGCCACGGCGTACGCACTGGAGGGACTGCAGGAACGGTCGGTGATTTTTGTCGAGCCGATGGAGAAAGTGTATGCCGGACAGATAGTCGGCGAGAACTCGCGCAATACCGATCTCATCTGCAATCCGACGAAGAAAAAGGCGCTGACGAATCATCGGTCCTCCACCAAGGATATCGCGGTGAAGATGGATGTTCCGCGGAAGATGACGCTGGAGCAGGCGATGGAGTGGATCCGCACGGATGAGCTGGTCGAGGTGACGCCGAAATCGATCCGAGTGCGGAAAGCGATCCTTGATGTTGAGGAGCGGAAGCGAGCGGAGAAGAAGCAGGCGATGCTGGATGACAGCGCGAGTTCCACAGCCGCCCGCATCTCGGCGTGAGACAATTCTCAGGCGGACACGTTTAAGTGTCCGCCCAATCTTCTCTCAATTTCATACAACTAACTTGTGATCGGCCCCAGGGGGAGAACCGTTCGGTTGCAGACTTCGTTTAGGATCTGCGCAATCGCGGTGTAGATCGCCGATAGGCCACAGAAGATCCCTTCATAGCCAGCTATCGTTTTGATTGTGGCATTCTCGGTGATATCTCCCAATGCCAGTAGCCAGAAGAGAATGGTCAGCGACGCAAAGACCACCTGCAGGGCACGATTCAGTTTCAAGGTGCCGACGAACATGCAGGCGGTGAAAAGTCCCCACATGAAGAGATAGGCGGTCATCGCTTCTTTGGTCGGGGCGGTTCCCCAGCCCACCTTTGGCAGTACCAGCAGGGCCACAAGCGTCAGCCAGAAGAGGCCATATGAGGTGAAGGCTGTGGTGCCGAAGGTATTCTTCTTTTTCCATTCCATCAAACCGGCGATGATTTGGGCGATGCCACCATAGAATATCCCCATACCGAGAATCATGCTGTCGAGTCCGAAATAGCCGGCGTTGTGGAGATTAAGAAGTACGGTGGTCATGCCGAATCCCAGGAGCCCAAGAGGGGCCGGGTTGGCGGTGCTGTCTTTGGTTTCAATGACAGCGGGCATCCGTTCGACGGGGGCAGCGTCATCGGGATGCGGAGCGTAATGGAGTGATTTGTCCAGTTTCATCCGGATAGGATACATCGAAACGCCGAATTCGGCAAGACCGAAGAGAGGGATGATACAAAAACGTCGCAAGCCATTGTGAATCAACGAGACAGGCGACCAATCGGGAGGGGTCTCCGGCCATCAGCTCCCGCTGCATACCGTCACATACTACCCAGAGTGCCTCTTCATCAGTTCGTCGATCTCCTCCCGCGAGAAACTATTCAGTTGGATGACTCGCGCTTTGGGTCGATAAACCGGGGGGACCATCATCAGCGCGTCGGTTTTAGTATCGACCTCAACGACGATCCGGGCCGTATGGTCACCATCGTAACATCCGTAGTCGGCATGGGTCAGGAGATGCGAGCCGGTATCCTGGAGTACTCGAACTGCTCTCAGGCAAGCGATCGTTTCTGCTTCGTGCGGAATCTCGATGTAGAATCTGGGCATAGGAATCTCCTTGCAGCAAATAGTGTCAGATGGAGCCTGGTGCCGGAAGGGGGAGAGGCGAAAGGTGTCGAGTCGATGGTTCCGGGCACTTTCAGTTACCATTAAATAATAGATTATTTCTATCTATAATTCAACAGGATTTTGATGGGGGCGGCCGGCGAATCGATGCCAATGTTTAACTTCCCATGCGCATTTTGGACATCTATTTTGCGCTATGGTGAGCGAACCATCCACAGTGCTTGATATCCAATCTCTGACCAAACTATATGGCCAGACCATCGCGGTTGACCATATCTCGTTTTCGATCAACGCGGGGGAGATCATCGGCCTGCTCGGGCCGAATGGGGCGGGGAAATCGACCACTATCAATATGATCCTTGGTATCCTGGAGCCGACGGAGGGAACGATCCGCGTTTTTGGAAAGGAACTGGCAAGGGAGCGTTCGACGATCTCGCGACAGGTCAATTTCGCGGCGGTGTACGCCCATGTCCCGCTGAATCTGACGGTGAGGCAGAATCTCCGTGTTTTCGCGCTGCTGTATGGCGTAAAACATCCCAAACTGCGGGTTGAGGAGTTGTTGAGTCAGTTCGATCTGGAAAAGTTCGCGGACTCGAAGGCCGGACTGTTGTCTTCGGGAGAACTGAGCCGTCTCAGTTTGGCCAAGGCGGTCATCAATGAGCCGAAATTGCTGTTGCTCGATGAACCGACCGCTTCGCTCGACCCAAGCATCGCCCAGATGATCCGTGAGCGGATACGGGGATATGTCAGGGAACGTGGCACCGCTGTACTCTGGACGTCGCACAATATGCGGGAGATAGAGGCAGTGTGCGATAGGGTGATGTTTTTGTCGCATGGGAGAGTACTGTTGACCGGCTATCCACGAACGGTGGCATCGGAATACGGCAAGAAAGATCTCGAGGAGCTGTTCATCGCGGTGGCGCGCGAGCCGCTCTCCCTGAGGGAGGAATAGAATGTCGATATCCCGAGTGTACGCGATCTTTTTGCGACAAATGTACCTGATATCGGGAAATCCGACGCGTTTGTCCTCGGTCTTTCTTTGGCTGTTGATCGACCTAGTGCAGTGGGGATTTGTCAGGAAGTATCTGCTGACGTTCGGCGAGGCGACGTTCAGTTTCGTCACTGTTATTCTGGGAGCAATCATCTTCTTTGAGTTTTGTGCCCGTATCCAGGCGGGGATCATGACCAGTTTTCTCGAGGATGTCTGGAGCCAGAACTTCATCAACTATTTCGTGTCACCCCTCAAGCTAACGGAGTATCTGAGCGGGCTGGTGCTGACGAGTATCGTGACCGCGATGGCCGGTTTGATGGCGATGGTGATACTTGCCGGAATCGCGTTTGGTTACGATGTCATGGTCGTGGGCACAATGATCCTACCGTTCATGCTGATACTCTTTGTTTTTGTCGCGGCGATGGGGGTGTTTGTGTCGGGGGTGATCTTCAGATTCGGACCGACCGCAGAGTGGTTGGGGTGGCCAATCCCATTCCTGCTATCAGTCTTTGTGGGAGTTTACTATCCAATAGCGACATTGCCCGAAATGATGCAGTGGATAGCGCGAATCATTCCCGCTAGCTATGTGTTTGAGAGCATGCGCGGGATATTGTCGGGAGAGATAGTGGCAGAGCAGGTCTGGATCAATCTGCTGACAGGAGGAGTGTTGTCGCTGATCTACCTGGTGGGGGCGTATGGATTCTTCGTCAAAATCTACCGTCGAAATCTTCGAACCGGGGCAATCGCGCGATTCAGCGCGGAAGCTGTCTAATTCATTGCGCAGCGAAATCGCACACAAAAAAAGAACCCGCCAAGGAGCAATGCAGGGGGGGAGGGGGGAACTGCATTCCAGCCAAGACGGGCTCATATTTTTAGCGCCAAGTGTAATGCAGGAGTACACTGTATGAAGCCCTAGTTGGCCCACATTTACCCCTAGAATATGCGAGGGTGTCACCCGGCGCCAGTCGAATATCTAATAATACACGTTAGGGCACAACGGTTAATTGTAGGCTATTTATGGGGTATGAGTCATACCCCATAATATTGCACCTCGTCGATCATCCAACATCCACGATTATCAATCTAATGCTCTGCTTTGCAACAGAATAGAGATATGAATCCAGTCACTCCTGATTGACCGTCGATTCTACTGAGACTGACGCTAGAAAGGTCGCGAGGTTCGCTTTGGACTTAGCGAGTCCAAGTTTCCGCCGTATGGTCTTGCGCTGTTAGAGTACTGTCTGCGGAGAGCAGTTGCGGATTCCTGCGATTTCCTTACTGCTGTATCCACGGCGAATCATTGAGCAGATCTGGATCTCCTGAGGAGTGAGATGTCTGAATTTCTGCTCCAGTCTGCTGACCAGCGGCGAGGTGATCTCCAAGAGAGATTTCCTGATCATCTCGACGTACTCCGCGCTTCGGGTATCTACTTTTCCCCGCATATGTTCGAACAGCGGCATGACGATACGGTCGATATTAGCTTGTATCTGGAGGGCGGCGGCGCGCCGACTTTCACCGATCTGATCAAGAAGCTCCTGCTGCAGCAGGTTTTTTCGCTGCAGGGTTTCGCGTTCGATGGTCAGTTGTTCGTTCGCGTGCTCCAACTCCTCGGTTCGTTCGGCGATCTTCTGCGCCAGGTGAAATTGGGCCTGACGAAGCTGTTCCTCCGACTCCTTGAGGGCGGTGAGGTCGATGCTGTGGATCTGGACCTGATTCGGGGGAATAAAGACATAATACGCACGAATATATTTGTGACCGGGAAACGACTTCATCGCATACAGCATCTCCCGTTGCACGACTTCGCGAGTTTCAAGACATTTCCGCAGGTCGGACATTATCTCGGATTGCTCGCCATACAATTTGGCCGCTCCCAAGCCAACCAGCTTTGCCGCGCCACCTTCGGTAATTGACGCGGCGGCGTCATTATAGCTGACCAGTTTGAAATCCGATCCTGACTGCTCCCAGGTGAAAGTGGGGAGCGGCAGGGCCATAAACTGGAGGCGGAAGCGTTCCTCGCTTTGTTGGAGGGCGAGCTGCATCTCACGCTGGCGGGTGATATTGCGGAGCAAGGTAATGATGTATTGAACCTTGTTATCAAGTACGACAGGCAGCAGTTCCACTTCGACGGAGAGCTGCTTGTCACCGAAGCTGTAACTTGATTCCGAGCGAAGAGGCTGACCAGTTTTCGAGACGACATCATAGTTGTTTCTGGCTCGCTGAGGGAGGAAGCTGAAAACCTCGAACATCGGCTTACCGATAAGGTCATCGGCGTTCCATTTAAACTCGGCGTTCCATTTGGAGAGAGTCTCATTGCAATAGACTATACGCAAGTCGCGGTCGACGACGATGACTGGCAAGCTGAGTGTGTCAAGGATCAGGCGAAGGAGCGCAACATCATCTGGCTTCTGCATATCAATCCGGAGCTAAGGGTGGTCCTGTGCTCTCCAAAGAAAGCATTTCGGGGCAGAACAGGCAAGCCCTGGATTCCGGCCGGAATCGATAGAGATCACTTCGGTGACTGAAGCGTAGGTCTGCAGAATGAGCATTTGTCTATCAGTAACATACCGCACTTCTCTCTTGACATAGTGGAGAAGCATGCCTACATTATTCTTAATTCCTATCGAACCACGAATTCTATCCGGGACAAAAATCATCACGACGCAGACGGACGGGGCGCGATTGGCCTTCTGACCGGTCGTGTCTATACTCATACATATTCACGCGGCGGATGCCGCAAGGGAAGGCTTCAGTGAAAACGTTAGTAACAGTGCTGGCGGCGATACTGATGTGCTGCGCTGTAGCGATTGCTCAGCCGGATTCGATCGTCATTCTGCACACGAATGACACGCATGCGCATCTCTTGCCGTATGGGCCAAAGGATGCCTCGGGGAACTGGCAATGGGGAGGTTTTGCCCGAGTCGCGACGCTGATCGGGATGACCCGGATGCAGTCGCCCAATACTCTGGTGTTGGATGCCGGGGACTATTCGGTCGGGGATTTCATGTTTCAGGAGTATCTCAGCATTCCCCAGTTGATGCTGATGAAAGCGATCGGGTATGATGCGGTTGCGCTGGGGAACCATGAATTTGATCTCTATCCATCGACCCTGCAGTATATGCTGATTCAAGCGGGGTTGCCTGACCCGGCCATGCCGGTGCTCTGCGCCAATCTGGATGTCAGTGGCGAGCCGACCATGGGATACTTTGTTCAGCCGTACATGATCAAAGATTACGGGAACACGCGGGTCGGGGTGGTGGCGTTGCTGACCGAAAGCGCGAACCAGATATCCAATCCATCGCCGGTACTGGTGCTGCCGGCCATTGGAGAAGCGCAGAGGTGGATCGATACGCTTGCGGCGCATGACTGTGATGTCGTGATAATCCTTAGTCACCTGGGGTTTGAAGTTGACTGCGTTCTGGCGCAAATGGTCTCAGGGGCAGACGTTATAGTCGGCGGACATTCTCACACCTATCTGCCCGGTGCTGTTGAGGTCAATGGAGTCAGGATCGTGCAGGCAGGAGAGTTTGCGGGGCATGTCGGCAGGACAACGCTGGTTGTCGAAAGCGGAGACCTGGTCGGCTTTGACTATTATCCTGTCCCGATAGATCAGTCGGTCCCGGAAGAACCGACTATTGCCGGTCAGATCCAGATGCTGGCTATGGGAATCGAGGCGGATCCCCGATTTGGACCAGTATACTCCGAAAACCTGGCAGTGGCGGCGGTTGATATCACTAAGACAAGAACGGATGGGATCTTCCAGGATACGCCGATGGGGAATATGATCGCGGACGCGTTCCGGATAGTGACTGGAACGGATATCGCGTTCCAGCCGCAGGGGTTTTGCGGTCAGACGATCTACAAAGGGCTGGTCAGGGGGATGGATATCTTCCAGGCTGTCCCATACGGGTTTGACCAGACCACGGGGCTGGGGCTGAAGCTGGTGACGTTCGAGACGAACGGTATGTCTATTCTGGCGGGGCTTGAGTTCGCGGTCTACAATCTACCGTACTCCGAGGATTTCATACTGCATGGTTCAAATATCATGTACGCGTACAATCAAGCGAATCCACCCGGCTCGCGTGTCGACTATACATCGGTTCGCATCAACGGCGTACCGATAGACCCGTATGCAACATACACGGTGTCGACCTCGGACGCGGTGGTTGGATTTGTCAGCCAGATACCGGGATTCTCTATCAGTAATCTTAACTTCCTTGATTTGCCGGTCTACACGGTCGTGAAGGACTACATGATCGACCATACGCCAGTGGTAGCATATCGCGGCGGGCGGGTGTTCGATCTGGCGCCGATGGCTGATCCGGCCGACGCAGCGCTCCTGCTGGATCAGGCGATCACCCAGTATATCGATTCCAAGCTGCTGAAGCGGACCTACAATGTCGCGCCATGGCATCTGCACGTGCTAAAAGCGCAGAAGCTGATAGAGCGCGGCGCGTTGCAAGCGGCCTGGCAGATGCTGGAGATCTTCAAGCAGGAGGTCGAAAGGACGCCATCCAAGTATCTTGATCCGATGGCGGCCGAACGACTGGTCTACCTGGCCGGCTATATTCAGGGGATGATCGCACCGCAGGCGCCGCCAGCGGCGAAAGTGGCGACTTTGCCAAGCGAATTGGTTCTGGAGCAGAATTATCCCAATCCATTCAATCCAACCACGTCGATCTCTTTCAGCCTGCCACAGCCGACTCATGTCAGCCTGGTGGTATACAACATACTGGGTGAACGGGTAGCAACGCTGGTCGAGGGGGATCTATCCGCAGGGATACACACCGCGACCTGGAATTCGATGGATGCCTCAGGCAACCCGGTTGCCAGTGGCGTCTACTTCTATAGACTTGAGACAAACGGGGCAGTGGCGACGCGTAAGATGCTACTGCTCCAGTAGGAGGCAGTCAATCTAAAGGCCGGGGCTCCTGTGGAGCGGGAGCCCCGCTGTTCAATCACGGTACATTTATCCCGCGGTCAATAGGCGACTGAAAGAATCCATCTTGACAAAATTGCACTTTGGGGTATACTGAGAACACCAGGAGATATTACTCAATGGTAGTCCAGACATCCTACATTGCTTCTCTTTCCACCGATGATGCCGCCCGATATTGGGGCTATTACTACTATTCTCTCTACCCGGTAGTGGGTGGTATGTCAGTCTGACAGCAAGGTCAGCAAGATATCCAGGCCCGCTACCAAATGGCAGCGGGCCTTTTTCATAGTATTAAAACCTCCGCAAGGAGAATCCAACGATGGCAGTGCGTGGCATTCGCGGGGCCGTGACGGTCGACGCAAACAACAAAGAAGCGATAACCTCGGCAACGCGGGAGTTGCTGGTGGCGATCGTCCGGGAAAACCAGTTAGAGCCGGATGATATCGCGGGGATCATGTTCACGGCGACACCGGATCTGACGGCCGAGTTCCCGGCGTACGCGGTACGCGGTCTCCACTGGCCGACCGTGCCGCTCATCTGCGCACAAGAGATCGATGTTCCGGGCGCGATGCGATCGGTGGTGCGGGTACTTCTACTCGTCAATACCGCCAGATCGCCGCAAGAGATAAAACACCAATATCTGAGAGAGGCGAGGCAGTTACGCCCCGACCTCACCGAAGGAGATCCCGTATGATCATTGTGATGCGCTCGGACGCCACGGAGGAACGTCTCCAGCATGTGCTGGAGCGAGTACAGGAGTTGGGGTTTCGTCCGCATCTTTCACGCGGCGACAAAAAAACGATCATCGGCGTGGTCGGCAACGGAAAGGTAGTTGACCCGGCGGTCTTTCAGACGCTGATCGGGGTTGAGTCAGTTGTGCCGATCCTGAAGCCGTTCAAACTGTCGAGTCGGGAGTTCAAGCCGGAAGATTCTGTCATCACGGCCGGCAATGTGAAGATCGGGGGGAAACAGGTGGTGGTGATGGCCGGGCCATGCGCGGTGGAAACGCGCGACCAGATGATGGCCTCGGCCGACGCAGTAGCGAAAGCGGGGGCGAAGATCCTGAGAGGTGGTGCATTCAAACCGAGAACGTCGCCGTACAGTTTCCAGGGGTTGGGTGAACCGGGCTTGATCATACTCAAAGAAGTTGGTGAGCAGTTCGGGCTGCCGATAGTGACCGAGGTGGTATCGCCTCAGGATGTATCGCTGGTCGCGAGCTACGCGGACATACTTCAGATCGGGGCGCGGAATATGCAGAACTTTTCGCTGTTAGAAGAGTGCGGCAAGAGCCACAAACCGGTGCTATTGAAGCGCGGGTTGATGGCGACGATCGAGGAGTTGTTGATGTCGGCGGAATATATTCTGTCGAATGGGAATCCAAACGTGATGCTCTGCGAGCGAGGTATCCGCAGTTTTGAGAAATGGACACGCAACACACTGGATATCTCGGCGGTACCGATCCTCAAGCAGTTGAGTCATCTTCCGGTGATCGTCGACCCGAGTCACGCGGTAGGCAAGCGCGAACTGGTCGGGCCGGTCTCAAAAGGCTCCGTCGCGACCGGAGCGGATGGACTGATAATCGAAGTGCATCCCGATCCGGAACGCGCGCTTTCCGACGGTGTTCAGAGTATGTATCCGGCGGATTTTGCCGAACTAATGAATGATCTGGAGCATGTGGCACAGGCAGTAAAACGGACGATATGAAAAAGCTTGGCGAGATGACCGCGCTCACGGTCGGTCTTGGTCAGATCGGTGGCTCGATAGGGCTGGATCTGGTGGGACGGCGAATTGTGGCGCGAGTTGTCGGATTCGATTCGCACAAAGCGGTTATGGCTCGCGCCCAGGAACGAGGCGCGGTCGACCAAACGGTGGCGAACCTTCGAGCAGGATTGAGCTCCGCGGAAATCGTGATATTGGCGACACCGATCGATGTGACTCTTCGGCTATTGCCCTCGGTACTTGAGATGCTTCCGGCTGGCAGTCTTTGCGTTGATGTTGCGAGTACCAAAGTCGAGATACTTCAGGCGGTGGAGCGACTGAAGCCACTCGCGGGGTATGTGAGCCTTCACCCGATCGCGGGAACGGAGGGAGAGGGAATAGAGTCGGCGACAGCGGGGTTGTTCGAGAAGAAGATCATCACCATGACTCCCGCGACAAGCGCCAAACCTTCGCAAGTACGACTGGTCAAACAGATGATACAGTCCCTCGGCGGCGTGCCGCTGATGATCGGCGCAAAACGGCATGACCGATTGCTGGCGCAGACCAGCCATTTGCCATATGCGATCGCGACAGCGCTAGTTCAGGTGACTGCTGAAACCGGGCAGAGCGACAAACTGCTGTGGCGTCTGGCGGGAGGGAGCCTCAAGAGCGCGACGCGGGTTGCGAAGTCCTCGCCTGAACTCACGAAGAATCTCTTGCAGAGTAATCGGGCCGAAGTGACCAAGGCAATTTCTCAAATGGAATCGGAGCTCGCGAAACTTCGCAAACTGATCAACAAGCCGGACTCCGATGCTCTGGCGCAATATGTCAAGCAGGCGCACAAGGCGAGCAAGCGGGGGAAAAAGTAGACCGATGGAGCGGGCATCGCGTATAGGGTCGCTGGATATCAGCCTGATCCGTCAGATAGCGGAAGGGGCTCGACCAACCGCGATACCGTTGGGGATTGGCGAGCCGACCTGGGATCTGCCGGAGCCGGCGCAGAAAGTATTGCGTGATTGGTCTGGGCGTGCGCCATACGGTGCGGGGACAGGACTGCCTGAACTTCGACACGCGGTCGCGAAGTATTACGGGGTTACCTTCGATGAAGTGGTGATCACGCAGGGGTCGATCGGTGGTCTGTTCTCACTTATCCAGTCGTGGGTGGGACCGGGGGACAAGGTGTTGTTGCCGGACCCCGGATTTGTCACCTACCCCAATATAGTACGGTTCTCGCAGGCGGAGCCGGATTACTATCCGCTTGATCAAGCGAATAGATTCAGATTGAACGCGGGCGAATTATTGTCGCGGCTCGGCAATCCGAACGTCAAGGCGGTGATAGTGAATCATCCGTCGAATCCTACGGGAGCAGGGTGCACGGCGGATGACCTACGGCAAATCGCTGAGGCATGTCATGAGCGTGGGATATTGCTGATTTCTGACGAGGTCTATCGCGATCTCTATTTTGAGAAGCGGCCACCAAGTCTTCGGGAAGTTTCAACATACGGCGTGGTAGTCAGTTCTGTCAGCAAAGGGTGGGGGGCGCCGGGGTTGCGGGTGGGTTGGATGGTCGGGAGTCCTGATACTCTGGCCCCGGCCCGGACGGTGCATAGTTATGCAACTACTTCACCATCGTACGTGGCGCAGAAAGCGGCGCTGGCGCTTGTGGAGCACAGCGAGGAGATACACCGCGCGGCGCGCATGGAGCTGAATGCGCGATGGGAGGCAGTTCGCAGGGCCAAGCGCGAACATTTCGGAGTCGAGGAGACTCCGCCGGATGGATCATTCTACCATTTCATGAAGTTGCCAATGTCGGCAATCGATGATCCTATTGGCTTTGCTCTGCGGATTCGCGATGAAGTAGATGTGGTGGTGATACCTGGTCTGGCGTTCGGCGAACGAGGAAGAAAATATGTGCGGGTCAGCTTCGCCGCAAAGCCAGAGCAGATTGAAGAGGGGATACGCCGACTAGCGCCGTATTGGCGCTAGTCATTGCCTTGCTTTTTCAGCGAGGGGGATGATACATCCAGACGTTCGGTTCGCAGTAGACCCCGAGGTCAGCCTTCATATCAATCTCGATCGGATTCAGCGCTCCAGGAATTGTGTACGAACCAGACTGTTTGAATGACAGGCCGGTCCATTTCTCCCAGTTGGCGATCGTATTTTTCACCCAAAACGCTTTGTGACAAACTGAAACGACGCGCGCGCCGAGGCGGGCATGGACGCGCATCCAGGCATCGAAGGGAAGGCCTTCATCGGTTTTCCATGTTATGTAGTCATCCATCGAAACGAGCGGATAATCAGCTTTCCGATTCGGGCGGACCGGCGCGACCATATGGGGAATACCGTTCCTTCCGCCAAGGCTTCGCATAAACTTGACGACTTCGCCGCTGACTCCTTTGCTTCGCAAACCCGAGCTAATGCAGATCTGCAAGGCAGATTGACAATTGGGGGTTCGTCCGGCGCGGAGATCCTCGATTCCCTTCAAAATAACCCACTCCCAGCCTTCATCGGGAAGTTGTTCGATCGGGTGATCCCAGTGGAAGCTGATGGAGTTTCCCTGAGCGACGACTGAGTCATCGCGAGTATCGACCAGGGCGAATTGGTACTGCGGGAAGTCGGAGAAGAGGTACTTGAAATTGACGTTGGCGACCTCGTTCTCATACATGAAGCCAGGCCAGGAGGCGCTGGTCAGGTCGTGGATCTTGGGCTCAAGATCGGGCCGTTCGGCGATCGTAGTGAACTTATAAAATGGCTCAAGCATGCGGTCGAAGATACAATTCTGTCCTGCAGACACAAGCCCTTTCCGGCAAGATATGGTGAGTGGCAAAAATCTGGCGGCCGGGGTTGTTGAATGATATATTTGCTGAGATGAAAAAGGCGAAGCATATCTGGTCGAGCATCTGGCGGTTCATAACTATTATGTACCACAAGGTGGAGGAGCACCATCTGTTCCTCATGTCCGGAGGGCTGGCGTTTTCGTTCTTGTTCTGCATAATCCCGCTCGGCTTGATCGCGTTTTCGGTACTCGGGATGGTTTTCGAAAAGACGGCGTTGATCGCGGAGATCGGGCAATTCATAGATCGGGCCGTGCCACATCAGCAGTTCGCCGATTCCCTCAAGTCGGTGGTTTTCGCGCGGGCGGAAGAATTTCGAATTTACAAGAACGCCGCCGGGCTAATAGGTATTCTTGGTCTTTTGCTGGCCTCGAGTGGTCTTTTTTCGAGCATGCGGACCATATTGAACGCGGCGTTTCGGGTGCAAGGGGGAGCGCGCATTTACCATGGCAAGTTTCGGGATCTGGGAGTCGTGTTGCTTGTCATGGCCTATTTCGTTCTTTCCATCGGCGTAGTTCCGTTGACCGATGTCGGATTAACGCTGGCATCCAGACTACAGGTACTTCAGAAATTCAATCTCGAAATGGCTCAGCGCTACCTGTTTCAGGTAGTGACAGTCGTGTTGATTTTGGGAGGGTATGCCACTCTTTATCTGGCTGTGCCACAGCGGCGACAACCGATGCGAGTCGTGATGATCGCCGCGCTGTCCGCGACTGTTCTCTGGTTTCTGGCTAAAGAAGCGTTTGGATGGTATGTCCTGCATACCTCCAGCCTGAAGAAGATTTACGGCGCGTATGTGGTGGCGGTGATGCTCGGGCTCTGGATCTACTATTCGTCGTTGGTCTTTATCGTTGGAGCACTGATCGGGCAAACGTACAAGGAACTTCGAGAAGCAGCGAACAAAGATGCCAATGCGAGTTGATAGAGAGACCTGACCGGGCAATCGATCAGGTCTCTGAATTCGGCACTTAGATGCGGGTCAGTTTGCGATAGCGGTTCCGTCGGTTCTCGAAAAGTCCGCTGCCAAGTTCTTTCATGCGCCACTCTTCGTATTCCTGGTAGTTCCCTTCAAACCATCTGACATTTCCTTCGCCCTCGAACACCAGCAGGTGTGTACACACGCGGTTGAGGAAGAAGCGATCGTGGCTGATGATCATGGCGCATCCAGAAAAAGCAAGGATAGCTTCTTCAAGCAAGCGGAGTGTGTTGACATCGAGGTCGTTGGTCGGTTCGTCGAGAAGGATCAGGTTGCCACCGGACTTGAGGATCTGCGCGAGGTGGGCGCGGTTTCGTTCGCCACCGGAGAGCGCCTGCACTGATTTCTGTTGGTCGGCACCCTTGAAGCCGAAGCGTGCGAGATATTGCCGCGCCGGGACAGTACGATTACCAAATGGAATGTCACCGTCGCCGCCGCAGACCGCCTGTATCACCGGCAGATCGCTGTTCAGCGAATCGCGCATCTGTTCAACATACGCGAGCTTGACAGTCGGGCCGACGCTGACTGTGCCGCTATCCGGCTTTTCGTCGCCGGTGATCATTTTGAAGAGTGTGGTTTTTCCGGCGCCGTTTGGGCCGATCACTCCAACCACGGCCGCTTTCGGCAGTTTGAAGCTCATCTCTTTGATGAGTAGGTTGTCGCCGTAACCTTTGGAGACATTGTCGAATTCCACGACCTGGTCGCCAAGATGTGGAGCCGGGGCGATAGTGATGACATGGTTCTCGTCTTTGGACGCGGCAGTCTCTTTCGCGACCAATTGTTCGTATTCGGCGAGGCGAATGCGCGACATCTCGTGGCGATCTTTGTTGCTCATCCGGATCCAGGCAAGTTCGCGCTCGAGCATCTTGCGGCGGGGAGATTCCTGAGCCGCTTCACCGGCCAGTCTCTGGAGTTTCTGCTCCAGCCAGGACGTGTAGTTCCCTTCCCACGGGATCCCTTTGCCGTTCTCCAGTTCAAGGATCCACCGAGTGATGTTATCGAGGAAGTAGCGGTCGTGGGTCACGATGATGACCGTGCCGGGATAGTCTTTCAATTGCGCTTCGAGCCAGTCAACTGTTTCGGCATCGAGATGGTTGGTTGGCTCGTCGAGCAGGACAAGATCCGGCTGTTCGAGGAGGATCTTGCAGAGCGCGACACGTCGTTTCTCACCGCCGGAGAGCGTGGCGACCGAGCGGTTATCGTCGGGAAGGCAGAGCGCGTCGGCAACGCGGTTGATCTTCTGGTCAAGATTCCAGGCGTCGGCGGCATCAAGTTTGTCCTGCAATTCGCCCATGCGGGTCATCGCCTTGTCCATCTCGGCATCGGAGAGTGGCTCGGCCAGTTTGGCGGTGATGGCGTCATATTCGGCCATCAGTTTTTGAATCTCGCCAAAGGATGCTTCGAGATTTTGCTTCACTGTGGCAGCTTCATCGAGATGCGGTTCCTGTGGGACGATACCCCGTTTGTAGCCGGGAGTGATCTCCGCGGTCCCCTGGAAGTGGTCATCCATGCCAGCCATGATCTTGAGGACGGTCGATTTGCCGGAGCCGTTTTCACCGACAATGCCGATCTTGGCGCCGGGGAAAAAGCTGAGGTTGATCTCTTTGAGCACCTGTTTCTGTCCGTAGAACTTGTTCAGGCGCAACATGGTAAAAATGAACTTATCGGCCATACGCTCTTTCTATTCGGTTTGACGTGGGGACCCGGTACAATGCGGGTCAAGCTGAGGTGGAAAGAGGGGAAAAATCCCGACGATGTCAAGCCTCCCGTGCGCAGAGATACGGGGCGGTCCGTTAACACTAATTAACTCCTCTCAACCGGGCTGCCCCGGTATGTTAGGAACGGAAATTCACATCAACAAAGACTACACCTGCGATCAAAATGGGAGTGGTAATGAGACATAATCGATATATCTGGAGTGTCGCGGCACTGGTGCTGACAGCGGCCAGTTTGGTTTTGGCCCAGCCGAAGGACGCCGCCGACACGCTTCGAAAAAGCCAGACCGGGGAGCGGGCACTGGCATATGTGGAGGCTTTCAATACGGGGGATACTGCCGCGATGCGGCAGTATTTTGAAGCGAATCTCAGCGCTGAAGGAAAATCCGCGCGACCTGTAGAGGTCAGAGTGGGCAGGTATCGGGAGATATGGCGAGAGATCCGTTTGATGACACTCAAAGAAGCGCGCGTGGTCACTGACTCAATGGTTGTGGTCATCGCCTCCAATGCCAACCAGGAATTGATGAGGATGGAATTTGGGTTTGAAGCGGAGCCACCACATTTTCTAACAGGAATCGGCATCGAGCTCATGGAAGGGCCGGTCAGTTCAGAGCCGGAGACTCCACTCACACTGCAGGAGGCAGGCGACAGGATACGCCAGTTGGTGGATTCATTGGCGGGCGAAGATGAGTTTTCGGGGAACGTGCTGGTGATCCGGGATGAGAAGCCACTGGTGCGGATCTCTGTCGGCATGGCAGACGCAGGGTTTGGGGTGCCGGTGAATGATTCAACCACGTTCAATCTCGGGTCAATCAACAAGATCTTCACCAAGATAGCGATCGGGCAACTTTTGCAACAGGGGAAGCTCACTATAGATAGCCCATTTGGAAAGTATCTGAAGAACTATCCCAATCCAGAGGTAGCAGGAAAAGTGACCATTCGGCAGTTGCTCGAGATGACTTCGGGTATTCCAGATTTCTTTGGTGAAGAGTTCGAGCAGAGCCCGAAAGACAGGTTTCGCACGAACGCTGATTACATTCCGCTCTTCGCGGACAAGCCGCTGTGGTTTGAACCGGGAACCGACCGCAAGTATTCCAACGGTTCATATGTCTTGCTCGGAGCGGTCGTTGAGTCGGTTACAGGGATCTCCTACTACGACTATGTGAGAGAGCGTATTTTCAGACCGGCCGGCATGACCAGTACTGATTCCTATGCGCTCGATGAGATTGTCACGAATCGAGCGGTAGGGCAGACGACCGAAGGGGGGAATGGGAGTGATAAACGGCACTCGAATATCTATACGCTTCCAGCGCGGGGAAGCGCGGCGGGAGGCGGATATTCGACCACGGATGATCTGCACAGGTTCATCGTGGCACTTCGAGACGGCAGGGTCCTTGATAGCAAGTATGCGTCCTGGATAATCACGGGTGAATATCCGCATGCGGAGACAGAGGAGCCGGTACTGCCTTTGACCAGTGGAGGGATGGGGATCGCGGGTGGGTCGCCCGGAGTGAATGGCGTTATAGAGTGCGATCTGATGACCAAAACAATCATAATAGTCCTGTCCAATTACGATCCGCCCAGCGCCGAGCGACTCGGCGCGGCCATTCGGCGCATTCTGGGTCGGGTACAATGAGCATCCGAATAACTAGGTAGCTTTCGTCGTTTCCAGCCGCTATGTTGGGGCTTGCAGGTTCGCAAAACTGCGGAAACAAATATGTAAGCACTTACGTAAAATAGCTCAAGCGACCCGCCGGGGTCGCGGGCAAGAAACGGGGAATCAATGGACCTGATCAAGGAACTGGGGCCGCTGGCCCTGGGAAGTCGGCTTCGACGGCTCAGCGAGCGATTGATGCGCGATGTCACGCGAGTCTACGATGCCCAGCAGGTGGAATTCGAGCCGCGCTGGTTTGCGGTCACCTACCTGCTCAATCAGGAAGGGACCATGAATGTGACGGCGATCGCCCGGGCACTTGGCCTGACGCATCCTGCGATCAATCAGATAGCGGACGCGATGGTCAAGCGGGGGCTTCTGGTCGGCCAGAAAGCCAAAGCGGATGAACGGCAACGGATGCTCAGCCTGACCCCCAAAGCGAAGGAAGTGGTCAAGCGGTTGACGCCAGTCTGGGAAGAGATCGAGGCGGCTAACCGGGAACTGCTGAGATCGGCGGGGAAGGATCTGCTGACGATGCTGTCCAGGATCGAGAAGGAACTTGACCGAACGGATATGTATCAGCGGGTGATGACCCGGCTACAGGATCGTCGATTGGATTCAATCGAAGTAGTGGAATACAGACCATCCTTCAAGAAATACTTTAAGTCTATCACAGTTGAGTGGCTGGAGAAGTATTTCTCAGTGGAGCCATCCGATGAGGTGATCCTGAATGATCCGGTCGGGAAGATCATAAACAAGGGGGGGATGGTGTTTTTTGCCAAATTGGATGGCGAGGTGGTCGGAACCTGTGCTTTGTTCAAGCGAGGACCGAAAGAATTCAAGCTCGGAAAGATGGGAGTGATCCCGAAGGCTCAGGGGCAGCAGGTGGGACGGTGTCTCCTGGCGGTCGCTCTTGACTTTGCCAGACAGAAGGGGGCATCGGCCGTCTTCCTGCACACCAACCCGAAATTGACCGCGGCGACCAATCTGTATCGGTCAACCGGGTTTGTAGAGGTGCCGGTTGACCCGAAGCACGACGAGCACCATCGGCCATCGATCAAAATGAGATTAGAATTACGCGGGAATAAAAAGCGAAAAAGGTGACAGGGAGCAAAAAGGAGATTAGTATGAAAACGTACGCGACTCGGGTGATCATGTTGGCGAGCCTTATCGTAGCTTGCTTCATTGGCGCCGCGGACATTGCTAGCGGTCAGCAAATGGTGGCCGGGGGGCAGGATGAGCCGATCACAGATACTCGCAAGGCCGAGATCATCGACAGTGTCTCCGTATTCGTCAATCGAGCGTACGTATTTCCTGATGTCGCCAAAAAGATGGAGGCCGCGGCGCGCAAGAAACTGAAAGCCGGTGGGTACAAAGAGTTCAAGACCACCGTTCCATTCCTGATGGCGCTGCATAATGACCTTCGCGAGGTCTGCAAGGACGGACACTTTGGCGTGCGATTTGACCCGAACCCACGTCCAGCAGGGGACTCTATTTCGCCGGAGATGGAGAAAGAGTACTTGGAATCCGAACGTCGGGCCAATTATGGATTTAAGAGACTGGAGATACTCCCGGGGAATAT
Source organism: uncultured Ignavibacteriales bacterium (assembly GCA_964397415.1). Lineage (GTDB taxonomy): Bacteria > Zixibacteria > MSB-5A5 > GN15 > FEB-12 > FEB-12. The sequence continues at coordinate 111,733 of CAYNIJ010000005.1, read as the reverse complement.
CGGGTATCTCAATCTGATGGGCTTTACGCCGACAGATATCGCCGGACCGACCGCCATTGCGGCGATGGGGTTCCTAGCCAACACCGACGCGCTGATAATTGATCTGCGAGAGAATGGCGGCGGCGATCCAACCATGATCCAACTTATTTCCAGTTACTTTTTTAAGAACTCCGTCCATCTAAATAGCTTCGAAGAGCGCGGGAACGATACGCTGAAGCAATTCTGGACCAGCCTTGGCGTGGTCGGCAAGAAGATGACTGATATCCCGATCTACGTGCTGACCAGCCACTTCACATTCTCAGCCGCTGAAGAGTTCAGTTATAACCTGAAAAATCTCAAACGAGCCACCATTGTCGGCGAAACGACCGGCGGTGGCGCGCATCCGGTAAATGAGTATGCGTTTCCGAATCTGAAGGTCTCAATGCGTGTACCGTACGCGCGGGCGATCAATCCGATCACCGGCACCAACTGGGAGGGAGTCGGTGTAAAGCCGGATATCGATGTTCCCGCGGATCAGGCGTTGGTAGCGGCCCAATTGGACGCATTCAAGAAGATGCAGGAGACCACCCCAAGAGAAGAGCTGAAGCGTGAATACACATGGCTTGCCGCTCGCATTGAGGCAGAGGCTAATCCGCCCAAGTCGACGGAGGCCGAACTCGCCGCATGCGCCGGTACTTATGGGCCGCGCGCGATAACCTTTGAGAATGGCGCGCTTTTTTCACAGCGTCAGGGTGGGCCGAAATTCCCGTTGATCGCCATGACCCGCGATCTGTTCATGTTCGGCGGCAATAGCGGGGACTATGTGCGACTCAAGTTTGAGCGGGACAGCTCCGGCGCGGTCACCGGAGCGATTGCGATCTTCAAGGACGGTCGCGAGAAGAGTTTCCCGAAACAGTCGGCCAACTGAGATTCGGTCTTCATACATATACTTCCATGTTCGTTGAAGGGCTGCCCGAATGGGCAGCCCTTCGCGTTTTGAGCGGACCGTCCATGAACGGTTCCGCACATTTTCTTTGTATCCGATTCGCGAATTCTCCGTACAGAAGAGAAAACAACCGAACGGTGGGACTCTCATTCATGCAACTTGAGATAAAGAATCTCTCCAAACAGTACAAGGGGGGAGTCTGGGGATTAAAGGATTTCTCCCTGACTCTGCGCCCCGGAATCCTCGGCTTGCTTGGCCCCAATGGAGCGGGAAAGTCAACGCTCATGCGAATCCTCGCGACTGTGACCAAACCGACGGAAGGTTCGGTCATCTGGAACGGGCACGATATTGGGAAAGAGCCGGATATTCTGCGCGAACAACTGGGCTACCTGCCGCAGGACTTTGGAGTATATCCGCACCTGACGGCGCAGGAGTTTCTGGAGTATCTGGCCGCGGCCAAGGGCCTGCACGGCGCTGTGGCGAAACGCAGGATAGAGGAGCTCTTACTGCTGGTTAACCTGCAGGAAGCGCGGAAACGACAGGTAGGTGGATTCTCGGGAGGGATGCGCCAGCGTGTGGGGATCGCCGCGGCACTGCTGAATGATCCAAAACTATTGATAGTCGATGAACCGACCGCGGGACTGGATCCGGAGGAACGTGTTCGTTTCCGCAATCTGCTCAGTGATTTCTCAGGGGAACGGATCGTCATATTATCGACGCATATTGTGTCGGATGTTGAATCCATCGCGACCGGAATCACGCTCATCCAGAAAGGGAAACATCTGGTTTCGGCTCCGCCTGAAGAGCTGCTGTCGCGTGCTGAGGGGAAGGTCTGGGAGATGAGTATTACCGCGGATGAACTGCCATCGTTGAGACAGAAATACCTCGTCACGGCGGTTGTGCGTCGGACTGAAGGGCTGCGGGTGCGGCTGGTATCGGATATCGCGCCGGGGAACGCGGCCCAAACAGTGACCCCTTCGCTTGAGGATATATATCTCTGGTATATCGCATTCGATCGAGAGCGGGCCGCCGCATGAACAGATTGCGCGTACTCTATCATATCGCCAAGGCAGATCTGCTCGAGCGCATTCGGCGACCAAGCTTTTTTATCGTGCTGGTCCTGAGCCTTTATGTCGGCTACTTTTTTGTACCGGAGGCGGATGCCGGATATGTGACGGTCGGGCTGGGAGACATGCGCGGCGTTTACAATTCGGCATGGATCGGCGTGACATTCTCACTCATGTGCTCGACATTTCTCTCTCTGGTCGGGTTCTATCTTGTGAAAAACTCCGTCGCCCGTGACCGGGACACGCGCGTCGCGCAATTACTGGCAAGCACGCGATTGTCGGGCTTTGAATACCTGTTGGGCAAGACACTCAGCAATTTCGCTTTGTTGTCGTCGATCGTTGCGACTCTGCTGGTCAGCGCCGTAGTGACGCAATTGATTCGGGGAGAGGATACTTCCATTCATCTTGGGCAGATCATAGCGCCTTCGGTGATAATGGCGATGCCCTATCTGCTGGTGATATCGGCGGTGGCGGTGCTGTTCGAGGTGACACCGCTCCTGCGGGGAGCGCTGGGGAATGTGGCGTATTTCTTTCTTTGGAATCTAACGCTTGTCATGTCGATCATTCCGAATGAAACAGAGGGACATGGCATGGTTGGGGCGAACGACCTTCCCGGGATCACCCGGATATTTGAGCAGTTGTGTGCCGATGTGGCGGTTATCACCGGCAAAAGTTTCGAAAATGTCTCGATGGGGATCCAGTTGATCGCGGATGCCGAGCGGCCAACGACCTTTCTATGGAACGGTATGCAGTGGAGTTTTGGCACAATCGCAGAGCGCTTGGTCTGGATCGCCTTCGCGATCGGGATTGTGTTGGTGGCGGTGCCGATATTCCGCAGATTTGAATCGTTGTCGGTGGTGCCGAAATCCGCCAAGAAGAAGGCGGCCGAGGCAACAGAAGAGCTGGTCGTGGTTCCGCAGATCAGTGAGCAGCGGACGCTGACGCCGCTAACTGTACGGCCAAAGGTCGGTTTAGTGTCGATGATCCGGTCCGAGCTCTGGCTGGCGCTTCGTGGAGCGAACCGTTGGTGGTATTTTGGGATGCTGGCGCTGATCATCGCAACGTTGCTGACGCCGATGGAAGCGGCGCGAAAGTTTCTGTTCCCGATCGCCTGGATCTGGCCGATGGCTGTCTGGTCCGCAATGGGGACGCGAGAGAAAAAGAACTCGGTTGAGCAGGTGATGTTCAGCAATCCGCACTTTTTGAAAGTCCAGTTCCCCGCGATGTGGATCGCGGGACTGCTGGTGACAGCGGCGGCTGGAAGTGGTATGGCAGTACGGTTTTTGATAGCGGGGGAGATGAACAGCCTGTTCGCGTGGGTGGTAGGACTCGCCTTTATTCCGACGCTGGCATTGGCGGGAGGAGTCTGGACGGGACGGGCACTCCTCTTTGAGGCACTGTACGTGGCGCTCTGGTATATCGGCCCGATGAATCAGGTGCCTTTTCTTGATTTTATGGGGGCAACTTCCAGTGTGACGCCGGCGATAACGATGGTCTTCGCGATCATCACGATCGCTTTGATGTCAGCGGCCTGGATCGGCCGCCGACATCAGATGAGCATATAATCTTAGCGGGTTTTGAGAGCCTGTACAATTCGGAGGCGGGAGGCGCGGACGGCGGGGAGAAAGCCGCCCAGAATTCCCATAATAATTGAGAATATCAGTGAGTTGATCGCGATGCTGGGGGACATCTTGAACGAAAACGCAAGCTCCGCGAACGTATCGAAGTTCGTTGTCGAAATCTCCACCAACTGAAGCGAAGTCGCCAGCGCTATCCCAACGAGCCCTCCGACAATCGCGATAAACAGCGATTCAATGAGGAAGGCGCTGAGGATCGAGCCGCGTGAGAAACCAAGCGCGCGGAGCGTGCCGATCTCCACTGTGCGGTTGGCGACCGACGCGTACATGGTGATCATCGCGCCAACGATTGCGCCGAACGAAAAGATGACGGAAATGGCCACGCCGAGAATGTTGATGAAGGTGCTGAAGGTCGCGGACTGCAGGCGATAGTATTCTTTCTCCCGCTGGACATCGACTTGCAACCGGGAATCATTCTCCAGCCGCGTTTCTATCTCTTCAAACGTGTATGCGGGGTCGATGGCGAAGGTGAGCGACGAATAGATGGGGCGCTGGAAAGCGGCCATCAGCTGGTCTACATCACCCCACAATTCCGATTCAAAGCCGGAGCCGGCGCCCTCGAAAATACCGACGACAGTCCATTCGCGCTGGCCAAAGCGAACAGTCTCGCCTAGGCCGCAGCCAACAAAGTTTTGCGCCACTTTGATCCCGGCGATGATCTCAGAGGTACCGGGGTTGAACATCCGTCCTTGCGTGATCTTGATATTCGGGCGGATTTTCAGCGAACCGTCACTGATCCCGCGCACGGGAACGTTCGATATTTCTCCATTGGAGCGTTTCGGCTGACTGATAAGGACCAAAATCTCATTGGCAAACATCGGCTGGCCATCCGCGCCACGGGCGATCCCCTGATCAGTCTTGACGACATCCGCGGCATCTCGTCCGACCAGCGACACCAACTCGGTGTTGGCGGCTTTGCGCACGACGATAGCATTGGAATCTGAGCCGGTTGAGACTAGCGTCTGCTCAAGGCCATTGGAAAGCATCAGCACCGCGCAGAAGACAAAAACCACGAGAGCGATACCGCTCAGGGTCAGAATTGAAGTCAGCTTGCGAGCGAAGCTATTCTTGTATGAGTAATTGAGTAGTTTTGGCATAGTTTTATCTCCTAGTCCACCACTCGCAGGCCGTCAACGATTGACGTGCGCATTGCTTTCATGGCCGGGAAGATCGCGGCCAGAACGCCAACCACGATAGCTGAGCCTCCGGCGAGAATGAAGGTCAGCGCGGGCATCGGGAACGCCGAGAAATAAGCCGACAGCCCAATTTTCATGAGCGTGACAATAGGGAACGTGAGCGCGACTCCCAAGGCTCCACCAAGACAGGCGATAAAAAGCGACTCGCCGAATATCAATCCGACAATTTTTCCGTTGCCAAAGCCCAATGTCTTGAGGACGGCATACTCACTTATCCGCTCGCGAGCGGTCATCGCCATCGTATTGGCTAATACCAGAAGAATGATTCCGATAACCATCACCGATATGATCTGCATCCCGGCGATGATGGAGCCGGACATGGCGATGAAGCTGAGGGCAAAGGCCTCTTCTGTTTGCGTTTTGGTTTCGGCGGCGGAATTCTTGAACATCTCGTCGATCTGTTGTGATATCTGAGCTGCCTTGCCGGGGTCATCGATCTGGATCATGAACCATCCGACCTGACCGGCGCGTCCGGGAGATTCGACGCGCATGCGCTCATCAATATACTGGTAGTGGAAAATCATCGATGCTTCGTCAGTGTTTTCTTTGGCGCCGGTATAGATGCCGCGAACAACGAAATCCCAATCACCCGGGTAAATGTCGCCGACAATTCGTATCTGGTCGCCGACCTTGAAGCCAAAACGATCGGCGAGACGCCGTCCAATCAGGCAGGCGTTGCGCTCTTTGAGGAATTGCTCCCTCTGGTCCGGCGGGATAATGAACTCAGGATACATCTTGAGATACGGCTCGGCCTCGACTCCGAACTTCGGGAAGAAGTTCTTCGCGTCGACATAAATACCGCCGAACCACTGAGCGTGGGCAACTGTCTCTACTCCCGGAACATCGGCGATCTTCGACTGATACGAGATCGGCAGGGTGAAGATGATCGAGACATTGTTGTTGGTCACCAAGCGGTCGGGGGATGACGCGGATGCCTGGCTATACCAGGCTTCGATCGCCGTGCGAATGACCGCAAAGGCCATCACGGCGATCGCCATGCCAATGATCGTCAAAGCCGTGCGGAGCTTGTGACGACCGGCGTTGCGGAAGGTCAATTTGAGTATGTTCACTTGGCCCCGTTCCCGTTGACCAGTTCACCTTTGTCCAGATGGCGTGTGATGTGCGCTTTCTCGGCCGCCCGGGGATCGTGAGTGACCATGATGATGGTCTTTTTGTACTGCTGATTGAGCTGGGAGAGAAGCTCCATAATATCTTCGGCGGATTTCTTGTCGAGGTCGCCGGTCGGCTCATCAGCCAGGATGACATTCGGGTCGGTCACCAACGCTCGAGCGATAGCGACGCGCTGTTCCTGACCACCGGAGAGCTGGTTCGGATAGTGACGCATGCGATCGCCGAGGCCAACGATGGAAAGAGCAGTCTCAACCTGTTTACGTCGCTCTGCCCTGTTCAGTTTGGTCAGGATAAGCGGAAGTTCTACATTCTCAAACGCGGTGAGCACCGGGATGAGGTTATAGAACTGGAAGATGAACCCGATGTTGCGTTGGCGCCAGCGGGCCAGTTCGGCGTCACTGAGGCCGGATATCTGTGAATCCGCGACCATGACGTCACCTTTGCTGGGGCGATCGATCCCCGCCAGTAAATTGAGTAACGTGGTTTTGCCTGAGCCGGATGGGCCCATCAGCGCCACAAATTCCCCTTCCGGTATGGTAAAAGAGATAGAGCGCAGCACCGGGATCTCGATAGTATCGCGCCAGTACGATTTGTAAACGTTGTCGACCTTCACCATTGTCTGCGACATAACTAGTATCCTTATCTACGATGAGATTTCGATCTTCTGGCCGGTAGTCAACTTCCCGGGAGGAGTAAGGACCACGCGGTCACCACTGGAGAGCCCGGAGGTTATTTCCACCATGCGCCCGAGTTCGCGGCCGGTTTGCACGGGGACCATTGTTACTATCTCGCCATCTATCCGAAAAACGATCTTCTGGCCGTCGCGATTCGTGATCGCGTCTTTGGGAATAGACAGCATTTTGGCATTGGTCGCGTTCACCGCGGTTGAATCCAGGAAGAAATTAACGCGCGCAGACATTTCCGGAAGCACTTTATCGTCGATCTGTGTAAAAGTGACTTTGGTCAACACGGTCGCGCGGGACCGGTCGGCGGTCGGGACGATCTTTTTCACTTTTGCCGCGTATCGCACGGTGGGGTAAGCGTCGAGAATGATCTCTGCCGGTTGTCCAACCTGCACGCGGTTGATATTGGACTCAGAAACATCGGCCTCGACTTCAAGCGAACCCATATCCGCAAGGGTTACCACTGAGCCTTTGGAAGATGCCGAGGACGCAAAAGGGGCGACAATCTCACCGACCTCGGCGTTCTTAGTCAGAATCGTCCCGGCAAATGGCGCGCGAATATAGGTGTTTTGAAGATTAACTTCGGCGGTAGTGACTGCGGCCGCTGCGCCAGAGACGGCAGCGAGCGTCGCCTTGTATTTCGATTCGGCCAATTCGAGTTCGGCAGTGGTGACCGCGCCGGTTTCTGAAAGCCCTTTATAACGGCGATAGGCGCGGCCCGAATTGAGAGAATCTACTTCGGCTTGTTCCAGTTGCGCTTTGGCAACCTGGAGGTTGGCTCGGATATCCTCATTATCGAGAACGGCGATGATTTCACCAGATTTGACAATATCACCCTCCTCAAAGTCAAGCTTCACGAGCCGTCCGGTCCCCTTGGAGGCGACCTCCGCCTTTCGCTGAGCCACTACATATCCTGTGGCGACCAGACTGGCGGCGGCATCGGAGCCGGAGGTCATCGTCGCCGTGGCGACCTTCACTTTGGTTGCCGGAGTGACCGACTCCTTGAACATAAAATAGCCGCCAACAATAGCGATAAGAAGTATCAACAGACCGATCCAGGTCCAGGCCTTGCTGCGCGGGCGATCATCGTACCGCTTCTCTTTTGAGATGCGGAGCGCAGAGAGGTCTGGACGTGGTTTATTCTCTTCCATGCGTACTTTCCCGGGTTGAATATGATATTACGAACTATAACGAATGTCGAAATCCAAAGTTGCGATGAAAGTGCTGAAATTCACAAGCGACCAATGTATCGGTCGACGGAATCCCCCACCATCACATTTTACAGGATCACCTATCTGATTGACGGCCGCACCGTCACCAGATACCCAGCATATCTTTTGCGTAATCGGAACACATCTCTTTGGGATCCCACGGTGGATCCCAGACCAGCACGACCTCCACTTTAGTCACGCCGTCCATCTGCTCGACTTCGCGATGCACCATGGCCAGCAACATCTCACCGTACGGGCAAGCGGGAGTAGTGAGGGTCATCTTAACGCGGACGACGCCATCCTCCTGCGGGTCGACATCATAGATCAGACCGAGATCGACTATCCCGATGCGGATCTCCGGGTCGTGGATAGGCTTGAGGACTTCGATTATCTGTTCTTTGGTCGGGACGGCCATCAGTGCTGCTCGCTGTCGTCTTCGGTCGTGATAGTGGTGTTCGTAGTTTCCGTACTCCCACTTGAGTAGTTCTTCATCCCTTCGATAAGGGTGACCCAGGCAAGGAGGGCACACTTTATCCGGACGGGGAACTGCCGCACTCCCTTGAGGGCATCTATATCGCCGAGGTCATCGGGTATCTGGACTTCTTCGCCTTTGAGCATCTTCCGGACGATCTCGGCGATGCGCTGAACTTCTTCAAACGATCGACCTTTAACTGTCTCGGCAAGCATGGAGCCGGAGGCAACCGAAATGGCGCAGCCGTGGCAATTCACGTGCACATCTTTGACCACGCCGTGATCCATTTCGACATCGAGGGAGATCTCGTCACCACATGACGGGTTCTGGCCACGCGTGGTAATGTCTGCGTGTGGGAGCGGCTTTTTGCCGCGTGGCGAGCGGTAGTGATCGAGAATGATCTCCCGATACATGTCATCGAGCGATGGTGTCATACGCCGAAATACTTTCTCATCTCAACCAGGGCATCGTAAAGCGCATCGATGTCGGCTTCGGTGTTGTAGATATAGAACGACGCGCGGGCGGTGGCAACTTTGCCGAGCGTCCGCATGAGCGGCTGGGCACAATGGTGTCCGGCGCGAATGGCTATCCCGCGCGAATCGAGGAACGTGCTGATATCGTGCGGGTGAATATTCGGATCAGTGAACGAGATCGCTCCGCCTCGGGTGGCGCTTTCCAGCGGCCCCTGGATCTCTATCCCTTTGAGAGCGGTAAGACGGTCGATCGCGTATTTGGTCAGCATAATTTCGTGGTTTCGGACAGCTTCCATACCAATCGACTCAAGATAGGTCAGGGCGGCATCAAAGGCAATAACATCGGCGATATTGGGGGTACCGGCCTCGAATTTCCAGGGAAGTTCATTGAACGTGATCCGTTCGAACGAGACTTCTCTGATCATCTCGCCGCCAAAATTGAAAGGAGGCATGCTTTGCAAGAGCGAGCGACGTCCCCAGAGTACTCCGACTCCGGTCGGACCGAGCATTTTATGCGCGGAGAAGACATAGAAATCAACGCCGTATTCCGCCGGGCGGATAGTCATGTGCGGGGCAGACTGCGCGCCATCAACAACAACTGTCGCACCGACCGATCTGGCTTTGGCCGCTATCTGCGTGACAGGATTAATAGTGCCCAGAACATTGGAGACGTGCGGAAATGCTACCAGCTTGGTCTTTTCGGTGATAATTGTGTCGATATCGCTAAGATCAAGATGGCCGCAGACGGTGATCGGAATCCGCTTTATGACTGCGTTCTTCCGTTTAGCCAGCATTACCCACGGCACGAAGTTGGCGTGGTGCTCCATTTCGGTGATGACGATCTCGTCACCCGCCTTGATATTTTGCTCACCCCAGGTGTAGGCAATAAGATTGAGGGCCTCGGTAGTTCCTTTGGTGAAGACCACTTCTTCGGTCGGGACATCGCCGATAAACCGCGCGACATGGCCGCGGGTTTCCTCAAATGCTTCGGTCGACCGCTCAGCCAGCGTGTGCAGGCCGCGATGAATATTGGAGTTTATCTTGCGGTAATAGTCGATCAACGCGTTGATCACTGCACGCGGTTTCTGCGTGGTGGCGGCGTTATCAAGATAGACCAGACGATGGCTGTTGACCCTTTCCTCAAGAATGGGGAAATCAGCCTTGATCTTTTCTATATCGAGCCCGATCGGGGTTGAAGAGACCTCGATTGAACGGTTCGGTGTGTCAGCACTCATACAGTCTATATCCCGGATCCTTGAGTTACCTAGTCAAGGAACACAAAAATTTCGTTACCTTCAACCTTTACCTGAAACGTTTCTATCGGGACGATCGCCGGCGGAGCGGTCACTTCGCCGGTATGCAGGTGAAATCGTGCGCCGTGACGGGTACACATGACCTCTTCGCCGCGAACTCTGCCGGTATGGATCGGCTCTCCGTCGTGAGTGCACTCATCGGCGACGGCATAAAAGCCTTCGGCCGTATGTGCCACGATGAACCGGCAGTAGCCGATCTCAAACGGTTTCAATTTACCAACAGGAATGTCATCAGCGGACGCGACCCGGACAAACGTCCCCATATCAGATGACCTCCAGCCGTTCTTCAACGATTCCGGCAATACGCTCCCGGAGATCCTCCGGTACCAGTTTCAGCGTCGGGGCGATGAACCCGGATACGACCATGCGGACCGCATCGGCATGATGAATGCCGCGGCTCTGCAGGTAGAAAAGATCCATCGGGTCGATCGGGCCGACCGTCGCGCCGTGCGTGCAGGTAACCTCTTCGTTAAGGATCTCAAGTTCCGGAATTGACTCCGCTCGAGTGTTTGGGTTGAGCAGCAGATTCCGGTTTTCCTGGTAGGCTTCGCAGACCTGGGCATTGTGGTCAATGCGGATCAGGCCGGTGTACGCCGAAAGTGACCGGTCACGCAGGACGACTTTGAAATCGATATTCGACTTGGTTCTGCCGACCGCGTGGTGATGCAAAGTGTGGTTGTCGAAATGCTGGCGCCCGGTGCCAAATAGGACGCCATACATATTTGACTCCGCGCCCGCGCCGTTCAACACGACGCCGAAGTTCTGCTTACTCACTGCCGCGCCGAAAGCGAGGGCGATCGTCAGAATATTGGCGCCTTGCGCCGCGCTTGTGCGATGGGCGAGATACGAGTGTGTACCCGGAGCCTGGCGCTGCAGGTTGACGTATCGAACGCGGCTATCCTCGAGACCGAAGATCTCTACCGCGCCGTTGGAGTAGGCAATACCGGTGTTCGGATCAGGCGCGCCGCCGCCATACTCGTCAACAAGTGTCAATTCGGCGTTTTTACCGACCACAACGAGCAGGCGGGGATACTGCGCGGAATTGGAGAGGCCTGCTTCGCGCAAAAGGTGCATCGGCTGTTCGACCGACTTGCCATCTGGCACGTACACGAAGATGCCGTCATTCCAGAGCGCGCCATTGAGCGCTTCGAATTTGCCGGTCTTGCTGCCGATTAGATTGTACAAGTATTTCGAGACTAGCTCATGATGGGACTCGACCGCCTCAGAGAGGGGCTTAACAATAATACCCTGCTTGGTCAGCTTCTCCGCGCCAAAGATATCCACCTTGCGGCCACCCAAGTCGGTAACGAGGCAGGAGATGTGCCCTTCGGCGAGGTGCTGTTTTTCCAGCCGCTCGACCGCATCGTAATTTTCGGCAAACGAAGTATCAGCTATGCCGTCACGGTCGACCAGGAATTTAGCCGGGTCGGTATAGCGCCAGAGATGCAGTCCGCGGGGCGGCATGGGGGTATCGTTATAATTCTGACGGGCGAAATGGCGCAGTTCGCGAAGCCATTTCGGGCCGCGCTCCAGTTCCGGAGCGAATTCAGGTATCGTATGTCCAGTGTCCGTCATTTCCATTATCCGACCGAACCTTCCATTTCAAGCTGAATCAGTCGATTCAGTTCCACAGCATACTCCAGGGGGAGCTCTTTAGTGAACGGCTCCATGAAGCCGTTGACGATCAACAGCCGGGCCTCATCCTCGGTCAGCCCGCGGCTGGTCAGGTAGAAAAGCTGCTCTTCAGCGACCTTCGAGACGCGCGCCTCATGTTCGACCGAGACCTTGTCAGCATCGATCTCCATAGTCGGATAGGTATCCGAGCGAGCATCGCGACCGATCAAGAGCGCGTCGCACTCAACCGAGATCTTCGAGTTGATCGCGTTTTTATGCACTTTCGCCAATCCGCGATACGATGCGCGGCCGGTATCTTTCGAGATAGACTTCGAGGTGATGCGCGACGACGTATTTGGCGCCGCATGGATCACTTTCGCGCCGGCATCCTGATGCTGGTCCACTCCAGCGAACGCCACGGAGAGGATCTCACCGCGAGCGCCTTCGCCAAGCAGGTTGATGCAGGGGTATTTCATGGTCAGGCGTGACCCAAGGTTACCATCGACCCACTCGACAGTCGCGTTCTTGTAAGCATTCGCTCGTTTGGTCACCAAATTGTAGATATTACGCGACCAATTCTGGATGGTCGTGTAACGGATATACGAACCTTCCATGGCGATCAACTCCACTACGGCCGAGTGCAACGAATCGGTCGAGTAGACTGGCGCGGTGCAACCTTCGATGTAGTGAACGCGCGAACCCTTGTCGGCGATAATGAGCGTTCGCTCAAATTGTCCCATATTCTCCGCGTTGATGCGGAAATATGCCTGGAGCGGTACCTTCACATCGACACCCGGCGGAATATAGATGAACGAACCGCCCGACCAAACCGCCGTATTGAGCGCGGCGAATTTGTTGTCGGTCGACGGGATCACCGTGCCGAAATATTTCTGCACGATCTCCGGGTGATTGCGCAGGCCGGAGTCCATGTCGAAGAAAAGAATGCCCTGCTTGGTCAGTTCTTCTTTCATCGAATGGTAGACAACTTCGGATTCATACTGCGCAGAAACACCGCCGAGGAAACTCTTCTCCGCTTCAGGGATACCGAGACGGTCGAAGGTCTTTTTGATATAATCCGGGACATCATCCCAGTTTTTCTGCTGGTTCTCGATCGGTTTCATGAAGTAGTAAATGTTCTCGAAATCGATCTCGCCCAGCAGTTGGGTGTTACCCCACTTTGGCATCGGCTTGGCATAGAAAATATCAAGCGCTTCGTGGCGAATCTCATTCATCCACTTCGGCTCTTTCTTCATCCGAGAGATCATTTCAACGACTTCATGATTCAGTCCCCTGGCTCCCTTGTGGAAGTAGTCGACCGGGTCGCTGAAACCGTATTTGGTCGCGTAATCGTTGTTCAGCGAAGAAAGATCGTGCTTCTGCTGATCAATGTTCGGCTCAGACATTACTTATACACCTGCCTTCTGAGCAACTTCGGCTTCGACCCAGTCGTACCCCTGGTCTTCGAGCTTGAGCGCTAATTCCGGCCCACCCGACTTAACCAGCTTACCGGCCATCATGACATGCACGTAGTCCGGCTTGATGTAATTCAGGAGTCGCTGATAGTGGGTCACCATCAGGACGCCATTGGAATCCGAGTGATACTTGTTGATACCCTCGGCGACAGTTTTTAGGGCGTCGATATCCAGACCCGAGTCAGTTTCATCGAGAATGGCGAGTCTCGGATTGAGGACCGACATCTGAAGTATCTCGATCCGCTTCTTTTCGCCGCCGGAGAACCCTTCGTTGAGATAACGGGTGGCGAAAACCTCATCGATCTCGAGGTCGGCCATCTTGGCGCGCATCAGTTTTCTGAAATCGCTCATGTCGGCATCCCTACCGCGATGCGCCTGGAGCGCTGAGCGGAGGAAGTTTGCCACGGTGACGCCAGGGATGGCCAGTGGATACTGGAACGCGAGGAAGAGTCCGGCGCGTGAGCGCTCGTCGGCTTCCATCTCCAGAATGCTCTCACCATTCAGTTTGGCCCAGCCCTTGGTGATCTGGTAGTTGGGGTGTCCCATAAGGGCGTTGGAGAGGGAAGACTTGCCGGAGCCGTTTGGCCCCATAATGGCATGCACTTCGCCGGCGTTGATAGTCAAGTCGACGCCGTTGACCACCTGTTTTCCATCCACCTCAACATGTATGTTGCCACATTCGAACAGCGGCTTGTTTGAAGTCATTGAATATGTATCCTTTCAAATCCCGAAAATTGTTCACTATTCCAAAAAGATCCGCCCGGCCGGCTGATTGAGTTCTTCCTCAAGCGCCGCCTGACCGATGCGTACGTGGTCCTGATTGAGGCGAAGCATCTTCGCCTTTTCCGAGGTCAACAGATCGCCGAGCGTCGTCTGACCAAGGAATGACTGGACATACCCGGCTACGCCGCCGAGGACATCGGAGATCGAGCACTTGCCGAGGTGCACACACTCTTTCGCATGGCCGTTGTATTTCTGGCAATGCTGAGGATCGATAAGCGGCCCGCCGAGTGCGGTCATCACTTCGTAGAGGTTGATCTCCTGCGGTTCACGAGCGATGGAAAAACCGCCGCCACGACCACGCTCAGCAGTGACCAGCCCCGCCCGGCGCAATATGGCCAACAGCTTGGAGGCGTAGGGGACAGAGAGTCCCTCAGCCTCTGCGATATCTGAGATCGATAATTGCCCGGAGGTTCCGACCCGCGCGAGGGCCAACAGGCAGCGCAGGCCATACTCTTCAACTGCTGATATTCTCATAGTCTCACAACGAATTAAGGTTTTAATACTCCGTTTTAACCGTCCAATTATAGCTAATCTGTACGGTTCTGTAAACTATCATTTTTAACTCCACTTTAAGATATTGGTTCCTCTGAATCCACGGATGGTGAAATTTGTCTTTTTGAGCCTTCACACTTGCGGTTTGGAGCGCCGAAGAGTATTCTGTCTGCGAATCTATTGGATTGAAGGACAATCGTTTACCGACTATGCACCTCCATGATATGCTGGCTTTGGCCTTTGCGCTGGCGCTCGACGCGTTTGCAGTCGCCGCGGCGGTTGGGATAAAGCTCGGAAAGATAGATCGATGGGTGGTTTTCCGACTCTCCTGGCACTTCGGTTTTGCCCAGTTCGGGATGCCTATTGTCGGCTGGTTGGCGGGTGAACAGATCTACAAGTATGTCGGATCGCTTGGGAATTGGATAGCCGCGGTTGTGCTGTTGATCATTGGCGTGCGACTGATCTGGGAGCAAAGCAGACCGGAAGAGCGAGCCTGGCAGGGTGACCCCACACGCGGCGCGAGTTTGCTGGTGCTGATGTTTGCCACCTCTATCGATGCGCTGGCCGCGGGGTTATCACTCGCTTTGATAGGCGTGGAGATATTACAGCCGTCGCTGATCATCGGTGTGGTGGCCGCGGTGATGACGATTGTTGGTCTGGCATCAGGGAGACAGGTGGGGGCCAGGTTCGGGAAAGTGGCAGGGATAATCGGGGGACTGATCTTGATCGGGTTGGCGGTAAAGGCGGCGCTGTAGGAATCGGGCAGACGAGGGCGTCTGCCACGAAACGACAGGAAGGATTGTCATGGTTTCCATTTTCCGTGGTCTTTGCTGCTTAGCTGGGAGCCTCTCTCTTCTTTTACTGATAAACTGCACTGCAAGCAGAGTTCAGAGAACTGAAACCGCAGGCGTTCCGATTGTGCTGATGGAAATACCGAGGTGGACAGTGGAGATCGCTCCTCCCGCGAAAGAGTTGGGAGGAGACTCGGCCGCGGTCGTCTATTCGGGCAGCGTACGACAGACATATCCGGCCGATGTTCAGAAGTATCTTGAGCAGGTGAAAACCCGGTTGATAAGTAAACACAAGATCGACCTTTCAGAAAACTTCCCGGAGCATGGATACATTGTAATTCAACTTAAAGGATTCGAAATCCGCTACTCGCAGACTGCGGAGGAGTTGGTACTTCACGAACGGGAAGCGCCAGATGGCGTCGGCAACTCACCGCATCGGGAAGCATATACGACTTCGATGAGATCCAAGAGCCACACGGCGGTAGTTAGCTTCTACGATACGTTCGGGAGAGGTATCTGGCAGTTAACCGTGCTCGATGCTAAGAAGCCAGGCAAGCTGGCCGATGCCATAGCCAAACGGATCAAACGACCGGGGAGATGAGCGGGTCGTTTGCCGGAACTTTGAATATTCCACCGCTATTTCAGTATATAGCAATATGCAACACGCGAATTTCAGAGTCTTTACTTCCCGCATGACGCCGAAGAACAAACTTCTGGCGGCGTTTGTCATTATCTTCGTGATCATTATCGCTATTGTGATGCTCCTGGCTGTGACAGTAGGTGGAGCGATAGCGGCAATCGGGAGCGGGATCGCTGGCACTATCAGGGGGTTGTTCAGTATCGGACGGAAGAACCCATCGGTTGGTCAATCGGAATCTCAGGCACCGTATTACTCACCTCGGCCAAAATCTTCGGCGTACGAAGGGCTTGATCCTGACAAGCGGATTGACCAGCCTCGCGAATAGGCCATCACACAGTCAGCAGTCGATTCTCGAACTTCTTGCGGCGGTCGTACGGGGTAATATCCGCCAGCTCGCCACGTTTGACCCGGCGCTTCATCTCCTTCCAGAAATCAGCCGTGTAGAGGTCGCCATGCACTCTCCGGAATATGCCTTTTAGTGGAAATGGGATGCCCGAGTAACGCTCGGTCTCGTCGAGGAAGAAGTCATTCGGCATAGCGGCAATGCGGTCCTCGTCAACCTGCATTTCTTCCAGTTCGTTTTTCGGCGCCGGTTTGTGGCGGAAATTGACCTGCTCAAGCGGGCATACATCGTCGTAATCAAACAGCACCACCCGTCCACGGCGAGTGACGCCGTAGTTCCAGATATTAAAGAGATCAGAGGGGAAGATGCCGATCGAGGCGAGGTCTTTGAGAAAATAACCGAAATCGATCACCACATTTCGAATCGACTCGGCGTTTTGTTCCTGCATCAAATACATGGGGAGCGGAGTGACCTTACGCTGCAAGTACAGATGGTGGATCACCACATATTCCCGTTCGACGCTGACCGAACCGGTCGCCGCGGTAACGAACTCCTTGAGCAGGTCAGCCGAGAAACGTTTGCGTTTGAAGCGGAGATTTTCGAATTCCTGCGTGTCGACCAGCCGTCCGACGCGATCCCGGTGACAAACAAACGCGTACTGTTTGACGATCTCTTCGCGAGTAGTCCGTTTGCTGGTGGTTTCATCGCTCCGTAGAAAACAGGGGCGATCCTTGATGACCTTAAAGACGTACCCGAAGTCCGGCATGGTGAAGCCGATCATCACCGCCCCTTCTTTGCCGGGGGCGATCATAAACTTCTCGCGTGATTCATGCACAAAACTATGGAGCATGCGATAGAACTCTGTTTTGCCATGTTTGGTATAGCCAAGCGAAAAGTAGAGGTCGGAAAGCGGTTTGGATGGGAGTATAGACCGAAGAAACTCGATCAGTTCATGGTGCCACTTCACCTGAACATGGAAGTAACTGAACGCAAAGCTGAAGACGATACTGGCATCGGCCTCCTCGAGAAGCGCGGTGTCGACGTAGATGCCATCTAGACTATTGTAGAGCGGCAGAATGAGCGGGAGTGTCTGGCTGTCGGCGCGGATCCGCCCGACCAGGTAGGCGACTTTGTTACGGAAAAACGGCGCCATCACCATATCGATATCAAAGCCCGCGCTGTAATGGAGGATCGGCCAGATCCGCAGATTGATCTCCTGCGCCACCATGGCGGCATCGGCCGCAAGGTCGCGAAATGAGGTCTCGAATCCGAATTGACGGAGCATCTCGGCCACGACTCGTTCAGTGGGACCGGTGACATGGTAGGTGCGGAAGACCTTCTTGACCGGATGCCGTTTGAATCCGGGAGGCTTGACACTAAAAAACTCGATATCGCGGTCAATACCGACAGTCTGCAGTATTTTGCGGGTGGTGGAGTTGTAATAGGTTTCCGCGAGGTCGCGGTCGTAACGCCCCCGAATGGCAACGCGAAACTGGGATTTTATCTGTCTCCAGACACGCCGGTCATGCAATGCTTCTCCAAGGCATTGGCCGAGCATCTTCTCCGCGAGGGTGAGTGAGTTCTCGTAGAGGTCGAGGCGCATGGTGGCAATATGCTGGCGTTCTTTCCAGTCCTGTTGCTCAAAGACCAGGCGGGACATACCGGTGAGGCGCTCGAAATCGGCGCGATGTTCATCATGCACGGCGAGGATAAGATGAGCGGCGTGCGAGATGGTGGTGGACGGAACCTGGGATGTGCGAGCCATACGTCCTCCTCGACGTGGTCACGAATGTCCACTATCAATATAGGCGCTGCTCAATCATTCTGCAACTGGGATGCGGCTGAGAAACGCGTTTAGCGCACGCGTTCCGGGTCGGGGAAGTCGCGGTAGAGAGCTGCCTGGGTCCGGCTACAGGCGGCATAGACGGGGATATGGAGCCGCTCGATCTCACCGGAGCGGGTAGCGACCATGCCAAAGGCGGCATCAAGCTGGGCCAGATCCCGGGCGGCAACGACGATATGAAATTCGCCCAATTCGGATGGCCCGAATCCGAATTTTCGACGAGTGAGTGTAAAGTATTCGATCATCCCGTTGTTCTTTAGATTACCGAGGTACGCGTCGACAGCGGCGCAGAACTCTAGGTCTTTGTGCGAGTCTCTCAAGTCGGCCCAGATATGGAGGTAATTCATCGAACGCGCTCCTTGTCGGGGAAATCGCGATAGAGCGCGGACCTGAAGTCTGTTACCGCCGAGTAGACTTTGCGATGGAGATCTTCGATATCACCCGCGCGGCGTGCGACGACCGAGAACGATGACTCGAGCTGGGCCAGATCGCGAACCTCGATGACAATATGGAACTCACCCAGTTGCTCGGGGCCGAAACCGAATTTCCGGCGGGTAAGGGAGAAGCTCTCAATCAACTGTTTCTGTTTGAGCGCGCCGAGGTAGGCATGCACATTGTCGCAGAAATCGATATCCTTGTGACTGTCAACGAGGTTGACCCAGATATGGTAGTAGTTCACGGTGGTTCCTCTGTCTTGAAGTGGTGGGGGAATATGCGTTGCCAAAAGGCGAGTCGTCCAGTGGTTTTACGAGGAAATTTGTCCCGATTGCCCGGAGTGGGGGTTGCGCGTCGCGTGCGATGATGTATCTTACTGGAAGACAGCCATTAGTGCACGCACACTGGGCGGCTTCGGCCGCTGTAAATAGATGTTGTCGGCGCAGGTACGCGCCATCCATGACAGATACTGGGAGGTATCCGATGCGTGCATCGACCATTCCGTTTGCGCTTCTTCTTGCGCTGATTCTCTGTTCGTGCCAACCCTCACTATTACCATTTTACACTACATTTGATGAGATCGAGGTCCCGCAACTGGTCGGGGAGTGGTATGAGGCGGCAGATGATGATAGCATCGTCTACACAATCACCGGCGATTCAAACGGCTATCAAGTGGTTTCCCGTCAGGGTGAGACGGTCAAGGAGTACGATGTTCATGCGTTTACGATCGATCAATTCACCTTTCTCGATGTTGCCCAGATACCGACCTATTCAGAAGACGCATTGAATGGCGACCTGTTCCTGCAGGAACATCTGGTCGCCCGCCTCGTGATGTACGGAGACAGCATGCAACTCGGGTTCCTGAACAGCGAATGGTACGCGGAGATGATCGATGAAGAGGAGATCACGGCGCCATTCATCGTGATGGAGTCAGGTTATCTTATCACCGCGACCGCGGAACAGATGCGGCCGGTGCTGAAGAAATACGGCGACGATATCGACGCATTCCCACCGACTACGCTTTATAGACTGGCGAATAACTAAAGAGCGCGATTGAGGCGCGCGATCAGCAGATTGCGGGCGGCCTGCAGTGCCCTACCGCGGTGTGAGACCTGGTTCTTTTCATCCAGTGTCATTTCGGAGAATCGCTTGCCGAGCGGGGGATAGAAAAAGACCGGATCGTAGCCGAAACCGCGGTCACCTTCGACGGTAGTAGTGATTATTCCCTCAGCCACGCCCTCGACCGTCTCAACAGAGCCATCTTCCCAGACAATTGCGATAACACACCGGAACCTGGCGGTCCGCTTCTCCTGAGGGACACCGGCCATTTCCAAGAGTAGTTTGGTGTAATTGTCTTTGTAGGTGACATTCTCACCCGCGTAGCGGGAGGAATAGACTCCCGGCGCGCCGTCGAGTGCGTCGACTTCAAGGCCGGAGTCATCAGCCAGAGCCGGAAGATCACAAAACTCGGAGATCGCGCGAGCTTTCAGAACGGCGTTCTCGACCAGGGTTGATCCGGTCTCTTCGGGGTCGGGGAACTCAAGAAAATCATCCGCGGTCAGAATTGTAACCGGGAGATCTTCCAACAGATGTTTGATCTCCGTGACCTTGTCGCGATTGTTGGTGGCGAGGACGAGTTGCATTCGGCTGCTAGCGCTGCATGACGGTGATCAGGTTCGGGAGAGCGAAGATATCTGATGGCGCAATCACTGGTTCTTCCAAAGGGACATTATCCCCGTAGCGGCGCCTCAGTTGCTCTTTGACGATTGGATGGTCAAATTCATATTCTTTGAGCTTGCGTAGATTACCAAGGTCAATGCCGATCGCGTGATAAGCTTTCCAGACTAATTCAGAGCAGTAGAGCTGGTCGTCGGACCAATTGAATTGTCCGTCGTAGGAACGTCCAAGAAATCGCTCGGCGACAGCGCGCATGCTGTCGACCCGTGCGTCAGTAAGCAGCGTATCCGCGCCCGAGATTCGTTTGACCCAGAATTTCTGTTCGGCACCCCGAGAGGTGAACTCCTCGAACGTTGAGTATCTGACCGTTCCGCCGGCCTCAATAACCCAGGGGGAGCTGTCCCGGAAGAATACCACTCCCATATGGGTTATTTCCGAATTGGTCACCAGCGAGATCGCTGTACTCAGATTCGAAAGAGAGCGGTGGAAAACGATATCGCCATCCTTCAGGATCGCGGTGGAATCGTCAGCTGCAGATGAAGGATTGAGCGCGCAGAGGAGAAGGATCGCCGAGAGGCAGATGACATATAATGTCTTCATCATACCATCGACCCTAATACCGGCTGATATCCACGCGTGTGATGTTGTCCACCACTTCGCCGAGGAAGCGGGTGGCGACGGAGGAGAATTTTTCCGGAACGTCGGAAACAAAAAACTTATGCTCGCCGGGGATATTCTGCCCTTTGGTCGTGGCGGCGTTCAGCATCTGTTCACCGGCCATCAGTTCTCGAGCCACCCGGGCTGTCTCTTCGCCGGAGTCGATGAGCATCACCTTGTCTCCCATGACATCGGCGATAACGTGCTTCAGGAGCGGATAGTGAGTGCAACCGAGGATGAGGGTGTCGACATCAACATCCTTCATCGTCTTCAGATAATCGCGGGCGATGAGATAAGTTGCTTCTTTGTTGATATACCCTTCCTCGACCAGCGGCACGAACAGCGGACAGGCGAGGGAGAAGACCTTGATCTTTGGGTCGATGTCGTGAATCGTCCGTGCGTACGAGTTTGAACTGATGGTGGCGACGGTTCCGATAACGCCGACCCGACCGGATTGTGTTCGGGCGATCGCGGCTTTGGCGCCCGGTTCGATAACGCCGATCATCTGGACATCGTGCTGCTTGCGGACATCGTCAAGCGCGACCGCGGACGCGGTATTGCAGGCACAGATGATGAACTTCACGTGGTGTTCGGTCAGGAAAGCGACATCCTGATGCGTGAACTGGGTGATGATCTCTTTGGATCGACCGCCGTACGGGGCGCGGCCGACATCACCAAAGTAAATTACATCCTCATGGGGGAGGATCTTGAAGAGTTCTCGCGCGACCGTCAGGCCGCCGACACCAGAGTCAAATACGCCAATGGGAAGTTCCATATCACTTTACTCTTCGGCTGCGGGGCCGTTGTATTTGTCCGCGAATTCCTTGATCGCCTCATAAATGCCTGAGGCCACTTTCTTCTGATACGCCGCGCTTTTCAGCAGTTTGACCTCGGCGCGATTTGAAATGAAGGCGGACTCGATCAGAACCGATGGAGTGAAGACCTTATTGAGGACAAAAAAGCCCGCCTGGTCGACTCCACGCGCCGGGGTCTCCAACGTTTTGCGGAATTGACGGTCGACCATCAGGGCGAACTCGTGCGACTCGGCCTGGAATTCGGTCATCAGCATATCATTGAGAATCCCCATGATCGGGTCTTCCGGCGAAAGCCCGCTATCGGTCTCCTCTTCAGCGGATTCACCCTCGGCTTCAACTTCGCCGCTTGACTGCATTTCGCGTACGAAGTAACTGTTTTCGAGCTGCTCGACCGCGCGGGCGGAGTCATTCTTCGCCGGGGCGAGAAAAAAGACATTCCAGCCATTGGCTTTGCGGCTGGGGGAAGCATTAGCGTGGACCGAGATGAAGAGGTCCGCACCGGCTTTGTTGGCGATATCCGCGCGTTCCTGCAGGGTCAGATAGGTGTCACTGTTGCGAGTCATGATGACCTTGAAGCGGCCATCGGCGCGTATCATGTCGGCGAGTTGGCGGGCTATCGCCAGGGCGACATCTTTCTCGCGCGTTTTGTCCGGTCCGATCGCGCCGTAGTCTTTCCCGCCGTGACCGGCATCGACGACTATTACATCGATCGTGTTGTCAATCGTAGCGACAGCATTCTGCTTTGCGGAGACTGGCGTGCTCGATGAGTCTATTTGAAACGTCACGTCGGGGACGGCTATTTGGATGCGCGTCGGATCCTGCACCAACTTGTGATGGGTCGTTTTGACCTTCTGCAGAGCCTGTCTTACCTGGAAAGATATCTGCGCGACGCCGTCCTCCTGGATCGCCTGCAGCTTCACCAGTAATCGCGGGTCGAGACGCGACTCGATCCTCCCAATATTCAGCTTGCCGTTCCGGATCGAGACATTGATCCAGTTCCCTTCAGTCACAAAGACCGAGTAGGCGAGAGGTTCGCTGAGCGTGATCTCGATCAACAGGCCATTGGCCCTAGCGGAGAAATCAATATCGGTGATATTGTATTTCCCTTTTTCGGTATTGACGATCGCTCCCTTTTTGTCGAACTGGATCCGATCCGAAGAGATGCGGTCGACAAACGGCATGAAGGTTTCGGCGGGGAGATAGATATCTCCCTCTTTGTACTCGCTCGGATAGATCAGATTAAAGAGCGAGTCATTCAGCCGGAAATATGGGGAGCCGATCACAAATGAAAATCTACTTGAACCAATGACGTAGCTGACCTCATGCCCCGGTATTTCCCAATCAACAGCACCAGAGATTGCTCGAGACAACGACACCAGCGAAAGATACTCGACTCCATCGTGGCTGTACGAGTTGATCTCAACCTCGCCGCTTTGAGCGGCAATCCTGACTTTGGCGGAGAGCGAAAGCGCCGTCAGAACTACGATGAATAATGAAAGCAGGAGAGAAGTCAGGCGTGAGCGAGATGGCATTAGCGTTCCGGTCGTTTCATTTCCCTATGGGTAGCGCGATTGATACGGCGTTTCGCCTCTGCTTCGGCAATCGCCTCGCGCTTGTCGTACTTTTTACGTCCGATTCCCAGACCAAGTTCAACTTTAGCGTGCTTTCCTTTGAAGTAGATCGAAAGCGGTACCAGGGTCATCCCCTTCTGTTCGGTGCGGGCGAACAGCTTACGGATTTCTTTCCGGTGAAGCAACAGTCGACGAGGTCGAAGCGGGTCGATCTCCTGGTGGGTTGCCATTTTGTAAGGGTTGATATGCATGGAGAGCAACATCACTTGTCCGTTCTGGACGACAGCATAAGCCTCGTTCAGGCTGACCTTGCCGTCGCGAATAGACTTCACCTCCGAGCCCTGGAGTTCGATCCCGGCTTCGTAGGTATCGACTATCTCGTACTCGTGGCGGGCCTTACGGTTACGGGTGACCACATGGATATCGTCTTTCTCCAGTTGCATAGGGCCAAGGATACCCGTCTGTCTCCCCTCTGGCAACGAAAAAGACCCGGCAGTCCCGAAACCGCCCAAGCCGCTGTTGGGTAAGAAAATAAAGCAGATTGTCTGCAGGATTTCCGCGCGCCTGTCGACATTAATAGGTACGGGCTATGGAAATGTACTCAACGACAAAGGGGAAGAGGATATGAGCGGCGTTGCCGGTTCGAAAGCTAAGATCCTGGTGGTTGACGATGATCCGGCCATCGGCTGCCTGATCGAAGCGATACCGGGCAAGGATGGATACGCCGTTTCGGTTGCCAATCGTGGGACTGTGGGTGTACATATGGATGAGCAGGCACTCCCGAATCTAATTCTGATGGATATATCGATGCCGGATTTGGATGGATACGAAGCAACCAAGCAGATCAAGGCATCACCCAGCCTGAAGGACACGCCGGTGATCTTCCTGACCGGCCGTTCGGCAAGCGAAGATGGGGGGCGGGCGTTCTGTTCAGGGGGGTTGACCTTCATGCGCAAGCCATTCACCGCCCAGCAACTGCGGGATCTGGTGGCGCTGGCGGTCAGTTAAGCCCGGGTATTGGGGCTAAACCATACCAGGGTAAATGCCGATACTATTTACATGCAGAAACTGACAAGGACGGTCCGCTAGCATGTCGTACAAGATAAAGATACAGACCGCCAAGGTGCTTGTCGTCGATGACGAGCCCGAGATCACTGATATTGTGGAGACGTTCCTGGCTGAAGCCGGCTATACGGTGACGGTCGAGAATCACTCGCGTCAGGCGATCAGCAAGGCTAAAGAGTTCAAGCCGGATGTCGTCATCCTTGACATCATGATGCCCGACATTGATGGCTACGCCATCTGTCAGGAGATCAAGCAGGATCCGGCGCTGGCCTCGGTGCCAATCATTTTCTTGACCGGCAAAGACCGTAATGATGATATGGGTCGGTCGTTCAAGGCCGGCGGTGACATGTTCATCAAAAAGCCGTTCTCGTGCGAACGGCTCTTAGAGATAGTCAATCTCGTCGTAATGTCGACCTCGCGCCACTAAGCGCGAGGTTTCTTCTCTCAACTTCAGCGCACAGCCGCGGCCAATTCATTCAAGAATCTCTGTTCATCCACGCCGTGCATTTTGCACGCCATACTGACTGATTCAAACGTCTGTCCCGGACAATCAAAACAGCCGGAACCGAAATAGCGCTGGAAGACTTCGCGCGCTTCGGGATACTCCTGCAAAACCTCACCGATCATGGAAGAGCCATCGACCTGCGGCGTGGAACTTCCCGCAATTTTGACGCCATTGGCGGTGAGGTGCTGCTCGAGCGCATCCACCATGCCATCCAGGTCAAGACCGTGATTGCGACAGGCCATGCCGACGGTGACACCCATCATTCGAACTTTGTCGATATGCCCGGGCATCGCAAGTGAAGAGAGTCCTTTGGAGACCAACAGCTCCTTCACCGAGGGGACAAGGTCGACCAAGTCCGCCACGCGGGAATGCTGAGAAACAGTCACCGTGGCGAAAGGCTGGGCTTGTGGAAGGGAAGCACGAGTCGGCGGAGCGAGTTTTACAACCTGTGGTTCCGCGGGTTTCTGCTCGACCGGGTTTGGCTGGATCGCCGGTGCCGGCTTTTGGCGAAGCGTCGCCCAGATATTTATGACAAACATGAAGATCGACACGAGCTGGATCGTGGCGAAGATATCAAAACCGATCTCCAGCGGCTTGCTGTCGAGTTGCAGCGCCAGCCCTTTGGTCAGCACCATCCCGACCAGGCTGATATTCCCCAACCAGAAATGAATGGCGATCCATCCGGGGAAGCGGATATCCGCGCCATTGAAGCGCGGCAAAATAAAGTAACCGATGCCGAAAACCATCATCGCCATAAATCCAGCGAGATTAAAATGGGTATGGGCATATCTGGCGAAATAGGCCACGCTCGGCAACGAATTGAACATGGCGAGCAAAGAGCCGATCGCGAGGTAGAAAATCGAGGCATAAATAAACCGCTTCATATACGTGGTCATCAGAGTCTCCTGAATCGTAACGTTGCTCCAAAAGTCGGAAGATTGACTTGGGAAGTCCTTGATTTAGGTCAAACCTGGGTGAGTCTTGCGACGGTAATTGTTCTTCGCGATGTCATGTCATTGCAGAGCAATAATTTACGAAAAACGAAAATTCTTCGAAATTCGTCGCCCAAATGGTCCGATGTGTATAATTGGTAAGTGACAGCCGATCGGCTGTCGTCGCGATAGCATCGTTTCTGAGCGAATAATCCCAACAGTCCGGGAAGCAGACAACCGCCTTTACGCAAGGAGGAAGGTATGAGAAGTGGAGCGAGTACTATTGCCTGTTTCGCCCTGCTGGTTTTCTTGACAACCGGCGGCGTCGATGCACAGTCAGTCTCTTCGCGACATGGATTAGGCCCGTATATGGGGTTCGGGTCTGATCCGGATCAGTTTCTGGTGGGTGGGCAGGGGGTGTTTGGATTGAATGGTTCGCCGGTGCACCTCAGTCCAAGCCTTGATTTCGGATTCGGCGATGATATCAATACGATCACCATGAATTTCGACGTGACGTATGATTTCGTGCCGAGCAACGCGCGCGTGGCGTTCTATCTGGGAGCCGGCCCGACGCTCGCGTTTTATTCCTCGGATCGGTTCGACAGCGACAGCGAAGCCGGGATGTCGTTGGTAACCGGCGTCAAACTGCCGAACCGACGCGGCGATTCATTCAATCTTGGTTTGCGCGCGGGATTCGGGGATATCCCTGATATCAAGTTCACCGCGGCCTATCTGTTCAGAATGAAGTAACGCGGCGCTATTAGAACAAAGAGAACACTCGATAGCCGGCCGTCGGCCGCCAGGAAGGCGAAGCTGACGGCCGATTCTTTATCTACTATCTACTTTGAAATGGACATGACATAAAAGAAAACGGCGGGGTCTCAAAACCCCGCCGGCGAGTTGAATAGCATACGGCGGCTTTAGACCGCCGATTTTAACTTAGCTTGAGGCAGCACGATCTCTCTCCACTCCAGCGCCTTCGTCGGGCAGAAGTGTGCGCAGACCGGATCACCACCACAGAGGTCGCACTTTATAACCAGGTTGTGCAGCTTATCGTGCAACGAACAGCCGAACGGACAGGCCGCGACGCAGGCCATGCAGCGGACACAGACTTTCGGATCTATCTCGTATGCGCCGGTGGTCGGATTCATGCTGATGGCATTCACCAGACACGACTTCACGCAAGCCGGATCTTCACACTGGAAACAGACGACCGGTACATACAGATCCTTCAAACCACCGGGAAGGGGATAGATCCTGCTCCGGCCGGGTTTGCCATCCACCTGATGCGTAAATGAACAGGCGAGTTCGCACGTTCTGCATCCGGTACAGAGGATCGGGTTGACCAGGAAACGGTGCTTCATTTCACATCCTCCCGACTCCAGGCGACTATGCCACCGAGATTGGTGGCGGTCTCCTTGCGATGCGACTCGTCATTCAGGTCGAAATAGTCGGCCGGAATATTCCGGTGCTTCACCAGATACTCCGCGAACTCGCGCGTAATGGTCGGCTCGCCGGTCCGCTTGTCAGTGACCATCTCGAATTGCTTCTTCCAAATCGTTCGGGTCTTTCCCGTGTCTGTGAACTTGATATAGTTGGTCGGGCAGTTGAGCGCGCAGGCGAGACATCCGACACAGGCATCAGGGGCTTCGCCGAGCGGCGGCGCGATCTCTTTGCCATGGCCGCGATTGACCGTTGAAATGGCGTGGAAACCCATCGTATCGCAGATTCTCGTGCAGATGCTGCAGAGGATACAGTCATTCGGCTCAGGGACCGGCTGGAAACTGGTCGAGTTTATGCCGTAATCCGCCGCGAGTTGCTGGATCAACGGTGTCTGCGGATTGCGCGCCAGCATCAGGTCGATGATAGTCTTTCGCAGTTCTATCACGCGCGTCGAATGGGTCTGCACGATCAGGCCCTCGGCGACCGGATAGAGACAGGAAGTGACCATATCGGACCAGCCTTTCCAATCCGCTTTGGTGATCTCCACCATGCAGACGCGGCAGCCGCCATATGGTTCGACAGCGTCATGCTGGCAGAGCGAAGGGACATCAATCCCTTCCCGACGGAGTACCTTGAGCAGGTATTCTCCTTCGGCCGCGCGGAACAGCTTGCCGTTGACGGTTATCGTCACAGTTTTCATAGTCATTTGACCTCGATCGCGTCGTACTTGCAGACCGCCACGCAGGCGCCGCACTTCTCACACTTATCCTGGTGTATGAAATGCGGTTTCTTCTTTTCGCCGGTGATGGCATTGTAGGCACAGGCGGTGATACAGGCGACACAGCCGGTGCACTTATCTTCTAGTACGGTGTAGGTAATGAGCGATTTGCAGACCCCGGCCGGGCAGCGCTTCTCCCGGATATGGGCAAGATACTCATCACGGAAATATTTGATGGTCGATAGGAACGGATTCGGGCCCGATTTGCCAAGTCCGCAGAGCGAGCCGACGATAATGGAATCTGAAAGTTTCTCCATCCTGTCAAGGTCTGCCTCAGTCCCTTCACCGTTGCATATCTTGAGTGTCAGCTCGTGGAGTTGATACAGTCCTTCGCGGCATGGTACACATTTGCCGCACGATTCAGAGACCAGGAACGAGAGGAAGTACCGGGCGACATCGACCATACAGGTCTTGTCGTCCATCACGATCATCCCTCCCGAGCCCATCATGGAACCGACTTTGGTCAGGGAATCGAAGTCAACCGGAAGGTCAAGCATCGATTCGGGAAGGCATCCGCCCGATGGTCCGCCGGTTTGGACCGCCTTGAAGGGGCGGTTCTCCAGAATACCACCGCCTATTTCGTATATGATCGTTCGTAGCGTAGTCCCCATCGCTACCTCGATCAAACCAGTATTGCGAACTTTGCCGACCAGCGAAAATGCCTTGGTGCCGCTGTTATTCTTGCAGCCGATACCGGTGTACCAGTCGGCGCCTTTAAGCATTATGATCGGGACATTGGCAAATGTCTCGACGTTGTTGAGCACGGTCGGCTGGTCATGCAGGCCTTTGACGACCGAACGAATATATTTCGCGCGTGGTTCACCGACCTCGCCGGCGACAGAGCGCATCAGGGCGGAGGATTCGCCGCAGACAAAGGCGCCCGCGCCGCGATTGATTCGGATTCTGAATGAGAAGTCGGTCTCCAGAATATTGTCTCCGAGAATACCGTTCGCCTCGCAGTCATCAATCGCCTTCTGCAGGTGAACCACCGCCAGGGGATACTCCTCGCGGACGTAAATATATCCCTGTTTCGCGCCGATAGCGTAGGCGCAGATCATCATTCCCTCGAGCACGGAGTGCGGGTCGCCCTCCATGATGGAGCGATCCATGAACGCGCCGGGGTCGCCCTCGTCACCGTTACAGATGACATAGTGAACATCGGACTGTACATCGCGGCAGGTCCGCCATTTCTTGCCGGCAGGGAAGCCGCCACCGCCACGACCACGCAAACCGGACTTGGTGATCTCCATGATAACATCATCCGGGGTCATGGTGGTGAGCACTTTGGCAAGCGCCTGGTAGCCTTCGACCGCGATATATTCGCGGATATCATTCGCCGCTATTTTCCCCAAATTCCGCAGAGCGATACGCGACTGGTGCGCGAAGAAATTGACATCGTGATATTTCTCGATGCGGTGTTCGGTCACCGGATCTTTGTAGAGAAGCGGAGAAAGTATCTCGCCGGTCGCGATTGTTTTATCGACGATATTGGCAACATCTTTCGGCTTAACATGCGTATAGAAAGTCCCCTGCGGTTCGATCACCACGAGCGGGCCCTGCTCGCAGAAGCCGTGGCAGCCGGTCTCTTTGACCGCCTCGACCGTGAAATCTTTGATGTTCTTTGCCGCCAGGTGAGCATGGAATGCATCAACTATCGCTTTCGCGCCATTGGCGAGACAGCCGGTACCGCAGCAGACGATCACCTTTTTGGGCATTCGTTCCTGCTGGGCGGCCAGTTCAACGTGTCGTTTCTTCAGCTCCTGAGGATTGGCGATGATGCACATATCAACCCTCCTTCAGGAGTTTTTTGGCGGTGTTGACCTTCACGCCGCCGTGATACTTTTCGTTCACGATTACCACCGGAGCCATGGCGCAGGCGCCGACACAGGCAACGACCTCGATGGAGAATTCCATATCCGAAGTCGTCTGTCCAGCCTTGATGCCAAGATGATTCTCGATCTGATCCTGGATCAGTGCTGCACCGCGAATGTGGCAAGCGGTGCCGGTGCAGATGCGAACAATGCGCTTTCCTTTCGGCACCAGCGAGAAGGCATTGTAAAAGGTCGCGACCGAGAAAACCTTGGAGAGTGGAACATTCAGGGCCGACGCGGTCGCCTTGAGCGCTTCGCACGGGAGATAGTGATATTCCTTCTGAATCTCCTGCAGGATCATAATGATCGAGCCAGGTTCCTGCGGATGGCGCGCGATCAATTCCGGCAGTTTGGAGAAGTCGTGACTTACCGAGGGAGCGCTCACACATGACTCCTTTCGGCAGTGGCCGCCAGTCCAAGCTGATAGCCGGCTTCGAATACTTTCATGTTGGTCTCGAGCAGATCTTTCTTGGAGCCTAGTTTTTCTTCGAGCACTTTGAGCACGGTCTTGTGCTCAACAATACCTGTCGCGGCGACAAAACAACCGAGCACCGCGACATTGGTCGATTTGACCGAACCGCCTTGAAGTGCCATCTGATTGGCCGGAATGAGTATCTGTTTTATGTCAGTCCGATCGCTGCTGACATTTATCAGCGATGAGTTGACGATCAGCAGTCCGCCTGGTTTGACACGCGGGGAAAATTTGTCAAACGACGGACGATTGAACACACAGCAGGCGGTCGGATTGTTGATGATCGGCGAGCCGATTCGGACATCGCTGATCACCACCGTGCAGTAGGCGGTGCCTCCGCGCATCTCCGGGCCATAGGAGGGGAGCCAGACGACATTCTTTCCTTCTTTGATGCCGCTGTAGGCGAGAAGTTGACCGGCAACCATCACGCCCTGGCCGCCAAAACCGGCCATGGTGACTTCGTATTGCTTCATTTCGTCCCCTCCGGAGTTTTGTAAACACCGAGCGGGAAGTAGCTCTTCAAATTCGCTTCCACCCAATTGGTCGCTTCAGCCGGAGTTTTCCCCCAGTTGGTCGGACAGGTGGAGAGGACTTCGACCAACGAGAAGCACTTGTTCTCGATCTGGTATTGGAAGGCCCGTCGAATCGCCTTTTTAGTGCGAATGATCTGTTGCGGGTTGTGAACCGCGACTCGTTCGAGATAAGCTGGTGTGACCAAGCCGGAGAGGAGTTCACACATCCGGATCGGCATACCAGTTTTGGCAGTATCGCGCCCCATCGGACAGGTCGTGGCAACTTGACCGGAGAGGGTGGTTGGCGCCATCTGACCGCCGGTCATACCGTAAATAGCGTTGTTCACGAAGATGGTAGTGAACTTCTCGCCTCGGTTGGCGGCATGGATGATCTCACTCATACCGATTGACGCAAGATCACCATCACCCTGATAGGTAAAGACGATCATATCAGGACGGATCCGCTTAAACCCCGTCGCCAGCGCGGGGGCGCGACCATGTGGTGACTCAAGAAAATCGGTATTGAAGTAATTGTACGCGAGAACTGAGCAGCCAACGGGGGCAACTCCGACAGTTCTCTCGCGCACGCCAAGTTCGTCGAGAACCTCGGCCACCAGTCTATGGATCACGCCATGGGTGCACCCAGGGCAGTAATGAGTCACTACATCCTGGAGCGCTTCCGGTCGCGCAAATGTCGTAGTCAGCGTATGCATAGGGTCATGCCTTCGCTTTCGCCGGCGCCGAAGCCAGCAATTGCTTTATCTGGTCGATAACTTCTTCCGGCGATGGGACGATCCCGCCGGTCCGACCAAAGAACTTCACAGGCCGCTGTCTCGCGACCACTCGTTCGACATCTTCAACCATCTGTCCCATGCTCATTTCGATGGTGAGGACAGTTTCGATATTCGGTTTGGTTGCCTCGTCATAAAGTTGCTTTTCAGGGAAGGGGAAGCAGGAGATGGGGCGGAAGAGGCCGACCGAGACACCTTGCGTTTCCAGTTCATCGATGACTGTCTGGCAGATACGAGCCATCGTGCCGTAGGCGACCAGCAGAATTCTGTTCTTGGACGAAGTCTTGTAACACTCGAAGCGAACTTCGTCTCGTTTCATCCTCTCGTATTTCTCGTGCAGGACGATATTGTTTTTCTCCAGCGCGATCGGGTCGAGGAAAAGGGATTTGACGACGAGTGGTCGTCGGTCATTCGCCCCGGTGGCCGCCCAAGTCTTCTCGGGCAACGGTTCTTCGGTGAATGTCTCAGGAAATTCCACTGGCTCCATCATTTGACCGATCATGCCATCGCCGATGATCATTACCGGATTGCGATATTTGTCGGCGAGATGGAATGCCTGCATGGTCAGGTCGACCGCTTCCTGAATAGTGGAAGGAGCGAGAACTAATAGGCGATAGTCACCATGTCCGCCGCCTTTGGTCGCCTGGAAATAATCGGACTGCGCGGGGAGAATGCCGCCGAGACCGGGTCCGCCACGCATGATATTGAGCAATACTACCGGCAGCTGCGCACCAGCCATATAGGAAATTGACTCCTGCATCAGCGAAATCCCCGGACTGGACGACGTCGTAAAGACCCGCTTGCCGGTCGAGGCCGCTCCAAAAAGCATGTTGCCGACCGCGACCTCTGACTCAGCCTGCAGAAACACGCCGCCAACCTGCGGGAGGCGCTTGGCGAGGTACTCGCCAACCTCGTTTTGTGGGGTGATGGGATAGGCGAAATAGTAGAGCGCGCCGGCACGGACCGCCGCCTCCGCGATCGCTTCATTCCCTTTCATCAATATCTTGGCCATCGTTCACCACTCTCAATAGTCGTACAGGATGTACATTTGCCCGTGATGATTCACCGAGATGGCGGCATCGGGGCAGGTTATGGCGCAGATCCGGCAGCCAATACAGCGCGAGGGATCATGCATCTGCGCATGAAAATAGCCACGCAAGGTGATCTCTTTCGACATGGAGAGGATCTTCTGCGGGCAGGCTTTGACGCACAGCTCGCATCCCTTGCAGTGGTTTTTGTCAATAACTACACCAGGCATTAACGTATCCTCAATCGTTTGTCTGTCCAGGTATGGCCGACATGTTCCCAAGGTTTGACCAACGCGCGGTCAAGAACCAGCATCGGCAGGTCAAATGAATCCGGGTCGAACTGCGCGGCGATAGGAGCCACGGCGCTGACAAAGGAAACTGGAAGCGTGCTTCGCTGGCTTACCCGGCGAGCCAGCGAAAGACCTTCCTGCACGATCTCCGCAGTCGTATCCTGCATGAGATGGGTATTCGAGATTATCCCGGTGAAACTAAGACGCGATGATAATTGTATCTCGCCCAACAGGCGGAGTGTGCCGTCAACATCGGCGGTAAATGGCCGCCGCGCGTTATGCACCAGGAGCATTTCGTAACTGTCCGGCTGTATAGCGTCGGCGAGTGAACTGAGTACCCGTGCGCCGATATCATCGCCGCCAACATCGAGAATCAACCAGCCCTGGTGATTTTCAATCGCGGTGCGAATGTCCGGAATAATGATGGGAAGATCAGCGTGGACGTGCGGGCCCGCAGGGACGAGGGATCTGACGTTGAACTTCTCGAGTTGCTGCGCGGCCTCGCGTGACCGGAAATAGGGATTTACGATATCGAGGTCAGCAATAGAGACAGGTTCGGTGCTGTTTTCCGCGAGCTGTTTGGCGAGGTTTACGGAGACCTCAGACTTGCCACTTCCGTAGCCGCCGACGATGAAAATCGTCCGATGGCGAAAAGTGGGGAATCGAAATGTCCGATCTTCGTGCGCCATGGTCCAGTTTTCTTGCCTCTATCGTCGTCCGGTCTAATCAGTTAGAACCATTCGAAAGAAAATTAGTCTTAATTGTCCACTCTTAAAAATATCGCCAGAATGGTCGGTGAAGTCAAGGCGAATTGTGAAAAAAATAACGATGAAATGGCATTTGACAACTTCGCCATTCACTCATTATATTCTTGCACAAGAGAGGCTTACAGGCAAATAGGATGCAAATTGTATTATTTTAAGCACACCGATAAGTATGATTTTATGAGACACCAATTCCCACGTATTCTCCTGTCCATGGCCGTCTTAGTTACTTTGATGGTCTCCGGTTGCGGCAACAACGATAAGACAGAGACAGAGCCGCGAGCTACGGATTCCAGCCTGACTTCGGCTACACCATCCACGCCCAAGCTCCCACCATGGGAAGACCCCAAATACGCCACGTGGAAGAAGACCGAATTTGAGAATGTCGTCGTCTACTATCCGCCCGGCCATATTCACGAAGCTCAGATGCCGCAGGCGGCCAAAGACTACAAGACAGCCATCAGTAAGATCAGCGGTACCGCGCAATTGCCAGCGCCGACCGACACGGTCAAGGTATTCTATCACACGGGTCCGGGGCAGGGGTGGGATTTCACAGGTCGTGATATACCGTTCGGCGACAGTTTGGCGGTCTACTATTGGCCAAACTACTCGCGCGGGCCATCGCTCATGCAGCGGCTCTTCTACAGCTACTTTGGTGGATGGTCTGGTCAGCGGATCATGCATCATGGCCTGATCGCGCTCTTTGATTTCGCGGGGGAGAACCACCATCAGACCACGCTGGAGTACCTGCGCGACACTTTCTTCATTCCGTTGGCGCGACTTCAGAATGATACGCTGATGAACAGCGATGTCGAGCGATACCAGACGGCCGAGGCAGGCTCGCTGGTGGCATTTATTCTCGCGACACGCGGCATCACGAGTGTCGAAGCTCTCTACCGCTCGACACTTCCGTTCGACCAGGCGGTGCAGCAGGCTTTGGGGATAACGATTGATTCGCTTCAGCAGGAATGGATCGGATTCGTGCAAATGAATACTGGGCCGATTGACACGACCCAAATCAAGACAGGACCATAACCGGGCAACCAAGTGCGGACAGTGAGACTGTCCGTCGAAGGACTGAGAACATGGCTGACGTGGAATGGAAAACGGCGATAACTGATATCGGCCCCGGCAAGATCCGGGTACGCGGGTACGATATAGCCGATATCATGGCGAATTTGTCATATGCCGAGGCGGTCTACCTGATCCTCAAAGGGGAACTTCCGACCAAAGCCGAGGCGGCCTTAATGAACGCGATCCTGGTATCATCGATCGACCACGGCGCCTCACCGCCATCGGTGCTTGGAACACGCACCGTACTTTCCGGCGGCAATTCGCTAAACGCGGCGATCGCCGGTGGCGTGCTGGTTATCGGTGACACGCACGGCGGCGCGATCGAGCAGTCCGCCAAGATCCTTCAGGAGTGGGCGAAGAAGGATGGCGAACCATCGGCACTGGCCTCACAGATAGTTGATTGGCTGAATCAGACCAAGAAACGGATGCCGGGGTTCGGGCACCGATTGCACAATGTCGATCCCCGCACCGGCAAGCTGTTCGAGATAGCCGCAACGCACGGCTACAGCGGAAGGCATATAGAGATCTGTAAATCGCTTGAAAAGGCGCTGGCCGAAAGGACCGGCAAGCAACTGCCGATCAATGTTGATGGCGCGATCGCCGCGGTGATCTCGGATATGGGGTTTGACTGGCGACTCGGGAAAGGGTTTTTCATTATTTCGCGCACGCCGGGTCTGCTCGCGCATGCCTACGAAGAATTGACGCGCGAGAAACCGATGCGGAAACTCGGGCCGATGCCGTTCGAGTACGATGGTCCCGCTGAACGGAAGATCCCGAAGTAGTTTTTTTTGACCGGATATAGTATTTTAGACCGGCACTCAGTCATGAGTGCCGGTTCTGTTAACCTGCAGCAGTCAGATCAGACCAATAGGAAAGAGGCGTGAAAGCTCGTCAGTCAACGTCGCAACGGGCCAATGGTGCTACTCCCGATCAGATCGGGCTGATGATCTATGCCTTTGCCTTGGTCGCCTGTGGCATTGCTGCGCTGATGCCCGCCTCCCGAATATGGGGATTCAATTGGTGGGGATACTTCCCGATCTGGGGAATCGGATTGTGGCTGTTGTTGGGGATTGCGCTGGCCGTTGCGTCAAGAATACTGTCACGCGCTGGGACTGAGTCTGTAGATCTGTCTTCAACTCAGTTCTGGATAATAAGTGGTGGAACTGTCGGGCTGCTGATCACTGGGTTTATTCTGCTTCCGTCTTCGACATATTTCTCCGGCGATGGTTACCAACTTCTGAGCAGACTAGCGGATGGCCGCTCTATTGCCAAAGACTGGGATTTCGGCTCAACCGCGCTGATCGAGTCTGTCCATCGCATGCTTGGTCAAAGCGGCGAACCGGGCGCGCTGAAGACTTACCGGTTAGTTGCGGTCTCTGCAGGTATCCTTGCCTCAATACTCACACTCCTCTTGGCCCGACGGTTGCCGCTCACCCAGTTCCAACGGTTTCTGTTTGTCCTGGGCATGCTGACCGGCGGGTATATGCTAATGTTCTTCGGCCATGTCGAGAACTACAGCCTATTAGTTGCGGTGGTTTTGATCTATTCACTGGTTGGGTATCTCGTCGCGATCGACCGACTCTCCATTTTCTGGCTGATCCCGATAGTGATCCTTGCGCTGGTGCTTCACTTGATAGCCGTCGCCCTCGTCCCAAGTTTTATTCTGCTTTTGCTCCGCAAAAGCGCAGGGATCCGGAAAATCAATGAGCTCTTTCGCGACAAGCGGCTTCCAATCTTAGCGGGTACGTTGATGGTTGGCGCGATCTGTTATCATCTTATTCAGCAGAATCTACTTTTCCTGCGGTTTGCGCTTTTGCCAGTGATTCCGGATCGGTTTGCGGTTGAAGGCGAGTGGCTTCTCTCACCGAAACATCTGGTCGACATGCTGAATCTGATAATTCTCCTAAGCCCGATCTCTCTTCTGCTGTTCATCCGTCCTTGGGGGAAGAAAGAGCACGGGCCGAGCGACTACTCCTCGGACTATCTCTGGATGCTTGTACTGGGGACACTCGGCATGGTCTTTGTCATGCGATCCGGAATCGGCATGCCTCGTGACTGGGATCTGTTCGCGATCGCCGGGCCGCCTTTAGTGCTCGCCACATTGGCGACGCTTTTCCGATGGGGGGCACAGAAGAGATGGGTCTTGCCGGTAATCGGCCTGGCGATTTCGTTGAATCTTGTTCTGCTGATCCCGCGAATAGTGGTCAATGTCACCGAAGAGATCGCCGTGCAACATTTCAAGGCATACCTTGATCTTGATTTTGTTCGGGGGCGCAATGCCCGTAAACTGCTCGTTAATTACTACCGCCAGCATGGTCAGGTGGTCGCGGCGGACCGTGAACAGGCGCGAGCCGAAGGAGATTATCCTGAAAGCAGACTTGCGCAACAGGCGGCCGGTCATATTCAGGCGGGTCGATTTAAGGAAGCATCCGATGTTTACTGGCGGGTGATAGATATGAACCCGTTGTTCTCCGATGCCTGGGCGAACATAGGTGCCTGCTATATGCAGATGGGCAAACTGGATAGCGCGTATCAATTGGCGATAGTCGGCAACCATATCAACCCGAACAATCTGCAGACCGTCAATATTCTTGGCGTGGTGTGCATTCGTCTGGGTCGATTCGACGAAGCCGAGCAGTGGCTGGCGCAGGCATTTGAAATTGATCACGGATATTGGCGCGGCATCGGCAACCGGGCGCTTCTCCGAATGAAGCAAGGACGACCGGGCGATGCACTGGATTTCCTCAGGCAAGTTGCCTCTCGAGAGGATTCACCTGCGGAGTATCTCCGCTCCCTGGCGGATTCGCTGGCGGCTCTTAATGCCACTGCCGAAGCGGTCGAGGGATATCGCCTCGCCATTCAGAAGGGGTTGGACGCGCAGAAGGCCGAGTCATTGAGAACGCAATACCCGCAACTTAAAGACTGATCGCCGATGAATCGCTTTCCCGCTATCCTGAAGTCGAGGTTACTCTGGATCTGCCTGTTTGCTGTGGTAGCGACAGGCGGAGTGGTCCTGCGTGTCCAGAATCTGACCGCCGATCTGCCTGCGTACTTCGCAAGCAAGAGTCAGGACCTGACGACCGATGGTTCTTTCCTCACCCTGTACGCGCGCAACGCGATCGAGCAGGGAGAGTGGGATCCAGCAGGATACGCTCCGTGGAAGCAGTTCAAGCTGACGCTGGTAACCGGGGTAAGCTACCTGTTATACCAAGTGTTTGGTGTCTCGCGATACAGTTCTAATCTTGTCGGTCTGCTTCTAAGTTCTGTCGGTCTTCTCTTCTTTCTCTTTGGTCTGGCGCGCGCGGTATCAAGGAAGAGTTTGTTTTTTGCGGCGGTAGCAATGGCCGCCAGCTATCCGCTGATCATCTTTTCGCGCACGCCTCTGGCCGAGAACAGCCTGATCTTCTTTCTTGGAATTCTCCTTTTCGTTTTCATGAAGTGGTCTGACCGGTGGTGGGGTGTGACCCTGATGGGAATACTCTGCGCTGCAGCGGGTCTGGTCGGTAAAGTAAGCGGGTTTCTCTTTCTCGCCGCGCCACTGGTGTTTCTGATTGCCAGGGGGAGACATGGCTTCCGCCCAGCGGCACTTCTGCTCGCGGTGACTGCTGTGGTCAGTGTTGTGTATTCCTCCATCTTTTTCGCCGACCAGGGGTTGTTCTCTTTCCTTTTTGCCCACACGGTTGATCAGGCAGGCACACCGGTTGGGCTCAGCTCGCCATTGCATTTCATTGAGACCGTGATCTCATTCGGCCGGTCACGTATTCACCAGCTTGCACCGGTCGAAAGCATTCTATCGTTCATCGCACTTACGTCCCTTATTATTTGGGGATTGACACAGAGTGAGCCATCGCGAAAACTAGCGCTCTTCAATATTGGGCTGCTTGGGATCTGGATACTTGGCGTGGCGCCGTTCAATTACCTGCCGATGCGGTACGCTCTCCTGATTCTGCCTTCATTAACAGCCTTGTCCGCTCTCTGGTTTGACGCGACGCATATAAACGATAAGAAGGGAACTCGCTGGATCGGTTGGCCGCGAGTGGTCTTGCTGATCCTGCTTAACTGGTATCTCTGCTTTGTCCTGGCGAACTGGCTGATTTCCGACTCAATGGTGTATGAAGTCGTGCGGAAGCAAATCTGGTTCGGATTGCTGGCGGCGCTGTTCATCACTCTGATGGAATTGCTTCTTATCTCCAGACGCAGACTTACCATTGGCGCGCGCGCACGTGAGGTTCTGATATCGGTCGCCGTCGCAGGGATGCTTACGGTCACTGCCGTTCAACTATACTCATGGTTCGAGAGAAAGACGCACACCATCGATGAAGCAGTGCGAGATATGAAAGCGATTGTCGAATCAGAAGCCGTGATCGGTGGACCGTACGGCCCGGTGCTGGCGGATGGCAACGGGCTGACTGGTTTTCCGTTGTTCATCGCCGAAGATTTTGCCACTACTCGTGCCGTTCTCGCCAAATATCCGGTCACTCATCTGGCAGTACTGAATGAAGACTGGCAGCGTCTGAGCACGACCGTTAAGGAAATGAACGGTGCTTCAGTCGTCGCACGCTACTGGCTGCGCGACAATGTCGTGACGGTGGTCCGCATCGCCGGGCTGTTCAACTCTCAGTCGAAGCAGTACCAGTTGAGCTCGTATGAACTCGCGGTGCTGGCCCTGGAACACCAGGATAGAAATACCGCGTTCGCGCTCCTCAAGGCCTGTAGTGAGAGATTTGCCGATGCCAAGTCACCGGCTATTTCTCTCTACTATGCATCCGTAACGCCGGAGTCAATGACGTCCATGCAGCCGCTCATTGATCGGCTAGTGGCGGCAAACAGCACGGACTTCACAGTCAATCTCCTGGCGGCAGTTTACTACAGGCACCTCGCGGCAACTTTTCCCGCGAAGGGCTTCCAAACGAGGGCGGAAGAACTAAAGGCCGAAGCGTTGCGCCTCTGTCCGGAGAACGAAACGGTTGTCGAAAACGGCTACAAGTATTATGATCCAACAGACAGGATACTCCGCTGACCATGAAACGAACCTACCTCTATATATCTCTCCTGATCGCGTTGGTGATCGCGCTCGGAATGCGCGTGTATGATATCGCCGCAGATCTTCCAGCCTATTTCAGCGGCGGCGGGCAGGACTTCACAACGGACTCCTCTTACCTGACCCTTTACGCTAAAACCGCTGTTCAGTTCGGGACTTGGGATCTCTTTGGTTTTGAGCCGTGGAGCGCGTTTAAGATATCGATGGTCTCCGGCGTAAGTTACCTGATCTTTTTGCTCATGGGGGTCTCACGCGCGACCGCGGCGTACGCTGGAACCGCGTTGCAGTTGTGTGGTCTGATCTTTGTCATGATCGGATGCGCACGGTATCTGAAACCGCGCTCGCTGATCTTCATTGCATTACTCTTTTCGACCAATTACCTGCTTGTTCTCTACGGACGGGTACCGTTCTCAGAGAACGGCATGCTTTTCTTGGCCGGACTGACTTTCATGGTCTACGCATATTGGTTTGAGTCGCTCTGGGCGAAGATCGCAGTCGGCATCCTGATCGCCCTGACAGCCCTTCTCGGCAAAAGCTTTGGATTCTTGTTGGCCGGCGGACCACTCTTGTATCTGTTGGTGACTGACCGAAAGAGACTGCTGCTCCCCGCCGCATACATTTTCTCCGCCATTGCGGCGACCACTCTGATCTTCACGTCGCTGTTCCATGGCGAGGGGGGGCTGTTCGGGTTCATCTACGAATACGGTGTGGGAGAACATGGCACGCCGCACGGCTTCAGCTCTCCGCTTGGGTTCTTTGAATCGTTGGTTTCGATTTCGTCGACTGGACTACATGAATACACTCCCGCGTTGAGTATCATCTTCTGGCTGAGCGCGCTACTAATGGTCGCATCCAGCCACAAGTCAGATACTCTGGACAAAGTATCGCTGTTCATGGTCGGGTGGATGATCACCTGGCTGGTCGCGCTGTCGCCGTTCAATTACCATCCTGTGCGCTACCTGTTTGTGGTGATGATCCCAATGACCGTTCTCCTCGCAGTGGTGATCGAACGACTCCAGGGCGGCGGGCTAACACTGGTGAAGAAATGGCCGGTTTGGCGGGTCGTTTTGCTGGTACTTCTGAACTGGTATGCGGTCTTCACGCTGGGCAAAGGGATATTCTACGACACGCGCGTTCAGGAGGTCATGCACCCACTGGTCTGGAAATCGCTTCCGATAAGTCTGGTGATCAGCGCGATCGTGTTTCTGCTGGCGCGCACAGTCAGGTGGAAACCGGTAGTGTCTCGGGTTGTGGTGCTGTCCGTTGTACTTGCCGCGCTTGTTATCGCGACAGACGTGTGGCAATTCTCGTCCTGGTTCCGGATTCGCACACATATGATCGATGACGCCACGCGCGATACCGCCGCCATTCTCGGCGATGGCGCGGTTGTCGGCGGCCAATATGGCCCGGCGGTAACCTCAAATTCCAAATTCGGAAGTCTGCGACTCTTTCTGCGGGGTGACCTCCAGGCGTTCGAGCAGCAACTCAAACAGTATCCGGTCACACATATCGCCGTCGGCACAAATAGCCTGGCAGATCACTTGGCTAACAGCCGACTCCTGCAGAGCGCGCCTGTCCTGACGACCTTCTGGTTGCGCGACAATTTCGTCAAACTCCAGCGGGTAAATCACCTGACCGGTAACCAGCAGGCGGAGAAATACCGCCCGACCGAGTTCGAGAAAGCGATCGACCTCATGTATGCCCGGCGATTCGAAGAAGCCGCGGTGCTTCTGGGACGATTCATTCGGGAACATCCGAACAATAAGGCCGCGCTGTTGGAGCAGTACTATCTCGTCCAGTTCCTACGCGGACCGGCCGCCGCCAAGGACGCGTTGGATGCTCTTTATAAAAGCGCCAAGGATGATTACGCGATCGGCCTGACCGCCGCGATCTACTACAAACATATGGCCGAGCAGACCGGCAGCGCCGACGCGCGCGCCAAAAGTCAGCAGTACCTTGAAGAATCCGTGCGTCTCAGCGGAAGTCAGGGTGAGAATACGCGCGAGATGTTCCGCACCTACTTACCTTCCGACCGGGTAGTGAAATAACCAATACTCAGACCAACTGGAACAATCATGACATCAAAATACACCACCATACTTCTTAGGATTTTCGTCGCCATGCTGGCCGTGCTCAATGGATGCGCGCCCTCCAAAACAACTTCAGTTGAGGAGGTCACGCTTCCGAC
This sequence comes from uncultured Ignavibacteriales bacterium, assembly GCA_964397415.1. GTDB lineage: Bacteria > Zixibacteria > MSB-5A5 > GN15 > FEB-12 > FEB-12. Next base: position 69,738 of record CAYNIJ010000005.1, on the reverse strand, counting down.
TGTCTCTGATGTCAAGCCGGTCGACCTGACTGTTATCCCCGACGACCAGGGGATGACCATGGAGTGGAAGCGCAAGGGGGATGGTCTCATCTCCGGCTACAACATCTATATTACCGATGAACAGCAGGTAAACGACTCCGCCAGACCGTTCAATTTTGAGCCGTATCCAGGCGACACGAATCCCGATGATGGCGTTGAGACTTTCAAGGCCGAGGGGCTCGAAAATGGGAAACGGTACTTCGTGTCGGTGAAAGTGATCCGACCGGATCGTACGCTCTCGCCGTCATCTAATCAGGCATCCACCATATGCGGACCGCGCGGTGAACTGGTGATCGAGTCGCGCTACTCGGGTGAACATGACGGCTATGCGCTGATGGACAATAAGTACGTGCGGGCGTTTGCGAAGAACAATGACCTTTACTTCTACAGCAGCAATGGCTTTGATTATCTCGCGTCTCCGAGCCGACTTGACGGGTTTAACCGTAAAAGTTTGTTCAGCAAACTCTCAGTTAACGGCGATCTGCCTGAAATACGGACTGCGGTTTCAAAACTGAAAGTGAATCCAAACTCTGAACGCGCGGAACTCAAGGTCGGTGATTGGATCCTGATAAGAACTGCCGACAATCACAACGGATTGCTGAAGGTCCTCGGTTTCGAAGGCGAGGGGAAGGGGCGAAAAGTGAAGCTCGAATTCGCGTTTTGTCCGGCTGAAGGTGAAATGGTGTTCTAATTCTCAGTTCAGTCGTTTCAGGACCGCTTTTCCGAATTTCTCGATATCCGACATCTCCAGATAAACCTGGCCGGAGATACGCATCCAGAGCCGTCCTCGATAGCCATGTATCTGCGCTTCGATCTTCTCCTCGAACAACATCTCATCACGTAGCGCGAACGCATCGGCCTTGCTACTCCCGAATTTCTCAGGCAGGGGGAGAGTGGCCATTGTCCCGATCATTATCTCGGGCGTGTGGAGCGTGGTGCCAAACTGCCTGCAGAGCCAGTTGGCCCCCTCCCATGCGATAGCGTGATTGTACGCGCGCACGGAGGCGGCATCCAGCGATTTGAGAAACTCAATTCCCTTCGGGGCGGCAAGGTAGTTGGTCGGGTCTTTGGTGCCGACCCAATCGAACTCCTCAGTCATCCCCTTGTCGAATCCCCAGGATATCACCGGCGAGTGAATCGTCCGCTGATGCTTTTTGTCCGCCCAGAGGATACCACAACCTCGCGGGGCGAATGCCCATTTGTGAAGGTTGCCGACGTACCAGTCCACACCTAAGTCCGAGATATTGAGATCAAGCGCGCCCGGGGCGTGCGCGCCATCAACCAGCACCGGCACCGACCGTTTGCGACAGACCGCGGCGATCTCGGCCAGGGGGATCACCAGCGCGCTCTCCGAAGTAATGTGGTCTATCAACGCCAAACGAGTCTTTGGCCCGATCGCGTCCTCAACCACCTTGACGATCTGATGCGGATCTGTTATCGGGAATGGAAGTGGAACGACTCTGACCGTTGCCTTGGTTATCCGGCCGACAAACTGCGCGGTGTAAATGATCGAGCCGTAGGCGTGCTCAAGGAGAATGATCTCATCATCCGGCCGGAAATCGATGGACTGTAGGATAGCGTTGATACCGGTGGTAGCGTTGTCGACGAAAACCAGATCCTCGCCTTCGACTCCCAGAAACTGCGCGACCTTGTCTGCTGCCTGGCGAATCAGCGGTTTCGGCTGAAGCGGCTTGCCATGCTGAAACGTGAATTCGCGAAACATGAACCGCGCCGGGTCGGTCTCCATGACATCGCGAAGTCGCTGCTGTTCATCGAGCACAACTGTCGGCGTAGCGCCAACCGTCCCGTGATTCAGATAGGTTATATCCGGAGAGAGTTTCCACTCTTTCAGCATCTGGTGGCCGAATTGCGGCATAATCAGAGATCCTCTTCAGGTCGCCAAGGGTGAGCAAAGTTCAGAGAGGATGCAGCGAAATCCCGATAATGACAAGTTGAATTTAAGCGGATAGCAGACTAACGGAGAAGGATCATTTTGCGGGCCAAGGACCTCCCACCGGCATCCAGCCGATACAGATAGACTCCCGACGCTACCAGGTTGCCGGATCGGTCGCTGCCGTCCCATTCGACCCGGTATGTCCCCGCCGGGCGGTCTTCGTCAACGAGTCGCCTTACCCGTTGACCAAGGATGTTGAAGACATCGACTGAGACATGGCTCCGCTGCGGCAACGAAAATGATATCACCGTACCGGCGTTGAACGGGTTTGGATAGTTTTGCGCCAGTCTGAGATCGGGCAGGATCGGCGGGTCGGTCGAAGGCGTATCGGTGATGACCTTCGCTTCCTCGTATATCCAGTCTATCAATTCCCGCGCCCCCTGTTCCTTCATATACCAGAGATGGAAGCCGAACGTCAAGGTCAGCGTGCTGTCGACCAGCTTCATCAAGCCGACCGGCGCTGACTCGACCAGACTCGTGGTCGGCATGGTCGATCGAAAACGATAGATCACTTCGGCAAGGCTGTCAGGTTGGAATACTCCTACCATCGGCGGAGTCGCCGATGGCCAATTAACGGTCAGGTACGAAGGATAAAACTCGCTGCCGGAATCATAGTAGATCGGGGGAGCATCGGTGACCGGCTCTGCCCAGGAGAACGCCAGCAAGCTGTCGACGTAAGGGATGGACGCGTTCAACTTGTAGTACTGGGTACCGATCGCGAAGACCGAATCTGCTCCGAAATACCGATGTATCAGGTCATACGATTTGTAATACCAATCCGGTGGAGTGTAGGACGTGAATTCCGGCCAACCGAGACTGGCAAATGGCCCGCAGTACACCATTACTCCCTTGTGACCGAGATATCGCGCGAAACCCGACTCCTCATCTTCATACCAGTTTCGCAGGACATTGTCACGCAGGTTGTCATCGACAATGACCACTTTGTACTGCGTAAACATCCGCCAGTCCAGACAGGAGGGCTTGGTCGGACGACACGCTGAGAGAGAATCTACGACGGAGTAGATGTCGTAATCATATCCAGCCAGTACCGTTTGGTAGAACTGATCGATGGAATCCTCTATCGTATATGTGCCCTGGCGTTGTCCATGCGTCAGCACCAGAAAATCTTTGCTCGGCTTCCGAATCGACCAGACCTGCAATTCATCAGAAAACTGGCTTTCGAATCCCGCGGAGTCGACTGCGGTGACCACATAGAGAAAGCCGTTGTCGGGAGCATTGTCGGTGAACGATAGCTGATCGCCACTCAATGTCGCGAACGGCTCGATCGCATAATAGTAGTAGTTCACATCGTTCGCAGTGACCGTATCTATTTCGAGTCCATTCGCGACTGTCGAGTAATGCCGCAGATACCGGTCATTCGCCGCGACCGTATCAGGGAAACGGTAGATATTGTACTGGCGGACACCGCCATTCGCCGCCGCGTCCCACGCCAGCTCCAGCGATTCATTGTCCAGCACATATGCGATAGTATCCTTGAGCGACGGCGCATGCAGCCGAGTCGGCACGGAAATGACGATCGGATGAGACTGCAATTTAGGCTGGCCGTTTACGATATGGCTGACCGTAAACGCGTACCCACCCGGCTGAGGAACTGGTTTTATGGTGTGTTTATTCCCTGCTGTTGCCACATATGGCGGAAGGTCGGTTGCGTTATACCAGGGCGGCGGCACCCCCTCGTGCACGTAGGCGTCAGGTGGCACCGGACGGCCATACACCTGGTAGCTGTCGATTCCCGGCAGAACCCACGAATCCCATCCCAGTACGATCGAATCGCCGCTTATCACCGAGGCACGCAAATTGGCGGGAGGATAGGTTGGGTCGCGAAGGAGCGCGGCGAGTGAGTCAGCGACACGGCCATTGGCAATCAGGCCATTGAGACGAAGCGACTGCACATAGAGTTCAGGAGCGAGCTCAATGAAATCCATAATGTGCGGGTCCGTATGAATGTTCTCTGCGGTCAAAAGAGCGTATTGGATTCGCACTGAGGAGTCGGGAAGCAGGTCGAAGGGACCGGCGGACAGAACGAAGCGTGTGTCGGTCCCGTTGGTCAAGTTCCACACGCCCGTAGTATCATGCGCTGGCATCCATATTTCGTTTCCCGCGAGCCGCATTGTCATGACTTGTTCGAAATCCCACTCAGGTGCGCTCAGCACGTGATACTTGTTGCGATCGCCCAGCGGATAACCCGCTCCGCCAGTACCATAGTCGCGATAATTCGCCCGCATCATCGGTCCGTAATCAAGGGGACCTCCACCGCCGCCGACATACCAGTTGAAGTTGCAGCGTCCGTTAAACGAAGTAGATATGATCTTGACCGCAAATCCTCTCTCGTAAGTCACACTGTCATCAAGCTCACCATCATTGTCAACAACGTAGCCCATCCGCTCCGCTGAAATTCCGCCCGCAACATCATCGAGATATGCCGCGGTGTTTGGCTGGCCGACATCCGGGTCGAAATAGAATCCGATATATCCCTCTCGAATTGTATCTTGGCCTATATTGGACACGACCAGATCATAGATGAGGCAAAATCGTGCCCTGTCAGTGTTCCACATGTAACCTCGATTTGCCAGCAGAATATTTATCGGGCGATATGGAGTGCTATCGCTATAATCAGCAGGATAAGTCATACCTGTATGAATAGTGTCATCAAGTATCGCACCAACTCCAAAGTCAGCAGGCGACACACACGGCAGGAGATTCCCGCGATAGCCGGGTGATGGATACCCAGTCGGAAAGAGCTCATAATTGGCGTGCCAGCCGTCGACCGCCAGCGATACCAGGGTATCTTGCCCTACGATCCCACCAACCCAGATACCACCACCATAGAGATATTCCTTTTCGCTTCCTGCGGGTGATTCAAACGAGTGGATTCCAGGTGTGCCGGGAACGAGCGTACTGTATGGCCGCCCGAATTGCCCATAGCCCGTCATGTTGGAGCTGAACTCACGCGTTGCGAATTCGAAATCCTGAGCGGGCCACTGTGTGGTTATGGAGGTCGAGACAGTCAGTCTGGCTCGCGATGAATCGGGAATATCGACAAATCCCAGCGGTCGCGCGAGCGCTGGTGACCAGCCGAGCACGAGTGAATGAACAATCAGACTGAGAAGAATCGCGCGATACCGATTTAGCACCATAAGCCCTCCCAAGGCTGGCGAGCGCCTTGATCGTCACTAGGACGTGCGGTCCCTGTCAATAATCTAACACCAATTGTTGAATCAACAAGGAGTTTGCGGCCAGCCACTCATCTAACTGACTCTCCTGCAATAGAATACGAGATTGAATTGGTGTTGATTCGCTGTGAGTATAAGCCGATAGAGAGAATTAGTTGAAGGATACTCGCGAACCTGCTACCATGACCTCTGATATGCGACCAATAGTTCCTCTAATACTCGGATCTCTCCTGCTCCTGCTTTGCCTGGCCGGTTGGGCGGCCGCGGATGACCTGATCTGCGCCAAGTGCAAAAAGCCGATCGAGACCGGGAAGTGGTTCAAGATCGAGGGTCGCGCTTACCATTACAACCATTTCGTCTGCGCCAACTGCGGCAAGCCTATCGGGGAGCAGCGGTATATCAAGAGGGATGGCGCCTACTATGATTCGCTCTGTTATGTTGACCGCTTCGCCAAACGGTGTGCCTATTGCGATGGCCCGATGATGGAGTGGGTCACAGTCGGCGGCAAGGATTACCATGACTCCTGCTTCACCGAACATGTCGCCGAACGGTGCGCTATCTGCGGCAAACCGATCATGGGGAGCTACCTGTATGATCCGCACGGCGCCAAGATCCACAAAGACCACCAGCAGTCATTCCAGCAGTGCGACTACTGTAGCCGCTTTATAACGGCCGAGACCGAGGGCGGGGAGAGGTATGCCGATGGCCGGGAGATCTGCGGCATCTGTCTCAAATCAGTTGTGCGGACCTGGAGCGAGGCTGATTCGCTTTTGCAGATTGCCCGCGAATTGCTGCAAAAGGAGGGAATAGAGATCAAGCGGAAGTCCTTCGATTTGGCCCTGACCTCGCGCGACGGCATGAACGAAGTATCCAATGGACACGGCGCCGACAAAGCCGGCTTCACGCACCTCCAGCAGTCCAAGTACCTGGGCGGACTGTTCAAGGATAACGATATCAAGATTTACATCATCGACGGCATGCCCCGAATTCATGTCCTGGCAACCGCGGCCCATGAACTGATGCATGTCTGGCTTGGCCTGAATGACCGGTTCAACACCGAGGATCAACTGGCGGAGGGGAGCTGCAATTACGCCGCTTATCTGGTGATGAAGCACTTTGGCGACGAGGGGGAGTATGTGATCCAGCGGATGCTAGAGGATGATGACCCGATCTACGGCGAAGGATTCCGCCGGGTGAAAGCGTACGCCGAATCGGTCGGGACCTACGGCTGGCTGCAGTACCTGAAGGACTACGATTTTCCTCCCTGGACAGAGTAGTCCCGGTGGGCCAGAACGCAAATTTATCTTGCGCAGATTCCAGAAAACTATTCATACTATCCCTGGTCGGGCGGAGCGCCGCCGCCGGATCCTGAGCAATCGCTCATCGCGCAGTGCGTCGGCGAACAACACTATTTAGTCAGGAGGCCGTAATGGCTAAGGGAAAAGACAAAGGGAAAAAAGAGAAGAAGAAACCGCCGAAAGCCAAAAAGTAGGCGAAGTATACGCCCGCGGGAAATGCGGGCTTGCGTAACGAGCACACTAAGCCCACCACCCGGTGGGCTTATGATTTTGTGGCCGAGACCTCGGCGACAACCGCACCTTCTTCGTAACCGGCTTCCAACTGCGCCATTAGCTCCCGTACCGAGATGATCTCAGTGACCCGGTAGGCGTTGGCACCGGCAAACGCAAATCCGTGCGCCAGCTTTCCATTCTGAGCATTAATGAGCGCTTGGGCAATACAGTACGGCGTCGCCGCAACATCGCACGTGGATATACAGTGGTAGGGACACTTGTACGGCTTTTTCATTCCGGACTCGACATCGTCGAGATAGCGATTCCGGATCGCCCGCCCCGGCATACCGACCGGACTTTGGATTATGACAACATCCTCCATGGATGAGTCCAGATACATCTGCTTGAACGATGGATCCGCGTCACACTCATGCGTCGCCACAAACCGAGTGCCCATTTGGACCCCCGATGCTCCCTTATCCATAATCGCTCGAATATCCTGACCGGTGTAGATGCCTCCGCCCGCGATCACCGGAATCGGTTTCCCCGCGCGCGCGCCATAACGGTCCGCGACCTCAAGAACTGAGTCAACCAGCAACTCCAGCGCGTACGCCGGGTCGGTTATCTGTTCTTTGGAAAAGCCGAGATGACCGCCTGCTTTGGGACCTTCGACAACAATCGCATCGGGCAAGTAATCGTATTTGTGCAACCATCGCTTGCAGAGAAGATCTGCCGCGCGCCCGGATGAGACGATCGGCACCAGTTTGGTGTGGGTACTGCCGTTGAGATAGGAGGGAAGGGTCATCGGAAGACCCGCTCCGCAGAAAATGATATCCGCCTTTTCATCGATGGCTGTCGCGAAAAACTCGCCATGATTGGTAGCGGCCATCATGACATTGACTCCGATCACGCCATCAGTCGCGGCTTTGGCTTTGCGGATCTCGCGACGAAGCGCCCGATTGTTGGCTTCGATGAAATTGGTCTGAAAATCCCGTTCGCGGCTGCCGATACCGATCGACGCTATCACGCCAATTCCGCCGGCTATGGCGACTGCCGAGGCCAGTCCGGCCAACGAGATCCCTACCCCCATCCCTCCCTGAATGATCGGGAGAGAAGCTGTTTTATCACCAATGATGAGTGGTTTTTGTCTGAGAGAGAACACTAGAGAATTTGTCTCACTTTGCTGGCTTGAGCGAAAATGGAATATACCGCTTCAGACTGAACTGCCGGCTCCAGTGAGATGGGGGGATATTCCCGGATGGGGACCGAATTTATGATGTAGGACATCTTACCGATGGTACGCAGATTTGTGGCACGGTGAAAGCCCTACTTTGAGAATTATCGATAAAATGGTCCAGCCAGAGACAAGTTCTCCGCAAAAGAGGTAGACGGCGTTCAATTATTTTACTGTCGGACAATATGTTGCGATAGGGGATGAGGGAGAGATGTGGGGGGAAATCAAAAACCTGACGGTCCGGTTAAGGAGACGTCAGGTTCGGTTGATCTGTTGGGATTTAGTTAACTCAGCCCAACAAAAACTGTTGGGAGAGGCTAACTATCAGCCACCTCACGTGTGTCGCATTTCAAAACTGGACCACCTCCTTTCCCGTGTATTTCTAATACAATATTCGCCAGCGGGGAGTTCAACAAAAACTTCAATCCGGATGAAAAAAACCGGCTCCAGGGGCTGGTTCACGCCTTGCGCCCGGGCTGGCAGTCAAACCGACGGATCATCATGGCAGTCATTTTCTGGAAGCCGAGCTGCCGGTATCCCTTCTGGAGTTTTGGGTCGCAGGTCAGGTCGATCATGTAGAGACCGTCAAGCTGGGCCAGCATCCGCTCCATCAACTCGCGGCCGATTCCGCGATACTGGTACTCCGGCAGAACTTCGAGAAGTGGAATATAAGCGCTGAGAATTTTGTCCGAGATAGCAGTGACAAATCCTACGACCAGATTAGTATCGTCATCAATTGCCAGAACGACATAGTCGCTTTGCTGGAGAATACGAAGGTGCGTCTCCGGCGAGGGGGGACTTGGCCAGCCGACAAAAAAGCCGGTGAGGTGAGAGGACGTAATGCCAAATGGCTCAAAAATGTAATTAATCACGTCTTAGTACAGTGGCCTGCAGTTGGGCATACGCAACCACATAGACATTAAATACTGAATCAGATACGAAAGATCGGTCAAATCAATCGTTCCCGCAGCATCCGAATTGACATTTGCCTCTGTGCGGCAAGGTAGAGCAATTGTTGGTGAGACGGTCAGAAAGTGTATGAGCATGGAGAGGTCCGTTAGGTCCGGTGCATCTGCGATGCTCATATTGACATTACCGGTGATTCCTTTACAGCATGTACAGGCCATCTCAAACGGCCCGATCTTCACACCACAGCTGTTATTCGCCGGGGCGCAGGGGGAGTTGTCACGGATGTAATAGTTGCCGGTATCGGGGAAACAGAATAGCGGGTCGGCGGAGAGATTACCCTGGACATCGCCGGCGGCACCCTGGACCCCCAGATAATTCGCGCTGTCGTTTCCCCAGGAATCACTACACGTTACATACATCTCACCTACCCAGTAATTGAACAGCCCGTACCGTCCGTTACCGAATGCTATGGTATTGTACACGTAAGAATCCTGGCCGGCCGGATTGTCGGGAAGGACCTTCGGCATATCGACGAACTTGCAGATACCATCCACCGCATTGTTTCCTACGAGACAGTTCTCGATATAGTGATCACCGTGATCGTACAATTGGATGCCACAGGAGTCGTTATCCAGCACCATCGCCCGCAGAATACGCACATTGGCACCACCAAACATCGGCACTCTGCCGATCCGAATGCCGTTCAGATTTCGTTCAACGCGGCAATCAGTGATCATCGGATTGCCGCCGTTAAAAACAGAGATACCATGGTGGGCATTATCGGAAACCGTGCAATTAATGATCTTTGGCGAGGTTCCGTCGCAATGGATCGCGCCGAAATATCCCGGCATGGGCGACAGCAATTTGTAAGCGCCGCTGACTGTGAAACCATCCACGACTGTATTGCTGTCCTCACCGGTGTGAATCCAGATGCCGATATGCTCATCCAGATCCGTTCCTCCACACTGGATGATCACATCTGAACCATAGTATCCGCCGCCTTTGAGGTAGACCTTTTTGCCTGCGAAATCTATATCCCGATTCCCGTCACCGGTGTAGGTGCCCGGCGCAACCTGAACCGTGTCAAAGTCACTCGCGGCATTGATACCGGCCTGGATGGTCGGCTGTTCGGCAGGGACATTAATGATCGCGCCAAATGAACTAATGGCGATCAGCAGTATAGCTATCAGGATGGTTGCGGATTTCATGATTTCCTCCGGGGACAGCAGAGTCCACTATCCACAAAGTAGCCGGTCGGCCTAATTCATGCAACGACTTATTGCAATGGGGACAAACTTGGTATCAAATGGTGTCGGTCAGCGGCGGCTTCCCAGCACTCTGGCTGGAAGCATAATGAGCGCGCGGAGGAATTCGATCAGACCATCGACCGCAATTCCGACAATCCGGAAAGGGAGAAGCAGCAGCCAGACAACGGGAAAGAGCACGAGCGCCAGAAGCGCCAGCGGCCAGGCGAAGAAAAGGAGAATCAGCCAGAGCAGAAATGTTGTCATCGTTTAATACCCTCTCCCTATCTATACGAATCACCGAAGATCAAGTTGCCTGAGATCAGTCATCTGTCTTGAGAGAAAACGGAGTGAAGTCGGTCTTCCAGTCGTAATAATCCTCACGCTCGATCCGCTTGAGAAAGTTCACCACCTTGTAGGTGAAGGGGGTCGCGACCGCTTCCCAGAGGACTTTGAGCGCGTAGTTGCCTAACATTACGGAGATAATCTGTTCATTGCTCCAGATCCCCAAAAACGCCACGGGATAAAAGACGAGCGTATCAACACCGGCACCGACAATGGTCGACCCGATTGTACGAATGAAAAGGAAACGTCCTTTGGTCATAAGTTTCAGCTTCGCCAATACATACGAGTTGGCGAACTCGCCTATCCAATAGGCTGAGATGGATGCCAAGATGATGCGCCAGGTTGATCCGAAGACAGACTGCAGCGCTTCTTGTCCCTCCCATCCCTGAGCCGGTGGCAAGGCCAGCACTACCCAGGCCATGAAAGACGCAAAAACCAGCGCACCGAAACCGGCCCAAACCACTTTGCGCGCACGGGCATACCCGTACACTTCCGTCAGAATATCCCCAAACAGATAGCTGATAGGGAAGAAGAGTATCCCCGCGCCAAAAGAGAACTGACCCCAACTCCAGATCTTACTTGGTCCGATCAGATTGGAGCAGAGCAGCACTGTCACGAACAGCGCCATGATAAAATCATAGTAGCGGTAGTGGTGACGTTCGTGCGGCTGGGTAGGCTGTGATGGGTTGGTCATCTGATTACCTCCCTAAACATACGCAAAGTGGACTTCATATGTCAACAAGCCCGTCCTACCCCACAAAAAAAGGGGTGGCCGTCCGGCCACCCCAGTCACTTCAGGACAATCAGGGTTACCAGATCTTGATCATGTTCTCAGGAGAGCGAAGCATCGCCGCCTCAGCGGTGCAGCCAAACGCCTTCTGGAATTCGACCATATTCGCCAATGGTCCGCGGAGACGGAACTCCGATGGCGAGTGTGGGTCGGTGTTGATCTGTAGTTTCAACGCTTCAGGGCGCATCATTGTCCGCCAGTCGGAGGCAAACGCGAGGAAGAAGCGCTGCTCTGGTGTGAAGCCGTCGATCTTCTCGCGCGACTTTCCTTCCAGCGCCTTCTGCAGGCCATAATAGGAGACGAGCAGGCCGCCAAGGTCGGCAATATTCTCGCCAAGTGTCAACTGGCCGTTGATGGTCATGCCATCAACCACGACATAGTTGTTGTACTGCTCGACCAGTTTATCGGTGCGGGCCTTGAACTGGGTCATGTCCTCTTCCTTCCACCAATTCTGGTAGGAACCATCGGGACCGAATTGTGACCCCATGTCATCGAATCCGTGCGTGATCTCATGTCCGATCACCGCGCCGATCGCGCCAAAGTTGGAGGCATCATCGGCATCCGGATCGAATGCCGGCGGCTGAAGGATAGCGGCCGGGAAGACGATCTCGTTCATCAACGGGTTGTAATACGCGTTGATGGTCTGCGGAGTCATTCCCCATTCATTTCGGTCGACCGGCTTACCGATCTTGTCGAGCTGACGCTGCATTTCAAACGCTTCGCCACGCTGGATCATCTCGAAATACGGCATGTCCGATGTGATCGACAGCTTCGAGTAATCCCGCCAGACATCCGGATAACCAACTTTTACGACAAACGTCGAGAGTTTCTTCAGAGCGGCGGCTTTGGTCTCAGCCGACATCCAGTCAAGACCGTTGATACGGTCGCCCATGGACGCGAGCAGATGGTGAACCATCTGATTGGCTTTCTCTTTGGCGCGCGGGGGGAACGTCTTCTCGACATACAGTTCGCCGAGAGCTTCGCCAAGGGCTCCTTCGACATGTACCAGCACGCGCTTCCAGCGCGGACGGAGTTCCTTTACGCCGGAAAGAGTCGCGGAGTAGAAATTGAAATTCTCATTGATGAATTCGGAACTGAGATACGGTGCCGCCTGATGCACCAGGTGCCAGCGGAAATACGCCTGCCAGTCGGCCATCGGGATCTCCGACAACATCGTGTTCAGTTCGGCGAAAAACTTGTCGGGGAAGATGGAGAAGCTGGTGATCTGTGGCTGATCCATTGCTTTGAAGTAGGCGGTCCAGTTGAAGTTCGGCGTCGCCTGGTTGGCCTGATCCACTGTCTTGATATTGTACCAGGCGGCCGGGTCGCGAAGTTCGACATTGGTGAGCGACGCGTTGGCGAGACGGGTTTCGATCGCCAGGATCTTTTCGGCGGAATTGCGCGCGCCATCTTCGCTTTCGCCCAGCAGTTTGAGCATGTTGGCCACGTGCGTCACATACTTGACGCGAAGGTTGACAGTCTCTTCATCGGTACGCGTGTAGTAATCGCGATCAGGAAGACCCAGTCCGCTCTGTGACGCGTAGAGAATGATCTGGTCAGGCGCTTTCATATCCTGATCGACTGAAAGGTCGAACAGGAACTCAGAGCCGGAACGATGGAATTTGTTAATGGCGGCCTGAATGTCGGCCGGGGTTTTCATCGCGGCAAAGTAGGCAAGATCGGCGGCCAGCGGTTTGGCTTTGTCGGCCTCGATCTTGGTGGTATCCATCGCTACTTTGTAGAAGGAACCGATCTTCTGACGGGCGGAACCGGCGGCAGCCTTTGCGTCGGCAGCGGCAGCTTCGCAGATCTCCCGGAGGATCGTGTTGTTGCGTTCGTACATTTCATGCATCGGCGACCAGGAACTGTACTCAGCGGGGATCTCTTTCCCCTTGAACCAGTTGCCGTTTGCATAGGTCCAGAAATCAGCGCACGGATCCACGGAAGTATCCAGCGCCGTAACATCGACTGCCTTTGGTTTTGGGTCAGCAGCTACAGCGAGACCAGCCAGCAGTGCACACGCGGCCAGGATCGCCATAAACGTGAAGAATCTCTTCATGATACGCCCTTCATCTTGAGTGTCTCGAATAGCGGAGGGGCCGTGCCGGCCCGCCCGGAAAGCATCAAGCTACTATACGCTAAGAGGTTGTCAATTGTTTATTGGAGAATGCGGAGCGGACCTCGAAGAATTGGCGCGTTCGCCTAACACGGTATTTGAAAACAGGTTGCGTATATTCAGTACTTCCCGAACAGCTTCGCCAAGAAACGATGAAATCGGTGAATGCCGGTCACTTCACCTGCATACATCAAGATACACTTGTTGCTGACCGTCCGTATGCTGGCCTCCTCCGCGAGTCGTACGGATGTACTGAAATCAAGATTCTGCTGATACCAGAGATGCGTATATCCCGCCGCGATCGCGTCACGAGTCACCTGCTCTGCGGCATGCGGAGCGACCGCGATGACCGCTATCTTTACGTCCGACGGAACGTCTTTGAGCGAAGGGTAGCAGGGGTCATCGGCGAAGGTCGTACGCGCCGGATGTACCGCGTAGACCGTGACCCCCCGATCCTTCAGCGTGCGATAGATCACACCGCCAAAATCCCGATCCGATACTCCGACCACCGCGATCGACTTGGCCTGACAGATCTCTGTAATCGTAGCGCTGGACGACATACTATCGCAACCTCCTGATAGTCGACAATCGAGGCGAATTTACAGCGTTGGCGAAAATGTGCCAGCGAAAAAAGTCGAGGAAGAAACGTCCACCAACTTTCCGCTACCACTTTTTGGTGCAAGTGCTTATCTTGATTGAGTTAAACTGGGATCGAACTAAACCAGCAGACTTATCGGGGAAACAGCCGCATGCCTGTGTCGCGAGGCAACCAGTTCGAACTTCACTCCTTGCTTTCAGAGCATCCGTACTTGCAGGTTTGGCGCGGGCGGAATCTTGCATCCGGATCTGATTGCATTGTTAAGCTTTTCTCCGACAACGGCACTCCCGAGTCACGGGCGATCTCAGATCTGATTATTGCGTCGGTCGGCCGGCAACGGCTGATCCGCAGCCGCCGCCTAATCACCGCTCGCCAGATTTCCAAGCATGACGGCCGACTGGCCATCGAGTATCCTCTTCTGGCAGGAGATGATTGGCGTCCATTGTCGCCGACTATGCTGGTCGAACGGTGGTCTGAACTGATACCTCAGATGGCGGTAACTGTCGATTTCCTCCACCTTCGCGGTCTAGTGCATGGCGACCTGAAACTGGAGAACTTCCTGGTCGCCCCACGCAATGGCTCGCTCGAACTTCGCCTGATTGATCTGGATTTTCTGCAAACCGATAATTCAAATCCGATGGGTGTGGTTTTTGGCACACCCGGTCATATCGCGCCCGAAGTTCTGGCTAACGAGCGTATACTGGCGCAATCAGACTCCTATTCACTGGGAGTCTCGTTGCGTGCATTGCTTGATCAGGAACTGGGAGATCGGCCCAAAGTGGAGTTGAATCGACCCAGATTACAGGCGCTTATCGATGAACTGACGAAAGAGAGTTACGTCCTCCGGCCCCGTTTTATCACCGATTCGCTGGTGAGACATGGATTGCTCACTCGCGACATGAACATGTGCCTGGACTATGAACTCATGGCTATGCTTCTGGCGGGACAACTGACTCATAAGACTCGGAGTGCGCTCAGGTCAGGTCAAGTCGACCGCTTTCTGTCCATGGAACTCAAGCTCTTTGGAATCCCTCCAGAACTTCAGGTGGCTGCCAAGTCGGCAGCTGCGGTTTCTCTCGGCAAAACCCTCCGCCTCTGGCGTACGGCAGTTGTTAACGGACGGCTGACCAGAGAAGGTGAGTTCTTCAAAGCCGACTTCCCTGACACCTTGCTCTATCAATTGATGGATCAGCTGGACGAGATCAACGGTCGCCATACGGCGATCCAGGAACAGGCGCCGGCGACCGAACTACTCTCTTACGTCAGGGCTTGTCGCACGAGCAGGGAGCCACTCCGCGGATTACGGTTGCTTGATCAGGTACTCGCGAATGGGGATCATGCTGCCCGCCCGGCAGTTCATGTCGTAGCGCTGCTGCTGGAGGCAGCTGAATGCGCGCGCTCGGCCAATCGACTCAAAACGGAGATGGACTACTGGGTGAAGGCTTATCACGCTGATAGCTCTCCGACACGTTTTCAGCATCTCGCCAGAGCTCAGATCGCTGCGTATCGCGCCGGTGGAAAAGAGATGGTTCCGCAGATCAATGCGATCGCTCACGCGGATCCTCAATTCGCGGAAACCGAAACCGCCGTACTTCCTTTCCGAAGAACAGAGGGCTGGATCGCGCAAGTTGAGGGACGATTTGATGAAGCAGAGTCGATCCTGACACAGGTCGTGTCTCGAGCGGAAGCTCTGGGCATGAAGGATTTGCACGTACTCGGAACCTATTCCCTAGGTATAACGTCCTGGCGTAGGGGGGAAGTGGCGACAGCCGTGCGCAGATTGGAAGCAAGCCTCGCCCTCGCCGACCGATATTCATTGCCGACAAGAAAGATACCCGCATTGGTCTCGTTGTCCCAGATATTCTTTGAGGATGGCAGATATATCGAGAGCATTCGATATGGAAAACTGGCGCGACGTCTGGCACGCGAAAACGACCAGCCTGTACTGTCGATGACGGCACTAAGTACGCTTCTGAGCAGTTACGCCCGGATCGGCAAGCCATCCAAGTCGGCATTCTGGTTACAGCAATGGTTGGTGGATTGCCAACATGTGCCGGGACAAACGTCACCGGCAATCTATTACGCGTACAAAGGGTTTGTCGCTACGTGCCAGGGAAAGGTGGAAGAGAGCCGTTCCGCGCTCGTTCGAGTTCTGGATCTGATGCGGGGAAAAGCGCACATGCAAGTCACACAGCGAGCCTGGATGCTTCTTGGCGAACTCTCTTATTGGGCGTCTAACATCGACCAGGCTCGCAATCACCTGGTACGCGGTGCAGAGATCGCCCGTGAGATCAACGATCAGGAAGCGCTTGCCGAATGCGAAGCTTTTCTGACTATGCTTGCCACGGAACCAACGCCCGAGGAGAAATCGAAGCTGAGCAGTCTGGCTCTCTCGTTGATTCATTGTCGGCAGACGAATCGCGCCGCCGAGGTGCTCCTCAAGCTGCTGCTCTGGGAAGTGCCGCTCTCTGATGAATTGATCGGTTTTGTGAAAGGCCTGAGAGAGATTCGCGGCTATGACCGGTACGCCCTGTTCTCGGCCGTGACAGTGCTAACCGAAGGCGCCAGAGCAGGCCATCCGTTTGACAGGCTTGATCCTCTCCGGTGGATTCGCGCCTACCAGATCCTCTCCGCGGGAACGCTGTATTATTACGCGATGGAAGCGGCTCTCAAAGTTGCCGAGCATTACGCGCAGGAAGGCTCTTCCAAGCGGGCGAAAAACTACCTTTTGCAGGCCAAACGTCATGCGCACACCATCGGCAATCTACCAATGCAACAGGACATTGCCACACGGATCGAGAGTGTAGAACGAGCCGCCGGATCGGAGCGGTCATGGATCGATTCACTGTTGACCGTCTCTGATCTGATGAAGGATCTTGGCGCCTATCGTCAACTGCTCGACCGTCTTCTCAAATTCGCGGTCGACCAGACTGGGGCGGAACGCGGCATTTTATTCCTGCGCAGATCGGACAAAGCGGGGCTACGACCTGTGACGGCCTACAATTGCGACGACCAGAGCGTGCGTGAGTTAAGTGATTTTTCCTCCACCATTCCATTCAACTCACTTTCTCAGGCCGTGCCCTTCTTTATCGATGACGCCAGGCGGGACTCCCGCACCAACAGGTACCAAAGTGTCGTTGCGCATAACATCATGTCGGTCGCCTGTATCCCGCTGGTACTGGACGGAACTCCGGTCGGGGTGCTCTATCTCGATCATCATGCGTTGCCTGCTCTCTTTGGCCATGATGACCGGAAGCTGATGGCCGCTATCGCCAACCTCCTGACGGTCACGATCTCAAAGGCCAGAGAATTACGGATCATCTCGGAGAAGGTCGGCCAGCTCCAGTCCGCCTTGGACCGCCATGGCGCAACTACCTCGCTTGTCACGCAGGACCCAAAACTACTCGAACTTATCCGCACCCTACCTCGTGTCGCCAACAGCTCGACCAGCGTACTCATTATCGGTGAGTCCGGTACCGGCAAGGAAGTGCTGTGTGACATGATCCATCGACTGAGTCCGCGCGCCAATGAGAGTTTCCTCAAGGTCAATTGCGCGGGCATTGCTCCGAGTCTGGTCGAGTCCGAGCTGTTTGGTATTGCTAAGGGAACCGCGACCAACGTTATGGCGCGCGAGGGGAAATTCGAAGCCGCCGATGATGGGACACTCTTTCTCGACGAGATCGGTGACATGCCGTCCGAAGTTCAAGCCAAGGTTCTCAGAGTAATCGAGTACCAGCAAGTGGAGAGGGTCGGAACCACCAAGTCGATCGGCATTGATGTCCGGTTCATCTTCGCGACCAATCAGGATCTGGAGAAACTGGTGGCGGCAGGGAAATTCCGCATGGATCTGTACCACCGCATCAGCAAGATTGTGATCGAGATCCCTCCGCTTCGTCAGCGACGAGGGGATATCCCGCTCCTTATCGATCATTTCGTCGAGGTGTTCTCCGTCAACAGTCTGCCGCCCCGATTTACGTCTGATACGCTCGATATGCTTGTTCGGCATCCGTGGCCCGGCAATGTCCGGCAATTGCGGAATGTAATCGAGTCCTGTTGCTTGTATTATCCAGGCGATGATGTGACTCCCGATCGCTTGCCGACACGGATCCTGCGCGACCGTACTTCTGAAACCGACACGGCTCAGGATCAACTTGCCGCGGAGAAGGCGAGAATCGAAGCGGCCATGCGCAGTTCCAAAGGGAACCAATCGCGGGCGGCGAAGGCTGTGGGGATGTCTCTTTCAACTTTTCGTCGTCGCTTGAAATTTTTCGGTCTGGAACATCTGTAGCCTCCCAATACATTTGCCAAATTGCCACCGCTTGCCACAGGCGTGGTAATCGGCTAACTCTTTGGTTCTCAGCGCTTGAGTCCTTCTATACGTCGATGGACTTCGCTGTCTGTGGTTAATTCTTGCTGTCTTCGCATTCGGTCAAAACAGCTCCAAGTCACTCCCCACTAACAGGTTGTTCACGATGGCCCGCAGCCGGCTTGGATCGGCATCCGATTTGACATCTACTCTCGCAAAGATAAACAACTCATGCAGGAGTAAACATGCGGACATCTTTTTCGCTGCCACGGTTCCTGATCCTTACCTTGATCATCGCCCTCGTTATCAGCACTGCATTGGGACTTCAGGCCAAAGCCGACGGCACTCCACCGGTCCCACCAATCGAGATCGTTGAACCGGGATCTACCAATCCAGACTCAATTACCGTTCTCGACAGTCTGGCTGGCCCCGACTCATTCAACCAGGATGATCTCAGTCTCATGAACTGGGTGATGATCCTGTTAACTTTCACATTCTAAGCGCCAGGGGAGAGTTCTAAGCTCTTCGCATAGAGGGTATTTATGCCTAAACCGGATCGCTTGCTCTTGATCCTGCAACTGCTGAGCCACCGTCGCGCCGTAAGCCTGGAAATGATCATGTCCAGTTGTGGCATTCCGGAGCGAACGGCGTATCGTTACCTGAGCGCTATCTCCAGTGCCAATATACCCGTCTACTACGATCGCGAGCGCGGCGGATATACGCTGGCTCGACCGGTCGATATTCGGCTGGATGACTTTACTTTGCAGGAGATCGTTCTACTCGTCACGTCCTTGCGCCTGGTTCAACAGAGAGTCAATACCGAATATCGCAAGGAGTTCGATTCGCTGATCTCGCGGGTGATCTCGCGACAGAAGTACTCGTTTGGGGCATTTACGGTGGACACTGTCGCTGACGACGACTTGGCTCAAGCTGGCCAGGACATCTCGGAAGATATCTCCTTCGCTCTTGTCCAGGCCGCGATCGCCGAAGGCCGAAAACTTGCCGTCCATATGCAGCAATCGGCTGGGGACGGGCAGGTGGAAGTGACAATTATTGAACCTCGCTTGTTGTTTGATGGAGGATGGAGGGTAACATCACCCGAGCAGGAGAAGATCTCTGCCGCACGATTGACTCAGGTTGCGAAGATCAAGATCAGTTGATGCGTGGTTGCCGACCGGCAATTTCAAGTACCCCCGACAGGACTCGAACCTGTTACCCTCTGCTTAGAAGGCAGATGCTCTTTTTTGCCGGGCTTGTGGGTATCCAAGCATTGCGGCACAACGACTTACGGGGACAGCGGTTGACGTATCCACGAAAAAAGCAGAGGCCCTCACTTCGCAAAATTGCGATGCGAAAACCACAGGGCCTCTGACACGCGAATCTGCCAATCCGGTGCTTCGCTCATGTTCATTCGTGGAAAACATTTCCGAGAACCTACTTCCTTTTGGCAGGGGCCGCAACATAAAAGAGAGTAATAGTTACTTCCGGCGAGGGAAACATTCGATCCATGTTCAGCGGTAATCGGTGATCTTCACATCACGCCCTTGTGCTCTCGATTCGAAGACAAAAGACTCCGAACGCACTAACTATAAAGAGATGCCGCGTGCCAGTCGAGATGATCATGAACTAGTGGAATCCGTCAGAGATGAAATATCGATTTGAGGCGTCTTGTTACGGACCCAAAAGTTGTCCTCAATACCTTGCTGGAGCCAATTGCAGGGTGTCCGAACGAAAGGCGTTATCTTGGGACGAGGAAAACCGGGTTGATGATGAGGCATCGTCATATCGTGGTCTCGATAAGTGATTACTCTCCACCCAAATTTGATAGTCGTTGGGCCAGCATGGCAGATACGGCTGCCGATTATGCCTCGTATCCGCGCCTACCGGCCAATGAGGAAAATCTAACCCATTTTTCACTTGACGTATTGTCAGCTTCGCTCGTCTTTATACTAGGATCGCACATCGTACGGCGCGGTTCTGAAGAGGGGTACTGTGTCGATTATTATCGTTCCGCAATCAGTGTGAACATGTTGAAGTAACTTGGTGAACGGTTCCAGTCAGGAGGGCTCGAGAATGAGAATATCAATGCGGTACCTTCTGCGATCCTACTTAGTGATCTTCGCGACATTTCCTCTATCTACTTTTGCCGATCCTCCCGTTGTTCTGGGTGTCATCCAGTCCGACACGGCCCACTCGTCCTTTGGACAACTTACCATCATTAGAGCAGGTGATCAGAACGCAGATGGATTCGACGACTTCTGGACGTGGGACACTCGACTCAGGGCTTTTCTGTACCGAGGTACAAGTGGTATTACGGGTAACTCACCAGCTATTACGTTGACACAGGTCGGAGCTTATGGTTCGAACCTTGGGGATTATGATGGCGACGGGTTTCCTGATTACGCATGGAAGGACTTTACTACTCTGAGTAAGCTCTTTGTCTATCTTGGCGGACCATTGATGGATTCTATCGCAGATTACCATTACGGGCTAGATTCTTCGACTGTAGACACCGACTTAAGGCCCTTTGGTAAGGCGCAGCTTGCCGACTTTGATTCTAGTGGCGTTGCGTTGCTTGCTGCAACAAGTTCAGATCAGGCGTCTGTTCTCCTTTACAGAGCTGGACTGATAGGAGATTCTATTCAGGACTTGATTCTACAT
Source organism: uncultured Ignavibacteriales bacterium (assembly GCA_964397415.1). Taxonomy (GTDB): domain Bacteria; phylum Zixibacteria; class MSB-5A5; order GN15; family FEB-12; genus FEB-12. Next base: position 48,837 of record CAYNIJ010000005.1, on the reverse strand, counting down.
CCGATTGGCGCTCCTGACCCCGCATCAAGTTTCGGTTGGGGAATGGCTGCAGGCAATTTTGTAGGGAGTTCTTGTGCTGACCTCGCCGTTAGTCTGACGCCACGAGAGGTGTGTGCGTGCAAGGGACAAGTTTGGCTTTACTATGGGGGTGAAGTCTTTGACACCATCCCGGAGCTCAGATTTACGCAGCCAGGTCCCTATAGTGAATCGAGAGAGAGATTTGGTAGACTCTTAATTAACTTGGGAGATGTGAACGGCGACGGCTACGATGACTTGTTTGCCGGCCCGGGCAATTCTGCCGATTCACTCAGTTATATCTACTTTGGGGGCGGCGCTGTCTTTGACACTGTACCCGATGTAACCATTACAGAAGCTGCAATTTCAGCCGGTGCTGCGGGCGACGTAAACAATGATGGTTTTCAAGACTTGATTATCGGACTTCCCCTAGTATCCTCAGTTGCAGCATACGTTTATGTCTATTACGGCGGCCCGGATCTGGATAGTCTACCAGACGTGCAAATCTACGCTTCTGATCTGCCCATTTACACCACTCGATTTGGATCGGCCGTCGCTGGCATTGGCGACTTCAATGGAGATGGTGTCGATGATTTTGCCGCAGGAGCAGAAGGTTTATCGGGCTATGGAGTTGTTGTAGTCTTTTCTGGCACAGGTATTCCTGTTGGAATCTGGGACGACGATTCACCTAGGCATTCAAAATCAATTTCACTATACCAGAATTATCCGAATCCATTTAACAGCAGTACGTCGATTTCCTTCGAATTACCAAGGAAGGAACACGTCGTACTGACAATACTGAACCTACTTGGACGGGAGGTTATACAACTTGTCAACAAGGAGTTAACGAGCGGGGTCCACGAAGTAACTTGGAACGGGTGCGACCGTTCTGGAGCAGCGGTCTCATCTGGTCTATACTTATGCAGAATCCAGAGCTCCAACCACACAATAAGCAGAAAAGTGTTACTGCTGAAGTGATGCTAGATTCTTGTTTGCTCACAAGAGCCTTGTCTTTACAGACGGGCAATACACTAGGAGGGAATAATGAAGTCGTTTTTGGCTCTTGCCGCTGCATTAGTATTTTCATTTTCGACCGCTCTAGCGGGGAATCGATTTCCAGTTCTAACTTACAGCGACGACTCTCGAGTCGACAATCTGGAGCAATTCTACCAATGGCTGGATGAATGGGGCGTGTCAGACTTTTATGGTGTGACTGACTCCGTCTCCAAGTACGTGGTCTTGAATCAACTCGGATATGAGATCTCAGGAGCTCACTTTATATCAAGTCAGAGAATCTGGCTTGATAGCCTAAGGCAGATGGAATTGTGTTTGGCACCTCGCAATCTAGTCACGAGTTTCGGGTTCAATTCCTTGAACTCTAATCCGAGTTTCGGTTACAAGCCTGGAGGGACACTGATTGGTGATGTTTTCCCCGACCCGTTCGTGCAGGAGCGTCTGGTCCGGAGAGCGCGGGTAAGCGCCGATGATTCAGGACTTCTGCATACCAAGTTTGCATACGGTTCCGTTTTTCGCAAGGTTCCCAAGCGGACCCCAGTAAATCACGAGTGTACTTTGGAAGTTCTGCTGCGAATCTCGGATCTAAGCGGTAATCCTAGTACTGTCGTTGCTCAGCTGCGTTTCGGCAAAGACGACGGCACACCAGCTATTGCTACCCGCGACATTCATGTCTCGGACTTTAACAATACCACGTCCTATCATCGCTTTCAGATGCCAATACTTGTTTCTGGTGCACATGCAGTTTACAGATATGATTTGTATTGGTACGACACCCATGATCTCTACTTTGATTCTATGAAGGTATTTGATGCAAAGGGACTTCTTTTTGATGCGATAATGAGAGATAGCGCGATTGCCGCGCGAGCTAGAATAGAGAAATATTACGATACGACCGTTATTCAACGATACTATGAGAGGACCGCGGTCAAGAAGTTGTATCTTGTCGACGAGCCAACAGGGGCTGAGTTTCCTCAATATGAGGCACTAAACGGCTTGCTCTCCGGGCTCCCGTCGTCGGTGCCCAAAGTGCAGATGACTACTTTGGGCGCATATGTCCATGGGACTCCTGCTTCTGATCCCACTTATCACTCCTACTTCGATGCATTCTATAGGTTTTCACAGCAGTCCTACCTCTTGTACGATGACTACCGAAACTGGTGTTATGTAAATTCTGCTACAGACGGAGTATGGGACACCACGAATTTCCAGTTTCAAATGTCTACAGCTTTTATTCCCCACCTTCAAATAGCGCGACAACGAGCTTTGGCACAAGACCCACCTAAGGACTTTCACGTAACAATTCCAACCTATGCTGGATATGATTCTGTAGGGTACGATGGTCAGGGGATTTTCAAGAAGACACGCCGCCTCCCGACGGATGGCGAAACTTGGACAATGGTCAATCTTGCATTGTTGTATGGTGCCAAAGGAATAGGATACTGGGAGTACGTCGGCAGGGACGGGACTGATCACTTAATAGCTGGAAAAGCCCATCTGGAGTCCAATGGGGCGGAGCCCGAGCCTGAGCTTCAGGAGCAGGTCAGCCAAGAGATTCAGACCGCTCCGCCGGGTTACGGGTCAGCGCCTGTCAGCTGCTATGCGTGCAGCACGGTATACCGCCCCCAACTGCCCTACATTTTCAAAGGCATGTTCAAGATTGTAGATGGTTCTGCCGTTCGAGAGCCATTGTGGTACACCACTAAATCGATTAACCATTATTTGGACTCGATGGCGTATTTCTTCCTGAATGCGCAGCTCCAAGGCACCAGTCCTGATGCAACAAGTTTGTCCGGTGTAGCAGGATCCTTTATTGACAGCATCAAATCGCTATCGGGTTACAGTCAGCCGTTTATTGAGACTGGTTTTTTCACCTACCAAGGGCAAAACTACGCTTTCATTCTCAACAGACGGGCGGACGACGGAGCCTGCGCACAAATTGACACACAGACGGTCAGGATATTTATGCCCAGTAAGGGGATTTACGAAGTTTCCGACCTTTACCAAGATGAATCCGGCCAGATTGTAGAACTGAAGGACACGGTTTGGGATTCCTGCGGAGTAATCACCTGGGATCGTCACCTGGCTCCTGGAAAGGCAATGTTAGTAAAACGAAAAGGAATCAAGGAGTATTGGAGTGGGACCCTCGCGGCAGATGAAATATGGCCGCGCTTCAGCACGATCCGGCTCACCGGCGATTTGACCATACCATTCGGGAAGACGTTGACAATTCGATCGTGCCGGATTGAGCCATTGGCAAATACCGACTCTCTGTCGCAAGGATACAATACTTCAAAAACAGAACTGATTGTTGGCGGTACTCTCCGACTCGAGGGGACCAATACGGAACGCATCTTGTTTCAGCCGAACCAATCGCTTGATTCGTCCTGGTACGGAGTCCGGGTGAATTACGGCGGCAAGCTCGTTGCGGATAACGTTATCATAAAGAAGGCCTACACCGGACTCTACCTGAATGGCACTGCTGACACTGTCAAAAACAGCCGAATTGAGGACTGCTTTCTGCACGGTGTGTATTCGGATGGTCGCCCGTTCCTGCTGGACCACGACACGCTCATCAGCCACAATACCGACGTCTCCGAAGATTCTATCGTCTACGGCATGCGCTACGGCGTGCGGGTGCTTGGCGATGACAATTCCACTGGCCCAACGATAACGAATAGCTATTTCACAAACGCGAAGTACCCAATTGAGTTGTTCTGGTGTCGCGGCAAGGTCACCAATACTACGATAAGGCGTTCCGGTCTGTATCAGTCCCTTGGGAAAGGGACACCGGCGATTAACCTCGGTCGTTACGCGAACGTGGACTCTATTTACAACTGCTCTATCCAGAACTACAAGTACGGTGTAAAAGCCGGAGGGTCGCGATCGAATTCGCTGGTGCAACGTTGTGAGATTGGCTCTGATCTGTTTAGGGACGTTCAGCATCCGTACATGTACATCGGTGTGCACGCTGACTCTGGCTACCTGGCGAACTGCAAACTGCGGAGCAATTGCTTCAAGGGAGTTGAGCAACACCATATTTTCCGCCGGTGGACGCTGGTCGATGCTGGCACAGCCTCCAACTTTGGGCATAACAATTTCTTTGTCGACACGGTAAGAGTGCATCCGCCCTGCACGATTCCAGTGACGATGGACACTATCCCAGATTCCGTCGCAACCTGTGCATTCTATCGCTACCCGGAAGTTGTCATATACAATGTCAGTGGTGCAGCTGTAGATGCACGAGGGAACTACTGGGCTGAATTCTACTACTACCCACGCAAGACCGGTGGCAATACTTTGGCAGACAACATCTATGGGCCGGTTGATACTCTCTCTCCGTATATTGTTCCAGACCTTTTTTGCGAGAGCGGGCCTCCGCCCGACATCAAGGTTGTAGTGGATAATGCAGACGAGGACCCCAAATCGGGCTTTGACGTCGAGCAGAACTATCCAAATCCATTTAACCCAACGACCGAGATTCGGTTCACCCTGCCGAAGTCAGAACATGTCACTATCGACGTGTTTAACGTGCTTGGACAACGAATTGCGACTTTGGTAGACGGCGATCTGCCATCTGGAGACCACATGGTCCGCTGGGACGGAAAAGATGACAGCGGCGAGCGCGTCGCATCCGGCATATATCTCTATCGCGTCGTTGCCGGTGAGAACCGGATCACCAAGAAGATGTTGATGTTGAAGTGAGGGAAACCATGAAACGAATACGATATGCTTTTATTCTAAGCGCGCTGATGGTACTTTCTGCAGCCAATGCGCATGCAGGTTCCATCGTACTTAGTCCTGAGAGTGCAGCAGTGGTTCAGAAGTCTGTTACTGGTCCGGTTGTGTCGGGAGCTCTCAAGTTTGACTTCTCAGCAATCCCGAAAGATGCGAAGATCGACTTAGCAGAATTGACTCTTACGCTGGACATCGACACCACGCTCGGCCAATCTGTCTCCATTTATCTGGGGGCAGCGACCGATTCATGGTCCGACGGCGCACTCAAGACTTCTGCCATCGCATCTTCAGACTCACTATTTGCCAACGCACTTATTGAGACCGGACTTGACCGGAAACTGGAGATCAACTTGACGGAACTCGTGAGTCTCTGGCATTCGGGGAAGTTGCCGAATAACGGCCTTATCGTGTCGGTTCCTGGCAACGAGTCGAAGCAAGTCGCTATGGACGGGCTCCCCAAAGCAAGTGTGAAATTAACAGTCTTCTACACGAATTGAAATCCGCTCAATTGACGATGGCCGTCCATGATTCCATGATCGTGGACGGCTCTTCATTTGATCACTAGAGCACTCTGCCGCATTTGTGAAAATCATAGCAATACTATCGAGAAATCCTAAGGGCCTACTGCTTTTCGAAAGATTGAGCGAAAAGAATCTTCCCGAGAGAAGTGCGGTCAGAGGCCGAACGGTCGCTTAGAAGGCAGATGCTCTATCCACATGAGCTACGGGGGCAGCAGGTATTGTCCCCCAACGACTTACAGATGCAGCGTTTGCTGGGAGCGCGAAAGAATCAGAGGCCCTATTGTGACAGAAAGATCGACGGCCTCTGATTATCATGAGGCCGCTCTCGAATGAAATACTGTGACTTTTTCTCGCTACCATGGTTGCAAACGTACCTAGAGCCTCTGCCGAATTCAACAAAAAAGAAAATTTTTCTTAGTGTCACGTTCGGTTCCAAGTGCATTGGCCACTGACGCGATATTGGCAAATCAGAAACGCCTCGACCGCGATCACCAAGTCATGATTCACTGCGTATTGAGCGTACGTGAAATGAGTCTCGTTGATATAGAGATCATCAAAACCGAAGATGAGTAGCCCGACCGGTCCCTGCTTACAACAGGCAACGATCTGATCAAAAACATGCTTGTTCGTGTTGATCCGGCCGTTCTCGTGAATGCGATGGTTCTGCCAGTAGTTATGAACCCGGCCCTCAAGATTAGTCTTGAATTCTTCTTTTTCGTAGTCGTCAGCGAATGAGCCGCAGTATTGGATCACACCCCCCGTTTGCCAGGCGTAGCATCCGAAGCGGTCTCTTTGTTTGGCCGCTGCATTCCTGACATCCCAGTACACGCCGCGCCTGCCCTTCACGATCTGGCAACCTGGTTGTAGTTGAATCACGGGGGTCCAGCGGGGATTTGTTAATTCTAGTTTCATATCGCCCGATTATAGCTCCTTGAGCCTCGCGGTTATCAATTCCGTGCGTGCCTTTGCGAATTCCTCAAAAGCATCGAAGCTGAGATCGGCTATCTCGGGGATCAAGTGCCGTTTGCGAAATGCGCTATCTCGAGTCTTGATCCATTCGTCAAACGGCGTCGCGTTCTTGGAGAGGTTCTCTGATTCCGTGAGTAACTGAAGATTAGCGAGTACGTTATATGCAGCCATATAGGTGTCAGTTTTCGATTGGTCGTAACCGCGTTTCTTGAGCAACCTGACTTGGAATTCAGATTTCGGGAAAATGTGATCCTCGTGAAATACGGCATCCTTCCAGTCGCGGTCTGGATAGATTAGGGACAAGACGAGGTTCGTGTATCGTCCTTGGTAGGGATAGCCAAGGATGCGGTCGATTTCGGTGTCATTCAATTTCGGTTCGATGCCCAGAGACTTATACAGGGAGTCAGCAGGAAACGGGGTCTTGGCGCCGACACCCAACAACAATTCTCGTAGCCGAGTAAGTGTCGTGTCAGACGAACCGCCAAAGGCATTCTTCAACGTCGAAAACACGAACCACTTGCGTATGGCGACCTGAGCTTCGGCGTCTTCAGCCTTGGATGAAGTGTCAAACGACGAATTTCCCCGTTTGCTAATATAGAAGGCAATCGGCAGCAGAGCTAAGGGAGCTACGACGTTCTTGCTGGTAAATCCGAATCGGGCGGTCAGTCGTACCGTTGTTGACAATGCATCTTTAATCGACTCCCAATTTTCTTCTATTGTCCGGAGATTCGTCTTCGTGAAATTTTTGACTTTGTATTGAATAGGAAGTTTTTCACTCAGATATAAGCAGGCCTTAAGCACGAAGTCTTTGCTAAAGTTATATCCGTTACCAATATCATTGAGCGCGTCGGTGAAGTCATGGATTTCGCTACGCGCGTCCAAGGTCTCCCACTTGGCCGTCGCAGTTGCGAGTAACAAATCGGAATACTCGAGTGGTTGTCCTGCAGAATTCGCCCGGACAAAAACCTGTAACACCTTGTCGTAGTCTTGCGAATTCTCCTGGTAGTAGTTTCCGACGAGAGTTGTGTGAATGCGATTGTGCAGACGCCCGATTAGCTTGTTGGCATTCTCGCGTTGCTCTTCGGGAAGCCCGGAGAGACGCACCTTCATGTCCAACTTCGCATCCTCGGCATCCTCAAAGTCCAGGATACGACTGACAAGGTACCACAGTTGCTGACCATTACCACTCGGATCTGGATTTTCCCGAAACGAGAAGCCGTATGTGAGCTCTTCTGGGTTATCATCGTTCGGCACGGGCGGTTTGAGCAGATTCAAATAGAGCCGGGTTTCACGCCAGCGATAAAAGAAATAGCGGTAAGTGCCCCTCAATCCGATGAGTAGCGACGTGATCCGTTGCTGACCGTCCAGCACCAGCTTGATATCCTTATTGATGCCAGCCATGTTGGCTGGTGGATTGTGCGGGGTTCCCGTGTCGAAATCGCGTATAAACTCGTATACTGGCCATTCGTTCTTGTTCTTCTGCTCGAGAAGCCAAAACAGGAATGAACCGACGGGAAAGTCGGCCATAATAGAATCAAATAGCCGTTCTATACGATCTGTACCCCAGACGAGTTCGCGTTGGATGGCCGGAAGATAGATGTCGCGATTGACTTGCCGTATGAGATCACTAACTCGGATCGGAATGTATTCCATTCAGACTTACTCCTGTTTTGGTTAGCAGCACTAATTCGACAGCCCAAGAATCATTCGACAAATATAGGTACTTATGTCTTCATGTTCAAGCCCTATACACTCCTCAACGGTACTTATGGCGTTAGCCACTTTTCGATTTTGCTCTCGATCTTCTTTTCGTTAGCGCAATACCGCTGTCGTGTTTGTTCAAGGATTTTAGCCCGATGGGATAATGACTCGCTTGATAACGGTGGAATCGTTTCTGCTGAGAAAGGTGTAGACGTGGAACCGTCAATCGACAGCTTCAGGTAGATGTTGTACTTCGGCAGAGTCTGCAGGTGGTCAGCATTAAACTCAGGATGGAATTCCCGCTCAAGCAACTCCGCGTCTTCGGAGCCCACTGTGAACGCAATCAGCGTTCCGACGTTCCCCAGGATGGCCGACGCCATAGACTCCGGCAACTGCGAGATGAACTGGTTCGCCATGCCGGCGATGTTCAAGCGGTATTTCCGTGCTTCGGAGAGGATCGAGGGGAAATCTTCGGTCACAAAGGACTGTAGTTCGTCGATGTAAACGTAGAAATCCCGCCGTTCATCCTCAGGCACTTTCGCACGCCGCAGTGACGCCAGATACAGTTGGGTCACCATGAGCGAACCCAGGAGTGATGAATTGTCTTCTCCAATTCTGCCTTTCGAGAGATTCAGCAGCAGGATGCCGCCGTTGTTGATGACACCTGTGAGGTCGAACTTCGTTCGGGTCTGGCCGACGATGTTTCGCACGAGGGGATTGGACAGGAACTGTCCAACCTTGTTCTGAATCGGTGAAATTGTCTCGGTTCGAAAGACTTTTGGGTATTCCTCGAATTCCTTCACCCAAAAGTGCCGCACGACCGGATCTTTGATTCCCGCCACGACCTTTGACCGGAATTGGTCATCTACGAGCATCCGGCTGATCGCCAACAGAGAATGTCCTGTTGTATCGAGGAGGGCGAGTATTGCGTTTCGCAATACGTACTCCATCCGGGGCCCCCATGAATCAGCCCAAATCTTCTTGAACACCTGCACTAATCCAGAAGCCACCAAGTGCTTCTGTGACCGGTCGGTGTGATACAGCGGATTGAACGCTATCGGATGTTCGACATCAGCTGGATTGAAGTAGATCGTCTCGTTGATTCGTCTGGCGGGGATGTAATCCAATACCCGCTCGACCAAATCCCCATGCGGGTCCAATACGGCCACACCGTTTCCATTCCGAATGTCCTGCACGATGCAGTTCAGGAGCAGGGTCGACTTCCCCATGCCGGTCTTACCCACGATGTAGGTGTGCCGCCTTCGGTCTTCCGGCTTGATCCCAAACTTCCGCCGCACGTTGCGGTAGTTGGTCTGCCCTAAAATGGTGATTCGCTCGTTTGCCATGGTTTGAAGCGTAGACGAAAGAGGCTTCCACAGGCAGAGTGCAAAAGTTGCCGACTTCGGCAATTGCGTGCGTCTGCGAGTCGTCTACGCTTCACATCGACGGCAGACTCGCGAGTGGTTCGCGAGAGTGCCAGAACACAGTCCATTGAAAACCCACAAACAGACTCTGAAAGGAGAGCATCATGGGAAATGGAAACCTCGTTACGACAATCGAGGTGAAGGACGAGCGCGGACGGGTCGTGGAGACCAAAGAAGTCGTCACTTACGCTGGCTTGCTTAATCGGGCGCACCAGGAAGGCCTCAAAAAGGTCGCAACTGAGCTCATTCAGGCCCCTTCCAAGGCCAACGACATGACCGCGATTTGCATGGCAGAAGTGGTGACGGAGAAAGGGACGTTCAGGGACTACGGTGACGCCAACCCCGGCAACGTCGATTCGATGATTATCCCGCACATCATCCGCATGGCCGCGACCCGCGCCAAGGCTCGCGCCTTTCGGGACGCGGTGAACATCGGCGTGGTGGCTATCGAGGAACTCGTGCTGGAGTGCGGCAACGGTGTGGAAAACACCAAGCCGAGACCCGCTGACGTCTCGCATGGCAAACCGACGACCAATGGGAAGGCGACTTCCCGGAACGGTCCATCGTCCAGCCGGAAGGAGACGAACCAGGTCGGCCGTACTGGCAACGGTGCCGGGTCCGGCAACGACCCGATGACCGAGAACCAACGCCGCTACCTGTTCCGGATCCTGGCCGAGCACGGCGTTACGGGCGACATCGCCCACGACTACCTCGTGCAGACCTTTGGTGCGGGGTCACTCAAGGAGGTCACGAAGAAGGAAGCGTCCGACCTCATTGAGGAACTGCTGGCGAACGCGCAGGAGCTCTTGTCCGGCGTGGCGGTGCACTGATGGATAACATCTCTGTCACGCAGATCAATCTGTATCTACTTTGCCCCCTGAAGTACCGCTACAACTACATCGACAAGCTCCCGAAGCCGTTCAAAGCGGCGGAGCTAGCTTTAGGGAGTGCCATGCACTCCGCGGTCGAATGGTGGCACAAGCAACGGCAACAGGGGAACGCCCCAGAGTGGGAGCAAGTCAGCCGTATCTTCGAAGCTGATCTCCAAGCGCAAGCTCTGGACGAAATTCGCTTTAAGAATGGCGACGACCTCACTTCTCTTATTGCGAAAGGGCGTGAGCTTCTGGCTGTCTACCTCAAGGAGTTCCCCGGCAGGAAACCGGCATCGGTGGAACTGCCGTTTCGGGTGCCCTTGGTAGACCTTGAGACCGGCGAGGAGCTCGACGTGCCCTTGGACGGCTACTTCGACCTCATCGAGGCCGAGGACACGGTCGTCGAACTCAAGACGGCTGCCAAGGTCTATGACCAGACCACGATCCTGCAGCACCTGCAACTAACGGCCTACGCGTGCGCCTACCACGTGCTGTACAAGCGTCCGGCGAACTTGCGCCTCGATGTCCTGATTAAGTCGAAGAACGTCCGGATGCAGTCGTTCGAGGTCGGGCGGGACGAGAAAGACATGGTCCGCTTCTTCCACATCGCTAAAGGTGTGTCGCGAGCCATCCAGGACGGTCACTTCTACCCCAACCAAGGGTGGCAGTGTCCGACTTGTGAGTTTTTCGACAGCTGTCGCAAGTGGCGGACGTGAATCTGAAAGAAAACGGTTGGCTTCGCAAATGAAAGGAGAATGACATGACAACGAATCTGTACGACGCTCACAAACAGTGGGTGACGAGGTCACCGGACGAGCGGTTTGAGACACTAGGTGCCTTCCTGGACTTCACCGGAAGACGCAAGCGAGATTCCGTCGAGGATCAGAGAGCCTTGCGCTCACTTCGCATCTACGCTTCCCATGGCGGGGCCTTGAACCTCAACGGCCACCTGCCGCATGCGATCCTGACCAACTGGGCCTTTACCCAGCTATGTCAGCGCGTGGGTGCACCGGCCGGATACTTGCGGTCCTTGCCAGCGGACGTGTCCGCGCAGTGCCTCGAATATGGCATTGCGAGGTCATCTGACGAGTGCAACATCCTGACTCGGAAGAATCCGTGCCCTGATGAAGACACTGTCGCTAGTCTCGCGGCGGCTTTCACCAGCAGTAGCTACGGCCGGATCTGGGACTACGACGTACTGACCGAACTGCAATCTGCTATCGATGGCACGGCCTGGCGGACGCCGCCAGCACCAGCCAACGAGTCGCGAGGGTTGTATGCCTCGGATCGGGATATGTTCGTCTTCCTCATAAATGACGAGCGGCCCATCGAAGTCGGCAACGCTCGTCTGAGCAAGGGCTTCTTCTGCTGGAACTCAGAAACCGGATCAGCCACTTTCGGCCTGACGACGTTTCTCTACAACCACGTCTGTGGCAATGGGGTGGTGTGGGGAGCAGAACAGGTCAAAGAACTGAAAATAGTTCATCGGCATCGAGCCCTGCATCGGTTCTACACCGAGGCAGTACCGGTGCTCAATCGGTTCGTGGAGAATCGGGCTCTGGATGACCACATCAAGGACACCGTCCACCGGGCCATGAACCAGCGGACCGGATCGACCCTTGAGGAAATCCTCTCGCTGTTCAAAGGTGAGCCATTCACGCGCAGCGAACTTGCCAGCGCGTGGAAAACCGGTTTGGCTGAAGGGGATGACCCAACGACTGTCTGGGGCATAGTCCAGGGCATTACGGCAGTCGCAAGGGAAACCCCGTACGCCGATAAGCGCGTCAGCCTCGAGCGCCGAGCCGGTGCCTTGATCCGCTGATTCACAACTACAACCACAACATTGATCATTTTCACCAGCGGCAATCGGAGAGGTATTCTCCATTGCTATCCGAGGGTTTGAAACTCAATTTTCAGACCCTCTTTTCTTGTTTTGGGAGGGGCCACTTTTTGAAAAAAACACTTGACATGTTCGCATCGTATGCTGACATTGCATACAATGGATAGTAAGTTGAAAGACGAGATAAAGACACTCCGCCTCAAGGCGGGTTACACGCTTAGGAAATTTGCGGAGGAAGTCGGCATTTCTGCCGCCCACCTTTCGGATATCGAACATGGCAGGAGAATGCCGTCAGATGATGTATTGCAGCGCATGGCCGAGAAATTAAGGCGGGTTGGTGCCTCATTCCAACAATTGAAATCATTGGACTCGAGAATCGAAGCTGAATTGGCTGAATGGGCGGAGGACAACCCCGCAGCAGGTCAAATGCTCCGCGAGTTGCGGTCCTCCAAACGAGATCCCAAGAAAGTCCTCGAAGAACTTCGTCGTATACTCGGCGAGGACGAGAAGCGGAAGAAGAAGGACGCCGGCGAGTGAGACTGTCAAAGAGTAAACGCAGCCCCTGGGGAAAACAGGTGTATTTCGACGACAATGAATTTGAAATCATGATGGACTGCCTTCGCGGCCAAGCTGGCGACGACTGTTTTCACGAAGGGCGGGGCGTAGATATCGATCTGATCCTTCTCAAATCGCTCAGAGTCGAGCCGGATTTTATTCACTTACCTAAAGGGCTTCTCGGGAGAACCAGGTTCTACCCCGACGGTTCTTCAATCGTCGAAGTCAGTCGCGAACTTGCCGACAACGCCGAGACAGACATCGTATCGCGCAGGCGACTGCGGACTACGCTCGCACACGAAGCGGGACACATATGTTGCCATCGCGACCTTTTCATCCGGGATGTTGCAACACTTTCGCTCTTTGATCAGCCGGAAGAACAGGTTCGAAATTCGACGATTCTCTGTCGGGAAGAAGTAGTCGGAGATCGACACTACAACGGAGAATGGTGGGAATATCAGGCCAACAGGTGCATGGCCGCCCTGCTATTGCCGAAGGACATATTGAAGGTAAAGGTAGCAGCAGTACTTGAAGAGAATCGGCTGACCGATCTAAGGGCGGCGATAAGAAATGGCACGGCAGTTTCTGTTATTCGAGGTTTGGCTGACGTATTTGATGTCAGCGTGGAAGCCACAATATATCGACTTAAGGACTTCGGCTACATACCGGACCAGTTTCAGACGGGGCTGGACCTCGTGTAGAAGATTTCGGTGGTGGTCGTTTTTTTGCACGTGATGTTCGCACTGTCCGCTGACATTACGAACACTGGAATGGGCAGAGGAAGGAGCGCATACAGGCAAACTGATATTGACAATACGGACCACAGTTTGATAACGGTCAGTGATGGCCACAAGATGAAACCTTTAGTTATGAAAGGATTGCTGTCATGGCGATCTACAAACGCAGAAAAGGAAAAGACACCTGGCATTGGTGTCGCAATTGCTCGAACTACCCGACTGGAACCGACGTGGAGACCAGCTACTCCAAGCCGACCAGCGGTGAACTCTGCAACGAGTGCAAATCCAAAGAAAACGAAGGTAAGTGCACATCGTAGAATCTTTGGATTTTTTGCAGGCGGGTGGGGATCCACCCGCCTGTTACATTAAACAATTAACAAAGCGAGGTACCTCATGCCGTTTCCTCAGCAACAACCCGGGCAGTTCACTCGGGAAAGCGTAGAAGCTCTTAATGCCAACCAGGTTGGCGTGTATGGTCTATTCAAGCACTCCCAGTGGGTATACGTAGGGAAGGGCGACATCCGGAAAAGACTCCTGGACCACATAAATGGAGATAACCCATTAATTACCCGCGAGCAACCCACTCACTGGGTTGGTGAAGTAACCAATGGCGACCCTACTCTGCGAGAGAAACAGCTCATTGCTGAACTTTGCCCATCTTGCAACAGACGCCTGGGATAGGAGGATTTGTGGCTTTCTTGACTTTTATCAGCTATTCGACACGCGACCTCGCCTTGGCAAGTCAGGCTAAGGCGATGCTGGAGCAGACCGGCTCCCGCGTCTTTCTCGCGGAGTTTTCAGCGATGCCTGGTTCGTGCCTCACCGCTGAGATCACAGCGGCAATCAAAAACTGCGATTTGTTCCTTCTGCTTTGGAGCAGGAACTCGCAGTCATCAGAATGGGTGCCTCAGGAAATAGGCATTGCCAAAGGTGCAGATAAACCGATCCTACCGGTATTGCTCGATAAGGGTGTGAATCTGGGTGGCTTTCTAACTGACCTGAAATATCTACCCTTTTATGAGGACCCGGGTAAGGCCCTCGCATGGCTACGCCAGAGCGTGTTTCAGCGCGTCAAGACGAAGGAGAAAACCGACGGGCTAATCTGGCTCGGCATTGGTGCAGTAGTCGTCTGGTTGATAGCTCAGCGAGAGTAATCTATGCGGCAGAGCGTTGGTCACCCGCAGGTTGAGCTTGACAGACAGTATGTAAAAGAAGTATAATGTGAACTGAATATGAGAATCAAACCCCATAGCGGTTCACTGTTATGAATAGAGGCGATTATCTCAAAGTCATACTCAGATCCAAAAAGACAGTCTTTTCGGTCAAAGATATCGCCTTGCTTTGGGGTGATCCAGGGACGAACGCGGCCAGTGCCCGGCTCAAATACTACGTTCAGACGGGAGACCTGCACCGCATACGACAGGGACTCTATGCCAAAGACCGAGACTACGACCGCCTGGAGCTCGCTACTCGAATCTTCACGCCGTCATACGTCAGCTTTGAAACCGTCCTCGCGAAAGCCGGCATCACGTTCCAGTTTTACAACCGCATCTTCGTGGCCACGTACCTGACCCGCGAGATAGACTGCGACGGACAAACCTACCAGTTTAGGAAGATCAAGGATGTCATCCTCGCTAACTCCGCGGGCGTGGAGAACGTCGGCGAGCGCTCAATCGCGACGCCGGAACGAGCCTTGCTGGACGCCCTGTATGTCAACACTGATTATCATTTTGACAATCTCACCCCACTGAACTGGGAAAAAGTCCTTGCATTTCTGCCACTGTATGACAACAAGCGGATGGCGAGACAGGTGAATGCCCTCCACAAGCGCTTTAAGTCCGAAAGTTAGCTTTTATGACCCTCAATACGCCAGTGCATAAAAACGTGCTTCTGCAGATTCTGAAAGATATCTATTCCGATACCTCTATCTCACCGTTTCTTGGATTCAAGGGCGGCACCGCTGCCTTCATGTTCTACGGCCTCTCAAGATTCTCAGTTGACCTCGACTTTGACCTGTTAGATGAATCGAAGGAGGACGTTGTTTTCGAGCGGATCGAGAAGATCCTCAAGAAGTACGGGGTGATTAAGCAGGCAACGAGGAAGCGGTTCAGCATCTTCTTCCTCCTGTCATACCAGGAGCATGCGCACAATATCAAAGTTGAAATCAATCGCCGTATGTTCGGATCGAGCTTCGAACTCAAAACCTACCTTGGCGTCTCAATGCTAGTCATGATCAAGGAAGATATGTTCGCGCACAAGCTCATGGCGATGTATGAGCGGATTGGCAAGACGAGCCGCGATATCTTCGATGTCTGGTTCTTCTTGCACAACAATTGGTCGATCAACAAGACCATTGTCGAACAGCGTGCCAAAATGCCATTCACAGATTTGGTTGGAAAGTGCATCGATGCCCTGGAAAAGTTGAGCAATAAGAAAATTCTCGAGGGAATCGGCGAATTACTCAATGAAGAACAAAAGAGATGGGCGCGCGAGCAACTGCGGTTGGACGCTATCTTCCTCTTGAAACTTCGACTCGAAAACGAGGGGACATAGACAGGTATGTTGACATTCATGAATTGGTTGTCTTGGGGAGTAACTGGTAGTTGAACTCAGGACGATTCGGCACACCTTACCATGCCCAATACTACGCTTGGGAACTGACCAAGCGGTGTTCAGCTGAGAAGTTGGAGAAGCTCTCGCAATCCTTCTTCAATGCAACGGTTGATATGAATCCGCATCAGGTCGATGCGGCCCTGTTTGCATTTCGATCTCCATTATCTCGCGGGGCCATTCTTGCCGATGAGGTCGGTCTGGGCAAGACCATCGAGGCCGGGTTAATCATTAGTCAACTTTGGGCAGAGCGCAGACGCAAGATTCTCTGTATCCTTCCAGCGTCTCTCAGAAAGCAGTGGTATCAAGAACTCCAGGAAAAATTCTTTATAGAATCTGCGATTCTGGAAAGTGCGAGCTATAACCGAATAGCCAAAGAAAATGCGAAGTTGCCATTTGATCAGTCGGACAAGGTCATTCTCTGCTCGTACCAGTTTGCGCGCCGAATGGGATCAGAAATTCGAACTATTCCCTGGGACCTTGTAGTGATTGACGAAGCTCACCGACTACGAAATGTAATTCGCAAGGACAACAAGATCGCGCGCTCAATCAGAGATGCAATTGGTAATCGGCCCAAAGTCTTGCTGACCGCTACTCCACTCCAGAATTCGCTCATGGAGCTTTATGGCTTGGTTACCTTCGTCGATCCGCACGTTTTTGGTAGCGATGACTCTTTCCGTGGTCAGTTTTCCCGAGCGGCGTCAGACATGACCACGGACGATTATGCCGAGCTTCGGGATCGACTCCGACCGATCTGCCAGCGCACACTGAGACGACAAGTAACGGAATTCGTTCGGTACACTAACCGGGTCTCCATCACTCAGGACTTTACGCCCACCGATGAAGAAATCGAGCTCTACGAATCCGTTTCCACATATCTACAGCGTCCGGAGTCGCATGCTCTACCAGGTGGCCAAAGGTCACTGATGACTCTCATTTTGCGAAAGATACTGGCTTCATCATCGTTTGCGATTAGCGACACATTGGGAGCTATCATCAGTAGGCTTGAGGCAAAACATAAGTCTGTTGCGGGCGACGAGAACGTCGATCTTCTGTCCACGCTCGGGGAGGACTATGAAACTGTCGAGGAAACGCAGGAGGAGTGGCCGGAAAATGATAGTCAGACGACCCAACTAGGTGAATCCGGAGGGCTGACCGAAGCTGAAGAGCAGAAGCTTGTCCTTAAGGCGATTCGCTTGGAACTGGATGAGCTGAAGACCTACAGAGCGCTTGCCCAGAGAATCAGCATGAATGCCAAAGGAGAGGCGTTGCTGATTGCCCTCAAATCAGGATTCAAGAAAGCTCAGGAACTTGGAGCACCGCAGAAGGCGCTCATTTTCACGGAATCGCGAAGAACTCAGCAATATCTCAAAGACCTGCTATCTTCCAATGGTTATGACGGCCAAATCGTGACTTTCAGCGGAACTAACAGTGATCCGGATTCACGCCAGGTCCATGAGAAGTGGTTCGCCCGTCACAAGGGTACTGATAAAGTCACCGGATCGAGAACAGCAGACACACGATCAGCACTGGTTGATGAATTCAGCGAGTCTGCTTCGATCATGATCGCAACCGAATCGGGTGCCGAAGGCATCAATCTTCAGTTCTGCAATCTGGTTGTGAACTATGACCTTCCCTGGAACCCGCAGCGTATCGAACAGCGCATAGGTAGGTGCCATAGATATGGGCAAAAGCACGATGTTGTTGTCATTAACTTCCTAAACCGGCGCAATGCTGCAGATCAACGGGTGTTTGAACTACTGGCTGAGAAGTTTCAACTTTTTGACGGCGTTTTCGGTTCATCCGATGATGTTCTCGGCGTGCTTGAGTCGGGAGTCGATTTCGAAAAGCGGATTAACGAGATATATCAGACCTGTAGGACTCCCGATGAGATCAATGCGGCATTTGACCTTCTTCAGCGTGAGCTTGACGAGAAGATTCAAGCGAGGATGTCTGACGCCCGCAGCAAGTTGCTGGAAAACTTTGACGATGATGTCAATCGACGGCTCAAATTCAATCGAGATAAGACGGCAGAGCAGATTGGGCGGTTTGAGGAATGGCTCTGGAAGCTCACACAGCACGAACTTGGTGATAATGCAATCTACTCACCGGATTCGTTTTCATTTACGCTGCAAAAAGTGCCGGAATTTGCTTCTGGGGCGTGCGTACCCGAGGGCAGATACCGCCTCGTTACCCAGAAGAATGGCCTGGCTGACCACCACTACCGGCTTGGGCACCCTTTGGCAGAGAGAATTGTCGAGCGGGCAAAATCAAGACAGCTACCGGTTCGAGAAATCGTATTTGATTACAGCCAGTTTGCCGGGAAAATATCGGTGATCGAGAATCTCAGGGGTACCAGCGGCTATTTGAGTCTATCAGTCCTGACAATTAAGGCGCTTGAGACCGAGGACATCCTACTTATATCGGCTATTACTGACGATGGGAGTCCAATCGATCCAGACATCGCGAACAAGCTCTTTTTAATACCCGGGGCTAGCGGGCAAGAAACATCAATTCCGGCTTCATTGGCTGCATGTCTTAGTACCCAGCGAAAGTCCCTTGAAAAGGCTGTGTTGGGACAAACCGAGCTGCGTAATTCGAGCTACTTCGACTCAGAGATGGAAAAGCTCGAAGCTTGGGCAGATGATCTCAAGGAGCACCTTGAACGAGATTTGAAGGAGTTAGAGAAAGAAATCAAGACTGCTAAAAGGGATGCGAGACAATCAAACGTCTTAGACACGAAAGTCGAACTGCACAAACGTGCAAAGGACTTGGAGAAGAAACGAAGTGACCTACGGAAGAATTTGTTTATCGCCCAGGATGACATAGATAAGAAGAAAGATGGTCTGATTTCGGATATTGAGGCTAAATTGATACAGCAGATTTCCATCTCCGAAGTTTTCACATTGCGCTGGACTGTAAAATGATGGCTCCAAGGAAAACACTGTTTTCTAAACGCCATGAACGGGTTCTTTTGGTGGAGAAAACCCTGAAGGTGTCTCTCCCTAATAGACTTCGGATGCGGCTTTGGCAGGTCCTTAGCGACTATAATTTTGCCATGCAAGTCACGCGTGATCCAAGTGATAGTTGGCATACAGACACCGATGTGTTGACTGAAGTCGAAAGGTCGCTTCTACGCGCTTACGGCAAGCAGAAGCTCGAGGCGTTTGATTATAAGGAAGATCGCCGGAAGCGAACTGACTTCAAGGGATTTCTGTTGGGTGCATACCCTTCGCAGGTTCTCGATGCAATCGAATTGGTCTATGAAGAGCTTTGGGACGACTATCCTTTGAGCTTCCAACAGGCAGTGAATCAAGTTCTGATGGAAGAGAAGTGCGGCTGGCTGCTGTGTGACGGATACTTCTTTCAAATCGATTCATCATTTCTCGAGAGTCACGTGATCTCGCAAACTCACGAACTTCTCAAACAGAGCGGGTTTGAAGGAGCTCTGGAGGAATTCCAGCAGGCTCGCAATGATCTCGTTTCTAAAGATGCTAAGGGGGCAATCCAGAACGCATGCAAGGCGTTTGAAAGCACTCTTAAGGCAATTGAGGGCAGAACAGACGGAAATGCAAAGATCCTTATCGAAGGATTGCCCGTAACCGGTATGTACAAGGGAATGCCGGAAGATTTCGGTCCAGCATTTGGATCGGCAGTGTTGATGAGCCTTCCATTCTTGCGAAACAGGCTTGGAGGGCATGGACAGGGAGCGTCGGTAGTCGAAGTCCCAGAGAGCGTCGCGACCCTGGCCGTTCATTTGTCGGCCAGTCTCATCAATTTCCTCGTAACCAGACACTTAGAATTGAGTCCACGCAAGACGGAGACGCCAGTCGAGAAAGTAGCTGATGATGATTTACCGTTCTAGCTTGGGAGCATTGAGTGCTTAAGAAGGGCAAGCTCGAACTCACCTGGGTTGGCAAGCAAAACCAGCCGCGTCTAGAGCCACGAGTACTAGTAGAGGACCCGTCCAAGTCCTACGGCGATCCAGATGCCGAGAACATGCTCATTTTCGGCGACAACTTGCTTGCACTCAAGGCACTTGAGCAAGATTTCGCCGGAAGGATCAAATGCATCGTGATAGATCCGCCATATAATACTGGTTCCGCATTCGCTCAGTATGACGACGGGTTGGAACATTCCATTTGGCTGACGATGATGCGTGGCCGATTGACAGAATTGCGTCAGTTACTGGCTGATGATGGCTCGATTTGGATGACCATTGACGATAATGAGTGTCACTATCTTAAGGTACTATGTGATGAGGTGTTTGGAAGGGAGAACTTCGTAGCGAATGTAGTCTGGCAGAAGAAATCGTCGCCACAAGCAAATGCCATTTGGTTGTCAGACAGCCACGATCATGTTCTCGTCTATGCAAAGCATAAGAACATTTGGAGACCAAATCTGCTCAAACGAACGGAGCTAGCGGATTCCAGGTACTCAAATCCAGACAATGACTCTAGAGGTGACTGGACATCTGGTGATTTTACTATCAGTCTTACCGGCGGACAGCGCGGCGCTCAATTTGCTAGGACAGGAACAAGCGACAATATTTATGAAATCAAGACTCCGTCCGGCAGAGAGTTGATGCCCCCGAATGGGAGATGCTGGGCGGCTTCACAGAAGCGATACTTGGAACTTGCAAAGGATAACCGCATTTGGTTTGGCAGATCTGGAAACAATGTGCCTCGGCTAAAGCGTTTTTTATCTGAAGTTCAAGAAGGAATTGTCTGCACCACCATATGGTTGCGCGACGAAGTGGGTGACAATCAAGAGTCAAAGAGAGAAGTTATGGCCTTTAACGCAAGCGAGGTCTTCTCTACTCCGAAGCCAGAGCGGCTGATAAGCAGAATTATTGAGCTCAGTACATGTCCATCGGAATGGGTACTTGATTCGTTCGCTGGTTCCGGCACTACCGGCGCTGTTGCTCACAAAATGAGACGTCGGTGGATCATGGTCGAGTTGGGAGAGCATTGTCACTCACACATTATCCCCAGAATGAAGCAGGTAGTCGACGGCATCGATGAGGGTGGAATTACCAAAGCCATCAATTGGAGCGGCGGTGGCGGGTTCAAGTATTTTCGACTTGCTGAAACGCTGCTGGTCAAGGATGCCGAATTATCAAGCAATCATCATCCGGTGTGGGTAATCAACCCAAGATATGATCGGAAGCTACTTATCCGAAGCATTTGCAAAATAGAAGGGTTCAGGTACCGCAATGAGGGACGACTGCATGGCGTAAGCAGTGAAAGCCGGTTTCTGCATGTGACGACGGCACTTCTAACGCAAGCGTACTTGGACTCGCTGGCGGCAGATATCTCGGAAACTCAGTCTTTGTTGGTGTACTGCACGCGTAGGAGCCGCAAGCTCATCGTGCCCGACAACATTGAACTCAAGAGGATACCTCGGGATCTATTGGCAAAGTGCGACTTTGAGGAGGGCAAATAATGGCAACCATTGACCAGATCAGCCGGTACATGAGTCTTCGGCCTCCTCAGAGTGAAGCACTCAGCGTGCTAAATTCCATTAGCCAGGATATCGACTACCGAAATGCTGCACTCGGCGCCGTAGCTGCAAAAGCGTCGCAGAATAGTGGCGATTCCAATCCGGTGAAATTCGATACGGAGTTCCCATCATTCTGCTTTGCATTGGCGACAGGCGTTGGTAAGACCCGGCTGATGGGGGCAATGATCTATTATCTTTGGAAGGTGAAGGGCCATCGCAATTTCTTTATTCTCGCACCGAATATCACAATTTATGACAAGCTCCGGGCGGAGTTGAGCAATGCTCATCCTAAGTACATGTTTGTTGGTTTGTCAGATTTTCCAGCTCCCCAGGTGTTCGACGGAGACAGCTACCTGCGGTTCCGCCCTGAGCAAATCGTGCTGGATAATCCGGCCAACGTCTTCATATTCAATATAAGCAAGATTTTCACCGCCCGAACCGATACCGAGTTCAAGTTTCACCGCTTCAACGAACTCCTTGGCAACTCGTTTTCAGCTATCCTAAGGGAAATGGGCGACCTCGTAGTGCTGATGGATGAGAGCCACCGGTATCGTGGCGAAGCTTCGTTGGCAGCGATAAACCATTTGAAACCCGCTCTTGGGCTGGAGTTCACGGCCACGCCCAAGTATAAAGGAAACGTGGTCTACTCCTACACGTTAGCGGAGGCAATTGGCTATTTTGTGAAGACGCCGACCGTTGTTACTCGAACCAATCTAACAACATCGGACGCCGAGGAAATCGAGAGAATCAAGCTGATCGACGGTATGGCTCGCCATGAAGTCAAGAAGGGTCGGCTTGTTGAATACTGCCAGGCCAACAATCTTGCTCCGGTGAAGCCGTTCGTTCTCATTTCGACAAAGGACACGGATCACGCGTCTCAGGTTCGCACGTACGTTGAGTCGGCTGAGTTCTACGAAGGTCAATACCAGGGGAAGGTTATTGAGATTCACTCGGGCAAGACTGGCGCTGAGAGTGACGAAAATGTACAACGCCTGCTTTCAGTCGAACATCCAACCAGCACGGTTGAGGTTGTCATCCACGTCAACATGCTCAAAGAAGGTTGGGATGTTAAGAATCTGTGCACGATAGTTCCTTTGAGGGCCTCTATTTCGGACATTCTAACTGAGCAGACCATCGGTCGCGGTCTCCGGTTACCTTTTGGTCAGTTGACCGGCGACGATGACCTTGATGCCTTGGAGATCATTTCACACGACCAGTATGCGAAGCTCATCGAGGCAGCAAAAGGAAGCCCACTATTCAAGTTCAAGGAACTCACGGAAGACGATCTACGACCCGTTAAGACGGTCCCGGTTTCACACGAATATGTGGATATCGACAAAGTCCTAGAGAAACTCGCCAGAACCCAGCAAATCCAATTCACTTCGGAGCTCTCTGATGAAGCACGCCTAAACGAGGTCGTGAAGTCACTAGTAGCTGAAGAAGTCGCTGTTCAAGAACGGATTGCGAAAATACAGGAAACTAAACCGGAAAGTGCCGAGGTGGCTAAGGCCACACAGGAATCACTTTTCCCTGTTTCGCCTGAGAGCCCACAGGCCCTCGACGTCGCAAAGCTTGAATCAGACCTGAAGGAACGGCTCCGCTCTTACGCAAGAGCTGCGATTGACGTGCCGTGGATTATCTCTGAGACCACGACTGAGGCGAAACTACAGCCTTTTGATGTGAAAGTCAGCGTCGGCCCGTTTGAAATGGTAGATCAACGAATCCTGAGGCATGAATTGGCCAGCGGAGACGAGACAATTGGCGAACGAGTTGAAGTGATTGATATCGACAATCCTCGAGCTTTTCTGGCTGGGAGGTTGATTGATTCAGTTGAAGAGATCGACGCACAGCATGACAAGGATTCAATACTCGCCATAGTCGACAAATACTTGGAGCAGATTCCAAAGCCCAAAGAGGAACTCGGCAAGATAGTTCACCTATATCGAGACGCCATTGTCTCTGACATAGCCCGACAGCTTGAATCTCACATTCAGGGCGAGACCAAAGTAGCACTCCACATCCGGTCTGGTTTCATCAAGTTTAGGCCATACTCGAAGACGATTCTGGCTAAGGACGGCATCGTTCATTATGAAAAGACCGTACCCCGTTTTGACGTTCGTCGCTACTTGTTCACCGGGTATACCAAGAGCTTGTATCCGCAGGTTGCCTTTGATTCAACTTCCGAAAAGGACTTTGCCACCATTGTTGAGAAGGACACAACCGTGTTGAAATGGGTCCGCCCGCCGGACGGTAACTTGCCGATAGTCTACCGCGGTCATGAGTATAACCCGGACTTTCTCGTGGAAACCGCCAATTGCAAATACATAATCGAGATCAAAATGGCGAAAGAGCTTTTCCCGGCAATTGATAAGGAGGTCGAGGACAAAGCAAAGGCGGCCATCCGCTGGTGCGAGGTTGCGTCCAAGGTATCGGGCGCGAAGTGCTGGGAGTATAAATTGATTCCCGATTCCATCATCGACTCCGCGCGCGATCTTAAGTTCATAATCGGGCAAGCAGTGAGGGTTGAGTGGTGAAGATACTTCGCTCCATTCATACTCTGCGGATCAAAAAGTCAGGAACGCTCATAATATCTCGAAAGGGGGTAATAGCGTGGTTACTCTGAATAATCATATTTATCGATGCGGTCCAAAAGAATGTTATGACTTGTCCGCTGAACAAATCCAAAACGCTGAGAAATTGCGTAGAGACATCGAGCCTTGGCTCACGGCAGTATTTCAAAGTGAGCATCTTTCCCTACTTCTTGGCAGTGGATTCACAAGTGGAATTGCGTCGGTTGCAGGCGGTAAGGCCCTAAACATGGCTAAATGCGATTGGCAGTGCCAAGATGATCTTAAAGACAAAGTCAACGCGTATGCCGTACAGGGCGCTACAGCATGTGGGCGCGGCTCTGCGAATATTGAAGACCAGCTTCGGGCAGCCATGCAACTGGAGGCGGGTCTCAGGGTAATGGGCGACACTCGTGCAGCAATATGGAAGACCGAGATCGACGCCCAGCTAAAATGTTTTATGAACGCTATTCTTGAAACAGAACGCTCGATTCGGAATGCGGAGGAAAGTAACAAAGAAAAGGCTGACGATCTGGTGGTCAGCTTTCTCCTCAGTTTCGCAAGCAGAACAGCCACCAGAGAACGATTGAATCTTTTTACTTCAAATTACGATCGCCTTATTGAATATGGGTGCGATCTCGCTGGACTTCACGTCCTTGACCGTTTCGTTGGTACCATTGCGCCGGTATTTCGGACTTCACGACTAAGTGTAGACATTCACTACAATCCTCCAGGGATCCGAGGCGAACCTCGATACCTTGAAGGGGTAATCAGATTTTGCAAGATTCACGGATCCATCGACTGGCGATGGGAAGACAAAGAACTTCGCCGCTACAACGTGCCTTTCGGTGCGGCAGGTGATCACCCTGATATTCCGACCGAGCCGTCAGGTTCGGTAATGATCTATCCTAACCCCGCCAAAGACATGGAGACCCTTGAGTACCCGTATTCCGAGCTGTTCCGCGACTTCGCTGCTGCCGTCTGTCGACCTAATTGCTCTCTCGTCACATATGGCTATGGGTTTGGCGATGACCACGTGAATAGAGTCATCAGAGATATGCTAACCATCCCGTCTACTCACTTAGTCATTATCGCATGGGACCAGACTAATCCTGCTGACGAAAAAGACGAGGCAAACGCAAGCCGACAGCGGATAATCAGATTCTGTAAGGAAGTTGGGAAAAAGGCACAAATCTCGTTATTACTCGGCAGTCATTTTGGTAATCTGGAGACGTTGGTTCAAAGATACTTGCCAAAACCAGCCATCGACCTGATCACAATCCGCAAGTCAAGGCTTGAAGAACAACGAGGTGAGGGATACAACAGGACGACTGATGGAGGCAATGATGAGCAAGCCGATTGAGCAAATTGCCTCCCTGACAATTGGCACTGTGGAGTCGGTTTCACCCGCAGAGATCAGAGTGATCTTGGAACCAAATGCACCTCAGTCAACTGCTCTAAACACAGGCGTGCCAACAGGCTTTCCCCGAATTAACGGTTATGTCTTGGTTCCCAATGAAACCGGCGCCGTCGTCGGACTTGTGGTGTGGCTCGGCGTAGAAAGATCTCAGTTTCCCAAGCGTACAGGGCTGAAGGATTTCGGACTTGTAGATTTGCCCTTCCCATTAAGGAAGATTGCAATTACGCCTTTGGGCACATTGCATCCGGTAAGGGGAGCTGGAGTCTCTGGTAGTAGCTATCATTTGAGTCGTGGTGTCTCCGCTTTCCCGTCAGTTGGAGATGCTGTTCAACTTCCAACAGGAGAGCAGTTGCGATGCATAATTGAAGCTTCTGACGAAAAGGATAGGCGCGTCAAGATCGGTACTTCTCCGCTCGCATCAAACGCCGCTGTGACCATCGACCCCGACAAGGTATTCGGGCGCCACTTAGCCGTTCTCGGCAATACGGGTAGTGGAAAATCATGTTCCGTGGCAGGTCTCATCCGTTGGTCGCTTCTAGAGGCGAAAGAGGAGATCCGCGATAACCAGAGGGCCAACGCGCGTTTCATTATTCTCGATCCGAACGGAGAATATTCAAGGGCCTTCGAGGATTGTTCAGACGTTCGGATATTCCAAATTTCTCCAAAGGTAGAGACCGTTCAGCCGCTCCTCGTACCGGCGTGGATGTGGAACAGCCACGAATGGTGCGCATTTACTGAAGCAAGCTCCAAGGTCCAAAAGCCAATATTGATGCGAGCCCTGCGAGAACTACGGGCTATCGCAAATGAAACCCTGGACGAAACTGGAGCAATCGTGCCAATCAGGCTGAGGCTGTTTTATCGGTCTTTCATTAAGGATAAATCCCAGGGACCGTCGACTTATATGGAGTTCCCGGGCAAACAGAATTTTGGCCAAAAAATTGGTGCAATTGCTGAGAGCGTGAGATCCCTGTCTCTAAAATACCCCACACATAAAACCTGTCTTCTAGAACTAAAGGGTACTTTAGATGCAGTGCTATCCTCCAAGCCAAAGAATGCTCAAGGGTACTTTCCCGCGTTTGACGACACTGACGTGGATGGGTTGATTGATGGCTTCGATAAGGCTATTCGAGACTTGCCAATATCAGCGGACCGCCTGAGTGTTAATGAAGACTGCCCGCTTAGATTTGAAGTAGCCGATCTTGCGGATGCTATTGAGCAAATAGCCATTGAGCAAGGGCAAATTCAATTTGTCGACACTCTTCTACTGCGAGTCAAAATGCTCTTGTCCGATGAACGACTAAAAGCAGTCGTCACTTCGGAGGCAAAAACCGATTTGCCAGCTTGGCTCGAGCATATAGTTGGCGGGGATGCAGCTGCGAACGGCAGTATCTCAATTCTTGATTTGTCGCTACTTTCGTCTGACGTGCTCCACACAATTATCGCTGTAGTGGCACGGATTGTGTTTGAGGCAACCCAACGCTATCGCAAACTTACCGATAAGGAATTGCCTACTGTACTAATTCTCGAGGAAGCCCACACATTTGTAAGGCGTGGGACAGACGAGGAGTCAGATACTCCAACGCCAACACAAATGTGCCGTCAGACATTCGAGCGTATCGCGCGAGAAGGACGCAAGTTTGGGTTAGGTCTGGTCTTATCGTCTCAACGGCCGTCAGAACTGTCCCCAACTGTCTTGGCACAGTGCAACACCTTCCTTCTGCACCGGATTGTGAATGATCGTGACCAGGAGCTTGTTGGCAAACTTGTCCCCGACAATCTTGGAGGGCTTCTCAAAGAGCTTCCGAGCCTACCGTCCCGACAGGCCATTCTGCTTGGTTGGGCTGCCACGGTTCCAACTCTTGTCGAGATTACTGAGCTTCCCGAAGATCATAGACCACGCTCGTCCGATCCGAAATTCTGGGATGTTTGGACCGGCATGGACGAACGCCCGATCAACTGGCGCGAGATCGTTGATGATTGGACTGGGGTCCAGACAGAGGAAAATACAGAGGAAAATCTAGATAATTCAGGGGGAACTGCTCAATGATGGTTTACCTACTTTGTATACTCAGCGGTTTTATTGTCGGCGGCGTGATAGCCTGGCTCATCGTACAGAACAAGGCGAGCTCCGCAGCGAGTAAGGCAGCCGGTCTCGAGAACACCATTTCAGAGCTCAGGTCACAGCTTCAAAGAGCCGGTGAAGATTTCGAGAAACTGAGATCAAGACTAGAAATTGAGCAAAACGCTAAAGTCAAGGCCGAGACCCAACTTACTGAGACGCAGGAGCGGTTGAAGGAAGAGAGAAAATTACTCGAAGAGGCCAAGTCCAAGCTGACCGAAACCTTCAAGTCGCTGGCTGGTGACACCCTCGATAACACGACATCTTCCTTCCTGAAACTCGCCAAGGAGACTTTCGAGAAGGTTTTAACCGAAGCAAAAGGGGATCTTGGTCAAAGGCAGGAAGCTATCCAGGGACTTGTCAAACCGCTATCCGATTCGCTCAAACAATTCGAAGAACATGTGCACGGCATCGAGAAGAACCGTCAGGAAGCTTATTCCGGGTTGACTGAGCAGGTAAAGAGCCTCTCCACTGTTCAGCAGCAGCTACAGAAGGAAACCGGTAATCTGGTAACTGCCTTGCGTACTCCCAAAGTCGTCGGTTCCTGGGGACAGATCGCCTTGGAGAGGGTGGTTGAACTGTCCGGTATGTCCGAACACTGTGACTTCACAAAAGAAGTATCCGTCACGACTGAAGCCGGGCGGCTGCGACCAGACCTGATCGTTCATCTGCCCGGCAAGCGTCAGATCGTAGTTGATGCCAAAGCCACATTCGATGCTTATCAGGAAGCGGTGGCGGCCGAATCGGAGGATGACCGTAAGGGATTCCTTGGAAAACATGCCGCCCAGATTCGAGCTCACATGGTTGGGTTGGCTAACAAGGACTATTGGCGTCAATTCGAGTCAACCCCAGAGTTTGTTGTGATGTTCATCCCAGGTGAATCGTTCTTTGCCGCGGCTGTCGATGTTGACCGCAGGTTGCTTGAAGACGCGATGGAGAGGAAGGTGATATTAGCCACACCCACTACACTTCTCGCCCTTATGCGAGCAGTAGCTTATGGCTGGAGGCAGGAACAAATTGCTAAGAACGCTCAGGAAATCAGCGAGTTGGGCAAGCAGCTGTACGAGCGGATGAAGACTCTGGCTAACCATGTCACCGCTATCGGTAGTGGTCTTGACAAGGCTAATTCCGCCTATAACAGTGCAGTTGGCTCCATGGAATCCCGCGTGTTTTCTGCAGCACGGAAGTTCAAGGACTTGGGTGTGACTCAGGGTGGGACCGAAATCCCAATTATTAAACCTGTTGAGACGACAACACGCGCGCTGAGCGCGCCTGAGATTTTTGGGGAGGACAACAAGAACTGAGTCGAACAAATACCTGACTGAAAGTGGAAGCGTCAGATAGACTGACGCAAATCCACAGCCATTGCCTCAAGCGGCAACTTTTCCTCCCTTTACCTTGATCTTCGGTTTGGTATTCTTCAAGATGTCGGGCAAGCGCAGGAAACCAAGCTCGCGTCGGTGCGCCCAGTAGAAGGTTCGAACATCGTGTACTAAGCCGCACCACATGCCAATCGCCGATTGCGGGCGCATGTTCTTCCGCTCAGTGTAGCGAAAAGATCGGGGTTCGAGCATGAAGGATTTCGCGGGTGGGGCAGAGAGTGTCTTCTGGATGAAGACGAATGGTTCGAAGGCTTGAATATTGAGGATTCCATCGCACAGGGTTAGGTTCGAACCGAGGTATTGCAGACAGACCCGTTTGGCCTCCGGGCTACCACTATCGAAGGTCCGCTTCGCAACGGTCGCAAATTCCAACGCCTCAATGGAACGAACCTGGACGTGTGTGAAAGCGTCGTCTGAACCCGTCAGTAATTCCTGCAATCGGACGCGCTCGTTTTCGAGCTCGTTTTTCTTGGTAATGTACTCGTCATCGTTGAGTAGCCTCCGCAGCCGCAGGTCGACCAGACTGGAGAGTTCCGCTTTGCACGCACCGAGTCGACGGTTGAGCGCATCGAAAGAGGCTTTTTCTTTGCCGACTTCTTCAGCGTGGATCTCTCGCGTGAGGTTAATGACCCACTGGCTGAAATCCGGGTGGATCGTGATCGACTCTAGGAAAGCCAAAATTTGCATCTCGAGTCGTTTCACCTCGATTACCTTTTGACCGCATGGAACGCCCTTCTTCCGCCGTGTGCAGTGGTAGTAGACGTAGCGGTGGCCCTGACGGTTAGTTTTGTGCTCGGCGGTCACGGACGCTCCACATTCTCCGCAGCGGATGAGACCGGTGTAGACGAAGCTGTGCTTCTCCGGTCGTGGATTGGTCGGTACCCCCAGCAGTTCCTGCACCCGGTCGAACTCCGCTTTGGTCACCATCGGCTCGTGCGCGCCGGGCAGCAATTCGCCCCGGTGCCGAATCATGCCGTAGTAGAAGGGGTGTTTAAACATTTTGTAGACGGCTGAGAGCGCCAAGGGCTGACCACCTTCGCGCTTGAACTGGCGGGTTCGCAGGCCCCACTTCTCAGTTGCCAGCTTCAGGATATGCGGTGGGGTCAATTTGCCGGCAAGCATCACGTCCCACATCCGCCGCACGATTGGGAACCGCTCCGGGTCTTTCATGATAGTCTTGGCGTTCCGGTCATTGAGATAGCCCAAAGGCGGCAGGCCCGAGGTCCAGCCCTGGTTCAAGCGCGCGCGGATGCCACGCTTCACGTTATCCGACAGATCGTCAACGTACTTTTTGGCCATGCCGAATTCCAGCTGCATGAGGAATTTGTCGCTTCCGGAATTTGTGTAGGTGGATGTTGGCGTCACGATTTGCTGCAGCTGCCCTTGATCGAGCGCCCAGATCAAAGCCCCGCCATCGAGCGGATTCCGCGCTAAGCGGTCGAGTTTCCAGCAAATAACGCGGTCAAACTCGCCTTTTTGAATCAGTTTGAACAGCGCATTGAACAACGGTCGCCCCGGAGCTTTGGCCGACTTGGACTCGGTGAACACGCGGTCAACGCGAAGACTATCCCGCTGGGCGAGCGCCTTCAGCTCGCGGACCTGCGAGTCAATCGAGAGCATCTGGCGATCCTCGGATTCGGTTGATTTTCTGGCATAAATGGCGATCCCTGGCATAGATGATGTTATCCACAGATTAGTCCTTCACCTTACCAACTCCAGGCACGCGAGGGCAAATGCTAAAGAGTTCGAACCTTTTTCTCGCGCTCAACTTCGGCTGTGACGAGCAGCCGGTAGAGGTTCAGGAGCCGGTGGGCCATGGCCCACGCGTCCTTGTCGGGAAGCTCGCGGCCAAGCCGCTTTCGATAAATTCGCTTGAGGTCTTCAACGTGGTGTTGCTGGAGTGGCATAGTGTACACCATAGCGAGAATCTTTTCAAGGCGGCAGTGAGGAAAAGTTGCCTGGCTGCGAAAATCCTCGCCAAACGGCCCCTGCCAAACTCACCGCATGGGACTCAAGGCTTGACACTGCCAAGAGCATTTGGGATATTATTTGCTAATCTTGATGAAAGAGACAGAATGAAGTTCTTTATACCATTCGCGCAAAGCGACGAAGAAGCACTTTCGGTATATGGGAGTATCCGCGATTTCCTGTCGGACACTATTGGTGCTGAATTTAGCGATCGGCAGTTTCTGAGTTTACACTACCGGCACGACGGGAACGAGTATTTTGCAGAAGTCGGTAAGACCCACACGCTTAATGGCGAGACGGTAATAGCGATTCTACATAATCCGAAGGCCAGACTCTACTACGTATGCACGCCGAACAGAGGAGTCGCGGGAGACATGCCAATACTCGTTGGCGAAGGGGACGTCAAAGGGATAGTTCACTTTGGCTAGCGGAGAATTGAAGGCAATCCCGGGATGCAGGATTCACTCACACAACTTTCACTAGCAGTAGATTCGCTCCGCACGATTCTTGATCAACTCGGGGCGACCCAGCAGGGCATCCAAGATTCGCTAATCCAAATATCTAAAGGCGCAGGTACTGCTTCAATTGGTCATGCTGTGCGCACTTTGAACCTCAACGTGAACACAGGGTCATCTGATTCGATCATCATGGTTGTCTTTGCGTTTGTTGGAGTTGGAGCCGCGTGGTACGCCATCTGGCAGACTAACCGGTTATTCGAAAGGGATAAACGACTTGCGAAGCAGCGAGCAGACCAGACCTACGCTGCAATGTGGAGAGCCGTACTTAGAGAGGTAGCGGATGCCCTTGGCAGGATGCGAGACCAGATCCAGAATATGAACCCCAAGGAACGCGGCGAGAAGAAGTCCTTTTATCTGCTGGAGATTGCCTTAATGGATGGACTTGCTGTCTCTTTTCTTCGTGCCTGCGAGGACGCTGCTGTGGCAGACAAATTTCGCGGGCTGTACAACCAGATTGTCTATTATAGGGACAGTTATCACTTGGCTGTAGAACGTAGCAGAGACTACGGTAATGTGGATCCTGAAGAGCTATTAAAGGATCCCGCGTTCATGCGATGGTTTGGGAGCGCTCAGTGGGTCTGTTTGCACCGTCACAGTCTCCTAGTGAACGATTTCGAATTCTGCAGGGACCGATACAACGATTTCCTGGAAAGGAATATCCCGGACTGGGACAAGATGCGGGAAACACCAATCAGGTTGCGGGAAGGTCTTGACTTGCCCCCCGCATGACGCGGATGATTGGGCTCGAATCCACAAGGTTTAGCTTGGAGCTTTAGCACTCTCTCCTGCCGACATTGTAGCGGTGTGGATAATCCGGCCTTGTATGTTCGGACATTGTTCGGTACACTTTGCGTACTATGGAACAGCCGCTTACCCCCAAGCAAAAACGCGTTTTGGATACCCTACGCTTCTACCTGAAAGCGCGGGGATTCATGCCGTCTGTCCGGGACATGGCGAAATCCACGAAATCCGCAGTCGGGACGATTCACGAGCACCTGCAGACCCTTGAGAAAAAGGGGTGGATTCGCTCCAGCGGGTCGGCTCGCGGAATTAGGTTAGTTGAGGATGTCATAGATCGCGGCAACCTTGTTAGCGTACCGGTGGTCGGCACGATTACCGCAGGAGCACCAATCGAAGCGATTGAAATCCCAGAGGATCCAGTGACGTTACCCAAAGAGGCAGCGATACCTGGCGTCTTCGGACTGCGGGTCAAGGGTAACAGCATGATCGAAGATCACATTCTTGATGGAGACTTGGTGGTAGTGCGACAGCAGGGGACGGTGACAAACGGCGACATTGCTGTTGTCTTGCTTGAGGACAATACTGCCACCCTTAAGCGTGTATACCGTGAGCGTGGCCGCATTCGACTACAGCCCGCCAATGTCAAAATGAAGCCGATCTACGTCAAGAACGCCACCATTCAGGGAAAAGTGACTGCCATTCTACGGGTCCATAAGCGCTGACCGTATTTTTTTGCCCTTGATGTTCGGCTTTTGTTCGGAAAACCTGTAGAATCAGCGTTTCTTCAAGTTTTTCCTCCCTCATATACACACCAAGTTGCCGACTCCGGCAATTGAACACTTTTCCCAACCTGATTACGATTCACGGTACCAAGTAATCAACCTTTGCGCACCTAATGACAGCCAAGACCAAAAAGAGAATCCCGAACCAAATCCGGTGCTATCGCAGACGGCGCAACCTGAAATTGCGCCAGGTCGCAAAACTTGCCGGGCTCCGTACGCCATCACACCTCTCGCATTGGGAGAAGGGACGTAAAGTACCAACCCTTGAAAACGCACTCCGGCTTTCCGCCATCATCCAGTGTCCGGTGGAAATTCTCTTTATCGATATGTTCAACAGCATTCGTCACGACGTTTTCTTGAAGAAGAATCAACCGACATTTAAGTAATATGTCATCAGGTAATCGCTCCACTTTCATACCTAGAACGGCAGCGGACGCACTCGCACTGGAGATCGCCACGAGCTTCGGCGATTCGCGCCGTCTATCCTTCTTCCGCCAATTCTGCTCAGCTCACGCACATGGACTTGTGTATCGTGCCTACCGAGAGGCGCTCTCCATACCAGAGCACCAGATCAAAAAATCCCGCCGAGCCTTATTCATCTACCTCATCCGACACTATGACCAACAAACAAACAGTTCTGGCAATTGACCCTGGTCTTCGCGAAATCGGAGTCGCGCATTTCAGCGGCAATGAGCTTCTCGATTACGGCGTGAAATCGTTGCGCCGACCGGGCAACGCAAAGAAGCGCTCGGCGTTTCTCTGCTCAATCGTGGAAAGACTTCTTGCGGAGAAACTGCCCGATATATTTGCTCTGGAGAAAAACTCCTTTGCAAACGTAGCGCAAAACCAAGACCTCGTGCGGGCTGTCGAGAAGCTGAAGCAGGCAGTCCGCGAAGCAAAGGTACCGATCTGGGAATTTGCTCCCAACACGATCAAGAAGGAAGTCACCAGCGACGGGCGAGCCTCCAAGCGCCAAGTGGCCCACGTTCTCTCCGCCAGGTTTCCTGAGCTCAAGGCATACCGCGAATCCAACCGCCGTTGGCGCGAGAGGTACTACCAGAACATGTTCGATGCCGTCGCGTGCGGCCTAACCTATCTCAAACTCCATGACGAAAACCGACTCCAATAAGTCACCGATTCGAATCACAGTCCGGGACCGACAGCTCCTCCAGAAGGTGTCGGAATACCGGCTGCTTTCCACGGAACAGATTCGGTACCTGCTGTACCCCTCAATGAACCGAGCTCGCAAGCGTATTCTGCAGCTGTTCCGCCACGGACTGCTGTCCCGATTCACCCGGCCCGTGCGGTTGGGTGAAGGTTCTTCGCAGTACCTCTACCGGCCATCACGGAAAGGTGAAGCACTCACTCACGGAGAACCACAAGGCTCCAAGCGGCCCACTCGCGGACTCACTGAGACGCAAGGCGAGCATGCCCTTCGGATCAACGACTTCCGCGTGGCTTTGGAACTGGCAGGACGAATTCGAGATGATTTTGCCGTAACGTCCTGGAAGCCCGACAGGGAAGTGAAAGTTTCGGTCCCGGTCACCACCCGCCAGAAATCAGTGCAGGTACCGATTGTACCGGACGGATTCTTTTGCCTTCGTATCCAGGACAAAGACTTCTTCTACTTGCTCGAAGTTGACCGGGCGACCGCTCCGCTGACCAGAATCAGGACAAAACTGGAGGCCTATTTGAAACTCTGGCAGTCAAAGACGCTCCTTGCCGATCTCAAGATACCGACGTTTCGACTTCTCTGGATTACGTCAGGTCAGCAACGCCTCCAAAACCTTCTGAAAGTTGTCCGAGCCTTGACGGCTAAGTACCCCCGAACCGACATCGTCTTTTTGACAGCGCAGGCACAGGTCCGGCTTGACCAGCCTGAGCGTATCTTGGGTAAGGTCTGGCAGATTACTTACAAGGCAGAAGTCCTGCCCGCCAGCCCGTTCCCCACCATTCCTTTTGAACGCTCCCGATCGCACCAGGTAAACCACCAGTGTGCGAACCAGAAGCCTGAGCTAGCTAAGGGTGATCACGGGCCCGGCGGATGAGGTATGTCCTCATCTGCTGGGTGCGGGAGCGAGCCCGCATTGATGAGTTAAGAGAAGCACGACTAACTATCGATGACGGCAGACCATGACTCCGAGGTACCAGTTCTCAAGACTGTGAATCTTGGGATAGGCGGTGCACAAATTACAGCCTTCTACTTGGTTGCCGCATCTTTGACCAGATCAATCTCTGTATACCTTTCCGCAGAGGCTCTACCCGTCTCGGCATCAAAAACAATTCTCCACTCACCGACGCTTCTCAGAGGGCGATATTCTCTGCCAGGCATAGAGATTTGATGCGCCCCGTAGAGACTGATGACCCAAGCAGGAATAGGGTCATCCCCTTCGTACATCTTTTCGTACCTCAGACCATTCTCATTGGCCCAGGTAGGCAAAGCGGGCGTCTCAATAGAAAAAAGTACAAAACTGACTTCAATCCTCTGTGCCGAAAGAACATCGGCGACGCCATGAGTAATGTATTTCTCTACACAATCACGAATACTCAACTTGGGTAGCTTGCTAGGCACGCCATGAAACCTCTCATGGGATGAATATAGGTCACTCTCAACTGCAGAGACCGATTGTCTCGGAGGAAGTGGCCTTTGTTGGCCACTCGGTACAATCTCCGCGCCAAGAAATTGACCAGTCAGGCTATCAATCCACACACGCGCAGACCAAGCAAAGCCTTCTGCTTTGCTTTCGTCGCCGAGTGGTGCAAATCTTAAGTCCTCATACCTTACCAGCCAAGCCGGTCGACCATTTAGAGCTTCACGAATAAAGGGAGTGGTAGTGTCGATGTATCTGCCTACTGAACTCGCGGCAGCTATAACTGTTCTATCTTGCCCGCCCTCAAAACCGGTATAAGCCTCCGCGAGTTGAACAACCTGATCGCTTGAAACGGGTGTCCTCAATACTTCATCATTCGTATAGGAATGACGCTCGCCCATATCTGCAATTGCTAGCGGAACAAGAAGCAAAACTTCAGTCAGAAACAGGACATAATTCATCGCTTGATTCCTTTCCCAAAATACGAGCTTAGTATCCTATGGCGCTGGATACACGTCCCATATCCAAAACGAATCGCTATATTGTGTATAACCAATACCCCATTCGTTCGGTCGATTGCCAGTCTGCGGAGTCACGAACAGGGTGTCACTCGAAAGGGTATTGTCGAACGAAACGGAGTATGATGAAGGATCACTCTCCGTTTTGAAGCGACAATTTCGAAAACGACACGGGTTCTGAATTGTCCCAGGCATGTCTGTCTCACGCCCGTTTATTTCACCTTGCCAAGTGGCGTAAGGCGCAGATACGTTCTGCCATGACGATAGACGCTTGGGAATAAAGATTGCATTCTCATAGGTTCCATTAAGAATTGTGTCGTCAACTCGATACACAGCGTATTGTTGACTTGATCCATGAGCAGGGGAAGAATAACCCTGGATTATTGTGTAGAAGTCGATGGAACTCTTTCCTTGCTCAGTAGTCACTTCAAAGTAGATCGCATTGGTCTCAGCGCCGGAGAGGTACTTTCTGTTTCTAATGTGTATCCAACCGCACTGTACCTGAAACGGGAGAGAAGTCTGTTGATTCCCGTGCTCCATTATACCAACGAAACATCCCTGTTGGGCGTCTTGAGTTGCTGCACTGTCAGTTCCTTCGGCACATAGCCTACCGTACCAAGTGTCAATCGATGCACTAAGGATATCTATGTCATTGCCATACAGTTGCATTGCGAATGCCTTATACCTCGGCAACCCAACAATGGTATCACCAGAGTCAGTTATAACCGTGTCACCGTCTCCTGTACAACATTCATAACAAAGTGTGTCTGCGTAGGCTACAATGTCGGCTATTCCCGCCTCCGCTGTCGTAATCGTCTTACTAATCACACCAACGTTTTCAATGGAGCGTGCTGAGAACACAGCCGTTCTATATTGTCCTGCTGGAATGCGGTCCAAGTAACTAGTACTCAACCGAAGTCGGACATTTGTGAAGGCTCCTTCAGGAATCCACTGCGGTAATCCATAGGAGACCATTGTATCTGCCTGAATTAGAGCCATCCAATAAAACTGTCCCCCAACAGGAGCAGCCCCTGAGATTTCAGCAAAATAGGTCACACCGCAACAAGTGATCCCCGGATCCTCCCGTATTACGAAAACGGATCCGCCTGGTGGAGCTACCGAACCTGTCGGCTTGCATGCCCAAAGCACCGAAACAGTGACCATAAAAGCAAGCCAGATGCCTCTCATTTCACCACCATCATCTTTCTGGTGGCTTGGAAAGGACCCGCGACAAGTCGCGCGAGATAGATCCCCGATGCCACCGGTTGTCCGTCGAGTTGCCCGTCCCAGTCGAACTGGTGGTAGCCTGCTTCGTATGCACTATTGATTAGAGTGCTCACCTTTTGGCCCAAAACATTATACAATTCTAACCGCACAAGTTGAGCAGACGGCAGGCCGAAACGGATCGTTGTGCTGGGGTTGAACGGGTTGGGGTAGTTCTGCTCAAAGCTGAACGACTGCGGTAGGGTCGCTACCGGTCTACCGGCGTTGACGCGCTCGTACCGACCGCGAATGGCGCAGACAAGAACGCGCCGGATCCCTGACGGAACCTGGCCTACATTATACTCAAAGTCAATGTACTCGCCGGGCCGTAGAAGAACTGGCAGGTCTGCCGATCGCTGCAGAGCTGGCGCAACATTTCCCTGTACTGAATGCAGAATCGAGGTGGGCGATATTGTCGAAATTGAGACACTCGGCCGTTCGAAAAACTGTAGAGGCAAATTGTCGATCTCAACACGAGACGACCACGCAAGACGAACCGTTACCACACCGTTTACCGCATAGCGCGCTATCTCGACCACTGGAGATTGCCGTCGTCGTCGAGCGCCGATCTTCGCCAATTCGGTGTAGTTACCGTCGGCCGTACGGACGGACACGGTGGTGTAGTTGCCTGCCGAGTAATCTGAATTGACAGCCAGCTTCTGGACGGATTCCTTAGGTGGGGGTGGTGGTTCTATGCCTCCCGGCGCCGAGGACAAAGAAACGGTAGGATTGAACCGTAGCGCTTCCTGAGGAATGCTGTAGGAGACATCTACATAGCCTGGTCCGTCCTGAACGAAGCTCACTCCATCTTCATACAACAAGTGAGACAAAATATCGCGTCCATCTGAGGTAACTGCGGAGCTAGGCTGGATAGAACGATCAGTTAGGGACACGAGTTCTTGTAGGTTGGTTACACTGAGCCGACCTGCGGCTGACGCGACATCAATGGCCACCAGTCCAAAACGATCCAGGTAAGTGGTCTCCGATTCATCTTCACGCAACTGTAGTCGAAGCGTTGGCGAACGCATGCCGAAGCCCAGACTGATGGGAAGGAAGTCTAACTGGTTCCCGGTGAGCGAGGGGACTTCGGAATTGGAGAGTACGGTATTGAGCATATCGTACT
This sequence comes from uncultured Ignavibacteriales bacterium, assembly GCA_964397415.1. GTDB lineage: Bacteria > Zixibacteria > MSB-5A5 > GN15 > FEB-12 > FEB-12. The sequence goes on along the minus strand of CAYNIJ010000005.1, from coordinate 10,347 downwards.
CGGCGCCGTCCCAGATATAGAGAACCGGACATCCACCTGACGGAGGTGGGGAAGGGGGGCAGTCGGCATCGGGCAGGTCGCACAGGTGTCGGTAGTACGGTACAACGATCCCGTGCTCGTACCAGCAGATGTCCTCCGGGTCTATGGCGGCCGACGCAGCTCCTTCCGGTGGAAACATGACGCATGGATTGAACGAAATCATCTGGCCAGCGGAGTCTTTGTAGAATCGGACAACCGCGATAGTCATTGTGTCGCCGTTGTCCACAGCCGGAGGGTTTGAAATCAGAGCGAACACTGTGTCTTGGCGAGTATGAAGCTGACTTACAGGGCTTACGCCTAAGCTTTCAGTGAACAGCACTTGTGGGCCACCCTGTGCCGCGTTTGACTTCCACAGAAAACTGACCGTATCACCGTTAATATGATACGCGTTGACCCACAGCTTGTACCATTGGGGAGCAGGAGCACCACAAGCTGCGGCGAGTGGGAGCTCCGTGTATGGAGACATCACTCCAGAACCGGTTACTACGATTCTCGGTTCGCGATCCGGCGGCAGGAAGGAGCGCGTGTATTCCAGGGAGTCAGTGATGTCCGCGAGGATTTCGCCTGTTGCCCGGTCTCTGAGTCTGAGAAATACGTGGCACCACTCGGGAGGTGGATTGGCACCTTCAGTCGCCTCAATCGTCGCACGCAAGAGGTATCTCCCGCCTGGGTACAATGTAGAGCAAGAGTAAATAGGACGCTCGTAGAACAAATCCGCTACATTTCGGTATACGGTCGCAATTACGGTAGCTGGGCCGCTCTGCTTCCACGTGAAGTCAAAGTAGTCGTACTTTCGAATGACGTCCGACCCCGGGAAGTACTCTAATTGATGGTCCATGAGCTCGGATGAGAGCGAGAGGCGTTTAACCCCGGTCTGCGCTCCCCATTGCTCGGTGAGCATGAAATCGTGTACGCGGGAGGGCTGCTGTGTGACCGTGGGGTAAGTGATGTGCCAGCCGACGACTTGAGTCAGCCAATTTGGGTACCACATTTGGCCAGTGGCTGTTCCCTTCGTGCCGTACACCGCAATAAGCTCGGTCAAGTCTGCGGAAAAGACGTAGATCTTCGAGTTCGCGCGATCGAGCACGTAGATGTTGCTATAAACGTCTGACTCAACACACACGAGATCGGCATTTTCTGGAAAGGAGCCTTGCGGCGTTTCATACACGGCAAAGGAAAGTTTGGACCGCCTACCTACAACGCGTTTGTTGCCAGCGTCGAGGACGTAGATCATGTCGGTATTGAAAGAACTGCTCAGGCTTTTACCGTAACAGATTGAGGACGGCCGACTCAAATGCGTAGAACCGAAATCGAAATCATTGAGCGTCCTGCGATAGACACCGTCGAAACCAAACACGTCAATATCGCCTGTCGCCCTATCTAAGACAGCGATTTCAATATCTCCATTTCGGATACCTGGAATCGCAGGGACCCAGGAGCAGGCGACATCAATTGGTTCTTGGAAATCGGAGGTAATGTGCCTAACCAGTTGCAGGTCGCCATTGGATTCGTTTATGCTCCAAACGTTTACACGCTTATTGTAAACATCCGCGATCACGAAATTCTGATTTACGAAATCAATGCCACCTGGGTACGCAAGGCCCAGAGGTCCTGATCCGTGACTTCCGGCAGTGGTGATGAACTGATCGTCATCTCCCGAATGCCGGTACATGTGCACAACCCGATCCCAGTTGGCGTCTCCGATTACCATGAAATTGCAGTTTCGGTAATCAAACAGCGGATCGTCATCAATGAAGTAGATTGCACTGACGCCGTAGGGTCGGCTGAAAATGTCGTGTTCAAAGTGCTCGTCAGATTCTGTAGCATTGAAGACACTCACCTCGCCGGGGTAAATGTCTTTGACTCTGAACAAACTCGGACTCTCTAGAAGATTAGTCGACAAGGACCTGCCAGTGCTAGCGGTAAACTGTACCGGTCGACCTGAGGTATTTGGGCTCCTTTTCGTAATGTAACTGAGTCGATCAAGTAAAGCAGGGAGTCCTTGAACCTTAGTGAGCCCATTAGCGAATGATACATTGAGCGAACAATTGGTCGCGCCTAACCCAATGGCTTCGCTCGAATGTAGCGAGACCTGAACAGTGATCGAACTGGTTCCGCCTAATGCCTGATGGGACTCGACACAGACGGGTACTCGTTGCATTCCGCTGGCTGCTCCAGGCTGAGTTTTGAAGCCGTCCATGTATTCCAATGACTTGACCTTAATTTGCTCAGCGTCATCCTGTGGCGCCAATTCTAGTAAGGCATCGCGGTGCAATTCATTTGGTCTGGTCACGAATCGCTGAATTGCGAGGATCGCGAGCTGTGTACGCTCGGCCTTTGATAACTCAACTGGAATCGTAATGGGTTCAGCAGTAAGTGATGCGGATAGTGACAGCAATAAAATTACTGCCGCCAGTCCTGGGCGAATCGAGCGACACGCCAACTTCATAGAACGACCTCCCAATCTAGTTCTCAGGCAACTCGCACGCACAACGTGCAGTTGACTCTCGGCATGACATGACTATTTCAGAGAAAGGGTACTGTGTTTGAAGCGGCGTCCGTTTCCCCCGCGGTACCCTGACTCAAGAAGGAGAAGTGGTACCATGTTTGTCAAGGAAAATCCGTAAGGATGTAACCAAGCCCAAACTGAGATGATTCTCATTCGATTCCGGATAATGGTGGGAGCGTCAGTACCGCTGAAAGCGGTATTGAGTTGGGTTCCTAGTCGTGGGCCAAGTCCACATTTTTGAATGACTTACCGAAACCAGGTTATAAAGTCCCAAGAAACAGCCGATATACAGGGCGTATACAGTCGACTGAATAGTCCGTGGGTGGGGAATCGTGGAAGTTCTCGCAATTCTGCTTATCGCTGCAATCATCTTCGGAGTCGTTTATTGGTTGAATGCTAATCACGCCGAACAGCAGCGCACGGATGCCAGACAGGCTAAGGAGAACGAGCGGATGCGCCTCGCCGAGTGCGAGGAGGTCGTGCGGTATTTTGCAAACTTCTACGGCTATTTGGCTCGGGCAGTGGTTAGCCGGGACGAGCTTGCCGAGAAGATTGATGCTGGAGTCACTGCAGATCAACTTCAGAGCTTCATTGCGGGTCGGATGATGTGCGTGGATGGAATCGAGCTCGGGAGCCACGGGAGCGGCCTGCCAGTGATCCTGCCGGATGAGTACCGGGACAAGCACCTCTATGTAGTCGGGAAGTCCGGCTACGGCAAGACGAATTTCCTCCGGTTTCTGATCCTCCAGGACTTGTCGCGCGGCAACGGGGTCGGAGTTTTGGCCCCGGAAATGGAAATGCTCACCGAGGAAGTCCTCCCGTTCATCCCTGACGACCGGGTCGAGGACGTCATCTACTTCAACCCGAAGGACCTTGAGTTTCCGGTTGTCCTGAACCCACTGTACTTGGAACCGGGAGAGGATATCGACCTCCACGTGGACGAGACCTTTACCGTCCTCCGACGGGTAGTCGGCGACGGTGGCCCCCGGATGGACGAAATCTTGCGGCACAGCTTGTACGCCCTGACCGAGCGGCCCGGGTCGACCCTTATGGACTTCGAGCCGCTGCTGGATCGCCACGACGATGCCTTGCGGAAAGAGATCGTCCGAAACACCGACGACGAGCAGACCAAGCGCTTCTTCGACCACACCTACCCGCAGCTGCCGAAAGACGCACACTTCCCGATCATCAACCGGATTTCGCGAATCATTCGAGGCAAGTACGTGCGGAACTGTCTCTGTCCGCCTATGCGAACGACGTTGCATCCAGAAGAAGTGTCACAACGGTTACTCAACATCCGCCGATCGATGGACGAGGAAAAGATTCTCCTGTTCAATTTGTCGGATGGTATTCTCGGAACCGTTGCTAGTCAGCTCATCGGTCAGCTGATCGTGGCCAAGTACCAGACCGCGACCATGAGCCGCGCCGACACGTCGAAAGGCAGGCGACGCCCGCACTTTCTGTACTTGGACGAATTTCAGAATTTCTGCGGCATCGCGCAGCAGTCGTATGAGAAGATTCTGTCACGAGCGCGGAAGTACAGGCTAGGACTGATCCTCGCGCACCAACAGACCCGGCAGGTGCCGTTGGAGCTGTACCGGGAGATTTTGGGCAACGTCTCTACGATTGTGAGTTTTCAAGTTGCCCAGGCGGACGCAGGCAGGCTGGGGCCGGAATTCATCAACCAGTATGATTTCGATATCGAGTCTTTGCCTAAAGAGGAGCTTCTGAAGTTGGGCGTTGGCGAGGCATACTGTCGCATTGGCAAGAACACATTCCCTATGTGGGTACCGAAAGTCGACGCCGAGCCAGACTTCGACCGGGCGCGGGAAGTGGTCGAGTACTCACGACAAACGTACGGCATTCCCCGGGGCCCTAAGGCACCCGACGAGCGACCGCGACTGAAGAGTCCGGACGATGACCCGCTTGCCGACCTTGATCCTGATGAGGTGTTCTAAATGCCGGCCAAGCGCTCCAAACTCACCGAGCGAGACAGCCAGCTCCTGGTGGATCTCTACAAGCACCGCTTTCTGACAGCCAAACAGGCGCAGCGGCTGTACTTCCCATCGATGCAGACTGCCTACCGACGTCTCCGGCTCCTTCAGGCGGCCCGCCACGTGGCATCCTTTACGGTTGCGAACATCGACGAATCCATTTTCATGGTTTCGTCGGTCGGGTTACAGGCAGTGGCCGAGGCGCTCGGCGTAGACCGGGAGCAACTGAAGTGGTCCGAGACGAAAGCCGAGCCTAGGGATTACTACTTCATGCGGCACTTCCTGGCGATCAATGACTTCCGAATCACTTTGAAATTGGCGTGCGAATGTTCCGGCATCCGCTTACTCGGCTTCATCCCCGACTACTTCGGTGAGAAGTCCGACAAAGGCGTCATCACGAAATATATCCGCGACGTCATCTGCGACGTGTCGGCTGACCGAAGGGAAGTCTCACATACGCCGGACAGTGTCTTCGCCCTTGAACGCGACGGCAAGCAGGCGCTGTTCTTCCTCGAGATCGACCGAGGGACCGAGGTCATCAGCGATCCAGAGAAGGGCGTGCTTAGGAGTATCCGGTTCTATGCAAACTACCTCCTTGACGGCAAGTACCAGCGGTATGCAAAAGACTTCGGTGTTCAGGAATTCAAAGGCTTTCGCAGTCTCTACGTAACGACGACCTTAGCTCGCCTTACTAACATTCGGAAAGTAGTCGCGAAGCTGGATACTCCGCAGAAGGCCAAACGGTTTCACTGGATAACGACTGAAAACGAGCTTACGACTCAGAGCATGTTCACTCCTATTTGGCAGTCGATCGATCCCACGGATGAGAAGCGATACCAAATAGGGTAACGGATACACAGCCAATCTGGTCCGGGAGGACACTCATGGCAATTACACTCAAAGAAGAATCCATTCTGAATGAATGGACAATGATGGTCGATCACGGTTCCGGCAATGCCGGCACTGTGCTCTCTGCAATACAGGCACGTTTACAGGAAGCCAAGATTCCGGGTGAGTGCAGTTGGGCGGTCGAAGAGGTTAAGAGCTCTGGTTTCTTCGCGAAAGTTCGGCGAGACTTCCTAACGGTGAGTCTACGTGAATTTTCCGACTACCACATGTACATCGGGATTCGTGACTATGGTGTACACCTAGATTGTTGCCGCTTTCTGACCGTGGAGCCGGGATTCCTGAAGAAGTGGGCGTCCGAGAAGCTCACTGGCTACGCAGACGCGCTATCCGCACCGAAGAATATCCTTATTCATCAGGACCTTCGCGCTTGGACGACCGTCGTCCACCACGCGGTCGTAAGTTCCGTTGAAGAACTCATGGTCAAGCTTGGACAGGACACAAAGCTATTGCAGCGCGGTAGCAAAGGATTCCTGGAGATTTGGTAGCCAGGTTATTGCATCAGAGTATAGGGGCACATCGTGTGCCCCTACTGCGCTAACTCGCCCCGATTATTCGATACGGTTTCACGCAGACCAGCCTTGAGAAGCGGAAACGGATTCATCGCAGGCACTCTTCGACAATAGTCTCTTGCACGATTTCCGAAGAATTCAATTAGAATGTCATCCTCACGCCGATTGCGCCAGATAATCACTGCGACCATGAACACCAATGCGGCCGAGGTAATCGTAGATGGTGCAATGATTGCCATTCCAGTTAACTCTAATAGGAGGCCCAAGTGAATCGGATGTCTGAAAAAAGAATAAACACCGGAAGTGACAAGATGGTGTTCATTTCTGATTGTCACACTGGACGCAAAATTACGTCCTAGTTCCTTTACGCCCAAATATCGCAACCAGATTCCGACGATCAATGCACCAATGCCAGCGCAATAATAAGGCACTTGAGAACCATCAAGAAGGTAGGTCAAGATGGATCCGATCCAGCAGACTGAATAAAGTATATACATTATCGCCGTTGAGAAGAATGCACCAGAGTACCGATAGCGATTCTTGTCGCTTTTGTGGTGTTTTAGGTGAATGAGGTGTGTTCCCTGCCGAAGAATTGTCAGCAATATGAAGAGCGCAAGACCGTATGTGTTGAGTAGCGAAGCTGTGCTCATTAGAGGGACTTACTTAGTTCTATTGATTCATTGGCAGAGTGGTTCGAACACTTGGAGGCAATGATAAACGTTGGGATCGCCAACACTGCTGCGGCAATGAAAGCTTGCCTTGGGATGAACGGGAGCGCAATCACTGTAGCAATCAAGCCAAAGATGATGCTGAGATTTGCCGCACGCAACGATGATCGTCGCCACAAAACACCACCCAAGAGCGGGGGGAATAGGAGTCCTATCAAGTAGAAGGCATTCAGACTCAATTGCACAATATCAGGAAGTAGAAGCGCGAATGCTAACCCAATCCCACCTACTAGTAAGGTCACAAGTCGACTAAGCCTAAGCGCGCGCCTTTGGTTACCATTTGGCCGTTCTATCTTTCCTATATTGAACAAGTTCCTGACGATTGTTGCAGATAACACTAACATCATACTATTTGCAGTTGACATAAATGCTGCCAGTAGAGCAGCGATCCCCAATCCTAGCAGCCCAATGGGAAGTTGATCCTGAAACACCTGAAAGATGGCAAGATCGGGTGATGCAAGATGGTCGTACTTCACCCTTGCGACTAAGCCAATAAAGGTCGCAAGGATGTAAAACGGAATGATAAGTATCGCGCCCCAAGTAAAGACGCGCCGTGCCTGCGAGGAATCTGTAGCAGCATAGATACGTTGCCAGATCTCCATACTGACCAACGATAAAATGATTCCGAAAAATAAGCCACCAATCAAGAAACCAATTCCACCAAATGTTAGTGGTGACCAGTGACTGGCCGGCAGCACTGATCGCAGGTCCTCCAGGGTAGCCCCATAATCATGAACGCCTGGAATCATAAACACCAGAAAGACGATTGCCATCACGATAAAGTGCACGAAATCAGTGAGAATATCCCCACGTAATCCCGCGAACGACGTATAAAGGATTAGTGCAACGGATGAGAGGAGCAGGGCTACAACAAAGTCGATGCCGCCCCAAATGTGCAGAAGGGTCCCAGTCGCCACGAATTGGGCACCAAGAAATGAAACATATGCCAGCAAGATTGTGATTCCAGCAAGAATCTCAGTGGATCGACCATACCGAACACCGAAGAATTCCGAAAGTGTCACTGCTTTATGGGCGTCGCCAAATTTCTTAATCTTCGGAGCAAAAAAGGCTACCAATAATAGGCCACCAACCGTAGACACAAGTGCCACCAATCCGTAGCCGATACCGCTGTCGTAGGCAGCAGAAGCTAGGCCAACAACTGCTCCAGCGCCAACTTGCGTCGATATGATTGAAAACACCAACAGCAATGTCGATGTTCTCCGACGATTTACCCAATATGATTCGAAGTCCTGCTTAAGTCCTGCAAAAATACCCACCCCGATCACTACTGTCATGTACGCTATTGCAATGTAGGTATCTATTGATGACATATATGGCGTCTATTCGAAAGCGCAATTTGTACTTCGTTGAGTGTGGTGATTATTTGAACGGCTTGAGAGCGAAAATCGGTGAAAGAACAATGTGACGAGAATCTGTTGGGCTACTAATACAATTATAACCCATAACGCGGGCAACATGGAAACAAGCAAGACCCAGATGATGGAGGACACTACGACTAAGTAAGCCTTCCTTTTGAATAGCCAGTGTGCAATCGGCAAGAGAAACCCTGATAGGAATATCAGGGTGGCACAAACATATGGATATTGGGAATATAGGGAGCCGTCCGCGTATTTACTGAACCCTGTGATCCACTGGCCCCCTATTCCTTGTGCGGCCAAGAAGTGTAAAAAGATTAGTATTGAAAAAATCAAATTCGATGCAAGAAGATGAAATGCTGCAAAATAGGAAACGGCTGAGTACCAGCCGTGAAGCCAACCAATTAACAACTGGTAGAACAGGCGTAAGATTTCATGAAAGACAAGCCTTATTCTAGACCGAATGAAGATTCGTAGCCACCTTAGGAAGTCGACTATTTGCGCCGGTCGTTTACTCCAATCGTCAAGCACTGTCTTTAGTTCATCGTTGGCGCTCTCCTTCAGGGATTGAAGCCCCGACATTGTGCGCTCTCGATTCAGAATCAGTCTAGGAAGATAGCGCGCGTACCATTCCTGTGTCTCAAGTGTACCAGAGACGAAGGCAGTTACAACATGCCTCCACTTGTTGTTTGCTGCTCTGATTAGAATGATATCCCAGACATGGGATAGGCAAGCAAACATGCTCGCTGCCACATATGCGATTGCCAACCCAGTCGATTGATTAGTTTCGTAACCTGGGTCAAAGTGGTGTTCTAGTAGGTACGATGAGCCGATAATCAGGGAAAACACCATTGCGAGTTCAGCCGCGAATACCCAAATGGAATTTAGTGATTCACTACTAAATTTGGATGACTCGTGCAAAACAATTCTCGCACGAGCCTTTGATGACCAATCTGAAGCCAAAACTACAACAAAACTCAGTAACGCAAAAATCCCCAGGAATGAGTGCTCAGAATTGAGTAGGTAATGAGTGAGTACGATATCTAGCGCTGCAGCGTATATGAAAGTCAGGAATGTCACTGACCACACAGGGAATGCCGAAAGCTCATTTGACTTAACTAGATTCAATACCGCGTCCTCTTGGAAAAAGGAGTGTAGCTCCACCCCTTGAACTCAAAAGATACTAACTGGTAGAATCGTACGTCAATAGTAAATTTTCGTCCCTGTAAATAGAAGGTCACTGCCCGATTAGAACCGCAAGGCATTCGCCGGACTGAATCGATCATAGGTATCGACAAGGTCTTTGGTGCTCATGTGCAGATAATTCTGCGTCACCACCAACGACGTGTGGCCGAGAATTTTCTGCAAGATAACTGGAGACCCGCCCTGCCGTATGAAATACGTGGCGGCACTGTGCCGGATAAGGTGCGGATAAAGGTCCACGCCGACCTTCTTTCCGATATCCTGAATGACCTTGTGACAATGCCGGGAAGTTATCTGATCGCCATTGCGCTGACAGAATAGAAGGTCGCCAGGGACATCCTGTCGCCAACGATTCAGGTAGAAGTGCAGGGTCTTGATGGTCTTTGACCCCATCGGGACTTGCCGCTCTTTCCGGCCCTTGCCGTACACTTTTATCAGACCGGCCCGCAGGTCGACATGCTCGAGGCGCAGCGTGATGAGTTCCTCTTTGCGGATCATCGCGTCCCAGAACAGCATCACCACTGCCAGATTTCGGTACCCCTCGAAGGTATTCCGATTGAGCGATTGGAGAATCTGCCCGACTTGCTCCGGCGAGATGACTGGTTTGATCCGTTTAGAAGCTTTGATGAGTTTCAGTTTGTGGGTAGGGTTGGGCTTCTTCCAGAAGCCTTCTTCTTCGAGGTAGGTGAAGAATCGGCGATAGACACGGATTCTGCCGTTCACGGTTTCATCCGAGACGACACCGATCAGGGAGAGCAGGTAATCCTGAATATCCTGCCTCCTGACATCCTCGATATCGATGCCTTTGCCCTCAAGGTGCCGTGCGAGATACCCTAGCCGCTCGGCGTAGACGTTAATCGTGCGGGGAGCGAGGTTTCGAATCTTGCACCCGAAGACGAACGCATCGACGTACGTCTTCCAGTTCTTACCCACCTTGAATTCATCGACAGTTTTGTAAAGTCTCTTGAGATGGTCTTCCATGACAACTCCTGTGTGTCAGAGGCCCTTTTGGCTCATTTTGGCCTCGCGGTTCAGGTTAAGCTGTCGCTGGAAGTCGTTGTGGGGCTTTCATTAAAATAC
>CAYNIJ010000004.1:0-211107 GCA_964397415.1 uncultured Ignavibacteriales bacterium | reverse complement strand
ACCTGAATGGACAGAACCACGCAGTTTTGAGGGCTTCATGGGGTTTTTATGGGGGTCGAACCAGCTTAAAGTAGAAGAGGCTCTTGACCTCTCTTGGGGAATCTTCTGGGATGAAGAAACTAGAGCCGTGAAGTTCGAATTTCCGGACACATCAATCGGTAATGTTAGGCTTGGGTCAATGAATGCTATCTTCTGGGGGCACAAGTTCTGTGCGGTGACTATTTACGTTGAAGGGCGATCATCAGGCGAGCGGCTCAAGTCAATACTGGAAGAAGTGTACGGTCCTAGCGATGACCGGCAGTGTGAATTCAGCGCGACACCTTCATTTCCTCCAGACCCATTCGAGCAGCAGAACACATCCGGTGATTTGAGTGTGAGGTGTTGGAATAGCCCTGGGACAACTCGCGTACTACGAGAGAGGACTCTTCACCGCATTTTCGAGGAGGACCGATGGCTGTACAAATTCGAAGCAATGTCAGTTCTTTACGCCGACAGTATTGAATACTGCCGCAAGCTCTACCAAGAGGAGCAAATGCGTGCACGTGATCTTTTGAAAGAAGAGACAGAACAGCGAAAACAACAGGAAATTGAGGAACAACATAAACGGCAGAAGGAGGAATCGGAGCGTATCAAGAAGAAGTTTTGAGCCAAATGGCTGCTTGTCCATCGTTCATGAATGCCCATGTTTTACATTCAGCACTACTGCTAATTACGGCCGAGTGGTGCACCATTTGCGGTGGGTCTCACTAACCCCATCTTACATTCGCTACTGATCCCGAATCCGCTCCCCTACATATAAGACCGGCGGCGCGGCCGGCATCCAGCCGACCGCCCCGCCATCACCGATCCGGTCAGAAACCTCAACCACCCACGCGCCGACGCCGCACCAGCCAGATCGAGTACGCCGCCACAAGCAGCACCAGATCGACCGCCCACACTATCGGATGGTCCCAGCCAATACCGTCGACTCTCACATCTGAGAGCGGCCACAAGAACGGCGTCGGGAAGAGTGCCAGCGAATGCGTGGGAATATCGATCAGAATGTGCAGCCCCCACCCGCCCAACACCCAGGCCCGCCGCCCTGCAATCATCCACACGGCGCCAAAAACCAGCGCGAAGATGATCAGACTGTGAGTGATGTTGTATAGATTCTGCGCGAACGCCGGGTAATCGGTGATATTCGGGTGCCCATGCTCCCACCCCGGCATCCCGCCGATCCCCAGGGCATACAACAAGCCGAACAGCCCTTCGGTGAGCAGATCCGGCAATATCGAGATCGCGGCCGCCCAGAGAAACATCTTCCGACCCTCTCTACCGAACGCGATCCCACCCCATAAAGCATGGGAGACAAAGTCCATATTGGTAATATATGCGTTTCGCGCCGAGAATTCGAGCCCTGTATGGCTACGGACAGTCCCGTACCACGCCCCCCTCAGCCTCAGCAATCTCGCCGCGCGAAGCGCGGGTTTCGACATTGGTTGCGCGGCAGAGCTCCTGCTCTGCCCGGTCCTCAATCATCCGTCAGGGCAGACGAGGACGTCTGCCGCTCAAAAAAGCGTCCGCCGCTCAAATGAGGATTTCTTTAAGATCACAATTTGTGATCTTAAACGGCCCCGGCCACTCATCGCCATCCCTCCACTATTGATTCTCAACCACTTGATGGTTGCACCCCGCAACCAGATGCCCCCTCCTTTAACCTATCAATCACACAATCAATTGGGCTGAGCGTAGTCGAAGCCCCACCTTAGCAAAGCGTCGTGATCTCTTATGTCGCGCAAAAAAAAACGGCAGGCATCCTTGCCTGCCGCCGACGAAATACCGGTGCGAATATTGGGAGTGCTCGCCCCTTTTTACCGCACCGGAACGGGCTTCATTGTCTCTTTCCAACGCTTCAACGCGACCGAAAGCAGCCCCGAGGCCTGCGTATACTCGTTGCCGAAATCCATCATCTTCTGCGCTTCCGCCTTCATCCCCGAAGTTGCCAGCGCCGCGATCTTCGCCGCCACCTTGTGGAACTCCGCGTGAAGTTTGATGACCTGCTGACAATGTGCGCTGGCGCGGTCTTCGTCCGACAACGTCGGGCCATACAGCCATTTGCCGAACGTGCACTTGTTGTCGACCGAGATAGTGGTGACGCTCACATCGATCGCGCCGCTATCGATCGCGTTTCTGAGTCGTTCTTTCCAGGCGGCGTGCGCCTCGAGCGCTTTGTCGATCTCCTGGGGGTCAAGCATGCTGGGGCCTCCTTCTCGCCACCTTGGCTCTCACATAAGATAGATATTGGACATTAAGAGACACGATTGCATTTGTCCTGTTATCGACACTAATCAATCAATCCTGAGCCAGTATTGCCACTTTACACCACCCGAACAGATCAGCACTCCCTCAACCCTTGCACTTGTCTTACTATCCACCCATTCGTTTCATCATGAAACAGTATTGTCATCTTCGACACTACATCAGACCCGTAGGTCGAAACCGATGCTCTGAATCGGGCCCGCCTCCGGCGGGAGGTTTCGACATCCTCTCTTTGAGGTCACAATCTGTGATCTCAAACGGCCCCGGCCACTCATCGCCATCCCTCCACTGTTGATTCGCAACCACTTGATGGTTGCTGAATATAACCAATTTTCCTTTCCCCTTCCCGCTCATCCACTTGATGGTTGCACCCCGCAACCCATGGAACTCCCTTGACGCCACCGTGTTCATCGTATAGTATTCAGTCCATGAACGTATGATCACTCTTGCCCCGCGAGAGCGTCATGCGCCCAAAACTCAGGAGGTTATCATGTCCGAAATTCCGGTTGGATGTGCCAAACCAACTGGCTCCGTCGTCGGTGAGTCCGCCCTCAAAGCCGCTCCCGCCGATGAGGTCGCGCAGAAAGGAGTTCCTTCGATGACCACAGTACGTGTAGGCAAAAAAGCCCCCGATTTCGAAGCTCCCGCTTTCCATCAGGGGAAATTCGTCAGTATCAAACTCTCCGACTTCGCCGGCAAATGGGTCCTGCTCTGTTTCTATCCGGGCGATTTCACCTTCGTCTGACCAACCGAATTGTCGGCGGTCGCCGGCAGAATTGACGAGTTGAACAAGCTCGGTGTGCAGGTCCTCTCCGCTTCTACAGACAGCAATTTCTCCCACAAGATCTGGGTCGAAGAAGAACTCTCCAAGATGACAAAAAATGGCATCCCCTGGCCGATGCTTTCCGATGCCGCCGGGCACGTCGGCAAGGTATACGGAGTCTACGATGAGGAGGCCGGTGTTAATATCCGCGGACGGTTCCTCATCGACCCCGATGGCGTCGTGCAGGCGATGGAAGTAATGACTCCGCCGGTCGGACGGAAGATCGGCGAGGCGATCCGTCAGATCCATGCCTTCCAACATGTCCGCGCGTCGAAAGGAACAGAGGCCTGCCCCGCCGAATGGGAGCCGGGACTTCCGACTCTCAAACCGGGCCCGGATCTTGTCGGCAAGGTCTGGAAAGTCTGGCAACCCAAGTAAACGCGCTCACACGCCGCGTTCTTATTATATCAAACTGCCCCATCGCTTGATGGGGCAGTTGTTGAATAGCCTCACACTCAACCTACCTGTCCGTCATCACGAGCTTTGCTTCGTCCATTCATCAAAGCAAAGCGTCGTGATCTCTTCCTAACTTTCCCGTTGCCCCTTGCGCTTAAAACCACAATCTTACCCCACGATTTCGACTATTCGGATGGACCCCGGTACTCGCACTCACCTAACCGTCACAGGTGACCTATGTTTCTCAACGCTTGTCTCTTTGCGCGGTCCGCGCTCGTCACTGTTATCCTGTCTCTCTGTCTCGGTGGCGCACTCCAAGCCCAGTCGATCCCGACTGACCCGCTCGCGCAACAAATCGACAACTATCTGACCAATCTCAGCCCGTTCGGATTCTCCGGCGCGGTAATTGTCATCAAGGATGGAAAAGTGATCCTCCGCAATGGCTACGGCGAAGCCGACGAGGAGAATCATTATCCGAACACAACCAAGACGCTGTTCGATATCGGCTCCCTCGCCAAGCAGTTCACCGCCGTGTCGATACTGATCCTCGAACGCCGCAAACAACTGGCACTCTCCGACCCGATCGACAAGTACCTCGATTCCGTGCCTGCCGACAAGAAAGCCATCACCGTCGAACAATTGCTGACCCACGCCTCAGGGCTCGATTCCGACTTCCCTTACGGCCAGGAATTTCAGGAGAAGGCGTACGAGCTGGTCACTCGCGACGAGGCGCTCAAGCGAATTTACGCGACTGGGCTGATCGACACTCCCGGCAACAAGTTTGCCTACTCGAACCAGGGATACATTCTCCTCGCGGCAATCGTCGAGAATGTCAGCGGTCGCCCCTTCGAGGATTTCCTCATCGATGAGCTCTTTAAACCTGCGGGCATGCTCAATACCGGCTTTCGCGGAGAAAAGCTCCCTCCAGTCGATCGCTCTCTTATTGCCAAAGGGTACACCGAGGATGGCGAGCAGATCGACCTGACCACTCTATCTCCAGATGCGTGGAGTGACAAGGGTGGTGGCCAGGTGATTTCGACCGCCGAGGATATCGGAAAATGGTGGCGCGCTATTCGCGACCGGAAATTCCTGACCAAAGCCCAGACTGAGCGGATGTTCACTCCGCATAAAGGAACCTATGGTCATGCGTGGAATATCCTGAATCGCGACGGCAAGACCGTCATCGAGCATGGCGGCGACTATGTCGGCTTCGGCTCCCAGCTCGCCTGGTACAAGGATGACAAGGTTGTGATGATCCTAGTCTCGAACCGCACGAACAACATTCTCGGCACACGCCATGTCGCCGGACGGATTTCGGGTCAAATGATCATGGGCCGACCGACTTATCGGATGTTCCAAGATGGCGATTTCGAATTCCCTCCCGCCTCTGAACCGATCAGACCTGAACTTAGAGAGAAGATCGCGGGCACCTATCGTCTCACCTCCGGCGGATTTCTGACTATCCGCGAACGGCACGGCCACCTCGAAATTGGCGCGATCGGCCAGGACGCGATCAACGCCATTTCGTACGCCTCTGATTCGATGCTGGAGAACCGGTCAATCTTGAATCGTGCGTCGCAAGCGGTCATTAATGGCCTTATTGACCATGACTCCACCGCTCTGGTGGAATGGCTGCAACCGGGGAAATCCGCGACTAACTGGTTCACCGACCTCCGCCCGTGGGTGGATGATTTCAAGAAACAGAATCGCTACATTTCCGCCGAATTGATCGGCACCATGCCCGGTGGATTCCCGGTCGGTGTTCAGAATACGCTGATGCAACTCAGGGGAGAGAATGCCAAAGACGATTTCCAGTTCGGTTGGAAAGAGAAC
Organism: uncultured Ignavibacteriales bacterium; assembly: GCA_964397415.1. Taxonomy (GTDB): domain Bacteria; phylum Zixibacteria; class MSB-5A5; order GN15; family FEB-12; genus FEB-12. The sequence goes on along the minus strand of CAYNIJ010000004.1, from coordinate 205,757 downwards.
AAGCTCGTGAACCTCAGCGGAGCGCCCGACCTGGCGGCCGTCACATGGCTGAATGAAGGAACCAACAACGACACCACGTTGGCTGGGTGGAATATTCTCAGCTTCAAGGGATTTGAGATCGCCTACGAAAGCTCGGCGGCGAAGATCACTTCGATCAGAGTGATCAACCACGGAAGGGAGATCAGCGCCGCGCGAGTGAACTGATCTCCCGATAGATCAGCGGCGACTACTTCTTGGCTTTTTCATTTGGCGCGGGAATGGGCGTATCGGATTGCTCCTTTACCCACTTCAACGCGGAGTGCTGATCGCGGAAAAGCTGGATCTCGATACCGTTCTCAAACGCGCTATGCAGCGCGACGAAGATACGCGCAGTGGTGGTGTCTTTCCCTTTCGGAAAGATGATCGCCCATCGACTGCGGCCGGCCTTGGGGGAAATTTTCGACATGTAGACACGAAAACGGTCAACCTCCGCCAGCGACCATTCAACCGCGCCGTCGGAGTAATCGCAGACCGCACCCATGCCGGGATGATACGTCGGGTCGGCCAGCATCGCGTCGGTTTTGGCGATCACGTCATCCACCTCGATCTTTCCGGTATACGAGGCGAACACGATCTTCTGATCCTGATCGATCTGGAACTGGCTTTTCATGATAGTACCCTCTTGAAATGACCACCGTAAGATGGGTAACTGGTAACCGAGTTGCAAGCTTAAACTGTGGGGCCGGAGGTCGTTGGGCTGGGTTGATCAGGCTGACAAAAGTGTCTGTCCGGGTGAAGTATAGAGGTCGAGGTGCTGTGCTGCATACATGACGAGAGCCATCCTATCCTGTCCACGCGTGTAGAGAGATCGTCAGGCTCGCACAGCCGCGGCTAGCGCCGATAGTCGGGCATCCGTACGACCACGCGCCGTGGTGGCTTGGCAAGGTCCAGCGCTAGAAATCCCGGAATAAGGCCGATGATGATCCACGCTATTGATAACACGATGGGCTCGCTTCTCCGCATCCTGTGCGGTGGTCAGTCCTGACCGCTAAAGCTTTTTCCGACTTATCCGTTGTCCGGCAGTCTTTCTTGAAAGGGATCCGCTTTATACGTTCCCGGCCGCGCTTCCCGCACCTGCAACGCGTTCCCGGCCAAAAGCGAACCATCCAGCGCGCTGATTGCGGCATTCGCCTGTTCCGGGGACGGCATCTCGACAAACCCGAATCCCTTGCGGGCGCCATCCACTTTGCCGATCGCCAACGTCACACGCGAGACGGTGCCGAAAGATTCAAACTTGTCACGGATCTGCGGCTGGTCAATATGCTGTGCTAGATTTCCCACAAAGATCTTCATGCATCACTCCTTTTTGCTCGACTCGAACAACATCCCGCTCAAATCGGAACATTTCCGATCGAACTGCTGTCGGCGCGTTTAGCGCGATGATCGCCGCGTCAACGATTTAACAAGGATTGGGTTGCCAGGACAAAGCTTGCGAAACAATCGACACGGGGACTGTGTCTCACCTCTATTATACGCTATTTCGGCACAAAACGCTACCGACAGTTGAATGATCGAACCTCGCGCCCGATACCGCTACGCCGCTTTTCCTCTCAACCGCACCGCCAATATGGACTTAAGAAGGAAATATTTCTTCGCCTGACCATGTTTTCGCACGTCAGGGAAGACAATTCTGCGCCGTTTCTGCCATCTCTCAACGAATTGTTCCCCGACCATGCAAAATAGAATCAATTAAACCTCTTGCTATTCTCTCCCCCTGCCGATATACTCGGAACAAGACATGCGTCCCGATATGACCCTTTCTCAATGGATTCTCTCCCAATTCACTTTGTAAGATCGATCCTTTGGCAAACCGTACATCTTGTGACGAAGGCGCATTAATGCGCATCACTTTAGTGCTGTCGTACCTGTCGTGAAAAAAAGAATCGCGATGACCGACCGCACAACATTCAGGAGAGTTCCATGAATATCTATGTAGGCAACCTATCACACTCAGCCACGGAATCAGATCTTCGCACCGCGTTTGAAAAGCACGGCGAAGTTTCCCGCGTCAACATCCCGACCGATCGTGAGACCAACCAGTCCCGCGGTTTCGGCTTCATCGAGATGCCGAAATCCAACGAGGCTCAGGCCGCGATGACCGCGCTCAACGGTACCGAGCTCAACGGACGTCAGATCTCCGTTAACGAAGCTCGCCCGAAAGGCGAAGGCGGCGGCGGTGGTGGCCGTATGGGTGGCGGCGGTGGACGTTCCGGCGGTGGACGTTCCGGCGGTGGACGCTCGGGCGGCGGTTACAACCGCTCCTGGTAAAAATGTAGGGCGGGTCCGTCTTCGAACCCGCCATCTGCAAATCAAAGGCGGGACTTTTGTCCCGCCTTTTTTATTGGGGAAGGTTTATGGAATGCGCGGCAAACGTCCTCGTCTGCCCGTATTGCGTGCCAATCCCACCATGCATGGAGAGCCACACGGCTACAAGACTAAGAGTGACCGTGCATACCTTTCTCGCGGCGTCGCCTTCGTTCCAAGATAAGTCCCGTCATGAATGGCATCGGAACCCAGAACAGCAGCATCAGGGACCACCACATGGCACCGCCTGGCCAGAAGCCGTGGCTCGCCGTACTGAAGTTCTCAAAGATTGGAAGGTCCATAACGTAGAGCATCGGGAAATTCATCACAATGAACCAAGCTCTGGTTAGTCCTAGTGTCTGTTCAGAATCGATGGCCGATAATGACACAAGAAGCAGTTGAAGGGCCACTACGCCGATCGGCAACTTGAACCACAGGCGTCGCTGTCTGAGCCGCTTCGGCAGCAGGAAATAGGCGGCCGCAATTAAGCCTCCTGTCGCAGCAAGGTAAATGACCCACATCATAAGGTTTCCCCAGTCGACCGCCTGCTGTGGCTGTGCGAGCAAATAGATATTGCACATCACGCTCTCCTGATTTGCGCGGAAGACGTCCCCGTCTGCTCGCCCTTACCTATCCCCCGCCTGCGCCTTCCGGATCATCTCATATACCGACTTTGCATTTTCAATTCGCTCGAACATGGGAGGGATACTCTCCTTCATCCCCGGAAGGTGCCAACCACGATACCAAACGGTATTCCATGGTCCGTCCGGTCCCAGTTGGATATCGCCGGTGCCGTCCGAATACTCCGAAAACTTCACTTCTTGCACGTTCCATAGCGCGACTATTTCAACTGATGTGGTCGGAATGATCGACACGAAGAGCGCGCGTCCCTCAGTTAGTCCATAGTAGATCCCTCGACGCAACCAGGAATCGATCAGGAACCTGCCTGCCGACATATAGAGTCCGATCAGGCTGAATAGGGGTAGAATGACGTATGCAAGTGGGGATTTGACATTCTCTGGATTGGCAATGACGATTGAAAGCAAGAGAAGTGGGAATGCCGTAAAGATCACGCCAAGTGCAAGCATTCTTCCGTCCCCCGATCGAAGGAACCAACCCTGCTTCGGACGACCACACCAAAGAAGCTTCTCATCGGGAGCCAACTTCTCGCGAATAATTTGTTCGGTGTCGAGTGCCACGATTCATCCTCGCATGAACACCAAATAATAAACCAGCCGTCAGGTCCGAAGACGGACCTGACCTACTTATGTATCCGCCGCAGCCACTCCTCCACCTCCGGAACGCCCCCCTGGAAGACCAGATACCCATTGTATGGCTCGCGGTCGGTGATCTCTCCCGCAATCGGAGTCAACATCAGCTCTTTCACGCGCGCCAGATCATCCGTCTGCCCCAGCGCCCAACCGAGTTTGATATAGGCAACTTCGGGGAGCATATTCGCCAGCGGGATGATCCCTTTCGCCATCAGATCGCGGCCGGTGTCGTAGACGAACATATGCACGTACCCCCAGAGGGTCTGCACCGTCATATAGACCGCGACTCCCTTGTCGCGCGCCCGCTCGATCGCCGGATAAACCGGTTTGTTGATATGCCCAAGTCCCGTCCCGGCGATGATGATCCCGCGATAGCCGTTATCAATGAGCGAGTCGATGATATCCGGCATCATGTTCGGATAGTAGTAGACCAGCGCGACCTTCTCCTCAAAATACGGCTGAATCGTCACTTTGGTATCTTTGCGCCGGCGATTGTAATCGGTTTTGATCGGCGTGATCTTTTTGGTGCTGACCATGGCCAGCGGAATTTCGCCGATCGTCCGGAAAGTGCTCCGGTACGATGAGTGCATCTTGCGCACTCTCGTCCCGCGATGCAGCAATCCGTATTCATCCGAGGTCGGCCCGAACATACAGACCATCACCTCAGCGATATCCGACTCCGCCGCCGTTTTGGTGGCGTGCTGAAGATTCAGCGCGGCATCCGAGGATGGCCGATCCGATGATCTCTGCGAGCCGACCATCACGATCGGCACCGGCGAATTCTGCACCATGAACGCCAGCGCCGCGGCTGTATGGTGCATCGTGTCGGTGCCGTGACCGATCACGATCCCGTCGATCCCCTTCTCTATCTCGCGGCCGATCGAGATGGCGAGCGTTTTGTACTGCTCCGGCCCCATATTCTCGGAGAAGACCGCGAACAGCTTCTCGGTGGTCAGATTGCAGATATCCGCAAGCTCCGGCACCGCGCCGTAAAGTTCGCCTGGCGAAAATGCCGGGATCACCGCGCCGGTCCGATAGTCGAGACGCGAGGCGATCGTGCCGCCAGTCCCGAGCAGTTTGACATGCGGTTTCCCCTTGGTCACCGGGAATTGCTTTTCGGGTATCTTGTAGTGCGCCTCTTTGTAGCCGACCTCTTTCATGTCGAGGATCGTCTCGACCGCGATCCCCACATTGTAACCGGTCGCCAATTTTATCACGAGATGGCGGTCGTCATCGTTTTCCGAGCGCGGAAGCAGGATGCCGCGGAACTCGCCGCGGGTCGTCTTGAGTATCACCTCGCCCCAGACACGCGCTTTCCACTCCTGCAGAACCGCCAGCGCCCGCCCTTTATAGCCTTTGAACAGATCAGCCATGGTTCACCTCTTTCTCGACCAGCGACCGCAATTCTTCCATGCAAACATTGCCGTAGGCGCGTTTGCGAAGGTTCGCCATCACCCAGCGCAGTTCGGCGCCGGGGTCGGATGAGGTTCGTATCTCCTTGAATTTCTGCTTGAGGAGCGGAATATACCCCTTAAGCTGCGCCATGGTTTGCGGTTTGAAATCGAGTGTCACCAGTATCGATTCAAAATCCATATTCGGGTGTTCATACATCACCGCGACCATCGGCTTGAGGATCTCATCATACAGCTTGCGCTGTTTGCCGAACACAAACAGGTCGTAGATTTTGTCGTAGGTGAAGCCATCCTGCGAAACGACCTTCCCCTCGACATTCTTCAGTTTGTGAGCCAGTACCGACGCCACAAAAACGGGATCCTGATCCAGATCAGTGACGATTTCTTCAACCAGTCCAACCAGATTCCGTTTTAGAAGATAGTTCCAGGTATCGGCGGGGACTTTCCAGTCGCGCAATTGCTTCATGCGAGCGTGGACATCAACCGGCATCCGCTTCCGGATATCCTCGATGAAGTCATCATCCACCGAGATCGGCGCGGAGTCGGTGTCGGGATACATTCTGTCGGGTCCGGGGAGAACGCGCTCAAAAAGCGTGGTGCCGTCATCGAGTCCTTTGCGAGTTTCGTTCGGCACACCCTCCATCGCGAGGCGGCAGCGCTCCTGAATGGTATCGATAGCGGTGACGACATCTTCCGATGGCCCCCAGACGATTATCTGTGCGTCGCCATCTTCGGCACGCACCAATTGCCGGATCGTCTCCCAATCCTTCTGGCGGATCACCGGTTTGTGATCCTCGGTGTGCGCCATATTCGGCTTTTCCAGCCCGGCGATCACTTTGAGGCGGTCAGACAACTCGTTGGCGAAACTTTTCCCCGGTTGGGTGAAGTGCGAGAGGATCCCTTCGAATTTCGGAAGGTTTACCACCGCAATGCGGCTCCGGATCATCCGCGCCTGACGGAGCGGGAAGAAATCGGTATTGAGCAAGTCGGCATCGATATCTTTGGATGTCACACTCCATTTCGTCTTATCCTCGATCCGCTCTTTCAGGATGTCGCGAATCCGGAGCAGCGACGATTGGCGGAATGCCTCGACATGCACCAGCCGCGGAATCCATTTGATATGCGCGACTCCTTTGATCTCCACACGGGTGCCGCCGCGAACCGAGACATTAACATCCTCGCGCGCCGCTCCCATGCCGGTTCGCGCTTTACCCGAGGCTCGCGCCACAAATCTCAAGTACTGCGCCGCCTCGGCGACTTCATCGGGAGTCAGCATGTCGGGATAGGTTACCGTCTCGATAAGCGGCATACCGAGTCGGTCGGTCATGTAGATACGCTGGTGACCGATATCAGAGACCTCGCGGCAGGAATCTTCTTCGATAGAGAGCTGGATCAACCGCACCGTCTTTTCGCGAAGCGGGATCGATCCCTCGATTGCGACAATCCCGGTCCGTTGAAATCCCGTCGGGATAGAGCCATCGAGATACTGCTTGCGGGTGATATGCAGTTCGCCGACGATATTCATCCCAAGCATCAACGCGATCTGCGTCGCGTTTTCGAGCGCTTCCCGATCGGCCAGGAAAGGAGGAGTATCATCAACTTCGTACGTGCAGGCTGTCTCGTATTTGATCCGGTAGGTTATCTCTTTTTTGGTTTTGAATTCCATCAACGCGGTGCCGTCGTATTCGCCAAGTTCCGACAACGTCGGACGCATATGCCGGATAACTTCGGCATCATAATCTTTGGCGGTCTGGTAGCGTCCGGCGGGACAGCGACAGAACAGTTTGCTGGTTGTCAGCAACTGCTGGTGGATCTCAAGTCCGGACTTGAATCCAAGGCTCGCGTAAGTTTCGCGGGTGGCATCTTTGCGGGGGATATATCCGACCGCCGCTTTGGTGCGTTCATAATTGGCGGCGGGATCGAGAGGTTGTTTCATCTTTTCATATTCCAACGGTTAAGTCAATTCAGTCGGGTAAAGTAGGACAAATCGCTCGGACATTCAAGGGAATTGCGGGGCGGGGCTAACTCATAATCTGGTGCTGTTTTGCGGGGCCAGACGCTGTCGTTGACATCCCTCTGAAATTGCTACTTTAGGCGACTGAGTTGAGTCACTCAAGCGACTCTGGCCTGGCCTGTCATTGCGAAAAGTCGCGGCCACTGACTTCGTTGGATATCAACTCTCCCCTCCGCGACTTTGAAGCAACCCTTGTGCCTCACTATAATGCCGCCCCGAGCATCTCAATCCGCTGGGATAGTTGGTCTTTTCCCCTCTCCCTCTATGAGAGGGTGGCCCCGCGCGGGCGGGGTCGGGTGATGGAAGACAAAAAAGGCAGGGTGCTCACCCTGCCTCTGTGCACCTTTTATCCGCGAAGCTTACAGTATCTCTTCCAGTATCCCCACCGCATCTGTCACGAACCCACCACACCGCTTCTCTTTGAGTTGGTTCGCTTCGTGATACGCTCTCCCCTCTTCCGTGCTGATATCGCACCCCAGTAGTTCGCGGCAGGTCAGCGCGCTGTGCTTCTCCGTGAACCGCGCCAGAAATTCTCTCCCCTTCTCCTGGCAGAGCTGTTTGGCGGCGTCATCATCGGCGTCGCACTTGCCGTACTTGAGGCCGATCACCATCAGACCGCCGGTCACGGCACCGCAGGTCCCGGCAGTGCCAACCATCCCTCCGCCGAATGCACCGGCAACTTTGAGCGCCATCTTCCGCTCCAGTCCGAACTGCTCGGCGAATGTCGAGCAGACTGACTGCGCACAGTTGAAGCCGCCATTGAAAGTGGCGGTGGCTAACTCTTTCCGAACCGGCATCAGTGGCCCGAGAATTCCGGCTTCCGCTTCTCCTGGAATGCCTCGACACCCTCGTTTTTGTCGCCGGTGCCGCACATCGCGCCGAAATTCGCCTTCTCCAAATCGCATCCAGCGGTCAGGTTTACATCGAGTCCGCGATTGATACACTCTTTCGCCGCGACCACCGCTAATGGTCCTTTGGTGCAGATCAGTTCGGCCATTGTGATCGCGCGCTCCATCAGCATCTCAGGCGCGACAACCTCTTCGACCAGACCGATGCGCAGAGCTTCCGCCGCGTTGATCGGATCGCCGGTGAAGATCATCTGCATCGCTTTGCCGCGACCGACCAGCCTGGTCAGACGCTGTGTTCCGCCGTAGCCGGGGATCAGGCCGAGATTGACTTCAGGCTGTCCCATTTTCGCTTTTTCGGAGGCGAGACGGATATCGCAGGCCATCGCCAGTTCCAGTCCGCCGCCGAGCGCGAAGCCGTTGATCGCCGCGATAACCGGTTTCGGGAAATTCTGGATAGTCTTCATCAGATACTGCCCGCGCGCGGAGAGATCCGAACCGGAGCGAACATCGAGATCCGCCAGTTCCGGGATATCGGCTCCCGCGACAAACGCTTTGTCACCGGCGCCGGTGATGACCACCGCACCGACCGCGTCATCCGACCAGTGGTACGAAAAAAGTTGCTGGAGTTCACCGATCACTTCGCGGTTGAGCGCGTTGAGTGACCGTTCGCGACTGATAGTGATGATCATCACTTTGCCGCGCATATTCACCATGATATTTTTGTAGTCCGCCATTGTAGGTCCTTTTCTATGTCAATGCATTGATTATCGACTATCGCACTACGCGCACCAGCTTGAGACCCATCGTATGCGTCGCCGCACCGGTCAATTCAAACCCCGCTTTGAGATAACATCCCAACGCGATCGGGTTCTCGCTGTACAGATTGAGCACGACTTTTACTATCCCCTTCCGTTCCGCCGCTCGCTCATATAGAAGGTGCAGCATCTTCACGCCATATCCGCGGGTCCGACGGTACGGGTCGACCAGCAGATGAGCTATCTCCACCGCCCGTTCATTGGGCCGCGCCCACAGCTCGCCATAGGCGACCGGGTGTCGTTCGGCGGAGAGCAAAAAGGAGGAAACATCGGCCCTCTGCCAGGATTCAACCAGATCATCCGGCGGAGGAAATTCCTTCCCGCGGCAAACAAAAAACAGAGTTTCTTCGGATTCGATCCACGAACGGACCAGCGGCGAATATTCTTCGGTATATGGGATCAGGTCGGCTTTGGCCGAGGTTTGCTCACTCACTATGGTATCCTTCCCTATAGGGCGCATGAATATAGCGAAAACGGGTGGGCGGGGCAACAGAATGCGGTCGGAGGTCGATTTTTTGAGAGATTCCGGCAACCAAATCGGCCCAATTGACATTATGAGTACTACTGTGTATATATTGCCCCACTTCGGGTCCATTTCATAAGGAGCAGACTAAGGACCATGATTGATTTCAGCTTCACCGACAACCAGTTAGCCGTCCGCGACATGGCTCGCGATGTTGCCGCGCGCGTGATTCTCCCTTCGATTCAGGAATACGACCGCGCCCAGAAGCTCAACCCGGAACTTCTTCCGGCGATGCGCAAAGCCAACCTTCTCGGCTTCTGCATTCCTGAGCAGTACGGCGGCCTCGGGATGGATTACATCTCGCTCGGCCTCGCCTCTGAAGAGATGGAATACGGCGACACCTCGGCCCGCGTTATTTTATCGGTCCATATCGGTCTTTTTTCTCTCCCGCTCCTCACCTGGGGGAACGAAGCGCAGAAACAGAAATATCTCACTCCCGCCGCCAAAGGCGACAAGATGGCGACCTTCGGTCTGACCGAACCTGCCGCCGGCTCGGATGTTGTCGGTATCCAGACCACCGCCGTCAAGCAGGGTGACCATTATGTGCTGAATGGCGAGAAGATGTGGATATCACTCGCTGATGTTGCCGACTACTTCTTTGTATTCGCCTGGACCGATCTGGAGAAAAAGCGGAACCGCGATCACTCCGGCATTTCCTGCTTTATCGTCGAGCGCGCGTTTCCCGGTGTGACGACCGGTTCGATTCATGGTAAACTCGGCGTGCGCGCTGGGAATACCGGATGGCTGGCATTCCAGGATGTCAAAGTGCCCGTTGAAAATCTCGTCCATAAAGAAGGCGCTGGATTCAAGATCGCCATGTTCTGTCTTGATCAGGGGCGCTACACTGTCGCCGCCGGATCCTGCGGTTTGATCCGCGCCTGCCGCGATGCTTCAATCAAATATTCTCACGAACGGAAGACCTTCACGCAGGAGATCGCGACGCATCAGTTGGTGAAGCAGATGATCGCCAATATGGAAGCAGGGTACGAATACAGCACGTATCTCTGGTTGAAAGCCGGCTGGCTCAAGAATCAGGGATTGCGCTCGACCAAGGCTACCTCGATGGCGAAGTGGATCGCCTGTCGCGAAGCCGAGGCCTCGGCGGCAAATGCCGTGCAGGTCTTTGGGGCATACGGTTTCTCTGATGAATATCCCGTGGAGCGGTTCTACCGCAACTCGAAGGGAGCATCCATTTATGAGGGAACCCGCGAGATCCATACGCTGATGCAGGCCGACTATGTATTGGGCCTGCGCCAGGATACGCCGATCGAGCGCGACCTGCCGGTGGTCGAGCAATAGACTTGTAGATTCCTTCGATTCGATTTCTGTGAACCCGCCCACCCGGCGGGTTCTTTTATGCGTAATATCATTGACACTGGTATCCGGGTTTAGCATATCTTCTATGGGGCTCGATCTATCAGGTCCATTTGGAGGCAGTATGCAGGTTCTCTATCGCATGTTGCACATGGTTGGAAAGGGTGTGCCGCGATTTCTATCGCTGGTGCTACTGATGACCCTCCCCTTCGGCTATTATCCTGACTATCCAGATTCATCCCAATTTGAGATCGGCGTTGGCGGCGGCTATGGTCAGGTAGCGTCGATCACCCGTTCCTGTTCCGGCGGGATACTCCAGCAAGAAGAGAATACTTTCACCGACTTTGCCGTCACTGGATTCGGCCGGACTCGATTGAGTGAGCGCACTGATGCCGTGTATGGCGGACAACTCGGCTACTTTCGCGCGACCGCCCGATTTGCGGATATCTATGTACCTTACTCCTCTGGACATGTTGATAGATGGTACTTCGGGCCTCGGATGGCTATTGAAGGCAAGTACCTTGGTATCGGACTCGGGTTTGTCGTCAACCACGTTCCTTACAATTTTGAGTATGACTCGGATTGGGACAGGAAGCGCATAGGACCATCCTTTCATCTTCGCTTTGGAAGTCTCAGAGGGATCTACCTGATGGGAAGCCTGGATGATAACAGTCCATTGATCGCGGGCGGCGGGCATTTAGACGTGGGAATCGGATTTCCAGTCGGCGGAAGTGTACGAGCATTCACTGGTGTCTCCGCCCTGCCTTATGATCAACTTGGGTATCTTCAACAGATCGACATTAGTCTGAGCAGGAAAATGGCGCTGAATCTGGCACTTCGAGCGGGCGAGGCAGGAGATATCTTTGAAGGCGCCGCGGCCGCCTCACTGGTGTTTCGATTGGGAAAGATTCCGGACCAGGCATCAGGACACTAAAACGTCAGTCCCGCGCCGAAATACCATCGGTCGTTATCTTCGTCCGCCGTTCCATACCCGAATTCTATCGGGCCGATCGGTGAATCCAACGCCAGGGACATCCCGAATCCATGGCGCAGATTGCGCAGTTTGATCTGGTCGGCCGAGGTATAGACCTCGCCGACATCATAGCGCACGGATAGATACAACCAGAGTGGGAGTTTGAAGCGAAGTTCATTGTTCAGCAGAAGCAGTTTATCTCCGGACAACTGGTGTGTGCGGAAACCCGCGAAAGAGTGAAGTCCGCCCGCATAGAATTGTTCGGAGGGGGGCAGTCCGGAACGCGACAATCCGACCGAGAGTCGCGGATGATAGTTGAATCGTTCCCCCAGCTGAAAATAGGACTCGATCGACGAAAAGAACCGGGTATACTCAACATCGCCACCCAAAAACTCCCCGGCGATCTGCAATTCGAGATGGTGTTTCTTGCCGCCTGACGGGAATGGCCATCGATTGAAATTCTCCACCAATGACTCCAGCGTCAGCGCGCGAAGCCCGTATTTCTCTTTTGCCTTGGTCTTGAGATCTTGCACTTCGATCTCCTCGACCACGAGGCCGCCGGTGACGGTCCCGAGTCGCGAAATATGCTGTCCCAGCTTGAACCAGCCGCCGGTCCGATATTCCCCGCGCTCGCCGACTTCTTGTTCGTCTATATCGAAGATCGCGCGGTCTATGCGGTCATGGTAGATGCGCAACTGGCTGGTAAGATAGGTGCGGAAGATCCGGTTCGCCTTCAATTCGCCGTAGTACAATTGCCGTTCGCGACCGTATTGCGCGTGCAGCAGGTATTCCATGCCGATTCCCATGACATTGTCATCGAGCAATTCGACGAATTCTTCAGACTGGTACTCATCATCCCAGTGCCAGCCGAGGCGAAGTTGCTTATACTTTTTTTCTGTGACGGAGATATTTACCACGGCGCCGCTGTCTTCCGCCAGCGGAACGATCGATACCCGGTCGAACAGATCGGTGCTGTAGATCTGGGTCAGCCCGCGCGAAGCGGACTTGGTCGAATATGGTTGCCCTACCTCGAGCGGGAAATACGCGCGGATCATCCAGTCACGCGATCGCTCATTCTGGTCGACATCAATCCGTCGCACTACGGCTTCATCGACGGTGATTCGTATGGTCGCGTTTTCGAAGTCGATCTCCGTGTTCGCGATCCCCGCGAGGTCATACCCGCTCGCCAGATACTTTTCCTCAACTCGTTTCAGCCCTTCACGCAGAGCAATGGCTGTGATGCGGTCGCCCGGCAGGGCCATCGCGCGGATCAATGCCGAATCTTCGAACAGGCTGTTGCCCTGAAAATCAAGGGTGGTCACGCTGTTAAGCAGTTCGCGACGCGGGATGAGGGTAAGGCGATATTCCTGCACGGCCGCGTTCTCAAATCCTTCGGCCACGAGCGCCGGTTCGCTGATCCCGGTCAGTTCGAAAAGCGCATAGGTTCTGGCGAGCCACTTCAGGCGATCCACCAATTCGGCGCGTGAGAATGACTGCCCGACCAGCGCCGCCCTGCAGTCAGCCTCCAGAAGGCTGTCCTCTGACTGAACTTCGACTACCGCGATCCGATAGTACAGCCTGGCCTGCTTGAGTTTCACCAGCGCGATGATGCTGTCCGCGGCCTTCTTCCCCGCCGCATATCCAATGGCGATAATGCTGTCTTTTCGAAGGAAATCCGCCGACGTGTAGGCATCGAGCGGCGGCGTGATGACGATATCTGCCTTTTCAAGCTGAGCATTAAGTTGATCCGCCGTCATAATGGTCGTCACCTGGTTGGCGATATCCACGGGCGTCAGCAAACCTGCTTTGTTGACCAAAGGACTGGTCGTGTTGACCGCCACCACGACTGGAACCGTATCACACATCTGGCTCACCAGTTCGACCGGCACCGGCGCAACCATGCCGCCATCCATCAGGATCATGCTATCCTTTTCGAGACCGGTGAAGGCCAGCGGAAAGGCCATGGTCGCACGCATCGCGTCGGCCAGCGACCCAGAGGACATTATCTCCATCCGGCCATGCACGATGTCAGTAGTGATCGTTTTAAAAGGGATCGGCAGTTTGGTGAAGTCACCATTGGCCCGATAGATCGCCTTGCCGGTCAAATTGGAGAGCAGTGAGGTCAACCGCTGACCGGCGGTCAGCCCTTGTGGAATGTGCGGACGCCAGCCATCGAAGCGGAGGGATAGCAAGTGGCGATCCCGCTCCTGGCGTTGAGACAGGAACATGCTCGAACGCAACGGAGCGTTGGCGAAAAAGGTGTTGAAATCGAGTGTCCGGACAATTTCCTGCAGTTGATCGGGGGAATGACCGCACGCGTAGAGACCGCCGACGATTCCGCCGATCGAGGTACCAGCCACTGCCGCTACGGTGATACCCCGCTCTTCCATCGCGCGCAGTACGCCGATTGATGAAAGACCGCGCGCCCCGCCACCGGAAAGTGCCAACAGGACCGGGTATTTGACCTCTAAGTCGGTTGGGTCCAGACCGCGCAGACCGCCGATACGCACGGTATCGGGCGCGGCGACGGCCACAGAGATCGACAAGAGGATATAAGTAATTGCCAGACGGGCAGTTTTCACTTGCCAAGCATAATAGGTTTTAGGTTGTTTCCCTTCACAACACACAGGATACCGCAGTGTCACTTACCAAGAACGAACTGAAAGATATACAATCACTCCTGGCCAAAAAAGGAAGAAACCTCAAAAAAACTTTCCTGGCCGAAGGCGTGCGTCTGCTGGAGGAGGCGGTGCGGTATCATGTCCGGCCGACCTGCGTTTGTTATGCGGAGGCCGCTATCTCAGACCGCGGACGCCAATTGCTGCAGCAGTTCCAAAAAGGTGGGGTCAGAATCGAGTCGGTGCACCTGAAAGAGCTTGAGTCGATCGCCGCGACCGAGACCAGCCAGGGGATATTGGCGACCTTTACGATCCCGCAGACCGGCCTGACCGAACTTTATCAGCCGGCCTTCCGTAGAGTAGTACTGTGCGAGAATATCAGCGACCCCGGCAATCTGGGGACGCTGCTTCGTTCCGCCAAAGCATTCCGTTTTGATATGATGGTTTTGGCGGGACGTTCGGCTGATCCGTTTTCGCCAAAAGTGGTGAGAGCATCGGTTGGCACGCTCTTCGGATTGCCCATCGCGCTGGCCGGTGTCGATGAGATACTGGCGTTCAAGATCAAACATGGCGCCCAACTGCTGGCCGCGGATATCGCCAGCACGACCGAACTGACCAGAGCTCAGGTGAAACGGGATAAGATTGCCATACTAGCGATCGGGTCGGAGGCCGACGGGTTGTCCGATGATCTGCTTAGCCATGCCGACACAAAACTGCGGATCCGACACTCCGACGCGGTCGAGTCCTTAAATGCCGCCGTGGCCGGTTCCATTTTGATGCATGAGATGTACAACTTGTATGAATAGAGTGACGATGATGAAGAATTTCCTGATATCCCTAGTCGCGCTCCTTGCGTTGGCTACTGCCGCCACCGCCCAGGAGGTTTTTATGCGCGAGCGCGGCTTGTTCTCGACCAAAGAGATAACGTCTACCGCCCAGATGGGGACACTGAACAAACTGGTGATTCGTTCAGCCGTCAATTTGAGCGGCAGGATATCGATCAACTCGGCGGCAGGCCGACAGATAAGGCTGACGTTCACCAAACAGGCAAGGACCCAGACAAGTGGTGACGCGACCGATTTCATCGACCTCATCTCGGTCACGATGACGACCGTGGCCGATGAAACACGGTTGGAGATGCGCGCCCCTAATCCGGCGCCATGGGATCCTGAGAACGAAGCGGGGATAGTTGAAGCGACTCTCTCTGTCCCGCCGGAATGTCTGGTGGAGATCGAGGCCCAGCAGTTTGATGTCAAGGCAATTGGCCCGATTCGCGGGCTGGTCATCACCTCATCCCTGGGTGGTGTTGACGCTTCTGAGATCACGGAACTTACCGATATCACCACGGCCAATCGCCGGGTTGAGGTCACCAACCTGAGCGGCGATATCGCGGTGGCGACCAGCAATTCTTCCATCATTGCCAGGGATATCAACAGCTCCAAAGGTCAGGCACGCTTTCGCAACGATGGCGGCGAGATAAAGATCCAGCGATTCCGCGGCGGAATAAATCTGAAGAACAGTTTTGGCCGCACCGATATCTCTGAGTTCGAGCCAGTGGGCAACAGCAACTACATCCGGAGCAGTTCCGGCCCGATAATCCTCGAGGTCAAGTCGCTTAGCGACGCTCAGCTAGTGATAAGCAATCAGTATGAAGATATCGAAGTAACTATCCCGGACACTCTCTCAGCCTACATGTCGCTCAAGGTCGACGAGGATGGCACGATTGAGGCGACGCATTTCCAATTCAAGACCGACCTGGTCGAACGCAACCGCCTCAACCTGCATACTGGTCAGGGAAAGGGTGAGATCAGTGGAACGATTCGCGGCAAAGGGAATATCTTCATTCGCGGCACTAAAGGAGAATGACCATGCGCATGATGCGCTTCGCACTAGCCTTATTGGCACTCGGTACGATATCCGCCACAGCGCAACCGCTCGAGCGTATTCCGATTCCCGGTGAGGTGTTTTATTTCCAGCCCGTCTCCACTGTGTTTGGCGCCGAGGCGACGTGGGTCAATCCCGCCGCGCTGGGACGGTTCAACACCGCCACCACTCAATTCATAGCGAACTACTACGATGGCAATTTCGCGAAAGACTGGGGATACGCGGTCACTTTTCAGCAGGCGGCCATCGCCTGGCGCAAGATAGACAATCCAACCGGCGGCGATATTAAGGAGTGGATCTTCGCGGGAGGGCTCCCGGTCGGTCAATCATCGGCGGTCGGGTTTTCCTATCGCTATTTCAGCGATGGTCCCGAGCTCTATGATAATCGTCACTTCTGGAATGCCGGTGTGGTAACGCAGGGTGTCGGGCCGTACGCGTTTGGCGCGCTCTTCTCCAATCTCAATCGCGGTAAGGTTGATGGAGAGCGGACAGAGATAGAAATGCAGCTGTCGGCCGCGTATCGTCCGTTCGGCGACAAGCTGACGCTTTCGGCAGACGCGTTACTTTCTACGAAGACCCGATTCAGCAATGCCGATTGGATATACCACGCAGAGTATACTCCGATACAAGGGCTGTTTATCAACGGTTCGTATGATTCTGACAGGAATTTTGAGTTTGGCTTTCGCGTCAATTTCGATAAAACATTCCTCGGAAGCCGGTCTGGTTATGACCGTGACAGCAAACATCGCGGAAGTACAGCGTTTGTTGGCTTCTCCGAACAGCGGCAGGCCTCAATCCTGCCTGCCAAATCGCGCCGTTTGACCGCGTCTTTGGGTGGTGCATTGCCGGAGAACCCACCGCGGCCGATTTTCGGCAAGAAACGACTTTCATTCACGGAGATCCTGACCAGCATTTATCGCGCGGCGGATGACCCTTCGGTTAAAGAGATGGTGGTGACGCTACATGAGGGAGCGCCGGGGTTTGCGCGCGCGCAAGAACTCCGCAACGCGTTCGACTACTTTCGCTCACGCGGAAAGCGACTCATTTGCCATCTGATGGCGCCATCAAACCTCGCGTACTATATCGCCACCTCGGCCGATTCCATTTTCGTTCCACCGGTCAGCCAGTTGAATCTGGTGGGACTCCGTGCCGAGTTGACCTTCTACGCAGGAACGTTTGAGAAGCTTGGCGTGAAGATGGATATGATCCGGATAGGCGATCACAAAACGGCGGTCGAGCCGTACACGCGGACGGCATCATCGGATGAAAACAAGGCGCAGGTCAATCGATTGCTCGACGAGCTGTATGACCAGTTTGTGACAGATATCGGTACATCGCGCGGACTAACCGCGGATTCCGTGAAACGGATCATCGACAACGGACCGTTCACGTCGGCCGACGCGTTCCGCTATGGTCTGGTGGATGGCCTTTGTTATCGCGATGATCTGGATAGTTGTATCGGCCGGTCGCGCTCTATAGCGCTTGGTCAGTATGTTACGGATACGCTCATCAATTACAGCTGGGATCGTCTGCCCGTATTGGCGATAGTGGTCGCGCAGGGAGATATCACGTCGGACAGAGGGGATGTCAATCCGCTGGGGAATCCCGGAGGGGTGACGCCCTCGCCCTTTCGCAGAGCATTCGCCGAGACAAAATCCGATCGCCAAGTTGCGGGAATAGTCTTTCGTATCGATTCGCCGGGCGGCTCCGCTCTTGCCTCTGATGACATATACCATGTTTCGCAGAAAGCGGCATCGAAGAAGCCGATGATCGTTTCGATGGCTGATGTCGCGGCATCCGGCGGATATTATCTGGCCATGCCGGGGAAGCGTCTTTTCGCGCTTCCTGGGACAGTCACCGGTTCGATCGGGATATTTGGCGGAAAAGCGGATCTGAGCAACCTGTATGAGAAGATATCACTCGGTAAGGAGCTGTACGTGCGCGGCAAGTACGCCGGCATGTTGAGTACGATCGCGCCGTTTTCCGATGAGGAACGTGAAAAGTACTACTCCCAACTGAAGGCGTTTTACGACCATTTCTGCGGACTGGTCGCCGGAAATCGGCGACTGACCGTTGATTCGGTAGACAATCTCGGACGCGGTCGTGTCTGGACTGGACGGGAGGCATTGCGCAATGGACTGGTAGATCAACTTGGCGGACTCAAGCAATCACTTGATTATCTTGCTCAGTCACTTGAGATATCCGAGTATCGTGTGCGAGTCTATCCGGAGAATCGTCCGCTGTTCGTACTGCCGGCGAGATCAATGTTTGGAGTGGTCGCGTCTGTCTTCGGACTGGATAAGAACGATGATATCACGCGGGCCGGTCAGATGGTTGCATCCGCTGATGGAGAACTTTTCGCCCGGATGCCGTATGACCTGTTGATCGAGTGAAGTCCATCCCCGTGAAAATCGAGAGACCCTCGGCAGTTGCCGAGGGTCTTTTTGTTTGAGGCCCTATTCGAATTTCTTAGCGTCGATGATCGCGTGGGTCTGTTGCCAGCCGAGTCGCTGGAAGACCTGCGCCATCGGCGTTCCCGGCGGGAGATTGGCCGGATCATCAAGATCCATATCGTACCACCAGCTTCGGGTCGGCGGATCGTAATAGGTACCGCCCCAGTTACCGGTCGCCTGAGTCGCCGGCCAGAGACAGACGGCGGATCCGCGCCATGTCATCACCTTGCCGGTCCAGGACTCAAGGAACCGCGGGAGGTTCTCGAATCCACCACTATAAACGGTCGAGGTGGTGGACTTGTTACCGGTCAAGTAGGAGCAGTTGACGGTCGTGGCGTTGGCAATACGGTTTGACTTGGCCAATGCGCCCTTGGAATCATCCCACGCGCTCGACAGGAAGGTCAAGGCGTCGGTCATGATCGCGGCCGGCTTCTTGTTCGTGCTGTTATAATTGCCGACAGTGTAGACAGGATTGGCGCTTGCAATGGTCAGTTCACCACCCAATTCCGCACCGTTTTTCAGACGCAAAGCCGGGTACTCGCTTGCACCGGAAACATCATCGGAAAAGTAAATGATGCCATTGTTCGGCGCGTACCCCTCATCATACAACTTGTCAATATCCAGATCGGTCACATCGACACTTTTGGCCTCGCGACCATCATAGAACTTGTCGGCGGCATAGGTGATGATCCCTTTCGCGGTCATATCCGCGGTGACATCAACCCAAACATTGGACGAGTTCTTCTGATACGCGCGATTATCGATGAACTTGAGAGTGGCCTTATGTTCATACGAGTTGGTATTGCCGGTTCCAGCGGGTTCGATGATCTTGTGAGGGTCATCGGTCCCTTCGAGCGGCAACTCGATGGCCTTCTGACCATGGCTGGCGTCCTGGACGCGGCCATCCCAGCGGGAGACTGATGAATCATACCAGTGGCTATCATGGGCGTCGAGCCAGCCGGAGCCTTCCTTCATACTGACGTAGGCGCCGGTAGCATCTTTCACCATCACATCACCGTTGTCGGTACTTCCCGGTCCTTTACGACCGTGATAAAGATGACCTGCGGCGGTGGTATAGGAGTCCATGCGCAGCGTGTTGCCGGCCTGGATATAGAGATCCTGGTTGGAATGCACACGTCCCAGCAGGTTCATTTCAGGTCCCGGAGCGATCTCCAGATCCTGATCATAGAAGACCGCGAACTGGAAGATCGGGACGAGCGCGGCCTTGAACTGCTGGCGCAGCGCCACCTGCGAGGCATTGTCGTCACTGGCGCCGGTCGACTGCAGGATGAAGGTCTGGACGAGTGCGTGCAGACCGCTCAGCGTTCCGGTGGACAGTACTTCCGCACGAGCAGCGCCATCCGGTGTGGTGGTATAGGAAACAGTACAGCCGTTAATATCCTCTTCGCCAGTAGGCAAAGTGGTTGGCGGCTTACCACCTGATGTTTCGTATTGCTGTTGAATTGAGGCGGCGGCGACATCAAGCCCTGATTCCGCGGCGTAAAACGCCTGCGTTTCATGGAGCTTGTTACCAGCCACCAGGACTTCATCGTCAGAGGTCGACATGGCGGCGATACCGATAAGCGCCAGCATACCGACCATGATGAGGGCGATCAGGGTCGCCATGCCATTTTGATTTCGAGTCCGGACGAGGTTCATGGACCCCTCCTTGCTATTCACAGTTACATCACTGAGCGCACGGGTGTTGGGGCACCCGGCGCTCTTTATCTGTAACCGGCCGCGACGTAGCCGGTTGGATTCTATCTCGTCTTACCTATCAAAATCCTTCAAGCGGCGTACGATAGCCGATAGATTCCTGCTTCCATCCAGTACGCTCGAACACCTTTGCCACAGGAGAATCGGGCGGAAGCAGGTTCGGGTCATCGAGATTCGAGTCATAGGTCCAGTTGCGCTTCGGTTCATTGAAGTACAGAGTGCTGAAGAGACCATCCGCCTGTTCCGACTGCCACAGCTTGGCTGCCGAACCGGCCCAGGTGAGAGTTTTATTGCCGCTCCAGTCTTCGAGGAGACGGATGAGATTCTCAAAGCCACCGCCGTACTGCAGGGCGCTCGATTCGCCGGCGCCCGTTATATATGAGCAGTTCACTGTCGTGTTGGTCGCGTTTCGATCGGTTTTGGCCAACGCACCCTTGGCGTCATCCCAGTTGCTGGAGAGCACCGTGAATGCGTCTGACATAATAGAGACCGGCTTCTTGTTCGTCGTATTGAAGTTACCGAGCGTATAGACCGGGTTGTCGGTCGCGATGGTCAGCGGGGCGCCGACCTCAGCGCCGTTGCGCAAACGCAAGGCCGGGAACTCACCGCCGGCATCGTCGGCGTGGTAGTAGATCACGCCGTTATCAGGACCGTACCCGTTGGCATACAACTTGGCCACATCGAGCTCAAATGCGTCGACATTCTGACCTTCGCGCTGGTCGAAGAACTTGTCCGGGTTGTTGGTGATGATACCCAGAGCCGTCATGTTGGCGGTAACATTCACCCAGGTACCAGATTGGAGTTCAAACGCCTGATTATTGATGAACTTTAAGCTGGCCTTATGTTCATACGAATCGGCGTTCCCCGTGCCGCGTTCGATCAATTTGCGTGCATCATCGCCGCTGGTCAGATTCATATCCAGCTCTTTTTGTTCGTGTGCGTCATCCTTGACACGACCGTTCCAGCGGGCAAGCGATGAGTCTTTCCACCAGGCATCCTTGGAGTCCAGCCAGTCCGAACCCTGCTTCATCGAGATGTAATTTCCTTTGGCATTCTTGATCTGGACATCGCCTGAGGTAGCCACGCCGGCGCTCTTGCGGCCATGGAAGATATTCCCTGCCGCTGAAACATAGCTGTCCATCTTCAGCGAGGAGTTCGCCTGGATGTACATATCCGCATTCGTATGAATACGCCCGATGAGGGTCATATCCGAGCCCGGTGAGAATTCGAGATCTTCATTATAGAAGACCGCAAATTGAAAGATCGGGACCAGGGCGGCCTCAAAGGTCTGTGACAGTTCAACCGTGGACCGAGCCAAATCGTCCGTCCCGGTCGAGGTTGCGGCGTAGGAATCGATCTTGCCGTACAGACCGGCGAGGTTACCGGTGGACAGCACCTTTTTCTCTCCAGTGGCTGTCTTTGACGCACCGTATTCTACGGTGCACCCGTTGATCTCGTCGCTTCCTACCGGCATACTATCCGGCGGGGCGCCGTTGGTCTCGAATTCATCCGTCAGCGCGGCTGCGGCGATATCGAGACCGGATTCCGCTGCGTAGAAGGCTCGCGCCGACTGCAACCCGTTACCGGCTATTTTTACTTCATCGTCCGACGTTGACATGGCGGCTATGCCGATCAACGTCAGCATACCAACCATGATCAAAGCGATCAGAGTTGCCATGCCGCGGTCGTTGGACAGCGATTTCTGTACCATGAGGTCCTTCCTCGGGTTACACTCCCAGGTTGCGCAAAGCAACAGAAGTGGTTGAGGTACGATACCGGTACTGCTGATCAGTCGGCTTATCAGGGTCGGGCCGGCTTGATCGACCAGTCACGGTTATCAGGATCTCTCGGACGTCTTCAACCGCGACAGGGACGTCAACGATAGAACCATCTTCTAACTTATATTGGAACTGAAGATCAGAGATATTTTCAGCATACACCTGCGGCGCCTTGCCCGGCAGCTTAAGCATCAGGTTTGGATGCGACGTATCAGAATTGTCCACATAGAATTGCAGCCTCATAAGCGAGAGGACTACCGCGTCTTTGCCGTAGCGACGAGACAACGTCATGGTGTTGTGCTGCAAGTGAAACGACGACGGCTGCACGTGCGTGATCTCGAAGAATTCGCCACCGCCGGAGTCCGGTTCAAAGATGAAGACCCACTGGCCGTCATAGAAGCACGATACATCCGTCGCGCACTTCAACTCCGAGGACGGTTGCGGCATAGCGGCCGCCAAATATGTATCACAGCCATCGTCATGGTAGACGATAGTGATCGAATCCGGATCAGTGTCGGCCGCCTCAATTGACGGCAAGCCAAGTGGCAGGGCGTAACCGGCCATCCGGCACTGGCGCGTCAGTTCGTCCACCGAAGCGCGTACATTCTGTTGGATGGTCGTGATATCATCCTGGATCATGTAATTCTTATGCTGCGTCATATATGCCTTGAGGACCGCGGTCGTGACGACACCGGTCAACGCGAAGGCGATCAGCATCTCGACGAGCGAGATACCGCGATGATTCTGCAGGGCGTTCAATACTCGTTTCATGGCTTGCACCTCATTCCGCCTCGGTTTTGATGTACGCGGTCATCGTATTGGTCTTGGTCCGCTTACGGACATCGGTCCAGGAGACATTGACATCCACGCGTCGCAGATGCGAAGCTATGGTGCTGACCGACCAGGTACGCGTCACCCCGGATGCTGTATCCGATCCACTGGCGGGATCCGGATCGACACGAAGTTGCTCCAGCTTTTCCTGCAGCAGTTGTGTCGCGATCGAGGTCTTGTTAGACCAGTCGTTGCCGTCGAGAGCGACCATCGCCATGTTCAACAGCAACAGCAGAGAGAGACTGAGCACCACCATCGCGATGAGCACTTCAAGGATGGTGATTCCTCGATTGGATTTCAGATCTATACGCTTCATAGGCTTCTTCCTCTTTGGCCAGAATGAATGTAAACCGCGTGCCGACCAGCCATCAGATTAGGGTGGTCCACGATACCGGAAGCTAAGTAGCCATGTAATGGAGACTTGCTCGAACCCGGCTTATCGCGGATTCACAGATTTGATGATTTCTTCGGGCCGGGGACCTCTTTCTTGCGGGTCGACCCAACGCCCTGACCCCCAAGCTGTAGGAGAAATCCCATACTCCCCGGCACTAAGTTCTTCTCTCCCAGCCAGCGATCCGGCGGAGCGAGCTATCGTCATGCGGGAGATGATCATTGAGTTTCCTCTCCCCTGACTGTATTATCAATCCGAATAGCAGACCAGTTTGCGGAGACGATATGGCTCAGACATACGGCATGTTTCTCGGCGGGGAGTGGAAGAAATCCGATTCAACTATAACGGTTGAATATCCTTACGATAACTCAGTGGTTGGCGTGGTCGCCAAAGCAACGGCGGCCGATTTTACGAAGGCGATAGATTGTGCTCAGGCGGCGTTTGAAGAGACAAGGGAACTTCCGATTTATCGTCGCGAAGCTGTCTGCAGGAAGATAGCCGACCTATTGGAACAGCGGGCCGAGGATTTCGCGCGGATCATGACTCTGGAATTGGGGAAAGCGATCAAGGAATCGCGCGTCGAAGTAAGCCGCGCGATCGCGCTGTTCAGAACATCGGCAGAAGAAGCAAAGCGAATCGGCGGTGAGATCATCGATCTCGACTGGATCCCCGGATCAGAGGGTCGGTTTGGTCTGGCGCGACGTTTCCCGCGCGGCGTTATCGCCGGGATCACGCCATTCAATTTTCCGCTCAATCTGGTAGCCCATAAGATCGGTCCGGCGATAGCGTCTGGGAATACGATCGTCTTGAAACCAGCCTCCCAAACGCCGATCATCGCGCTGATGCTGGCTGAACTGATCGAACAGACAGATTATCCCAAAGGAGCCATATCAGTCCTCCCGGCGTCGGCTTCGGATGCTTCTCCCCTGCTTAGGGATGATCGGGTCAAGTTGATCACGTTTACGGGCTCGGCAGAGATAGGCTGGTGGATAAAGGCGAACTCCGGGCAGAAACCGGTGGTGTTGGAATTGGGTGGCAATGCCGGGGTTATAGTCGCCGATGATGCAGATCTCGATTTCGCGACCACCCGACTTCTCTTCGGCGCGTTTGGAGTGGCGGGGCAGTCCTGTATTTCGGTTCAACGGATATTTGTGCAGGAGTCGGTGATGGAGAAGTTCATTGCGCTGTTTCTCGAAAAGATAGCGAAGTTGAAGGTCGGCGATCCGATGGACCCATCGACCGATATCGGCACCCTGGTTGATGCTCAGGCAGTGTCTCGAACGGTGGACTGGATCGACGAGGCAGTCAAGTCCGGCGCAAAAGTACTTTGCGGCGGGAAAGGGAACCGTCTGCAGCTCGAGCCAACCCTACTCTCAAATGTTACCCCCGAGATGGCGGTGTGCCGCAATGAGCTCTTCGCACCAGTGGCGGTGGTTTCTACTTACAAGACATTTGCTGAAGCAGTGGCGATGGTCAATGATTCCGCGTTTGGGCTCCAGGCGGGCCTGTTCACCAATCGTATGAACGATATCATGTACGGTTTCAAACGGATCGAAACCGGCGGAGTGGTTATTAATGATGTCTCCACCTACCGGGTTGACCATATGCCGTATGGCGGCGTGAAGAGCTCGGGGATGGGGCGCGAAGGGGTCCGCTACGCGATCGAGGATATGACCGAGCCGAAATTCCTGGCGCTGAATCCGCGCTGACCCGGAGATAATAGAGTCGTTGTGTCTCTTGTTGCGCGGCCGGTCTTGCCTGACGGATGGTCGGGTCGTATCTTGAAGGGAAATCGAATTAACTTGCAGAGGGATTGATAAGCTATGCTCCTTGGCGCCCATGAATCGAATGCCGGCGGCGCGTACAACGCGATCTATCGCGGTCAGAAGGCGACCTGCGACACTATCCAGATGTTCAACAAAGCGAACAGCCAGTGGCGCGCCAAACCGATCGAACAGGATGAACTGGACAAGTTCTTCAAGGCGATCGAGGAAACCAAGATCACCGTCTCCTGCTCGCATGCCAGCTACCTGATCAACCTCGCGTCGCCGGACAAGGATCTCAATCTCAAGTCGTACGAATCATTCAAGCTGGAGATGGAGCGGTGTGGGATGCTCAAGATACCAAACCTGGTGGTTCACCCCGGTTCACATGTCGGTTCGGGTGAGCAGGAGGGGATGGACCGGATCATCGCAAACCTCAATAAGCTCTTCTCTGAATTGAAAGACAATACCGTCACGGTCTGTCTGGAAGCAACGGCCGGACAGGGCTCGAATCTCGGCTATACGTTCGAACAACTGGCCTATATGATAGCTGGTGTGAAAGACAAGTCCCATATCGGCGTGTGTGTGGATACCTGCCATATCTTTGCCGCGGGTTATCCGATCACGGACCCGGCCGACTACAAGTCGACTATGAAGAAGTTTGAGGATACTGTCGGCCTTGAACGCCTGCGCATCCTTCATTTGAATGACAGCAAGAAGGGACTGGGCGACAAGATCGATCGTCACGAGCATATCGGGGAAGGGAAGATCGGGATCGAAGGGTTCAGGAATATCCTGAATGACAAGAAACTGTCAAAGATCCCGATGATAATCGAGACCCCCAAGGAAGAGGATCTCGAGGAAGACATCAAGAATCTCGCGCTGTTGCGCAGTCTGATCAAAAAGTAGCTGACGCTCAGAACTGGTCGGAGCGAAGCATTACGAGCGTACAGCCCAGCACAACCTCGATCCCGGCCGCCTCGAGTTTCTCGGCCAATCCATCGTTTTCCGCGCCCGGATTGAAGATCACGCGCCGCGGTTTCAGTTTCAATATCCTGTCCAGCTCTTTGTCCGATATCTCCGGCCCGACATACATGGTCAGCGTGTCGACCGGATCGGTGATCTCATCGAGCGACTTTTTGGAGACATCACCATCGACTACATGCCCGGCCGGATGAACCGGGATCGGCTGGTGGCCGTACTCTTTGAGCATCTTGACCGCTTTGAATGAGTATCTATCTTCCTTTGGGGAGGCTCCGAGCACAGCTACCCGGGCATGCGCTTTCGCTCTGGTCACGACTATCTCCTTCCGACCCGGATGGCATCGGGCCCATGTCCAAACTCCACTATTTCTTCGGCAAACATATCCATTATTGCTGTCAACAGCAAGCCTGTCGGGCGGTTCCCGCTCGGCGCAGGCGGCTTTTTCTCCGCACTTGACTTGCGGCAACATCTTGGTAATTTAGGGCCGTTGACCAGTCCGGAGGAGTGGCTGAGCGGTCGAAAGCGGCGGTCTTGAAAACCGTTGTACCCTAAAGGTACCGTGGGTTCGAATCCTACCTCCTCCGCCATATTTTCTGGTGGAAAACCGGGGTGGTGGGACGTCCAATAAATCAATCTTTAGAGCTACTCTTTTTCAATCCTTAGACCGATTTCCCTTCTCCCCAATTCAAATATACTTCCTGGGTGGCAGTGGAACTGCCACGTCCAAAAGTAACATCCCGAAAGGACCCCAGATGGACCAGAACATCAAGAAACGGTCAGGACAGGAAGAAAAATTCCAATCGGAGAAAATCCTCAACTCTATGATGAACGCAGGGGTCAGTCGGGATATCGCAGGCAAGGTGGCGCGCGGAATCGCTTTCCATGAAGGAATCACCACCCTGGAAGTGCGCAACCAGGTAATCGGCGGAATCAAAAACAAAGAACCGCAGGCGGCCAAGCAGTACGAAGCATATCCCAAAAAAGTTCATTGAACAACCTAGCTTCGCCTGAAGAAATGGGGAGAGCATTTATGGGGAAACATATGTCAATGCATCGGACGCAATTCGTGGAAGAGACATTTCCGCATCTCGCGGCACTCCTGGGCAGTGCTCAATGGCTCACTATGCGGAACAGTTCGGCAGAGAAGCTGGTATCCGATACCATAGCCCGTGCGTATCGCGATTGGAACCTGAGCGAGGATCTGATCAGCATCAAGGCACGACTCTTCAGATCACTGTTCGTAGAGTTTTCTGATTCTAGACTCCGGACAACCAGGGCACCCTGGTTGGTGCCGAAACGAATCCGTCGCGTCAACCCGGAGGATAACGTTGTCCTTCAGTCCATGGATAGCGATCTGCAGAGTCAGGAACTCACGCTACTTCAGGCCCTGCCGACAGCTACAGTCAGAGACGCTGTTTCACGATTGAGCGCACGTTCCCGGTTCATCATGCTTCTGTTGTTCCGCGAACGCTTTTCGTACGCCGAGATAGCTTATATAACGGGACTAACAATGGATTCCGTTAAGTCGAACCTTGGAAGACTTCGCCAACTTCTGCCGGCATACCTCCTCAGGCAGGCCGACAGCGGCTCCATTGCGGCAAATGACTCGTCCATATCATAATCAGACGCTTCAGGGTCGCCTGTTTTCCCTTTTTCTGAAAAGCTTTCCGGTCATCACGTCGTGAGTCGCACGTATGCGCAAGTCAAAATCGAATGAAAGCGAAAGTCACACTATGAAAGCACTCGTCTATCTCGGACCAAATCAACGCGAGTTGAGGGATCGACCCAAACCGAGCATTATAGATGCTACTGATGCCATCGTCAAAATCACCCGGACCACCATTTGCGGCACAGACCTGCACATCCTCAAAGGAGACGTTCCGACTGTTGCGGTTGGGAGGATACTGGGGCACGAGGGAGTCGGCATTATCGAACAGGTCGGCGGGAATGTATCAAGATTCAAGGTTGGAGATCGAGTTTTGATCTCCTGCATCAGTTCATGCGGCAAATGCTCCAACTGCAAGCGGGGGATGTATTCCCACTGCGAGAGTGGCGGCGGCTGGATCCTGGGAAACCTGATCGACGGTACCCAGTCTGAATTTGTCCGTACCCCCTTTGCCGATACGAGTCTCTACCCGATTCCCTCAGCAGCCAATGAAGAAGCGTTGGTGATGTTGAGTGATATTCTCCCGACCGGATTCGAGTGTGGCGTCATCAATGGTCAGGTAAAGCCGGGCGACTCTGTCGCCATTGTCGGAGCGGGGCCAATCGGTCTTGCGGCACTTCTGACCGCGCAATTTTACTCCCCGGCGGAGATCATCATGGTTGATATGGATGACAATCGGCTGGAGGTCGCCAGAAAATTTGGAGCCACCCAGACGGTTAACAATATCGACGGCAAGGCAGTTGAAAAGATCATGGCCTTGACCGACCTGCGAGGTGTGGATGTAGCGATTGAAGCTATTGGTATCCCCGCGAGCTTCGATATTTGTCAGTCGATCGTGACCGCAGGCGGCCATATCGCCAACATTGGTGTGCACGGCAAACCGGTGCAATTGAAACTGGATAGGCTCTGGTCGCACAATATCACCTTGAGAACCGGTCTGGTTGATACTGTGACCACGCCGATGCTTTTGAAGACAGTCGCTTCTGGCAAGGTCGACCCCGGTAAGCTGATCACCCATCATTTCGCGCTCCCTGATATCATGAAAGCGTATGATACCTTTGGAAACGCAAGGAACGAGCGAACTCTGAAAGTTATCATCACGAATGAATAAGCACCTTCAGAAATTGCAGTCCTGTCCGTTGAACGCAGGGAGATTTATGTCGGTTGAATGTCGTGGGTCACATTAGTCAGTTATCTGATTTTCTCTCATGGGTCAGCCTGGCGCTCGTAACCCTACTCCCCATCATCAATCCGGTCAGCACGGCGGTGCTCCTCCTGAGTATCAGCGAACACCTGAGTACCAAAGAGAGGAATCGACAGATCACTTGGGCATGCATTTACATGATCGGGATATTGATCCTGTTCCTGCTGGCGGGTCATATTATCATGCTGGCGTTTGGGATCTCTATTCCGGGGATACGTTTGGCCGGGGGGATGGTGATCGGCATTCAGGGGTTTCGGATGCTCTTTCCCGGAGTCAGTCACCTCACGAGTGAAGGACAACTGGAGGCGAAACAGAAGCAGAACCTTTCGTTCAGCCCGCTGGCGATGCCAAGCCTCTCCGGTCCCGGCTCGATCGCGGTGGTCATCACGATGTCATCGACTATCGATGGGCAACAGGATGTCAACCAGATCCTCGCTTTTACCGGGGTGATCGTGGCTATTCTGATCACGGCAGTCGTTGCCTGGCTGGTTCTGCGCGGAGCCGGTTTTTTGCACCGATTCCTGGGAGTGAATGGGGTGGAAAGCCTGTCACGGATAATGGGATTTCTTCTCATCTGTATAGCCATTCAGTTCGCCATCGTTGGAGTGCGGGATCTTATCCTCGATACAAACTTCTGGCTTCAGTAACCTCTCCGAAGGTCATGATTCACTCGACAATTGCGAGGTCTCCCGCGTCTAATGAATGAAGCGCTTTTTCTTCAACTGGTCCGCTACTCTATCCGCTACCGAATTCCGGAACGAATCAGGCGTTGATTGATCGACAGTTCGACTGGTCACCGACCAAACCAATCTTCCATCCCCTTGGGGCAGTACCAGATCGGTCCGGACGCTCACGGTCGTCTCCGTTTCAGAGAAGGATTCATGATATACACTCTCCCAGCGAGTAACATATGAGTCCCAGCGTCGATTATAAGTGGTCACTTGCTCCATCGCCGAATAACCCGGGGTCAGTGTCGTCTGTGAATCAAGTTCTATCCTGGCGACAACCAGTATCCCATCGTATCCCTCGCTTTTCGTAATGCGTACGACATCTGCTGTGTCCGGAACCTGGTCGGGAAACAACTGGTACGAAGCAACCGCAATCGTCCCGTTCGGCGCCTTGTCGGCCAACGCCTCAACAACGACATCCTCCCACATTCGTCGTTTGAGTTGGTCCCTGCGCATCGCGATCACCATGATCTTCTCCAACGGTGCCGCCTTGTACGATGGATCCGACCAGAGATCCGCCTGGTGAGTTGCCCCGCAGCCACTGAGTATGAACATCCCGATGATCACGGCGGTGAGAAATGTCAGTACCCAGGCTGTGCGGAAGTATCTCTCGCTTACCATTCCTATTTCCTTTCCACCCTTCAGGGGGAGTTGTCGACTTGCCTAATTGTTCTCGGCTAGCCATGTCAGCATGGCCTTAATGCTGCCGGTGGCCAATCCGATGCTGGTGTCGGCCGCGCCGTAGTACAGGTGGATGGTGTCACCATCGGGAAGAATCGTGTAGCCGCACGGGAATACGACGTTCCCCACGTCGCCATGCTGTTCGTATGGTTCTTCCGGTCCAAAGATCCATTGATCTCCTCGTCTGAGACAGACATCTGGAGATTTGAGATCGAAGAGCGCCAATCCCAGTCGGTAGATCGCCCCGGCGGCGGTGTTCCGTACTCCGTGGTACATCATCAACCAGCCGCTGGCCGTTTCAATCGGCGGCGGTGACAGACCTACCTTGTTGGCGTCCCACCATCCTCCCTTCCTCGCTTGCAGCATAAGTTGGTGACTCCCCCAGTGTGTCAGATCGGGCGAATAGGAGATCCAGATATGCGCTCTCGGGGAACTGACCGGGCGATGAATGAGCGCCCAACGGCCATCGATGCGGCGAGGCAACAAGGTTGCATCCTTGTCCTCCGGAGGCATGATCACACCATAGCGTTTGAATTCGTGGAAATCCTTGGTCGTGGCCAACGCGACGCCCGGCCCATCGCGCGTAAAGGCTGTGTAAACCACAGCATACTGGTCCATTTCCGGAAGAAAGGTGATGCGTGGATCCTCGATCCCCCATAGCTCCTCGGGGAAATTCTTCGGGTCGGGCATTAAGGTCGGCTCTTGATCAACCTGCCATCCATCCACACCATTCGCCGAGCGAGCGGCGCAGAGATGGGATTTACCTCGCCGATCCTCGACACGGCATAACAGCAACGTGGTACCGTCGGCCAAAAGAGTTGCTCCCGGGTTGAATACGCTGTTGACGGGATAGGGCCAATTGGCGGCCGTCAGGATCGGATTCAGTTTGTGTCGTTCAAAGAGGTTTGTATGGGTATTGCCCATTTGGATAGCGTCTCCGCAGTTTACAGGGTGTTTTTCGCAAGGCGCAGTTCCAGTAGAGACTGGAGGAATGCCAGCGTAGACTCGGCGCCGAGATTCTGGTTGGGGCGGTCGGGATGCAAACCATCACGGCATCCGCCAGTGGTTGGATCATATATTGACAGATTCAGATCATTCCGTCCAAGGAACCATTCAAAAGCCCACTGCGCTTCCTTGCGCCAATGATCGTCATGGGTAACGCGGTATGCTTCCAGGCAGGCCGAGACCATGGCCTGACCTTCAACCGGCTGCTGATCAAAACGAGCGCGCTCACCTCCTTGCCGATAGAATCCATTTGAGCCAATAGGGACAAAATGTCCTCCCTTTTTAGCTCGTTGAATTTCGGATAACCAGGCCAGCGATTCGAGACCCGCCTCGATCATTTCCGTGCTCCGCACGGATTGGCCACAGATGAGCGACGCGTGCGGCAGTACCGCGTTGCAGTAGGTAAGACCCTCCTCGTACCATCGCCAGTCATCCGAACGACAGTGCTGATATAATGAGAGGAATCTCTGCGACAGCACTTCCTGTACCTGGCTGGCTCGGCGGTCTCCGGCAAATCGGTGCAGGTACTCGTGGATGCCGATGAGGGCGAACGCCCAAGCCCGTGGACTAGTGGTCTCAAGGATAGCGGGCAAAGCCTGCTCGAAAAGCCATCCGGCCATACTGTGAAGAGTCGGGGTGTGTGAGCGGCCCAGCACGGTCCCTAATGCCCAGAGCGCGCGGCCGTGACAATCGTCCGAGCCATTCTTTTCAAACCAGGTGCGCTGGTAGGACATGAAATTGCGGAACCGTCCGGTTTCGGCGTTATACGCGTACCAGACGAAAGCGAGATATCGTGAGGCCAGTTCAAACGCCTCGGGGTTTCCCAGATCCTCAAGCAACGCGCTGACGATCAGGGCTCGCGCATTGTCATCCGTCGTGTAACCTTCGTGATAATTTGGAATAGTGAAAATGGCATGTTGCAATATGCCGGTCTCATCCGTCATGTTGCGCAAATGGTCCAGCTTGAGCGGCGGCAGTTCACCCGGATGTTTGTCGAGAGACTTGACGGTAAAGCCGGGGCTGCTGAAATGTCGCCGCTCGGCGCGCGCGCGTTCAAAGGTTTCGCGATAACGACGCGCCACCGCTGACCAGATCATCTCCCGGCCGTAGAGATAGGCCCGTTTGCGCATCGCGTGACGTTTTGATTCGTCAGTGAGCAGGCCAATGACCTGCTGGGCAAGGGCGGCAGGATCGCGGAACGGAACCAGCAGTCCCCGTTCATCAGCCAGCAGTTCTTCGGCATACCAATATGGTGTGGAGATCACCGCTTTGCCTGCTCCCAACGTGTAGGCCAGCGTTCCCGAGGTGATCTGCGCTTTGTTGAGATAGGGAGTGATATAGATATCCGCCGCGCCGATGAATTCGATCAGTTCTTCGAGACTGACGAACCGATTATAGAAGATGACGTTCCCCTCTACTCCGCGTTCACGCGCCAGCCATTGCAGGGAGAGCCGGTAAGCTTCGCCATCGGTCTCCTTTACATGAGGATGAGTTTCGCCCAGCACAATATAGACGACATTTGGATTTTCCGCGGTAATGGCGGGAAGCGCATCTATGACGGTCTCGATCCCCTTGCTTGCCGACAGCAATCCGAAGCTGAGCAAGACCATTTTCCCTTCGACTCCAAAGAGGTCTTTGTGAAAGCTGGGGTCGACAAAAGGGACATCGGGAATACCGTGTGGTATGAGATCTATCTTATCCGGTGATACGCCGTAAACATCGGATAGGAAGGTCTTACCGCGTTGACTCATGGCGACGATGCGATCGGAGAGTCTTGCGATCTCCAACAGAACCGACCGTTGGTCGGCGTCCGGTTGTTCGAGAATAGTGTGTAACGTGGTGACGATCGGCATGCGCAGTTCGCGCAGCAGCGCCAGGACGTGACCACCGGCTCGTCCACCATAAATGCCATATTCGTGCTGCAAGCAGACCAGATCGACATTATTGATATTCAGGAAATCGGCGGCACGGCGATACGAATCAATATCCTTCTCCGTCAGCTCAAAGCGAACTCGTTCGGGATACTCGTAACCTTCGTCCTTATCGTTGACTGGTAGGGCTATGCAGGTCGTCCCGCCATTTTCGGCGGCGATCGCTTCACACAAGTCGGTCGTGAATGTAGCTATACCACAACGCCGCGGCAGGTAATTGCCGACAAAGGCAATTCGCTTGATGATCGGTTCGGCTGATCCGTTCTGCAATGAACGTCTCTCCTCTCTAAGAAACGCCACTCCTCCGGCCGCGTCACAGCAGCCAGACCTTCGTTTTTGATCATGAGACCCAAAGTGGTGACCAGGAGTGGCCGTAGGCAGTATATCCAGATAGTTGGCGGGCGCAATCGCTCGAACGATTGATAAAGGAGCTAGACCGGTCTGGACAGTGAAAGCTCAGAAAAATGAATCAACACAGCATTGGCGGAATCAGATGTTGATTTTATCGGACCAGATCCATTTCCGGTTTGCGCTGGTCGACGTGGAGCTTTACCCAGGCAACATAGAAGTCCATCCAGCCCTGTAGAAATTTCTTGGAACCGTTTCCCAGATTCCCTTGAGGATCGAAGAAATTCTCTTTTGCCTGGAGGAAAGCCTCGGGCTGACCCAGGGTCGGTACATCCAAGTAGGACAATACATTACGCAGATGCTGCTGGGCCATCGAAGTCCCCGCGGCCCCGACCGAGATCCCCATGACGCCCGCAGGTTTACCGGCCCAGGAGTTCTTCCCATACGGACGGGAGGCGAGATCAATTGCGTTTTTGAGGACTC
The DNA here is from genome assembly GCA_964397415.1 of uncultured Ignavibacteriales bacterium. Taxonomy (GTDB): domain Bacteria; phylum Zixibacteria; class MSB-5A5; order GN15; family FEB-12; genus FEB-12. Next base: position 171,780 of record CAYNIJ010000004.1, on the reverse strand, counting down.
CCGGAATGGAGCGATTGTATTCGGGGGTAACAAACAGGAGGCCGTGCGAAGCCTCGATCTCAGTCTTCAGGTGACTGACAACTTCGACCGGATTCGCTTCCTCGTCCTGATTGTAGGGCGGCAAATTGCCGATCTCGACCTGTTTGAAAGTGAATTCCGGCGGACCCAACCTCGCAACGGCTTTAGCGAGTCGACGGTTGAACGAGTCAACCCGGAGACTTCCTACGAATACTGCGATGGTATATTGATTCATATGTACCTCTCTAGGAGACGGGGTATGTTTCTGCCAATCCCTGGCTCTATTTGTCTTCTCTTCCGTTTTACTTGGGCGCCTGGTTATGTGCCTCGACAAACCAGAGCCACTTGTCCATACCGCGCGAGATCTCGGTGAAAAGGTCCGCCGTTCCGGCGTCCTCCAACGCGGTCGCTTCATTAATAGTCTCGCGAACCGTGTGTCCGAATTTGGACAGGACCTGGGTGACGGCATCGACATGGGAACGACCGTCCAACAAGATCAATGGATAAGCTTCTAAACGAGTACGCAGCGTCACGACACGCAATGTCCCTTCTGCGACACCGCCCAATTGCACTATGCGTTCCGCGATCATATCAACATATGACTCCACAGATTCACCCACCTTATCGAACAGTTCGTGGAGGCTGATGAAACTTGGTCCCTTGACATTCCAGTGTGCCTGCTTCATCTGCAATTGCAGATCGATCGCGTCAGCCAGACGCTGATTGAGAAGCGCATTCATTTCCGAACGCCGTTTCGGAGACATGTCTATCTCAGTCACATATGACTTCGGCAACTCGGAGAGAGTCCCTGCTGTAGCTTTCATTGAATCTATCTCCACATTCATGGTTGCACGTTCATATTCCTCCGCCGACGCGAGAGGTGCCTGTCGTAGTGAAAAGGTCTCACAAACAGAGTGGCCACACAATCGCTCGAACGATTGATAAAGGAGCTAAACCTCTCAAGCGGCTCTGTCTGCGGTTGGGAACTACATATAGAAGAGGTCCTGCCTACCTTCAGGCAGGACCTTTGCAAGTGTCCTTCGGTTTGATCCCGAAGGATCCGATGAGTTTCCGGGCTGACGGGCGACAGCGGACTTCAGCCAACTATTTTTTGGTCGCTTCGTTCACTTTGAGCGGCTTACCCCCCAGCTCCTTCCCATTCAGACCGGTGATCGCCGCATTCGCATGCTGGTCTGAGTGCATTTCGATAAAGCCGAAGCCCCGGGACTTGCCATTCTCCTTGTCAATTACAATAGCCAGCGAGGCGACGTCACCGTACTTGACGAAAGCCTCGCGAAGCTGCGCTTCGGTGGTTTCGTGCGACAGGTTGCCTACATAGATCTTCACTGATTTCTCCATACGCGCCCGATCGAGCACCAGGCCCCTCGGTCGCCGGAACAGGTGAATTGTGCGCACATTAGTGCCATGGTCACGAAATCAATGATCTGACAAGGATTGATCTGCCAAGCAAGGCTTGAGAAACAATCGATCGCGACATCATATCACTAGGCTAAACGCCTCAAACGCGAAAATGGATTGATTTTTCTTTGTTTATAGCAAAACGGGGCAACCACGGGAACATCGCCTCTCTCTAAGTCGTTATGGATTGAGTGGTTTCGGGGGGGGGCAGAATTTGCGTAGTTTTTGATATTGACTATTCTTCGCTGAAACGGCATCTTGAATATGGCGCTGTCGCCAACCCTTTAGTGGAGACCATTAGTTTTGCAGAAGATCAAGGTCCTCTTAATTGAGGATAACCGCCTTTTGCGTGATGGCATTACTAAGATGCTTAACGCAGAACCGGACATCAAAGTACTCTCGACCTCGGGCAATGGGGACACCTACAAGCTCGCCAAAGAACTGATACCCGATGTCGTCCTGCTGGACCTTGGCCTCAAGAATCAAAATAGCTTGACTGTCGTAGGACAGATCAAAGTCCGCTTTCCAAAAACACATGTCGTGGTCATGGATCTGATCCCCGCGCATGCGGATGTGGTTCAATTTGTGAAGGCTGGTGTGGCCGGATTTATTCTCAAAGATGCCACACTTCGTGATTTCCTGCAGACCATCAGGGCAGTTTCCAAAGGGGCGAAAGTCCTCCCACCACCGATGACCGGCTCGCTCTTCTCGCAGATCGTAGACCTTGCCTTACAGAGTGGCAACGTCAATAAGCTCATCTCCTCCGTCAAAATGACCAGCCGCGAACAGGACATCATAGGCCATATTGCCTCGGGCAAAAGCAACAAAGAGATCGCCAGCAATCTCAATATCGCTGTCCATACCGTCAAAAGTCATGTCCACAATATACTGGAGAAGCTGGCGCTTCATTCTCGCCTCGAATTATCCAGTTTTGCTCATGCTCAGGGGTTGACCAAAAAGGCGACAGAGTAACAACTCCAGCCTTTGTCATCCTCTCTCATCATACGTGACTAAATCTGTGACTAATCCAAAAATCAATCTTTTGAGCGATTGATTCCCTATCACAACTGTCGTATTGATACCAAGGGCACGTCCGGGGGGCCGCGGATTTCCCGTGGCTGCTCGCGGTCGAATGCCACCTCTGGCACTTGAAAGGAGTCGCTCAGAATGAAGAAGATCAGAGTTTTACTCATAGAAGATAACCGCCTCTTGCGTGACGGAACGACTGCCATGCTCAATGAACAGGCGGACATTCGCGCGGTCTCTTCGAGTAGCGCCAGGGGCGCATTCGACAAGGCCAGGAAGTTTGTACCGGATGTAGTGCTCCTTGACCTGGGGCTGAGAAGTCAGAGCAGCCTCAAGGTACTTGAGTCTATCAGAGTAAAGTTTCCCAAGGCAGAGGTGATCGTCATGGATCTGATCCCGATCCACGCCGAAGTGGCCGACTATGTAAAGGCCGGCGTTTCCGGCTTTGTGGCCAAAGACGCCACTCTCGATGTATTCCTCAATACTATAAGGACGGTTGTAACCGGCGCCAAGGTCCTCCCCGCGACGCTGGCGGACTCGCTGTTCTCACAGATCGTCGAGCAGGCGCTCCAGAACGGTTCCGCCAAAAGAGTGGTCAGTGCCGTCAAGCTGACAGTACGAGAACGCCAGGTGATCGGACTTCTCTCATTGGGTAAAAGCATCGCTCAGGTCGCGCAACAACTCAAGCTGGCAGTCTATACGGTCAAGGCGTATGTGCGAAGCATACTCGATAAACTGGCTCTACACGCCAGACTTGAACTGGCTAGTTTCGATCATTCGAGATAACGAGGTCTGTTCGGCGAAGCGCCGTCCTTCGGCGTCTCCCCACTTCTTACATCGCCGGATTTAGTCCTTTTTTCAATCCTTCGACGGATTGTTTCCCGACTCTTTATTCGCAATCCTGTAAGTACTTAAGAAATGAAGGTCAACAGAGAGAAATACTCTGATTCTCAAAAAACGAAGAAACAGCGGATTCCGAACATGCGTATGGCGTTACGACTTTATGAAATAGTGACGCGCAGGTTCTTCGATACAAGTCAACAACTCAGTCAGGAGATACAGCAGAAATGACCGTGCCCCTTCCTCGCACTCGCGCCTCTAGTCGGGTGGAGTACCGATCTCCGAAGAATCTGACGGACTGGTCAGGTCCTTCAAGTCAGTGGTCGCGCTGTCAACCTCCCTGCGTTCTCTCATGGTGCTGTCCTGCAATGGCGCGATATCGCCGGCCTGATAACTCTGGAGTTTAGTCGCCGTGCCAAAGATAAAAGTACTTTTAGTTGAAGATAACCGACTTTTGCGTGAAGGCATTACCAAGATGCTTAACGCGGAAGAGGATATAAGAGTACTTACGAGCAAAGGTAACGGAGACTCCCTCATAATTGCCAAAGATCTGTTACCTGATGTTGTCCTGCTGGACCTTGGTCTTAAGAATCAGAACAGTCTAACTGTCGTTCCGCAGCTCAAGGTTCGTTTTCCGGAGACACATGTCGTGGTGATGGATCTGATCCCCGCGCATGCGGATGTGGTTCAATTTGTGAAGGCTGGTGTGGCCGGGTTTATTCTCAAGGATGCCACACTTCGCGATTTCCTGCAGACCATCAGGGCAGTTTCCAAAGGGGTAAAAGTCCTCCCTCCACCTATGACCGACTCGCTCTTCTCACAGATCGTAGAAATGGCCCTGCAAACCGGTGGCATGACCAGGCTGCTTTCAGCCGTCAAAATGACCAGCCGCGAACAGGACATCATAGGCCATATCGCCTCTGGCAAAAGCAACAAAGAGATCGCCGGTTGTCTCAATATCGCGGTCCACACCGTCAAGAGTCATGTCCATAACATTCTGGAGAAGCTGGCGCTCAATTCGCGCCTCGAAGTGTCGACTTATGCCCATGCTCAGGGACTGACCAAGAAGGAGTCCGAGTAGCTCCATTACCTTATTACCGTAACTGTCGTTCTCTTACCGAGGGCATGTCCGGAGCGCCGCGGATACACCGTGGACGTTTCCGCCCCGGTGCAACCACTTCTCATACTTGAAAGGAGTCACTCAGGATGAAGAAGATAAAAGTTTTACTCATAGAAGATAACCGCCTCTTGCGTGACGGAACGACTGCCATGCTCAATGAACAGGCGGACATTCGCGCGGTCTCTTCGAACAGTGCCAGAGGCGCATTTGAAAAGGCCAGGAAGCTTGTACCGGATGTAGTGCTCCTTGATCTGGGGCTGAGAAGTCAGAGCAGCCTCAAGGTACTTGAGTCTATCAGAGTGAAGTTTCCCAAGGCAGAAGTGATCGTCATGGATCTGATCCCGATCCATTCCGAAGTGGCCGACTATGTAAAGGCCGGCGTTTCCGGTTTTGTGGCCAAAGACGCCACTATCGATGTGTTCCTAAACACGATCAGGACGGTTGTAACCGGCGCCAAGGTTCTCCCTGCGACGCTGGCAGACTCGCTGTTCTCACAGATCGTCGAGCAGGCGCTTCAGAACGGTTCCGCCAAGAGAGTGGTCAGTGCCGTCAACCTGACAGTACGAGAGCGCCAGGTGATCGGACTTCTCGCGGTTGGCAAAAGCATCGCTCAGGTTGCGCGACAACTCAAGCTGGCAATCTATACGGTCAAGGCGTATGTGCGAAGCATACTCGATAAACTGGCTCTACATGCCAGACTTGAACTGGCCAGTTTTGCGCACGCAAAGTAGGCAGGTGGTAGAGGCGCGACGCCGCGATTCTGCGCCTCACGAAAGTTAATTCTCCGGAATTAGTTCCCTTTTCAATCCTTCGACGGATTGCCCTCCGATTCTTTTTTCGCAATCCTGCACGTACTGAAGAACTCTCCTCACCTGGGGCCAGAAGGTCAACAGGGAGGAATGCTCTGGTTCTCAAGCAACGAAGAAACACTGGTTTCTTGCTATTGTGAATAGCCGCTTGAGTTCATTGGAGCCATTGAACCGAAACCGCCAAAAATCGCCCTGAGGCACACGTCTACGAGGAGAATTTCTATGATCAGCGATAGTACCAAACAGTTGGCGTTCAAAATCAAGGTTTCCCCTCATCTTGATGTTTTGCTGCAGCTCTCCCTGGCACTGACCAGTAATGGCCGCGACGCGATCAAACTGCTTCAGGAAGCCATAGCCGAGATAGCGCCATCGTGGGAAGAATGGATGCCAAACATGAGCGTGGAAATACGGCTGTATGAGGTCGTGACCCGCAGGTATTTCGATGGCAGTCAACAGTTTGGTCGCTCCTTCGCCTCGATACGGGAGGAGGGAAACGGTTCAAAGAATGGCAGACCTGACCGTGCCCCTTCCGCACACTCGCGTCTCTCGTCGGGAGGCTTCCCGATGTCCGAGGAATCCGACGGACTGGTCAGGTTCTTCAAATCAGTGGTCGCACTACCAACCACCCTACGCACCCCCATGATACTGTCGTGCATAGAAGGGTTTTCCAATATGCAGATCGCAGAAATGCTGGGCACAAGTCCACAGGAGATAGATCGGTTGCTGTATCGCGGCTGCGGACTCCTGCGCGACGAGATCTATTTCTTGCTGGTGGGACATAATGACATTACCACCGCGGTCCACCAGGGAGCAGAATCGGCCTGAGGTGTGGCTGCATGTACTTTATCAACATTTAAACTGACATAGGACGAGAGCGAAGCACCGGGCGGCTTCGTTCTTTTCCTAATGTCAAACCTTGAGAATGTCGCGAGGCATTGGGATCCCCAGCGCCTCGCGTTGCAATATGAATTGTCCGGCGACACCGGTCGTGTCGCATCTCACATGGAGGTATAACATATGAACCGTGACGATGAGAGCCGAACGGCCATGGAAGAACGGATCACCCCCCATCTTGATGTCCTTCTGGCCGTATCCCTTGGCATGACCCAGAACGGTCGTGACGCCACAAAACTGACTCGTGAGGCTATAGCGCTGGCTCGTCAGAGCTGGGATGAGTCCGTGATCGAGAATAATGAAAGAATGTGGCTGCACGACATCCTGCACAAACGGTTCTTCAATGGATTTGTACAATGCGCTCGCCCTCTGTTGCCGATGCGGACTGACAAATGCGGTCATGGTCCTCTCCGAATCGGACAGCTCACCCTGGGAGCATCAAGCTCTCCCATACAAGAAGTGCTGACCGAGGCTGAGCCGGTGGAGCAACGCTTTTTCTCAAACGCAATTTACGACTTATCGGAAGTATTCCAGCCGATCATGATCCTGTCTTACCTGAGGGGATTCAATACCAGAGAGATCGCCGAAATGGCCAGTGTACAGCCGCATAAGATCACGTCGCTGCTCAATCGCGGTTGTATGCTGATCCATCGCGAACTGGTCGCCTTCTTGATGTGCGATCCTTTCACCAACTCGCAAGCGACTCGCTCGGCGGAGTCAGCGTGATGCGACGCCGAAAGAGTTCATCAGCCGACCAGAGCCCGCCGCTCTGGATCAGTCTCAGCATATATCAGAATAAGAGCAAGGTCACTGATCTCGGTCAACAAGTTGGCCGTACATAACTTAACCAGAAGGATAGGATCTTATGAAACGGTTTACCACAACGCTTGTCATTGCATTCTCTATTCTCGGGCTGGCGTCTCTCCTGGCTTGGCAGTCTGCCAACTCACAGGCAGCGAAGCCCGCGGAACAGAAGATGATGGATGACAAAATGATGGAACATTGCAAAGCAATGAAGGACATGCAAGAAAAGCTGATGTCGGATATGAAGGCGCAGGACGAAGCACTGACAACCGAAGTTGCCAGGATGAACGCCGCGCCGGACAACCAGAAATTGACCATGTTGGCCGCGGTTGTCACGCGCATGGTGGAACAGCGCACGACCATGAACCAGCGCACGGAATCCATGCATACGAGCATGATGTCACACATGATGGAACACAACGGAAAGGGCATGGGGAACATGTCGCAGTGTCCCATGATGATGGGCATGGTGGGAATGGATGACACTCCGGCTCACCTGCATAACGGACACCAGGAAAAGAAGAAATAACCACCTGAGCGTCACGCGAAGGTCCGGCGGCACTAGTGATCGGAAGTCGTAGTAGTCAGGAGAACGCCAGTGTATCCAGCAGTCTGCTTCACCCAAATGAGAGCCTTGCTGAATCCGCTACTGGAGAAACTGGCGTCCTGTTTTTTCACTGAGCGGACTCTTCGCCACCTTCTTCCAAACCATGACGCCTTCATTCCCATCAACCAGAATCATAGTCGATTCGATGACTCCCTCATAAGGATTAGACCCCTTTTCAATCCTTCGGCCGATTGTACTCTGTCTTCCGTTAGTCGACCTTGACACTGAGTAGAGAACACTCCCCCGGAGATTCAAGGAGTCCGGGTGAGACCGTCCTTCGCTCTCAGGATTCACACGAGCATCTGGTTTCCTGAGTACCACTCAAACCTCTTGTCACGGTGAATCTTTAACGGGCAAACGTCGCGTGGAAGCATGAAAGTCGAGGGAAACCGTATGATGTGCGAAAGCACCAAAAGACTGGAATTTAAGGCGAGGGTATCACCCCACCTTGAACGGCTGATGCAGTTTTCGATCTGTCTGACGCAGAACGGACGCGACGCCACCAGACTGATGCGGGATGCCGTTGCTGAAGCATTCCGGAGCTGGAATGAAACCACTTCAGGCGAGGAGTGCAGCAATCGACTTCACACCATCGTTACTCGTCGATACTTCATCGGGTTTCAACGACCGAGCCTACCCATCTTCTCACAGATCGGCCCGGTTGGGAGAAACGGCTGCGACAGTGTTGAACATCCTTCGTTCAGCATCACGACCGTCGACCGAAACAACGCGATGTGTAGCGGTGAGGAAAACATTGACGATTCGTACCTGAAGGCGATCGCCGATCTTCCGTCGGTCTTCCGTTCGGCGATGATCCTGTCCTATCTCGAGGGATTCACTTCGAGCGAGATCGCGGATCTGGCCGGGTCTCCTCCTCACACGGTTGGCTATCTGCTCGATCGCGGACGCCGACTCATTAAGGAAGAGTTGTTTCAACATCTCATTGGCGAGCAGGGGCTCGAGCAGGTAGAGGAGCGGGTTTCGGAGTCAGCATAAAGGGTCCTGGGACCACTACCTGGTATGCCAGGACCATACTAGTCATTCCAATATATAGTGAGCACGTGAATCAAGAAAAGTAACAGTAGATCGGAGTATCAATGTTCAAGAATATCAGTCTCTTCCTCGCCTTGGCGCTTTCGCTGGTCCTTATATCATGCGGTGCGAAAAACACCCTGGATGACCAAGCCGGCGCCGCGACGCAGGAGCAAGAGAACACCATCGATTACGCGACCATGCCGGCGAATACCTCAATAACCGTCACGCTGACGGACTCGATCGATACGGACGTACAGGTCACCGGCGAAAGTTTTCAAGCCACGCTTACACATCCAATAGTTGTCAACGGGCAGACGCTGTTTGCTGGCGGAGCGAACGCCAGGGGAACGCTTGACAAGGTTGTCGAGTCCGGACGACTCAAAACCCCGGCCGAACTGCATTTCACCTTGACCGGGATCCAGGACTCAGACGGTCGATGGATACACGTCGGCACGAATACCATTATAGAAAAGAAGGCGTCACACACCAACCGTGAGGTCGCGATGATCGGCGGCGGCGCGATCGTTGGCGGAATCATCGGCAAGATCGTTGACCGCAAAGGCAGCACCGAGATCGGTGCGGTTGCCGGAGCGGCAGCAGGTACAGGACTCGCGGCGGCGACCGGTAAGCGGGACATCTTCCACGGCGTCGGCACCGAGATCACCTTCTACTCGAGTCACTCACTCGAGATCGCGCTGCAGTAGATGCAGCGAGGAATTGAAACACGTCTCAGCATAGCGCTGGGGCAACAACAGACAAAAGGACACAATATGATACGAGTACTTCTTCTCCTTCTGACCACCGGACTGCTACTCGGTCTGGCGGTCCCGGATAGCGCGAGTGCCGACGGGATCCGTGGAATCGGCCCACGACTAGGCATGAGTGTCAACGCTGACCAGTTCCACTTTGGCGGCCACGTTGATATGGGAGATCTCTCGCCCAGAATCATGATCCAGCCAAACCTTGAGATAGGCGTTGGCGACAATCTTACGACGATCGCTCCGTCGTTTGAACTCGACTATCGCTTCCGTGAAGACTGGGGTGTCTGGACCCCTTATCTGGGAGCCGGCATCGGTCCGATCTTCTACTCGCCCGATAACGGCGACAACTTCACCAAACTCGGTCTCTATATGCAGTTTGGTGTTGGCAAGGGATCGATCAGCAATCGAGCGAGTCACTTCTTTATAGAGGGAAAACTCGGACTCGCTGACGCGCCGGATTTCAAGGCCACTGTTGGCTGGACGTTTGGCAGTTAGAGAGTACATGACGCGGAACAGCCGTTGGCCTTCCGCCAACGGCCGATCGCCCGTGTGAACTAAACAGAAATGTGAGTGAAGAATGAATTTGAAGAAACTTTTCAGCGCGGCCTTATTCGTGGCGTTGGCTTTCCTGCTCGTTGCGAGCGCCCCGCTGCAGGCCAAGAATACAGACAATAAGATAGAGCAGTCTGTCCGAAAGACCTTTGTCTTTAAGACCTACCTCAAGAGCGACGCCATCAAAGTCAATTCAGTGAATGGCACCGTCACATTGAGCGGAACGGTCGCAACCGAAAACAACAAGATGTTGGCCGAAGAGACGGTTGCCGATCTGCCGGGCGTCCTGGCTGTGAACAACCAGCTCACGGTAACAGGCGTCGCGCATGACGCGAGGTCGGACGAGTGGATCGCCCACCGGATCAGAGGAATGTACGTCATGCACCGCGGAGTCTACAACACTGACACAGAAGTGTCGGTCAAGGACGGCAAAGTGACCTTGCGCGGCAACGCCGCCACGAAGGCGCAAAGAGAACTCATTTCCGAATACGCCAGGGAAGTCTCCGGAGTGAAGGAAGTGGACAACAAGATGACCGTCACGGACCCGCCGTTGCTGGAACATAAAAAGCGAAGCGAGAAGGTGGATGACGCTTCCATCACTTCCCAAGTCAGAATGGCACTGCGGTATCGCCACGGGACCGATCCCTACGATACCAAGGTATCGACACGCAAGGGCGTCGTCACGCTCAATGGTACGGCCGTGAATCGGTCAGACATTGATCTGCTCACCAAGCGGGTGCTGGAGATCCGCGGCGTGAAACGAGTGGATAACCAAATGACTGTCGGACTCGTGCAGTCATCAACCAACTAGTTCACGTCGCCCGTGCTTGTCGACGCGACGACGCGTCGACAAGTGGCACGGCGTGAGTGTTCTGAAAGGAGCATCGTATGCTTTGGACAATCGCAGTCATACTCCTGATCCTCTGGGCCCTCGGCATGGTATCAGGGTACACAATGGGAGGATTCGTTCACATTCTGATCGTGATCGCGGTCATAGCGGTTCTGTTCAGATTAATTTCGGGCAGACGGGTTGTCTGATCAAACCCCGCATCTGAGAGGAGCAAATCGTGAATATTCTGACCATAATCGGAATAATTCTTATCGTCCTCGGCATCGTAGGCCTCATCTACGGAGGCTTCACATATACATCCGGCAAGGATGTGCTTGACGTTGGACCGATGCACGTGGAGGTAGACAAAAAGAGCCGAGTACCCATAACACCCATCGCGGGAGGAGTAGCTATTGTCATCGGAGCGCTGCTGATCTTTGTCGGAGGTCGCCGTCCGGCAATGGGGAAAATGGTATGAGGGAGTTCCGGGATGCCGGAACTCTTTGGAGTGTATTGGGACGGCTTCAAGATCAAAAAATGAGTGGAGTGGAAGTATGCGAACTATGGAGTGCCTGAACTTTCTTGTCGTGCCGGCATTGGTAGTCGGCTTCATGCTCACCGGAGCACCAATTCAAGCTGATTCGCTGACGACGCCTATCCGCATAGCGACATCAACCGCCAACAACGGTCCTACCCTCGGGATTCCCCGCTGGAAAGGGTATATGTCGGAATTGGACCCCAATCAGTTCTATGCTGTCTATGGCAACGGCAGCAACAGACTGGGAAACATCGCATACACAAGTGATGGTGGCGCCACCTGGGGGACTAATGTCATTCAGGTCGATCCGCTGGGATATCTGGACATGCATGCGTCTGTATTTGGTCGCAACGGGAATATGTACGCAACCTGGCCGGGTCGGTCCGTCATACAATTTCGTAAGTTCAACTCTCCCATTCATGACAATACCGATAGAGGTCCACTCGTTACGATCTCCGGTACGACCGATGCGTACCGTTCCAATATCATGGTCCAGAATACCGGTCGGATCTGGCTGTTCACTCGTCTGGGCGGAAGTGTCGGTGAGAACGTCCGCTACAACTATTCTGATAACGAAGGAGCCAGTTGGACCCGTGGCACCGCCTTTGCAACAAACCACGGCGACGTACGAATTGGTTCAATGCCTTATGTCGGAGGCAACCCGGCGCTGGTAGTTTTGTACCTGAATGACAGTCGAGGCTTTCAGTATTATCTCTGGAATGGAACCGCGTTTGTCGAGCGGCCTGATCACGCGATCTATCCGGTCAACATGGGATATGTTCGTTCCTACACTCACAACGTCGTTAACGACACGTCGCTCCACCTGATATTCGGACTCGGCAACCAGCTCCACCATGTGTGGAAAAACTACGCCAACGGATCCGGAACCTGGGATCACCAGATCATCGACGTTTCCAGCACCACCCTTGATCAGAACTGGTATCCGATCTCCACCGTCCGCGGCGGAGAGCTATTTCTCTTCTATATAAAGATGACTTCGACTTCAGAAGCCAGCGGCATGATGTACTACAAAAAGTGGAATCAAGCGACCCGTACCTGGTCGGCTCCCGCACTGGTTTCAACCACAACCGTCAACCAGTACAATCGGGATCCCAACACCACCTGCCAGGTGCCCGTCAATTCTCCCTATATTCCGGTCTACTGGCGCACTGGCACGGGACCATTCAATATCTATTTCTCAAAAGTCATTCTCAACAGCGATACCGCTGTGACAAGGACCGAATTCGATCTGACCATGTCTCACGTACCGACTCCGGGCGGAAGTACCCTTCCTGCCTCCGGAGTCAGCCGGCACGCCGAAGGGACCAGTGTCCCTATTTCGGCAACCGCAACATTGGGCTATCGATTTACGGCTTGGACCGGTGGCGCGGTAAGTCCAGCTTCAGCGTCGACAACCGTTCTGATGAACAGTGACAAGAATATCGTTGCCAACTTTGAGCTGCTTCCACCACCGGTCATAGCCTGTCCTACGGGAACGGTCTATTTGACGACCTGTTTCCCGGCGACACTGCAGGTCTCCCTGCCGATCTCCAATCAGACGCAGGTTACGGTACCGGGCGCAACTTGGTCGGCAAATCAACTCTCGTTTGTCGCGGACACGTCTGGCTTATACAGCTATACAGTCACCGCCACCAATCCGAGTGGGTCAACTGTCTGTCAGGTGTCGATCAGAGTCACTATCGGTGTAGCCACCGATTTCTTTGTGACGGATGATGATGTGACGGTCTCAAATCCAGGAGCGGCACCGGGCACCACGGTAACGTTGTCTGCGGTGATCCATAGTGACACCCGATCGCGGCCCGCCACCAACATCACGGTTCGATTCTATGATGAAGATCCTTTGTTGGGTGGTGACAGAATCGGCAGCGATCAAACCATTCCGACTCTCAACGGCGGTCAATCGGCAGTCGTTCAGGTGGATTACCAGGTTGCTACACCACTCCCTCGCACAATCTACGTGCTGATCGACCCCACCATTCTCAAAGCGGAATGCTCAAAGACCAATAATATCGGCACACTTGTGCTCACCAACGGTTCGGCCACGGCATGGGTCCATGGTATGGTGACGGCCGGCTCCATTGCATTGCAGGGAGTGACCATCGATCTGTTCGCCAACGATGGCGATCTGTTCCAAACTGCGGTTTCCAATATTCTCGGTGACTACTATTTTGACGGGATCCCCAATGGTGATTATGTAGTCGAGGCTGAGATGCCCCTCGGCTATGGGCCGGTTTCTCCGGCGGTTGTTCCGGTCGCTCTTACGGGGACTGGAATTGAGGTCAACTTCGCGCTAAGCGATATCAGCACTGGCTCCATTTTCGACTTCTGGTGGTGGAAACGACAGATCGTCGCGATACGAGACGGTACGACGATCGAGGGCGACATGACTGCCGCCGATATAGACCAGCTTGGAGCAGCGATCTTTGAACACTTCTACTCCCGCACAGATGGATTCGCCATTCACATCGACGGTGCGACCAATGCGAATGGGGAAGCACGGGCACTCACCGTTTTCGACGTTGCGAGCCTCTGGATAGATGACCCCAGCATCAGCACGGCTGATAGAACTAAGATGCACCTGCTGACCTGCCTGCTCAACGTGGCTTCGTCCCGCCTCGGCCAACGAAGAATAGTCTCGGTCGATGGAGCTACCGCCAGTCAGGCCATCACATTCCTGGCGGGTCGATTCATGGCCGGCGATACGACAAATGTTACTCTGTGGTCGAATTTGTCCCGCATTAACGCCAAGACACTCATCGCCTCCGGAGTGATTCCGCTCTCAACCGCCAACATTACGTACAGGCCCGACGGTGAAGACGACAGCGCGACCCAGCCAAGCGACTATTCTCTGTCGCAGAACTATCCGAACCCGTTCAATCCGATCACCACGCTTGCATACGCGCTCCCGGAGCAATCCGCCGTGTTGGTCCAGATATTCAACATTTCCGGGCAAACCGTCCGCACGTTGGTCGATGAGGTGCAATCCGCGGGAAATTACCGGTTGATATGGAACGGTACTGACGACTATGGAAGATCGGTCGGCTCGGGAATCTATCTCTCGCGGATAACCGCCGGTACCTTTACACAAAGCAAGAAGATGATGCTACTGAAATAGGTATCACCATGAGACCAAATAGAGGCGCAATACAGTGGGTATCAACTGACCCGGTCCTGGGTGACCAAGCGCGGAATGACGCCACGCTTCGCCAAAGAGAATTAATTCCTCTTTCAACCCTTTGGGCGATTGATTGCGGGCGAACCAGATGATAATGTTCAAAGAGCTGAGTAGCGAATCCTTCCTGAAGTGCACGCTGCCTTCAGCGAAGCCCATCTCTGTTTCCTTATGCAAAAGCGAGCAAGTGGACTCTCAACCACCCCTGAGGTCCACTTGTTCCGCCTTTTTCCGATCCGGTTCAATACCAGCGCATGTCGTACCGGCAAAGGTGAGGGCTCAGATCAGACAAAGATTTTACCATCTCAACCATCGGAATCAAACAATTGGCCGAACAAATGGACAGCAAGCAATGAAACATCAAGAACGAAGTATAAGAGATGCACGCGATGGAGGGCTCCGTCGCAGAATGTCTTCTCCATCGTTTCTCGCTGTTGGTCTGACCCTGGCAATAGTGATTGTCATTCTCACCCTGGGAAGCTGCGCTCTGAATCAGGCGACCGGCAAGAGACAGCTTAACCTTATCAGCGAGTCACAGGAAATCGCGATGGGGCGGCAGGCGGATACTGAAATTGTCGCCAGTCTCGGGTTATATCCTGATGCCAATTTACAGCGATTCGTTCAGGAACTTGGGACCAAACTCGCCAATATATCTGAGCGGCCAAACCTCCCGTGGACATTCCGGGTCGTTGACGATCCGACGGTCAACGCGTTCGCCGTGCCCGGAGGGTTCATCTATGTCACTCGAGGATTGCTGGCGTATGTCAATAACGAGGCGGAGCTCTCCGGAGTTATCGGACATGAGATCGGACATGTGACCGCCCAACATTCGGTTCATCGTATGTCAACCCAGCAGGTGACGCAGTTTGGTATCGCCGCGGGGATGATGATCAAACCCGAGTTGCAGAAGTATGGCCAAATACTGAATACTGGTCTGGGCCTCTTGTACCTCAAATATAGTCGTGACGATGAAAGTCAGGCTGACAAGCTCGGTTTTCGATATATGGTCGGCGCGGGAAGCGATCCCCGCCAAATGCTCGGCGTCTTCGACATGTTAGGAAGAGTAAGCGATGCCGGAGGCGGCGGACGTCTTCCTGAATGGCTCGTCACACACCCCAATCCGGAGAACCGTGCCGCCAACTTCAAGAAAGAGATCGACACGCTTTCCCTCGATATGAGTCGGCTATCCGTCAATCAAGACAGCTACCTCAACCGGATCGATGGCATCGTGTTCGGAGAGGATCCGCGAGAAGGATTCTTTCGCCAAACTCACTTCTACCAGCCAGAACTCGAATTCGATCTCCTTTTCCCCGCAGGTTGGCAGACAGTCAACCAGAAGACAGTCGTAGCGGCTGTCAGCCCGGATCAGGATGCGATTCTGCAGGTCACGCTGGCAGAAGGGACTTCCGCCTCCACCGCGGCATCGAAGTTCTTTTCCCAGGAGGGACTCAGCACGGAACGACGTGAGACAAACAGCATAAACGGACTTACCGCTGTCTCCGCGGTTTTTCGAGCCGAAACTGAACAAGGTGTGCTCCAGGGAAAAGCGACGTTTATCGAATACGATGGCCGCACTTATCAACTTTTGGGATATACTTCCGAACAATTGTGGACAAAGTATGATGATGTCCTGATCAATGCCATGAAAAGCTTCAGAAGACTGACGGATCAGAATATCCTCCGTGTACAACCGATGCACCTCAAGGTCGTAACCCTGACGCAGACGACGAGTCTGGCCCAGATGGCCCAGCAGGAAGACTCCCCTGTTTCCATTGAAACCCTCGCCATCATTAATCAGATCGAATCCAATATGACGCTCAGATCCGGCGAACGGGTGAAAACGATTACCGGGGTGAATCCTGGCACACAGTGATTGTCGTGCCTGCGGATCAATGGAGAGAACAATGTTACATGGAGCGGTAACAGGTGCTGACACATCAAATTTTCCCTCAGGCAAAGCGCTGCGGTATCATCACCCACGGCAGCCATACTGTTCTGTCACGGTGAGAGAGGAGTCTGCGGTCCAAATAACTGCCTTCCCGATGAATTTCTAAACAATCTTATACATGAGATTATCATCTCGTGAGAGAAAGAGAACGAACTTGAATACTCCGAAACGTTTTTCAATATCACTAGGCGCCTTGATGCTGATGTCATTGCTTCTGGTGTCATTTATGGCCGGCTGCAGCGATGACAACGATGGTCCAACGGGCGGAACACCGGATACCACTGCTCCCTCCGTGCTATCCACGAATCCGATCAATGGCTCGACTAATGTGGCCCTGATCAATGCGACTTTCAGCGAGGCGATGTCCGCCACCACAATCAACACATCGTCATTCACCGTCCTGGGACCCGGCGTAACCCCGGTTCCGGGAACAGTAACATACGATGCCGCCAATAATCGGGCGATTTTCGTTCCCACAAACGAATTGGCAGCTTCCACATACTTTACGGCAACCATTTTGTCGACGGTTGAAGACCGGTCGGGGAACGCGTTGACCAACAACTACGTCTGGAATTTCACTTCCTGGGCCGCTGCCATGCCACAGTTGCCGGTCACCATGCTCACGACCTTTGATTACGCGGTCCTGGCAGGATCTTCTATCACAAACACGGGCATGACCAACATCACCGGAGACATGGGTCTAAGCCCGGGCACATCCGTGACCGGATTCCCGCCCGGCATTCTTACTGGTGGTCAACATGTCAATGATCTGTCAGCCACTCAGGCCAAGCTTGATCTGACGACAACCTATAATAATTGCGTAGGGCGAATTCTTAACCCGGTCACGCTGGTCGGAAATATCGGCGGACTGACTCTCCCCCCGGGACTCTACAAATCAACCTCCGGCCTATCGATCTCATCCGGCGACCTCACGTTAGACGCCAAAGGAGATGCTAATGCCATCTGGATCTTCCAGATCGCTTCAACACTCACGACTTCTACTAATCGCAAAGTAATATTGAGTGGCGGAGCCAAGGCTGCCAATGTTTTTTGGCAGGTTGGCAGTTCGGCAACACTTGGTACGACATCGGTATTCAAAGGCAATATCATGGCCGACCAATCGATCACGATGAATACAGGTGCCTCACTGGAAGGCAGGGCATTCGCCCGTGTCGGCGCAGTCACGCTCAACGGCAATACGATCGTTAGACCGTTACCGTAAAGAGAAGCGTCTGTCGCGCCTTACTGTTGGACTCAGCAAGCAGGTGAGTCGAGCGGTGCGCTCATTAGCGCCCGGAAGTTATTCCGGGCGCTTTTCAATTTGAGGTAATACAAAAAGAAAAGAGACCGGTCGATGACCGATCTCTTTCGTGCTAAACCTACAATTGTTTTGGTAAGACTAGTAGACCTTGCGGTACCCGTTGCTGCCTTCGCGATTGCCGGTGTCACGCGCGCCGCCCTCGCCGCGCGGTTTTGCCTCGTTGACACTCAGGGCCCGACCGTTCAGCTCGCGACCGTTCATTGCGCCAATGGCGGCGTTGGCCTCATTGATCGCCAGCATCTCCACAAAACCGAATCCCTTCGGCTTGCCGGTCTCGCGATCGGTAATGAGACGGACAGTTGACACCGCGCCGAAACCTTCAAAGGCATGGCGGACTTGTTCTTCAGTCGTTGCAAACGACATGTTTCCGACGTAGATATTCATTCTATACTCCATTTTTGGAATCTCCTGACACGGCCCATGATCAAACCGATCATGTTTGTGTCAGGAAATCAGATATAAAGCGCGTAATTGCGCGATCAATTCGAGGGAACGATTAAGCGGAGAGTTGTGGATTAGAACAAGACTTCGATAAAAGTGGAACTCAAATCAATACTCACATATGTATTATACACTACATGACTCCATAAACCTACGATTATTATCCCCACATCCCAACTATTTTCAACTGTTTTCGCGAGTGGGGTCGATGTGACGAAATCTTGTTGATATTGGAGTACCATAAGCCTATGGTATTGGTGGTGACTGTTCACCGCCCGACCCGCCGCGCCTGAGTGTCGGCAGAATGTCAACGACCTGGTCACAACAAGAGAGAGTCGGATGCATTTACCAGAACAACATCGAACCCAGAGAATCGGCTGGCTGCGTGCCGCGGTCATGGGGGCCAATGACGGTATTGTGTCGACAGCCAGCTTGCTGGTTGGAGTCGCGGCTGCTGATGCTGGGCGAAGCAGTGTTTTGATCGCCGGACTGGCCGGTCTTGTCGCCGGTGCGATGTCCATGGCGGCCGGTGAATATGTCTCGGTTAGTAGTCAATCAGATACGGAACGAGCCGACCTTGAGCGCGAAAAGAAGGAACTCGCCAACGATAGCGAGTTTGAATTGCAGGAACTTACGGACATTTATGTCAAGCGCGGGCTGGATGAACCTCTGGCCAGACAGGTTGCCGTGCAACTGACATCGCACGATGCTCTGGCCGCGCACGCGCGAGATGAACTGGGGATATCCGAAGTTCTCACCGCGCGACCGATCCAGGCCGCCCTCGCTTCTGCGGCGACCTTTACCGTCGGGGCCGCATTGCCGCTGGTCGTGGCGGCCATCGTTTCGCAGGCGAATATCGTACCAGTAGTGATTGGCACATCGCTCCTCAGTCTCGCCCTATTGGGAGGCGTTGCCGCACGCGCGGCCGGTGCCCCTCTTAGAGTATCGATCATTCGCGTTACCTTCTGGGGAGCGCTTGCGATGGCCCTTACCGCCGTAGTCGGCGCGCTCTTTGGAGTCGCAGTATAACTTTGCAGGTCATTGAATAGATGTAATCGCGTTGTTGGAGAAAGGAGCACTACCATGGGTGACAAAGGTGGCAAGAAGGACAAGGAAAAAAGCCAGAAGCAAAAACAGTCCAAAGACAAACAGATCGAAAAGGCCAGACAGGACAAACAACCGAAAAAGGCTCAGTAGCACCATAGCGGTGTCACCATTATAACCACCACAGGCAAGTATTGATCGGAGGTTGGAATGAAAGGCAGAACTTTCATGATGTTCGGGCTGGCGCTGCTTGCCCTTATGATTGGCGCGCGACCAACGCTGGCCCAGGAAAAACCGATTCAGCTTTCCCTCTTTTCGCCGGTTCAGATCGTCTCAGAGAATCATGGCATCGCCGGTGTTCGTCTCAGTCTGCTGTACGGCAAAAACACGCATGTCTCCGGACTCGATTGGGGATTGGTCAGCCACACGACTTCGGGTAAATCCAAAGGTGTGCAGTGGGGATTGATCGGTCTGAATGACGCGAACTTTATCGGTTGGCAGGGAACGGCCGTGAATATCACCAAGGGGAATTTTGAGGGATTCCAGTGGGGGATCGTCAACTATGCCGGCCATGCCAGCGGCTTTCAACTCGGATTTGTCAATTACGCCGTGACGATGAACGGATTGCAGATCGGATTGGTGAATATCATCAAACAGGGCGGACAGTTCCCGGTCTTCCCTATTGTCAATTGGTCGTTCTGACCGGGACGAGAGAATGAAGCAGTTCCTTCGAATTATCGCCCATGTACTTCTTCTATCTGTCCTTTCAGCGTTGACTCGCGCTGCGGATTCTGACAGCGTCGCCAACAAGTTGCCGCTCGATGATGGCCCGCACGTTTTCTGGCAGGATGACACCACTGTTCAAGTGATCTACTTCTGCGACAGCACTGTGTCGACACGACAATTCATAGCGCACGATACCACCCGATTCAACGGATTCTGCAAAGACTCCGGAATTGTTTACCAGATTCCCGTCGGTCGGCATAGCTCACCGCTTGACCAAATTGAACGTGGTTCCAGGATGTTCGCGGTGAGCGATATTCATGGAGAATACAGCAGTCTGGTCGAGATACTGATCTCCGCAAAGGTGATTGACAGCGGATTGCGTTGGTCGTTCGGCGATGGTCATCTGGTCGTGGTCGGCGATGTTTTCGATCGCGGCCCGGACGTGACGGAATGTCTCTGGCTGATATATCGACTGGAGCAGGAAGCCTCGGCCGCGGGCGGGATGGTTCACTATCTGCTGGGGAATCATGAACTGATGGTTATGCGCGGTGATTTGCGCTATATCAACGAACGCTACACCGAAGGGATCGCGCGACGATCCCGCTTCAAATATGATGAACTGTTTGGACCGGAAACAGAACTGGGACGGTGGCTTCGCTCCAAGAATACAATCCTCCGTCTTGGCAGTACGCTGTTCGTACATGGTGGGATTCTACCGGAGTTCCTGCAGAATCGTGAGAGTATCGGCAAGGTCAATGCCGATGTTCGCGCCGGGCTTGATTTGTCATCGCTGGATCTCTATTTCGATGCGCCAACCAAGCGGTTGTATGGTAGCCTCGGCCCGCTCTGGTATCGCGGATATACTGAAGGGATCGATGGCTCCTACCCTGCCGCGCCGACCGCGACGATAGATTCGGTCATGAGCCATTGTAATGTCGAGCAGGTCGTGATCGGCCACACGGAGCATGACACACTGTCACTTTTTCATGATGGGAAAGTGATCGCGATCGATGTCGATGTTGAGGCGCTGAAAGGATTTCAGGGATTACTTTGGGAGGCGGGACGCTTCTATCGTGTGAACAACCGTGGTGAGCGGCAGTTCATCATTCAGACCAAACGCTAGCCTTTCCATCCCTCCCACTAGTTGGAAGGTACCCCCCTTGACACATACCTCGGCTCAACTTATCATGGAGTCGACAAGTCTACTAATTACCGGGCGGTCGCAGGATGAGCAGGAGGGTCCAGAATGAACGAAGCGAATCCCAAAGTTGATCTCTTCATCAGCAAATGCAAACAGTGGCAGAAGGAGTTGGAACAACTTCGCGCCATACTTCGGGCCAGTCCGCTGACCGAAGAGCTGAAGTGGTACCAGCCCTGCTATACGTTCGACGGTAGCAATGTCGCGATCATCAGCGGCTTCAAAGAGTACTGCGTGCTCAGTTTCTTCAAGGGCGCTCTGCTCAAAGATCCCA
The DNA here is from genome assembly GCA_964397415.1 of uncultured Ignavibacteriales bacterium. Taxonomy (GTDB): domain Bacteria; phylum Zixibacteria; class MSB-5A5; order GN15; family FEB-12; genus FEB-12. Next base: position 150,383 of record CAYNIJ010000004.1, on the reverse strand, counting down.
AGAAGATCCTGACCAAGCCGGGTGAGAACACACGCGGGGCCCGGACAATTCGTTTCACCTCGGTGAAAGAGATCACGGCCTTGGCACCGACGCTCAAGGCGTATATCAAAGAAGCGATTGAGGTGGAGAAGTCCGGAAGCAAAGTGAATTACGGGGAGAATCGGGAGCCCTCGATCCCGGATGATGTCCGCAAGAAACTGAACAGCTCCCCCGCGCTGAAAGCGGCGTTTGAGAAGTTGACACCGGGACGTCGCCGCGAGTACCTTTTGCACTTCTGTGCGGCGAAGCAGGCGACAACACGCGAAGCGCGCATCGACAAGTACACGCCGCAGATCCTCAAGGAAAAAGGGTTGCGGGACGACTACAAAAAGTAGCGCCACAGTTCACCCCCCGTACAATAGCCATCTGTCGCTCTGAGCGAAGGCAACAATTGCCCTGAGCGTAGTCGAAGGGCCACCCTGTGCGAAACCCAGCCCCCTAAATGCCTCATCCCAGCGAAAGCTGGGATCCACCCCCCCTTGACGGTCGCCGCATAATGTTGTATACTGTATCCATATAACACAGTACTAACCGCTCGGGGAGAGCTCATGCACAGGTTCGCTATTCTTGTATTCTTGATGGTGCTGTTCTGCGCCGTCGCATCCTCGTTTTCTGCCACAATCCATGTCCCCTCGCAACAGCCGACGATCCAGGCGGGAATCAACGCCGCGGTGAACGGCGACACAGTGCTGGTCGCGCCGGGGGTGTATGTGGGCGACATACGCTTCTTTGGAAAGAGATTGGTACTTCTAAGCCAAGCCGGGGCAACACAGACAATAATCGAAGGTACGGTCTCGTTCGTTGACTCGGAACCAAAAGGTAGCAAAATCATCAGGTTTACTATTACTGGTGGCACTTCTTCTGGCATCAATTGCCTCGGCTCTTCTGTAGACATTATCGAGAACATTATTCGTGGCAACCTGAATACTGTGCCATACCCTGAAGAGGCCTCTAACCAAGGAGGCGGAATCACTTTGCGCAACACTACAGGTTGTCTAATTCGAGGGAACGTCATTACTGGTAATACATCCAACTACGGCCCTGGCATTCATGTAGGCAATGACGAAATGTTTAGCAGTGGTGACACAATTTGTTTCAATTTGCTTTACGATGATACAGGGGTCTGTGAGATTAGATGCCTCGGCGATGTCTCCGACCTCTCACTCTTCAATAATACAATAATTGCGTCGTGGGGAATGGCGATTGCAAATCAGAGCTCCGGGAATATCCACATGACTGGAAACATCATGCTCGGCTCTGTTTATGAAGATTCTCATTTTGTCGGTACCATTTACGCGGAGTACAACAACGTATACGGTGCTGGGTATTCCGGCATGGTTCCAAGTACGACCAATATGTCCGTGAATCCTCTCTTTAAGGACAGTTTAGCGGCGGATTTCCATCTTTTGTCAAGCTCACCATGCATCGATGTCGGAGACCCACGTTCACAATTCAATGATCCGGATGGCAGCCGCAATGATTTGGGTGCGTATTGGCTCGGGAGGCCAAAGCTCGTTATCGATGTGCCTGACGATTTTCCAACAATCCAATCCGCAATCGATGCATCAGCCAACGGAGACACAGTACAGATATCGTCCGGTACATATTCGGGGCCAGGCAATTGCAATATAGTCTTAAATGGAAAGCGATTGCACATCAGAGGCATTGGTGTACCGACAGCAACGAATATCAATTGCTCAGGAAGTTTGCACAGAACCAATAGTGGGTTTATAGCTCGCAACTTGGACACTTTTACAGTTATTTCCAACCTCTCAATTTTGAATGCAAGTGTGGGCATCATGGTAGAAAGTGAGGGCCCCATACTGAGCCATGTTCAGTTTGATGATTGTGGTTCCGCCATTTATGTTTCGTTCGCAGAAGACAGACCGGTCAGAATATCAGGCTGTAAAGTAGAACATTCTGACTATGGAATCTACTTTGAAGAAGAATCAAATAATGTTCTGATCGATAGCTGCCTGTTTCAAAACAACGCGCTTGGGCTCTTCACTGCCTATACTACTTTTCGATGCTCTAATACGGAATTTAGGAATAACATTACTGGATACTCAAGCTCGAGCGGCACTAATCGAGAGTCAAAAATCTTCGACAATTGCACGTTCGAATCAAATACGACTGGATTGAGCGGTGCATTCACGCTCAGGAACTCAATTGTCACCAATAGTGTCACCGCAGTTCATTGTCCCTTTTACAATGAATGTACTCTGCTCAATTCTACCTTCTCGGGAACGACTGGAATCGTCATAAGTGCGGACTTGGAGGGAATTAGTCGGGGTGGGGGGCCGCAAGTGGCAACAGGTCGCAACTTAGATTTTTTCTATTCCGCTGTCGACATGCGTTCCTGCACTTTAATAGATAATCCTGGCCAGCTGATTCACGTATCGGGACTAGATGCAGATATTCAGACAATTGGCATAGACAGTTGTTATATCGCAATGAATGGAGGCGGGATTGACATCCGCGGCTGGGAATGTTCACTAAGAATGGTCAGTTCCACTTATGTCGACAATGCACTGCCAGTTCAATTGGATTTTCCCAGCTCTAGAAACTCAAATCGTCCGATAATCATCAACAAATGTACCTTTGCTAGTAATCGTTCCGATGCTATTGTAATTGAAATCAACGATTGGGATGGACATCTTGAAGTGCCTGTCGAATTCTCGAACAACTTGGTTGCGCACAATGCTGGGGCAGGTTTGAGAGTAATCGGCGCAACCGCTGACTCTGCTTTCAATCAGCTTCCTAGCTGCTGCAACTTCTTCCAAAATGGTGGTGGGAACTACATCGGGTTCAGTAATCCCACCGGGATCAATGAAAACCTCTCAGTTCCCCCCCGTCTCTGCGACACCGCCAATGGCGACTACCATATCGCCGCGGAGTCGCCATGCGCACCAGCGAACAATTCCTGCGGACAATTGATTGGCGCTCTTGGTGTAGGATGTGCTTTCAAACCGGAGATTCTGACGGTTGGTCTTGAGAATGAGTCACCTAGTCATGTGTTGAATCCGACACCCAAGATTATCTGGTCAATCACTAATCCACAGCCACAATCAATCGACTCCTTCCTCATCGCTGTAGGGACTGATAGTGACTGGCAGTTTGCCGAGAAGTGGAATCCCGCGCCGTTTGCGTCTTCAGATACGTTTGTAACGTACGATGGCTCTGCTCTGCTCGATGGTCAGACCTACTACCTCAGACTGCGCGTGCACAACACGCTCGCCTGGTCCGATTGGTATCAGACCTCATTCCGCATGAACTCGGTGCCGACATCGCCGGTTCTTCGCGCTCCGACCAATCTCGCGGTCGTCGGATCAACGCCGATCCTCTGGGTCACCAACGGTACCGATGCTGAATCCGACCCGCTCACCTATGAGTTCGCCGGGTTCCATGATACCGATTGTGTCGCGGGACCAGGGATAAACCTGATCGGCGTGGCATCGGGGGTCGATTCGACCGGAGGGCAGATAGTCGACCCGCTCGCGGAGAACTGCCGCTACTGGTGGCGCGCGCGGGCATTTGACGGCTACGAGTATTCGCCGTGGACAGCATACGCGCAGTTCCTGGTGAATGGAACGCCCGAGGCGCCATCCGCGCCGATGCTGGACTATCCGCCGCTTCCGGACAACAAACCGATCTTCACGCTTCTGCCGACTCTCGACTGGCAGATATCGCATGACCCCGATCCCGGCGACACGGTGCGGTATAAATTGGAATTGTCTGACCGGGCGAATTTCTCGTTCGCGCTGGTGCGGGATTCATTGGTGAGTACGGATCTTCCGCTGATCGATTCGCTCGTGTTCGGCACGCATTATTACTGGCGCGTAACGGCGCGAGATAAGACGGGCTTGAGCGCGATGTCGGGTGTGAAGGAGTTCTGGACCTGGAAACTTGGGGATGTGAACCACAGCCATACTGTGGACCTTTCGGATCTCAGCCTGTTGATCGCGTATCTGACGCAGACGCCACGCCCGGATATTTCGCCCAAGATGGTGGCGGATCTGACGGGGGATTGCCGTATCGATCTGTCGGACCTCTCCACTATGGTTGCCTTTATGACGACGACGGGGGTGGTGTTGCAGGTCGGGTGCGAGTGAAGTAAGTTCGACAGCAAAAACAAACGCTTGTTCTAACGTGGCCTAATAAGTATATTATAAGAAAATAGAGTGAGCTTTCTCAGTCGTCTGTCCACTTTGCCCCGGGAGGCCACAAAATGCGTTCGCTACGTCCCACGTTATCGCTACTTCTATTGGTCATATGCCTGCTTGTACCGCTGAGTGCATTATCTGGTGATCTTGCGCTGGTGCAGATCGAAGATCTGCGGCAAAGTCAAACCGTACTTGATGACGGTCAATCGAACGGATCGACACGATCGCTCGCGACAGCTTCCACCACACAGAGTCCGGCGGTCGATTCACGCGGCGCTCTAGTGGCGCAGACCTGGCGCGATTGGCTCGCGAATTCGACCATGGGAAAAACAGTAGCTGTCAACCCGGCAGGTTCTGGTCAGGCCGGTGTGCAGTTCAGCTATATGGCGAAAGCCAGCGCCAATGCGGTGGATCGGACCCGCTGGGGATGGGCGGCCTATAACGCGAGTACCGGGCAGTTCGTGCCGGTGGGCGGCAAGGTTATCGTGCAATCAGATACCGCGAACTCACCCGAGTCCGGCTCATATCCCAAGATCTCGGTGAGTTCATCCGGACAGGCTTTTGTCACGGCGTATGACATACCGAATCAGGTGTCGGCTCCCTCAGTTTCGCAAATGCATACGGTTCTGGACGCCGGAGCGATGCTCGGAAGTTTTGGCAATATCTCTACCGGTTCCATCATGGCGGAAAGCGTGCGCGATCAGGGGAGCTACGCTGGTGGGGAGACAGTCTGGCCGACCATGGATATTTATGAGAGTGGCGGGGTAACTACTATCTATCTCGCGGCGTTTGAGAATGTGACCGGGACGGTCGGCGCGATGAAGGTCTTCCGTAAGGTCACTTGGAGTGAGGGGAACCCGGACGCGACCTGGGCGCTGGTATTCACTGATTCCGCGTTTTATCCCACGCAGGATATCGCCTGTTCACCGACCGGGCGAGTTGGTGTCGCCTGGACGAAATATACTCCTGTTGGACTAGCGGCAACTGATCAGTTCAATAGCGATATCTGGATTGCGTTGTCTTCAACCGGCAATCCCGGCGACTGGACCCGAACCAATGTGACATCCTATACCGGCGCTGGCTATCGAGCCTGGGTTGAGGTCGCGGCGTTGTATGACACGTCAGACAAGTTCCATGTCATCTGGAACGGGGCAGTCACGGACGGTGTAGACTTTGGCAGTCGCTCGTGCAAACTATTTCATTGGTCCGAGCACAATACCGCTCAAATATATGCGATCTTCGACGCGACCTACGACGCCACACAAACCGGTTGCGCTGGTGGAACTAATTGCATGAACCTGGCCCGATTTTCGCTGGGCGAATGCGATGGTCGACTCTACGCGATCTATTCCATGTGGAATTGGCCGGGCGAGGATGGCACCAATCCGGTCGATGACTGTGCGCAAGGAGCAAACCTTGCATATGCCGGTAATGGTGAGATATATCTTTCCGTTTCAGCCGACATGGGAGGCACCGCCTGGGATATGCCGCGAAATCTCACGAACAGCTACACTCCCAACTGTGTCGCAGGGGAATGCGCGGATGACCGGTGGGCATCGATAAGCCGCCAAGGAATAAACGATGCCGACTTTCCGACCTCTAACTGGACAAACGCTGTGACCTACGACCCGAGTGGATCATATACGGGGACAAGGTTCATTCATGTCTTCTATCTGACGGATCGATTCCCGGGCGGTGGATCATTGAGCACCCCGCAAGGACCAATGACCTTAAATGACCTTAGGTGGATACGACTTGCCTGTGTGCAGCCGTTTTTCGATCCTGATTCCGATGGCGACGGATTCAGGGACTCGAGGGACAACTGCCCGAATATCTCTAATCCCACGCAGACCGATTCCGATGGGGATAGTGTCGGCAATGCCTGTGACAATTGTCTGCTGGTGATAAACCCCGGGCAGGAAGATAGTAACCATGACGGAATTGGTGATGCCTGTTGTTGTGAAGGCACGACGGGGAATACCAATGGATCGATTGCGGAGACTCCGGATCTCTCGGATCTGTCTCTCTTGATATCCTATCTTACGCAGTCACCGCGACCGAGCCTGCCATGTCTCGCTGAAGCAAATGTGAACAATTCGGGAACTTCGCCGGATCTCTCAGATTTATCGTTGATGATCGCGTATTTGACACAAAATCCGCGGCCGGTGCTGCCGAATTGTCCTTGAGAATTAATGTATCCGGGGCGGCTAATGCCGCCCCTTCCCCGCTTGACATTATCATAAGAAACACGCTATGAAGTGGCATGCCGCTGAAGTTTGAACATCGTCACCAGCCGCTTGCGCCGCGGCACAAGTTCGTCCGGCGGATACTGATCGCCGCTCTGCTCGCGCTCGGCGCGCTGACTCTCTGGATGATTGTCGGCGTGTTCGGTTATCATTGGATCGCCGGGTTGCCGTGGGTCGACGCGTTCCTGAACGCCGGAATGATCGTCGGTGGGATGGGCCCGGTCGACGTGCTGACGACTGACAGCGCCAAGATCTTCGCGGGATTCTACGCGATCTTTTCAGGAGTCATTTTCCTGGCAATCTTCGGCCTTCTTATCGCGCCAATCTTCCACCGCTTCCTGCACCGATTCCATCTTGAGTCAAAGTCCGAATAGGATCGTCTACAGTATCTTCGGTTTGACAAGTGGACAAATAAGACTATATTGGAGTCATAGCGCCGTCTCCGATAGCAACTCGCGTTCCGCAGGAGACTCTTTTTTCCCAGGACTCGATCACACACCTACTCAGGAGGAACCACCATGCAGCGCGCAAATTTGTGTCTCGTGGTCGCGGTCATTGTCATCCTCTGTCCGTTATTCCTGGCGGCCGGAGTGTCGAATTTCATTTCGTATCAGGGACGTCTGACAACTCCAGCCGGAGCCGCGGTTGCCGACGGCAGCTATCAACTCAGTTTCAACATTTCCGATTCGCCGACCTCCACCGCGTTCTATGAAAGCGGTCAGGTCACGGTCGCGGTTACCAACGGGCTGTTCTCGGTGAATATTGGAGCGCCGCCCATGTCCGCTCTTCCCTATCAGTTGTGGGATTACCCGAATCTATATCTGGGGATAGCCGTGGGAAGCGATCCGGAGATGTCGCCGCGCACGCCATTTGGGACATCGGTCTACGCATTCCGCGCGGCAAATGCCGATACCGCGGAGTTGGCCAGAAGCGTGCGCATCGGTGATTCCACTATGATCGCTGATGCGGTGGGAGTCAGGATCGGCGATGCTACGCAACCCGGAGACTATACGTTAGTGCATCTGCAGCGAACCTGGAATACACCTCTGACCCGAAGGGGGATGTATATTTACGCCCACAACGCTGGTTCAGGCGGGATAAACGGGATGCAGATAGACGCGAGCACGGCCGCCGGTCAGCCGAATGATGTCACTGGGATTGTCGTCAATGCGTATGGCGATGGACCGAATAGAACGGCCATCTATGGGGTGGCCGGCACGGCCGGTGGTTCGACCGGCTCATCCTTCGGGGTCCTCGGATCGGCAGGTGTGGGGACCGATGTCTACGGGGTGTTCGGAGCCGCCAACACCGGAACAAACTGCTATGGTGTCTATGGATACGCCCTGGCACAGCCGAACAGCTACGCCGGTTATTTCAGTGGCAATGTGAGCGTCACTGGAACATTGAGCAAGGGGGGCGGAGCGTTCAAGATAGACCATCCGCTCGACCCGGCTAACAAGTACCTGCAGCACAGTTTTGTCGAGTCACCGGATATGCTGAATATTTACAACGGAAATGTTATCCTGGATGCCGATGGGCGCGCGGTGGTCTCTATGCCGGGCTACTTCGAAGCACTCAATCGGGAATTCCGCTATCAACTGACAGCGATCGGCGCGCCGGGACCCGATCTCTTTGTCGCGTCAGAGATGCAGAACAATGAGTTCGTCATCGCCGGCGGGAAGCCCGGAATGAAGGTCTCCTGGCAGGTAACCGGTGTTCGCAAAGATCCATATGCAGAAACGAATCGGATCGTAGTCGAAGTGGAGAAGTTGGGTAAGGAGCGAGGGAAGTATCTCCACCCCGAAGCCTATGATCTGCCGGAGGAAGCTGCAGTGGACAGCAGTCAACGAGAGATTGCGCACTCGACGAGTAAGCGCTGAGATTGGCGAGTTGACCAAAAGCGGTCTTTTCCGGTCACCTTACATTCAAGGGCAGGGCCTTGGCTAGACTCAATCAAGAAGGCTCTGCCCCTTTCTTGTCCTCCAAAAACGATTCAGTCAAAATCACCGTAACACGTTGTATGACAAGCCGATTTGGTGGCCCTTTATATTCTTGTATGGCGACTTTCACACCAGGTGAAGTTATCTATTATTCACACTAAGTACAATGTTCTTTACATAATGTAAAACATACTGTACTATTCTGCCGATAGCACTGGTGAGTGAGCTAATTAAGCCAAAGAGTCGCCATGAAAACAAGTCTTCGAAAATTCCGCTTTGAGCGCGGCGAACTGAGTCAACAGCAACTGGCCGACCTGGTCAAAGTATCGCGGCAGACGATCATTTCGATCGAACGCGGCGATTACTCCCCTTCGGTCAAACTTGCCCTGCTCTTGGCACATCATTTACAGACGACCGTCGAACAGCTTTTCGTTCTGGAGGAACAGGACCATGCGTAAACGTGACCCCATCTTCTATACCGCCTGCGGTTTGTTGGCCGCGGGTATCGGCCTCGCGCTGGCCGGGCAGCCGATAGCGCTGTTGCTGGTGGTCGCGGCGTATCTGCTCCGGCCGACATTGCACGCGTTCGAACTGGCGCCGAGGTTTGATGATGAACGTCAGGTGCAGATACACTCACGTTCCGGGAATGTCGGATTTGTGGCGGTAATGCTGGCGGTGGTGGGCTTCTCGATCGTCCGCCTTGCGCACGGCGAACAGCCGGATGAGATGTACCTGCTTCTCATAATCGGCCTGGTGGCTCGCGCGGTGACGAATCTGGTCATGCGTGGGGATCTCCAGAAAGCGGCCTCGGTAATCATAATTGTCCTGGGGATAGTGATTGCGACTTTTGTCATTCTCTCCGAGGGAATATCTACCGGTTCGATTATTGGCCTGGCAGTCGGTCTGATCATAGCGGTCGCCGGTTTCCTGTCGCGTAGATACCCTCGGCCAGTCGGCATAGCGGTCGGCGCGCTTGCGCTTGCGATGGTCTTCTGGTTTCATCTTTACCGATTCAACAGCAACTCGATCGCGGTCTGGTTGCTGGTCGGGTGCATGTTGATCGCGGCCATCTGCCTGTTGGGAGAGCGTCGCGAAGATGCTGAATCCGACCAACGTCGCAACAAGCAGATTCGCGCCACGCTGTTGGGGGCATCGACCCTGGCATTGGTGATATTATTCGCATTGATGAGTCGTCCGGAGAAAGGAGAGGTCGGACAACTCAATAAATCGGGTCAGGCGCTCTACGGACCGGTCGAAGTGCAGTCGGTCACGTGCGAAGGACATATTTCGTATTATCCCAACGGCAATCTCCGCAGTTGCACGCTTGGCGCGGAAGATACATTGGCGGGGCAGGTGCTCCCGAAAGGGACGGTAGTCGCATTCAATAGCGATGGAGATTTTGATTTCGCTTTCCTGCAACAGCCGACAGAGATACAGGGAGTTCTCTGCAAGGGTGAGGGACATGGCTTCCAGACGGTTTTCCATTCGAATGGGAAACTGAAAGTCGCCTGGCCGGCAAAGGATCAGACTGTCCAGGGGGTTCCGGTGGCGGAATATAGCTGGATGGCAGATGTTTTCGGCGATGGCGCCAATGTATCGTTCTGGGAGAATGGACAGTTGCGGAGCGCCCGGCTTGCTGAATCGATCACGCGGGATGGTCGGACCTTTCAGAAAGGTGTGATAATCGAACTCGACTCGCTGGGGATTGTGGTCACGAAGTAAATCGCGGCATTCTGTTAGCAAGAGAGGTGGCTGAACAATCAGCCACCTCTTTCTGTTTTCTGACAGTCGGTCTTACTTGGTGTCGAGGATAACGGGCAGGCCATCTTTCCCTGAACCAACGATAATCACCTTGGTGTTGGGTGAATTGGCCAGCTTCTCTGTAGCTTCGACACCCTTCCATCGAAGCAACTGCTCGCTGATACCAGAGGAGACGATCTTCTGGAAGTCGGCGATCCCCTGGGCCTCGATCCGTTTCCGGTCGGCCTCCTGCTTTTCCTTGGTCAGGACAAACTCCATGCGCTGGCTCTCCTGGTCGGCGCGCTGCTTTTGCTCGATAGCTTCGGTCAATTGGGACGGGAGCTGAACGTTACGAAGTGGCGTGGACTCTATGAAGACGCCCCGCTTTTCCATCGTCTTGGACAACTCCTCCTGGATGGTGACACCCAGTCGTTCACGTTCGGTCGAGTAGAGCGCGCTGGCCTGGAATCCGGCGGTCACGGCGCGGCTGATGGACCGGAATTGCGGCGCCAGGATGACGGTCTCGTAGTCTCCCCCGGCCACCGTTTTGTAGACCGAGGCGGCTGAATCAGGATTGAGACGATAGAGCGCGGATATCTCAAGGCCAATGGTCAGCCCTTCGCGAGACAGCACCTGCATGGTCTCTTTCTGCTCCTTGGTCTGGATAGAGAACTTGATGACCCGAGCGAGCGGATTGACCACGTTGATACCGGCCGGGAGGACTCGATCGGAGACGATGCCGAAGAAGTCGATCACGCCGACATGCCCCGCCGGTATCTGCGAGAAGCACTGGGTCAGGGCAACAACGGCGAAGATGATGGCCAGCAGAAGCGAGACTGATCCCGCCGACCGAACGACAGCGTTGCTCTGCCTGAGGTTTATCACCGCGCGACGCCAGACGAAAAACGCGGCGATACTGACCAGAAGCGCGAGTATGAATAGCATATCTAACTCCCTTTTTGGTGTTGTTTCAGATTATCTACCCGAATCTAGGACTTCGGGAGAGCGCCACCAACTAAAAAGCTATACTGCCGATCCCTCCGTGAAATTCAGGGAAATCCGGTGTCGCCTGTACTGCTGATCTGCCACAGCCTCCTTCCTCCTCAATGGACATCATTCAGAAGGTCGAGTCTTTCACCTATCTTTGACGCACATTAGATTGACATTGGGTTTAGTGACGGTTACTTTCGTGTAAGGACGAGTCGCGGAGGCCTCTTGTATCGGAGGCTCTATGGTTGGAACTGCTCAATCGACAACGGGACAGGAGAGATGAAAACTATCAGGTCATTCACAGCGTGGTGTACTCTAATCGGGTGTGCGTTTGGTTTGGCGTCGCTCCTCCATGCTCACACCGAACCTCCCAAAACGCAGGATGAGCTTCTCCAGAAAGAGAAAGCCCGGGCGACGATCGCGCAGCACAAGGTGAAAATTCAGCACGCATGGGTGATCTTCGAGAGTACCCCTTCCCGTCCTGCCGACTCCATGCTCTGGCAGTCGAGCCACTTCGACCAAAGAGGGAATTTGATCGAACAAGTGACCTTTGATTCGCTGGGGGTGACCCGGTACATGAGCAAGTATGGGGAGAAGAATATCTGGCTTGAGGAACTGATCTACGCGGATGATTCATTGCAGGACCGGACGGTTTTCGTCTACCGGCCGGATGGATTGATCCACCAGATCCTCAGTTTCGATGTCAATGGCGCGCTGACCGGCAAACTGGATTACAGCTACAATGTCGCGGCTCGCGAGATAACGGTGGTGAAGCATACCGATCAGGACTCGCTCCTCTACACGATTGTCTACACCTATGCGCCCGGGGATGACCTGCAGAACAACATCGCATCGAAACAGACCGCGGCGGATGGTACAATGATGATCAGCGTGGAGAATAAGTACGAAGGAACATCACGGGTCTCAAAGACAGTGTATGCTCCGGATGGCTCGATCAATCGTATCTTCTCCTACAGTTATACAGACAACGGCGAATACGATGAGATCGCCACCCTGAACTCCGCAGGGACGATGCTCAGCCTGCAGACCTATGTCTATTCAGAGGATGGCCTCCTATCGCAACTGATCACGCGGAATGATGCGGGGAAGATAACCAAGCTGATCCGTTACCATTACGAGTATTTCAAGGATCCCCTGAGTAACGGATGAGCGGCATGGAAATACTCTCCGTTTCGGTCACGCTTTTCCTGATCATGGATCCGTTCGGGAACATCCCTATCTTTCTGCCTATCCTGGAGAAGATCCCACGAGAACGTCGGCGAAAGGTGCTCGTTCGTGAACTGCTGTTCTCACTGCTGATCATCGCGGTCTTCACTCTCTCCGGGTCCTACGTGATGTCGTTTCTGGGGTTGAATCGGGCCTCTATTTCGATCGCCGGCGGGATCATTCTCTTTCTCATCGCCATACGGATGGTATTCCCCCGCGCAGAAGCGGATGCGTTTGGAGAGTTCGAGGGGGAGCCGTTTCTGGTGCCAATGGCGGTGCCGCTGGTTTCGGGGCCATCGCTGCTGGCGGCCTTATTGCTCTTCTCATCGACCGGGACGCTTGGCGTTGGAGGTCTGATGATCGCGGCCGTAGGAGCCTGGGTGGTCACCTTCATCGTGCTTTTCCTCTCGACCTACATCGTCGATTTCCTGACCAAGCGGGGCTTGGCCGCGATTGAGCGGTTGATGGGGATGGTGTTGGTGGCAGTGGCGGTGCAGTTGTTTTTGGACGGGCTCTCCAGCTATCTGAATTGACCTTCTCCCCGGACGATTCGTCCTTGATATGTTCTTGTTGTTAATCAAAACGAAAACAGTTACCTTTCTCCCGCATCAGGAACTAACCGCGATCGACTGTCGTTTTAACATCGTGGCTTACTGTGATCCTCTTTCGCCTTAGAACGAGTCGCAGGACGAAGTGAAGGTATCGTTCGTCAAGCCGCCGGTGCCTGCGACCTCGCACTGTCGCCCTACAGAATGGAGAACGTGCCTGACACAACAGATGAATCCTACCGCTCAGCCTGGTGAACAGGCAATTCAGGAAGTCATTCAGAAAGAGATCTCTCACCTCCAACAGCCTTCGCTTGGACGAAGTCTCTGGCAACTGGCGAATACGCTGATCCCGTATCTTGCGTTAATGGCGATCTCGTTCTGGGCGATGCAGTACTCATTTTGGTACGCCCTCCCGTCTATCGTTTTGGCCGCCGGATTCTTGATCCGCCTGTTCATTATCTTCCATGATTGTGGGCATTCCGCTTTCTTTGCCTCCGACCGACTTAACACGATCGTGGGGAATATCACCGGGGTCCTGACATTTACTCCGTACGATTATTGGCACAAGAGTCACGCGAAGCATCATGCTACATCCGGTAACCTCGACAAGCGTGGCTTTGGTGATGTCTGGATGATGACCGTGAAGGAGTATATGGAGTCCGACTTCAAGACCCGACTCCAGTATCGCCTGTACCGGAATCCGGCAGTGATGTTCCTGCTCGGACCGCTGTTCATATTTCTCATAACCCATCGTATGGTCCGGCGCAAAGCGACATCGAAGGAGCGGAGATCGGTCTGGATTACCAATATCTGCATTCTTTTAATGGGTGTTGGCGTAAGCCTGATAGTCGGATGGAAGGTCTACCTGGTGGTGCAGTTCCTGGTGCTATATATTGGCACGATGGCGGGAATATGGCTTTTCTACGTGCAGCATCAGTTTGAGGGCGTCTACTGGGCGCGCCAGCCTGAGTGGGATTTTGTGACCGCTTCGCTGGATGGCGGGTCATTCTACGCGCTCCCCAAAGTACTTAACTGGTTCACCGGCAATATCGGGTATCACCATATACATCACCTCAATTCACGCATCCCGAACTACAATCTCCCCAAGTGCCACGAGAAGCATGAAGTGTTCTCCGCCACGCCGAAAGTTCGATTCTGGCCCAGTTTCAAATCATTGAGCTATCGACTTTGGGATGAGCAGGAGAATCGCCTGGTCGGATTCCGCCACGTCAAGCGACGGATAGCCGGTATGCAATCCTGAGGTAGACTATTCTAGCGCAGAGAGCGCGCCATCAGGCGCGTTCGTTTCCAGAGCGTCCCAACCGTAACCGCAGCCAGCGCCAGACTCGTGGCCATGATGATGGCGACGATCGTTCCGCCATGGTTGCTGGTCGCGGTACCGGCGACCTTTGCAGCAAGCCAAATGACCGGAGCAAGCGGTAGCGCATAGAGGAACGCGCACGTGGGGAGGATAAGCGGTACCAGCAGCCAGAAAGTCAGGTAAAGGCCCCGACGGTTCGAAAAGACCGAGTGAACCGGGTCAAGCGAATCGCCCACAAGCTCAGTCTCTTCATCCGGACGCTGGAGAAAGGCGGTCTCGGTACCCATAGTATCATTATCGGCGTACCGGAGAGCGGACTTTTGAAGATAATTACCGGACTATTCCCTCTCGGGCGCTGACTGCGGCGCTGGGACAATCCCTTTACTGACGTAGATCGGGCGGATCATCTGGCGCAGGGTTGGGAGATACCGGGCAAAGATAAGCGCGCCCAGCAGACAGCCGAGTCCACCAAGCATGAAAGTATATGGCGCGCCGATCGCGGCGGCCGAGGCCCCCGCGAGAAGACTTCCCAGAGGCGCAATGCCACGAATCGACATAGTATAAAGACTCATCACTCTCCCCCGCTTGTCATCATCGACGATCGTCTGCAGCAGCGTATTGCTTGAGGCGGCCTGTGTGATGAAACCGAACCCGGTGAAGACCATCAAACCGATCGAGAGCCAGAGATTTCGGGAGAATGAGAGGGCGATCAGTCCGGCGCCAAAGACAGCGGCGGCAAGCGGCACCATGCGCGCCAGCCCCCTGACCGATCTGCGGGAAGCAAGATAGAGCGCGCCTATGAGCGCGCCTACTCCTGACGCGCCAACCAGAAATCCCATCGTATGCGAATCACCATGCAGGATATCCTTGGCGAAGATCGGCATCAGCACGGTATAGGGCATACCTATGAGTGATACCAGCGCGAGCAGGAATAGCAGTGATCGTATCGGGGGAAAGCCGAAGGAGTAGGAAAACCCTTCGCTGAGCGACTGCCAGAGACTGGCCGGGTCTTTCCTTTCCTTCATTGGAACATGGTTCATGGCCATCAACGCAATTATCACCGCGATGTAACTGAGGCCGTTGACGAGAAAGACGACTCCTTCACCGACCGCGGCGATCATCAGTCCAGCAATCGACGGGCCGATCAGACGTGCGCTGTTGAACATGGTGGAGTTGAGGGCGATGGCATTTCCGAGGTCATTGCGATCTTCGATCATCTCAACGATATACGACTGTCGAATAGGCATGTCGAAAGCATTGATGACCCCCAGGAAGAGGCTCAGGATAATGATCTGCCAGACTGTGATCAAGTCGGTCAGCACGAGTGCGGCCATCGCCAACGCCTGAACCATCGCCAGGACCTGAAGAATGACCAGTTGCTTGTGGCGATCCCAGCGATCCGCGTAGTATCCGGCGATGGGGGCAAGAAAGAGGACCGGGGCATTCAGCGCAAAGCTGGCGAGTCCGAGAAGAAAGGGTGAATTGGTCAGGCGGTAGACAAGCCAACTGACCGCGATCTGCTGCATCCAGGTCCCAATGAGGGATATCCCCTGTCCCATGAAAAACAGGCGATAGTTGCGGTGACGCATCGCGCGAAGGATGCTCCGAAATCCCCCTTGATCCTGGCTTGTCTGACCTTCTCTCGTCTCCATTATGTCCTGAATGGTAACCTTGTTTGCATGAGAAATCAACCGGTCGCCCGCTGAATAGGTTCCGGCGAGAGATTAGGTGACACAATCTGTCTGCAGAGCATTTCAAAAAGGCTTGTCTTAGGAGCATCCCCCCGCTAGTTTGGTTCGCAAAGAGAAAACAACCTGAGCGGGACGTTTCCATGAAACGCTTCTTTCGGTTTGACGAGCACCGGACGTCTTTTCGGCAAGAGACGCTCGGTGGCATCACTACCTTCTTCGCGATGGCATATATCGTCATCGTCAATCCGGCGATCCTCAGCGCCGGGGGCATCCCCCGCGAAGCCAGCACAACTGCCACGATCCTGATAGCCGCCTTCGGCACGTTGCTCATGGCGCTTTACGCGCGCCGACCATTTGCCATTGCGCCCTATATGGGAGAGAACGCGTTTATTGCTTACACCATCTGTTTGGGGATGGGGTTTGCGTGGCAAACGGCGCTCGGGGCGCTGTTTTTGAGCGGACTGGTCTTCATTGTCATCACTATCTTTGGCATACGGAGTTGGATCGCAAACGCGATTCCGGAGAATCTGAAGCGGGCCTTTGCGGCGGGTATCGGGTTCTTCATCATGTTTATCGGCCTGACGGAAACCGGGCTGGTAAGATTGGGTGTTCCCGGCGCGCCAGTGAAGATCGGAGACCTATCGTCCGCAGGGCCGCTTCTGGCCCTCTTCGCGGTGCTCCTGATAGCGGTATTGATAATTCGTAAGATTCCGGGAGCAATTCTGATAGGGATGCTGCTGACCACCATCCTGGCTTTCTTGCTAAAAGTCAGCCCGTATCCCGAAGGGGTGCTCTCTACTCCCCCGTCGCTCGCCCCGATCTTTGGACAATTGGACATCAAGGGCGCCCTGTCACCGGAGTTCCTGCCGATCATCTTGGTCCTCTTTATTCTGGCCTTTGTGGACACGATGGGGACATTGATCGGTTTGTCCGCCCGGGCCGGTCTGTTGGATGCCAAGAATAACCTTCCGGAGATAGAGAAGCCGATGATGGCCGACGCCCTTGCGACTACCGCGGCGGCAGTGGTCGGAACCTCGACCTCTGGCGCATACATCGAGTCGGCCGCGGGGATAGAGTCAGGAGCGCGGACCGGCTTTGCGTCGCTGGTCACCGCTATCCTCTTCCTCTGCACGCTCTTTCTTGCCCCGATATTCATGGCGGTCCCCGCGGTTGCCTACGGGGCGGCCCTTGTAATAGTCGGATTCCTGATGGTGGCCCCCCTTAAACAGCTCCCGTATGAAGACTATACCGAGCTTTTTCCGGCGGTGGCCACTATCGCCATGATGGCATTTACCTACAATATCGGGTTCGGAGTAGCCTCGGGGTTTGTCCTCTATGTGGTCTTTAAGGGAGCCACCGGGCGATGGCGAGAACTTCACGCAGGCATCTGGATTTTGTTCCTGCTTTCTATTATATTGTTCATAGTCTATCCCTATGACCGAATTTAACCGTCGGCGAATGTGACCTGTCTTCAGTGGGGTTGAGGGGAAAACGTTAAGGGCACATGGTTTCTATGGTGCGTCTGTTTATTCTGTGGCTCGTCTACTCGCTGGCGACCGGCACAGTCTCAGCTCAAACTCAGATCACTCCTGATCCGGTGGGTGACACCACACTCCTGCCGTATGATGCGTCATATTTCATTGAATCCGGTTTTCCCGCGGATCAGCAGACAAGTGCGCATACGATCCGGATCGTTCAGCCTCAAACCACTCCCGCGGATTCTATCCTGGCGGTATTGGTCACAAACAGCTCGGCCCATAGCGATGACGCGGCCTCCGTGTTTGTCAATAAACTTCCCGATAACAGGACCCTGAGTCAGGATCCGGTCTTTTTGACTATCAAGGATTTCTGTCTTTTTCGAGACTCGACTGATCGACTGGGCGTCGCGATCGTCGGTTTTAGAAACGATTCGGCGTATGTGGTCCGGAACTTTCCGGGAACCAACCGCTTTGACTTCCTCTTCCTGGCCAGCGGAGTCGACGCCACCGGGAATGGCCGTTGGGAGCCGTCGCCGTACCATCTCGCCGCATTTGATTATGATTATGATGGCACTACGGAACTCTTCTTCTATCTCATGTGCGGGCGGGACAAACGACCACGGATATATTTCTGCGTAGATATTGAGCGAATGGTGATTGAGTGGTCCCTGCCGATGTCAGCGTCGGCGACTCAATTCAATACCGTGAATTGCTTCGATTCCGTTGATCCGGGCATTCTGGTCGGGAGTTATGGACCAGAAAACGGGGTGAGTGATCCGAATTTCGATGACCAGTATGGCTATCTGACACGGATCGACAGGCACGGAAACCTGATCTTCAACTTTCGCATCGCACCCAAATTCGCCAATCCGGCGATACGTGTGCTTCCTGGTGATTCGCTTTACGTACTGTATCACGAGTATTCGCTTCCGGATCAGGCGAGGACTTCGGATGCGGCTTGGTTGTCGATAATTGATGCCCAAGGGCGTTCCAGAAAAAGCGTGGCCGTCCCCCCCAAACTTGCCTCGCTCGACTTGGTTGACCTGGTCGGCGATGATGGACCGGAACTGCTTATGGTCGGCAACGACGGTAACGCCATGATCTTTGATCTGGAACTCACCGTATTGGGCAGAATTTCCGGGGCTCGTCTTGGACGGTTCCTTGCCACCTTCCGCCTCCCGAAATCTGGCGAAGTGGTTCTGCAGTTTGTGACAGAGGGTGGCTCGATCCTTTACTCCAAAGATTGGGAATGCCGCGGAGTCCTGCCGGGGATCGGCAACGAACTTATCCCTGCGGAAATCGATTCGACCGGTGGGCTCTCGATGTTCGTGGCGAATGCCGGAAACGGATTCGTCGCGGGGAATCTTCATGTGCGGCCATGGTCTCAGCGATTGGTCGCGGTCCTTTGGCGGTATCGCACATGGTTCGTGGTGGCCCTTATTCTGCTTTCATTACAACTCGTGGTGGTGAATGTACGGAGGCGCCGCGCGATCGAGGCATTAAGGAAAGCGGACGCGCGCAACGAGGCGATACTCAACGCCACTCCTGATCTGATGTTCCGGTTGACCGCCGATGGCCACTTCATCGACTATCAGGCGAGTCGCCAGTCTGAGTTGTACGCACCGGCCGAACAGTTCCTCAATCGCAATGTCTCCGACGTATTGCCCGCGCCGCTGGCCCAGCGGCTTGTGATGGCGCTGGCCGAAGCTCTCGAGTCGGGGGCCAGTCGGACGCTTGAGTACCAGCTTCCCATCCAGGGAATCCTGCGTGACTACGAAGCGCGACTGGTGGTGGCCGGTAAAAACGAAGTACTGGCCATCGTTCGAGATTTCACTGACCAGAAACAGACGGTCAAGGCGCTGGCAGAGAGCGAGCGTAATTTCCGCATGTTCTTTGAGACGATCGGAGACATGCTGATCGTAGCTTCGCGCGACGGGCGCGTGCTGTTCACCAACTCGACGATGCGTACCAAACTCGGTTACACGTCGGAAGAGATCACGGCCCTGCAACTGGTGGAGTTGCATCCTCCGGAGGTCAGAGAGGAAGCGATCAGAACTATCGACGCGATCCTTCGTGGTGAAACCCAGGTGTGTACTCTCCCCCTTTTGATGAAGGACGGCACCCGGATCGAAGCTTCCACCCGAGTCTGGGAAGGAACATGGAATGGAGCCGAGTGCATTTTCGGCTTAAGCAAAGATCTGACCGAAAAAGAGGAAGCTGAGCAGCGTTTTCATCGGGTTTTTGAGGCAAACCCATCCCTCATGGCCGTGACTGAATCGGAGAGCGGCCGCTTTGTCGACATCAACAGTGCATTCCTGCAGACGCTGGGTTACTCGCGCGCCGAACTCATCGGACATACCGCTCCCGAGCTGAAAATGTTCGTCAATCATGAGCTGCACAAGGCAGCGGGAATACGATTGATAGAAGAGGGGCACGTGAGAGACGTCGAGCTCCTTGTCCGCCATAAAG
This sequence comes from uncultured Ignavibacteriales bacterium, assembly GCA_964397415.1. Taxonomy (GTDB): domain Bacteria; phylum Zixibacteria; class MSB-5A5; order GN15; family FEB-12; genus FEB-12. The sequence continues at coordinate 130,531 of CAYNIJ010000004.1, read as the reverse complement.
ATGGCCATATCCTGACGGGCCGTTTCGCCGGGGAGATAATCAGAAGCGCTGGAAAGAACTACTTCCTGACCGTCATGATCGATGTGACCTCTGAGCGGCGGGCGGTAGAAGAACTTCGCAGGTCGCGAGAGTTCCTTGCGATCGTCCTGGATTCGATTCCGGCGCGGGTATTCTGGAAAGATCTGCAGGGTCGGTATCTGGGCTGCAACACTCAATTCGCCCGTGACGCCGGTTTCGCATCGCCAAACGAGGTCATAGGAAAAGATGACTTCGCGATGGGCTGGCGGGACCAGGGGGAGCTGTATCGAGCCGACGATCGCGCGGTCATCGAAAGCGGCCAGCCCAAGATGCTGATCGAGGAGCCGCAGACGACGCCGACCGGAGAGACGATCAGTCTGCTGACGAGCAAAGTGCCTCTTCGGGATCTTGACGGAACGATCGTTGGAGTGCTGGGAGCGTATCAGGATGTCACCGAGATGAAGCGTGCGGAAAAGGCGCTTCGCGAGAGCGAAGAAAAATACCGCTCGCTGTCAGAGCATTCCAATATCGGTATCCTGCAGTATAACGATTTCCGGGTGCTGTACGCCAATGAGCAACTTGCGCGCATGCTGGAGATCGATGTCGCCGAATTGACTTCCATGTCCATGCAGACGCTTTTGGAGACACTTGTTGGATATGAAGCGACGCAGGCCTGGCTAGACCGGATCCGTCGACGCATGGCTGGAGGCGACGCACCGGCTCAGTTTGAAACGGAGATCACGACGTTCAAAGGGACGCACAAGCGACTGCAAGCGCTGGCGAGACGCATCGTACTTCCGGATCGAACATTCGTTCAGGCGACCTGGCTCGATATCACGGTGCGCCACCAGATAGAACAGAGCCTGCGGGAGAGCGAATCAAGATTCCGCGCGGTGGCAGAGTCCATGAGTGCCGGAATCACGATCTTCGGCAAAGACAGGTTATTGTATTGCAATCCCGCTTCGTGCCATATTTCCGGGTATTCCGCAGAAGAATTGGCGAGCATGAACTACTGGGATATCATTCATCCGCAATTTCGCGAATTGGCCATGCAGCGTGGCCGGGAACGATTGACCGGCGCTGACGTCCCTCCGCGTTACGAGATCAAGATAATCCGCAAGGATGGCGAGGAACGCTGGATCGATTACTCCGCGCAGGTTATCAAATTCATGGGTGAGACCTGCAACCTGGGGACCACTATCGATATTACTGACCGTGTCAAGGCCGAGAGCGAACTCCAACGAGTCTATCAGGAACGATATCAGCAGGTGCGTGAGATCGCCGGCGGAGTGTCACACGAGATATATAATTCACTCTTCCCTGCCACGACCAGCCTGCACAAAATGCGGGAGCGAATGAGCCAACGGACGCTGGAACCAGAGGAGAAGGAGCGGGATCTTCGGCTCCTCGGCCTGGCGGAGCAGGCGATCGCGCGAGCCATTCACATGACCGAATCGGTCACTCGCTACTCACGCTTGGAAGCGAATCGTCGCATCGAGGATATCTCGGTGAAGAACGTCATCGGAGAGATCATCGAACAGAATCGGTCCCGCTTCGAGAGCGGACATATTCAGGTGGTGGCGTCGATCCCGACCAATGCGCACGTGGCGTGCAGCCGCCCCCATTTCAACAGCCTGGTCAATAACCTGGTGGTTAACGCGATCGACGCATTGCAGGAGACCGCGCAGCCGACCATATCGATAACGGCGCAACTCTCGCCGCAAACCGTCTCGATCCGCGTCGCGGATAACGGATCGGGAATTTCAGCGGAAGATCTTCCCCGCATCTTTGACGCGTTTTTCAGCACCAAACCGCGCAGCGGAACGGGGATCGGGTTGGCGATGGCGAGGAAAATAGCGGAGATGTATGGAGGGACCCTCCGGGTCTCTTCTACTCCCAATTCAGGGACAAATTTCGAGATCACGCTCCCGCGATATCGAGCGGAGGAGGAAATCAAGCATGCCACTCAGTAAATTCCGCGGCCAAATACTGATCGTTGATGACGATCCACTGGTCCTTGAAGCTCTCAAGGAGAACTTCATTGACGAATACGATGTCGTCCTGGCAACGACCGGTCAGGAAGCACTTGAACAGTTGCAGCAGCATCGCGACACGGCCGCGATCATTCTTGATATCCGGATGGCCAAGATGGACGGATTTCAGACGGCGCGGCACATTCGGGAGTCCTCGCTGGACGTACCGATCATATTCCATACGGGCTACCCGGGGGATTACTCGCATAAACAGACCGAGGCCATGAAGCCTTCAGATTACATTGGCAAAAACGAGAACCCGGAGCGTCTCGCCACGGCGGTGCGCAACGCGGTGCGCAGTTCACTTTTCAAGAACCACCCCGAAGCGCTGACCGAATATGCCCGCGACATGTTTGAGATGGTCGGGCATTCGCAATTGATGTTGGATGTCTATCGAACAGTGGATGAGATCGGGCCCAAGGATGATCGCGTATTGATCCTTGGCGAGACAGGTACGGGGAAGGAACTGGTGGCAAAAGCGCTGCACCGGCTCAGTTCGCGGGCCGGTCAGCCGCTGATAGCGTTCACCTGTGGTCACAAACCTCCTGATCTGGTGGAAGATGAGTTGTTCGGACATTGGCGGGGAGCATTTACCGGCGCGCTGACCGATCGTGAGGGATTGTTGGAAAGCGCGAACCATGGCACTGTCTTTCTGGACGAGATCGGCGAACTTGATCTCAATACACAGGTTAAGTTGTTGCGAGTGCTCGAGGATCAGAAGATCACACGATTGGGGTCGACGGAAGAGATAAAAGTGGATGTTCGCGTGATCTGCGCGACCAATGCCGACCTCGAGCAGATGGTCGCCCAGGGGCGGTTCCGGAGCGATCTCTTTTACCGCATACGAAGCGTGGTCATTATGATGCCGCCGCTGCAGGAACGTCGGGAGGACATTCCTGAATTGATCGACTACTTCACGGCGTTGTATTGCGATAAGCAGGGGATCGATATCAAGTATTACGATCAAGGGGCGCGCGACCTTCTGATAGAGCACAATTGGAAAGGAAATGTGCGGGATCTGTTCGAGACCCTGAAAGCGCTCATTTCGTCCACCCCTTCGTATTTCATTTCGCGGCAGGATGTCGAGCGGAAGTTGGAGCGGTCAGAGTTGTTCATTCCCAGCCAGACTGATTTCGACGAGCAGGTGAAGGATTTCAAGCGGATCCTCATTGTCAAAGCACTGGACAAGCATGCCTGGAATGTGAGCAAGGTGGCGCGGGAGTTTGGAAAGGACCCAGCGAACTTCCGAAAGCAGATAGAGTCGCTTGGCATAACATTAGGTTAAATCTACCCGTTTATTTTCGCCAGTTTTCGGGTTATCATGACCCGACAGCAAATCGTGGTTAACTTTGTCTCTTTCAACAATCTAATCGACATACACTTACTCTACTGATAATAGACCAACGAGTTGGCATTATTCTTGTATGTAAGTAGTTACCGAATGCGTGTGAATATGCGGTGTTGTCCCATTCCTTGCCGCATTTCTCAACCGCAGAGGCAGGGAGCCACACTCCCTGGGACGGGACAGTACAGACGGGGGACAAAAGACATGCCCTCATGTGCAACAGAGGGTTAAACCACCCGGCAGCCATGGCGAGTTTGGTTGTCGGGTGTCTTTTTGCTCCCCCCTGTCCCGTTCGATCGCCGCGCGTTTTCCTCTTTCTCTTTAATTACCTTTCAGTTAACTTGGTCATCCAGTAGCTGGTCCTGCCGCTCCGGTGGCCATTCCGCGGCCTGAATGGCAGGCACCATGCCACTACCACCCAAAAAGGAATGAATACGTGATCCAATTGATCGGCTCCGATGGGAGTCAATATTATTCATGGATGCTGGCGACCGGAAAGTATGTCATTGGGCGCAGCTCGGAGGCTGACCTGGTCGTTCCTGACAAAACTGTCTCCCGAAAACATGCTGAGTTTGAGGTCGGCCCGGATGGGCTCACCATTCATTTGACCGATCTGGAAAGCCGCAACGGAACCTTGGTCAACGGAAAGAAGCTGACCGGGCGCATTCCGGTCAAAGCGGGTGATCATCTCACATTCGGGCAAGCGCAGTTTCGCCTGACTTCGGGGAATGCTCCAGTTAACGATTCAACAAGTTTTCCACGCGCCATCTTGCCTGAGAATATCGCCGAGCACTCGGTATTTCTCTCCATGAATGAGGCGTTGAAACCGCTTCCGGCGCGCGTGACCGACCTTCCTGAACTGCTGCCGACACTGTTCGACATGGCGAAAACGCTGGTACTCCCGGAACCCCAGGAAGAGATGCTTCGCCGCGCCCTCGGCCTGGTCGCCAAAGTGATCCCGTCAGAAAGACTGGCGGTGCTCTTCACCTCTTCGGACCAGAATGAGATTTATGCCGCCGCGACGCTCCTTCCGAATGGGCGTGACCTGGGGACATTTACCTTGTCCCGCACGATCGTGCGGGAGATCCTGACCAATAAGAGCGCGATCCTCATAGGCGACCCGACCAGTGACCCGCGGTTCGCTTCGCAGCAATCAGTTATCATGTCGGCGATGAAATCGGCGATGGCGGTTCCGATGATGGATGAGGACAAGGTGCTGGGCATCCTGTATGTTGATACAACCAATCCGTTGCGTCGGTACAGCGACGAGTACCTCCGCTTGCTGGCGACGTTCGGCAACATTATCGCGGCGCGCTTGATGAACTATCAGCTCCTGCAGGCGCGGCAGGAGAAGCAACTTATCGACGCGGAGCTGCATCGGGCATCCTCGATACAGAATAATCTGCTGATCAAGATCCCGCCGCGGATCGCGGGATTTGATGTCCACGCCTTTCAGCGTCAGTCCCGACTGGTTGGCGGTGATCTGTACGATGTCGCCCTACTTCCGGATGGCCGGCTGGTCTTTCTGGTCGCGGATGTGTCAGGTAAAGGACTTGGCGCGGCTCTGTTGATGTCGAATATCCTCGCGTCATTCCGCATTTTCTACAACGATCCGACGTTTACCCTGGAGCGAGCGGTCAAGTCGGTCTCGACTCAGTTGCACAAGTACAGCGCGCCGGAGGACTTCGCGACCCTATTCGTGGGTCTTTTGACGCCGGACAACGAGAGTGTGTCGTATGTGAACGCCGGGCACAATCCGCCGCTGGTAGTGCGGTTTGACGGTTCACTGGAATACCTGCAGCCTTCCGGCACGATGATCGGAGCGTTTGATTTTTCCACCTGGCAGGAGTCCTCGGTGAAGTTATCTTCCGGGGAATTCATATTTGTTTTCAGCGATGGTGTGACCGAGGCGATGCGCGGCGATGAGCCATACACCGACCAGCGGATGGAAAAGCTGGTAGTGTCCAATCGGAGTGAATCGATCGACACGATCGCCCGTCGGTTGACTGAAGATATTGAAACGTATGTCGGGGATGGCCCCCGTTCGGATGATATAACGATGCTGCTCGTCAGAAGGAAATGACCAATGCTTGAGCAAGGCCAGAGTTTCGCCCATTTCAAGATCATACGACTCCTTGGCGAAGGAGGGATGGGACAGGTCTATCTCGCGGAGGACCAGAAACTACATCGCGAGGTCGCCCTCAAGATCCTGTCGTTCAAGCCGGGGGACGACGATGACCGACTGGCCCGCTTCGAGCGGGAAGCCAAGACCGCGGCGCAGGTTTCGCATCCCAACGTGATGGCGATCTATGATATCAACACTGCCAAAGACTCGGCCGGCACCGATGTGACCTACATCGTCATGGAGTATATCCGGGGGAAATCGCTCTCGGAATATATGAAGATGCGGTCTTCGGACATGGCAACCGTGGTCAAACTGGCTGAGAAGATAGCGGCAGGACTGGCCGCCGCGCACAAGATCAACGTCGTGCATCGCGATATCAAAGCGGACAATATTATGGTCGATGAGGATGACCAGCCAAAGATCCTCGATTTCGGTCTGGCCAAACCAGTCCAACCGGTCAAGTTCTCTGAAGGCGATTCGACCAAGACAGTTTCTAAAGAGCTGACACGTGCCGGAAAGATAGTCGGGACCGTCTCATATATGTCGCCGGAACAGATACGCGGCGAGGCGGTCGATATTCGCTCGGATATCTTCTCGTTTGGAGTACTCTTGTATCGCATGGCAACCGGTGAATTCCCGTTCACTGGACCGACCGAAGTCTCCACGCTGGCCAAGATACTCGAGGCGCGGCACGATTCCATACGCATGCGGAATGAAATGATCCCGCAGGAACTGGAACGGATCGTCGACAAGTGCTTGCAGAAGGATCCAAACGACCGGTATCAGGATACACGCGACCTGGTGGTCGACTTGCGCAACCTGCGCAGACTTTATGAGAGTGGGACATCGGATTCAATCTCCGTTTCCGGAGTCCAGCATGCACCAAAGGTCAAGGCCAGCAAGACCTGGATATTGGATTGGAAAACCGCCGTGATCGCTATCGCGGTGGTAGCGCTGGTCTGGAAGATATTCTTCTCGGGAGGAGACTCCAGCAACGTCCAGGCGAAACCAAACAGCCTCGCAATCCTTGAGTTCCAGAATAAAACCGGCGACCCTGAGTTCGATTGGATGGAATCGGGCCTTCCTGAAATGCTCCTGACCGACTTGGCGCAGAATCAACAGATGAATCTCATCAGCCGCCAGCGCATTCTGGATATGTTGGAAACGAGCAAGACTGAAGGGGGCGAGCTGTCCAGCGATGCCAACCGGGAGATCGCCGCGAAACTTGGGGCGACCAACGTTCTGACCGGAACGCTCTTTAAAGTCGGGAAGCAAATACGTATCGACGCCCGATTGGAAGAAGCATCGAGCGGACGCGTGTTGATGGGCGAAAAAGTGGTCGGCGAAGACCCGTTCGTGCTGGTGGACAGTCTCACCGACAAGATCGCCGCTTCGATGAATCTGGCGAGCACTGCGAGTGGAGAGCAGGATCTTCGAGCCCTGACCTCCGCGTCCCCGGAAGCGTACAAACACTATGTACTTGGGCTGGAGAATTTCCTCAAGGGACTTAACGAGGAAGCGGAAGCCAGTCTTGAGCGGGCTCTGTCGATAGATTCGACTTTCGCTCTCCCCTATATGCGGCTGGGGATGTTGAACGCATTCCAGAGTCGACCGCAGAAGGCGGCGCAGTACATCGCGAAAGCTCTTCAGTACCAGGCCAAACTGCCGGTCCGTGAAAAGAGCCTGCTCGATGTTTATGCAGATATCTGGCTAAATAAGAAATTCGACGATGCTTTCGCGAAGATGCGGACACTGGTCAGTAACTACCCGGATGATATCGAGGCCAGAACGATCTACGGCATTCTGGTGTACGAATTCACCAAGGACACTACCGCGGCATTCGCGCAGTTCGATTCGGCGCTGGCAATCAACCCGGCCTATCAACTTCCGCAGGAATTCAGGGCGGAGATATATCTCAATTTCGACAAGTTCGATGACGCGATCCGACTGGCTGAAAAGGTCAAGAAGGAACATCCGGATTCTCCGAATCCGTATGTGTTGCTGGCGACGACTTACCTGAGGCAAGGGAAACGGGATCTGGCCGAAAGAGAATTTGAAACGGTTTTCGCCCGGTACCCGAAAAATCGAGGGGCGTTGGGGACTCTGATCCGACTCGCCATTTATCGTCGTGATTTTGCGCGAGCGGCGGACCTGACGGAGAAGTACAAGCAACTTGACCCGGGCAACCTGTATGACATGGTTGACTACTATGCACAGGTGGCGGGGCTTTTGATGTGGCAGGGGAAATTCAAGGACGCTTTGCAGAAGTATGACGACATGGTCGACGTAGCCCAGCAACTTGGCGACAGTGGTATACTCTCCAACGCCCTGCAAACCGCGGCGCGGGGCTACTTGCAGTTTGAAATGGACGACAAGGGATTGGCCCTGTACGAGCAGGCCTACAAATATCGGACCGTGAGCATGTTCAGCAATTACGCGCTGATCCTGGTCGACAATGATCACTCCAAAGCCGACGTCGCGCGCAGAATGTTCAAGGAAGATATCGCGAATTTCAAGGCGCGTATTCCCTCCGAATTGTGGGGCATTACTGACGGGCTTGAGAAGATCTTCGAAGGACTTGCTACGCTGGATAGCACGCTGTTGATCGAAGGGTATCGCGACCTGATAAAGTCACAACAGCAAGGCTCCAGTGGGAATGATCGGGAGTTGGCATATATCCTGATTAGACGGGGGTTGTATCAGGAGGGAATCGACATCCTCAAAGGATTCACATCCGGCGAGGAAGAAAGTTCAGGCGGACTTGGTTACCCAATGGCACTCTATTACATTGGGTTGGGATATGAAGGGCTGGGGAACCGAGCCGAGGCTGTGAAAAACTATACTGAAATGCTTAGGTTCTGGGGAAATGCTGACATTCAGATCAGAGAGATAAAGGACGCGAAGACGCGTTTAGCGAAGCTAACGAGTTGAGATTCAATCGCTCGCCTAACGGTTCGTAACCATTTGTATCAGGCGCATGTGAAGGTTGGCACATGCGCCTGTTCTGTTGATGATTGAAGCACGAAAAAAATCACCGTAGACCGATCGAGTCGAACATTTTTTCTTGCGCCGCGGGCCGCCCACATCATAACTTTCGTCATCGTCACGATTCTCAAGACAGAACACAGTCACAACAAATGAACGAACCGAAGTCGCGGCATGTTCGGAATCTCTGTATCATGAGTACTGGTCTGCTCGGTGACATCGTTAAGGAAGGGGGGTGAAGTTCTCTTCGAACTGAAGATCACGTCGTTTTGAATTTCTCATTTCCAAAGTAACCAACTGTCGTTTTCTCTCTACCCTTTACCGGAGGAAGAATGATGAAATTGGCAAGTCTCCTCGCCCTTGCCCTGTTGCTTGTCGCGGGAACCATCCTGGCAGAGCAGCCGGCAGAGATCAAAGTCAATCGCTCACTTGATATCCCCTCCTTTGTGGGATATGTCCCGAACGAATTCATTCTGAAATTCAAACCGAACGCAGGCACGATGACACTCCGCCGTTCCTCACAGGGGACTGTCTCGTTAGGCGTATCGGAATTTGACGCGGTGTCGGCTGCGCACGCAGTTTCCGGCCTTCGCGCGCAATTCCCCGGCGCTGATACCGACCCGTATGGAGCCGAGTTCAGCCGCTATTATGTCGCGAAGATCGAATCCGGCGACCTGCAGGCCGCTATGGATGCTTTCCGGGCACTGCCGATCATCGAATCGGTCGAGCCGATCGCAATCCACACCGTCATGGCTACCCCCAATGATGGGAGCTATCCGAGCCAGTGGCACCTGAATCGCGCCAACGATCAGGATATGGATGCTCCGGAAGCCTGGAATGTCGAGACAGGCAAAACCAATATCATTGTGGCAATCCTTGATACCGGCGTCCGGTACTATCACAAGGATCTCGGTGGTTCCGGCGCGTCGTCGACCAATCCGACCGGCGCCGACGGCAATATGTGGATCAACTGGACCGAAAAGAACGGCACCGCCGGCGTGGATGACGACGGCAACGGCTATGTCGATGACTGGGTTGGTTACGACTTTGTCACCGGCATCACCAGTGGCTGCTGGTCGGGTGAAGATTGTACGACCGCCGACAATGACCCGCGTGACTTTAACGGTCACGGCACGCATTGCGCCGGTAATGTCGGTGCTATGAATAACAATGGTTACGCCACCGCGTCGCCATCTGGCGGATGGGGCACTGGCACCAACACGCCGACCGGCAACGGCGTCAAAGTGATGGCGCTGCGAATCGGTTATTCCGGTTCATACCTAGGCCAGGAAGTCGGCTATGTGCGCATGGACTTCGCCGCTTCCGCGTTCTATTATGCGGCGCGCAATGGCGCCAAGATCGCATCCTGCTCCTGGGGATCCTCGAACACCAGCGGTCTCGCCGCGGCAATCGATACCTTCCTGAACCGTGGCGGTATCATCTTCAAAGCCGCCGGCAATGATGGCACACAGACCGCTGACTATATGTGCGGTCGCACCGATATCGTCAGTGTCGCGGCATTGGATACCAATGGCTGCAAGGCTGATTTCTCGACCTACGGTACATGGGTTGATATCTCCGCCCCCGGCACCGGCATTCTGAGCAGCTATCACTATCATGCGGATGCCGCGAATGATTATATAGCGACGCTGGATGGTACATCGATGGCGACTCCGCTGACCGCCTCGGTGGCGGCGTTGATCTGGTCGAAGAATCCGACCTGGACCGCGGCGCAGGTCAAGACGCAGTTGTTCGCCTCGGCTGACACGATCAGCACGCTGGCCTGCAATTCGTCGTACGCCGGTCGTCTCGGCGCCGGTCGCGCGAACGCGTTCCGTGCGGTCAATACCGGCACTCCGTGCGCGGTGACGGCCAATTTCACGGGGACGCCACTCACGGGTTGCGCGCCGTTAAATGTCAGCTTCACCGATGCTTCCACCGGAAGCCCGACCTCATGGAGCTGGACTTTTGGTGATGGTGGGACTTCCACCGCGCAGAACCCGTCGCACAGCTATGCCGCCGCGGGGACCTACACGGTGACCCTGACTGTCGGCAACGGTACGTGCCAGAACACACTGACACGCACCAACTACGTGACGGTGTCAGCCGTTCCGGTTGCCGCATTCACAGGAACGCCGACCTCGGGCTCCGCTCCGCTGGCGGTGACGTTCACCAACCAGTCCACCGGCAATCCGACCTCGTATAGCTGGAATTTCGGCGATGGCGGCACTTCTACAGCCACCAGCCCGTCTTACACCTATACCACTCCGGGAACCTACACGGTGACCCTGACTGCGACCAATTCATGTGGTTCTGATCAGGAAATCAAAACGAACTACATCACGGTCAGCACGGCGAGCTGGGTGACGATCACGTCGGATAATTTCGAGACCGGCATGGGGTCGTACACTGATGGCGGCGCCGATATGTCCAGATCTGCCACGGCGAACTCTCATCAGGGGACGTACTCGGCGGACATTCAGGACAACAGTGGAACATCGTCATCGTTCTATCACACGACCACGAAAAATGTCTCGGCCTACCAGACCCTGGAAGTAGACTTCTGGTTCAGAGGCGTTGGCATGGAGACCGGTGAGGACTTCTGGCTGCAGTACTACAACGGTACGACATGGCAGACTGTAGCGACGTTTGCGTTTGGGACGACTTATGTGAACAATACGTTTTACCATGCAGTGGTGACGATATCGCGGTCGACGTATACATTCCCGACGAACGCGCGTCTGCGCTTCATGTGCGATGCCAGCGACAATAATGACGACGTCTATATCGACGAGATCATTTTCCGCGGCACCACCGCGGCTGCGCCCGGCGGTGGCGTCTCCGGTGAGTCTTCAGTAGCAGGCAATTCGCTGCCGGAAGAGTTCACTCTCGAGCAGAACTATCCGAACCCGTTCAACCCAAGCACTACTATCGAATTCAGCCTGCCGACTTCAGGCGAAGTGACACTTGAGGTATACAATATCCTCGGTGCCAAAGTGGCGACTCTGGTTAATGGATCACTCGGAGCCGGTCGTCATTCGGTGGTCTGGAATTCTACCACTGATGGCGGTGAGCCGGTATCATCGGGTGTCTACTTCTATCGTCTGGTGACAGGCGATCAGATCCAGACGCGCAAGATGATGCTTCTGAAGTAATCTTGCATCGAAAGGATTGATAAAAAAAGCCCGGCACAAGCCGGGCTTTTTGTTTTTGGGAATGGCTGCTTTGATCACGCGAAGACTTCGCACACTTCTATCCGGTTGCCATCGAGATCGTAGAAGGCAAACCAGAGAGTCGAGCCACCGGACTGAACCGGTTCGACCTTAACGCCCCGTTCGCTCAACATTCGATGCGCTTTGCGGACATCGTCAGACATCAGGATCGGATACGCGCCGGATCCGGTTGTACTTGCCGGTTCTTCCCCCGGTTTGAGTTGCCAGAGGGTCAGAGAGGTATCGCCGCCGACATTCAAGACCACCAGATTCTCTTTCTGGTGGCGAAAGTGTTCACGCACCCCCAGTTTCTCACGATACCACTCGCGGGCGGCGTTGAGATCGGCGACTCGCAAAATGACGGTATCGACTTTTCTAAATAATCCGGTGGCGGTCATGCGGACTCCTTTTCTCGATGTTCCCCTCACCACGATCCTGGCTGTAGTACAGCAGAGTTGCCAACTGGTGACTGATATGAGCGGATGGCACGTTCGTGTCTGGCAGAGAGTTCGCGAACGAATGACATGGCAATGAATGCGGCGATGACGGTCGCCGCGCTAGCAGCCAGCGAGATATAGTCAGAAACGATAGCTGCTTCAAGGGATTCTGAGTGAAGCGAGATTCGATAGGCAGTCCGCTCAAGTGCACCGCTGATGACGAACGACCCCCACCAATATCCGACCAGGGAGTTACTGGAATTGGTAACCGCAACCACTTGTGAAGACGAACCTCTCACGATGCTTCGCTCCCAGATCTCCCTCCCGATTGCATAAGGGCGGAACAAATTGAGGATCGGAACTAGCCAGCCCCAGACTGCCCACTTTGTTGAGTACTTTGTCCCTCTCTCTTCAAATTGCGCGACATTGCAGTATGCTCTGTGAAACCATCGGATGAACAATATCCCTGTGACGATCATGATCGCAATATTGGTCCAGAACAGCACGTTCCACGTTTCGACATGCCTGATCAGAACTTGTTCATCTACCTGTTCTCCACGACTGACCTTTCCAGCCAGTTCAAGATCGGAAACGATATAGAATATCTGAAAAACTGCGAAAAGAGCACAGATGATGAGAAAGAAGGTGACTATACTGGCAAGCGAACCGAGCGGATGGAGATCAAAGAATCGCTGATTCGGGATAAATGACTGCTGATCCATACCGACACCCTCCCAGGTGGAGATTAAAAATACGCCCGTCAGGATTTGAACCCGAAACCTTCTGGTCCGTAGCCAGACGCTCTATCCAGTTGAGCTACGGGCGCATGTTTGTGTCGTTGGACGGACCAACTTAGCAAACAGGAGGCTGGGTTGTCAACCGATTTTCGGGGTCATTTCCCTTGGCCGAAGACGATGATCAGCACGGAGATAACGGCAAAGAGGGCGAACATTCCGAACAGGAGGGCCTTTTTTGGCTTAGCCTCATGCTCAGCACTTGGCAACGGCGTCGCGTCAAACTTGTCGAGCCATCGGTCAGCCGCGGCTAAAGCATTGTCCGACTCCTGAGCCAGGGTGGCGGTTGCGGTCGCCGGGAGTCCAGTCGATGCTACTTCAAGGACTTGGACAGCGATGACGGTGACGTTATCGGGCGCACCACGATCCAGCGCCAATCGAACCAGGTTATCTACAATATCGTCAACGTTTTCGCGATACTTGACCGCAACTTTGTGGATATCGTCGTCATCGGAATAGCCGCAGAGGCCATCGGAACAAAGAATGAATATCTCCCCCGGCTTGACCTTGTACGCACAATAGTCGACCTCGACCCACTCCCTCACTCCCAGCGCGCGCGTTATGATGTTTTTGCCGACGATGGTGCTGGCTTCTTCGATAGTGATCTGCTGCGATTTCTGGATCTCGTTGAGCCAGGAGTGATCCGACGTGAGCGGTACCAGTCCTTTGGATTCGAGTCGATAGGCGCGACTGTCGCCGACATGGGCAACCGTCATATGGTCGGATTCGAAGGCCAGGGCGACAATGGTGGTCCCCATTCCCGCCAGAGTTGAATCCGAAGACGACTTGCGATAGATGGCCCGATTGGCGAGCCGGATAGCCCGCAGGAGCAATCCTCCGGTCGCTGGAATAGGCGCGTCAAAATTGAGCCCGGGATCGTTGAGCAACGGCTCAGAGAATTGATTGAACGAGCGATGCAGTACTTCACCGGCAAGAAACGACGCGACTTCACCGGCCTGGGCCCCCCCCATACCGTCGCAAATGGCAAAAACATTATTCCGGAGGTCGATATGGAGATGGTCCTCGTTCCCCGGTCGGACCAGTCCTTTATCGGTTTTTCCGGCGACTTTCAGGCGTAGTGGCACAATGTTCCCTTGAGACTGCGGTTATCAGCAGTGTCCATAATATCGGCCTTTTCGAAGTCGGGCAACAGTTTTTCTTGGAGCCGCAGACCCCATTTTCGAGTCAAAAAAAAGCCCCGAATCGCTTCGGGGCTTTGTACTTCTCTTTACTGTTCACTACTTGACCAGCAACATCTTCTTTGACTGCTGCGCATAATCGGTCACGAGTCGGTAGAAGTAGACTCCTGACGACAGCGATGAACCATCGTACTCGAACGCGTGATCGCCAGCGGACTGGTTCCCCAGTTCACGGCTTTCCACGGTCCGGCCGAGTATATCGATGATGTCGATCCGCACATCGCTCGACCGCGGCAACGAGAACGATATCGTCGTTGTCGGGTTGAACGGGTTTGGATAGTTCTGGTTCAGCGCGAAGCCGCGCGGCAGATTGCCGCCGCCATCCGGAACATCGGTGATCGAGAAATAGAGACTGACATTTCCGGAATAGCTTTGCGTCTCGTCGATACCCGAGTTCACCGTGAACGAGATCACATCGACAGTGTCACCGGTCGAAGTGAAGAACGGCGTATGCACATCAAAATCGACCGACACCGTATCACCGGGATCGGCATACACGAACGAATCCAGAGCGATCGTATGGAATGCGGTATCGCTGTGACTGGTCGAGATATGATAGAAGTCCTCGCCATCGCCGTCATTGCGCACTTTGACAGTGAACCGGATGGTCCGATTGAACGAAGCCGCGATATCCTGCGGTACCTCGATCACGGTCATGGTCACGGTCATGGAAGCTGACAGGGTCAGCTCTTTCTGCGCCTGATCGGTGAAGGTCGGGTCGCCCGCGACGAGGGTCGCCGGTCGGCCATTTATGGTAAAGGTGATGGAATCACCATTCACCGCGCCTTCATCGAGTCCCGGTGTTTCAGGCTGGTCACCGTAGACATTCATGAAACCAAAGAATCCCGCAGGGGCGGTCGGTCCGACACCAACGGTATCGACCCCCGACAACACGCCATTGGGATCATAGCCACGAATGATCGATCCGACCGGAACCGGCACACCGTTAAACTGGGTCGTCGAACTGTAATAGTTCGTGAAACTCGGACCAGGATACGGCTGAGCCGATGCCAGCGAAGCCAACATCGTCAGTGCCAGGAAAACCGTCAGATGTAACGCAATACGTCTTTTCACTTCTTCACCGCCAGTTAGTGTCCGGTCGGCCTAAACGGCCGACCGGAACGTCTTCAGCGACACTGCTTACTTCAACAGCATCATCTTCTTGGTATCAGTATAGTTATCGGCAGTCAGGCGGTAGAAGTATACACCCGAAGCGACAGCTTCACCAGTTTCATTCTTACCGTCCCAAACGACCTGATGCTCACCGGCTTCGGCCGAGCCGTTGAACGGCACCGCCACCAGCTTACCAAGAACGTTATAGATCTCGATCTTGGCCATCCCCTTGCTCGGGAGGCTGAACGAGATGGTCGTGCTCGGGTTGAACGGGTTCGGATAGTTCTGCTTCAGAGAGAAGCTACCCGGGAGCGTACCACCCGCGGAAGTCGTCAAGCGACCCAGTTCGATTCGGTCGCCAGTCGTCGTCCAGGTGATCGTTTCGTTCACGGTCAGGCCATCAACGCGCAGCGAGAACTTGTCACCAGGCTTGAGGCCGGTCACGGTCTCGTTGAGGCCGGCGTCGGAATAGACCGGCATGAAGCCGAACTGTCCGTCACGCTGTACTCTGAACGAGCCGATCTTGGACCCGTTCGGGCTGATCGCTTCGATGGTCGAACCAGACTTGACCATGCGGCCATTGACCGTCAAGTCACGCGAGTAGAGGTTCACCCACGCGATGGTCGAGTTGACATCGGTAGCCGCGGTCATGCGAGCCGCCGCCGCGTGCGGCATCTCTCTCGCGATCGTCGGCACTATATCACCACCCGGATAGATCAGGAGATCATCAGTGGAGACCTTGAGCCAATAACCGTGGCAGGTCATCATCTCTTCGAGCGTATTGAAGTCGCCCATACCCGGCTGATGGACCTGGATACCATTGTCGTACCCGTAGGCGATCAGCAGGTTTCCGTTGATGCTGTTCAGAGCATCAAGCGGGGTCAGGGTGACTTCAGGCAGGTAGCTGACAAGGTTCCATCCGCGATAGACCGGAATCGGCGTGTTCGCGGGGACCACGGAGCCGGCCAGTCGCAATTCGGGCGAGCAACCGGTCTTCACCTTGATCCAGTAACCGGAAAGATGATCCGTGTACCAGAGAGTCGAGAACTGCTCGAGTTCCGGATCATAGGTCAAACCGCCGCCCTCGAAACCAAGGACCACTTCGACGCAATCCATGATCTCGCCGAGTACCGCGGTGATCGAGTCAGCCGGGGTATCTACGTTCCATGACACGAGGTTCCAGCCTTCCATCAACTGGCAGACCTTGCCGCCACGGAGCGAACCATTGACGCACACTTCCACCTGCGCGTAATCGGCAGGATATATGACCTCAGACGGCGAGGTTTCGGCGATCATACCGTTCACATAGAACCAGAGCATGTCACCGGTCTCCGCGCCTTCATCGATGGCCGAACCGGCAGAGTCACGATAGACCGGCATGAAGCGGATGACGCCCGGTTCGGTGACGATCTGGCGACCAGCCAGCGTCCCATCGGCATCCTTCACTTCGACCACCGTTCCGATCGGGAGGGCTATCGAATCATCAAGGGTAGCGAAGCCGCAATAGTAGTCAACCCAGCGGTCGACCGGAATGAGATCCTGCAGCTTGCGCAGTTTGATAGTACCGCACTGGGTGCCGTAATTGTCCAGCTTCCAGTTCGGATAGTATCCTTCGGCGAACGCGTACACGTCGTACGGATTCGGATGCGGCCCGCCAAAGAAGAACGCGCCGTTCTCATTGGTAGTGGTCGTCGCTACGGGGCTGCCATACGGCCAGTTCTCCCAGAGCTGGACGACCGCGCCCTCGATCGACATTCCTTCTTCATCGGTCACGTAACCGCAGATGGTGTCGGTGAGGATCTCGTCGACGACAATTCCGCCGCCAACGAAGGACGGGAAGACAACTTCAGCACCATCGCAGTTGCGGGTCATTGTATTGACACCGCCCAGCGTGATATGCTGAGTCGTGCCCAGCGGAGTCATCGGGCTGATATCGAAGTAAAGCGTCGCCATCAGACCGGAGCCTGACGGAAGTTCTGAACCCTCAAAGAGGGCTTCATAACTAATGGTCACGCTGCCTGAATCCGGTTGGATCATCTTGAACATGTTCTCAGGGAGACGCGAACCGACAAAGGAGACTGAATCCAGATCCAGATACTGGTCCGGATAGAGTAATTGGAACGATCCCTGATACACATCGCAGATATTGGCGAGGTACACTTCAACCGTCGACTTGCCGCCCGGCGTACCGGTGGAGGTCGCCACGATGACAGAATCCTCGAGAGAGTTCTGGTCGCGGATGACGTTCAAGTGGATGGTAAAGGTCTTGGCCCGCGGAGTGCAAACACTCTCGTCAGGTGACGTGATAACGCAGGTCGCGTTGTAACCGCCCGGAACGAGACCGGTGGAACGGGTGACCATCGTTACAGTCAAAGGCGTCGTGCCGGAGACAGTCGATACAGTATCACCAACCTCATCAATAAGATCGGTCCAGTCGGCATCCATCGGACGCGACACGATAACCGGTACATTGCTTGAATCAGAGGTATAGATAGTGATAGTCCGCGAGGCCGGCGTCGGCGGCTCACCTTCCAGTGCAGTAAACTGGAAGAGCGTGTCGCTGGTCAGCAACTGAGCGCACTGCGGACCGACGACGGTCAACTGCACGCAGACAGAGACCGCGGTCGAGCAGATCAGGTGACCCTGGGTCTCCCCTTCGGGGACCGAGATGCCACTGATGACCGTGAAGCAGTCGGTGTAGGTGCCGGGCTCAGACTTCGTCGCCATGTAGGTGAAGCTGAACTGATCCGGAGTCGCGCCAAGCATTGGTACGACGGTAAACGCGCTCGAGGGATTGACGATCATCCAGACCAGATCCTGACCGGTGCTGGTCAAGGAGATCGTGTCGCTCAACATCACCATCTGATCGATCTCACCATTCACCTGATAGAACGTATCAGAGATCACGAGCGTCGGGCAGAGGAACGGAGCGAGTTCCAGCTTCACATAAACATACTGTGGTGAATTCGAAGCCTCGGCGGCATCGACTCTGATAGAATCCAGATAGACGCCGGCCGGCATGTCGGCGATGTCTGCCAGCACTATCAAACTATCCGGCGTGGTGCCGGCATTCTTGGAGAGGAAGATCCACGGCGCTTCAGTCGAAGCGAGGTACGACAGCGCACCGCCACCCACTTGATGGATGGTCATGATCTCCGGATCCGGGGCATTGCCATTCTCGGTCGAGAAGAAGAACAGCGTGTCCGGATGCAGGTCCAAGAGTTTTTGTTCGGCCGGCGATACGGTCAGATTGATCGCGACTTTGATCGGGCTGTTGGTGACACCGGCAGCTTCGATCAAGATAGTGTCGCTGAACGTTCCTTCACCTACGCCAGTGATATCAACATTGACATCAAATCCACCGGGGGTATTCAGGTCGGTGTTGGTCAGCGAGATCCAGCCTGCGGTTTCCGTCGCGGTAAAGGCGATCGGGAAGCCGCCAATTTCAGTAACGGCTACTGACTGCGGGGCCGGATTGACGCCGCCATCAATTGCATTGAAGTTGAGAACTGTCGGAACTACAGACAGTGTTTTGGGCGCCGCGGTGACCGTGAGTTTCACGGTACGGTCGAGCGGCGAGTTGGTCGCGCCGGCCGAGGTGAAAGTCACGGTGCCGAAATAGTCGCCCGGCGCAAGAGCCGATGACGAAACATCGACACGTACGTTTGCCGGAGTGTTGCCGGCGGCGTTTGTTAACGTGAGCCAGCTAGTCGCTTCAGACGCAGTGAACGGAATTACTGCCGCGCCTATCTCGGAGACGGCAAAGTTCTGGAAGGTCGGAAGCGGTCCTTCTTCCTGAACCGTAAAGAACAGTGTATCAGGAGAGACGACGAGCGTCTTCGGGCGAGCGGCAACATTAAGTGTCACCACCACGAGCGGAGAGTTGGTCGAGTTGACACCGGTCACGACGATCGTATCGGTGTAGGTCCCCGGGGTCAGGCCGGCGATATTGACGCCAACCGAGACTGCCTGCGGAGTGGTGCCGGACGTAGGAGTCGGCTGAATCCACGACGCGTAACCGGAGAGAGAAACAGCCACCGCCTGAGCGGTCTGCTCGGTGATGTTGAACTGCTGAGCGACCGGATTGGCGCCACCTTCAGTAGCGTTAAAGGTCAACGTAGCGGGAGCGGCATTCAGGACGATCGGGGCCGCGCCACCTTCGAACTGGAAGCAGAAACCCTGGCCAGGCACACCGGCCTCACCGTTAATTCCGCGCCATTCGGGATAGAGATCCTCAACTCCGATACCCGTGTTGTACACCCACTTCCAGACGCCACCTGGATCCCACCAGGAAGAGTCGATACAGATATGCTTGCCGGCGTTGGCATCATTTGAGACCCACGCGACAACCGCGAACGCGGTGTCGTTGTAGCCGATTGCTAACTGCCGTGAAGCGGAAGTCGGGCTACCCGCACCGAGGAAACCAACCGTGTCCGGCGGCTGCCCCTCAGTGCTGAAGCGGGTGAATGCTGCTACCTGGTTGAACCGGAGCAGCAAAATGTTTTCACCATCAACATTGAACGGGCCGCACGAATCCATGGTCGTGCTGTCCCAAACGGCGCCATCAGGAGAAGTCAACCGCCAGCCCATGGCGACGTCGCACTTCTTCCCTGAGTCGTTATTGAGACGAATGACAAATCTTAGTGGCGTGCTGTTCGCCACGGTCGTTCCGCTGACCAGACCATTGACATGATCCAACTGGACAATGCCATTCTGGGCAAAGGCCTGATCGGTGCTGAAGCCGACCAGCAACGCACACAAAAACGCAATCAAAAGTGAAGTGCGCTTCATGGTGTTTCTCCTATATGACAGGTTTCGAATCGGAGTCGAAGCTGTGTAAGACATGTAGTAACTTCCGCCCGAGGCTTAAGGTCGGCTCGTAGTGCAAAAAGAGACGACCCGCTCGGTTCCTTCTCAAGGTATGTATTCGTAGTTTTTTCACTGGGCGAACCTTGCAGGCAGACTAATCTGCCGGGTAAGCACCAATGCACAAAAGTACCCGTTAGATATTCCTACGAGTCAATGCTGTTAGACCATGTGAAGGCGAAAAGGAGGTACCGTAAGGAGTACGTGGTACCCTTTTCCAGTTTAGTCGACCGACCAAAATATACCCGCTCGAATTCATATGTCAATAGACTATAACGAGGTTGCACAAAAAAGATACACCCATTAGTCGCCTGGGGGCCGCCCAGATTTCGCCCACCAAACGAGACCGACGAGTACCCCGCCGGCGATATCGGCCGCAACGTCTGCGACCGTCGAATCCCTCCCAGGGACAAAAGATTGCAGGAATTCATCCAATCCGGCGTAGGCGGCGACAAGGATCAGAGCAATTAGGAGTATTCTGGTACGATCTAGGCCAGATTGAATGGCGCTTAAAGATCGCAAAACCAACCAGGTCAGAATGCCATACTCTACGCAATGAATCAGCTTGTCCAGACCCCAATCCCCCAGCTTTGGGCCGCTTAGGTATGGCATCCCGGAGAGATAGGCGATCAAGGCAGCATAGGCCAGGACCGGCAGATGATAGAAGAACAGCCGGTTGGAGAATTTTTTGGCGTCTGGTAACTTGAGCATCCTGGTCTGATTACGCAAAAAGATGGCCCAAAACAAGTCCTGGTATAGTTTTAATTGATTTTCGCCCGGCCACCGGATTACGTGAGCGAAGCATGACAAGTACTAGCGGCTGGGAGAACAATGCGGGGCGCGGATTCGGTCGGTTTCGATCAACCGAGCTCTTTCGAACGGGTCGTATCCAGCTGAGCGGCTTGGGGAGTGAGCCGGTCAAAAAGCGCTTGCGTGAACCTTCGCCGCAACCTATTGTTATGCCGATTGTAACGCCGTTAGGCAGACTGGAAATTGTAGTCTCGCTTCCCCCGGCAGCCGTTGCGCCGCTCATCCCGGGAAGCTTAGGTACTCCAACCGGGAATATCTCGCGCCGCCCCAAGCGGCCCACAATCCAGTACAGTATTAACCATGGTTCGGCTTCACACGCGGTTGGAGTCAGACTCAATGAGCCGGACCGAACAGAGTAGTGTTAAATGACAGGTAAACAAATCAACCTGATTCTGCTGGGAGTCCTCGTGGGCGTACTCCTTGGCGGGATGCTTGGCGCGGTGATACCCGACGCCATGCTTGCGACCGCAGTTGTCGGCAAGCTTTTCATCAACGCCCTGGCGCTGGTCGCCATTGTTCTCGTCTTGGTCGGTTTCCCTCTCGCCTTGGCGCGATACGGGGACATTCGCCGGTTCGACAGCAAATCCGCCGGCGCATTCGTGATCACGGTCAGTTCGGCCGTCGTACTTATCGCAGTCGGAGTGGTGCTGGTTCGACTGGTCGCCGCGCAGGCGATTCCCCAGCATGGGTTCACCACCGCGCTCTTCGGCGACCTTCTGCAGGTCCAGACGAGTGTGGGTGGGGATTATCTCGGTCTACTGCTTCCGGAGACATTGATGCGTGCGGTGCTCAACGGCACGTACCTCGGCTGGGTGCTCTTTGCCCTGATAATCGGGCTGGTGCTACCTGAGGTTGGTACGCGTGGCAGGACACTGCAAATGTGGCTGGATGATCTCACGCGGGCGATGCTTCGCATCTCAGAACTCTTGCTTCTGCTTGCCCCGATCGCGCTGATCTTCGTCGCGGGCGCGCTGGTGGCGTACGCGAACGCATCCTTCAGCGACCTCTTTTCTACGCTCTGGTACCCGATAGTCCTTGTCTTGGCGGTCGTGCTCTACTGCGGTGTCGTACTCCCTCTGGCTATCAAATGGTGGCAGAAAGTACCGGAAAGTAGGGGTCAGCGAGATGATTCGTCACGGCAGCGGGATCGTCAGATGATGCCGGCTCGACCGGGCCAGCGGCCGATGGGTCAGGATCGCGGCGGACGTGGGCGTGACCCGCGTTTTGACCGAAATCGCGACCGTGACCGTTCCGACCGGGATCGCGGGGACCGTCCGCGCGGCGATCGGGATGATCGCAATCGCGGTGACCGCGATGAGCGTGGGGATCGTGACGGGGGTCGTCGGGACTTCCGCCGTGAAGGACCACGTGATTCGAATCGCGAAGATTCGCCGTTTGCCGTCGGCAAGTCGGCTCATGTGTTCGACCCGGAAGCGCCATCAAAGGCGGTTCAGCTTCCAGAATTGGCGGAAGAGACAACTTCTGCGGTTGTCAGCGAAGACCGTCCCACTGGCGATACACAGTCGAGAGAACGCGGTGAACGGACCGAGCGACCCGACCGTGGTGACCGTGGAGATCGCGGGCCGCGCGGTGGACGTGATCGGGATCGTCGGGGTGGCGGACGTGATCGTCAGGGTCGGGGCGGACGCGACCGCGGCAGAGGGCCGCGTCGATATGACCGCCCGGAATCGGGCGACACCCAGGCCGCGCCGGAATCCGCCGCTGTGGAGTCGGAGAGTAGCGACTTTGACGCTCCTTCGGATCTCTCGCGTGTCTTTGAGCCGGTGCCGGAATCAGAATCAAATGGTATCGACCGAGTTGAGGAATATCAGACGCCGAGCCGCCCTGAAAGTGATATGGGGAATGGCGAGCGTTCGACTTCCGAAGAGCCAGACGTGATGTATGGTCGCGGGCGACACGCTCACCGGACCGAGCGGCCCGAGTCTGATGATTCGCGTGCCAGCCAGCCGGCGCCATCGGCAACTGGCGACAACGAGCCAAAACCGATCGACCATTATTCGACAGACGGGATAGAGTTCGGACGGACCAGCCGTCGTAAGCCACGACGATAAAATAGGTTAGTCGCTTCCGGAGAGAGGGTGTCCGATTTTGGAAACTTTTGGATGCCCTCCCCGCTATATAGGGTACATGCCGGGCAATTATAACCCCCGGCAAGAGGAAGCGACACAAGGATAGGAATATGAACACGCTGAAGACATTCATGCTGATGGTTTTTCTGATGCTGCTTTTCATGTGGCTTGGCTACATGTTTGGTGGAAGCACCGGGATGCTTTTTGCGCTGGTCTTCGCCACGCTCATGAATTTCGGCATGTATTGGTTCTCCGACAAATTAGTGCTCAAGATGTACCGGGCGCAGGAGGTCACCGAAGCTGATCATCCGCGACTCTATCGCATCGTGAAATCAGTGGTGCAGAAGGCGATGTTGCCGATGCCCAAAGTCTATATCGTCCCTTCTCAGGGGCCGAACGCGTTTGCCACCGGGCGCAACCCTGAGCACGCGGCGGTCGCCGCGACTGAGGGAATCCTGGGGATGCTGAATGACGATGAACTTGAAGGTGTGATCGGCCATGAGATCGCGCATATTCAGAATCGTGATATGCTGATCGGTACTATCGCGGCGACGTTCGCGGGCGCGATCGGCTATATCGCCCATATGGCGCAGTGGGGCGCGATCTTCGGCGGCATGGGCGGTCGCAGTTCGGATGACGAAGGCGGCAATAGCGGGATGATCGGCGTGCTGGTTGCGGCCATCGTTGCGCCAATCGCGGCGATGCTTATCCAGATGGCGATCTCGCGACAGCGCGAATACAAGGCCGATGCCGAGGGCGGCCGTATCACCGGAAAGTACCATGGCCTTGCGTCGGCACTTGAAAAACTGCACCGTTCGCCAGTCCAGTTGAAGCTTGACGACAAGCCGGCAACCGCTAACTTGATGATTGTAAATCCGCTCTCGGGGCGCGGTCTGGTTAGCCTGTTTTCGACCCATCCCCCGATGGAAGAGCGGGTCAAGCGGTTGCGTGAACTGGCCCAGCACTCTGTATATGCAGGATATGCCGGATAGTCACTTGTCTGACGAAAACTCAAATCCCCCAAGTATAAGGATGGCTGTCTAGTATGGACGGCCATCTGTATTTTGAGCTGGGTGCTATCATCCTGCTCATCCTCGCCAACGGTTTCTTCGCCCTGGCCGAATTTTCGGTCATTGCCAGTCGGAAGACCCGCCTTACCCAGAAGATGCAGCAACGCAAATGGGGCGCCAGCACGGCGCTGAAGCTGCACAGCAATCCCGAGACTTTTCTCGCCTCGATACAGGTCGGGATAACGTTGATCGGCTCTCTGGTCGGTGTGTTCTCCGGCGCGACTGTGGTGGAGGCACTGGAACGGTATCTGGGCGCAAGCTCCTATGAGATCTTCCGTGACTTCGCCTCCCCCATCGCCGTGGGAACGGTCGTGATGTCGATCACCATCCTGTCGGTGGTCCTGGGAGAACTGGTTCCGAAGTATATCGCGCTTTCGTTTCCCGAGCGCTGGGCGCGCTGGGTCTCCGGACCAGTCACCCTCTTCATGAAGGTGGCGTTTGTCTTTACGCGGGCGCTTTCCGGCCTGGCGAAACTGATCATCAGGGCGCTCGGTATCAGGACCGATGACATGCAGGGGATCGTCTCTGAGGACGAGATTCAGCATATGATCATCGAAGGGCGGAAGAAGGGGTTCTTTGAGGTCTCCGAAGAAGAGTTCGTTCGCTCGGTCTTTGATTTTACGGATACGACGGTCCGCCGGGCGATGCGTCCGCGGCCGGATGTGGTCGCGATCGAGGTCGATACTGAGCCGGAGAAAGTGCTGTCGGTATTCGCCGAGACCGGCTACAGTCGGTTTCCGATATATGAAGACAGTATCGATAAGATCGTGGGAGTGGTGTATGTCAAGGATATCATCCGCGACAAACGGGATCTCCACACCATCGATCTTCGCGCGATCATGCGCGAGCCATATTTTGTGCCTGATTCGATGCAAGTCACCCGCCTGCTTCGTGAGCTCCAATCCGGCAAAAGTCATCTCGCGATCGTCCTCGACGAGTACGGCGGAACGGCAGGAATTATCACCTTGGAAGATATTCTGGAAGAACTGGTCGGCGAGATACAGGACGAATACGATTCAGAGGCACAACCGGTGATCAAGCACTCTGAGACGGTCGTCTACGCCAATGGCGAAGTTTGGCCGGGTGATGTCAATGAGTTGATCGGAACGCACCTTCCAGAGGACCAGTCGGATACATTGGCCGGGCTATTCATTGAGTCGGTCGGCCATGTCCCTTCCAAGAACGAGACGATCGAGATGTCAGACGCCCGGCTCACAGTGCTGGCCAAGCGGCATCATCGGGTCATCAGACTGAAAATAGAACGCATCCCCCCACCCATTGATACCGGCGCCTGAGCGGACATTTTTCGTTTAGAGACTCCCCCGCTATCCGTTATACTGTGCCCATGAGCGGGTCGCATTCACATTCCCACCCTATCCCATCGGGGAAAAAGCTCGGTTGGACGATCCTGCTGAATATCGGGATCACGCTGGCTGAGTTCATCGGCGGGATCATGTCGGGCTACTTGGCGCTGCTGGCGGACGCGGTGCATAATCTTTCCGATGTCGCCGCTCTAATCCTCGCCTGGTTAGGGGCAAAAGGGGCGGCTCTCCCCGCGACCAAACGGTCAACATACGGTTTCAAACGGCTCGAAGTGATGACCGCACTTATCTCGGCCGTTTCGCTGGTGGTCATAGCAGTCTTCATCTTCAAGGAAGCATATGAGCGGTATCTGAATCCTCAGGAATTGACGCATCCGAGTCTCTTCCTGTCGATCGCCATTGCTGGGTTGGTCGGGAACGCGCTTTCCGTCTGGCTGCTGGCTGGGGAACGGCATACATCGCTGAACATGAAGACCGCGTATCTGCATATGGCATTTGACGCGGTGTCATCGATAGCCGTCATCGCCGGAGCGATAGTGATCATTCTGTCCGACTGGGTGATCATTGACCCGATCCTCTCCGCCTTGATAGGACTGGCGATCCTCTGGTCTTCATACTCGGTAATAAAGGAAGCGGTGCTGATCTTGTTCGAGGCGGTGCCTGGGAGCATTGATTTTGATGAGGTCCACCGGGCGATCTCGGCAGTGCCACTGGTGCGCGATGTTCATGACCTGCACATCTGGTCGTTATCCTCTCAAGAGATCGCACTCTCATGTCATGTCTGTGTTGATGACGCGGACTATGAGCGCGGACCGGAGTTGATAGGAAGGATCAATACGCTGTTACATGACAAGTTCGGGATCGGGCACGGCACGATCCAGATAGAGAATCAGGCGTGTGCGCGAGCCGAACTCCTTTGCCAGGGACGCCATTCACATCAGGATGAATCGTGAGCGACAAACTTGTTGAACTTGAGATAAGTGACTTGGCGTTTGATGGCAAATCGGTCGCCCATCTCGACGGGAAAGTGACCTTTGTTAATGGTGGTCTCCCCGGCGAGACGATCCTCGCCGAGATCATCCGTTCCAAACCCCGCTACAACGAAGCCCGTCTGCGCGAGATCCTCAAGCGGTCGGACATGCGGGTCCCGGCGCGCTGCGAACATTTCAGCGTCTGCGGCGGGTGCACCTGGCAGGATCTGGGATACGAACAGCAACTCTCGTTCAAACGGAAACAGGTCGTGGATTGCATCCAGCGGCTGGGAAAACTGGAGGCGGTCGAGGTTGCGGATTGCCTTGGCTCCCGCGAGGTGTTCAACTATCGCAACAAGATGGAATTTTCGTTTCATGTCGACCCCGGCGGCGATTTCACGCTGGGGCTGCATGAGCGGGGGCACTTCGACCGGATATTCGATCTGAATGAATGTCACCTGACTTCTGAGACCTCGAATCGACTGGTCCACTGGATACGCCAGTATATCAAAGCACATCAACTCCCGGTGTACGATGTTCGCGCGCATACCGGGTATATACGGTTTGTAGTTATTCGGCAGGCGAAGCGGACCAATCAAACGATGCTCAATATCGTGACCAATTATGGGAGTTTCCCTGACCAGGATCAGTTTGTAGGGTCGCTGCGTGAGTCTTTCCCCGAACTGACCACCCTGGTACATAATCAGAATGGTTCGAAATCGAACATCGCGACCGGTGAGATCGAGACGGTCCTCTACGGACCGGGGTATATTGAAGAAGATATATCGGGGTCACGCTTTCGTATCCGGGCCAACTCATTCTTCCAGACCAACTCTCTACAGGCAGAGTTGCTGTATCAAACCGGGTTTGAGATGCTGCAACCTCGTGGTGACGACCGGCTCCTTGACCTCTATTGCGGAACCGGAACCATTGGCATCCTGGCGGCGCCCAAGGTTCAACAGGTAGTGGGTGTAGAGTTGGTGCCATCGGCAATACGTTCGGCGCAGGAAAATGCCGAACTGAACGGGGTCGGCAACATCTTGTTCTACGAAGCGAATGTGGTTGATTTCCTGAAAGGGGTGCCGGAGGATCTGCGAAAGTTCACTGCTTTCATTCTGGACCCGCCCCGGGCGGGGATGCATCCGAAGGCGGTGAAAAAAATAGTGGAGTTGGCTCCCCCGCGCATTCTATATATCTCCTGTAATCCGGCGACATTCGCCCGCGACGCCAGGGAGCTGGTGGACGCGGGGTATTCGCTTCCAAAAGTAACGCCGGTCGATATGTTTCCGCACACCATGCATATTGAGACGGTGGCGATGTTCACTCGCGCCTGACGCGACCCCGACCTGAGGAGGATCGATGCGAAAGTTCAGCCTGCTAATCATAGCGTTGAGTGCCATGGCCGTTCTGGCTCAGGCGGCCCCCAAACAGAAGTCGCGATCGCAGACTCAGGTATTCGCGGAGTTGAGCGCGGAGATACTGACCTCTCTGCAGTCATTTTATCCCGTCACCGCCACGGAGATGGGGATCCACGCGTACGACCAGAAGCTGGCTGATTACTCCGCCAAATCGGTCAAGGCGATGGTTTCGCGGCTGAAGCAATTCGAAAGTCGTCTGGGCAAACTGAAGAACAATACGTTCGATGCTGATACGCGCGTTGACTACCAATTGATAAAATCGAATGTCGATGTCGCGCTTTTGAATCTGGACAAGATCGCATGGCACAGGAAGTCGCCGGTCGTCTATACGGATGAAGCGATCAACGGGATTTATTATCTGACGCTATCGGATGAGGCGATCTCCCCCGAACGACTAGGAGCCATCCTCAGTCGCATGCAGCAAGTGCCGGCGCTGTTTGAGGTAGCCCGGACAAATATCAGTCATCCGCCCAAGGTGTATGTTCAGGCGGCAAAAGAATCGCTGCTGGCGGGAATCGAGTTTTATCGCGAAGTAGTCAATGACCTGGTGGTGCAGTTCCCGGAGAGATCAGATTCGCTGTTGGCAGTGGCCAATAGAGCGCTCATCTCCATGAACAATTTCCTGGGATTCCTGGAGTCTGTGCCGCTCGGAGACGACAAGTCATTCGCTATTGGCGAGAGCAATTTCAATTATCTGCTGCAACATGAGCAGTTCCTGAATTTCGGGGCAGATTCACTGCTGAGGATCGGCGAGAATCTCCTGGCCGCCGCAGACAGCACGTATAAAGAGTATGAAAGTACGGTCGAGAAAGTCCACCAGACCGGACAGGACTCTGTTTTTATCCCGTCGACCTTCACGCGCGACGATATCCTCGACTATTACCAGTGGGAAGTGGAGCAGGTCAGAGTATTTCTTGAGATGAACGATATCATTGGGATCCCGGAGGATATCGCGCCATGTAAAGTGGTTGAGACGCCGCCCATGTTACGGACCATGATATCCGGTATCGCGTATCAGCCGGCGGGGCCGTTTGACAGCAATCAGGTCGGGTACTTTTATGTTCGACCGTTGCCTGACAGCATGGATCAAGTTCAGTTGGATGCCCGCTACCGCTATGTGCACCGTCGTGGATTCAAAGGCTCGGTCGTGCACGAAGCATTTCCGGGGCATCATTTGCAGATGCAGATTGCCGCTCGGGCAGAGGGCCCGATACGCCGCTGGCAGCGCAACAACATGATGGTTGAGGGCTGGGCGCTGTTCAGTGAAGAGCTGATGTACAGATCCGGATTGTTCGGGGCGGAGAATCCGCCGCAGTGGCTAGGTGTTCTGGGAGGGATACGTTTCCGCGCGGCCCGGATTGTGGCCGATGTCAACCTGCATACCGGCAAGTGGAGCTACGACGATTGCGTCGATTGGATGATCCGTACTCTGGATATCAACACTGAGTCGCAGGAAGAGTATATTCGACGCGAGGTACTTCGGTACACGCATACGCCGACTGTTCAGATGTCGTACCTGATGGGAAAGCGCGAGATCCAGCGACTATTAGAAGCCGCGCAGGCGCGTGATGGTTCGAATTTCAGCGAGCGCGCGTTTTATGATACGATGCTAGCTGAAGGATCTATCCCTCCGGCATTGCTCTGGGGTCTCATGAATTTGACCCCGGTGACAACTCCTCAGCCGTAAGTGCTGAGAAATTCGGGACTGGGCGGAACTTGTTATCCGAATTGAGATTCCGGTGGTCCACGACCGGTATCGAGTGAGCGGTTTAACCCCCTATCATATAATCTCTTAGACGATCGACTGTCTCTTCTTCTGGTAGTATTTTCGGAGCATATTCGAGGACTTGCCGCAAAGGCTTACCGGACAAATAGATAGCGAAGGGACTTCACGATTTCGCTTTTTTCCCTCCGCTCACTCCGCTATATTTGCATCACTATGACAGATGATATCCTATGGGCCCCATGGCGCTCCGCCTTTGTCCTGACCAAAAAGGAAAAAGGGTGCGTTTTCTGCCGTCGATTCCGCATGAAGGATTCGGTCGAGAACTTGATCGTTCATCGCGGCAAGCGGGTGTTTGTCATACTCAACAAGTTTCCGTACAACACAGGGCATACGCTG
Source organism: uncultured Ignavibacteriales bacterium (assembly GCA_964397415.1). GTDB lineage: Bacteria > Zixibacteria > MSB-5A5 > GN15 > FEB-12 > FEB-12. The sequence goes on along the minus strand of CAYNIJ010000004.1, from coordinate 100,601 downwards.
GTGATCCCGAACCGGCATGTTGGCCATGTTGAGCGTTTGACGGCTGAGGAAGCGGCCGAGTTCTTCGAGCTGACCCGTTTGTCGGTCAAGGTGATAAAGAAGGTGCTGAAGCCTCAATCCATGAATCTGGGCATGAATCTGGGACGTGGTTCCGGAGCTGGGGTGCCCGGTCATCTGCATATGCATATCGTTCCGCGTTGGATCGGTGACACCAATTTCATGCCGGTACTCGGCAAGACCAATGTTGTATCGGTTCCGCTTGAGCCGGTGTACGAGCGGATGCGCAAGGCGTTCGAGGCAGTATGAGCCGCAAACGGACCGCCCCCACAAAGACGGAGCTCCTGCAACTTCAGAAGCTCTACAAAACCGATGAGAAGATCGGTGAACGTCTTGGGGGTGTCCCGGCCTATCTAGTCGCCTATTGGCGGCGCAAAAAAAATGTCCCGAAGCATTCACTCCCTAAGTTCTCCGAAGCTGAAGTCCGCAACTTGTGGGAGCGCTACGGCGATGATGAAAAGGCCGGACTCGAGCTGGGACTCTCCAAGGCCGCGTTTTACAATTGGCGTCGACGGTACGCCATTCGGGAAAAACCGGCGTTCCTCAAACTAGAGCAGTTGGAACTCGATTTCCCCGGTGTCAAAGCCAGCCCGCACTCGGTTTCACTCTATGGCAAGCAGACGGTCGCGCAGAAGATACTGGCGCGGCTGTTGAACAGAGAGCGCGTTGAGGTCGGCGAAACAGTCTCGGTCGAGCCGGACGCGGTGGTCACCCATGCCGATCTGGGGAAGGCGGTTCAAAAGTTCAAGGAATCCGGCGCCGATTATTTCTGGAATCCAAACAAGGTGGTCGTTTCGCTTGATTATGGTGCGGGTGAAGGGAGTGCAAACGGGAGCAGTCACCAGCCTGGGCTGCGAGAGTTTTTCCGTCGCCAGCGGGTCAAGCAGTTGTATGACATTCGCGACGGGCTGTGTCACCAAGTGGTGATCGAGCGCGGACATGCGCTCCCCGGCCAGTTGTTGGTCGGCTCTGACTACCAGTCATCGATTTTCGGAGCGGTTGGCTCACTGGGTACTCGCTGCGCCGAGGAGCAGATCGCACAGCTTTGGGCGCACGGCCATTTGAATGTGACGGTTCCGGAGTCACTGCGGATATCTATCTCCGGTCGGCGCGGCAAATCGATCGGCGTGCGGGATATCATGCTGGCGTTGTATCGTGATCTTCCGGCACAGGGGATCGCCGGGAAGTCTGTCGAATTCGGCGGCTCCATTATCACCCAAATGACGCAGAGTGAACGGATGGGGATCGCTGCGCTGTCAGCGGAACTGGAAGTTTCCGGAGCGCTTCTTCCCTATGACGCGACCACCCGCCGCTATCTGACCGGGCGTCACTCCACCTCGTACAAGCCGGTCATCCCGGACAAGAATGCTGAATATACAGACATGATCCAGGTGAGTGTAGACCACCTGGCGCCACAGATCCTCTGCCCCACGCGCTCGGATCGGATCAAAGCAGTGGCTGAGTTGGAAGGAACGCCGGTCAGTCTCATTTTTGTCGGATCAATATCCTCGGGACGATTTGATGATCTGCGAGTGGTCGCGGAGATCCTTAAAGGGAAGCAGGTGCATGGCGATTGCCGCCTGATAGTTATGCCAGCCTCCAAATCCGTATATCTTGAGGCGCTCAATAAGGGATTGGTGAGGATATTGGTCGAAGCCGGCGCGGTCATAACAGCATCCGGGAATTCCGGATTACTTGCGTTTGGCGGCTCACTCTCCCAGGGAGAGAAATGCCTTTCAACCACCTGCTCGAATTTACCGGTGATAGCCAGGGTGCAGAAGGCAGAGATCTATTACTGCTCGCCCGCGACCGCAGCGGCCTCGGCATTACATGCCGCAATAACTGACCCCACGCGATTCGTTCGCTGAATCGAATATCCGGCACAAAATAGAAAGGGCCCTGCTCAGCAGGGCCTTTTGCTTTTGGACTGCATATTAGCTACTTGCGAAAACGAACCATCACTGGTTGCGTAAGGCCGCACTCTTCGGTGTGGGTCCAGCGGGTGGTCTCGTTCTCGAAGACCGCGGTCTGGGTACCGATGTTGTAGGTGATGCTTGCCGACCATTGACCATTGAACTGCACCGAATCAGTTTCACTGAAGCAATCCGCGCTCACTTGACCGGACATGACAATGGAGCCGGATGACGGGCAGTCGCCCAGTTCGATGACGTTGTATATGTTGAGCATGACATTATTCCAGGCCCCGGACAGGTCGTACTCAAACGCGCACTCGTATCCGGTCTCAAGATTCTCGACATGCTTATGCGAAGCGCCATGCAGGCTGGCCGCGCTGTTAATGGCAACATCGCCAAAGCCCGCGATCTCACCCGCGGCCCCCTCGATGGATGCAGTCTGGAGAATGCGCAGCGAGTCGGCGTCGGAGATATTCCATCCCTCGGCGATACGGCCGAAACGCATCTCTGTCAGCAGGGCCGAGTCGGGGAGAGCGACGGCTTCACCTCCGTGGCGGAATTGCAGGGAGTCCCGCACATACCACTCGATGATCGCCTTGATCGCGTCGCTGCCGTCGACATACTCAGTATCGACTTCGCTGTGTACGCGGTACCAGTATTCAGAATCAAAGTGGAACTCAAGCGTATCGGCCGCGACCGCGGAGGAAGCTCTCTCGGCCAGTCGCCCGGCCGGAACGGCAGCCGATGACCCGATCACTTCCGAGGCCATATCCAACGCGGAGCCAAGTCCGTCGGCGCCGATATCATTGGCCTCCGAAAAGACCTGCTCGGCCGCTTTGTACTCAGTGGCGGTTGTATCGCCGACAACTTTCTGCACGGGATCGGTACCACTTCCGCAACCGATCAAGCCGACCATAAGGCCGACAGAAGACAACAGAAAAAACATGCGCGACAATTTCATGAATTTCCCTCCTGGGATTGGTCTCTGTACCTGATTGTACACTGTATCGGCAATCGCGAACCGGCGTGTTAATAAAAACAGCGACTCTAACCGTTCATATACGTCCCCCCGCAAACCACAACCGCGGAACTACTTGCGCGCCTGGGGGCCGCCGTAGATACCGAGATCCGACACCGTCCCATCGAGATCATAAGTGGTGGAGTCACCGGCGTTGATGGCGGGTGAATCCGGTTTGAGACGGAAGTCACCGTTTCCAACGAACAGCGGATCCTTGCTCAGATTGAAATTGTAATCCGTCTGATCCCAGATGGCGGAGTATTGACCGGCCTTATTATTGAAGACGAGATTGTTGGTGAAGACCCACTTCGACCAGTCACCATAAAACCAGACGCCAACGCAGGGACAGACCCATTCATCGCGCCAACCATTGTCGGTGATGATGTTATTGACGATCCGCCCACGGGCATCGGTCGACCACGGCGCGACACCGCAGTTGCCGTTGTGGTAGATGACATTGTTGGTCATATCCATGAAGGATTCGCCGGTCGCGATCATCCCCCATCCGAGATTGTCGTACACCAGATTGTTGCGCGCTATCACCCAGGATGTACCAAACGCGCCGATTCCCTTCCAGAAACCGGAGACATCATTGCGATACGCTACACAAGTAGCATCCCATGTAACGCCTATCCCCGCGCCACGGCCGTCTTTGATAATGCAATCAATAACAGTGACGCTCGCGCCGCGATAGAGCGCGACACCATCCCAGGCATTGTTGATGATGTTGCAGTTCGTAATGGTCACCTCGGCCCCTTCGCGGCTGAAGATACCGCCGATCCCGACGATGACGCTGTCGAGGCGATGAGTATTATCGCGGACGTCACATTGATCAATATGCACGCGCGAAGACCGTACCACAATGCCGGCATCGGTCGCGTTGCCGCTGGTATCCCGGATACCACCGGTAACAGTCAAATTACGTAACACCGATCCAGGAGAGTTTTCGAAGTAAAAGCCATAGCCGGCATTAGTTACCAGACGAGTGCCGGAGCGATTAGTGCCAATGATCGTGAGTCCCTTATCTTTGACAATAAAGCCATACGTCGCGGCGACGGGAGTTTTAGGTTCGAGACAGTTGCCGCAGAGCGGCTCAATAAAGTGGGTTGGCTTGGCAGTGAACGTTGTCGCCGCCAGGATCAGAGTATCGCCCGATGTTGCCCTGTTGATCGCGGACTGGAGATCAGAATTGACGCGAGTGGTGCGCGCCTGCAACGCTACTGCGCAGAGCAGTATAGTCGCGATGAGGATGAGTGATGTGTTGCGCATGCCGCTATGCTATCGATAGCGGCATGCGGAATCAACTAAAATGGCTATTTGGGCATCCGGAGGCGGAAGAACCCTTTGTACGTGAACTCCGATGGCGGCAGTCCCTTGAGCTGGTCCAGCGCGATCCAGGGGTTCTTCGGGTCGCCGTTAAACAACGGGAGATAGAAGTCACACGGTGGATTGCAGCCGGTCGCGATAATGTAACGCTTCTCCCCCGCCTTGTTCTGCGCGATGCAGTAGATGATATAAACACGGCCGGAGGTTCCCAGTTCATTGCGCGCGATCAGGAAATCGCCGGGGCGCAGGTCTCCCTCCGCCACGGTATCACTGTTCATCTCCAGCGAGAGGTAATTACTGTTCTCCGCGACGAGGTTGAAAAAGCGATTGTACTCAAGAGAATCCGGGATGCGCGGTTCCGACGGTTTCATCATCAATCGCATGCGCGAATCATACACCGGTGAAGTGACAAGCCATCGAGTGTAACTCATGGTGTCGCCGGCTTTGGGGATGATCTGCCAGTTGTCGGCTTTCTTTTCCCTCAGCAGCCACTCCAACTGTATCTGCAGCGGGATAGCGAAGTCATTCATTTTCGAGGAGCGCCAGGGGAACATAACACAGCGTGAGATCTCGTTGGCTTCAAACGCCAGCCCTAATCCCATTGTCGCGACTCCCTTCTGATTGTGCCAGAGCGGCAGGCGCGAGACCCACGCCTGGAATTTGCTCATTTTGGAGTCTGGAATCCGCTTGAATCCTTCGGGCATGACGAACTCAGTCTCAACTGAGAACACCCGCCCGCGGTTCGGCGTGAAGGGATAATCCTTGTAGAACTTCTCTACTTCCTCGCCGGTCATTTTATTCTCGGATTGAGAGAAGCAGGGGATCGCCACAAAAAGAACGATCAACGATGTGAGCAAGTGTCGAATATTCATTATCCTTTCAGATCCTCCCAGGTTCGGTAGGCGCGTCGAAGGTGAGGGATGGTTATTGACCCGCCGATCACCAGACCTATCGACATCACCTCGTCAAACTCCTTATCGGTCAAGCCGAGCTCTTTCACCTGGATGACATGGTAGCTGATACAGTCATCGCAGCGAAGGACCAATGAGCCGACCAAACCGAGCATCTCCTTGGTTCTGGCGTCGAGCGCTCCCTCGCGATAGACGGCCGAGTCTATCCCGAAGAATCGCTTGATGTTAAGATCTTCGCGATTAAGCACAATCTCGTTGAGGCGCGCTCGTTCTGCCTGCCATTCTTGTACCCGCTCGGACATGCTTTGCTCCCATCTTTTTTTGGGTCTGAATATAGGGGAGTTGAGGTTGGGCGGCAAGAGGAGGCGGTTAAGCGTATGGGACGTTGAAAAAAACGCGGAACCGCCTCCGGCTCCGCGCTTTTCATCAAATCTGTTTCAGAACTGGACCTAGTACTTGTACTTCGGCTCCCATTCGTTGATCCCCTTCGGCAACAGATCCATCAGGTGCCAGACCGAGCAGTACAGATCGCCGGGACCGAAATAATCAAAGCAAGTCCGCACCATCGAACCATCGCTGTTCCGCTTGAAGGTCGAGACTCCGGGATACGGTGAGCCCTTTTCATTGGCGAATCCAAGATCCGGGAAAAAACTGGTACCGTGCGATGAAAAGATCGGAAATGTCCAGCCACGACCGACAGAGAACTCCTTGACCTTTTCCGCGGAATCCGGAGTCACTACCGCAAACGGCACTCGGTTCGCCAGGTGCTGCCAGACGCCGTTAAATCCATCCGCCCAGAGTGTGCAATAGGCGCATCCCCGCCCCATGTTGTGAATGACCATCAGTTCTTCTTTGCCGGCAAACAGGTCAGAGAGCATCACCGGTTTGCCGTGCGGGCTGGTAAGAATGTAGTCCTTCACCGGAAGGGGCGGTTGCGCGCGACGGACCGCCAGCAATTTCTCCCGCGCCGCCTGAAACTGTTCTTCCGCTGCTTTCAATTCACCCTTTTCATCACCTATGATCATGCGAACCTCCTGCGGTCTCCCGATCCCCGATGTCGTGCACTATTAAGGACTCAATTAGTATACGATTGAAGACCCGATGTAGGGCTTGAAAAATGACGATTCGCGCGAAAAATAGCGCGGGCCGAGCGGTCAGCCCGCGCGGGATAGTCACTGACCGGGCGGCGGTGTCTCCGTCTGAACCTGTTCGCCGCTGGAGCCTTGCGGCTCCGGAGCCGGTGCTTCGGCCGGCTGCTCCGGCTGAGCTGGTTGCGATGCTTGCTGGCTGGACATCACCCTTTGCCGAAGCTGCGTCACCTGCGCGTTCAAGCGCTCCAGTTCCTGGCGGGCGCGTTGCGCGAAGTCTTTGTCGTTGGATGCGTACAACACTGAACGAGAGACATTGATGACCGCGGGTTTGCGGAAGTTGTCACTTCCCAGCACCGCCGCTTCCTCAAGCGAGCCCCCTTGCGCCCCGACACCGGGGATCAGGAACGGCATATCGCCGGAGACCGCGCGAATCTCTTTTAATTGATCCGGATGGGTCGCGCCGACGACCAGACCGCAATTCTGCTCTTTGTTCCAGTAGAGCACCTTTTCGGCGACATGGATATAGAGCGGTTTGTGGTCGATCTCCAGCAGTTGGAAATCGCGTGACCCGGAATTTGAGGTGAGACAAAGGATGAACACCCCTTTATCCTTGAACTCAAGGAACGGACGGAGTGAATCATACCCCATGTACGGGTTGAGCGTCACCCAGTCAGCGCGATAACGGTCGAACATCGCTTCGGCGTAATACTGCGCTGTATTCCCGATATCGCCCCGTTTGCCATCCATGATGACCGGGATATCTTCGGGGATCCGGTCGCGAATGACTTTAAGGAGCGACAGGCCATCCGGCCCGAGCGATTCGTAAAACGCCATATTCGGTTTGTAGGCGCAGACGAGATCGGCAGTGGCATCGATTATGCGATGCGCGAAATCAAAAAGCCCCTTGGCGGAGCCGGAGTACTCCGACGGCATCTTCTTGGGGTCGAGATCGAGTCCCAGACAGATCATCGAACGATTCTTTTGCTGTATCTTCTGAAGGTTGCGAACGGCTGACATCACCACCTCTGCACTTTACCGACCAGGTCGGAGACCGTGGCCAGTTTTTTCCGCTTCATATATTCTTTAAGTCCGGCGGCTATCTTAACCGGAGCATCGGGCTCAACGAAGAGCTGGGTTCCGATCTGCACGGCAGTTGCGCCGAACAACATGAATTCCACGACATCTTGCCAATTGGCGATACCGCCGATCCCGATGATCGGGAGCTTGACACCGCTGCGATAGACGACATCAACCATCAAGAGCGCCATCGGTTTGATCGCCGGACCGGTCAGACCGCCCCGGTTGTTGGTCAGACGGGGACGCCACGTCTCTATATCGACCGACGTACCAAAAGCCGAGTTCATGATGGCGAGCGCGTTTGCGCCGCCGGCTTCAGCGGCGCGCGCGATAGCGGTTATATCTGTTACATTCGGACCAAGCTTCGCGATGATCGGACGCTTGAAGACTGCGCGGACCTCGGAGACGCACTTTTCGGTCATCACCGGATCGACACCGAACTCTATCCCGCCTTTGTCGACATTGGGACAGGAGATATTCAATTCTATCATATCGACACGCGGTGAGTCAGCCAATCGCGCGGAGACCTCGACATATTCTCTGATCGATGACCCGGCGACATTAACGATCACTTTGGTTGGCTGCGTTTCGAGCCAGGAGAGCTTGTCGGTCATGAAAGCATCGATACCGACATTCGCCAGACCGATCGCATTCAACATACCCGAGGCAGTCTCCGCGGTACGCGGCGGCCTGTGCCCCATGCGAGGTTTCTGGGTGATCGATTTGGTAACCAGCGCGCCAAGCTTTGAAAGCGGGAAAACATTCGCCAGTTCTTCGCCGTAGCCGCAGCAGCCCGAGGCGGTCATGATCGGGTTGACGAACTCCACTCCGGCGATAGTGACCTTGATATCGGGGGTCATAGCTGAATCTCCCCGATATTGAAGACCGGCCCCTCGACACAAACTCGCACATACTCGCCGGCGGTGGTTTTGACGACACACCCGAGACAGACGCCGATACCGCATGGCATGGGAGCCTCGAGTGAAAGTTGTCCCGGAATCTGATATTTGAGCCCAAGTTCATTTGTCGCTTTGAGCATCGGTTCCGGTCCGCAGCCGTACATGATCAGTTTCTCACCGGCATGGTCCTGCAGAAACTTTTCGACTGGTTTGGTCACGACGCCTTTGACGCCGAGTGAACCATTGTCGGTGGCGATATGGAGATTAACGCCGAGCTTTTTGATGCGCGCGCGTTCGATAATGTCTCCCTCGCTCCGACCGCCGTAGAAGAACTCGATCTTCTTCGGGTCAAACCCGCGCGCGACCATGTCGGTCGCCAGATACATGAGAGGCGGAAAACCGACCCCTCCGGCCACCATGATCACACGTTCGGTCTTCTTGGGAAGGGTAAACGGGACACCGAGTGGTCCCAGGATATCCAGCGTCTGGTCTTTGTGAAATTGCGACAACAGCGTCGTGCCGCGTCCGAACACCTTGAAAATGATCTCTATCTCTTTCTTTTTCGGATCGACCGATGCGACCGACATGGCGCGACGGAAGTAAACATCCGTATGCGGCAAGCGCACATGGATAAAACTACCGGGGCGGCATTCTTTTGCGCGGGAATACGGTCCGAATGTCAGGGAGAAATAATTGTGAGAGAGGTCGCGGTGTCGGAGAAGTCGAGTTTCCTCACAGGATGGCTTGATCATCTCATGTATTCCGGTTTCTCTGCGATGAATATGAACACATACCAGCGCCCGTTAGGGTCCTCTTGCTCTTCTGGCAGCGTGATCATTTCAGACTTTCGTGTCAATTCCTGGTTAACCTGTAACGGGTCAAAGGACATCGAGCCAACGGTATTCTCGGCACGACGATTGACCTCGTCGTTGGGCGTTGGCGCCTTGAGGACAAAATCATTGACTTTCCCGGAAAAATCAAGTCGGATCTGGAAGTACATCTTAAACTGGTATCCTTCCAGACTTGATGCTTCGTCAGGGAAAACAAACTCAATCTTTGTCTCTATCGGTTTGATATCCAACAAAATCAGCGGCTCGCCTTTTGGCCCTTTGTAGAATCCTTCCTCGATATTTATATAGCGGCCGGTCGTGTCCGCGTCTTCGGCGGTTTGCACCGGCTTGGCGACGATCACTTCGCCCGGCTTCAACTCCTCTTCATCCCGCTCGCCTTTGGGCTTGTCGGGCGTGACATACTGCTTTTTGACGGGAGCCTTAAACGTGATCCGCTTTTGCGCCTCGATCGCCTGGGGTGTGCCGGGGAATGAGTCAATGATCGCTTCGTAGGCGAAAATGACCGAGGAATCCCCGGGGCTTTGGTAATTCTCAATGATGTACGCGATGTTAAAACGGGCCTGCGCACCCAGGGACGAGTTCGGAAAGCTGTCGATCACGTACTGATAGTAGTATCTCGCGGAATCAACATTTCCTGAATCTATCAGGAAATCCTCCGCCAGACCGAAATAGAACTCGGGGTAGCCGGCGTCCTCGCCGGTCCCCACCTTCCCCATCAAACGCATGATCTCTTTGGCGTAGTCGGTCTTGCCATAGAGCGCGTATGCCTCATGCAAAATGGAGTCGGCTCCGGCCGAATCGGTCAGATGTTCGCGGTACATCGTACTCAGCGCGAGCATGGCGCGTGGCGCGAATGACGTATTCGGATAGTCGCGGATCAATCCTTTCAGCTCATTGATCGCGGAGTCAGGCTTGTTCAACTGGAACCAGTAGAGCTCAGCCAACTGGAAGATGATATCGGCGTCCGACTCCAGCGCGGCCATCCGTTCGCGCTCGGCGGCGATCGAATCAGCGCGGGCCTGCTCCTCCGGAGTTAACACTTTCTTCGCTGGAGCAGCTGGTTGTGTCATCGCCTTGAGACGCTGAGATTGCTGGGCAATGGCTTCAGCATTGCTTAGCCTTGCGGTTGTGTCGGTGACCGTTGAGTCAGCGAGAGTTGTATCTGCCATGATTGAGTCGATCACCAATGAATCCGGTTTTAGTGTATCAACCGGGAGTGAGTCAGTTGGCAGAACAGTAACTTTGATGGATTCGGGTATGGTCGAGTCAGCTATGACTGTATCTGGCAGGACAGGAATTACGGCGGCACTGTCCGTGGTCGAATCGACCGCATCCACGTTCTGGAAGAGCGAATCAACGTTTACGGAATCGATTCGGACGAGGCTATCGATTGCCGGCGTAATCGTGCCCGGCGCTCCGCTTGAATCGATCACTCTGGTCGGGTTGGCGGGTGCGTTCGTGGAATCTGCTTTTTTCTTCTCAGCCTCCGCCCTGGCTTTTTCTTCGGCCTCACGGTTTGCCTTTTGCTTTGCCTCGATCATTTGGAGTTTTGCTATGTCCGCGGATCGCTGGACTGCATCGGAGCCGGCGGTAAGTTGCTGATTTCCCCGTGCCGCCTTGTCGTAATAGCTTTTCGCCTTGGGGAGATCGTCGTAATCGAATTGGTAGATGAGTCCGAGTTGGTAGTTCGCCTCGGTGACCCAATTGTTGTTGGCGGCCTTAAGTACGATATCTTCATAGGTCTCCTCCGCCTGGGTCAGATCTCCCATGTATTCGAAGCCCTTGGCCATGATCAACTGGATAGCGCCCAGCGAGTCGTAATACAATTGGTCGGAGGAAAGCTCCTTCAGATAGTCCAGGCCGGTGGTTATCCTCTGCAGACGATAGGAGCAAAACGCGGCGCGGGTGAGTGAATGATACCGCAGATCCTTGTCCGGCTTCATGCCAAGGATTTGCAGATATGCTTTCAGCGAATTTCCGAAGTCGTATTGCTCGTAATAGGAGTCCGCGAGGTGCTTCTGCGCGGTCAGTTTCTGCGCGTCATTGCCGAGTGAGTCGCGAACCGCCATGAAATAGGCACGGGCGCGTTCCGGCTCTTTCTCTTCGGCGTGAAAGAGCCCGAGCTCCATCGCGGCATCCGCCTTGTAACTCTTGTCGTAATCGCCATCGAAGATCTCTTCGAACAGCTCAATGGCCGCATCATGGTCGGCGAGCTTTAGTTTCGACTGCGCGAGGTAGACCATCGACTGCCGGGCGAATTCCGATTCCGGGAAATTCGCCAGCAACTCCCTGAACCGCCGCTCTGCTTTGGAATACTGCTGGGTGTGATAGTAGGATGCCGCCACGACATACAGGGCGTCATCGTAGTATTTGGAATTGGGGTGGTCCTCAATGACTTTCAGCGATTTTTCGATCGCGTTTCTGTAACTGGCCTGACTGCCGGAGCCGGTCTGCTTGCGCATCTTCTCGGCGGCATTGAACTCCTTCTTGGCATTGTAGAAGGTGTTGTAGTACACACATCCGGAGAGGCCAAACAGGAGGATGGTCAGGCTGAGTATGATGCGGAATGGTCGCAGTATGTTCATCGGTAATCTGGCAGCTTCTTCCTCAATTGTACACCGGAGGCCGACCCCGGACGACACAATTTACTGAACATGCTTCACCTGCAACAGCTTTTCCACCAACATCGGGAGTATTTCCCCCGATTTCTGGGGGAAATAGAAGTCAGCCAGCCCGGTCAGTGGTGTCTCGTCCGGATTGATCTCCACGAGCACCGCGCCGTGCCGTTTAGCCACAACCGGCAGGGTGGCGGCCGGGTGGACCAGTGCCGAGGTACCTATGGAAAAAAAGATATCTGCTTGTTCCGCCGCCTCAAAAGCGGCATCGATAGCTTCTTCTGGCAACATTTCACCAAACCACACAACATCGGGGCGAATCTTGCCGCCACAAGCGGGGCAGATAGGGATAGCGGACGGGTCCACCTCGTTCTCAAGTTCAATTGCCCGAGCGCAGTCAACGCATTTGTTTCGAAGCATATTGCCGTGAATCTCGAGGACATTTTCACTGCCGGCGAGACGCTGCAGATTGTCAACATTCTGAGTTATAAGGGTGAATGAAGGGAACCACTTGGCCAGTTCCACCAGCGTATAATGCCCGGCGTTTGGTTTGACCTGACGAATCAGGTCGCGGCGCCAGTTGTACCACTCCCAGACCAATTTGGAATTGGCGATGAAGGCGGACATGGTGGCGAGATCCTCAGGCCGGAATTTCTCCCAAATTCCTTCGTTCCCCCGGAACGTAGGGACACCAGATTCGGCGGATATCCCCGCACCGGTCAGGACTACGCCATGCCGGCTCTGCTGGATAATGGAGGTCAGTTCCTCAAGCACGAGAAGAAGATACGGCAATTGACCGGTCCGGACAAAGGAAAACTGTCAGGACTTTCAGGTTAGAAATTGCCTGCCATGGCGGATTCGGAGGTTCCTCGCAGGACCGCGTCTTTGGCGCCGGCAAAGAGCGTCAGGCGAAGGACAGACGGTTCGGGCGTCACGGCCAGGGCAAAGCAGTGGATAAGCGTCGTCCCCTGGTAGACCTTTTCAAATCCCGCTTCAGACAATGATACAGTCTGAATGGGGTGATGCCAAATATCGGCGGTCTGCTGCAACCTGATCATGACTGCCAATCCACGCCAATCATCGACCATTCCTGCCGAAGACGCCTGCGGATGGGCGCCGATCGAATCGAGGAACGATTCGGCCGGTCGCTGACCATCGATCAGGATATACCGGTCAGGCGCGTGTCCGGCCTGAAAACTGAAATTATTCTCGACTGCGAAGCGGGTTGAAAGGGATGTTCCATCGAGAGTTTGGAGTTCATAGGTGACCTCGAGTTTGTCGTCCTCGGAATAAAATTGGAAGGTCTTGGTCACCCGGACAGAATGCGCATGGCCATGCTCTCTAACGGAGCCGGCACGAGTCAGACGGATCTGGCCGAGATCGGAGTCGACTTGGTATTCGAATTTGCCGGTGACAAAATCGCCCATTTCTCCGACATGAGCGGTCTGGAAAGATTCCAGCGAGGTCTGATCCGAAATGAAATGGTCGATGAAGCACCGCTTGAGATACTGGTCTTCGACAAGCAGTTTCTCCAAACCCGGTTCCTTGGCGACGACCATATCGTGAATTGAAGCGGTCTCGCCATGCGAGGATGTTTTGTTCGCCAGGGCCAATTTACGGTGGTACCCTTCCTTGCGTCGAGCAAGGGTATCCGTCAGATCAAACGCATGTTTGGTCAACGCCAGGTCCAGAAGCATTCCGCCTCGATCCGGTTTGATGATCGCGGAGAAATTCGCGGTATCGATCAGGATTTCGTCTCGCAGGTCGGCGTCGTGGTCTTTTATCGCAATGCCTACTCCCTGTGTGCCGGAGAGACTTCGCAACTCGCTTTCAGCTTCAACCATCGCGGAGTAAACCGCCTGTCGAAGGTGCGGCAGATAGAGTCCGCCGAAAACGCCGTGCCAGTAAGGGCAATTGCACTGCGAGGCGTACAGTCGGTCGCGCACGTTTTCAATGGCGCTCTTCTGCTCAGGGTGCTCTGTTTCATACTCGGCCAGCTTGGCCGAGATAGAGAGCATCTTTTTATGCATCAGGTTGGATTCATCGTACTTGGTGAGAAATCCACGCCAGTGTCCGGCTCGAACAAATCGCTCATACTCATCACTCTTGTGATGTGCTTTCAGCCAATGCTCGAAATCTTCATACTTGAGGAAACCCTCGGTCGGTAGTGCCCAGTGCCCCATCTCTTCGTAAGAAGCCGATGGCAGATAGACCCGGCCAATCGGTTCCGCTTCCGCCGCAACCTTCAACGGGACGATTTCGAGCCAGTCGGAGTTCCGTTCAATTGCGTCAAAGAAGTCCGCCAGCCAGCGGTCGTCATAGCAATGCTTGTGGGTATTGGGCCAGACGCCGAATTTCTCGCCATCATCAGCGTAGACGGCGATCCCAGCGGGGGAGATCTCCGCCTGCCTTCGGAGTTCAGCTATCACCTCCTCGACCTTGCCGAACGGAATGAGGTAGCGGAGCTTCTTCTGTATCGGCAGGATAACGACGGTCTCACCTTCAAATTCGGTCACGAATGAACCGGTCAGTTTGGCTCGCTCCATTCCGGCGAAGAGGAAATGCGTATCATCGACCGGCAGATATTTCACGCCCGATTGCACCAGAACTTTCGGCAGATGCGGTTCCCAAACGCGTTCGGTCAGCCAGAGTCCGCTAACCGGCGAGTGGAAGTGTGCTGTAAGGTAGTTGGTCAGCTTTTCGATCTGACCATGCAGATCGCGCGTCGGAATAGACGTGAGGATCGGCTCATAGAACCCACCGGTCATCAGTTCTATTCGACCGGATTGAACCAGGTGTCTGACCTGGTCAAGATACTCCGGATGATGTTTCTCCTGCCAGTCCCAGAGTATGCCGGACTGATGCAGCGAGAGGGAAATCTTCGGATAGCGGGCGAACAGCTCCAGGAACGGCTTGTACGCCTGCTGGTGAGCTTCTTCGAAAACGTGATCAAAATTCCCCACCGGTTGATGATTGTGCAATCCAATAGCCAGGCGGAATTTGGTCATAATCTAGAAGATCTCAACTTTCAGATTGATATACTTGCGGGGGTTGGCGCGGACGTCCTCTATCAGCGCGTCGATATTGTCGGCGGTACCACGCAGATCGTCGTACAGACGGCGATCTTTCATCATGAGCTGCAATGTCCCATCGCCATTGTTAAGCTGATCGGCGAAAAGGCGCATGTCGCTGGAAAGTGTATCCAGATTCTTGATCAGACTGTCCAGGCCAATACTCGCCTGATGGAAACGGTTCACGGTTGAATCTACCATCTCCGCGTTCCGGGCGATCATCTCCGACATCTGTCGTGATGCCTTCACCACGTTATCAGAGGTCTGATCGATCTTTTGCTCGTTCCGTGCCATGAATCCGACGAGCGACTTAGACAGACTCTCCATATTGGCGACAGTCCGATCAAAACGAGCGAGCGATGTATCTGATGCCACGGTCTGGCGAATTCCGTTGACCATATTGCGAAGTTCTATCACAATATCGCCGACTACACCCATCAGCTCAGGAATGCCGACCTCTGACTTACCGATCGCCACCATGGCGGTGTCATATCGTTCTATCGCCTCGCCGGGGTGGATCGCAATAAACCGCTCCCCCATCACACCGAGGTTTTTAATGACAAACTGGGCATCGCGATGCAATTCCACATCGCGGTACAGCAATAGCTCCACCATGACGCCTTCGCCGGTCAACTGCAGGTTGTTCACCTTCCCTTTGTGTACACCGGAGACAGTGACGCGGTCACCGGCCGAGAGGGTACCGACATCCGAGAACATGACACGAACACGCTGGGCGTTCCGTTCCATTTTGTACCCCTGCAGCCAATAAAGGGAGGCAAGCAGAATGGCGAACCCCAGAAGGGTGATCACTCCGACCCTGAATTCGATATGACTTGTCTTTGCCATCTTCTTCTATATCGGTAACTTAGCCGACTTCTACAGTCACCAGGGCTCCTCCTCGAGGGAGTTCGCTATGGCTACATAATTATCATAACGGAAGCGCCGAATCCTCCCCTCCGCGACCGCTTTTTGGACGGCGCAGCCAGGTTCGTGGAGATGACTGCAGGGCTGGAATTTGCAGTCGATCTGGTACTTGCGAAAATCCGGGTAGTAATCGGGCATTTCCTCCCGTCGAACCTCCCATAACCCCATCACCTTGAGTCCGGGTGAATCGACCGCAAATCCTCCCGACGGCAATTCGTACAGCCGTATGGTGGTAGTGGTATGCTGGCCGCGATGGGTACGTTCGGATAACTGGCGAGTCCGAAGGTCGAGGCCGGGAATCAGCCCGTTCAATAACGTTGATTTTCCGACACCTGAGTGCCCCACAAATAGTGTCCGATGGTCTGACAGAAGCCTCATCAACTCGTCAATTCCCTGTCGAGTCTGCGCCGAAGTTGTCACTATCTGGCAACCGAGGTTGCGATATTCATCGATAATGCCATCGAGATCATCAGGCCTCCCCAGATCGATCTTGTTCATTACCACAATCGGAATTAGATGGCCGAGTTCGGCGGCGATAAGGAATCTATCTATTAGGCCGGTCTTGAGGGGCGGAGACATGACCGAACTGACAATAGCCAGTTGGTCGAGATTGGCCGCGATGACCTGTTTGGTTCCCTCCTTCCCTTTCGAAGGTCGGAAGAAAGAGGTCCTGCGCGGGAGCACCTGCTCGATCACACCGGCAGCGTGTTCAGCCTGGGTCACCAGCACATCATCGCCGACGGTAACTGGGGATTGGCGTTCGGTGTGGAATTTCACTTTCTGCCGTACTTCGCAGACGATGCGTGCCCCACCCTCCAGTCGTACCTCAAACGACTTCCCCTGAGTCCCAATGACAATCCCTGGTTCCGGACTTCCCATGGCCGATAAGCTATGTCTCCCGGTTGATGGCGGCAAGGACAATCAGGCTACTCGTTTCGGGCGAAAGCTATGTAGTCCAGCACGGGCGGCGTGTGACCCTGTTGGCGAATGCGCATGACGATCTGGCCGCGATGGTGCGTCGAGTGGTTGACCGTATGCGTGACTATTTCTTCAAGCGTGTTCTGGAAAGGAACACCCTTAAGATTCAGATACGATATCTGCTCACGGAACTGCCGGTCGGTAACGCCATGGATAAACTCGGCCCATTGTTGGGCGGACTGATTGATATGGCGGATAAGTTCTGGGAGCGGGATCGGATCCCAGATCTTGTAAGCTTCGTGGGTTCCGCGTACGCGGCTTAGCCAGACTTTCTCCGCCATAACCAGATGGCTGAAGAGCAACAGGATGTTCGGGTCGTCGTCAATCACTTCAGGGAGCTTCACGAAAAGCCGTTTGTTGGCCCACTCATTGTATTTGAACAGGTTCAGCACGTGGTCTTTCATTTGGGTGATCTCCTCTGCAAATGTAACGTCCGGCAAACGCGTTTGGGTCGCGGCAATTGATCGCGGACCCGAATATCAGGCGTTTGGAAGGTCAACCGAACAGCGAAACTAACGTATAATCCCTTGTTCACTAAAAAGTTGGGGCGGCGGCACTTTGTCAATAGCCACGCCGTTACAGAAGAGATAATTTGTACTCTGCCGATGGATATGTTATTCTTCCGGCAGTCAAAAACGGATAAATGGACAAACCAACGCAATGAAGAATTTTCTTACCAAGCTGTTCGGTACCAAACACGAACGGGATGTCAAAAAAATGCGTCCCTACGTGGATGAGATAAACGAGTTCTTTGAGGAGTTTCAGAAGCTCTCCGATGACCAGTTGCGCGGCAAAACCGATGAGTTCCGGAGCCGCCTCGCCAATGGCGAGACTCTGGACGATATCGCCACCGAAGCATTCGCGGTCGTCAAAGAGGCCTGCCGACGTCATGTCGGACATACCTGGGATGTCGTCGGTCTGGCGACCACCTGGAATATGGTGCATTTCGATGTCCAGTTGATGGGCGGAATGGTACTGCATCAGGGAAAGATCGCGGAGATGTCGACCGGTGAAGGAAAAACCCTGGTCGCGACATTGCCCACCTATCTCAATGCGCTCTCCGGCAAAGGTGTCCACATCGTTACGGTCAACGACTACCTGGCGATGCGTGACCGCGAGTGGATGGGCAAAATATACGAGTTCCTAGGTCTGACCGTCGGTGTCATCCAGAACCAGATGAACAATGCCGAGCGTCGCGAGCAGTATGCCAAGGATGTCACCTTTGGCACCGCCAATGAATTCGGCTTCGATTACCTACGAGATAACATGGCGCAGCGGGCCGAAGACCGGGTGCACCGGAATTTTAACTATGCCATTATTGACGAGGTTGACTCGATCCTTATCGATGAGGCGCGAACGCCGCTCATTATCTCTGGTATTGTCGAAGAATCCAACGTGCATGACCGTTATCGGGAGATGAAATCGACAGTCGACACACTGGTTCGCAAGCAGACCCAGTTGGTCAATGACATGATTGCTCAGGCAGAATCCTTGCTTGCGGACGGCAAAACAGACAACGAATTCGAGGCCGGTTCACTGCTCCTGGCGGCCCAGCGTGGCGCCCCCAAAAACAAGCGCCTGCTTAAGCTGGTCAAAGAGCAGGGGATGAAGCGGCTGATCACCGATGTTGAGTCATCCTACATGCGGGACAAAAAACTGCACGAGATCGATGACCGGCTCTACTACTTTATCGACGAACGTGAGCACAGCATTGCCCTAACTGACAAAGGGAATCTGCAGTTCACCTCCGATGTCCAAAAGCTGTTTGAGATTCCCGACCTCTCTACTCTATTGTCCGAGTTGGATGGCAACGAGAGCCTCACGCCGGAAGAGCGGAAGACGAAGACCGACGAATACTATCGCCTGCATGCCGAGCGGTCTGAAAAGGTCCATGCGATCAATCAGCTCCTGCGCGCCTATTCGCTCTACGAAAAAGATGTCGAGTACGTGATCCAGGACGAAAAGGTAATGATAGTCGACGAGTTCACCGGGCGTATTCTCCCCGGACGGCGCTATTCTGACGGACTCCATCAGGCGATCGAGGCCAAAGAGGGCGTCCGTATCGAAGCCGAGACGCAGACCCTGGCGACCATTACCCTGCAGAATTACTTCCGCATGTACGAGAAGCTGGCCGGTATGACCGGTACGGCCGAAACAGAAGCGGGCGAATTCTGGGAGATCTACAAGCTCGATGTTGCGGTCATTCCTACCAATCAGGAGTGCATCCGCGATGATCAGGATGACCAGATATTCCGCACCCGTCGCGAGAAATACAACGCCATCATTGAAGAGATCGCCGAAAAATACAAGATCGGTCAGCCAGTGCTGGTCGGTACCATCTCGGTCGAAGTCTCCGAGACGTTGTCGCGCATGCTCAAGCGCCAGGGGATCCCGCACAATGTTTTGAACGCCAAACAACACCAGCGTGAGGCGGAGATCGTGGCCGACGCGGGACGTTGTCAGGGCGTGACTATTGCCACCAACATGGCTGGCCGTGGTACAGATATCAAACTGGGACAGGGTGTGACCGAGGTCGGAGGCCTTCATATCATCGGTACCGAACGTCACGAATCGCGCCGTATTGACCGGCAGCTTCGCGGACGCGCCGGTCGTCAGGGTGATCCGGGATCCTCGATCTTCTACCTCTCTCTGGAAGACGACCTGATGCGCCTGTTCGGCGGTGAACGACTCGGGTCCATCATGGATCGCCTCGGCGTGAAGGATGGCGAGGTGATCACTCATCCGATGGTGACCCGCGCGATCGAACGGGCCCAGAAAAAAGTCGAGACCCAGAACTTCGCTATCCGTAAGCATACGCTGGAATACGACGACGTGATGAACGTCCAGCGCAAATGGATATATGAACGTCGTCTGGCCGCTCTCGAGCGCGAGTCGATCCAGGACGAAGTGCTGGAGCTGATCGATAACGTGCTGGATGGCTATATCGATGCGCACTGCGCGGAGAAGGAGTACCCGGAGAACTGGAATATTGCAAGCCTGCAGGAGGATCTGCGCAAGACCTTCATGCTCCATTTCCAGGTCAGCCAGGAAGAGTTGGTCAAGCAGACTCGTGAGTCGCTGAAGGAGCATTTGACGAAGGCGGTGATGGGAATATACCGGCAGAAGGAGACCGCGTACGGACCGGAGATCATGCGACAGCTCGAGCGCTATGCGGTCCTCTCGACCATCGATCGTCACTGGCGGGACCATCTCGCCGAAATGGACGAGCTGCGCACCGGAATCGGACTCCGCGCGTATCACGGCGGAATGGGAAAGCCGATCGATATCTACAAGCGGGAAGCGTTCAAAATGTTTGAAGAGATGATTGTCGAGATCGACCGGGATATCGTCAACCTGGTGTACAAACTGCAGGTGAATGTCCCCCAGCAGGCCAGAGCAACGCGTCGTGAACCCGCGATGGTCGCAACGCACGCCGATTCCACCAATATGGGTATGGCAACACAGGCTCAGTCGGCCGTCGCTGAGGCGGGTGGTGGCACAAATCCGATGGCGGCGGCTTCGCAGGCAGGCGGACAATCCGCGCAACCGGCGCGACGGAATTTGGCGAAGGTCGGACGAAATGATCCCTGCCCGTGCGGATCGGGGAAAAAGTATAAAAAGTGTCACGGCGCTGATGCAGCGTAACGACAAAGGCGGCCCCTGGCCGCCTTTAACATTTTCTGCCACACCATAAGCATCCACAAAAAGAAGTTTGTCCATTTTTCTGTCGGGGTCTCGAAAACGCCGATCCGTCTGCATAGGTGTCGGGCAACGGCGGTTGCAGAGACGCAAAACCTCTATATTGAAAACTTGGTACATTCTCCCCTGCATTATGCGACGACCTGTCAATCAGTTCATCGACAGAATAGAGACACATTTCCCGCAACGAAATATCTATACATGGGCTCTATTATCGCTATTAAGATCAAACACCAAAGTGGGCACTGGGACTCCTGATTTGCTGGAATCACGCCAGTGCGTAAAAAAGGAATTGACATAGAGATAGCAGAAATGGTTAAATAGGTCAGCTTTCAGGTCCGGGTATCCTTCAACTTCTCGAATGCCTTCCCGCAAGGACAGTGGTATCCGCTCCGAGGCAGTCATACAAATCGAAAGTATCAATGTCCGGCCGGGGGCTAACGCGATTTGCGCCGGTGGACAGAACAGGCACACTATCAACATTGGACGGACAGCATGGATCTTAAACTCAGTACTTCGATGATGTACGGACTCTCCGCGCTTGGCTATTTGGCTGGCGCGAATTCTGATCGACCGGTGATGGTTCGCGAGATATGCCGCGAATGCAATCTTCCTTACGACTCTACAATGAAAGTGATGCGTCAGTTGACCCGCGCTCGCCTGGTCAATGCCCATCGCGGTTCAAAGGGTGGTTTTACCCTTAGAGTTCCGGCCGGAGAGATCAGTTTCCTCAAGATCATTGAAGCGATTGAAGGTCCACTGGAGACTGGCAACCGGAACGAGGTTGCCGAGATGCTCCCCATTTGTCGCAGCGCAATAGGGGTACTCAATGATGCCCGTGGCGCGGTCGAACAGGTGTACGGTAAGCTGACACTCAAGGATCTGGCCAACACCCGCCACTAAGTCCCCATCCGTTTTTCACAACACGGATTGACTTATCCCCGTTCAGGCAGTATGATAGCATAACTATCCTGCTGCCGCCGGGAGGCTTTGGTGCATTGTTCGCTTATATCCTGTCTGCTCTGTCTGTTCTTGATCTCTTCTCCATTGGCGCAATCGTCGTTGCTTCCCTCCGATTCTCACGGCACGCTGGTGACATGTGGCCCGAATTGGGCATTCGGCGACAACGGATCCGTCTCTGGACTGGGCTTCGAAGTCAGTTACTCGCCCAACGGCAGAATTGATGCCGGCGCACGCTACAGGCCGGTCGGCGGACCCACTCCCACGCGACACAATTGCCACGTCATCACCCCATTTCTGGGATACGCCCTTATAAAGCAAAATAGAGAGTCCGCAGATCCGATCTCTTTTTCGGCACTACTGGAATTTGACATTCTCATTCCTGACGCCGGCGTGTTCAGCTACGAACGGGCCGAGGACCCCGACGGCAATTTCCGATTCGGCCTGGCGCTTTCCCGCAATCTGAGTAGTTGGGCGAAGCCGGTTGCGCCGTGCTTGACCATTCTCTATTCAAAGCCCGTAGGGTACAACGACGAATCGAAGATGGCATTCCGTTTCGAACTTGATATGGTCTTTGACACATCCGGCGACGTTGGTATAGCCATCTGCCCACAAGTTGAGAAGTTCGGTGATGTCGGCAGCGCCTCGTTACGTTTTGGATTGATGTTCAGGTGAAAGGGAGAAAGAGGTGAATTATTCAACAATTGAAGACTAGCGTTTCTCCAGCGCCATGAACGCCTCGGGAAGGCAGTCGATCATATCCCCCGCGACCATCGCCCGTTCGGTCAGCATGTCGGCGGCAATATCCCCTGCCACCCCGTGCATATAGACCGCGGAGACGGCCGCCTCAAACGCATCCACACCCTGCGCCAAAAGCGCGCCGATCATACCGGAGAGCACATCACCGGACCCACCCGTCGCCATCCCCGAATTCCCGGTTGGGTTAAGATAACACGCGCCATTCTCTGAAGCGATCAGCGTCGGGCTTCCCTTGAGTACCAGCGTTACGCGCAGTCGCCTGGCGTAGTCGATCGCCACAAATGACCGCTGCTGAATATCGGACGGTGGCATGACGCCGGTCAACCGATGGAACTCCCCCGCGTGGGGACTCAGAACCAGCGGCGCGTTGCCTGATCGCATCTCCAGCAATTCGAGAACACCCTCAAACGCGTTGAGGCCATCCGCATCGAGAATGGCGGGTGTCTCCAACTTGTCAATGAGGCGACGGATCAGTTCGCGCGTCTCATGGTGCCGCCCTACTCCGGGACCGATCACCATTGCATCTTGTTCGCTTGCGTGCTTTCGAATTTCACCGAGCGACCTCAAAGCCAGCGCGCCATATCGTTTTACTTCGGGCAACGCAACCGAAGTGGATTCTGTCGTCTTGATGGCGATGATCGGCAACACCGACGTTGGACATCCTACTTTCACCAAACCGGTCCCGGTGCGCATTGCCGCAAGCGATGTCAGGCAGGCCGCGCCGGTCATTCCCATCGAACCAGCCAAAACGAACAGCTTTCCGAAGTCTCCTTTGTGGCCGTCCGCTTTTCGTTCCGGCAGCCACCGTTTGATATCATCCTCGATCGTCAGGTCAAGATGCAGTTTCATCGCCTCAATCGGCTCTTCGGGAAGGCCGATCGGAATTATCGCCACATCGCGCCCGGTCAATTCGCGTCCCGGCGACAAGTAGAGGCCGAACTTGGGAAGACCGAGTGTGCAGGTGTGGGTCGCCTTCACCACTGAACCTTCGAAAGTACCGGTGTCGGCATTGAGTCCCGAGGGAAGATCGATCGATACCACTTCGCGACCAGTCGTTCCCTGGCGGTTGATATAATCAATCGCCAGCGCCGCGACGCCCGACGGTATCCCCGTAAACCCGGTGCCGAAGATCGCGTCGACAATGATATCAGCAGAGAGTGTTTCCGGAAGTTCGGCCAGTGAAGTGACTTCCTGCATCGGAACACCAGTGCGCAGTGCGCGGTCGTAATTGAGACGGGCGTCTTCGGTCATCGAAGCGGTCGCGCCAAGCAGATAAACCGTTACAGGGATCTCCGCTTCGAACAGGTGTCGTGCGACCACCAGGCCATCGCCGCCATTGTTCCCTTTGCCGCAGAAAACGGCGACCGAATGGTGATCGCCGGTGATCAGATTGGTGAGAATGAAATCGGCGATCCCCCGACCAGCGTTCTCCATAAGAGTTGGGCCGGGGATGCCGTACTGATCGATCGTCTCGCGGTCGATGGCTCGCATCTGAGCCGCGGTGACCAGTTTCATGCTGAATCCTTGGTTAGCTGCGTTTTGTCGCGGTCGGCTTCTTCGGGTGAGCCGTCACCGGTTTATCCAACGCAAACTTAATCGCCGCCAGAACATCCGAAAAGTACTTTATCTCAAGCTTCTTCCGGATATCCGCCGGTATCTCTACCAGATCCTTGCGATTCTCCTCCGGCAGTATCACAGTCGTGATACCGGCGCGGACCGCGCCAAGCAGTTTCTCCTTGAGTCCGCCGATAGGGAGCAACTCCCCACGGAGCGTTATCTCGCCGGTCATGGCCAAACGAGCCTTGATAGGTCGGCGCGTGAAGACCGAGGCCAGAGCAACCGCCATAGTGATACCCGCGGAAGGACCATCCTTGGGGGTAGCGCCAGCCGGGACATGGATATGGATGTCGCGGCCATCGAAGGCCTCAGGCCGAAGTCCCAGATCCTGTGCGTTGGTCCGAATGAATGACAGGGCCGCCTGCGCAGACTCTTTCATCACATTGCCAAGATGTCCGGTCAACACGACCGAGTTTTTCCCCTGCATGACAGTAGCTTCGATAAACAGCACATCACCACCAACCGAGGTATAGGCCAATCCCGGTACGACACCAATGCGGCCGTGGCGCGCCGTCACTTCCCGAGTGAAGCGGCGTGGCCCGAGCAGTTTTGGAACATCCGTTTTGGTAAGGGTGGTTTTCCCTTTGAATCCAGACGCCACCTTGCGCGCGACCTTGCGCGTCAACGACGCGATCTCGCGCTCCAGATTGCGAAGTCCGGATTCGCGCGTGTAATTATCTATCAGCGCCATCACCGCGCTGTCTTCCATTACAAGTTGAGCAGAAGAAAGCCCGTGATTCTCGATCTGCTTCGGGATCAAATGCTGGCGAGCGATCGCCAACTTCTCATGGTCGGTGTATCCCGGGATATTGATCACTTCCATACGATCCAGCAATACCGGCGGGATCGGTTCGAGCATATTCGCCGTCGTGATGAACATCACCTTCGACAGATCGAACGGCAAATCCAGATAGTGATCGGTGAAAGTATCATTCTGCTCCGGATCAAGCACCTCGAGCAATGCCGAAGCTGGGTCGCCACGGAAATCAGAGCCGAGTTTATCTATCTCATCGAGCATGATGATCGGGTTGTTGGTGCCGCAGCGCTTGAGCGACTGGATGATCCGCCCCGGCAGTGAACCGATATAGGTTCGGCGATGACCGCGTATCTCCGCTTCATCCCGCATACCGCCAAGCGATACACGGACGAATTCGCGCCCCATCGCGCGAGCGATTGATTTGCCGAGCGATGTTTTACCAACTCCGGGAGGGCCGACAAAGCACAGGATCGGGCCTTTGATATCTGATTTAAGTTTGCGGACCGCCAGATGCTCTAAGATGCGCTCTTTGACTTTGACCAGGTTGTAATGGTCCTCATCGAGTACTTTCTTCGCCTTCTTCAGGTCGAGCAGGTCCTTACTGGACTTGATCCACGGCAAACTGACTAACCAGTCAAGGTAAGTGCGGGAGACAGTGTACTCCGCCGACGACGGCGACATATGCGAGAGGCGTTCCAGCTCTTTCCGCGCGGCCTGTTCGGCCTGTTGCGGCATTCCGGACGCCGCGATCTTCTTCTCAAACTCCTCGACATCCCCCTTCTCATCGATATCCCCCAACTCGCGGCGGATCGCCTTCATCTGCTCGCGGAGGATGTAGTCGCGCTGGGATTTGCCGAGTTCACTGGCCGCCTGCGCCTGGATCTTCTGCGAGAGCTCCAGCACCTCGATCTCTTTGTTGATCGACTGGTGCAGCGTCTGCATACGACGATAGACATCCAGCTCTTCGAGCAATTGCTGTTTCTGCTCGATGGCGATATTCAGATTTGACGCGATGAAGTCTACCAGCTTGGAAGGCGTATCCTGGTTGATCGCCGTCACATGGAATTCTTCATTGAGATACGGCGCCAGTTCAACCAGCGTTCTAACGCGCTCGATGATATTCCGCTGCAGCGCCTCCATCCGGACATTTTCGCGCGAGCTTTCCGGCATCTCCTCGATCTCGGCCATCAGATATGGCTGTGTCGACGTGAACCGCTTGATTTTGATGCGGCTGATTCCCTGCATCAGGAAGCGGACCGTCCCATCCGGGAAGCGAAGCATCTTGAGAATATTCCCCGAAGTTCCGACCGCGTGCAGGTCGTCCGGACCGGGGTTTTCAATCTTGGAATCTTTCTGCAGGAACAGCCCGATACGTGACCCACGCATCAATGCGTCATCCACCAACCGGGTCTGATCGACCTGCTGGATCATGAGCGGTACCACCAGATAGGGGTAGACGATCGTCCCGCGGAGCGGAAGGATCGGCAGGGTCTGGTTATCGACCTCGGTGCTTCGGGCCATATTGTCAGTCACTGTAGACACTCTATCTCCATGCTGTTCAGAGTCCTTGGTTATCTCAACCTAGTATCGGCGGGGAGTGCAAAAAATGAACAGCCCGGCCGAACGTGCTCTCTGTAACGAGCCGCCCTCCGGACAGTTCCCTCCCCCGTTACACGTTGAACCGGAAGAGGATAACGTCGCCGTCCTGGACTATATACTCTTTCCCCTCGAGTCGCTGCTTCCCTGCCGCTTTGAGTGCCGCGGGAGTTTTGAGGGCAATGTAATCGTCGTACTTGGTCACTTCAGCGCGGATGAACCCGCGCTCGATATCGGAATGGATCACTCCGGCCGAATGCTGCGCGTTCGTCCCTTTGCGAATAGTCCAGGCTCGCACTTCAGGCTCGCCGGCAGTCAGGAACGAGATGAGGCCGAGTAGTTCGTACGACTTCTGGACTACCTGGATCATCGCCGGACGGTCGATCCCCAGATCCTGCAAAAACACATTCCGTTCGTCAGCGTCGAGTGAGACAAGTTCCGCCTCGATCTTCCCGCAACAGACCACGACTTCGCGCTTCCCCGGCTCTTTCAAATGCGCATACTTCTCGGCGGTAGTTGATGCTTTCGCGAGGTGATTCTCTCCGATATTGATGACGATCAGGATCGGTTTCTGCGAGAGGAATTGATATCCACGGATCAGCTTTGCTTCATCTTCGTGAAGTTCCATCTCCAACAGCGGCTTCTCCTGCTCCAGATAAGCGAGACAGCGCTTCATGATATCCATCTCGCGCTCTTCGGATTTGTCGCCGGTCAGTTTCGCTTTGCGCGCCCGCTTTTCGATACTCGATTCGATCATCGCCTGATCCAATAGGATCATCTCTTCGATCAGAGCGCGAATATCCGCCTCCGGTTTTGCCTCGCCGGAAAAGGCGTCGATCACCAGCATGAAAGCATCCATCTTCCGAAGATCCGGATGGATCTCCAGCCCGGATGACTTTTTCCCCTCACCGGAGAATCCGGGAGCATCGAGAAACTCTATCTCCGCGTAGGTGATCTTCTTGGGGCTGACGATCTCCGCCAGCTTGAGAAGCCGGTCATCGGGTACTTTTATGACTGCCCGGTGAACTGCCTGCGAAAAATCTCCGACCGTCTCCTGCGCGCCGGCGGCGGCGTTGAAGAGGGTCGTTTTGCCGCTCTGCGGCTTGCCGATTATACCTAGTTTCATATCCGGCTAATAGTACGGCAATCCAGACAGTGATGCAAGCATTCTGCGGATAGATACTGTATCCCTCACCCGCCTCTTCGAGGCACCCTCTCCCAGAAGGAGAGGGGAATCCTTCTCCCCTTGGGAGAAGGTGGCGCAAAGCGCCGGATGAGGGTCCGCTGAACTCGTGACATACTGTCTTGCCGAGTGCGAAGTTGCTGACTATCTTGGCAAGGGTATCAGGGATAAGGGAATCTATGGCAAACCGGCTTATTCAACTCGCCTTTCTATTCATGCTGATTTTCGCATCGTCACTCT
This sequence comes from uncultured Ignavibacteriales bacterium, assembly GCA_964397415.1. GTDB lineage: Bacteria > Zixibacteria > MSB-5A5 > GN15 > FEB-12 > FEB-12. The sequence continues at coordinate 73,059 of CAYNIJ010000004.1, read as the reverse complement.
TCGCCACACCTCCGGGATACTGGCAACAAGAGGTGAATTATAGGATCGATGTCACGCTGCAATCCGATCTTCGAACCATCACCGGAACTTGCCATATTGAGTATATCAACAACTCGCCAGATACGCTGTGGCACTTATTCATCAAGGCATTCCCGAATGCGGTGCAAAAAGGATCGTACGCCGATAAGAAGGCGAGAGAAACGGGGGATTATTCATTTGCCAAGTTGGAGCGAAATCAGGAGGCGCGGCTCGAAGCCCCGCGGTTTTCTTGCAGGACCAAGATAGTTGATGCAATCGGGCTTACAGCCCAAGTAGACAACACTATCATTCGAATTTATGATCCTTCTGGCATCGTACCTGACGAGAATCCAGGAATACTGCCAGGCGATACGGTGTGGGTAAGTATCCCCTTTACCACCGTCCTCCCCTCCCCCCACTCCATGCGCATGGGCCTCTTCGGCGGTGTCGCCAAAGCGGCATATTGGTATCCGCAAGTCTGCGTCTACGACCGGAAACTTGGCTGGAATAACGGCCAGTATCTCGGTTGGGGAGAATGCTACGGCGATTTCGGCAAGTTCGAAGTCAATATCACCGCTCCCGAGGATGTCATTATCGCGGCCACTGGCGCATGCGTGAATGAAAGCGAAGTTCTCCCCGATTCACTGAAGTCTATGCTCGACCTGAGCAACTACCTCAAACCTCGTGCTGAGTGGCCAAAGTTCGCTTACGATATGTCCGGTGAGAAGACCTGGAAGTTCGTCGCGGAGAATGTCAACGACTTCGCGTTCGTTGCCTCGCGAGATTACTGCATCGACTGGGACACAACTGGCTCCACCGAAGTTGTCGCCTACGCCCTCAAACGGAATGCCGCACGCTGGAAATCCGCCACTCAAGACGGTATAGATGCCATTACCACTCTCTCCGAAAAATTCTTCCCATATCAGTACCCGGTCATGCGCATCTGCGATGCCTACGCCGGGATGGAGTTCCCGATGCTCGTCCATTGCGCCGGCGGGCCACCGTCACCGGGATGGTATATCGTGACCTATCACGAGATCGCGCATAACTGGTTTATGGGAATGATCGGCTCCAACCAGACCGACCGCCCCTTCCTCGACGAAGGCTTCACCACCCATGCCGAGCATGTCGTGATGGAGAAATACCGCGGACGATATGATAATGTCTCAAATCCGCAGGGATGGTACGCCCGCGCCTTTGCGCCCGACGATGAGGTCCGCGACACGCGCGGCTTCCGCCCTCTGCTTGAGTTGATGACCGAGAAGTATGACAAGCCAATGGTTTTCTCCTATGACCAGGGAGAGGAATACTGGCCCTACCGTGTCTCGGCTTACTACAAGTCAGCCGCGATGCACTACAGCCTGCGCGCGATCCTTGGCGATTCAGCCTATTTCGACGCCATGCAGCACTACTGCCGCGAATGGCTCTTCGCGCATCCGTACGAAGAAGACTTTGTCGAAGCGATGGAGCAGGCAACCGGACTTGAGCTCGACCCATTTTTTCAGCAGTGGTTTTATGGCCGCGAACGACTAGACTATTCTGTCAAATCAGTCAAACGCAAAAACGATTCAGCAAACAGCAGAACCGAGATCACGCTGGAGAACCGCGGGCGGTTCGTCACTCCCGTCCCAGTTGCAGTGATTCTCGAAACCGGCGACACGCTTTTCTATATGGTCGCGCCGGAAGGGATGACCTACTCTCGTCCCGGCTACACCACGCTCCCGACCTGGCATCAATTCAGGCGATTCGACGAGAAGTATACGTTCACGGTCAATGACAGCCGCAAAGTGAAGAAAGTCGTAGTCGACCCGGAGAATCTGTTGATGGATATCGACCGGACCAACAACATCTCGGGATTCTTCTGGCCGACCGAGATCCGATTCGACAACATGAAATATGACCGTGTGCCGGTCAATGAGTATGCGCTCCGCTGGCGTCCGGATCTCTGGTACGATGAACCAAACGGGATGCAGATCGGCGGACATCTGCACGGTTCCTACCTTGGAAAACTGAACAAGTTCTCGCTTGATGCCCGCTATGGCGTTGATTCGAAGCGCCCGTTTGTCGATCTGGAAGGCTCGCTCCCGATTGTCACACTCGGCTCCGGGCCGGATTTTTCATATCGACTGCTTCTGGCCGACCACCGGATCTACACTCGTTCGAGCTACTTCACGCAATCCAAACCGCGCTGGTCGCGACCGGATCGCGAAGTGCTCGGATTCGATATGGAAATGCTGAAAGTTGGCGACAAGCAGGCTTCACCCCGGAGCGCTCCAGACTCGGATATTATCCCGTATATCACCGAGCCGAACTGGGACAGCGGCGAGACATACAGCTTCTCGGTCTCGACCGGGATCTATCGCACCTTCCGGTATGGTGAATGGTCGGTCACCGACAAGAGCACGGTCGGGATGCATGACTACGAGGAATCCGCGCGGGGATATCTGAAAAACGAGATTCGCGCCACCCTCTCTCTCAATCGCTCCGGCGATGGCGGTGGGAACTGGTTCTCTACTCGATTTGTGATCACCAATCTCGGCGGACACCCGCCGGCGCATCTGCTTCAGCATTTGACGCGCGCCTCGGCTTTCGACCAGTTCGTGCAGTCGCAGAATTTCCGTTCCCCCGGTTCCTTCCCGACCGACTGGCAGGATGATTTTTATCAATCCGCGGAGCGGGTGCGCGGCTATCAGGATAGATTGGTTTATCTCGCGGAATCATACGGCGGCTCTATCGAACTGACACCATTCAAGCGACTGCCGATCCCGCTGGTAGAGAAAACTCCGCTCATTGGCAAGTTCCTCTCCAGAGCAAACCTCACACTCTTTGCTGATGGCGCGACTGTCTCGATGGAGAAAGCTGAGCCGGATTACCGTTTCCCCGTCACCCACAACGAATCGGTGCTGAATGAAGGCGACTTCTATGGCTCGGGCGGGTTCTCTATCACACTGCCTCCCGTCTGGTCGCATCATTCTATTCGACTCGATTTCCCGATCTTCCTGAGCAAACCACTTCCGAGCGAAGAACGGATTGACTTCCGCTTTTCAGTTGCCTGGCTGGTGGGAAAGCCAAAGTAGAAAGGATGCACACATGATCGGCATCACGATACACTCATTGGCCCGCGCGGATCGTGAATGGGTCACCCGAGCCTGGCAGGAATATTGGGGGGCAGACTTCATCGTCAATCGCGGCCAGATCATCCGCCCACACGATGTCGACGCGATCTATGCCGCCGATACCAACAACCAGCGAATCGGCCTGCTGACCTACCGGATCGAAAAGGACCAGTGCGAAGTGGTCACTATCGATGCCTTCAATCAATTTTCGGGTATTGGCACCGCGATGATCGAGGCGATCACCAAGATCGCGGCTTCAGAGAACTGCAAGAGGATCTGGCTTATCACCACCAACGACAATCTGGATGCCCTTCGCTTTTACCAGCGCCGCGGGTTTCATCTGGTGACGATTCATCGCGATGCACTGGATCGTTCGCGCGAACTAAAACCCTCGATTCCGATGGTCGGCGAGTATCACATTCCCCTTCGAGATGAGATTGAACTGGAGATTATTCTCAGTTAGTTACGTTCTATTTTTGTACTTGTCATAGTGCGACCGGAAAGCGACATTCTTTCTGACCGGGCAGTCGGGATGTCTGTCCGCGAGTACAACGATAGTCTAACCGCACGGAATCGCAGTCAGTTATATGAAATTCTCGAACTTCGTTCATTTACATACGCATAGCCAGTATTCGCTCCTCGATGGCGCCTGCCGTCTCGACTCGGTTATCGAACTGGCGAAGAACTTCAAGATGCCCGCCCTGGCGATCACCGACCATGGCAACATGTTCGGCGCTATTGAGTTCTACAAAAAGGCGACCAAAGCCGGGGTCAAGCCGATCATCGGGACCGAAGCCTATGTCGCCGCCACCAGCCGTTTCGACAAAAAGCCATCGACCACGTACCCCAATGGCGGCTTCCACATGGTTTTGCTGGCAAAAAACCTCACCGGCTACAAAAACCTGATCAAACTCTCCTCCTCAGGTTATTTGGAAGGATTCTACCACCGCCCCCGAATTGACAAAGATATCCTGAAAGAGCATTCCGAGGGTCTCATCGCTACTTCCGCCTGCCTTGCCGGCGAGGTCAATTGGCACCTCCAGCGTGGAGATACCGAGGGTGCGGTCGCGGCCGCACGCTTCTATCAGGAGCTGTTCGGTGAAGGGAACTTCTTCATCGAGATCCAGAACCATGGCCTGGAGCAGGAAGCCCTCATGCTTCCCAAGCTGGTCGCCATCTCCAAGGAGACTGGCATCCCGTTGGTGGCCACCAACGACTGCCACTACCTCCGCCAGCAGGATTGGCAGGCGCACGATGCGCTACTGTGTATCCAGACCGACAAGAAGGTCGAAGATACCGACCGGATGCGTTACAACTCCGATCAGATCTATTTCAAGTCACCGGAGGAGATGTACGAACGGTTCGGTGATTTCAAGGATGCGCTGGAAAACACGATCCGCATCGCCGAGGCCTGCAATCTGGAACTTGAACTTGGCCAGCTCAAGTTGCCAGTCTTCCCCATTCCCAAGCCTTACGTAGACCCCGATCAGTACCTTAGGTACCTGTGCGACGAAGGGCTGAAAGTCCGCTACAGCAAAATCACGGAAGAGATCAAAAAGCGGCTCGACTACGAACTGGGCGTCATCAAACAGATGGGGTACGCAGGTTACTTCCTTATCGTCAAAGATTTCTGCGACTACGCCCGTTCCCAGAAGATCCCGGTCGGCCCTGGCCGTGGTTCGGCGGCCGGCTCACTCGTGTCATACGCGCTTAAGATCACCAATGTCGACCCGATCCGGTTTAACCTGCTCTTTGAGCGGTTCCTCAATCCGGAACGTATCTCGATGCCTGATATAGATATCGACTTCGCGGACCGTGGCCGCGACAAGATCATCAAGTACGTCATTGAGAAATACGGCGCCGAAAATGTCACCCAGATCATCACGTTTGGTACCATGGCCGCGCGAGGCGTGGTGCGCGATGTCGGCCGAGTGCTCGGTCTCCCTTATTCCGAGGTCGACAAGATCGCCAAGCTGATCCCGGCGACTCCGGATATGGATCTGGCGAAAGCGCTCGATACCGTCCCTGAACTCAAGCAACTGGCGGAAAGCGACAAGCGGATAGAACGTCTGCTGGAATACTCCAAGACGCTCGAAGGCCTCGCCCGTCACTGCTCCACTCACGCCGCCGGCGTCGTGATCGCACCATCGGCCCTGACCAACTATGTCCCGCTCTTCAAGGGGTCACGAGACGAAATCACGACCCAGTACGATATGAAGATGGTCGAGGAGATCGGACTCCTCAAGATGGACTTCCTCGGGCTCCGCACTCTGACGGTTATTGATGATGCCGAGCGGATGATCCGTGAGAACTACCCAAGCTCCAAAGTCGACCTGGATAACTTGCCACTGGATGACCCGAAAGTTTTCGAGATCTTCGCCAGGGGTGAAACAGTCGGCATCTTTCAGTTTGAGTCGAACGGCATGCGGGACTACCTCCGAAAGCTTAAGCCGGAAACCTTCGTTGATCTCGCCGTGATGAACGCGCTCTATCGTCCGGGGCCGCTGGATGCCCGTGTTGAGATGCGTCCCGGCGAACAAATGAACATGATTGACCTCTATATCGAGCGGAAACGGGGAACGCTCGAAGTCAAGTTCATGCACCCCAAGCTCGAGAAGATCCTGGGCGAGACCTACGGCGTGATCGTTTTCCAGGAGCAGGTGCTCCAGATCGCCAACCAGTTGGCAGGCTACTCTCTCGGTCAAGCCGACTTGCTCCGTAAAGCGATGGGTAAGAAAGACGCCCAGTTGATGGCGACCCAGAAGGAAGAGTTCCTCAAAGGAGCCGAAGGACACAAAGTCGACCACAAGGTCGCGGCGGATATGTTCGACCAGATCGAGACCTTCGCCCGCTACGGGTTCAATAAGGCACACTCGACCTGCTACGCCCTGGTCGCCTATCAGACCGCTTGGCTCAAGTGCTACTACCCGCATGAGTTCATGGCTGCCACCATGACCTCGGAAATCAACGATACTGAGAGGATCTACACTCTCCTTGAAGAGTGCCGCCGCCTCGGCATAAAGGTCGAACCACCGGATGTGAACGAGTCCAAGTCGGACTTTACAGTTGTTGGCGGCTCAATCCGGTTTGGCCTGCAGGCTGTCAAAAATGTCGGCGGTGATGCCGCAATCGCTATTCAGGAAGCCCGCAAGACAAACGGACGGCTCACATCGCTCGCCGACCTATGCTCCAAAGTCCCCCTCCGGCAGATAAACAGGCGTACTTTGGAGTCGCTTATCGCAGCCGGAGCGTGTGACTCGCTCCCCGGCAATCGCGCCCAAAAGTACGACATAGTCGAGAGCTGTCTCGAATACGCTCACAAAGTACAGGAACAGCAGAACTCGCACGACCTCTTTGCCGGATCAGGCATGGCGGTCCAACGGACGGAACCGCCGCTCAAAGATATTCCTGATTGGAACTCCACTCAGCGGTTAGCTCAGGAAAAAGCGATGCTCGGATTCTATCTCTCCGGACATCCCCTCGACAAATTCCGTGATGAACTCGTCTGCTTCACCACATCCAGCGCGGCCGGACTCAAAGGGACCCCGGATGGTCGCGAAGTGACTGTCGGCGGGATTGTCACCAACCTCAAAAAGATGCCCGACCGCAAAGGCAACATGATGGCTTTTGTGACCTTGGAGGATTTCTCCGGGTCAGTCGAGCTGGTCTGTTTCTCGGATTGCTACGATAAGGGGAAAGAGCATATCGAGGTAGATCGGATGATCCTGGTCACCGGGCGGGTCTCCACGCGCGAGGGCGAGGCGCCTAAAGTCGTTGCCGCCGAAACACTTCCACTCGAAAAACTGACGGAACGTTTCTCCTGCCAACTGGTTATAAAGGTAGCCAAGGATTGCTCCGAAGATACCTTAGACCGCGCCCTCTCTATTCTGGAAGAATACCGAGGGACTGCTCCGGTACTTCTGGCGGCCCGGGAAAACGGTTCAGAAGTGTACATCAAGTCAAAGAAGTATGCGGTGACCGTCGATTTCAAACTGCTGGACTCGCTTAAAGGGATGCTGGGCGATTCGGCCGCGTACCTCAGGCCCTTGCAGGCCCGAAACTCCTGACCGTGGTACGCCAATAGACTGAAGTTGTGAACGTATTGACCATAGGTGATTCATGAAAGCGTACCGTCTCTTGATTGCATCCTCTAGCCTGCTTCTGGCCGCCGCGTTTGTTTTAGCCGGTGATAAGCCGGAGAGTACTCCTCCCCCCAAAACCGAGCAAGCCGCCCCCGCGACCATCAATTGGGTCTCCTTTGACGAAGGACTCAAGCGCGCCGAAGCTGAAAAGAAGAATATGCTGGTCGACCTGACCGCCTCGTGGTGCGGATGGTGCAAGAAGATGGAGAAGGAAGCCTTCGCCGACACATCGGTAATTCGCAATATCAACGCCAATTATATCCCGATCAAGGTCTGGGGAGATTCCGAGAAGATCCTTGATATCAAGGGGTACAGGATATCAGAGAAGGATCTCGCCACCACTCAGTTCGGGGTGCAGGGATTCCCAACCTTCTTCGTGCTCTGCCCGGATGCCCGCGGTATTAAGCGGTTTGTCGGGTACCGTCAGACCGATGCCTTTATGGCCGAACTGGACCAGGTCGCTGGATTCAACTGCGACTCGGCCAAAGCCGCCGACCAGCAGAAGACCCCGCCCGGCAAGTAGCCGACCAGAATTGGCTTGACTACGGATGTCCAGAAATGGTATTTCACCCGAAATATGTTTGACCAATTATATAGGAAATCTTTGAATGCGTAAGCTCGCACTATTCGGAACTGCCCTCATCTTTGCCTGCCTGGTCTTTGGCTGCTCTACTGAAAAGCAGGAGGCCGCCAAGCCGGAACCATCCTCTGGTGAACCGCAAATGCAGGTGACAACCACCGAAACTCCGGCCGTCAGCTTTGCCACCTGGTCCGCCACCGATGTCGACGGCAACCTCCGTCAGGCGACCGAATGGGTCGGCAAGCGCCCGACGATTATCAACTTCTGGGGGACCTGGTGCCCTCCCTGCCGCAAGGAGATCCCGGATCTTGTCAAGCTGTACGCCGAGTACAACCCCAAAGGAGTAGAGATCCTTGGTTTCGCCGTTCGGGATGAAGCCTCCAATGTCCAGATCTTTGCAGACGAGGCCCGCATGAATTGGGTGATGATGATGGGAAATGAAGAAGTACTCGACAAGTACGGCCCGATCACCGGTGTCCCGACCACCATCTTCCTCGATAGTAATGGCAAAGAGGTGAAGCGGTTTATCGGCCCGCCGACCCTTGAGGAGTTTAGAGCCGCCGCGGATATGATCATGGTCGGCTACGAGCAGAAGTCCTAATTATCTCAGTGTCACACAAGTAAGGGCGTCGGACCGACAGGTTCGGCGCCTTTTTCTTCCCCAGCCCACGCAACCCCTTGACAGAACAGATTCAATAGTTATCTTGAGCCATCTGCATTGATAACTACTGAAGTCTTACACAAGTCGAGTTCTCACATAGCCACTAGGTAACGTAGCTCTATTTCTGTCAGTTGCATTCGAGGCGATGGCCTCACTAATGTCTTACGACGGAGTATGTTTGCATGCCTCGTGCCTTTGGCTTTGTCATATTGTTCGCTCTCTTACTGAGCCCACTTCCAGTTACTGCGACCCCAATCCTGGTGGTGCAGGCCGGTGATACGGTCATTCAGTCCGGACAGACGACCGGCTCGATCCCGATCTATCTGCTCAACACCGCCGATTCGGTCGAAGGGTTTGAACTGCTGATCCGGGCATCGGATTCGAACGCGGTCGAGTTTCTGGACTTGCTCGACACTTCCGGTACACTGATATCCGGCTGGCAGTTCAATATCGTCACGGCCTTTCCCGGCGGCATTCACATGCTCTGGCTCCCGAACCAGTTCGGGCAGGATGATATCCCCTCGATCGCCCCGAGCTCCCAGACCAGAACGTTAGTCAAGCTCCCGTTCATACTGCACAACCTCAGTCCCGGGCAGACCTATACCTTTGATGTAACAATAGACACTTCGTTAAATGATTTCGGCTTCTCCAATCCGCTCGGCTACCTGATTGGCATCCACACCGACACGATCGTTGACACCACCTGTTTTCGTTGCAACAACTGGAGTGGCACTGATTGTCTCGAGTGGATGATAGTCAATGAACCACCGTGCGATTCCACAGATGTTGACACTACTCGCATGTCATATCTGGATACAAGCAAGACCTGGGTTTTCGGCGGGACGATCAACGTCGTCTCCTGTTGTGTGGGAACCAGAGGAAACGTGAATGGGGACGGTCAGGATCGAGTAGACTTGAGCGATCTCTCGTACCTGATCGCCTATCTCACCATCGGGGCGGCGCCACCGTCCTGCCGAGCCGAGGCCGATGTCAACGGGTCAGGGAATGTCGATCTGACAGACCTGTCGATATTGATCGCGTATCTGACTGTGGGAGGTGCGATGCCGAGCTGTATGTAGGGGCCTGTACAGTGAAGCCGTACCTTTTGCGGCGTGTGCGAAAGTCGGGTCGAGGGTGCCTTCTCGTCATACGAGAGCCAATCAAGGATGATGCGAACCCTGAGACCCGGTTTTCATTTTACCCCGATCCCAAATATGCTTCGATCACTTTCGGGTTCTTCTGCACTTCCGATGGCTTCCCCTCCGCGATCTTCTCCCCATAATCCAGCACCACTATCCGGTCGGAGATAGACATCACCACGTGCATCCGATGCTCAATAATTATCACCGCGATATTCTTCTGTCGGATCTTCTGGATCAGCTCGATCAACTCATCGCACTCTTTCGGGTTCATCCCGGCAGTCGGTTCATCCAGGAGCAACAGCGATGGTTCGGTCGCCAGCGCGCGGGCGATCTCCAGCCGACGTTGATTCCCGTATGACAGATTGCGCGCCAGGTCATTGCCGCATTTGAGCAGACCGACAAACTCCAGCGCCGCCTTGCCGGCCTCGCAGATCTCGTTCTCCTCCCGGCGGAACTTCGGCGTGCGCACCAGCGCGGAAACCAGGCTGGCGCGCGTCCGGCTGTGCCGCGCCACCATGACATTCTCCAATGCGGTCATGCCGTGGAATAGCCGAAGGTTCTGGAATGTCCGCGCGATCCCCGACTGCACCACCGTATGCGATTTCTGATTATTGATTACTTTCCCTTGAAACCGAACCTCCCCCGTATCCGGCGCGTACACTCCGGTCACGACATTAAAGAAAGTCGATTTCCCCGCGCCATTCGGCCCTATCAGACCAAGAACTTCGTTGCTGTCGACCGACACCGACAGATTGGTCAGCGCTTTGAGCCCGCCAAAATGCTTTGAAACCTGGTCGACTTGGAGCAGCATGGTCAGTGTGGCTCCTCTGCTTTCAGTTCGAGTGCGCGACGTTTCGACGGCAGTATCCCCTGCGGGCGGAAGATGATGGCTATCACCATCACCGCGCCGAATAACAGCATCCGATAGTCGACAAAGCGTGACCCCAACGATGACCGGAGCACTTCCGGCACGCCGACTAGCAACAACACGCCCAGGATAACCCCCGCGATATTCCCCATCCCGCCGATCACCAGCATCGAAACCAGTAACACCGATTCCATGAAAGTGAACATTTCGGGCGAGATAAAGCCGATCCAATGCGCGTAGATCGTTCCCGCGACCGCGCCGAACATACCGCTTATCATGAACGCGATCGCTTTGGTGCGCGCGACATTGACGCCGGTCAGTTCTGCGGCCAGTTCATCCTCGCGGATCGCCACCAATGCGCGCCCGAGACGCGAATGCTCCAACCGTGTGCTGATAATGATGCCGACAATCACAAACGCGAGGATGAGATAATAGAACTGAATGTCATCTCTAAGCTCCAAACCGAATACGTTGATCGGGAGGATCTTCTCCCCGACGCGCGGAAGACCCTTTGGGCCATTGCTGAGACCATCGTAGTTGTTCAGCACCAGTCGGGTGATCTCGCCGAAGGCGAGTGTGACTATGGCAAGATAGTCACCACGCAACCTGAGCACCGGCGCGCCGATCATCAGTCGTGCCGCCCCTCCGACAAAGATCGTGATCGGGAGAATCATCCAGAATGACAGTCCGGCGATTGACAACAATGCGCCGGTATACGCGCCGATGGCGTAAAACGCCATGAAGCCAAGATCCAGCAATCCAGTATAGCCTATTGTGATATTCAGCCCGAGACATAGCAGCGCATAGATACCGACCAGCCCGATCACATGAACCGTGTAATAATTCCCGGTGAAATGCAGGACGAGCGGCCCGACAATAGAGATCAGAAGCAGTGATCCGTAAATTATCTGGCTGCGCGAGATGGTCATATCTTCTCCACCACCTCTTCGCCGAAAATTCCGGTCGGCCTGAATACCAGCACCAATATCAGCACCACAAACGCGATGACATCTTTGTATTCGGACGATATGTAACCAGCGGAGAGTGCCTCAAGAATTCCGAGCAGAAATCCGCCGACCATCGCCCCTTTGATATTGCCGATCCCGCCCAATACTGCCGCGGTGAATGCCTTGATCCCCGGCAGGAATCCCATGTTGTACTTGATACTTCCGTAGTAGAGTCCATTCAGGACACCCGCCACGCCACCAAGCCCGCCGCCGATGAAGAATGTCACCGCGATGATCGTGTTGGTGTTGATCCCCATCAACTGCGAGACGATATGATTCTGCGAGACCGCCCGCATCGCTTTCCCCATCCTGGTGCGGGTGATGAACAGATGAAGCGCGACCATCAGGATGATCGCCAGCGTGAAGATCAGGATCTGCAGTGAATTGACATGGATGCCGGAAAACTCATACTGCGTGACGCCAAATGTCTCTGGGTACGGCTTGGATTCCGCTCCCACTGTCAGCATGATCAGGTTCTGCAGGAATATCGAGACACCTATCGCGGAGATGAGTGGCGCAAGTCGCGGCGCGTGACGCAACGGACGGTACGCCATCTTCTCCACTGCCACCGCCAGGATACCGGTGAAGAGCATCGCGAATCCAAAGATGATCAGGAAATAGACCGGTATGATCGGCGGGAGAACTCCGGGCAGCAGCGCCAACACCCAGAAGCCGATATACGCGCCCACCATGAAGATCTCTGAGTGGGCGAAGTTGATCATCAACAGCACGCCGTAGACCATCGTATATCCCAGTGCGAACAGGGCATAGATGGCCCCCAGAGTCAGGCCGTTGATGATCTGCTGTTCAAACATCGAATCGATTACTGCCCTTGCGGGGGATGCTCATAGAAGATGAACTGGCCGTTCTGTACGCGATTCATCGAGATCGCTTTGTTTCGATTATCCCCCTTCTCATCGAATGAAACTTCGCCGAGTATTCCCTGGTGGACGATCGACGCGATCGTCGCGTTCAGTTTCGTCTGATCCATCCCGCAGGCTACATATGCGTCAAGCAACAGCATGGTCGCTTCATACGTGAGCGGGTCATACGGTTCGACATCATCTCCCGGCCAGCGCTGGGCGTAACGTGTGAGAAAATCCTTGGCCAGCGGAAGTTTGCTCGGCGGAAGGCCGACCATCGAAGCGAGGTCGCCTTCAGCCGCGGAACCGGCGATGCGTGCGTATTCACTGGTGAAAATGCCGTCGCCACCCATAAGCGGAATCGCCAGCCCAAGTTCTTTCATCTGCTTTGACATTAATCCGGCCTCCGCATACAGTCCGCCGTAATAGAGAAGCTGCGGCGCGGTCGATTTCACCCGCGTGAGCAGCGCCTTGAAATCTTTCTCTCCGCGGTCGATGCCGTCAAACGAGGTCACCGTCCCGCCTATTGCCAGAAACTGCTTCTGGAACTCCTCGGCCAACCCCTGGCCATACGCGGTCTTGTCATGAATGATCGCGACCGTGTTGAAACCGAGCGTGTCATGCACGTAGTTCGCTCCAAAGCTCCCCTGCACATCATCCGTACCGCACACGCGGAAGACATTCTTCAGACCCTGCTGTGTGACCTTTGGATTGGTTGAGGCCGGTGTGATCATGGGGAGTTCGCGTTTGGCATACACTTGAGAGGCAGGGATCGAACATCCGGAGTTAAGATGACCGATAATGCCAATGATGCCTCGGTCTGAGATCACCTGGGTCGCGACAGTCACCGCTTCTTTCGGGTCCGAGCGGTCATCCATGGGAAGCGCCTCGATCGTGATATCGCCAAGCTTTTTGGCGGCGTTGGCATCTTCGACCGCCATGATAAAGGCTCGCTTCATCCCCTGTCCATGCGCGGCATCATCGCCGGTCAGTGGACAGACCAGCGCGACTTTGACCGTGTTTGAGCCGCCACCACCGCATCCCGCGACCATAAGCAGCGCGCACAATATCAGACCGAGATTCAGAACCTTCATCGGATACTCCTTACCTGACAGTAATCATCGTTGGGCGGCACGGCTTGCCGGCGCGACTCCACCAGAGCTCCTCCCGGGAGCCGATCGGCCTGTTCAGGCGTCGCCTTTAACCAGCCATCGCCACGCTGAAGCCGGGGTAAACATGCCAGATAAGCGACTGTCTGTCAACGAGAAATTGGTTTTTGGCCATGCGGCGTGCGGTTGACTAACCGCCTTTGCGCTTGACTTTGCGCTCCCAGACAGATTCACTTGGTGGACATGAGCGGTCTCCGAAAGCCATATCCTCACGCCTGCCGGGGAACCTCGCTACCGAACAACGAATTGTAAGATTAATCGAGCCATCTGAGGAAATGTTACCGGAGAAACCTGTCCATGCGCCGAACTCTGCTTTCCTTCGTCACCCTACTGAGCCTGGTGAGCTGCAGCTCTGATAAATCAACAACTCCAACGCCAAAAGTACTCGGTCCCGAAGGCTCTATCTATGTGCTGAATCAGGAAGAAGGAACGATCTTCGTCTTTGACGCTGTTACTGGCGTGCGGACCGACTCTATCCCCGCGGCCGTTCCCAAACCTCACCATATCGAGTTCTCGCCCGATCACACCCACTTCTATGTGGTCAGCCGGACCAGTCCAGGCTGGGTCGCCAAGTTCGAACATGAAACTGGAAACTTGATCGATACTGTCCAGACGCCCGGCGCGGTCTTCCCGACCGCTATCGCTGTTTCTCTTAATGGCGCTACTGGCTATGTCGCGGATTTCACCTCCAGCCCGAACACAGGGCATGTGGTCAAGCTGGATTTGAACGCGATGAGCGTCATCTCCAATACGCTTCAATCCGGATCCGGAACTCACGACGTGAAGATCAGCAATGACGGCGCGCGCATTTTCGCCTGCAACCGCTTCACCGACGACCTGACGATCATCACGACCGTAAACGATGATGTCTATATCCGTCCACTGAATGACAGTGACCCCTCTATTCCCGGCAGCGCCAAGTATGGTCCGTATGGTCTGGCAGTAGATTCAAAGGATTCCCTTCTTTACATCGCATGCCTTGATTCATTGGCTGACCAGATTCGGGTCTATGATATCGCGAAGGACTCGATCGTTGATTCCATCATGATCCCGTTTGACAAGTCGCAGGAAGGCGCCAGCAAATCGGCCGGTCCTACGCTAATGGATATAACATCAGATGATACTCAGCTTTGGGTGACAACGCAGTGGGGAAATTCGGTGGTAGTGATCAACCCGCAAACCAAGGCGGTTCTCGCGAATATTCCGTTCGCCACACCGCTCGCCTTTGGAGTGAATATCTCAGACGATGACTCTCGCGCCTATATCGCTTGCGCCAATGTACTCGATCAGCAAGGACGAGTCTATATCATCAATACGCAGAATTTCCAGAAAGTCGATTCGTTGCTGGTCGGCAAGAATCCATATATGGCCCATTTCCACAGTCCACATCACTAGGTTATTTACAGGCGGGGAGCTGTGATGTCTGGCCGGTGAGATACGCGATCAAAAAGATAAGGTCCCCCATGTCGACTGTCCCCTGGCTGACTTCAAAGATATCAGCCTCGCTGGGGCACGGGAGCGGCGATGGTACCCCTGAGGTCGTGTGGCTTATAAGTATCGCCAGATCGGTCAGATCTACAAGGTCATTCGGGCTGTTGTTCAGATTGCCGCGCATCCCTACACAGCAGTCACCGTCTGACCGATAGAAATTAAGTCCGCCATCCAACTCTCCGACAAATATATCCTTGTCACCATCAGCATCAATATCCACTTCGCGGATAACCGCCCGCATTCCATCATCCGCGCCCGGGATCTCCGCGCTCTGCAGGATCATGCTGAGAGAGTCTGGAAACTGACCCACCGACGCGGTGTTGCGGTAGAGAGTTACACCGAGCTTGTCATTTCCCAGGAGAAGGTCCGGGCGACCATCGTTATCCCAGTCAAGGATTGACGGAACAGTAAATGCGCGCGTGGTATCTCTTGTAACCAGCGACGCGGTTTGAAGCGTTAATGTCGGCGACCCCGGAGCGCCGCTATTGCGATAGAGCAGCACATTGGCGCGGTTGTTGAAATCCCACTCGCCCACCACCAGATCCAGCAGTCCGTCTCCATTCATATCCGCCGGAACTGGTATCGCCAACTGGTCGACTTTGATCCCACCAAGTTGCGTTTCAATCCGGACGAACGAATGAGACAATGGCGTTCCCTCGTTGCGCCAGTACTCTATGCGGCCGGCATTGGTGCCGACTAAAAGGTCAAGATCGCCGTCTCCATCCCAGTCGACCAGCGACGGTGCGGAGTAGAGCAGGGTTGAGATATTCGCGAATGAATCTGTGACATGCTGAAACGATGGCGACTGAGCCGTGCCGTTGTTCTGATAGTAGGTCAACCGCCCTGATACTCCGCCGACCAACAGGTCGAAATCGCCATCGTTATCCACATCGCCAAAAGTCGGCACCGAAGCGGAGCCGATATCCAGCGAACGGATCACCGAGCTGTCGACCAGATCCCAGGCGGCAACGACGGTACCTCCAATATTCTCATAGTACCGCAGACAATTAAGGTCGGCGGAGCCGGCGACTCCGAGGATCATATCCATATCGCCATCATCATCCAGATCCGCGAGAGCCGGATGGTTGAATCCCTGCGTCACCTGAGGCAGATAGTTCTCGGTTTGGTAAGTCAGGTCAGAAAGAGCGCTGTCGCCAAGATTGGCGAAATAATAAAGATTCGGATTAAAGAAATCACCATAGAACAGGTCGAGGTCGAAGTCCGCGTCCATATCGACAAAACGCAGCGCGGAGAAACCATGGTTCACAGAGGCCGACATGGTGCCACGCGGAAACGCCAGAACCGAATCATAGGCGTCGGTTTCGAACTGAAACTGCGGAACCGACGGTGTCCCTATATTGCGGTACAGTTCAAGCAGTCCGCTTGGCGCACCAAAAAAGAAATCGAGATCGCCGTCAGCATCAATATCGGCGAGCGCGGGGGTATTGAACTGCCCAGTCAGCAGTCCGAAGTAAGCGGTATCTTCCTCAACAAAGGATATTCGATCTCCTACTGTCGTGTTGCGCCAGAATGCCACCTGGGCGAAGCGGCTATCGCATAGGATATCCAGATCCTGATCGTTATCGATATCCGCAAGTATATGCCAGGTGCCGATATCGATCCCGCCGAGTCGCTCGGTGACCAGTGTCCAGACCGGTTGTTGCACCGTACCGGTATTGCGAAAGTAGGACAGCTTGCCGGAAGGGTCGCCGAACAGAAGGTCGGTGAGACCATCGCGGTCAAAATCTACCAGCGTCGGCTTGGGGCTGTTCACTCCACCCCAGAACGGCAGCGGTATGGCTGCCCCGGACCTCTCCGCAGGAAAAGGGGTAAGCTCCTTCTCGTAACCTGCCTGGGAGGACGATGACAAGCAGAGCATACCACAGAAGGTCAACAAGACCGCCAATATGGCACGCATATAGATTGAACTGGTTTTGTGGAGTGGCATTGTCTTGAATATACTAACAGACCGGGTAAACGCAATGTTCAGGCCACTTGTCAGGATATCCGCTTGTACCATATATTACTTGCGCCAGATAGCATGAAAGTCTAATGGTATGTTAACAGAAACTGAACATCCAACCGCTCGATTAGCAACGTTACAGATGCGATGGAACAGCTGAACTACGGGATGACACAGAGGATACCATGGCAAAAGAGAACGTGCTGATCATCGAGGACGAAGAGGATATCCAGGAGCTGATCAATTACAGCCTCGCGAAAGAGGGGTACCACACGACCGCGGTGGGGACTGGCGAGGAAGGTCTCAAGACCGCTAAGTCCAAGCAACCGAATTTGATAGTGCTCGACCTGATGTTGCCCGGTATGGATGGTTTGGAGATCTGTCGTCTTCTGAAGAATGATCCCAAAACTCAGCATATCCCGATCGTTATGTTGACCGCCAAAGGAGAGGAGTCTGATGTGGTCGCCGGTCTCGAACTGGGCGCCGATGATTACATCACGAAGCCTTTCAGCCCGAAAGTGCTGGTCGCCCGCATTCGCACCATACTTCGCCGCAAGGTAAAACAGGAAGTCGGCGAAGACGCGGTATTGTCCATACATGACATGACGATCCACCCCGGCAGACATGAGATAACGGTAAAAGGGAAGCAGATCGACCTCACCCTGACCGAATTCAAGATCCTCCACCTTCTCTCGCGTCGTCCCGGCTGGGTCTATACGCGGTATCAGATAGTGAACGAGATACGCGGTGACGAGGTTCTGGTGACTGACCGCGCGGTAGATGTCCAGATCGTGGGGCTCCGCCGCAAATTGGGAAACCTTGGCAAACTGGTCGAGACCGTCCGGGGTGTTGGATACCGTATGAAGGAGTGAGATGCCTCGTAAACGAGTTCTCTGGCAGCTCTACCCCGCTTACCTGATAATCACGCTGGCCTCATTGCTGGCCGTTGCCTGGTTTGCTTCCCGTTCTATTCGTCAATCCTACTATGACCAAACCGCTCTGGATCTTGAGATCCGCGCGACTTTTCTGTCCACGCAATTACGAGCCTTCTACGAGACCGGATCTGTAACTGCGGAGGATACCATTCGCCTGCAAACAATGGTGCGCGATATCGGCAAGGTCACTCATACACGATTGTCGGTAATGGCGCCGAACGGGCGGATTCTGGCCGATTCGCACGAATCCCCTGCTGATTGGGAGACGCAACTGACCAACTCGGAGTTTGAAGCCGCGCGATCGGGACGGACTGGAATCGATTCCCGCTTCAGCAAACTTTCGCAGGAACAGACTATGTACGCGGCCATACCTCTTACCGTCAACAACGAGGTAAAAGCAATAATACGGGCATCGATGTCAATCGGGTTCATTGAGGATGCGCTCTGGGAGGTCCGTTACAAGATCGGTGCTGGCGCGCTCTTGATTGCGCTTATATCGGCCGCCATATCATTCTGGGCATCGCGTCGCGTCAGCCGCCCGCTCGAAGAACTGCGCGACGGCGCTCAGAAACTGGCCGCAGGCGACTTGGCTACCCGCATAAAGGTCGGAGATTCCGCCGAGATAGGCGGTCTGGCCGACGCCATGAATGTCATGGCCGGCCAACTGGATGACCGCATTCGCACCATCACTCGGCAAAGGAACGAACAGGACGTGATCCTGGCCAGCATGATCGAGGGCGTCATCGCGGTTGATCTTGAGGAACGATTACTCATAATCAACAAGGCGGCCTCGGAGCTGCTGCAGATAGACCCCGCATCGGCCAGAGGTCGCACCATCCAGGAGGTGATCCGAAATACCGACCTGCTCCGTTTGATCGACCGGACGCTCACAACGAAATCAGCAACCGAAGGGGAAGTGACTATTTCGGGAGCGACCGAACAGACGCTTCAGGCTCATGGTACGCTCTTGAGCGATCAGGCAGGACGTCCCTTTGGCGCCCTTATCGTCTTTTTTGATATCACGCGGCTCCGCAAATTGGAGAACCTGCGGCGTGAGTTTGTCGCCAATGTCTCGCATGAACTGAAGACTCCGATCACCTCGATCAAAGGGTTTGTCGAGACATTGCAGGACGGCGCCATTGAGGATACCGATGACGCCAAACGTTTCCTCGGAATTATCTCCCGGCAGGTCGACCGATTGAATTCTATCATAGAGGACCTTCTCTCGCTCTCTCGTATCGAACAGGAAGCGGAGAAATCAGGCATCCCGTTGGAGACTGGCTCGCTCTACCAGGTCCTGCACGCCGCTATTCAGGCGTGCTCGCACGCGGCCACGGCTAAACAGATGCAGATTCTGCTTTCCTGTGATCAGTCTCTCCGCACTCGCATAAATCCTCCGCTGCTGGAACAGGCCCTGGTCAATCTGATTGAAAACGCCGTTAAGTACAGTGAATCAGCCAAACCAATTGAAGTGAGCGCGCAACTCGTCAATGACGAGGTGCTCATTTCCGTCCGGGACTATGGCAAAGGGATCGGTCAGGAACATCTCCCCCGACTCTGGGAACGGTTCTATCGCGTGGATACAGCGCGTTCCCGTTCGATGGGCGGCACGGGGCTGGGATTGGCCATCGTCAAACATATTGTTCTGGCGCATGGCGGTCGCGTCTCAGTTGAGAGCACCGTGGGAGTTGGTTCGACCTTCAGTATCCACTTGCCTCCCCTCAGTTTCTGACGGTCTGGCCGATCCGAGACTAATCCAATCAGCTTAAACCGTATTCTGACTTTACGCTAACAATTAACGTTAGGCTAACCAATCGCTAACATCTGACCCGTTCAATTCCTGCGTCGGACAGACTGATTCTTTCGGTTGGTTCGATGTGGGAAGAGAAGTTGAAATTCGCATCTGGTTGCCTGCTTGCT
This sequence comes from uncultured Ignavibacteriales bacterium, assembly GCA_964397415.1. Lineage (GTDB taxonomy): Bacteria > Zixibacteria > MSB-5A5 > GN15 > FEB-12 > FEB-12. Next base: position 53,184 of record CAYNIJ010000004.1, on the reverse strand, counting down.
TGGGGCAAATAGTCAACCAACCTCATCAGATCGAATCTGCCTCTTCACTCCCACCGGACAAGCGACTCGAAACAACGACTTGAGGAATTAGGGCCTTCAACCGTCGTCCGCACAGCGGACGCAGGAGGACAGAGAGCGATTATGAGAAAGATCTGGGCAGCGGCACTGATGCTGACACTTGGACTGGCAACCGGCGCTTCCGCGCAGGATGACCGCGACAGCACCGACCTGGCAGTCGATAGTCTTCGTGAAGCGATGATCGAGACCAAGGATCGTCTCGATGGCATGAATGAGAATCTGGCTACACTCAACAGCGATGTCAGTATCCTCAAGTGGGTCAAAGTCTCCGGCTATCTTCAGGCCCGCTGGGAGTACATGGACTCGCTGGCCAATTTCACCGCCGGGCCGGATCTCAAGCAGAACAATGGCGCCAGCAACCTGTATATCCGCCGCGGGCGCATCAAGTTCTCCGTCACGCCGAATACCACCAGCAAATATGTCATCTACTTTGACGCCTCGAAGAACACTGTCTCACTGAAAGAAGCCTACGCCGAACTGAGCAAGTCGTTCAATTACCACACGTTTGCGCTGACCGTTGGGCAGTTCAATTATCCGTTTGGCTACGAGATTGAGTATTCATCCTCGCAACGTGATTTTCCGGAGCGAAGCGCCGCCGAAAACGCTCTCTTCAAAGGTGAACGTGACCGCGGCCTCAACCTGACCTACACCGCGCCGAAATACTTTTCCGCTAATGTCGGTATCTTTAATGGTTACGGGATCGACGACAAAAACTACAGTTGGTGGGATCCAACCCGACAGAAAGATATCATCGCGCGCGCCAAGGCGAAGCTCGGGATGCTCGATGTCGGCGTCTCCGGCTACTGGGGCGAGTATTTCCAGCCCGGTACTGCGGCCGTAGCGGCATCGACCACCTGGCGTGACAACAATGGCGACCATGTCGTTGACTCTAATGAAGTGACAAACACCGCCGCCAAGGCCGCTGTCCCCGGATTTTCGAAAGATAAAACTCGGTACGGGGTCGACGCGCAGCTTTACCTCGATGTTCTGCCGATCGGCGGCACCGCCGTCCGCGGCGAATACTACTGGGCGGAAGATTACGACAAGACGGGTGGCGTTGACTCACTGGTCGGTCGTCAAGGATGGTACCTCTGGCTCTCGCAGGCCATCAGCACCAAGCTCGGCGCCGCATTGCGCTATGACTATTGGGATCCTAACACCGAGACCGCCATTAATGACGCTCTTGGCACGCTCTCCATGGCGATGCATTACTACTATGATGGCAATGTCCGCATCACCGCGGCATACGATATGCCGCGACGTCTGAAAGGTCAGTCAACCTTTGCAAAGGTGAAGAATGACCCCGAGGACAATCGGTTCACTCTGCAGTTCCAGTTCATGTTTTAGTCACGAATAAAGGAGTTGTGAATATGAAGAATAGAATGCACTCGAAATTCATCTGGACCGCGCTCGCTGTGATTATGCTGGTCAGCAGCGTTGGCTACTCGCTCAAAGCCGGCCAGACGGTTACGCTCAAAGGCTCGGATACTATGCTGATGCTCGGCCAGCGCTGGGCGGAATCATTTATGACAGACAACCCGGAAACCATCATCCAAGTCACTGGCGGAGGTTCCGGTGTCGGCTTTGCCGCGCTCATCAATGGCTCGACTGACATCTGCGAAGCTTCTCGCCCGATCAAGCCGGGCGAAGTTGACAAACTCAAACAGCGCTTTAATACGACCGGTGTCGAGATCCCTGTCGCGCGCGATGGTCTGGCGGTTTACCTGCATGCCGACAATCCGGTTTCCGAATTGACCGTCGATCAGCTCAAGAAGATCTACCTCGGTACCATCACTAACTGGAAAGAGGTCGGCGGTCCGGATCAGCGCATCATTATGTACGGACGCGAGAACAGCTCCGGCACGTACACCTACTTCAAGGATGTCGTACTCAAAGGAAAAGACTTCGCCGCGCAGACCCAGACCTTGCCCGGCACGGCCGCGGTGGTGAATGCGGTCGCCAAAGATAAGTACGGTATCGGCTACGGCGGCGCCGCTTATGCCAAGGGCGTCAAGTACGCAAAAGTGAAGAAGGACGAGGCTTCGCCGGCATTTGAGCCGACTCTTGAGACGGTTCGCTCGGGCGACTACCCGCTCTCACGTTACCTTTACTGGTATCTGCGTAACAAACCGCAGGGGGATATCAAGAAGCTGGTCGATTTCGTTCTCTCAGATAAGGGCCAGGAAGTAGTCTCCAAAATTGGCTACTTCCCTGTAAAGTAATAGCTTACGCCGATTGAGGCGGACGGGAAATCTCTTCCTGTCCGCTTCTCTATTATATGTCCGCCAATTTGATTCCTGACCGTTTCCTAACAAAATCCTAACATCAGTCGGGTTTCATTTGTTGTGTAAAGTGCGGCAAGTTGATTCGGGCAGAAACAGATATCGCACTTTAGGAGGAAGAACATCATGAAGAAGTTAATCACCGCCTGCGCAATTGCCTCGCTGATGCTGGCTTTCGTCGCAGTGTCGTTCAACGCATCCTTCGCGCTATCCGGCAAACCCGGCACTATTACTATTAAAGGTTCCGACACTCTTGTTCGCCTTGGCCAACGTTGGGCTGAAGAGTACATGAAGAAGCATCCAGGCGTGGTCGTACAGGTCTCCGGTGGCGGCACTGGCACCGGCATCGCGGCACTGCTGAATGGTTCGACTGATATTTGCGAAGCTTCCCGCGACATGGAGAAGAAAGAGTACGCGATGGCCGAGCAGAAGGGAATAAAGCCGGCACGCTATGCTGTTGCATTGGATGGTATCGCCATCTTCGTCCATAAGGACAACCCGATCAAATCGCTGACCCTCGGTCAGCTTAAAGATATCTACACCGGCAAGATCACCAATTGGAAGGAACTGGGCGGGCCGGACAAGCGGATGATCCTCTACAGCCGCGAGAACAATTCTGGAACCTACGCCTTCTTCAAAGAGCATGTTCTGCTCAAACGCGACTTCGCTCCTGAAGTCCAGACGCTCCCCGGGACCGCGTCGGTGGTCAATACGGTCGGCAAGGATCTCTACGGTATTGGTTACGGCGGTATTGCATGGGAATCCAATGTGCGACATCTCGCCGTCAAGAAGGACGATGCCGCACCAGCCATTGAGCCGACCATGGAGACTATTACCAACGGCACGTATCCGATCTCCCGGGAACTCTATTGGTTCTTCAACGGCGTTCCGACCGGTGAAGCCAAGGCATTGCTGAACTGGGCACTGTCCGAGGAAGGCCAGAAAATCGCCGAGTCCGTCGACTACATCCCTCTCCCGAAAGAAGTAGCCGTCAAGAACATGGTGCCGTAAGCAGGTAAGAGATGGAACAACTCGATCGCTTTCAGTTCAAACCGAAATCCAAGGTCCGCGAGTTCATTGGCGAGAAACTCATCGCCCTGACCGCTTACGCGGCCCTGATCGCGATTGTCTTGATATTCATCTTTATCTTCAAAGAAGCTATCCCGATCTTCACCGACAAGGAAACCCAGGAAGAGGTCACCATCGACAAGATGGTGTTCAAGCAGGCATTCTACGAAGACGAGGATCCCAAATATATTTGGCAACCAAATTCGGATATTCCCAAGTATTCCTTGATGCCGCTTTTCATCGGCACACTCAAAGCGGCGCTCATTGCCATGCTGTTCGCGGTTCCGCTCGGCGTGATGGCGGCGATCTATACCTCAGAATTCGCCAGTAAACGAGCCAAAGAAATAATCAAACCGATCATTGAACTGCTCGCGGGGATCCCGTCGGTGGTTCTCGGCTTCTTTGCGCTTATCGTGCTGGCCAGTTTTCTCCAGTCGACCTTTGGACTGACCTATCGCCTGAATGCGCTTAATGCTGGGATCGCTCTGGGAATAACTATCATTCCCGTGATCTTCACGATTGCCGAAGATGCCATGTCCGCGGTGCCACAGTCACTTCGCGATGCCGCAATCGCATTGGGCGCAAATCCCTGGCAGGTCTCGTATACGATGGTTCTCCCCGCCGCCATGCCCGGCATTGCGGCCGGCATTGTCCTTGGCTTTGGCCGCGCTATCGGCGAAACGATGATCGTGTTGATGGCCTCCGGCAACGCGGCAGTCACGTCGGCCAGTTTTGTTGATTCCATTAGAACATTCTCCGCCACTATCGCGGCGGAGCTTGCCGAGGTCGTATTTGGCAGCCCCCACTACAGCGTCCTGTTTCTCATTGGGACCCTGCTCTTCATCTTTACGTTTTTGACCAACCTTGGCGGTGATATCATCCTGACCAGGCTGCGCGAAAAACTGCAGGGGAAGATGTCGTGAGCCGACCAAACGAACAGATACCGTTCAATACTGCCGACTTGGGGCATCAATATCAGTTTGGGGTTAAAAGCTCAGGCGCGATACCACGCGGACTTCTGTTTCTTGCGGTTGCCATCATCATGGCGATTCTCGGGATCATTTTGCTCGACGTTGTCATTGGCGGTATCGGTACGCTCAGTTGGGAGTTCGTTAGCTCTCCTCCGGAACAGGGGATGGAAGCCGGCGGCATCTTCCCCGCCATATTCGGTACTGTTTTCCTCGTCATCTTGATGGTGATAGCAGTTGTGCCGGTCGGCGTCCTCACCGCCATCTATCTGCAGGAATATACCGATCCGCAGTCTCGCGTCACCCGCGTCCTTCGAATCGCGATCAACAATCTGGCCGGTGTGCCGTCGATTGTTTTTGGCCTCTTCGGACTTGGTTTCTTCATCGGGTTCATCGGCGGTAATCTGGACAAACTACTTCATCCGGATTCCGGGCCGGTCTGGGGGCAGCCCGCGATCATCTGGGCCTCCCTCACCATGGCGCTGTTGACCCTGCCGGTGGTGATCGTTTCGACCGAGGAAGCTCTTCGCGCCATTCCACGCGAACTCAAAGAGGCTAGTTACGCGTTGGGCGCTACCAAATTGCAGACCATTTATCGAGTCATTCTGCCGCAGGCTATGCCCGGTATTTTCACCGGCGCGATCCTGGCAATCGGGCGTGGTGCCGGCGAAGTCGCCCCGATCATGTTTACCGGCGCGGCATATTATCTTCCCTATCTTCCATCGCAACTTAGCGACCAGTTCATGGTCCTGGGATATCATACCTATGTGATGGCGACGCAGTCTCCGGATGTCGAGGCGACCAAACCGATCCTGTACGGAACGGTGCTGGTCCTTCTGCTCCTGACCTTCCTGTTGAATTTCGTCGCTATCCTCATTCGCTCTAAGATAAGAACGAGGCGTGTCAGTGCGTGATGAAAACCTTGACCTTGAGGATGACCGCGTGCATACCGAATTGATGACACATGGTCGGCCGTCCCCCGAATACAAGATGACCGCCAGTCATCTCAACTTCTTCTACGGGAAACATCAGGCGCTCCATGATGTCTCACTGAGCATCGTGAAGAATGAAGTGACCGCGCTGATCGGTCCCTCGGGTTGCGGCAAATCGACATTCCTCCGGACCCTCAACCGGATGAATGACACGATCCCCGGGACGCGGCTCGAAGGAACTGTCAAGCTCGACACCATGGATCTGTACAAGGATGTGAAGGATGTTTCGACCATCCGCACCCGAGTCGGCATGGTCTTCCAGAAATCGAACCCGTTCCCGAAGTCGATCTTCGAAAACGTCGCGTATGGACTGAAAGTGAACGGCATCAAGGACAAAAACCTCATCACCGAAGCGGTCGAAACCACGCTCAAGAAGGCGTTTCTTTGGGAAGAGGTGAAGGATAAGCTGGAGAAGAACGCATACCTGCTCTCCGGCGGACAGCAACAGCGTCTCTGTATCGCTCGTGCGCTCGCGGTTCGCCCGGAGGTTCTCCTGATGGATGAACCCGCGTCTGCCCTCGACCCGATCTCGACCTCCAAGATCGAAGACCTCATCGGCGAGTTGAAGAAGAACTACACGATCGTCATCGTCACGCACAATATGCAGCAGGCCGCCCGCGTGTCCGACACCACTGCCTTCTTCTACGAGGGCCAGATGGTCGAAAGCGGCGAAACCAAAGTGATCTTCACCAAACCACTTAAGAAGCGTACCGAAGATTACATCACCGGACGATTCGGATAAGAGGCAGAAGGATTCCCATGTCTACACATCTTCGTCGTGAAATAGAAAGACTGAAACGGCAGCTCCTGAACCTCTCTGCGGTCGTGGAAAGCTCCGTGCAAAAGGCGGTTCGTTCCATTTCCGATCGCGATGACAAACTCGCGCGCCAGGTAATGGACGCCGACAACGAGATTGATCAGATGGAGGTCGATGTCGAGGAGGATTGCCTCAAGATCCTCGCGCTCCATCAGCCGGTCGCGACCGACTTGCGGTTCATTATCGCGGTCCTCAAGATCAACAATGACCTTGAACGGATCGGTGACCTGGCTGTCAATATCGCCGAACGCGCTATCTATCTCGCCAACAAAGAAAAGGTCGAAATTCCGTTCGATTTTCCCAAGATGTCCGCTCTTACCCAATCAATGCTCCATCGAAGCCTCGATGCCCTGGTCAACATGGATCGTGCGCTGGCCAACGCCGTTTGCGCCGCCGATGACGAGCTAGATAAGATCAATCGCGACATGTACACCAAAGTCAAGAATGGCATCCGCAACAATCCCGAGCAGATCGACAGCCTCATCAATCTGCTGGCGGTATCCCGTCAGTTGGAGCGGATCGGCGACCACTGCACCAACATCGCCGAAGATGTCATCTACATGATCGAGGGAACGATCGTCCGGCACGGCGGCGCGGAGAACGGCCGGTCTCTCCAGAGCGAACAACTCGCCTAGACTATCCATACCTCATTGATGGACAGGCACTTATCGAGTATTCGCTAGTGACCTGAATCCACGATTTCACCAGTCACATCTAGTCAATATTCCTGATATCAGGAAACTACTCCCCTTTCCTCCCTGTTAAGCTGATATTGCAGGAAAGGCTTATCAATGGAAAAGACGACTATGATCGTTAAAGGGCACGAACTCGAGCAGATCTACGCGCAACTTCTGGACAGCATCGGCGAAGACCGCAACCGCGAAGGGTTGCGCGCCACACCGAAACGCGCGGCTAAGGCGCTCCAATACCTGACACACGGTTATCACCTCAATCTCGATGAGGTGATCAATAATGCTCTCTTCGAATCGGATATACAGGAGATGGTGCTGGTCAAGGATATCGAGCTTTACTCCATGTGCGAACATCATCTGTTGCCATTCATTGGCAAGTGCCATGTCGCATACATGCCGCAGGGACGGGTACTCGGTCTTTCCAAGGTAGCCCGCGTGGTTGATGTTTTTGCCCGACGTCTCCAGATACAGGAGCAACTGACCAAGCAGATCGCCGACACGATCATGAAATATACAGATGCCGCCGGCGTCGGCGTCGTGATCGAGGCTCAGCACTTGTGCATGATGATGCGCGGGGTCGAAAAACAGAACTCGGTCATGAAGACCTCTTGTTTGCTCGGCACCTTCAGGGACAACGCGCAAACCAGAGCGGAATTCTTCGCGCTTCTCAAGTAGGCTGATCGACCGGGCTCGACCATGTACCTCACATTAAGTAAACGGTTCGAATTCGCCGCTTCTGCCCGCATGCGGAACGCGTCGCTCTCCCCCGAAGCAAACGCCAATTACTACGGCTCCGCCGCGGGAAATCAGTACGGCATCGGCAACAACTACACTGCCTATTTTATCTTCAGCGGTCCGGTCGATGAATCACTCGGCATGATGATCAATGTCAGCATCATCAAAGAGCGGGTCTCAGCGCTCCTCAACAGCCGTTATGATCACAAATTCCTGAATGTTGATACTTCGCCGTTCGACCGCATCCCGCCGACTCCGGAGAATATCGCGCGAATGCTGCTGCTTGAAGCCATGCCGTTCTTCCAGGACACCTCGGCCAAACCGGTTGCGGTTCACCTCGAGGTCTCACCGCTGACTTCAGCCACAGCTTATGCCAATGGCCGTTTCGAACGGAATTTCTGGACTGAGTTCTCAGCCGCTCGGAGGACATTCTCTCCTCACTTGTCGGATCAGGAAAACACCAAGCTGTTTGGAGTTGCCGCGTCGCCGATGGGGCATGGTCACAATTATCGACTGCGCGTGACTGTCGATGGCCGCATCGAGCCGGACAAGGGTTTGCTGGTTGGTTATGCCGACCGTGTTGCCGCCCTGGAAGATCTGCGCTCAATGCTCGATCACAAGAATCTCAACGAAGAGGTCCCCGCGCTCAAGGGCTGGCCGATCACGACCGAATCGCTCGCCCGCTTCTGCTGTGAGCAACTCTCCGGTAAGATACCGGTCTCGCAGGTCCGCTTGCACGAGACAAGCTGGTTTTTTGCGGAATACAATCGCGACAAAATAACTACCCTTGGGGTCGAAAGAGCGTTCCACGCGTCGCATCGACTGAACAATCCAAAATTCTCCGAGCAAGAGAATCGCGACCTGTACGGTAAATGCAATAATCCATCCGGACATGGACATATGTACCGGGTGCAGGCGACTGTCGGCGGTTCAATAGACGAACGAACTGGGACTCTTGCCGACCTGAATTGGGTCTACTCGGTAATCGGAGATACGCTCGCTCCATGGGCATTCCGGCATCTCGATGCGGAGTGCCCGGAATTCGCCGAAAAGACCTCGACGGGTGAGAATATCATCTCCATCCTCTGGCCCAAGCTCGACACTGCCTACAATAACCGTCTGTCGCGGCTTCGCCTGTGGGAGACTCCCAACAATCGCTTCACGCTCAGGAGATCGATCTGATGCAGAGAATCCTGATCACCGGCGCCAGCCGTGGTATTGGCCGCGCTATCGCCAAACAACTCGCGGGACCTGATACGCGTCTTCTCCTTCAAGGACGTGACCAGACAGCGCTCGAGAATACCGCGGACGTAGTGAAAGCCAACGGTGCGCAAGTTGAGATCTTACGCTTCGACCTTGGCCGGAGGGACGAAGTCTTCGAGATGTTGAGGAAGCTCGACTCTACACCAATTGACATCTTCATCAATAACGCCGGAGTCGGCATGGTCGCCCCGCTTGAGCAGGTCACACAGGGGGATTGGGATCTGACCGTTGCCGTCAATATCACCGCCCCGTTCCTGCTCTGCCAGAAACTGGTACCGCTAATGAATACCGGCGCGAGTATTGTCAACATCCTCTCCGCTGCCGCCAAGATCGGTTTCCCCGGATGGACCAGCTATTGCATGAGCAAGTTCGCGTTGGACGGCTTTGCCAAGTCTCTTCGTGAGGAACTGCGCCCGCGAGGAATTCGCGTTATCAACGTCTACCCCGGCGCGACAGATACGGATATCTGGGATCAGGTCCCCGGCGACTGGCCGCGCGAGAAGATGATGAAACCGGAATCTGTGGCCATGGCAGTTAAGGCTGCGCTCGAACAGCCGTCGAATATCCTGGTCGAAGATATCACGCTGGGGATCATCTCCGGTCGGCTCTAGTTGATCAATCTCTCGACCTGAATCCGAACTTCTCAAAGGTCGCCTTGTAGCGAACCATCCGGTAGCTGACCGCTTCGCTCCCCGCCACACTATCATGCGGTGTAAAACCGATCTGCAAAGTGTCCACCTCGGGCGGTATGTCCAGTGAGCCGAATCGGTATATCAATCGAGTCTCATCCCCAAAGCTGAGAGTATCGATGAGCCGGACAGTCAATGGAAGAGCTTGCCCCGAACCGATCGGCTGGAACGTAATATGCAGTGAGTCAACTATTGGTCGCCCTGCCGGGGGCTCTTTGGCCACGGCCTGAAGCGTAAACGCGTAGGTGTTGCGGTAGAGTCGTGATGAATCGTTTGTTTCGTACGAGGAGACCGCGCGAGCCAGCCAATTCCAGCCCAAATGCTGCCCAATCGGACCATCAATCACATCCTTGGGAGCCGATGTCAGTTCGTCCTGCGGCTTCGGTCGCGTGCCTTCCACCCTGAAGACCGTGCTGTAATAGGTAGTAGAACATCCGATCATCAGGGCGATCAGAACGACGAGACAGAGCACTGCGACTTTCATCAAACTACCTCCTGCGCTAAAGGTAGTCTCCAGGGCCTGATCCTTCAAGCCGATTTTCAGGTATACAACAAATTCAAGCCGTCACTGATAAGCCCCTTGAGTTCAGGGCTTCGAGCGGCCTGCTTGTCCAGCCACTCACGAACGATTGGCTGAAGCTCCCGGTGCATTTCTCGCTTGGCCATGATCTCCAGTATCTCCAGCGAGGCAAGCCAATCTTCGCGATGTTCCTCCAGCAGGATCTTCCACAACTCTGGCAACAGCTCCGGACTGGACTTCTCATCGCGGATATCGCGAATATGCTGGTAGATGTTGTACAGTTTGCGAGTCTTCTGATCCGGCTGGACCTTGATAGTCCGCTCTTTCGGCACCAGCGCCACTTGCTCGTACGCATCCTTATCCGCCGCGCCGTTGAAAACTGAAACGATCCTCTCCCCGACCGCCATGTCATAGCGCCCCCACTCCGGTTGGAAGAGCACACGGCTTCCAAGAGTGACGGTGCACTCATCAAAGCAGAGTAGTATCAGCTTGGCGTCGCGACGGACGATCTTCTCCAGCCGCCCTTTTACCACGATTCCGCTCGCGAAGTTCAATGTGCATTCTGTATGGAGTCTGATACCGTTCGAGGCAAGTTCGCTGTCCGACATATCTTCCAGCGGTGTCGCCACCCCTCTCAGCTTTCCAACCGGTGAACCAAATCCCTCCGCATGGTAATCCTTGCCATGTCCCTCAAGTTGTTTATCTGACACCGCGAGTGCCGATGGCCCCTGAGCGCGGATATACGCTGGCTGTTTCCCCTCTCCTGGAAGCATCTCCACAAACACTCCCGACACCTGCAATCCCGAGGAATAAACGGCTGTCGCCACGCTGTTGCACTCGATCGCCTTGGCCAGTCCATCCATCCCTCCAACCGTCCAGGCCATGGTCGCCACAAACTCATCCAACACTCGGTTGAGATGGGCGAAATCCGGAGTGACAAACAACTGCGGCTGCTTGGTGGTGATATCGAACGCGACATCCGCCGCCGCCAATGTATACGGTATCTTCTTCACACCGTCGTCAAGGCAACTGACCGCCTCGCCGATAGAAGAGAGCAATCCCGCACCGTATATCTTGGCTTTCTCCAGATCGCCGATCAGGCCGTACTCCACTGTCCACCAGTGAAGCCTGCTCAGGCGCGCCATCTCCGATGGTTCACCCAGATTCGCTTGTCGATACTCCACCAGCTTCTGCGCTTCCTCAACCTCCTTCGGGTCGACATTCGGCGCTTCTTTCAGGATTGAGAGATGGCGTATCGCCTGGTACAGTTCAAAGTCCTTGCGTGAGGACATCGCCTTCGCCCCAACCTCGCCAAATCGCTGGAGGTAATCAGCATACTCGCCGTCGACAATGATCGGCGCGTGGCCTGCCGCTTCATGGACGATATCCGGTGCGGGGGTATATTCGATATGATTGATCTGGCGCATATCGCAGGCGATCACCAGCACACGGTGCGCCTGGTATTCCATGAACGCCGCCGGCGGGATGAATCCATCGACTGCCACCGCCCCCCAGCCGATCTTGCCAAGGATGTCATTCATATCCTCGATGCGCGGAATGGCGTCCAGGTTGATGCCGGTATTCAGGAGCCCCTCGAAGTAGATCCGGTGCGCGTTCTCTTTAAGGATATGCACCGCCTGGCGCATGATGAACCGCCAGACCGCATGGTCGATCGGGGAATATTTCTCCCAGTTCTGGCCGACATAGAACTGCCGAAGGTGATTGGGGAGCGACGCAACCTGCGGGTTGGTTGACCATTCAGTCGGCGCCGGTGACTGATCTACATTCTGCATAGCTCTGCTCCTGAAAGCGTGAATCGTCTGACGTGGGTCGTCAGGGGGAGATGATCGGATCACTCGTCCCCGGCCGCCCCCGCCAAACATGGTGTTAACGGGCCCAATATATCGTACAATTATCGGCCCGACAAGGTTTAGTTTTTGTCGGCGAACGAGATACCACGTTTCCGGACGGAACAATCCCCCTCGGCCCGTCGTTCTTTCAGTCAAACAGTTTACCCGGCGTCGGCCTGTCCGGTGACAGGGCAACGGGGACAGTACGGGCCCACCTTACCTGATAAACCCCTTGCCTTTAGCCAAACCCGCCTCTATACTAGGCAGGGTTTCTCCCCCCCGCGTTGACACCGGCTCCGGGATACGGTGACTGAAATGAGTTTCTTAGCATAAAGGGTTCTGTCCATGTCAGGATTAGAAGGCATCAGAGGTTACGACTATATCGAGTTTTATGTCGGCTCCGCCAAAACCACAGCGTTCTGGTTCGCCAGCGCGCTCAACCTTAACATCACTGCCTATGCCGGCCCCGAAACCGGCGTCCGCGACCGCGTCTCCTACTACCTCACCAAAAACAATGTGAAGTTCGTGGTCACCTCCGCTATCGACCCGAACAATTACGATGTCTTCGGCTTTGTACAGAAACATGGTGATGGCGTGAAGCGCTGGTCGATCGAAGTCGATGATGTCGAGGCGGCCTTCCGCTATGCCACCCAGCATGGCGCCGTGATGGTTACCCGTCCTCACAAGCTGGAAGACCACAACGGCTACGTCACCGAAGCCGCCATTCGCCTCTACGACGATACCGAACTGGTCTACGTCAACCGCGACCATTATTCGCAGACCCTCAAGCCGGGTTACTGCAAACCCCATATGAAGATCGAGATCACCAGCCGCGACACCGGGATACAGGGGGTCGATCATATCGTCGGCAATGTCCGCGAAAACGAGATGAACCTCTGGGCCGACTACTTCAACCAGACCATGGGATTCGAGACCTTTGTCGATTTTAAGGCCGGCGATATTGGCACCAAATATTCCGCCCTTCTCTCCAAAGTCGTGCGGAGCCAGAACAACATCATCAAGAATCCGATCAATGAACCGTTTGAGGGTCTCAAGAAGTCTCAGATCGAGGAGTTCATCCAGACCTACCACGGCTCGGGCGTCCAGCACATCGCGATCCGCACGGAGAAGATCGTCGACACCATAGCCGCTCTCCGCGCCAATGGCGTAGAGTTCCTCACTGTGCCGGATACTTACTACGATATGCTGCGCAATCGCAAAGACCTGAATATCGAAGAGTCGATTGATGACCTGCAGAAGCACGGCATCTTGTGTGACAAGGAAGAAAACGGCTATCTGCTGCAGCTCTTCACCAAACCGATCGGCGACCGTCCAACCTTCTTCTTTGAGTTCATTCAGCGCCGCGGCGGCTCACAAGGATTCGGCAAGGGGAATTTCCAGTCCCTCTTTGAGTCGATCGAACTTGACCAGAAACTGCGCGGCAATCTGGACCGCGAATATCAGCCGAGCATGCCGGCCTGCTAAGGAGAAAGATCAATGCCGTTTTATCATAAGCTTGGCCAGATCCCGCGCAAACGCCATATCCAGTTCTATAAGCCGGATGGCAAGTCCCTCTATCGCGAGGAACTGTATTCGACGCTTGGTTTTTCCGGTGTCTATTCGAACAAGTATCATATCAACATGCCGAACTCGATCTATACGGTCAAAGAGTTACCCCCGACCGAGAAAGTCGACTGGCCCGAGGCGCCGCTCAATTTCTATCACTGCTTCAGCAATCGAAAGACCAAAGACGGCGACTTCATCACTTCTCGCATGAAGTTCATGGAGAACCGCCACTGCATCATCTCCACAACCACCCCGAACCGTGAAACCGATGACTTCTTCAAAAACGCGTACGCCAACGAGTATATCTTCGTACACTACGGCCGCCCGCTCTTTCTGTCGGAGTATGGTCGGATTCAGCTCGAACCGGGCGATCAATTGATCATTCCCAAAGGGATCCCGTATCAATTCAAATTCGGCGACCTGAGCCGCAACAAATTGCTGATTGTCGAGTCTGACACTCCGTTTGACATACCAAAGCATTATCGCAATCCGTACGGCCAGTTGGAAGAAGCCGCCCCCTACCAGGAGCGCGATTTCAAGATCCCTGAGTATATGGAGCCAAAGGACGAAAAGGGCGAGTTCCGTCTGGTGGTCCAGGGAGGTCAGCGTTTCTTCGAATATACTCTTCAGCACCACCCCTTCGATGTGGTCGGCTGGGATGGCTTCCACTACCCGTATGCCTTTAATATCAAAGACTATAACCCGAAGGTAGGGCGCTTGCATCTCCCGCCGCCGATTCACCTCGCGTTCAATACAGGACATTTTGTGTTGTGTAATTTCTGCCCCCGCCCGTTCGACTTTGATCCTCAGGCGATCCCTGTCCCGTACTGGCATTCCAACTGTGACAGTGACGAGGTTTTGTATTATGTTGAGGGAGACTTTATGTCTCGCGCCGGGATCGAAGAAGGCTCTTTCACCCTGCACCCGTCGGGCATGCCCCATGGACCGCAGCCGGGTAAGACCGAAGCATCGCTCGGCGCACACGAAACGAGCGAGTACGCGGTGATGGTCGATACTTTCGAGCCGTTGCGTCCCACGACCTACGTGCGCGATACTATCGACCCGAACTACTCTCGCTCATGGCTGGCCAAATAATGGTCGCCGACCAAAACGTTGTGGCTGATTGGAACTGAAGTAATGATAGAGATCCCACGGTTTATCCGCGAACTGCAGCCGTATGTCGCGGGGAAGCCGATCGATGAGCTGGCGCGCGAGAAAAAACTCTCGCGTATCGTCAAGCTGGCCTCCAATGAAAATCCGTACGGCCCCTCCCCCAAGGCGATCGCCGCCATGCAGCGATCATTGCATGACCTGCATCGCTATGTCGACCCGGGCGCGTATAGCCTGATCCACAAGATCGCCGACCATTACGGTATCAACGCGTCGCAGATCATCACCGGGTCGGGAGTCGATGCGCTCCTCTCCTATGCGGTCAAATCCTTTACTGAGGACAGCGACGAAGTACTGACCTCGCAGGGGACCTTCATTGGCATCTATGTCAATGTCAACAAGCATCACCGCAAGTTGAACCTCGCGCCCCTGAATGATTACGCGTATGACCTTGACGAACTGGTGAAGCGGATCAATCCGAAAACGAAACTTATCTACCTGGCCAATCCAAACAATCCGACAGGCACCAGTTTCAGCTCTGATGAGTTCGAGCGATTCATGTCGCACGTGCCGAAAGACATTCTCGTCATTTTGGACGAAGCATACTTCAGCTATGCCCAGGCGAATCCGGACTATCCGAACGGCCTCACGTATCGGTATGAAAACTTGTTGGTAATGAGGACATTCTCCAAAGACTACGGTCTAGCCGGCGTGCGGATAGGCTTCGCCTACGGTCCGGAGTATCTTATCCGTGAGATGTACAAGGTGAAGCTGCCGTTTGAACCGAATTATCTCGCTCAGCAGGCCGCGATCGCCGCGCTCGATGATTCCGAATTCCTCAAGATGACGCTCGAGACCAACCGCCGCAACATGCAGCGAATGGTCAAGGCTTTTGCGGAGATCGGCATACAACAGGTTCGTTCGGATGCCAATTTCATTCTGTTGTTGATGCCTTCCGAACAATTTGCGCTCGACTTCAATCTGGCCTGTCTTGACCGCGGACTCATCGTGCGTCATGTCCGGTCATTTGGCATCCCGAACGGCATCCGTATCAACACCGGTACCGATGACGAGACCAATTTCGCGGTGCATGTGATCGATGATGTCTATCACACGCTAATGAAGTCCGCGCCCGAATTCGCGTCCCACGTGGAAGGATAACATGAAGTTTGTATCTTACAGTACGCTGGCCGATCCCGAACGGATCGGCCTCGTGGTTGATAATCATATCGTCGACCTCACTGCCTCTGCCAAGCTGCACGGCCAAATACTCCCATCTACTATGGGAGGACTGCTGCTCGCAGGAAGCGCGGCCATGGACGTCGCACGACAGATCGAGGCGGGGTTCGTCAACGAGCGCAAGGGCGTTATCGCTCCCGAGGGAGTCACTCTCCTCTCGCCGGTTCCGCGCCCGACCTCGTGTCGCGATGGGTACGCCTTTCGCCAGCATGTCGCGACCGCGCGCCGCAATCGCGGCGTCGAAATGATCCCTGAGTTCGATCAATTCCCCGTCTTCTATTTTACCAATCACCTTGGAGTGATCGGCCCGGGCAATTGCGTGGTCGAGTCGGATCATCTGCAGCAACTTGACTTTGAACTGGAGTGCGCGATCGTCATCGGCAAACAGGGCCGGAACATCCCTGCCTCAAAAGCAGATGAATACATTGCCGGGTTTGTCATCATGAATGACCTCTCCGCGCGCGTCCTGCAGATGGACGAAATGAAACTGAGCCTCGGGCCCGCCAAAGGGAAGGACTTTGCCACCGCCCTTGGCCCCTGGATGGTCACCCCCGATGAACTGGAAAGCCGCCGTGTGCATGGCCCCAATGGCTCCTCCTGGGATCTCCGTATGCGCGCCTGGCACAACGGCGAACAGATATCTGACGGCAATCTCAAAGATATGAATTGGACCTTCGCCGAGATTATCGAACGCGCCTCGTATGGTGTAGATATATATCCCGGCGATGTCATCGGCTCGGGAACGGTAGGCACCGGCTGCTACCTGGAACTCAATGGTACGCGCGCCCTTGAGGCCAAAGCGAAGGGCACCAGCTACTCACCAGTCTGGCTGAAAGCCGGCGATACGATCGAACTGGAGATCGATATGCTCGGACGGTTAACCAACCGCATCGTTGCCGCCCCCCAGCACTACTCTATCCTCGAGAAGAAACGAGTCGTCGAGCCTGCGCGATGACCGATCCAGTGCGCCCTGATATCCCGTCGCGGACGGACGACGGCATCCGCCATCTGAATCCACGTGAGATAACGGTTCGCGAGAACTTCGCTTACCTGCAGGGCGGGATCGCTCCAAGACCTATCGCCCTAGTTTCCACACTCTCACCCGATGGCGCGCGGAATCTCTCGCCATTCTCATTCTTCAACGCCTTCGGCGGTAACCCGCCAACTGTCTGTATCTCTCCCTCGCGCCGTCAGCGCGATGGCTCGGTGAAGGATACCTACACCAACCTCGTCGCGACCGGCGAGTGCGTTATCCAGGCGGTGACCTACGACATGGTCCAGCAGGTCAGCCTCGCCTCAACCGAATATCCAACGGGAGTAGATGAATTCCTCAAGTCGGGCCTGACCCCGATCCCGTCGGATATAGTCAAACCTTTTCGTGTCGCCGAATCCCCTTTCCAGATGGAGTGCGTGGTCAAACAGATCATACCTTTGGGTGAAAGTAACGGCTCCGGCAATCTAGTCATCTGTGAAGTGGTCAGGTACCATATCGCCGAACGAATAGTGGCCAATGGCGTCATTCACCCTAACGCCATTGATCTCGTGGGGCGCAACTCGGCTGACTTCTATACGCGCGCTTCAGGGACGGCGATATTCGCCGTGAAGAAACCGCTTGAGACGCGCGGTATCGGGTTCGACCAATTGCCTGAGTTCATCCGCCATTCCACAGTCTTTACCGGCAACAATCTTGGGCAGCTCGGCAACTGTGAGAGCATCCCGTCTCGAGAATCGGTCGCCACATTTGTCTCTGCGACTACTCCGGTTGAACTAACTGACGAACAATTGGATCTGCTTCACCAATCCGGCGACTATCAGGCTGTCTTCCAGGCCGCGCTCAGCCGCGTTGCTTCCGACCCCAAGGCCGCTGTATCTCTCATAGAGCGCGCAGCCAAGCTGGCCCTCGACCGGGCCAATGACACTGATTTCGCCTGGAAAGCCGCTCTCTACGCTGAATCTGTGCGCAAAAGCCATTCGAAACTTCAATAGATTCTTTTGACACGTATGTCGTACACGAGCCCGGATCCACCCCTTCCCCTCTGGACCCCATCACCGGAACGTGCCGCGTCATCCCGGATGGCGGCGTACATGCGCTGGCTCGGACAACGCCACGGATCGACTTTCGACTCCTACCCGCAACTGTATCAGTGGTCGATCGATAACATCGAGTTGTTCTGGGCGTCTATATGGGAACACGGAAAAATCATCCATTCGAATCCTCCAGTCACAATTATAGACAGCGACCGCATGCCCGGCGCCCGATGGTTTGATGGCGCCCGACTCAACTTCGCCGAAAATCTCCTGCGCTATCGTGATGTTCGCACCGCCATCATCAGTTATCGTGAAGACCGGCTTGTAGCGCGCATTTCGTATGCCGAACTCTATTTGAAAGTCGCTGCATGCGCCGAAGGACTCCGTCGTGCCGGAGTAACACAGGGCGACCGCGTGGCCGCGTATATTCCGAATCAGGCCGAAGCAGTCATCGCCATGCTGGCGACAACATCACTTGGCGCGATTTGGTCCTCCTGTTCACCGGATTTCGGACTTCAGGGAGCGCTTGACCGGCTCAGCCAGATCGAGCCGAAAGTACTGATCGCCGCCGATGGCTACGTCTATCTGGGTAAACAGCATTCCTGCGTCGATGTCATAACGCATCTGGTCGAACAGATCCCCGCTATTCAGCGGGCATTCGTGGTCAACAATATTGGTGATAGCCTGACTGGCGGTGACTCACGTATCTCAAGTTGGAACGAGCTGTTGAATAACGATTCCACTGAACTGGATTTTGAACAGCTCCCATTCGACCAGCCGGTCTATATCATGTACTCATCCGGCACGACCGGCAAGCCGAAGTGCATTGTCCATGGCGTCGGCGGTACACTCCTCCAGCACTTCAAGGAACTTGCGCTGCACACCGACCTGCGCCGCGAGGATACCATCTTCTATTTCACCACTTGTGGTTGGATGATGTGGAACTGGCTGGTTAGTTCACTTATGGTCGGCGCGACGGTCGTTCTCTATGATGGTTCTCCCGCCTATCCGTCGGTCAGTGCGCTCTGGGAGCTTGCCAAACGCGAAGGAATCACCATTTTCGGCACCAGTCCCAAATTCCTTTCGACGTGCCAGCATGCGGGAGTCAGACCGATCGCAGGAGAAGGACTCCCCAAACTCCGGACCATTCTCTCCACCGGTTCTCCTCTGACCGCGGAGAACTTCGCGTATGTCTATCGGGATATCAAGAACGATCTCCAGCTCTCCTCAATCTCCGGCGGCACTGATATTATCTCCTGCTTCATGCTTGGCAATCCCCTCCTCCCTGTTTATTCGGAAGAGATTCAGTGCCGTGGCCTCGGCATGAAAGTCGAGGCATTCGACAATAGCGCGCGACCGGTAGTCAACCAAACCGGCGAGCTTGTCTGTACCGCATCCTTCCCCTCAATGCCAGTGTCGTTTTGGAATGATCCTGACGGCTCTAAGTACCGCGCCGCCTACTTCGATACGTACCCCGGCATTTGGCGCCATGGCGACTATATCAAGATCACTGAGCGCGGCGGGGTGGTCGTATTCGGCCGTTCGGATGCCACCCTGAACCCCGGCGGAGTGCGGATCGGCACCGCCGAGATCTACAATCCAGTCGAGGCGATGCCTGAGATCAAAGACAGCCTCGTCATTGGCCAGAGGTGGCATAATGATATTCGCATTATCCTGTTTGTGGTCCTGCAGGACGGATATACGCTGGATGATGATATGAAGAAGCGGATTCGCGAAGCGATCCGCCGCCACAATACGCCGCGTCATGTCCCGGCCCTGATCCTGCCGATCCAAGAGGTTCCTCGCACCCTTAATGCTAAGAAGGTCGAGGTCGCCGTCACCCGTATAATACACAACGAGCCGGTCACCAATCGTGAGGCACTCATCAACCCCGACTCTCTTAAGCAATTCGAGAATCTTCCCGAACTGAACGCCTGAATTCTTTCCCCAAATGAAAGAGACAGGCTTGCGCCTGCCTCGATCCACTCCACCACATTACGTATCTATTAGAGTTGGAATTTTGACACCATCTGCTGAAGACCTTCAGCCTGACGGTTCAGTTCCTCCGCCGCCGCCGCGGACTCTTCCGCGCCGGACGCTGTCTCTTTGGTCACCGTATTGATCTGTTCGATGCTCTTGGAGATCTCTTCAGCCGCCGTTGACTGTTGCTCCGAGGCCGCCGCGATCTGACCGATCATCTCCGTCACCCGCTGAGCCATCGTCACGATCTCATTCAAGCTGCTGCCAGCCTTGTCCGCCAGCATCTTGCCACGGTCAACCTGCTGGACACCGGCTTCCATCGTCTGCACCGCTTCCTCGGTCTCATGCTGTATCCCTTTAATCATGGAAGCGATCTCGCCGGTCGCCTTGCCGGTCCGTTCGGCCAGCTTGCGTACTTCATCGGCCACCACGGCGAACCCACGTCCCTGTTCGCCCGCGCGGGCCGCTTCGATAGCGGCATTCAGCGCCAGCAAGTTGGTCTGGTCCGCGATATCATCGATCACGGAGATGATCTCCCCGATCTGATCCGCCGATTTCGCCAATTTGGCGATCGATTCTGAAGATTCCCGCACAACATCGGCGATCTTCTGCATCCCGTGGATGGTGTCACTGACTATCTGCCCACCGGAACCGGCAGTCGTCGCCGCTCCCTTGGCCGTGGTCGCGGCATCACCCGCATTACGTGAGGACTCAAGGATCGTGGCGCTCATCTCTTCGACCGCCGCCGATACCTGGTGCACCTGGCTCGACTGCTTTTTCGCGCCGCTCGCCATCGCTTCGGACGATGACGCGATCTCGGTCGCAGCTGTCACCAGTTCACGGGCATTATCCGACAATTGACGGATCATGCCGCTTAGATTATGGATCATAGTCTTGAAGGAATGACCCAGTACATCCTTTTCCGAACGAGGCTCCAAGCGGACTGTAAGGTCATTGGCCGCTATCCGCTTCGCCGCTTCAGAGACGGTTTTCATGTAATCGACCGCCTCATGCACGGACTGCTGAAGTTCGCCGATCTCATCGGCACTGGTCACGCGAACGTTGGTGTTTACGTCTCCCTGGGCCATGCTTTTCGCGGCGGCTACCAATTGATAGACCGGCTTAGTGATAGATCGGGCAAAACCAAATGCCACGACCGTCCCGAGCAAAAGCGCTATGGCGCCGATGACAATACTAGTATTGCGCATGGACACTACCGGAGCGGTGAATTCATCGAGATAACTTCCGACCCCGATGACCCAATCCCAATCCTTGAAGTAGGCGTACGCCACGATCTTGTCGCGCGGCTCGGTTTCACCCAACTCCTTGTTGATCCACGGATACGTTATCCAGGCGATCTCGCCGTCTTTCAGTTTGGGGCCTTTATCCATCATTTCCTTGATGAAATCATAGTTGCTAAGATCCGCCCCTTCTTTCGCCGGATGGACCTGCAGCACTCCGGCGCTATTGATGGCGTACAGATACCCTGTCTTGCCGACCTTTTGCGACAGCATGGCCGTGCGAAGTTGAGGGGTACGTTCCGGAACTCCCACATACAGTACGCCAATGACCTTGTTATTGGCGTCTCGAAGCGGCTCGTACGCTGTGACAAACCAGGAAGTCACGACAAACGCGCGACCGTAGTAAGTCTCCCCGCGAGCCACTACTTTCTCATACACTTGATCGGAAAGGTAAGTGCCGACCGCGCGACTGCCATCTTCTTTGCGGACATTGGTGGCGACGCGCTTTGCTTTGTCACCCTCCCGCATAAAGATCGTGCAGGTTGCGCCGGTCTGCGATTTGACCTTGTCCACAAAGACCGTGTCGCCATTCAGCGCCCGGCTATTTCGGCCGCCGCCTACCACCAGTCGGTCGCCATCCGTGCGGACAGCGCCATTGGTGTAGTCGCGGAACAGTGAACGCGCTACCTCAAAATTGAATTTGACCTGATTGGTGCTCTGTTCATTCTGCATCCGGCACATTTCGACTGCTGTCATTGCCAGATGATTCATGTCGGCTTTGGCGATCTCAGTGATGACCCCGGAGGATTTCCATGTGGTGACCACAGTGATAGCGGCTGCGGCGATAAGCAGGGATCCGCACATCGCAAGCAAAAGCTTGTGCGCCAGTTTGAGTTTCATCGTCTTTCTCCGTCCTCTCTCCGCGCCAACGCCCAGCCGCCTGAAGTAAGATTCAGTTCATCGGCCGCGCAGGCGCATACAGAAACGCAATCGTTGCATCGTGACGTGGGACTGAGTCCATTCGACAACGAGGCTGCCCCTGCCACTGTTGCTTTGCCACGTAGTACAATCTCTCCATCTCGTTTCGTTCTTCATCTTCCCCCCATCCTGCGGTACTCGGACCGCCGACGGTCAAATAGTGTCCGAACCTTTCATTTGGAGCCGACCTATTATGTTATCCCTCCCTGTTTGGTCGACCCTCCGCCTGGATAGTGCAGGCGGCATACTGTTTGTTTGGGCCAGAAGCAAAGGACTCCTGGCCCTACTCGTTCAATCTCAGGCACCTACCCGCGAGATCGCGTCAGCCATCGCGTCGATTGCCTGAACCACTTCGTGTGATGCACGTTCCGCGTCGTCTAGTTGGCGCTTCGCGGTCGATTTGTCCCCCGACCGCAGACTACCGACTGCTTCATTGGCGCAGCGATGCACACGCGCGTGGGATTCTTCGATCTTCCTGAACTCCGATATATGTCCGTAGTCAGCTACACCCTGAGAATAGTACCACTTCCCAAAACGACAGTTCTTGTGGTCGACTGCCTTCCAATCGTCTACTGAGCGACTCCCACCAATGACCTGCTCCAGGCCGGTGATATATCTGCGGTGATCGTCCTTGGCCATGTGCAGAACACCCACGTTGCCACCGTCCAACTTGAACCGTGACACCATCTGCTGAAGTCCTTCAGCCTGGCGGTTCAGTTCTTCCGCCGCCGCCGCTGACTGCTCAGCTCCGGTCGCGGTCTCTCTTGTAACGGTATTGATATGTTCGATATTCTTGCTGATCTGTTCGGCTGCCGCGCTCTGCTCTTCCGAAGCAGTCGCGATCTGGGCGATCATGTCAGTGACGCGCTGCGCCATACTGACGATCTCATTCAGGCTGTTGCCCGCGTTATCCGCCAGTTCCCGCCCACGATCCACCTGCTGCAGACCAGCCTGCATCGAACTGACCGCACCGGAGGTCTCGCTCTGCACGCCCTTGATCATTTCGGTGATCTCGCCGGTCGCCTTGCCGGTCCGTTCGGCCAGCTTTCTGACCTCGTCGGCGACCACCGCGAACCCTCTTCCCTGCTCGCCGGCACGGGCGGCTTCGATCGCCGCGTTCAACGCCAGCAGGTTGGTCTGGTCGGCGATATCGTCGATCACGCCAATTATCTCACCGATTTGATCAGCGGATTTGGCCAACTGCCCAATGGAGTTCGCTGAATCGCGAACTACCTGCGCGATCTTCTGCATCCCTTGAATCGTCTCGTTTACGATCTGCCCGCCGGTCAAAGCCGTCTCCGACGCTCCCTTTGCCGCGGTGGAGGCATCTCCTGCGTTCTTTGATGACTCTAAGATAGTCGCGGTCATCTCTTCGACGGCCGTTCCTACCTGCGTCACCTGGTCCGCCTGATCCTTGGCCCCCTTGGACATCTGTTCCGAGGAACTGGAGATCTCGGTCGCCGCCGAAACCAATTCGCGGGCGTTGTCGGCCAATTGTCTGATCATGCCGGACAGATTGATGATCATGGTCTTAAAGGATTGTCCCAGGACGTCCTTCTCAGATTTAGGTTCCACGTGGACGGTCAGGTCGTTGGCCGCGATACTCTGCGCCGCGCCGGCCAGACCTTTCATGTAGCTCGTCAAGTTGCGGAATGATTCCGCCAACTGACCTACCTCATCACGCTGTGTGAGGGTGATATCCTGATTGATGTCGCCCACCGCGACTCTCTCCGCCGTGCGAGCGATCTCAACTATCGGACGAGAGATACCGCGGGCGATCACCCACGCGACAACTATACCAAAGAAGATCGCCACCAGGGCGAATGCGATCGCTGTCATGTCGGTCCGGGAGACCGTGGTTTTCAGCTCTTCTTCCTGTGTCTTTATGAATTGCTCGCTCTTGGACAGAAAGCTTGACGCTTCGGCGGCTACCAGTTTGGCTATCTCTTTTTGCTCTTCCTTCACAGCGACGTACTCTTTGAAGCCTGCGAGATATGCTGTGATGGCGCTCTTCGCATCTGCGGCTTTGCCGGAGTTGCGTCCGCGGCCACCGATACGATCGCAGTAGGCGATCGCCTTGTCAGCGGCGGCATACACTTCCTCGGCCCACTTCAGCTCTTTGCGTAACTGGTAGTTTTTCTCGTGTTGACGACACTGCCGAACCAGGTTGTCGATCGTCAGTCCTTCCACACCACCGAGCGCGTTACCGGCGGTCTGAGCCGCGCGCCCCAGTTCCACGCATTTCGCGTCGATCTCAACTGCCTGCAGCTGCTCTTTGGCAAACGTGTTGAAATGCTCCTGGTATTTCGATGACGCCGCACCGATCTCGTTAAGCAATTCGAGGTCATGGCCATCGGCGTGCAGCTTGGTGTCCTCCAATGTTTTGCTGATCTCCGCCAGTTTGGCGTTGACCGTCTCAACATGTTTTGGATCACTGCTCAGATAGAAATCGCGCCGGGCTACTGCGCAGTCCATCGTCCACTTTATCATATTGCTGGCGTTCTGCTGCACATAGATCGTATTGGAGATCGTCGATATCCCCAAAATAGCAACTGCGCCAAGTGCCGCCGTAAGGCATAGCACGATTCCGAAGCCGATATACAGCTTCTTGCCGATCTTAATGTCCTTCCAACTCATCGTAGCTCTCCCTTTTGGCTGTCGCGCTTCCCATGCGCCACCTCTCCCCATTCTCCAGCCCGTTTTCGTCTATGTATGGTTTCTAGAATCCTACCTGGAAATTGGCCACGAACTCATTGTTCCGTATCGTGGCGCCTTCTTCTCCGTTCAACTGATAGTTCAGCTGGATAAGCGTGTACTTCTTGTCTATATAGAAGGTGGTACCGATGGTCGTCCGGTTCACCTTGTTATTCTCCACCGCCCGATTAGCATCGTACTCTTCGTAGCGAGCCACGAACTGGATCTCCGGCACGAATTTCCAGTTTGTCTTTACCATATGACCGCCCCAGAGATACCAGGCATCTTTCTTGACGCCGCCGACCTTGGAGTGGATATACTCGAACTCAACCTCTTCACTCTTCCAGGTCCAGTTCGCGAAATTCCCCCACGTATCGACATTCTTCAGATTGACCGTATTGTTCGATTTCCCGGCGTAATTGTTGACACCCAGGGTGAGCGACGGACCGATCTTCATCTGCGCGCGAACCACGCTGTTCTTCACCGAGTTTGAGTCGGAGACATTGATCCCCGAACCATTGAACAACCCGGCTGTCAACTGCAGACTGAATTTCTTGCTGAACGCATGTTCCCACGCGAGCTGAGCGCCAATGTCGCGATCCGTGCCAAGGGCCATCGCGAGTGATGGCGTCACCAGTGTATAAGCCGCCGGTGAACGAAGGAAATTCTGCCCAAACGCAGGCTGCGTCTGGCCAAACTTGAAACTCCACTCTTTGTTCGGCGTCAACGTGACAAATCCGTCGAGGAGTTTTGGCGATTTCGCGAATTCACCATGAATGGTTATCCTCGCGTAATTGTTCAGCCCGCCGGTGAACCCGAGTCGCGCGCGCTTGTTATCGAACGTCGACTGATCCTTGTCTCCGCTCAATTGATAGTACTGCTGGTTTAGCAATCCAAAGATGGTAATGCTTCCGCGCTTCACTTCCGGGCTGTTGATCGCCGGCTTCGCGGGCGTTTTGGCCTTCTCAACCACCTTATTGAGCTCATCAACCAACCCGGCGAACCGCTGCAATTCATAATTCTCGTTGGTCGCGGTCGGGATGACCTCATCGTCCAGAGAAGCCAACTGCTGCGAGGCCTTCTCTGTCATACCACGCAGCGCGCTATTCTCCGCCTTGAGCACTTCGATATCAGAAAGGATCGCCGCGATAGTCGAGTCTGCCAGTCTGTTCGCCTGGACCTGTTCGGCAAGGCGACGAAGTTCCGCCTGAAGCTGCTGCAATTGCTGCTGGAAATTTGCCGTCTGATCGGTGGTAATCGCGGCTGATGTTGATTTCGCCTGGGCCGGAGCCGATGAGGCTGTCGCCGGCTGGGCGGGAGTCACCGCCTGTTGTGTCTGTTGTAGTGCGTCAACCTGCTGCTGAAGTTTATCCAGTGCCGCGCCGAGAGTATTCCCCTGCTTGGGCGCCGTCGACTCCGCCTTAGGCTGTTCTGCCGACATTGTTTCAATAGCCTTCGGCTGCTCCACCGCCGGGAGATCATCGGAGGCGTCAGTATATTCGGCCGCTTCGCCACTGCACTTGGCCAGAGTCGCCGCTACCATGGAGTTTTGTTCCGGATGATTCCCGAGCCATTCTATGGAGCCGTCCTGAACGTGGTACTGCGCGCCGATCACGGACAGTTTGCCGGCCTTGACCCGAGCGCAAACTTCAGGGCTCTGGGCGTACAGGTCGGAGATTGTCTGCCAGATGTTGGCCTCGGCAGCTTTCACCACTAATTCGTTTCCGCTGAGATTCGGATTGTCAGCGGCAACTCGCGCCACCGCCGGCTGTATGCGATCGACCAATTCCGGACCGGCGCCCGTCAATTCAGTCTTGCTGGCGACTGCCGTGACAGCGCCGCACGACGAGTGCCCCAACACCACCAGAACCGGCGTCTGCAGATTCTGCAGCGCATACTCAACACTTCCGGTCTCAAGCAATCCCGCCACGTTGCCGGATACGCGTACGACATAGATATCGCCTATCCCGGCATCAAACAGATTCTCCACCGGGAGACGTGAATCCGCGCAGGTCAGCACAGTCGCGTAGGGACGCTGACCTTCGGTCGCGGCCGCTTTCATCCGATCCCAATCCTGGTGGGGGAATGTCCGCGAAGCCTCGGCAAACCGACTGTTCCCCTCTTTGAGGGTGGTCAGCGCTGATTCGCAGCTCTCACCGCTGGCATTCTTACTACCGGAGATGGACGGGGTATTGTATTCGGCCTTCGCGTAGAATTCCTCGTCCTGATCCGACGCCGCGTTGGCGACAGCGCTCACGACCAATTGAGATTGCTTGGGGTGACTCCCCAGCCACTCGACCTGGCCGTCGCTCAGATGATATATCCCACCGACAACTTTCAACTTGCCTTCAACCACGCGCTGGCGTACGACTACGCTCTGCGCGAGGATCGTTTCAATGGTCTGCCAGACGTTCTCAATCGTGGCCGTCGGAACCAGTTCTTTGCCGCTCATAGAAGGATTCGCCTTGGCGGCACGTTCCACCGCCGGCGCGATCTTCTCAAATATCGGAGCGACTGAACCACTCGCCGTTGTACCTGTCGCCACTGCGTTGATAGCGCCACACTGAGTATGCCCTAGTACGATGAGCGTCGGTGTCTCCAGTTTATCAACACCGTATTCAATACTGGCTAATTCGTTGACTCCGGAAACATTTCCGGCGACCCGAACGACGAACAGATCGCCGATGCCCAGGTCAAAGACCTGTTCCACTGGTACCCGTGAATCTGAACAGCTAAGCACGGTGGCTATGGGATGCTGCGCGGTAGCCGTACGAGTCAGATAGTCAGCATCCTGATGCGGATAGGTCAATTCACCTTTGACGTATCGCGCGTTACCTTCCTTAAGGAGATTCATGGCCTGATTGGAGGAAACGGCGCTTGCCTTCCCCGTCCCTGCCGTGACAGCAACTGTCAGCAGGAGTACGATTCCAACCAGTAGTGCGATTATGGATCGCATGCTTGCCTCCGGTCTGGTGCGGCCACCGCGAACTTATTTTTCGCAGTGTAGAAGGGCTCTCCCGCCGCCGATTTTTATCACCCGTGATTGTGAATCCTATTAGCCCCTCTTTTTCTCCATAGAAAAGGAGGTCAGTCGATTTCACTTCGACTTACCTACTGAGTTCGGCTACCTTTTTATCCAGTTTAGCCGGTTTACTGTTGAATTATTGCACTACTTGTCATTGTCCGCCTTAAGGATACAGGATATCGTTGCGTGCTCTTGTCTACCTTCCGTCCGCAAAGGCGTTGCGTCTGTGGCCCGAATGTACTATTCTGGAACATCATGATGATCCGAATCGTCGTTTTGCTGCTTGCGCTGGCGACCAGCCTCGGCGCACAAACCACCCCCCCGTTCGGCGTCCGAACCAAAACCCCCGACCTCAAAGCCTATACGAATGCCCGGATCGTGGTCAGTCCGACCCAGACCATTCAATCTGGAACATTGGTCGTGGACAATGGCCAGGTCTCAGCGGTTGGTGAGAAAGTTCAGATCCCGGATGGCGCGGTGGTGATCGATCTTAAAGGAAAAACCATCTACCCCGGGTTCATCGACCCGTACTCGCAGTACGGTCTTCCTGAACCGGAGAGTCAGCGCCGCGAGCGCAACCGTCGGCCCCAATACGAGGCAGAACGGAAGGGAGCAGACTCATGGAACGATGCCAACCATGCTGAGCGACAATCAGTTGAAGAGTACTCCCCGGATGCAAAGAAAGTCGAGGAACTCCTCAGCCAAGGTATTACCGTCGTCCAGTCCGCGACTCTCGACGGAATTTTTCGAGGCCGTTCCTTTGTCACGCTGGTTGATACCGGCCTGACCAATGACCTGCTCCTGAAGCCGCAATCCTGGCATTTCGCGTCATTTAATAAGGGATCATCAACCCAGGAGTACCCCTCCTCGCTGTTTGGATCTATCGCGCTGGTGCGCCAGTCTCTTTTGGATGCGGACTGGTACAAAAAAGCCCACGCCGCTTACAAACTGAATCCGCGGCAACCAATGCCGGAATTCAATTTGCCAATTGCTGCGCTCGGACAGATAACCAATGAGCCGGTCGTCTTCGAGACCGATGATGAACTCTCCCTCCTCCGCGCCGCGCGTATCTCCACTGAGTTCAAGATCCCGTTCATTCATGTCGGCTCGGGCCACGAATATGAACGCGCCGCCGAAATTGCCGCCTTTGGCCAGCCGCTCATAGTCCCGGTCAACTATCCGAAACCGCCCAGCATCAAAGAGGCGGAGGACGATGTCGACGTAAATCTCGCGGATCTGCGCTACTGGGAACAGGCCCCCTATAACGCCGGACTGCTGGACAAGGCCTCCATTCGCTTTGCCTTTACCAGCTATCGTCTCAAAGAACCGCGTCAGTTCCTGAAAAACGTGCGGCAGGCCGTGACGAGCGGCCTTACCCCTGCCACCGCGCTGGCAGCGTTGACGACCATCCCGGCACAACTCTGTGGAATCGAATCCCTGACAGGGACACTCGAGTCAGGTAAACTCGCCAACTTCATTATTACCGATGGCGACATGTTCGACGAGTCGACCCGCCTCCTCGCGATCGCTGTGAAGGGTGACCGCCGCGATTTCGTCCCCCTTGACCAGACCGATTTCCGCGGCAATTACTCTATGAACCTGAACAGCCGCGAACTGACTCTCAGCCTGAAGGGAACGCCTGATACGGTGCGCGGTGACGTAACCTCCGGAGAAACCAAACTCTCTCTCGATCAAGTCTCCACGTCACGCGACGAGATCACTTTCGCGCTCAAGCTCGATAGTCTCGGCCAGAAAGGTGTCGCCCGATTCTCTTTCCGCAAGGATGATCAGGCGCTCCGCGGCAAAGTGACCATGCCGGATCTCTCCACCAGTGACCTCACTGCCACCTTCATCTCGGCCTTCCAACCCGACAGCACTGAGAAGGCGAAGAAGAAACCGGTCGAGATGGTCTCAAAGATAACTTTCCCCAATAAGGCATATGGTGTCACGCAACTCCCTCCGGTAGCCAATCTCCTGATAAAGAACGCCACCATCTGGACCTCCGAGTCCGATGGGAATCTTGTGAATACCGACCTGCTGATTCAGAACGGCAAATTCGCCAAGATCGGGAAAGGCCTCGCCGCTCCATCTGGAACGACGGTCATTGATGGCACCGGCAAACAAATCACCGCCGGTGTGATCGATGAGCACTCGCATATCGCCGCTTCAGGTGATATCAACGAGGGAACACTGGTTACCTCGCCTGAAGTCCGCATTGGCGATATCATCGATCCCGATGATATCAATCTCTATCGCGCCGTCGCCTCAGGCGTGACAACCCTGCAGATATTACACGGTTCCGCCAACCCCATTGGCGGTCAGGCGCAGATCATCAAACCGCGCTGGGGAGCCTCCTCCGAAGAGATGAAATTCGCCAACGTAACACCGACCGTCAAAATGGCGCTGGGCGAAAACGTCAAGCAGTCCAACTGGGGTGAGCAGTACTCCATCCGTTACCCGCAAAGCCGTCTGGGCGTGGAATCAATTCTTCGCGATGTCTACCAGGCCGCCCGCGAGTATGGCGAAGACTGGAAGAGACACAATGCCCTCTCGGCCAAGGAAAGAGAGCGGACTATACCGCCGCGGCGCGACCTCAATCTCGAAGCAACTCTGGATATCATCACCAACAAGATGCTCATACACTGCCACTCCTACGTGTATACTGAGATCCTGATGTTGATGCGGCTGGCGGAAGAATTCGGTTTCCAGGTCCAGAATTTCACGCACGTTACTGAAGGCTACAAGGTCGCCGATGAACTGGTGAAGCATGGCGCAACCGCCTCTTCCATCGTCGACTGGTGGGCATACAAATTCGAAGTGTATGACGCTATCCCATACAACCAGGCGATCATGAATGAACGAGGTGTCGTCACCTCAATTAACTCGGACAGCCCCGAACTGGGACGCCGCCTCGCTCACGAAGCCGCCAAATCGATCATGTACGGCGATATGAGCCAGATCGACGCCATCAAGATGGTTACCATCAATCCGGCCAAACAACTCAAGATCGATGACCGCGTTGGCTCGATCAAAGTCGGCAAAGACGCGGATATGGTCATTTGGAACGGGAATCCACTCTCTATCTACTCTAAGCCGGAGATGACTCTCATCGATGGCCGCGTTTATTTCAGCCTTGAATCAGACCTCGCCGCCCGTGAGTCGATCCGCCAGGAGAAAGCCGCTCTCATCCAAAAGCTGCTGACTTTACCGGGTGAATCGAAGGGCCGTTGGCGCGAAGGATACAAACCGCGCGAAAAGGAGTGGGATTGCGAAGATATCCTCGACTACTGGAAGGAGTGGAATGAATACCATGCGACACACTAACCTCCTTCTGACAATTCTGCTGATGCTGGCAGTCAGCGTCAGCGCGCACGATTATATCCCGGGCGCGCCGCAAACTGCGCCAATTCTCCTGAAGGGCGGCACACTGTACACTATTACCAATGGCGTGCAGGAAAATACCGATCTGCTTTTTGAGAATGGCCGCATCACGCAGATCGCGCGTAACATCGCGCCGCCTGCCGGCGCCGAAGTGATCGATATCACCGGGCAACTGGTCTATCCCGGTCTTATCAATGGTCAGACCTCCGTTGGTTTGTCTGAAGTCGGCTCTGTGCGCGGCTCCAATGACAATAGCGAAATAGGCCGCAACAATGCCGATCTCAAGGCCTGGGTTGCCTATTCGCCGGACTCTGAGATCATCCCAACTATCCGCTCCAATGGCGTGCTCACTTGCCTGGTCGCGCCAAGCGGTGCGCTCATTCAGGGACATTCCAGCCTGATGAATCTCGATGGCTGGACCCGTGAAGATGCCGTTGAGAAGCCGATCGTCGCCCTGCATATGGGATGGCCGTCATCTGCCATTGTGGATGCCTGGTGGATGGAGAAAACTGCCGAGGAACAGAAGAAAGAGATGACCGAGAATCGCGCCGCCATCGCCCGGCTCTTCGAAGATGCACATGCCTACTGGCTCGCGAAACAGGCCGATCCCAAGATAAAACAGGATACGCGATGGGAGGCAATGCTCGCCGTCTTTTCGCGTGAATTGCCCGTGGTAATTAACGCGGACGATCAGCGCCAGATCGAAGAAGCCGTTGCCTTCAGCAAGAGATTTAACTTCAGGCTGATGATCTCCGGCGGGCGCGAAGCCTGGAAATGTGCCGAATTGCTGAAATCGAACAGCATCCCGGTCATCGTTGCTCCGACCACTGCCATGCCGATGCGCCATGATGACGCGTATGATCTCGCCTACAGCATCCCCGCTCTATTGGCCAAAGCTGGCATCACCTTTTGCTTCGGTACATTCGACAACAGCTCCGCGCGCAATCTTCCATTCCAGGCAGGTAACGCCGTAGCATACGGCCTGGACAAAGACCTCGCCTTGCGCGCAATCACCCTTCTCCCGGCGCAACTTCTCGGCGTGGACAAAGATCTGGGCTCGCTGGAAGTTGGTAAGAAGGCGAATATTGTCATTTCCAACGGCGACATCCTCGACCCGCTGACCCACAAGGTGATGCGCGCGTTCATCAACGGACGCAAGGTCGATCTCGATAACAAGCACAAAGAACTCTACCGCAAGTATCAGGCGAAACGGGCGGGAAATTAACCGGAGAACTCCCGGACCAAAAAAGGCGAGGTGTACACCTCGCCTTTTTCCTACTCGACCTTGATTCCCGAATTGCTAAAGCTCAATCCCCCACGAAACCGTCAGATCGCTCGTGTCATACTTTGACAACTGCCAGGTGAATCCCATGGAGAAATTGAAC
Organism: uncultured Ignavibacteriales bacterium; assembly: GCA_964397415.1. Lineage (GTDB taxonomy): Bacteria > Zixibacteria > MSB-5A5 > GN15 > FEB-12 > FEB-12. Next base: position 20,603 of record CAYNIJ010000004.1, on the reverse strand, counting down.
GGCGCGATAAATGGCGTCAGATTCCCCAGGCTGAAGCCGATCTCCGAATACGCCTTTCTCGCCACCTCACCATAAACTTTGTCCGGGTCCGGCTGATGTTTGAAGTCCGACCAGAGAACTCCGCCATGGACACTCAACCACCAGGGTATTTTCTCGATCAGCGGCAACCCGCTTTTCACCCACAGCGCCCGCCTGAACTCATGCCGCCCGCTGATCACCCCTATTCTGTCTCCCGTGAAATTCGTCAGGTGAAGTGTCTGAAAACCTTTCCCTTGATAGAAATCAAGTGGACTGTATTCCATAGTATAGTACCGCTGTGGCGGCATCGGCTTGTCCGATGCCCCGTAATACGCGTAGAGCGAGGTCACTCCCAACCCAATCGTCCGCTGCCGATGATAGAACGTCGCATAATACCGCGTGAAATCAAAATCGCTGTTCAGAAGCCCCGGCACCGTATGCTCCATGCCGATCGAGAATTGCGTGTAGAGTGGCTCCTGGAGTATCTCGAATCTCCCCTTGCGCATCATCCGAGGACGCGAGTCAAAACCGAACTCTGTCGTAATGCTCCTCAAATCACCGTCCGCGATCAGAGGATTATCTCGTATCTGATGATCCGGCTCAAAGAGACTATAGTCTTCCTCAAACCTGGTCGATCTCTGGGTCAGACTGCTATATCCGACCGAAAGTCTCGTCTGATCAAACACTTTTGTCTGCAGGCTGAACGAAAACCCTCTTTCCCGGTAGTAATCAAATGGATCCGCTTGGCTCCAAAGCGCGACAATGCTCATGTTCCCACGATCACCGTATAACACCGTCGGGCGGTGCTTCATCCGCTCATGGAGCTCCGCCGAGACGGAAAATGGGCGGTACTTCCACGGTTCATACGTCGCGCCAAATTGATATTGCCAGTAGTCCGCTCCAAAAGCGTACCCGATTCGACTATCTATGGCCGTCTTCGGAATCAATTTCCTTACCGTTGTACCGAAACCGAGGTAGGCCCCCTCAGCCCGATTGAAATGAAACAGCTGCTCCTGAGTGGTGACGATAAACGGTACCATATAAAGCGCGGTCAAGGCCACACGACCTATCGGTTTCGGTGCTGACTCAACCGAATCCACTCGACGGTATCCATCCGCCTCGACCTCCAGCAGCGGGATGGATTGCTGGGTACTCCAGATAGTCGAATCCTTGGAGTCCGCATCCTCCGTCACTTCCAGCACCACTTCCCCGAATGTACCCTCAGGTATTCCCTGTTCGATCTTGAAATCATACAGCGAGGCCACATGGAGAAACGACAATGCTGTAGGTATCCCCGGTAACGGAAAAGGCAACTTTATGTCTCCCCAAAAACGGATCTCCACCGGCATCCAGTATTCATCATGGAACTGCGCGCACCGCTGGCTATATCGCGGATTCAGGATGAATGCCGACCGTAACCCGTTGATCCCCACATCGACCGCCACCACATCAAAGGTCGAATCCGCGATAAGGATAGTCCCGTTGAATAGCGTCTCCAACTCGTTCTTCGGTTCTATCGCCAGAACAAAAACTCGCTGACTGTCGATATAGGTCGTATCCATGAGTGAATACTCATAGAAGTCGAGCGCGTCTGTCGCGGTCGGCGAGACGATCGACATCTCTCCCGCCTCGATCCGGTTCTTATTGAAATTGAGAATCTGCCCAACCGTCACCAGATTGTTGTCCGCCTTGAGATTTTTGGTCTGTTTGCGCGCGGTGATCACCTCTTTGTACTTGTCTGGCTGTTCCCAGTACGTCGTTACCTGCGTTTCCGTGATGAGTAGGATATTGACCGAGTCCGGTTTTTTTCTATCCCGCACGACCAGTTTGGTGTACGCGTCGAAGCTATAGTCATGCAGCTTGCTCAGAATATCCTTTTTGCGTGAGATCGCCTCGAGGATTATCCGTTCCGCGGCGTTTTCCCCTTTGCCGAAAACGCTTGTGCCGGGAAGCTCGATCATCGCGGGGTGAAGGCTGAAATCCTGAGACACTCCACCTACCACTGTCGTCACTGTGGCACGCTCGGAATAGTACGCGATATGACTGCATTTCAACCGGTATTCCGGCCCCTGCTCGACAATCAATCGATAACGCCCCACGTCATTGGCGACAGTCGACTGCCCCGTCCCCGCTATCTGCACCGTAGCGAACGGGATCGGTTGCTGCGAATCAAAATCACGTATGATCCCCTCTATCGCCACCTTCAGCACCGGCGTGGCGCTTATCGGACCTTTGTCCTGACCTATCGCACTTGCTATGTTAATAGAGAGAATGAAACAGGAGAAACTTAGATTGATTAGAACCGAACGAAATAACAACTTTCGAACCATCGATCACCCGCTCCCTATGCGCTGATTTGGCCAATGCCCCTTATACGAACCGGTACTGGTGATGTTTCCATTGAGGACTACAACTGATAAAGCATCAGGTAAACCACGACTCCGCTCACCGACACAAACATCCAGACCGGCCACAACCAGCGGGTGATCCGTGTATGTTTGGCGAACTCTCCTCGAAACGCGTGCCAGACCGCCATCAGTACGAATGGGACCATCACCGCGGCAAGGATCACATGTGGGATCAGGATCGCGAAATAGATCGGTCGCGTCCAATCCTGTTTGTCATATGGCACTGACCCGACCGCATAGTGATAAATGAGATAACAGATTAGAAATACCGCCGAAGAGACCAGCGCGCCGACCATCATCTTTTTGTGTATCTCCGGCTTCCCCTTTTTGACGAAGATATATCCCATCGTCAGGAATGCCGCACTTATCAGATTCAGCATTGCGTTGATGGTCGGAAGATCTTGATAGGTCACAACATCTCCTTGGCGATCACCGCCGCATGCGCACGCATCAGTTTGAGCTCGTTCTGGTCATCATAGTCGTAGTATCCCCGGATATTCCCCCGCGGATCAACCAGAATGAACTTCGTGCTGTGCATTCCCGGAAGATCCCCGCTCACGCCAAACCCTTTCTCCGCCAGCCAGACCACCTGCTCCATTTCCCCGCGGATGAACACCCACCGGTCATCGGTGACATTAAATCGATTGGCGTACTCGCGGAGAGTCGCGAGGGTGTCCGTGGCCGGATCAACAGTAATGGAGACCAACCTCAACTGCGGGCTTCCCGCAAACTCGCGATACAACTCACTGTAGATCGCGTTCATCATCGGGCAGGGTCCGCGACAACTAGTGAAGAAGAACTCAACGATATTCACTTTCCCCTTCAACTCTTCAAGCCCAAAAGGCTGACCGCTCCGCTCGACAAACTGGAACTCAGGGACTGCCGACAACACCGGCACATTAGTTCTCTCCGCTTCTGCTTTTTCCACCACAAATAACGCGATCAGCGCAAGGCAGACCACATTGACAGTCAGCGGCACCAGGATCCGCTTGAAAGACCTGCCATACGATACCACATCCGCCCCCGTGTGTTTAACCCCGAAAAATGCGACCATGGCAAGTCCAATGAACAGTCCTGCCGCCCACTGATGGAACAATTGCGCGACCGGCGACAATCCGTAGAAATAGAAGAATATCCCCAATAGCACTTCGACCAGCATCAATACCATCATCCCCCAGAGCGCCAGCCGGACCAACTGCGATACCTGATGGCTCAACTTGAGTATCGAGTAACCGACGAACCAGGTGAACAGCACCATCAGCGTCCCGGATATCATATGGATATCATTCCATACCCCAACCTCACGCAACAACTGGCTATCCTTGAGCAGTGGAAACTCCCGCGCGATCATCTCGATTGCCTCCCTCACCTGCGTCCCCAGCAATATCTGGAGCATCCCGCCCACCCAGAGCAACCCGCACCAGAATACCGCTTGTGGCGGATAGCTCGACGGGGCAACCTCTCCCTTCGGCAACTGTTGATAGTAAGTCTGTTGTGTGACGTAAATCAGTAAGCTGACAATCAGGTATGACAACAGCAGATGAGCGGAGACCAGGATCGGCTCGAGTTCCGAGGTCACCACCTTTCCCCCTTGCCATCCTTGGTAGGCCACCAGCAGCGCCGCCAACAAAGACGGCCAGAGTATCTTTGGAAGGTGCCTGTACTTCACCAGCGCCATGATCGCGACCGCGAGTATCAGGAAACCCACCGACACTCCTACCAGTCGGTTGAAATATTCAATCCAGGCCAGCACAACGGTCAGCCCGGTCGCACCCAGATCCGGTGGTAGGTCGTTCACGGACAGTGGCGGAAACCATCGCCCATAGCACTTTGGCCAATCCGGACATCCGAGACCCGCCCCGGACACACGAACCAGTCCACCAACAAAGATCAGGAAATAGGTTGCAAGCGTGGAGAAGAATGCCAAACGGCGAAAGGATTGCATAATGCCAGCTCATTTCCAGGGCGAAATATCCAACTGCCGCCCCGCTGCAGCGACTGTACACTACGCGCCGATCGCCCGGTGCGCAAGCGCAAAGTCGCTCCTAGTGGCCGGAGCTTGCGGCCGTGCTGTCGACAGCCGCCTTCAGAGTATCAGAAACTGCTTTGGTCGTATCGGATACTGCGCCATGCGCGGGAGTCGCTGGCATATTCTGATAGATGATCGCCTTCGGCTCGATCGGGCCATCCTTGATCCGGTCTAGTTCGGCGCGACGTTCAGTGTCGAACATCGTCAACCCGATAAAGACCGCCAGAAACGCTAGAGACGAGAAAAAGATCAGGAAATAGAGTTTGTTGTCATACCAGAGGTGCATAAAGAAGAATGCCACCAGGCTCGCCTTGAACCCCGCGATCAACATCGCGATCAGGATATTGGCCGGCCCGAAATCGACGGCCGCGACGGCCACCGTGACCGCCGTCATCACCAAGAGCGTCGCTCCTATCCCCAGATAGACCTTGAGCGGCGTAATATGATGATGCGCGTGGCTGGATGTATGACTAGTAGACATGCTTTACTCTCCTCACGACACCAGGTACAGCAGGGGGAACAGGAATATCCAGATCAGGTCGACCAAATGCCAGTACAGGCCGGTCACCTCGATCGGGTTGTAATAGGACGCGTTGAATTGATCGTTCTTTGTTTTGTACAGCATGATGGCTATCGCGATCATGCCGCCGATCACGTGAAGTCCATGGATGCCGGTCATTATGAAGTAGATCGAGAAGAAGATATGTGGGTTGGTCCCTTCGATCCCTGTGAACGTGTAATATTTCCCCGGCAATTGCCCGAGATGAAACTTATGCGAATACTCAAAATACTTGATTACCAGGAAGATTCCCGCGAACACCAGCGTGGCGATCAGATTGTACATCGTCGCCTTCTTGTTCCCCAACTGCATCGACCGGATCGACAACGCCATCGTCACCGAACTGGTGATCAACACCAGCGTGTTGATGAACCCCATCTTGATATCCAGCGCCTTGTGCGCGGCGTGGAACATCTCCGGATTCCAGGACCGGTATATCGCGTACGCGCAGAACAGACCGCCAAAAAACAGCACTTCGGTCAGCAGGAAAACCCACATTCCGAGTTTGGCGGAATCCCGTTGCTGCTCGGCATCGGTGAAATGGTGCGCAACATGCTCGTCGAGTGCGCCATGTGATTGTGCGTGATTCGCCATTCGTCCGGTTACCTCGTAGTTTCGCGCAGCCGGTCCGGCGCACGTTCGATCAGGATCTTGTCATAGTCATACGGGCCGTGGCTTGCCACCGGCTGCGTCACAAAGTTCTCCGTCGGCGGCGGAGAGGTCGTCTCCCACTCAAATCCAATGGCTCCCCACGGATTATTCCCCGCCGGTTTCCCCTTGATAAGAGAGTGTATCAGGTATATCCCCATGATGAGGAACCCGAGCCCGAGCACCCATGCGCCGTATGTCGAGAACGCATGCAATCCTTGGTATTGAGGAAGATAATTGAAATACCGCCGCGGCATCCCTTCCGCCCCAAGAATAAACTGTGTGAAAAACGTCATGTTAAACCCGATGAACACGATGACAGCCGTGACGCTCGCCCAGAACTCGTTGTACATCCGCCCGAACATCTTCGGCCACCAGAAATGTATCCCGCCCAACAGCGCCATCACTGTGCCACCCATCATTACATAATGGAAGTGTGCCACGACGAAATAAGTGTCATGCACATGTATATCCACCGATAACGCGCCGAGAAATATCCCGGTCAGCCCCCCGATAGTGAACAGAATCAAGAACGACAGTGTATAGAGCATCGGGGTCCGCAGACTGATCGACCCCTTGTATAGTGTCATCACCCAGTTGAACACCTTCACACCCGATGGTATTCCCACAAAGAACGTCAGGAACGAGAAGATAACTGCCGCCAGCTCCGACTGCCCCGACGTAAACATATGGTGTCCCCAGACCAGGAACGACACCAGCGCGATACCGAACGATGAAAACGCGATTGCGTTATAGCCGAAGATCTTCCGGTGCGACATATGGGAGATCAGTTCGCTGATGATCCCCATTCCCGGCAAAATCATGATGTAAACCGCGGGATGCGAATAGAACCAGAAGAAGTGCTGGTACAGCACCGGGTCGCCACCCATCGCCGGATCGAAAATGCCGATCCCCATCGTCCGCTCAAGCAGCAGAAGTACCAGCGTGATCGCAAGCACGGGAGTCGCCAGCACCTGAATGAGCGCCGTGGCATACAACGCCCAGACCATCAACGGTAACTTGAACCAGGTCTGCCCGGGCGTCCGAAGTTTGTGTATCGTGACTATGAAATTGATGCCTGTAAAGATCGAGGAGAAACCGAGAATGAATGCCGCCAGCAGCATCGAAGAAACCGATGATGTCGTACTCGTGCTGTACGGCGTATAGAATGTCCAGCCGGTATCCGCGCCGCCAGAGATTAGCGAGTATATCCCAAAGAACGCGCCAAACACGAACACGTACCAGCTCGCCAGGTTAAGGCGTGGGAACGCGACATCTTTCGCTCCGATCATTAGCGGCAGGACAAAGTTTCCCAATGCCGCCGGGATCGAAGGAATGATGAACAGGAAGATCATGATCGCGCCATGCAGCGTGAAAATGCGGTTGTATGCCTCCGCATTCATGAAATCCTGACCCGGATTCAGCAACTCAGTGCGGAGCACGACCGCCAGCGCGCCGGCGAAGAAGAAGAAGAACATGATGGCCGCGAAATACATGATCCCGATCCGCTTGTGATCGAGCGTGAACAGCCAGCTCTTCCAGCCCTTCGGACTATTCAGGTAATGCGCCTGGGGTATGATATTATCCATTCTATTACCTATCCTCGATTAGTGCAGCGTCTTGATGTATGCGATCAGCGCGTCGATCTGCCGATCCTTCAGGATCCCCTGATAGGTCGGCATCACCGGGTCATATCCATTCACGATATGCGCGCGCGGGTCCAGGATCGATTCACGGATGTAGTTTTCGTCGGCCACAAAGCGCTGACCATCGGTCATCGCCTCCTCACGGCCAAATAGTCCCTTGAAACTCGGCCCTACCAGCTTGGTCCCGTCCAGCGTATGGCAGGTCACACAGGCCTTGGACTTGTACAGTTGCGCGCCGAATTCCTCAAGCGACAACCCTTCGCCCATTCCCGACGATGACTCCAGCCACTTGTTGAACTCGGTCTCCGAGACAACTTTGACTTTCCCCAGCATCTCGGAGTGTCCCTTCCCGCAGTATTCCGTACAGAAGATCTGGTAGTCGCCGACATGGGTCGCTTCAAACCAGGCGACCGTGTAGCGGTTCGGGAGGACATCCATTTTGATGCGGAAATTCGGGACGTAGAAGCTATGCAGTACATCTTTGGAAGAGAGCAACAGCTTGACCGGCTTCCCGACCGGGACAGTCAGGTCATTGACGGTGTTGGCTCCCTGGGGATAGTCAAACGTCCAGAACCATTTCTGCCCGGTTACCTTGATCTCCATCGCGTCTTTCGGCGCGACATAGAATTTGATATACGACTTGAATCCCCAGATGAAGATGATCATGACGAGGATCGTCGGAATGACGGTCCAGGCGACTTCCAGCGTCGTATTGTGCGCGACTCCGGTTGTCAGGGTATCTTTTCCCCGGCGGCGATACTTCACCACAAAAACGGTGATCATCGCGACCACGATGATGAACATAATGGTGCTTGACCAGAAAAGGAATCCCCAGAGAGGATCTATCTCACTGGCCAGCGTCGAATTCGCCGGTGGCAAAAACAGGTTGCCCGTAGTGTCCATAGCCTTCCGTTATCTCCGATCTTCCGCCACCGGTAGGTTGACTGTCGGCGTCAACTGCTTCCGGCGGTTGCTTCGCTCATGACGCCACAACAACGCCACGAATATTCCCAGGACCAACGCGGTCAAGGCTCCCCCGATCCGCATCACATTGGTCGCGAATAGTACATACCCTTTCGCCTGCGGATCGTAATGGTAGCAGTAGAGGATCAGGCGGTCGATCGTGGTTCCGATCTTGCCATCCGATGCTTCTAGCAACGCCAGCTTCAGATCGCGGGCGCTGAATTCGATCCCGTACAGGTAGCGCGATATCTTTCCATCCGGCGTCAGCACAAACGCCGCGGCAGAATGAGCGAACTCCTTCTGCTCTTCATCATATTTGTAGCCGAATCCAACCGCATTGGCTAGTGCCCGAGACTGCGTTGAATCCGCCACCAAAAAATGCCAGCCGGCCTCCGCCCCGGGGCGGCCCAGCTCGGCCAGGTAATTCTCTTTCTTCGCTCCCGCCAATTGCCAGGTTTCCGCCGGATTGATCGACACCGCGACCATCTCAAACTTCTCCCCCGGCAACCATTCCATCCCCTTCACGCCATTCACCATCCCGTTCAATACGAGATTACACAGCATCGGACACTGGTAATAAACCAGGTTGAGAATAACCGGCTTGCCGGTCCCAAAGTATTCGGCCAGTCTGACCTGACGTCCGGTCTCATCGGTGAAGACCAGATCCATCGGGACCGTCTCACCCAAGTGTTCCGTGATCCCCACCCCCGCCAGCTCCGGTACCGAATCAAGGACAACTTGGCTCAATAAAGGCGATTCTCCTATCAGAACCAAAAGAAAACTGAGGAGTAAACAGGATAAATAAAACCTTATTTTGTCCACGTTCATGCCCTTACGTACCATACTGGGTGAACAGCCCCACCGGGGGAAAGTTCACCTAAAACTGCTTATGTCAGACCGGGTATCTCTATGTTTACCGAGGGACGGTTCCCGCTCGATAGGCCTCGTCGGCCACGAGCTGCATCGCCCGGTCAATGGGGATCTGGTAAATGCCCTTGGCGGCATCCACCACCTTGTATGAATTCAGCACTTCGTCCTCGCGCGCCCGCAGGTCGCGATACGAAATAGATTCCGGCTTCAACACCGTATCGTAAATGATCTTTTCTTTCGTCAGCACGAAGATGTCGTCCACCACGATCACCGAGATGATCACAAACGCCGCGGTCGCGATCGTCACCAGCGAGATGATCTTGAGATTCGCATCCCGCTTTTCATATTTGAATGGTTCGCCATGCTGGCTGTGGTCAGTACTCGACATGCTTTCCCTCAGAATGGATTTACGTGATTGATGGACCCGGCCAGTTTTGGATCCTGCACCGGCACCAGCGGATGACGCGAGAACCGTGCCCAGAATCCCCAGAGGAACACGCCTCCGACAAACAACATCGCTGCCGGCTCTATCCAGGAGATACTGGCGCCTTCCTTCAGCAACGTCGGATAAACGAGCCAGTACATATCCACCCAATGCATCAACAGTATCCAACTCGCGACACCCCAGAGCAAAAACGGCGTACGCTTCGTCGCGCGGAAGAGGAGCACGATGAACGGCAGAACAAAATGCCCGAACAGGATCACCATGCTGACAAACTGCCAGCTTCCCTTCCAACGATCCAGATACCAGACCGTCTCTTCCGGAATATTGCCGTACCAGATAAGGAAGTACTGCGAGAACCCGATGTACGTCCAAAAGATCGTGAACGCCAGCATCAGCTTTCCAAGGTCATGGTAATGCTCGACCGTGATCGTGTCTGTCAAGATCCCCTTGCGTTGAAGCGCCAGCGCGGCCAGCGTCATAAACGCCACGACCGACAGCAAACCGCCCGCGAAGAAATAGACTCCGAAAATGGTCGAGAACCAGTGCGGATTCAATGACATCAACCAGTCGTACCCCGCATAGGTCACTGACACCGCAAATAACAACATCCCCCACGCGCTTGTGCGGCGCATAGCATCACCGATCGCCTGAGTATCCCCTTTATCCTGCTGCAATGACAACTTGTGCAGCTTCATCGCTACAAATGCCCATATCGCGAAGAATATGACCGTCCGGATGACGAAGAACGTCGGATTCAGATACCCCGACTTCGCCTGCAACAACTCATCGTGTGCAACGGCGTCCGCATGGCTCCAGTGATAGAGCGTATGCATCCCGAGGAGCGCCGGTATCACCAGCACCGCCATGTATGGAAGCACCATCATGATGCTCTCAGAGATGCGTCGGATCACCACCGACCAGCGCGCGCCGACCAGATGGTGCAGCATCGTAAAGAAAAGCCCGCCCAGGCCGATCGAGGTCCAGAACACAAATGCCGTCAGATAGGCATGGAAGAACCGCTCGGACTCCATCACCCAGCCAAGGATCGCGAGCAGAAAACCGATGCCACCGACGATCAGCATTCGCGTGCCGAACTTCCCGGGGTCGGTCAACATGTATGTCGTCTTATTAAAAGTCATATCTCTTCACACTATTTCAGCGTACCACGGACATCCTGCGGCACATCATTGATCGTTGCGCGCTGTGAACGTTGCAGGGCGCGGACGTAGGCGACGATCGCCCACCGATCCTGAACCGGCACCTGGAACTTGTACGGCGGCATATTGCGAACCCCATTCGTTATCACCGTATAGAAATGACCATCCGCGGTGTCCACCAGTCTCTGCTCGTGGAACGACGGCGGCGGCAAAAGCCCGCGCTGCACCACTATCCCTTTGGCATCCCCCACCCGACCGTGACATGGCGTGCAATAGATATTGTAGCGTTCCTGCCCCCGCTGAAGCAACTGCAACGTGATGGGCAGCGGGTTGGTCTTGACCAGTTTGCCGTCCGGCGTGGTCCCATTGTACAGGGCGTCGTCATCATGCAGATATCCGCGCGCCACTGTCCCCGCCGGAGGAACCCGCATCGTAGCGCTGTCCGCGTAAAACCGGCTCTTCGACTGAACATCGTAACGCGGCTGGTCATCCATATTCGGGTTCACGTGGATCGGCGTTTTTTCCGATGGTGTGCCGCGCATGCAGCCACCCAGCAACAAGAGACAACACATGGAGAGCAGAAGTTTCTTCATAGTCCTCGTACTACCTCCACTTGGCTGCCACCGATCGACTTCAAAAACGCTTCGGTCTTCGCGGCATCAAACGTCGGGTCACCCGCCTCTATACTCACGAAAAATCCGTCGTCATTCACTTTTTTGCTGAAATGCTCGGAGTAGAATAGCCCGTTGAACCACATCGGCAGACGATTGAGGATCAACATGCTGAAAACTGCGCCAAGCGCAGAGAACAGGATGGTCAATCCAAAGCAAACGACCACCCATGCCTGGTAGCTGTTGTACGGTTTGCCGGCAATGATCAACGGATAATCCACTGCCTGCGTCCAGTACTGCAGCGCGAATGCCGACACCAGCCCTACCGCGCCGCATGCCCCCGCGATCAGCCCGACTTTCGACTGACCAGCACCCATCGCGTCATCCATCCCATGGATTGGGAACGGCGAATGCACATCCCACTGTTTGTAACCTGCGTCGCGAACCTTTTCTGCCGCTGCCAGCAATTCATTTGGCCCGGCGAATTCCGCGATCACCGCGTATGTCTTCTCTGTCGCCGGAGCGGCCATTGCTTCACTCATCAGTGACCTCCCTTGGTCGGCGTATGCGACCCATGCCCATGGTGATGTGTGTCCGCCTGCGGAAGCACACCCTTCACCTCGGCCATCGAAACGACCGGCAGAAACTTAAGGAATAACAGGAAGAGCGTGAAGAACAGGCCGAACGACCCAAGCATCGTCGCCCAATCCCAGAACGTCGGGGTGTAATGCGCCCAGCTTGAAGGGAGGAAATCCCGCGCCAGCGTCACCACGATCACGAATCGCTCGAACCACATGCCGACGTTGATCAGGATCGACGCCACAAACATGACCGCTATATGCCGACGATACTTCTTGAACCAGAATATCTGCGGAACAAAGACGTTGCAGATGATCATCGTCCAGTACGACCACCAGTACGGCCCGAACGCGCGATTGATGAACGCGAACCGCTCGTACGGGTTGCCGCTGTACCACGCGATGAAGAACTCGCACGAATACGCGTATCCGACCATCATACCGGTCACCAGCATGATCTTGTTCATCTTCTCGAGATGGTCGACCGTGATGATATCTTCAAGCTTGAAGGCCCGTCTCACCAGAATCCCCAGGGTCAGCACCATGGCGAACCCGGAGAAGATTGCGCCCGCCACGAAATACGGCGGGAAGATCGTTGTATGCCATCCCGGGATGATCGAAACCGCGAAGTCCGTCGACACGACCGAGTGTACCGACAACACCAGCGGTGTCGAAACACCCGCCAATATCAGATATGCTTTCTCATAGTTCCGCCACTGACGCTGGCCGCCCCGCCACCCGAGCGAGAATATCCCCAGTGTCAGCTTGCGCCACTTTGTCTTTGCGCGATCGCGCAATGTCGCCAGATCCGGGATTAAACCAACATACCAGAACGCCAATGAACAGGTAAAATAGATACTGACGGCAAATACGTCCCAGAGGAGCGGAGAGCGGAAATTCGGCCACATCGACATCTGGTTCGGGATAGGAAAAACCCAGTACAAAAGCCAGACACGTCCGACGTGGATCGATGGAAAGATCAGCGCGCAGATAACCGCGAAGATCGTCATCGCTTCCGCGAACCGGTTGATCGAGGTCCGCCACCGCTGGCGGAACAGGAACAGGATCGCCGAGATCAGCGTCCCCGCGTGACCGATACCGACCCAGAAGACGAAGTTGACGATTGCCAACCCCCAGCCCACCGGAATATTGAGCCCCCAGATACCGGTCCCCTCCCAGACCAGGAATCCGATCGAACCCAACAGAACCAGGACGATCGATACAGCCATCCCGAAAAGTACCAGCCATTCAAGCGAGATCTTTCGTTCCGTCAACTCACTGATCTTCTCAGTGATCGCGTGAAACGTCGGGTTCCCCTTGATCAGCGGTGGCTCGGTTGAGACTGATGTAGGTGAATGAATCTCAGTACTCACGGTCACCCTTTATGCGTTGCATGCGCGTCTTCGGAGACCACGGCAGTGCCGATCTCCGGATTGACGTTGCGGATTTTTGCCAAATAGGTCGTCCGCGGCCGGGTGTTGTACTCTTCGAGAACGGCGTAATCGCGATTCCCTTTCTTGAGTACCGCCACCTTGCTCGACGGATCATTGATATTGCCGAACGTGATCGCCTTGCTCGGGCAGGCCTGCTGACACGCCGTCACGACCTCACCATCCCGAACTTCTCGATGCTCCAGCTTCGCCGCCACTTTACCGGCGGTGATACGCTGGATACAGAATGTACACTTCTCCATCACACCGCGCGTACGCACCGTCACATCCGGATTCTGCGCCATCTTGACGGTCTCCGGCAGTTCGTTGGTGTAATTGAAGAAGTTGAAGCGACGAACCTTGTACGGACAGTTGTTGGAGCAGTAACGCGTCCCGATACAGCGGTTGTAGACCATGACATTGAGTCCCTCTTTGTCATGAACCGTCGCCGCCACCGGGCAGACGTTTTCGCACGGCGCCATTTCGCAGTGCTGACACATCATCGGCTGATGCGCCACTTCTGGCTCGTCAACATCCCCCTTATAATAGCGGTCCAGACGCATCCAGTGCATCTCACGGCCGCGAGAAACTTGCTCTTTGCCGACGATCGGAATGTTATTCTCCGCCTGACAGGCAACCACACAGGCATTGCAGCCGGTGCACGCCGTCAGGTCGATGCTCATGCCCCACTGATAGCCGGTGTCATATCTGTGCTCGTCCCACATTGGCAACAGCGGTGGGTGTGCAATCATCTCGGGATAGAACTGGCCCGTCTCCTGATATTGTGCGAGCGTCGCCTCGCGAAGAATCGGGCGCCCCTCCATCGAACCATGATCCTGCACGTTGGACAGCTTGTACGTCCGGCCTACCGCACTGAGAGTCGCGCCGATACCAAACCCGAACGCGTCAATCGTCCGGACGCGATTCACATTAAACCCGACATTGTCAGCCACACGCCCGGCGGAAGTTCTTCCATAACCGAGCTTCAATGTTACAGAACTGTCAGCCTGACCCGGATTCACCCAGATCGGCATCTCAAGCTCGTGTCCCTTATAAGAAACTCGTGCCAGGTCACCGGTCCGAAGACCAAGCGCCTGCGCGGTCTTCTGACTTACGAGCGCCGCGTTATCCCACGTCAAGCGGGTGATGGAATCGGGGAGTTCCTGCAACCAGCCGTTATTGGCGTATCGACCATCATGCAGGTTCGACTCGACAAAACAGATCTCAAGATTATTTGTGTCGGCTGTACCGGTCGGCAGTGGATTGGCTGACAGGTGATTCCGTACGGCCGCTGCATCAACTGAAGCCGCTACTGTCGCACCCGCGCTATTCTCCAGCAATCCGTCATGCAACACCTTGCGCCAGGCTTTCTCAAATCCCAACGGCGCCAGGGGACCCTGCCAGGTCTCCCGCACGACATCATATCCCTTTACCTTCGTCCCGGTCGCCAACAGACCCATCATCTCATACATCGACTGCGATGAGAACAGCGGCTCTATCAGCGGCTGCATGACACTCAGCGTCCCATCCAACGCGCGAACATCGCCCCATGTCTCCAGACCATGCGACATCGGCAGATGCCAGGTAGTCAACAGCGACGTTTCGTCCACGTGCGAACTCAAATGAATCGAGTTCTTCACTTTGGGCAACGCTGCGGCAAACTGCAGATCCGCCGGTGCGCTGTAGACCGGGTTGCCACCAAGCATCACCAGTGTATCAACACTCCCAGCCTTCATCTGCTCGGTCAAACCCTTGAGTCCGGCATTTGCTGGGAGGTAACTATCTTTGATCTCAACGAATGTTAACGTTGTGCCAACATTGCCGAGCGCTTCGTTCAGTGCTATGGCGAGCGCGTGCACTGACGATGGCTGATGTTTCCCCACCATCACTGCGGATTTGCCGCGTGAACGCGCCAAATCACGAGCCAGCCCACTCAGCCACTTCGAATCATAGGTACCGGTAGAGGTAAGTCCTGCGAAAGTCGGGAGATTCAGCCCCATCGATTGCAGCTCGCGCCCGAGAGCGACAAGGAAATCACCCACTTGGCGCGACTGTACTCGCAACCGATGATCCGCGGTCGCGCCTGTCACACTGTAATTGCTTTCGACTACATAGAGCCGATTCATCTTGTCAGTCTGCGCCATCACTCGGCGAGCGTCGGCAAACTGACGTGCCAGCCGCACGGAATCTGAGTCGTTGGCGATGAAATCCGCGTCCAGCGAAAGGATTACTTCCGCCTTGTCGAGATGATAGAGCGGCTGCAGCGCCTTCCCAGTCGCTACCCGCACGCCCTCATATCCGTTCTCGGTGCTGAGCGGTTCGTACACAACCCAAATCGCCAGCGGAAACTGCTTCTTGAGCTGTTCAGCGAGTCTATATAATGTCGGTGAGTGGAATTCTTCGGTGAGAAACGCCAGCCCCTGCCCCTGATTCGTCTGGAAGAATGCCAGACGCTCACGCCAGTATGTGACAAAATCATCCCAACTGGAAACCGCGCCACCCTTGGTCGGGATGCGTGAACGATCCGGATCATACAGATTCAGGATCTCCGCCTGCATCAGCACGCTGGAAGAACCACGCGTCGACGGATGTTCCGGATTACCTTCTACCTTGGTCGGGCGACCGTTATTGCTTTTCACCAGCAAGCCGAGCGCGTTCTGCCCGAACGGCAGCGCCGTGGCGTAGAAATTCGGCATCCCCGGAGTGATCTCTTCCGGCTGGGTCACATACGGAACTATCTTGTCGACCGGCCGACGGCATCCGGCCAGTCCGGCAAGCGCCACAGAGGCGCCCATCAACGTCAGGAAACTCCGACGCGACCAGCTATTGTCGAACTCCGAGGCTCCCTGCGGGAATTCACGATGCAGAAACTCCTTGAACTCAGGAGTATTCTCCAACTGGTCGAGACTGCGCCAATATGCCAATCCGGTTGTAGGCTTCTTTTCTTTCATCGATGACATCCTGAACAGTCCTGGGGTGGATTGATCCCCCGCTCCTTTTTAACCCGGGCCGCGTACTCCAACTGATCGGCCGGCGGCATCCACTTCATATTGGTGATTTCGCTGACTGGACGAAGATGCATGTCCGGATTGCGATGACACTCCAGGCACCAGCCCATGCTCAGCGGCTGGACCAACTGCACCTCTTCCATATCGGCCACATTGCCGTGGCAGGACGCGCATCCCACACCGGCATTCAAATGTACGGAGTGATCAAAGAACGCGAAATCAGGAACCTTGTGCACGCGCACCCACTGGATCGGCATGCCGCTGGCAAAACTCTCCCGCACCGGGAGCAGCTTCGCGCTCTCCGGCAGCACCAGCTTGTGACAGTTCATGCAGGTCTGGGTCGGCGGAACATTCGCCTCAAATGACTTCTCCACCGCCGTGTGGCAGTAACGGCAATCTATCCCCAGGTCGCCCGCGTGCAGTTTGTGGCTGTACGGTACCGGCTGCTTTGGTCGATACCCGACATCGGTGTATTTGGGTGAACCGTAGTACCAGAAGAAGAGCGTGACCGCGGCGAGCAGCGTAACGAAACCTCCGGCCATGATCGGCGGGAGGTGATTGGTCCATTTCGGAAATATCTGAGCCATAGTTTCAGATGCTTGTTACAATTTTCACAAAACGTGATTGTCCGACCAAGGAAAAACGCCTAGCCGCCCGGTCTGTATCATCATTGGTTTTGTGATCGTTCCTGGTTTTCCGTATTGGCTCGGAATTAAACCCCCAAACCAGCCGCTGTCAACCGACAATTCTGTCAAAAAGGGAAATTGTAGACAAGTTGGTTCCACTAACTATCTGTTACCCGCAAGGTAACTTAGATAGCCCGGGTGACCAGAATATCCGCGATGAGAGCCAGAAAAAGAGCAAAGAGGTAAACGATGGAAAACCCGAATAACCCCCGCATTGCGGGGACTGTTTTCAGACGACGCGCCATAAATGCCTTCTTCAGCAGATACCCGCCTAGCCCGACCGCCGCCACTAAATACAGCCAGCCAGCCCCGACCGCAAATACCGCCAAACTGACCAGGATCAATGCATAGGTATATATGAGAATCTGCTTGTAGGTAGCGTCATCCCCTTTCACCACCGGGAGCATCGGCAAACGAGCCTTGATATAGTCCTCTTTACAATAGAGGGCCAGCGCCCAGAAATGCGGAGGTGTCCACAAAAAGATGATCAGGAATAACAACCATGGCGCCACCGCGGTCTGTCCGGTCGCGGCCGCCCACGCTCCCACAGGAGCCATCGCCCCCGCCGCCCCGCCGATAACAATATTGTGCCATGTGTGAGGCTTCAAAAACAGGGTATAGAACAACGCGTAAAACAGCAACGTTGCCAGTGACATCAGCGCGGTTAACCAGTTGAAGAAATATCCGAAGAGCAGCACTCCCACCAACCCGATCGTCACCGCAAAGATCAGCGCCTCACGTTCACCCAGAAAATGCAGCGGCAGCGGCCGACGCCGCGCGGTACGCTCCATCTTCGCGTCAATCTCTCTCTCGAAATATTGATTGAGCGCGTTGGCACTCCCCCCTGTCAGATACAACCCCAGCAACACCAGTAAGAACTTCCCCGGTTCATCCAGCAGACTCCCTTCCATTACCAATGCCGTCCCGCCGGTAAACAGCACGAGCAGCATGATCGTCGGCTTGGTCAGTTGGATGTAATACCGAAGTCTGGTGAACATGAAAATCCTTTGGTTCTGTCCGGATGACATGTAAGTGCGCAGCGATACTAGCGAAGATCCACCCGGACGTAAGTCGTTCTGTGCAACAGCCCCGTGCGAATCAGGTTCCCTGGTACTTCGCGCGTGCTGTCGCTATTAAAGGCATAATGGAGCCATCCTGTCAACGAGAAAGGGAATCGCGGTTGATGCTGACCATTGAATGATATGTGGCATCCGTCCGATGCCAACACCTGCATCATTAATATGTCCCGACTATATTTCGGGGTTTTTGACCCGATTCTGACGTTGTGCACACTGTGCATAGGCTGTTGATAATTTGTGATTATCCGATAACTTACTGTAAATCAACAAGGTAAGCGCTAACCGAAATATAATGGACTTTCCATCATCCGTTAGCTCAACCTGACCCCGGATAAGACAATAACATGCAATCAATTATCCACGACGCTCTGTAACTATTCGCACAGTTCTCGACAGACCTTACCAAACAGATTCTCCCACCAATTTCTTACTCCCTTGTTTGACAATCGGATAGAAGTTCGTGATACAAAAACACAATTTTTAGTGGTCCCCCCCTTTTGAACCCCAATATATTGGGGTCGCTCAGGAGATATGGCACAGCCGATAAGAAGGATATACTCGCGCTGGCTCTGTCAAAAGTCATCCCCTGACCTTTTATCAAGAATAGTAGTCTTTGGTCGTCGGACAGTCCAGCGGTCATTCAACGGACGGAACCCCGCTTGTGTCCCTGTCGGCCCCACAGGAGGTGGAGTGTGAAAATAGATCGTTACTTTACTCGCGAAGATGAATCACCGTACAGCCGGATCCCCTTTGCCAAACGTGTCTCGGAGATCCGCAATCCCGACGGTTCAGTTGTCTTCAAACTTGACAACATCGAGGTCCCCGAACAGTGGTCTCAGGTGGCTGTCGATATTCTGGCCCAGAAATACTTCCGCAAAGCCGGTGTTCCGCTGACCGACGACCAGGGCAATCCCGTCCTTGGCGCCGACGGCCAACAGAAAACCGGCGGTGAGACGGATGCCCGCCAGGTCTTTCATCGACTCGCCGGTTGCTGGCGCCATTGGGGCGAAAAGCACGGTTACTTCGAATCGGCCCAGGACGCCAAAGCGTTCTATGACGAGCTCTGCTTCATGCTCGCGTCTCAAATTGCCGCGCCCAACTCGCCGCAGTGGTTTAACACCGGCCTCAACTGGGCCTACGGCATCTCCGGAAAACCGCAAGGTCACTATTATGTCGACCCCGTCACGCACACGCTGACCGAATCAAAGAATGCGTATGAACATCCTCAGCCGCATGCCTGCTTCATCCAGTCCATCACCGATGACCTGGTGAACGATGGCGGCATCATGGATCTCTGGGTGCGTGAGGCCCGCCTCTTTAAGTATGGCTCCGGTACTGGCACCAACTTCTCCAACCTGCGTGGTTCCTCCGAACCGCTTTCGGGCGGCGGTCAGTCCTCCGGCCTGATGTCCTTCCTTAAGATCGGTGACCGTGCCGCGGGCGCTATCAAATCGGGTGGCACCACCCGCCGCGCCGCCAAGATGGTCTGCCTTGACCTCGACCATCCAGACATCATGCAATTCATCGATTGGAAAGTTGTCGAAGAACAGAAAGTCGCGTCCCTCGTCGCCGGCTCAAAGGTCATTAAGCAGCAGCTCAAAGCGATCGTCGATGCCGCCCGTGTCTCCGGCACAAACGGCAACTCCGTCTACGAATGCGACCCCACTCGCAATCAGAAGCTCCGCGATGCTATCAGGCTCGCCCGACGCCTTGCCGTCCCGCCAGGTTACATTCAGAAAGTTCTCGACCTGACCAAGCAGGGCTTCACCGATATCCGCTTCGATGAATATGACACGGATTGGGATTCCGAAGCTTACCTGACAGTCTCCGGCCAGAACTCCAACAACTCGGTCCGCATCTCCAACAGCTTCTTTGAGCGTCTCAAAGATGGCAAAGACTGGGAGCTGAAGCGCCGCACCGATGGCAAGGTCACCAACACCATCCCGGCCGCGCAACTCTGGGATAAGATCTGCTATTCCGCGTGGGCCTGCGCCGATCCGGGCGTGCAATATGACACCACCATCAACGAGTGGCATACCTGCCCCGATGATGGCCGTATCAATGCGTCCAATCCCTGTTCAGAATACATGTTCCTCGATGATACCGCCTGCAATCTCGCTTCGATCAACCTGATCAAGTTCGTGGACGCCGCAGGTAACTTCGATATCAAGGGCTACCTCCACGCCATCCGCATCTGGACCGTCGTCCTTGAGATCTCCGTTCACCTGATCATGACCGTTACCATGGCCATTGCCGTCGCCGTTGCCGTAGCCGTTGCTACGCTCGGTCAACCGCAGTGCCCGCGCCTGGTATAGGGCACCAGTGATCAGCGGTGAAACCGCATCGTGGATATCAGACGCGATCCGTCTCCGTTCGTCTTCCTGCAGCCTCACCGTGCGTCTCAGCAGGTCGCGGAGTCGTTCGGCCTGAAGTGCGACCTCTTCTCGCGCAGCCTCGGTATCCCGCAC
>CAYNIJ010000003.1:0-304693 GCA_964397415.1 uncultured Ignavibacteriales bacterium | reverse complement strand
TTCAAGGCAGGCTCCCGCTCGAACAACCCCGATCCGAATGCGCGCAACTGCATGACGCGCACGTGTGCGACAAACACCAGGCCGATGCCCACTCGCAGGCATCCGACGCATCCGGATAGTACACCCCCGCCGGGTCATAACTTTCGATATCCGCAAAATCAAACAACCATTTATCATGCGCCTCGCAATACGCCCGGATCTGATTGTTGCGCGCGTACAGATTCCCGTTTACCCCCGTCCCGTCCAGATGCCCGGTCATGTAGATAAACACCACATCCGGGTAATCCGCCTCCAGATCATTCATCGTCGCCAGATAGGTCGCGATCCCGTCTTCGGTATTCGTACTCACCCCGCCGCACCATGACCAGATCACCACATTGCATTCCGGATTATCATTCAGCCAGGCGCGGGTGATCGGAGCCCAACTGGTGTCGCCATCGGCTCCGAGATCATCTCCCACCTCATGCACCAACGGCTGACGGAACGATCCGTCCTCCATTTCCACCAGATCCAGCCCGGTCATCAGTTGGCTCCCGTGCGAGGTATGCCCGTAGAATATATTCAGGCTGTCCGCCACATTTTCTTTGACAGCCGTGGCGATATTGCCAAAATCAGCTATCACAGTGTGATCAGCGACATACCCGTCAATCTGTGGGTCGGTCGGATCCTGTCCGGTCGATTTTTTGTCATCACCACACCCCGAGGCGAGCAAAAGGAAGATTGCGATCAACAGGATGAAGGGTCGGGGGAAATCTAATCTGGCAGCACGCATGGTAGTAGCCTCCCGGCTGGAGCTGGTTCATGGACAACCTATTCCCTATTGTCGGTCGTCCGCAATGCTAAACTGACAGGAAATCACCGCTTCGCCCTTATGGACATTGCCAATCCATATACCCCGAACGAGCCGACTGTCTGCCAATCGCCTGAATCTGGCGCTTGCCAACCCTGCTGCCCTTGCCGTATCTTGGGTCCATGCTCAAATCAATCACCCTATTGATCACGCTTCTCCTGGGAGGCATTTGTATGGCAGAGACAAACCAAGACACCACCGGCCAGGCCGCGCCGCGGGACATCTTTCAGCGTATGGTCGGCCAATGGTCGGGCGTCACTACCGTCTGGTTTGAACCCGAGAAACCGGTCGATGAATCCCCCTGCGAGAACTCGTTCAAGACCATCCTCAACGGCAAAGCTCTTCAGTGGGACTACACCGGCGCGATGCAGGGGAAACCGCTCGCCGGCTCGGCGTTTTTTGCCTACAACAAACAGAAGCAGCAGTATGAGATGTCCTGGATGGACAGCTTCCATACCGGTTCCGCCATCATGTTTTTCACCGGTCAGGCGATTGACAGCGGACTCTCCGTCCTTGGGAGCTACGAGGATCCCTCCGGCGGCCCCGACTGGGGATGGCGCATCGATATCCGCGTCTCAGGCAACGACAATCTGGTCATCACGATGTTCAACATTTTCCCCGATGGCAACGAACAGAAGGGCGTTGAAACCGTGCTGACGCGGACTAAGTGATCCCACGCGGCCGCTCTGGCTTTCCCCTCCTGCAGTGCGTATATTCCCGCTAACGCGATTCGCGAAAACGACCGACACAAGTAGTGGTCGGTCGAAGGGCAATTGACCACGGAAAAACTACCTATCATGCAGAAACAGAAGAAATCTATCGATAACCTCCTCTGGTTCCTCCAGGAACGAGCCAAAGAACTCAATTGCCTCTACCGCGTCGAAGAGATATTGAATCAACCCGATGCCCAGCTCCCCGATGTCTGCCAGGCGATCGTTGGCGCCATCCCGCTCGGTTTCCAGTATTCCGAGCTGTGCGCATCCAGTATTACGATTGCCGATACCGAATACACGTCTGAGAACTTCCGCAGAACGCAATGGTCGTTGAGCGCCCCGATCCTCGTCCAGGACAATCCTATCGGCCAGCTCTCCACTTACTATCTGCAGGAGATGCCTCTCGGCGACGAAGGCCCCTTCCTCAAAGAAGAAGTCAAGTTGATTCAGACGATCGCCGACCGCCTCGGCCACTTCATCATGTTCCACCGCATCAAGCATATGTACAGCGAGTGGCAGTCGGCCCGCGAATCACTGACCAAGGATCGCAAAGATGACTGGCGCGTTGTGCTCGACCTGCTTCGTCAGACCGACAAGAGCCTCTTCCTCTCCATCTCTCACAAAATGCTCAACCATCTCTGCTGGTCCGGTATCGAAGAGGCCAAGCAGTTGGTTATCCGCGAGAACCCGGACAGCACTTCCGAGGAAGAATTGGCTCGCGACAGCAACATGCCGCACCGTCGCCGCGCGCTGACCACCTCCACCGACGCGACCTCCAAAGAAACCTTTAAGATCGCATCGGAACATATGTCCGATGAAGAGATCTTCGCGTTTGTTCAGCGCCGTATTCAGGAAGACAAACTTGTTACGCTCTCACGCGCTCTTCACCAAAGCCAGTCGCTCGATCAATTGGCGGATGCCATCCGCCGCTATCACCGCATTGCTCCCGAGGGCGCGGATCTTCCGTCAGCCACTCAGCGCGGTGTCCATGCCGCGCTGATCCGTCGCCTCTTCTCCGAGCAAGTGCAGTTTGTCGATATCGCGAAAAACTACATCACCATTAACGATTTCCATTCTCTTCTCAAGAATGTCATCTTTGGACCGGACAGCCGTGGAAAACTGGGCGGCAAATCGGCCGGCCTTTATCTCGCCGAGAAGATCCTAAAGAAAGCCGCCAAAGGCGACCCATTGCTGACCGAGGTGAATACGCCGAAAACATGGTACGTTACCTCCGATGCCATCATGGCCTTCATGTATTTCAATAATCTCGAAGAGATCGTCGAACAGAAATACAAAGATATCAATCAGGTCCGCCTCGAGTATCCGCACGTCGTACAGACGTTTAAGAGTGGCAGCTTTCCTCCCGAGGTACTGCAGGGTTTATCCGTCGCCTTAGATGACCTGGGTGACCGCCCGCTAATCGTCCGAAGCTCCTCGTTGCTCGAAGACCGTTTTGGTGCCGCTTTCTCCGGTAAATACAAATCACTCTTTTTGGCAAATCAGGGGACTAAGCAGGAACGTCTCTCCGCGCTTTGCGACGCCATCGCCGAAGTCTACGCCTCGACTTTTGGCCCCGACCCGATCGAGTACCGCGCCGAACGCGGACTGCTCGATTTTTACGAAGAGATGGGGATCATGATCCAGGAAGTGGTCGGCACGAAGATCGGCCACTACTTCTTCCCGTCGTTTGCCGGAGTCGCGTTCAGCAAGAACGAATTCCGCTGGTCGCCCCGTATAAAGCGCGAGGATGGCCTGATACGTCTTGTCCCCGGCCTTGGAACCCGCGCGGTCGACCGTGTCGCCGATGACTACCCCGTCCTCATCGCCCCCGGACAGCCCGGACTCCGCGTCAATGTCACAATGGAGGAAGCGGTCCGCTACGCGCCGCAATATGTCGACGCTATCGACCTCACCACCAGTTCGTTTGAGACTGTCGCGGTAGAACATCTCTTGCGCAACTACGGCCACGAGATCCCGAATGTGCACGAGATCATCTCCATCCTCGACCGCGACCATATGCGCAATTTTCTCGGAATGCAGTGCGATTTCAAGCGCGACGACATGATCGTCACTTTCGAGGGTCTCTTCACACGCACACAGTTCGTACAACGCATCAAGGGGATCACGCAACTTCTCGAGGAAAAACTCGGCCATCCCGTCGATATCGAATTTGCCTCCGACGGCAAGGACTTCTACCTGCTCCAGTGCCGTCCGCAATCCTCCTCCGAGGTCAGCACCGCGGCCCCTATCCCGCGCGATGTCTCCGATGATCGTATCCTTTTCACCGCCAACAAATACGTCTCCAACGGCCGCATGCCTGACATTACCCATATCGTCTATGTCGACCCACACCAGTATGATCTGGTTGGTGATCGTCAATCCCTTCTCGAGATCGGACGCGCGGTTGGCAAGCTTAACAAGATCCTTCCCAAACGACAGTTTATCCTGATGGGTCCCGGGCGATGGGGAAGTCGCGGCGATATCAAGATGGGAGTGGCCGTCACCTACTCCGAGATCAACAACACCGCCTCACTCATCGAGATCGCCCGCAAGCGGGGTAACTATCTCCCAGATCTTTCGTTCGGCACCCACTTCTTTCAGGATCTGGTCGAAGCGAATATCCGCTATCTTCCGCTGTATCCCGATGACCCCGGGATTATCTTCAATGAGAAGTTCTTCCATGAGTCGCCGAGTATCCTGGTCGATCTGCTTCCAGAAGCGGCTCACTTACAGAAGGTCATTCGCCTCATTGATGTCCCCGCCGTGGCCGATGGCCAGGTGTTGCGCCTGCAGATGAATGCCGATCTGGATGAAGCGATGGGCCTCCTCGCTCCGCCGATGGCGAGCGATGATACGTTCCGCACTGCGGACTTTGAAGACGGTCGCTCCAAGGATCAGTCCTGGCGCTGGAGATACCGCATCGCCGAGCATATCGCTTCCCTCATTGACCCCGAGAAATATGGCGTAAAAACGATTTATCTTTTCGGTTCGACGAAAAACGCCACCGCCGGCCCGCACAGCGATATCGACCTGCTGATTCATTTCAGCGGTTCTCCAATACAACGCTCCCTTCTTGAAAGCTGGCTCGAAGGTTGGAGTCTCAGTCTCGATGAACTCAACTTCATGCGCACCGGCATCAAGATCGGCGGGATTCTGGATGTTCATCTTGTCACCGACGACGAAGTTGAGGGGAAAACCGGCTACGCCGCCAAGATCGATGCGGTCACCGATGCCGCTCGTCCCTTGCAAATGATGAAGAAATAGCTAGGCGAGTACTACTGCAGCGCGGCGGCCTGCACCATATTGAGGCCGTGTTCGAGCACGGTGTATTGAGGAATATCAACACGCCGGATCAACATGTTGTTGCTGTCGAAGTATTGTATCGTCAGATCGTACTTCCCCGGCTTCAGACCAAAATCCCCCACGTAGATCTTTCCGGGCAGGAGCCTCGAGCATCGAAGATCGGCATTTTCCGTCAAGTCGGTCCCAACATCTATGGCGACCTTCTTCAGCCATCCCGCAAAGCCGCCGGAATCAGCCTTCTTCTTCAGCTTATAGTTGGCAACCCCTTTGGCCAATGCCCGCGCGATCGTCTTCAGATAAATGAGCGATTTCTTCGCCTCAAATGTCTCTGTCGCCACCGACCCGACATCCTCGATCAACCCTAACTCACCGACATATTTCCCATTCGCGGAAACTTCTACCCGCTGCACAACTGACTGCTCCTGCTTGAGGGTCGGAATCGCGAACTTGATATAGAAATCCTCGGAGACTGGCATCGGCAAATGTCCGTATTCCGATTCGGTCCCGTCCGCGCCAGTGAAAAGTATCTGCACCAGGTTAAGCTGTTTGTCGGTGCGAAGTGTCAGGTTGAATGGCTCGTTGACAGGGGCGATTCCAGCCACCGCCACCGCACTCCGGCTCGCCCCGTCTTCTTCATCATACGTCACTGGTGGAGGTGAGAAATCGTACATATGCGGCTGACTGGCAAATGCGTCTTGGAGTGCTTCGAAATCGATCCGCGCGTCATCCCACTTCCCATCCGCCGCGTACATATGCATGCTGAGATACCGGGCAAACGCGCTGTTGTTGAAGCGAACCTGTTGTGCCTCGTAGTTGACCTTGTACGCGGCAGAATCCTTGGCGCCTGCTTCATTGAATTGCCGTGCCGCGTCGGCGTACTTCTGCTCCAGCAGATCAAGCTTTTGATTCGCTTTGCGTATCTCCACAAAGGCCGCGTCAAACGAATCCATCGCAATGAAATTGAGGGCGTTGAACAGGTTTGCGTAAAGCAGTTCATAGTCCTCCCCCGCGTACTCCAGCGCATTATCATTGAGCATCATCGACACAATCGCCTTGGAAATGCTCTTTGTATACAGTTCCTCCCCTGCCTGGTCCGCCAGCTTCAATTTGGCGACGGATGAATCATGCTCCCCCGCATAGTATCGGGCGAATCCCGCGTCGAGAAAATAAAGTAGCCGGTCTTTCTCCCCAAACTCACCCGACTCCCGCGCCTCCTCCAGACGCGTCACCACCTGCTGGTAGTTACTTGTCCGCAACTCCGCGGTTATCGGCTCATAAAACGCCTTTTGGGTGCGGAGCGACCCGCACCCGGACAAAATCAACAACCCCGCGGCTGCTATGAACAGGATTCGTCTGATCACGTTACTACGCGACTACCACTTACGGCTTCCCTGCGAGATCCCTTTTTTGATCTTCTTAGTGCCGATCCAGACCTTCTCGGTCGTCTCGACATTGATCAATTCAAAGTCGGTCTGATAGAATACCGTCTTCACTCCTTCGATCTCATCGACTATATCCTTGACCGAGCCAAGTAGCACAAAATCGGCGCCGGTCTCTTCGCGAAGTTTCTTCACTGTCTCCCGCGAGGCAAACTCCTGTTGCTCCTGCCGTTCATCTCGTATCTCCGCCCGCTGGTCGCGCGCGGCCACAAACCGCACCTGGCCGGAGTTTATCAACTCTCGCTCAAAATCTTTGCTGAAAGTCTCGGTATTGATATGCTCCGAAGTCTGATTCCGGAATGTCCCCACGGTCACCACCGGCTTATTGCCGGTCGCTCGCGAAAAATCATTCAACCACGGCCGCGCCAGAGCGTCGCGCACCATCTCCTCCGCCACCAAGCGGGCATCCGTATCGTTCCACCCCCCGCTCAGGTCGGTCACCTGTTCTGAGTCCAGCCGCGTGACAGTCCTTCCGCCACCGCCGCAACCAGCTATCAGCAGCGCCAACAATCCCAGAACCACTACGTACTTCATCGCTGAATCCCTTCTTTCGCTTGAATTTCCCTCACGAATAGTGCCATCAGGATATCTCCCTCAAGCACCGCCCCGCAAGTTTTTTCATCTTAAACCGGCCACTGCACCAGACTGACGGCTCACAGCATTCTTTTGCGCCTTCCCCGCCTCTCGCTTATATTTCGTCCGCGTCAGCCGACTCAATCGGCAAACGCCAGATACACCCGATGAAACCAGACCGAACCGATACCCTGCTCCTCACGCCCGGGCGCCGCAGAACCTGGCTTGTTGCTTTGCTTGTTTTTGGCGGAGCAACCTTTGTCACGACCTTTGTCGCCGTCCTTAGCCATTTGCGTTATGTCCAGAAGGATCTGGAGAGCAACCTCTGGACCTGGCTGCTGGGCGAATCCTTTGACTGGTACTCCTGGGCTATCCTCGTGCCGGTCATCATCTGGCTGGCTCGCAAAGTCAGACTCACGCGAAGTAACCTTGCCTGGTCGGCCCCGCTCCACTTCCTGTTCGCCGCCCTTACCTCAGCCGTCACCCTGATAGTCGGGGTCATCGGCTCAGTCTGGGCGCACAACGAACAACTCACCACAGAACAGCTTATCGACCTCTGCTACCGGGAGATCATCTGGATGCTCCCTTGGTCGGTCTTTATTTATTCCGGCATTGTCGCGGTCTACTACGCGCTCGACTACTATCGCCAATACAACGAGCGCGAACTTCGCGCCTCACGTCTCGAATCCGAACTGACCCGCGCGCAACTCGAGACACTGCACACACAGCTTCAGCCTCACTTCCTGTTTAATACTCTCAATTCTATTTCTGTCCTGATGCGCAAAGGCGAGATCGACACTGCCCAGCGAATGCTCAACCGCCTCAGTGAACTGCTCCGCCATGTTCTCGCCAAAGGCGGCACTCAGGTCATACCGCTGGAGACCGAGCTTGAAATAGTTCGCGGCTACCTTGAGATAGAGCAGGTCCGCTTTGGCGATCGGTTGCAGGTCGAAATGTCTATCGATGATACCAGCCTCAAAGCGCAGGTCCCCTCCTTTGTCCTGCAGACCTTGGTAGAAAACGCTGTCCGTCACGGTCTCGCCCAGAAAACCGGCATCGGCCATATCCGGGTCAGCAGCCAACGGGAGAATAACCTCCTTACTCTCAGAGTCGAAGATGACGGCGTCGGCCTTGCCGCCCCATCGCAAAGTCGCGGAGAAGGAGTCGGTCTCCGCAGTACCCGAACACGTTTGGCCGCTCTCTACGGTGAACAGCACCGTTTCGAACTGACTACCCCATCATCGGGCGGGACGGCTGCCCTTTTGGAAATTCCCTATCGCACCGAGGAGTTGTCATTCCATGGCTGACGCGATCCGCACACTCATCGTCGATGATGAACCTCTCGCCCGCGACGGTCTCAGAATGTTGCTCGAGCCCAACCCTGGCTTCACCGTTATCGGTGAGGCCGGTACTGGCGCTGAAGCGATCGAACTGATTCAAAAAGAACAACCCGACCTGGTCTTTCTCGATATCCAGATGCCCGGCATGAACGGCTTCGACGTGCTCAAAGCGCTGGCCGGTGAACCTCTCCCGCTCATCGTCTTTGTCACCGCCTATGACAGTTATGCCATTCGCGCGTTCGAAGTTCACGCTGTCGACTACGTCCTCAAGCCGGTGGACCCGGCCCGCTTTCAGACTACACTCGATCGTATTGTGTCTGATCTGCAACTTCGCCGTGGCTCAGCCCTCACCGCCAAGATGGCCGCGTTGCTCGAGGCCCTGCGCCGTGAAGAGGTCAAGATCGACACCGGAGGCTACCTCACCCGCTTCGTTATCAAGGAAGGCGACCGCATCTATTTCGTGAATACCGATGATGTCGACTGGATCGAAGCCGCCGACTACTATGTGCAGCTCCACACCGGCAAGAAAACCCACCTCATTCGCGAGACCCTCAATCGCCTCGAGACCCAGCTCGACCCCGCCAAATTCCTGCGCATCCACCGCTCCACGATCGTCAACTCGACGCGCATCAAAGAACTCAAGCGGCATTTCCAGTCGGAGTTCATCGTCATCCTGCACGACGGCACTAACCTCAAAATGAGCCGCTCTTACCGCGACAACCTCTCCGGCTTCCTCGGCGAGAAGGATTGACCACTTCTCTCCACAATTGACGCTTCACCGCATCCTTTTCTCGCTTCACTGCATTCGCCTCACTCAAAGATCGAACCGCCCGTAGTTTGGGACTAAACGAATTCACTCGTCTGGACCCATCCATAGGAGGAGACCGATGCACCGAAGATCATGTCATGTCAAAAGCGTTCGTACGAGCCGCGTACCGCTCCTGGCTACGCTTCTACTTTTAATGATCGTTGCGAGTCATGCCAACGCAACGTCCTATTTCACCCCCGTGACGACCGGCCCGGTCGTCACCGATGGCGGCGACAGTCGTTCCGTAAACTTCATTGATTATGACAACGACGGTAACCTTGACCTGCTCATCACCAACGGCCCCTCAGCCGGTCAGGTCGCGTTCCTTTACAAAGGAAATGGCGACGGTACTTTCACTCGCATGATGACCCCGTCAATCGGGACAGTCGTCTCTGCTGCCGATGGCGCCACCTTTGGCGATTATGACAACGACGGCGACGAAGACTGCTATGTCGCCACCTGGTGGGCGCAACTCAACCTCTTCCACATCAATAACGGCGATGGCACTTTCACGCAGGAGTCTTTCACCGAGATCACGACCGACAACGACTATTCCGAAGCCGCCACCTGGGTTGATTACGATGCCGATGGCTTTCTCGACCTGCAGGTCTGCAACAGCGCCGGCGACCTCCGCAATCAGCTCTACCACAATAATGGGGATGGCACTTTTACCCGGGTTTTCCTCGGCGCCATCACCAATGATGCGTTTAACTCGCGAGTCGGTGCCTGGGCAGACTTTGACAACGATGGCGACCAGGATTGCTATATTGCCAACGAAACCAACGACAAGAACAATCTCTATCGAAACGATGGCGGCTCATTCACCAAATTGACCACCGGCCCGCATGTCAACGACCCGATGCAGTCATTCAGCGCCAGTTGGGGCGACTACGACAACGATGGCGATCTTGACCTGGTTGTCGCCAACAATGTCGGCCAGACAAACATGTTGTATCGCAACGACGCCGGGACCTTCGTCCGTGTCCTCACCAGCCCCATTTCAACCAACGCCGGCGCATCCGTTTCCTCCGCTTGGGGAGACATTGATAACGACGGCGACCTCGATCTCTTTATCACTCGCGCGTTCGGGGTATCGGACGACGTCAATCTGCTCTACATCAACAACGGCGACGGCACCTTCACGCAGGAGTTCGATGACAGCACCGCCACCGAAACCGGCTGGACCTATGGCTGCGCTTTTGGAGATGTTGACAAGGATGGCGACCTCGATCTCGCTCTCGCCCGCTGCCAGAGTGCGAATGAGAACAATTCCCTCTATCTCAACAACGGCAACAGCAACCATTGGCTGATAGTTGATCTTCAGGCACTTTACAGCAATCGCTCGGCGATCGGCGCTCGGGTCAAGCTCAAAGCCACCATCAATGGCAATCCTGTCTGGCAGATGCGCGAAGTCTCCTCCCAGCCCGGTTACTGCAACCAGAGCCAGATGGATCCGCACTTCGGTCTTGGTGATGCTACGGTGATAGACTCGTTGGTCATCTCCTGGCCGAGCGGCTTTGTGACCGTCCTGGAAAACGTCGCACCAGATCAATATCTCGCAGTCACCGAATGCCCCAATGTCGATCCCGATGGCGACGGCCTGATCTGTGTGGATAACTGCCCGACCACCTTCAATCCGGGTCAGGAAGACGCCGATGGTGACGGCGTTGGCGATGCCTGCGACAACTGCTCCCTTCTGGCCAACGCCGGACAGGAGGACGCCGATGGCGACGGTCGCGGTGACCTTTGCGACAACTGCCCGAACGCAAGCAATCCCGGCCAACAGGATGCCAACAACGATGGCATCGGCGATGCCTGCTGTTGCACCGGCACCACCGGAAACGTCAATCTGGTCGGCAATGTCGACCTGAGCGACCTTGCTACCTTGATAACCTATATGACCATCGGTGGCGTAACTATCCCCTGCCCGATGGAGGCCAACGTCAACGCCCTCGGCAGTATCGACCTGAGCGATCTGGCGCGGCTTATCACCTACCTGATCGCCGGGCCCATCTCTCTTCCACCATGCCCATGAAAGTCCGACTCTCGTTCCTGGGCCGACAGATTTTCTGTCGGCCCGCTATTTTTGTTAAAATTCCTTTGCACAGGCAAATGATCGTAACCGTCCCTGTCTATGAGGGAGTGGATCCTCTCCTCTTCCACGAAAAATCTCCGGAAAAATGTAAGCACTTACGTATTTTTTTGGGTTTTCCCGAAACATTTCCCCCGTCATCCTCCGTATACCCACCAGACGGCCGGAGATCGATCTGGGTCTGGGATGGGTCGGTTGACCGGAAGTCTACATGTTCACAGCCTTTCTAAATATGCGGTGTGTGAGGGTCCAATTAGGGAGACTCGGTTAGCGTACCCCGGGTCTCCCCACCGCAGCTCCCGCTCTGAAGACTTCCGTACAATTCGCCGCAAGATTCCATCGCCTTACTGCATCCCTATTTGTCGCCTCGTGCGTTCTCCGTTTATTGGAGTAAGGTCGAACCGGAATAAACGGCTCCGGTTTTCGTCATTTCTCATCGTCACAGATGAAAACGCATAGCCTTGAACCGAATTTCGAAACAGCTCGTGGAGGGCATTTCCAATGACCTGCTGCAAAAAACTCCTGACCCTGACGACCCTACTGGTGATCGCCACCATCAGCCCGGCCAGCGCCACCATTATCCATGTCCCCGCCGACCATGTCTCGATTCAACCGGCGATAGATGCCTCCTCCAACGGGGACACTATTCTCGTCGCGCCGGGACACTACTTTGCGAATATCAACCTCAGAACCAAAGATATCGTGCTTGCCAGTCAGTATCTTCTGTCAGGCAACCCACAGGACATCTGGAATACCGTCCTCGATGGCAGCGCCCCGGCTTTTCCTGATACCGGATCAGTTATCATCATCGCCGGTCTGCAGGATAGTAGCACCGCGGTTATCGGATTCACGATCACCGGTGGCACCGGCACCAAATGGCTCGATATCTCCGACAATCGAGTCTATCGCGAAGGCGGCGGCATTCTCATCGAAGGCTCCAGCCCCCGCATCAAAAATAACCTGATCATCAACAACCGGTCCATCTTGCGTGGCGCGGGGGTGACGTCCTGCGGCGGCGGCGGTATGCGAATAGGATTCAACTCGCTCAATCGGGCGGAGATCGAAGGGAACGTTTTTGCTTTCAATCAGGGGCACTACGGCGGCGCGCTGGTTTCGTTCCATGCTCCGGTCATCTTCCGCAACAACGTCGTCTGGCGTAATTCCGGCGGTACGGATTTTGGCGGAGCCGGCCTCTGGATCTGGAATAACGGCTCCATCGGCACCACCGTCGTCGAAAACAATACCATCATCGCCAACAGCACCACCAACCCCGGCGGCGGTCTGTCCGTCAACAACTCAGAGATCGATATTCACAATAACATTATTCGTGGAAACACCGGCACTCCCGCGCAACTCTGGATAAGCGGCGCGCAGAGCACCACTGTCTGGTACAATAACATTCAGGGTGGATTCCCCGGCACCGGTAATGTCGATGAGACACCTCTCTTCGCCGACAGCAATTTCTTCCTCCTCCCGGGCTCACCGGGAATCGATTCGGGTGACCCTGACCCGGCCTACAACGACCGCGAGGATTCCGGCAATCCCGGCAACGCGCTCTGGCCGGCACTGGGTACTCTACTTAACGATAAGGGAGCCTACGGCGGGCTTGGCGGAGCGATCCTGCCGAAATACACTTCCCCGTACACCAATATGGTCATCGACTCACTCGATTTCGGAACTGTTTCCAGCGGAAGCTTCAGCCTACCTTGGATTTTCGTCGGCAAAGACGGCTTTGGACCAATTCGTATTGACTCACTCCGCTTGGGGCACACGCCAAATGCTGAACTCTACAATCTTTCCGGATTACCTATGACTTTTCCGGAGAAACCATATGTGGACTCTATCCAGCTCTTGTGGAATCCGACCGCCGATGGCACGCTTCTGGACACTGCCCGCATCTACCACAATGACTCCACTGTCACCAATCCGATCCTTACGATCTTGACGGGTAAAGTGACCTGTTGCTCCGGCATTACCGGGAATATCGACCTCTGGGGCGGCGTCGATATCACCGACCTGAGCTACATGATCGCCTATATGGTGACAACTCCGCGACCTGAGATGCCCTGTCTTAGCGAGGCAAATGTCAACGCGCTCGGCCCGATCGACCTGACCGATCTCTCTATGCTTATCAGCTACCTGGTCTCCCCACCTGGCACAGTGACTCTCCCCTCCTGTCCGTGACGCAGGTCTCACTGCGCTATCTGGGTGGAAACAGAAACGGACGCTGTGAATCACAGCGTCCGTTGTCGATTTCAGAGTGGAAATGGACTGGCTTAGACGAGCTTGAATTGCTCCACCATGGTTCGCAGCGATTCCGCCTGCTGCGAGAGCTGCGCCGCCGCCGCCGAGGATTGCTCCGCGCCAGTCGCGGTTTCCTTCGTCACGGACGATATATCGCCAATATTCCGGGATATCTCTTCTGCCGCGCTTGACTGCTCATTCGCCGCCAGCGCGATCTGCTGGATCATCCCCATCACCTGATGTGTCATATTGACGATCTCCTGCAGGTTCTCGCCCGCGCGATTCGCCAATTCCCGCCCCTTGTCAACATCCTGCAAGCCTGTCTTGACCGACTCTACTGCCTCGACTGTCTCGTCCTGGATTGACCGTACCATTTGCACGATCTCGCCCGTCGCCTTGCCGGTCCGTTCCGCCAGCTTGCGAACCTCATCGGCTACCACCGCGAACCCGCGTCCCTGCTCTCCGGCGCGCGCCGCCTCGATCGCGGCGTTCAACGCCAGCAAGTTCGTCTGGTCGGCGATATCATTGATCACGTTGACGATCTGCCCGATCTGCTGCGATGACTGCGACAACTTCGATATCGTCTTCGCTGATTCACGCACCACTGCCTCTATCTTTTCCATCCCGCGGATCGTATCATCGACCAACCGTCCGCCCGAGCCTGCCGTTTCACTGGCTGTCTTTGAGGCAGTCGTCGCCACCTGCACGTTCTCCGCGCTGGCCATGATCGTATGACTGATCTCTTCTATCGAGGAGGATACTTCCGATATCTGTTGCGCCTGCTCCTTGGCACCTTTTAGCATATGGGTCGCCGAAGCGCTGATCTGTGTCGCCGCCGAAACCATCTCCGTCGCGCTTGTTCTCAATTGCCCGACCATTCTGGTCAGACTCCCGATCATCGACTGGAACGAAATGCTGAGCACATCTTTCTCGGACCTCGGCACCACTGTGACAGTCAGGTCATTGGCGGCGATCCGTTCTGCCGCCCCGGCCAGATCCTTGATGTATGAACGGAGATTGCGGAACGCGCCGTACAGCTTCCCGATCTCGTCCTGCGACTCGTAATCTATCTTCTGATTGATATCGCCAACTGCGATCCCGTTCGCGGCTTCGGCGAGTTGGACGATCGGCCTTGAGATCATTCGCTGGAAGAAAACCACGATACCTATGGATAGTGCCACGATCGCCAACGCGATCAGGAAGGACACTCCGGCAAACCACCGCAGTCTTTCCGTCAACGCGGAAAGATCCGACTGGATCACCAGATATCCGATCGGTTTCCCCTTCGCCTGTATCGTCTTGGTGATATAGAGGTATTCGTCGTCGAAGCGGGAGCCATCGACCAACCCCTCAACCTTTACCTGCGGAAGCGTAGCCTTTTCGCGAGTATACTCGGCGAATGTCCCCCCGGTAAGCAGGACTATCTGCGCCGACGTGATATCCTGATCCGAGGCCAACGACCCCAGGATCTCTTTCCCCGCCTCCTGATCCTCGAAACTGACCGCTGCCGAACTGTTGTTCGCCAGGACCGTCGCCAGTACTGACAGGTTGTCAACCATCCCTTCGCGGAAGGTCGAGCGATCATTGAAGACGAAGACCGTGCTGGCCACCAGCAACGCGCTGATGCTGGTCAGCATGATCATGAATGTGAGTTTAGCCCTGATCGAATAATCGCGGAGTCGTCGCATATCCCCTGCCTCTGGTTCGCGGAGGATTGAGAAAGTTCATCAGATCACCGTCGCCAGTTTCAGCAACTGCGCTCCGATCTTCAATCCCGCTTCTTTAACCGTCATCGTGTTAACTTCGAACTTGACCTTAGAGCCCCCGTCAGATTCCTCTGATATATTCACCATCACCCCGAACTGGGCGAACTTGGCACAATTACTGACGGTCAAGACCGGCTGACCAGCCGTCGCCTTCATGACTTTGGCCAACTCGGCTTTGTCGCAGGTCCCTATGAACACCATCTGGCAACCCGCCAGTGGATCTCCCGCCGCGATCGGTTTGACCGTCACCTTGGTTCCCTCGGCTGACTTCTTCGCCGCAGCATCCTTGAGCGCCGCGATCACCGGCGAATCCCCCACACAAGCGATCACTACTGCTCCCGAACCGTCCGTCCCCTTACCCGCCGGCCACTCCACAAAGTCGATCAGCTTGACGACAAAATCTGCTTTGTCGGAGGCTTCCGCCGTCATCCCAAGTTGGGTCATCGGCCCTACCAGCAACGCGATCACCAGTGCCCAGACTAAAATCACACGACCTCGCATGTACTTCCCCTTTTCAGACGAGCTTGCCTGGTCGGTGCCATTGCCCGTCTGGCTCAAGTCATTCCAAAGCATCAACGACGCTTTCTCATAGAGTATCGGGGAGATACAGGCATTCCTTAGCCATCCGCGCCAGATTCCTGAGGAAAAGCAGGGGGAATGTTGACGAGATGGACTGCTCAGGAATTGCACAATCGGTTGATACAAATGATTGCGTCTCATGGGCTGACTCCCTTATCTATAAGTTCTAGATATCCGCATAACCGGCCGGCGGCATCTCCCGCCCGTCGCAACAGAACGAGTTCGGTATGAACGACTTGACCATAGATCGACGTCTGCATCACTACTTCCCTCTAGGTATACCCATTTCGCGACAAACTGTCGAACGCCTGCATCTGCATGCGCTGATCGCTCCCGGGGCCGACAGAACTCAGCCGCCACCGGCCGCGCTCCGTCTAATCTCTGCCAAGTTCAACGATCAGCTCCTCAATTTTCCGTCGGGCACTCGGGCTATCCGACCCGGCGACCTGGTCACGGCCGCCACCATCACCGATATCCTTCGCTATGTCCTGCTCCTTTACTGTCAGGACCAGCACCCGAAGATCCTCCAGCGCGGACTCGACCACGCTCGGTCTAAAGGCAGCAGTGAACTCGTCGAACTGCCGCCGCCCAAATTCGTTCAACTCTATCCGCCACCGGCCGTCTTGTCCAGCAGCCAGAATGAAAGCGAATTCCTGGGCACTTCCTCTAAACTCATCGATCATCGCGAACTTTCCGTCAGCGAGATGATCCTTTTGGAACTCGCCATGGAGAACCCGGCTTTTGTGCCGTTCCGTCCCCTCTACGATGACCAGCCGCTTCGCCAGCAGACTCCCTATATGCCGCTCATTACGCGGCTCGAGGAATTCTTTTCTTCTCAACCGACCGTCGACCCGGTCGGCCTCGCCCTGTTTGATTGTCTACGCGCTCCTATGCTGGCTTCGCCAGATTCATTAGAGGGCCAGCTAGAGTTTATACGAACTTATTGGTCCAAGTTCTTGCCC
Organism: uncultured Ignavibacteriales bacterium; assembly: GCA_964397415.1. Lineage (GTDB taxonomy): Bacteria > Zixibacteria > MSB-5A5 > GN15 > FEB-12 > FEB-12. The sequence continues at coordinate 288,024 of CAYNIJ010000003.1, read as the reverse complement.
CTCGAACTCATGGACCGACTCCTCCTTGCCTCGGACATCCTCCACGAACAGGCCGCTTTCCGCCTCCCGCCTTCAGGTGGCCCGGTTCCCGTCCTCGAGTTCTGGGGACAGGAATACCGCGATCAATACGGCTATCCTGAACCGGCCCGCTTCAGCCCCGATGCTGATTGGATGTCTAATGTCGTCATGATCGCCAAGTCAACCTATGTCTGGCTCGACCAACTCTCCAAACGCTACGGCCGCGACATCCATCTGCTCTCGGACATTCCCGATGAAGAACTCGATCGCCTCGCTCGCTACGGTTTTACCGCGCTTTGGCTCATCGGAGTCTGGGAACGCTCCCCTGCTTCACAGCAGATCAAACGAATTATGGGAAATCCTGAGGCCGTTTCTTCGGCCTATTCTCTGTATGATTACACGATTGCCGCCGATTTGGGAGGCGATCCTGCCTATGACCAACTCCGTGAGCGGGCCTGGCAGCGCGGCATCCGCCTCGCCTCCGATATGGTCCCGAACCATATGGGGATATACTCTCGATGGAGTATAGAACATCCCGATTGGTTCATGCAACTGAATTATCCCCCCTTCCCCGCCTACCGATATACCGGCGCCAATCTCTCATGGGATCCGCGTGTGACCATTCAGATCGAGGATGGCTACTGGAACCACACCGATGCCGCGGTCGTCTACAAGCGCACCGACAACTGGACCGGCGACACAAGCTATATCTACCACGGCAATGACGGCACCAGTATGCCCTGGAACGACACCGCCCAACTCAACTTCATGCTCCCCGAGGTCCGCGAGGCGGTCATCCAGACCATTCTCCATGTCGCCCGGCATTTCCCGATAATCCGATTCGATGCCGCCATGACCCTCGCCAAAAAACATTACCAGCGCCTCTGGTTTCCGCAACCCGGCGATGGCGGCGCTATCCCCTCGCGCGCCGAGCACGGCATGTCTCGAGCGGATTTCGATGCCGCTTTCCCCGAGGAATTCTGGCGCGAGGTGGTCGACCGTGTCGCTGCCGAGGTCCCCGATACTCTGCTGTTGGCCGAAGCTTTCTGGCTGATGGAAGGGTACTTTGTCCGTACGCTCGGCATGCACCGCGTCTACAACTCTGCCTTCATGAATATGCTCAAGATGGAAGAGAACGCCAACTACCGGCAGACCATCAAAAACGTCCTCACCTTCAGCCCAGAGGTTCTCAAGCGCTTCGTCAATTTTATGAATAACCCCGACGAGCGCACCGCTGTCGAGCAATTCGGTCGTGGCGACAAGTACTATGGCGTGGCGATGCTGATGGTCACCATGCCCGGACTCCCGATGTTCGGGCACGGCCAGATAGAAGGGTTCACCGAAAAATACGGCATGGAATACCGCCGCGCTTACTGGGATGAGCAGGTCGACGAAGAAATGGTCCGCCGCCACCAGCAGCAGATCTTCCCTCTCATGCACAAGCGCTATCTCTTCAGCGGCGCGAACAACTATGCACTCTTTGATTTCATTCACGCCGATGGTTGGGTCGACGAAAACGTCTTTGCCTTCACCAACCGCGCCTATGGTGAACGCGCGCTGGTCTTCTACAACAACGCGTATTCCACGACTAATGGCCGTATCCACACCTCAACGGAGATAAACATTGGCCAGGGCGAAGAGACCCACCTCGTCAGGAAGTCGCTGGCCGAAGCGCTCGAACTCAACTCCGACGGCAGCCACTATTACATCTTTCGAGACCATTCCACCGGCCTCGAGTATCTCCGCAACGGACGACGACTCATCACCGATGGCTTCTGGGCCGCGCTCCACGCGTACCAGTTCCATGTCTTTCTTGACTGGCGCGAAGTCCACGACTCTGACGGATCCTGGGCCGAGCTGGAGCGCCAACTCAATGGCTCTGGTGTCGCCAATGTCGATGAAGCTCATTATGAGATGAAACTGGAGCCGATCCTCGCCCCGATCGAAGTGGTTCTCGAATCCTCTCTAAGACTGATTGAGACAGACGACTACGACCTGGCTCTGGAGGAGTTCGATCTCAGTCTGCGCAAAGCTATCGCCACTCTCGATACGTTCTTCCAGAGCGGCGCTGATTCGCAGACGATCGCCCGACTTGTCCGGAGCAAACTTGAGTGGGTCGCGCCACCCGATGACGACCTCGCCGACGAGATAACGACTGTGACGCTTGAGCCGGACTCAGAAGCACCCCCGTCGGAAGAGATAACCAATGTCTCCGATGAGGCGCTCGTCTGCTGGTCGGTCCTCCACCATCTGTTGACGATTGGCGTTCCCGAAAATCGCCGCGGCGCGGTTGCTCTACAACGCATGAACGAATGGCGTATCGTCTCGGCGATCACGCGCGTTCTTGAAAAATACTCTAATGACCCGCGCTCCTCGCGCGACAACGCGCTCCTCGTCTGGATGCTCATCGCTTTCCCGGATCTGCTCCTCCCGACCGAGCGAAAACCATTGGGTCACACGCTGCACAAGCTCTTTGACACCGACGCGGCCTCCGAGTTCCTCCGCGTCAATCGCTGGCAAGAAGCTCACTGGTTCAACCGCGAGCAATTCGATAAACTGATCTCCACTTTCCTCATCGCCACGCTCGCCCGACTCCGCGATCGTGACCCCGAACCGGTCGACCTGATGGCCCATGCCGGCACCGCTGCCAACGACCTGTCAACGTGGGCCGACCGGCTCGGTTACCAGGTGGAGGCCTTCCTTGAGGAATACTCACTTTCGCGCCCCGGTCCTCGCCCCAAAAAGTAGAAAGTGCTTTCCAAGGTAGACCCGCTGATATACTATTCACTGCTGTGGCGGGAAAACCTTCCGCCACGGCAGTCTGTTTATCAGGAGGTTGCTACAGATGGCTCGCACAGCCGGACTTTTTTTCATCATCGTCGCCCTACTGGCGGTCTCCGTCACCGCCGACACACTGACCACCGATTCCGCCAAAACTGAGAAGAAAGATGCGAAATGGGATGTCACCGATATCGGTCTCCCCTATGATACGATCGCGTTCACTTGCAGTGAAGGCGCCTGGATATCTGTTGATGTCCACCCCAATGGCAAACTGCTGGTCTTTGACCTGCTGGGTGATATCTACACGATGCCTATCGAAGGGGGACCAGCGACCTGCATCGCCGGCGGCCCAGCCTATGAGATCCAACCTCGCTTCAGTCCCGATGGCTCCCGCATATCGTTTACCTCAGACCGCGGTGGCGCTGATAATATTTGGGTAACGGATATCGACGGAAAGAACCCGATCCAGATCACCAAAGAAGATTTCCGCCTGCTCAACAATGCCACTTGGCATCCGAGTAGCAAATATATCGTCGCGCGTAAACATTTCACCGGCTATCGCTCGATGGGCGCTGGCGAAATGTGGCAGTACATGGTCCCCGAAGGCGGCGGCGGCATTCAACTGACGAAGAAGAAAAACGACCAGCAGGATGCCGGCGAACCGATCTTCTCCCCTGACGGCAAGTTCCTCTACTGGTCCGAAGACATGACCGATGGCCCGTACTTCCAATACAACAAAGACCCGAACGGCACCATCTATGTCATCCGTCGTCTCAATCTTGAGACTGGCGAAATCACTGAGTTGATCAATCTCAATGGCGGCGCGGTCCGCCCGCAAATTTCACCCGACGGCAAGACCATGGCGTTTGTCCGCCGTGTGCGTGAGAAATCTGTGTTGAGTCTGTACGACATCGCCTCCGGCGAAGTCCGCCACCTCTGGAGTGGTCTTGATGAAGACCAGCAGGAGACATGGGCCATCTTTGGCGTCCACCCCGGGTTCGACTGGACCCCCGATGGCAAATTCATCATCATCACCGCGCAGGGCAAACTCTGGCGTGTGGCTGTCGCCGACGGCTCGGTCGCGCCGATCCCATTCACCACCAGTGTCTCACAGAAGGTTGTGAAAACTCTCCGCTTCCCGCAGGATATCGGCGGCCCGGATTTCATAGTCAAAGTCATCCGTTGGCCGCAGTGGTTGACCGGAACACGTGGTTTCATTTTCCAGGCTCTTGGTTACCTCCATCGCTACAATCCAACGGAAAGTAACTCCAGCCGGATCAGCGGCCGTCTTACTACGCAAACTGACCACTTTGAGTTTGCGCCGTCCGTCTCACTCGATCAGAAAATGCTGGTCTGCGTAACTTGGAACGACACCACCGGCGGACGAGTGAAGACCGTCGACCTCGCTACCGGTAAAGAGCAGATCGTCGTCTCCCAACCCGGCCACTATGTCACGGCGTCATTCTCTCCGGATAACAAATGGATCGTCTACCACCGCGGCTATGGCGATGGTTACCGCGGCCGGATGTGGGAAGAAGAACCCGGCATCTATATCATTGACTCCAAAGGTCTAACCCAGCCGAAACTGGTGACTCGCGAAGGCCGTAACCCCAGGTTTTCCGCCGATGGCCAGCGCATTTACTTGCTCTCCGGCGAAGGCGAGGGGAGCGCGCTTGTCTCCGTCAACCTACTCGGCTCAGACCGACGCGTCCTGGCGACGTCAGAACGCGCTACCGACTACAAACTTTCTCCCGATGAGAACTGGCTCGCCTTCGAGGAACTCTGGCAGACCTATGTCGTGCCATTCCCGAAAAACTCCGCGCCGCTCGCGGTCAGCCCGGACATGCGCTCACTGCCGCTCAAGCGCCTCTCCACCGATGCCGGCACCTACTTGAGCTGGTCCCCCGACAGCAAGAGAATCTACTGGAGTCTCGGCCCGGATATTTTCTGGCAGAATCTCGATACACTCTATGCCAAGCGAGACTCCACTGATACCACAAAGGTGAAACCTAACCAGTGGACCGTCACCATCAAGGAAAAAGCCGACATTCCGAACACCGACCTCTATTTCGTGGGAGCGCGTATCGCTCCGATGCATGACCTGTCTATCATTGAAAATGGTGTCGTTCATGTAAATGGGAATCTCATCACCGAGGTCGGCACTAGGGAACAGATAAATATCCCTGCCGGCGCGAAAGTAATTGATGTCGCCGGCAAATTCCTGATGCCCGGTATTATCGATATCCACGCGCACACCGGCTCATCCAATCAGGATGTTTACTCACAGCAAAAATGGGCCTGGCTCGCCAACCTCGCGTTCGGAGTCACTACCACCCACGACCCGAGCAACAACTCGGAGATGATCTTCGCCGAAGGTGAACTGCAGACGCAGGGGAATTGTCTCGCCCCGCGCGTTTTCTCCACCGGCACGATCCTCTACGGCGCCGATGGCAGTTTCAAGACCGTCATCAACAAGTACGAGGACGCCGTCTCCGCTATCAAGCGCACCACCGCCTGGGGAGCATTTTCGGTCAAGAGTTATAACCAGCCGCGCCGCGAGCAGCGCCAGATGGTCATCAAAGCCGCGCATGAACTCGGCGTTATGGTGATTCCAGAGGGCGGCTCGACCCTGCATTACAATATGACGCATTACCTGGATGGCCACACCACCCTTGAGCACTGCGTCCCAGTCACCCCCTTATATGAGCCGGAACTCGAGTTGATGAGCAAGACCGGCACCGGCTACACGCCGACCATGATCGTCGCCTACGGCGGCATCATGGGCGAAAACTACTGGTACCAGCATTTCAATGTCTGGGAGAATGAACGGCTCGCTCGCTTTGTCCCGAGATCCGTTCTAGACCCACGCTCCCGCCGTCGCCCCATGGCTCCTGAATCCGAGTACCACCACTTCTCGATCTCCCAAACCGCTGCGGAGATTTTGCGTCGTGGTGGCCTGGTGGAACTTGGCGCTCACGGCCAATTGCAGGGACTCGGCGCCCATTGGGAGCTTTGGATGTTCCAGCAGGGCGGCATGTCGAATCACGACGCACTCCGTGTCGCCACTTACAACGGCGCCAAATCTATCGGTCTCGACCACAAGCTCGGCTCAATTCAGCCCGGCATGCTGGCCGACCTGATCGTCATCGATGGCGACCCGCTGACCGACATCCGCCAGTCGGAAAATGTACTCTATACGATGGTTAACGGCCGTTTGTTCAATGCCCGCACGCTTGAGCAGCTCGAGCCGGTAAGGAAACCATTGCCACAGGGTCCAAACTTAATGGGAATTCGCGGAGCCGATATCAACACGTCGTGCCTCCAGCACGAGCACTGATTGACCACACGCAGAAGAGGCCGGGTCATTGACCCGGCCTCTTTTCTATCTCTTCGATTCTATCCATCGATCGACAATCGAACTCAATGTCGCCAGTGGCACACACCCATATTTCAACAACTCATCATGGAATGACCGAATATCATATCTCTCCGCTAACGCCGCCTCCGCTTTCTTCCGCAGCGCCCGGATATGTAACTCCCCTATCTTATACGACACCGCCTGCCCCGGCCAGACGATGTATCGGTCTATCTCGACCTCGATATCATGCCGTGGCTTGCTGGAATTTTGCATGAAGAACTGGATCGCCTGCTCGCGACTCCATCCCTTTGCGTGCATCCCCGGATCAACCACCAGTCGGATCGCCCGCCACATTTCAAATGACAACTGCCCGAACTTCGCGTACGGGTCGGCGTAGAACCCCATCTGCTCGCCCAGACTCTCCGAATACAGCGCCCATCCCTCGCCATATGCCGTGATCCACGACTGACGCCTGAACTCAGGTATATCTTCCAGCTCCTGCGCCAAGGCTATCTGCAAATGATGCCCTGGCACCGCTTCATGCAGCGTCAACGCCTCCATCTCCCACTTTGGCCGCGACGGCAAGTTATACAGGTTGGCATAGAAATATCCCGGCCGTCCCCCTTGCGGTGAACCCGGCTGATAATACGCGGTCGTCTGCTGTTTCTCCATGTACGATGGTATCGGCGTGACTCCATAGGGAAGCCGTGGGAGTATCCCAAAGAACTTCACCAATTCCGGGTCGACCCGCTTGGAGATATCTCGATACGTTCTCAGCAACTCCTGCGGGTCGGTGAAATAGAATTGCGGATCGGTTCGCAGGAACTCGATAAACCCGCCAAACCCACCCGTGAATCCGGAGAGCTTGATCACGCGCTCCATCTCGCCGCGTATCCGCGCCACCTCGGCATGCCCCGTCTCGAATATCTGGTCGGCGGTCAGATCAAGCGTCGTATTTTTCTGCAGCAAGAACTCATACCACTCCCGCCCGCGCGGCATGACGGTCCAGGATATCTCCTCACGACATTTCGGGAGATACTGGTCCGCGACAAACCGGAAAAACTCCTTGAGCGACTCCTTGATCTTCGCTGAGTAAAGACTGAACACTTGCTGCCGGAACTGCTCCCATGTTGCGTCCGACAGTTCATGCGGCTTGTTCTGCAGCGCCACCAATAATGCCGACTCCGCTGGATCTTTCGTGATCAGATTCGCTATCTGCTCCGGTAGACCCCGCAGTGGTCCGCGCGGAGGTGTGATCCCCAATTTCGCCCCCTCCGTCATCAACGCGATCCCCTGCGCGATAGACTCAGGCACACGCTCCAATCGACTGAGAAACTGTTCCCTCTGCGTCTGCGTCGCCAGCGGCATGATCTCAAGTGTCCGCGGGATCAACTGCTGTATTCCATCCATCTGGGTTGTTTCAACCAACTCAGACCGGAATTCCGCCGCAGTCAACTCCTCTTCGATATTCCGCTCGAACAACTCAACACTGAGCAGTTCCTGCCGCCCCAATCCATCCTTCGGAATCGACCGAAGTACTCGAAGCATCGTCTTCCAATCATCGACTCGACGCTGTAATGCCTCCGGCGAACGATCCGTCCATGTGTCATTATGTTCGGCGTACCCGAGGAATGTCCCCCACTCCGGACTCTCCGCCATCTGCCATTTCCAGGCCATGTCAAAGAACTGACTTAGCCGGTTTGAAGGAGTCTCACTGTGTTTGGAAAGATCTTCAATCTCCGTCATGATCTGCTTAGACATACTGGTCCCATTCTCAATTGGCAATTTCGCATAACCAACATCAAACCGGCCGTTGAGGCAAGTCCACTGTTCCTAACCTTCAGCCTCTGATCTTTGTGCATCCGCCCAAATCGTCTTAACACCCAGTCAGGTACTTGCTAACCAACGTTCCGTCAGGTCCTAGCGCTCGCCGAACTTCTCAATCACACGAGCACATCTCAAATGCGCGAGCGCGAGACCTGACGGACAATTTTGCTGGGGGAATAAATAGCGGCGCAGGGACTTGAACCCCGGACACGCGGATTATGATTCCGCTGCTCTAACCAACTGAGCTACGCCGCCATTTCAAAGAGGGACGCAATCTAATGATTTTCCTCCCGTCGTCAAGAACCTAATACATCCCCCCTCCGGCCGACCTACCCCCTGCCGATCTGCCCAAAAAAACAGCACCCGCTCGAATGAGCAGGTGCCGATATCCGAATGCAACCATCGGAGATATCAAAAGCAGAGTGAAACCCCTACCCTGCGAAGATATTCTTGAGAAAAAAGGAGTTGCCCCTCACAAGCAACTCCTTAAACCCCACCTCTTAAATACCCTTCACCGCCATACTGCGTATATTTAAGAGTAACTAACTTCGACAGACTTATAATCAATCAATATGCCAAAGACGACCGTTCCGGTACATTTCTGCTAACCAGATATCCCACAATGAAATATTGTCGGCCATACGTCGGCAACGCTTGTTTTTGTTCGCCACCGAACGCAACTCCTGCGCCGTCGAAATTGACTCCCTTGCCGCGAATAGCTGCATATCTATTGCCGCACATAAAGATAGCCGCACGCATCGGATGCGTGCGGCTCCATCGATTTAGCCCTCAAATTGGGCAATGAGCAGATTATGCGCGCTTTTTCGCCAAATGCACCGACATCCCGTGCACATCGTGCGCGGCCTCCATTATCGCTTCCGAAATCACCGGATGCCCGAATATCAGGCCGCCCAGCTGCTCAGCCGTCATTCCCTGATTCACCGCCAGTGCGGCCACATGGATGATCTCTGTCGCATGGATCCCGATCGCGTGCACACCCAGCACCTTGTCGGTCTTCTTGTCCGCGATCACCTTCACTTCGCCGGCGATCTCATTCTCGGCATGCGCTTTCCCGAGGACTCGCAACGGAAATTTGCCCACCGCTATCTGGTAATCCTTCGACGCCTGCTGTTCACGCAAACCAACCGAGGCCACCTCCGGATGCGTGAAGATCACTGAAGGCACCCCCGCGTAGTTCTTCTGCCGCTTCCCGCCAAGCGCGTTATCGACCGCCACCGCGCCGTCATGGGTCGCCGTGTAGGCCAAAAGGATCTCACCGCGGACATCGCCGATCGCGAAGATATTCTTTGCGTTCGTCCGCATATCCGGGCCGGTCGGGATCGAGCCGTTCTTCGCCTTCTCGACACCCACTTCCTCTAAACCGATATCTTCGGTGTTGAATGACCTCCCCACCGCCACCACCGCCTGGTTGGCATCGATCACCTGTCCGCTCGAAAGTTTCGCCTGAATACCGGCCGGTCCGCCGACTATCCCCTCGACCTTGGTTTTGGTATGCAGATGTACCTTGAGCTTCTTTAGTTCACGCTCGAGCAACTGCGCGGTACCGGTATCTTCCATCGGCAATGCATGGTCGAGCAGTTCGACCATGTGCACTTCGACATCCAGCATCGCCAGCATGCAGGCCCACTCGCACCCGATCACCCCCGCGCCGATTATCAGGATTGACTGCGGCAGATGTTCCAGTTCCAGCAGATGATCCGAGGTCAGGATCCGCTTCCCATCGATCGGGAATATCGGGATATTCGCCGCCCGCGATCCGGTGGCGATGATGATATTATCCGCCTTGAGTTTTGTCTCAACCCCGTTCTCATCGGTCACTACCACCATATTCGGCCCGGCCAATCGGCCGAATCCGTTATAGTGCGCCACGCCATGCGATTTGAACAGCGAACCGATCCCGCCCACCAGCATCGAGACTATCTTGTCCTTTCGCGCACGCATCGCCAGCCAGTCATAGACCGGCGCGCCGGGAAGCTTTATCCCGAATGCCTCCGCCTCTTTCATATTCTTGTACTGCGCGGCCGATGCGATGAGCGCCTTAGAGGGGATACATCCACGATTGAGACAGACACCGCCAAGTTCACGATACTCAACTACCGCGACCTTGGCCCCTTTCATGGCCGCCCGGATACCGGCTGTGTAGCCGCCCGGCCCGCCACCCAGAATGACTATATTGTAATTTTCGATGACTAGCTCCTTCTCTGCTTTCGATATGAAACGTGGCGGTAATCTAAAGGTTTTCGCGAACTAGGCAAGTCTCTCTCAAAAAAAAGCCGGCCCCCGAAGGAGCCGGCCAAGTGCAACAGATACAAATCCTTACTTAGGAACCGGAGGCCGAGAAAGTCACAATGATCTTCCCATCGGTGACGTCAAAATTCACGTCTGGGTTATTTGTGCTTGTACCGTAGTACTCAAATCTCCCCGATTTCACCAGTGTTTTGAGCGCTTCCAGATTGGTGAGGTGCCCCAGTGATTGAGCGTAAGTGACTGGGACCGTGCCAAGAGCAGGAACCGCCAAGTCTGTAATGACTTTCGTTGCATTCCCAGTGATCTCGGCTACCGAGCCATAATCTGTGCCAGCCTCTGTTACCCAGGCGTTAAATACAGTAGCCACGTTCGAATTGTTGGTAATTGTGAATTCGAAGCCAACAGCATCGATCATGTCGATGTCATCCTTATGATCCTCCCAATCGGGTTCGTTGGTGAGATCAACACTGTAGTGGTAGTATCCCGTTTGACCTGTAAACTCGAAATCTTCGACGATAATAAACGTCCCGGAGACCAAACAGCCCGAGACCACGGCGGCGACTACTATCAGCCCCGCCAGAGCAAGTATCTTCATACGCGTGATCATTCGTACTTCTCCTTTAGAGGTTGATGGTTACGCCGGCCGTTATCAGCCCGCCCTTTTTGGAGCCGCCATCTTCCTGCGGCACGACCAACAAGGTACCACGCAGATCCAAATCCAGCTTCGGTGACAGACCGAAACCGAAACCGAGTCCGCCCTTGAACCCGAGATTCGATTCGTCAAACCCGGTGTCATCATTTTTGATCTTGAACGACCCGAACCCGACTACGAGGAACGGCTTGAACCCGACCGCGCCCGGCAATCCGCCGATCGTCGCGTCCACGCCAAATCCCGTGATCTTCGAGCCGGAGATCCCCAGATCCACGCCATCGATCGCGTCCGGCTCTCCCCATTTGCTGAGCAGAATATTCGGCTCGGCCACGAGGAACGGAAGCAGTTTGACGCGGGCTCGGGCGCCAAACACGGTGCCGTTCGCCTGATCATCCTGCACGATCGGAATGTTCAACCCGCCGAAGGCGCCGACGCCTATCGAGGGGACTTGCGCTTGCACCGCTGTCTGCGCCAAAAGCAGCACGAGAGCCGCGAGCAATACTCTTTTCATACTACCTCCTTAGATATTGAGCTGTGTCCGAGAATTGGCGAGAAAATTCGTCCCGAACGAGAACTGTTTAAAAGGTAGCTCCACAAAGTACTCAATGCAACAATAAAAAAGTCGCCACTTCCCAGCCGTACAAGGAGTTCCATTGCCTGATTCCCACCCCCGAAAACGCCCAGCGGAGAGTTCTCTGTCAACATCGTTTTATTCCCCGATCCAATCGATCCACCGTTCGTCTTCACCACGTCACCGAATCTCGGCCGTCGAGGTTGTGACCTTACTACCCTGCGCTTTCTTCCGCGCTATCGATGCCAAACCCGTGGCGCCCGGTTTTCTCAGCAGAGCGCCCCGCCGCGAAGAAAAGTAGATACAGACCGTCCAATTTGTGGATAACCGTCGCCGCTCCCTGCTTTCCGACCGAAAAAAATCTCCACCCGGCCCAAAAAAGTCTTGACATATCTGGAACTTAGGTTATACTGACGCCGTTTATTAAACTGAAAGTAACGGTTTATTAAACCGACACTGGAGTAGACAGGACAGAGTGAACCTTAAGATCGGTGAGAAGATACGGGCCTTGCGCCTCGCCTCTGACCTGACTCAGGAAGAGTTGGCGGACCGGGCACAGCTGACCAAAGGGTTCATTTCGCAACTCGAAAACGACCAGACCTCGATCTCGGTAGACTCGCTCTCCGATTTGCTCGATGCTCTGGGCGTCACTATGTCCGAGTTCTTTTCCGATACCGCCGAAGAGAAGGTGGTGTTTGAACCCGGCGAACGGGTTCCGGTCGAAGGATGGGGTGTCAGCAAGTTTGAACTGCTCGTCCCCGGCTCGACCAACAACCTGATGGATCCCATCCTGCTCGAGATCAAACCGGGCGAAAAGATGGAACCGCGGGGACCGCATGCTGGCGAACAGTTCGGTTACGTGCTGAACGGCACCGCCACCCTGCGCATTGACAAAAAGACTTTCACGGTGCCAAGTCGGCACTGCTTTTATTTCGAGTCCGACAGGACTCACCAGGTGATGAATAACGGACGGACTGTGGTCAAGCTGTTGTGGGTGATCACCCCGCCCCAAATGTAAGAAACTCTTTGGACCCTTAAGGAGGGATCTGAAAGATGAAGATTCTCGGACGGCATCTCATCGTGGAGTATTCCGAGTGCGATAAACGCAGCCTCGATGATATCCGCCTGTTGGAAGAAGGGATGTGCGAATCAGTCCGCCGTTCCGGCGCCACTATCGTACGCTCGGTCTTTCACCGGTACAATCCGCAGGGGGTCTCCGGGGTTGTGGTGATCGCAGAATCACACATTTCGATTCACACCTGGCCGGAATACGGCTACGCCGCGGTTGATTTCTTCACCTGCGGAGACAGCGTAGACCCGTACAAGGCCCATGAGTATCTCGCGTCTGTCCTTGGTGCTGGTAATTTCCATATCCAGGAACTCAAACGCGGCATTCCATCGGCTACTGATGAGGTCATCAGCCACAAGCCGTTCCCGCAAATCTGTAACGTAGCGGCTCAGGCCTAGCCAAGGGAGGGTAACAGGATGACCCACTCTATGCACTTTGCGGCGGTCGAAAACACCGCTCTGTTCCGAGGCGTCGACACCGGACTCATTCGCGAGCTCTTCGAGGCGCGTAACCTCGAAACGCCGATGATGCTTTTGTCGCGAGCCGAGGTCGCCCGAAATTATCAGGCACTCAAAGCGGCTCTCCCCCGTGTCGGCATCCATTACGCCGTCAAATCGAACAACGAGCAGGCCGTTATCTCCGAGGTCTACGCCCAGGGCGGAAACTTCGACGTCTGCTCCGCGCGCGAGATCGACACCGTCCTCCGGACCGGCGTTGATGTCGCTTCGCTGATCCATTCGCACCCGGTCAAGACCGTCTCCGAGTTCGACTATGCCGTCGCCAAAGGGGTCCAGGTCTTTACTATCGACAATATGGAAGAGGTCAAGAAGCTCTCCCGCTATCAGGACCAGAAGCTGAAATTCATGATCCGCTTCCGGATCAAGACCGAAACGACTGCCGTCGTCAACTTGCAGTACAAGTTCGGCTGCACGGTCGACGAAGTCCTCCCGCTGGCCCGCGCCATCGAGACTGCCGGTCACGAGTTCTACGGCCTCTGCTTCCATATCGGTTCGCAGTGCGTCTACGCCGACAACTATGTCAAGGCGATCAATGCCGCCCACGAACTGATCCATGCGTTGGATGTGGCTGGCTTCAACACCCGCGTCCTTGATATCGGCGGAGGCTTCCCGGTCGAATACACCGAGCCGATCCCGTCCATCGAAGATCTCTGTGCCCCGATCCGGACTGCCCTCGACAAGCAGATCCGTCCCGGCATCAAGCTGATCTGCGAGCCTGGACGGTTCATCTCTGCCAGCCCGGTGACCCTGGTCACCTCGGTCATTGGCAAAGCGGAGCGCGATGGCAAGGTCTGGTACTATCTCGATGATGGTCTTTACTCGACCTTCTCGGGTATCGTCTATGACCACTGCACCTATCCGGTCGTCACCTACAAGCACGGCCACGAAAAGCTGTCGGTCCTTGCTGGCCCGACCTGCGATTCGTTCGACGTTATGTACGATGGCCTGATGATCCCGGAACTCGAAGTTGGCGATGCGATCGTTTTCCCGATGACCGGCGCCTACTGTGCTGCCTCAGCCTGCGACTTCAACTCGCTGAAGCGGCCTGGCTACAACATTCTAGACTAAGCAATCAACCGAAGGCCCTTCTCCCGATGGTGAGGGGCCTTTTTCTATCTCGGATGCATATTCACCACACAGCACTTGAGGAGTAAGATGAGCGAGCATATTGATAAGGGTCAGCGTGTCTCCGAACCATCCATGACCGATCTCTGGAACGTCTGGTATTCGGAACTGCACGAAGGTCTCTCCGGACTGACCATCAAACTTGATAGAATCGTCGAATCGACCCAGTCCGATTTCCAGCGCATCGATGTGCTCGAGTCGAAAGACTACGGGCGCCTCCTCGTCCTCTATGGCTCACTCATGGCCGCCGACAAGGATTATAACGCGTACAACGAGATGATCACCCATGTCCCGCTCTTCTCGCATCCGAACCCGAAGCGCGTACTGATCATCGGCGGCGGCGATTGTGGCGCCCTCACCGAGATAATGAAGCACCCTGAAGTCGAAGAATGCATCATGTGCGAGATCGACTCCAAGGTGGTCGAGGTCTCGAAAAAGTATTTTCCATATCTCACCGCCGGTGCCGATGACAAACGCGCTAAACTGGTCTTCCAGGACGGCAAAGAGTTCATCGCGAACGGCAAGGACAAGTTTGATGTCATCATGCTCGACCTCTCTGATCCGGTCGGCCCGGCTGAAGAGCTCTTCCAGAAACCATTTTATCAAAACGTCTTCAATCGCCTCAACGATGACGGCATTCTGGTCGCGCAATCCGAAGCGCCGTTTTATCATCAGGAATCTTTCCCCGGCATTCACAAAAATCTGAAAGCCGTTTTCCCGATGGTGAAAGCCTACACCTGCTTTATGCCGATCTATCCCTCGACCTACTGGTCATTCGCTTTCTGCTCGAAGAAGTACGACCCGATCGCCAACTTCGACCAGGCTCGCTATGACCGCCTGAAAATGAAAACGCGCTACTACAACGATGATATTCACCGCGGCTGTTTTGCCCTCCCGACCTGGGTCAAAGAACTGCTGAAGTAGTTTTCCTCGAATATCTTACGAGCCCCGAATGAGAATCTCATCTCGGGGCTTTTCTTTTTCCGCACACCATGTATCTTGGCCGTCATGAAACCAGTACTGATCATCCAAAACTGCGAGTTTGAGACCGCCGGTAGTACGGTCGATTACATGCGCGACCGCAGGATCCCCTTTATCCTGATGCAGTCATATTCCGGAGATTCATTCCCGGATCAGGCCGATATCTCCGCCATAATAGCGATGGGCTGCCCCGAATCGGTCACCCGCCTGAACGAGTTTGACTACCTCAAAAAGCTCTTCCAATTTGTCACCGCGTCAGTCCGGCAGAATGTCCCCTATCTGGGCGTCTGTTTTGGCGGCCAGCTCCTCGCCAAGGTCCTCGGCGCCGAGGTTAACCCAAACCCGGTCAAAGAGATAGGCGCATGCAAAGTATCCCTCACCGCGGAAGGGAAAAATGATACGCTGTTCGCTGGATTTGACAATATATTCGACGTGTTCCAATGGCACGGCGACACCTTCAGAGTCCCATTTGGAGCAAAGTTGTTAGTGGAAGGGACCGAGTGCAAAAATCAAGCCTTCCGGAAAGGGAATCTGGTTGGGATCCAGTTCCATCTGGAGACTCCGCTCGAGGAAGCCTCGGTCTGGTGTGACAAGTATGCGCATGAACTGGTCGAAGTCGGCAAAACTCGCGAACAATTGACTGCCGGATATCGACCAATTGCGGAGACTGCTAAGAATTTGAACTATAGACTGCTCGATAACTTCTTCCAGTCGATCGTAACCAACAGATGACAACACTCCCGGAGAGCGACGAACCTATTCGGGCCTATTTCATTCATAAACGTTGTGGAGCTTTTCGATGAATATCTATGTCGGTAATCTGTCCCACGAAGCGACAGAACAGGAACTAAAAGACGCCTTTGCGCCATTTGGCGAAGTCGCCTATGCCAAGATCATTAAGGATCGTGAAACCGGCCAGCCGCGCGGCTTTGGCTTTGTAGAAATGCCGGATGAGGTCCAGGCCCACGCCGCGATCGCCGAAATGAACGGCAAGCCTCTGCGCGGACGGAACCTGCGCGTCAATGTCGGCCAGCCGAAAGAAGGCGGCCCAGGCGGAGGAAACAGAGGCGGTGGACGCGATGGCGGCAATCGACACGGCGGCTTCGGCTCCCCCCGCCGCGACCCACGCTAAACAATTCCAACATCAATTCTGATATGAGAAACGGCAGGTGCAAACCTGCCGTTCTTTGTTTCCCTGCGCGGCAGACGTCATCGTCTGCCCGACATACTCGCTGAAATGCCATAGTCCACTAGCAATGTCATCACGAGCTTTGCTTTATCCATTTGAAAAAGCAAAGCGTCGTGATCTCAGTTTATATTTGAGACTCGTAGGTCAGGAACCTTGCCCGAAGAGCGGCGAAGCCGGTTCCTGACATTCCGCTGCCCCTTCCTCACGGACACCAGGGCAACGTGTACGACCCGTCGGTGATAAACGCGATCAACGCCGACAGGTCAGATAAATCAATCGTCCCTGAAGCATTCACATTCGCCTCATCCGGGCACGGTATCAGAGGCTGTGGCGTGCTGGTTAGATATGATATGAGAAGGCTCAGGTCAGACAGGTCGACCGATCCAGCCAGATTCGCATTCCCCGTTGTCCCTTCACAACAGGAATTGCATCCCGGTTCAACCGGCAACGCCCCCACCAATGACCCGCACGGCGATAACTCAGGCCGACAAGGAGAATCCTCCTGCAAATGGAAATTCCCCACTGACCGTCCGCAGAACTGCGGGTCGAGCGAGAAATTGTTATAGAGCGTTTCAAGTGAATCGACCAATTCCAGCCAGTTGCCATTCGGGTTGCCGTAGATATCGGTGCAGGTGACACTGACAGAGACATTGGAAAAAGTATCACACGCTACCGGCGCCCCCTCTGTGTCCACAATTGCTCTGCTGAAGGCGATTATAGCAGTGTCTATTTTGATCGTAGAACCGCGAGCGAATAGGCTGTAACCGTTGCGCGCCAGGTTGTCGATAAAACTAGATCCCGAGATGTTGAGTTGTGACTCATAACTGTAAACGGCACCACCGCGATTTCGGGGAGCGAAAAACGGAGGCACTGCGTTGCTGGAGAATACACATCCCTCGATTGTGAGTGTCGCCCTATAAGCGAAGATTGCTCCTCCACTGGCCGCCGCATTTGGTACCGTGCTTGCTTCCAGAGAGGATCTTGTGCTCTGATTTGAATGATTGGCTGGATAAATGCCTATGCTATACCCATTGCTGTCGAACACGCACTCACGGACCGTTCCCACAGCAACATCAAGATATATCGCACCACCCAGATTGGCCCCACCCAGTGCAGTACCAGCTTCATTCCGGAGAAACCGACAGCCCTCTAACAGAACAACTGAAAGAGTGTCACAATACATAGCTCCGCCCACACAGCCAGCGCCGACATTCTGTTCTTTACCGTAACATCTAATGAAGTCAGAATTCGTGAATCGTACGTCACTACCAGTTCCAACGAACACTGCTCCTCCCAGAAGCCAACTTACACTGCTCACGGAACAACTGTCGAATACAACCTGGACAACCTCGGTGATGGACGAATCAAAGTAGAGTCCACCGCCCAAACGAGCCGTACAACGATAGAACTCGCAGTTCTCAAATTTGGCTCCCGCTGCCCTCGTATACGCACCACCTCCAATGTCGGCGGCGCACCGAGCGAATGTACAATTTCGAAATATGGGCGCGCTAACATGGCAGAAGACCCCAGCCCCAGAATCCGCTGCTGCCCTTTCGATTGTAAACCCATCAATGATTGTATTGGCATTCTCCCCTGAGATACATATGAAGCCGCGGCGCGAGCCCACCATGCCTGTCATGTTAATGAAAGCTTGATTCGGACCCGAGGCTGATTTGACCAGGATCTTCTTCCCCGTCAAATCTATATTGTAGTTGCCAGTCCCTGTATACACCCCATCCGCCACGAGCACAGTGTCCCCGTCCACTGCCGCAGTTATCCCCGCCTGTATTGTCGGCTGATCAGCAGGAACATGAATGGTGGCGGCCATTAAGTTGGTTGCCGCTCTCAGCAAGACCGCAAAGCATATTGTTATGCACTTCATCAAGGAAAGTTGTCGGCTAGCGTTCAAGAAAACAGGACTGAAATGGGGGGGGGTATTCAACTGATCGGTTACGCATAATGAACTCCTGTTGGACTCAGAGATCAAATCCTCCGTCAATAACATAGACAACATACTACTGTTTGTCAATGATTATGTAGCTTGTCCTCCCCCTCGTATTACATCTGCTAGTGCTCAAGGATGGGCGCCCTCTAGTAGATATGGAAAAGAACCGACTCTCCCCGCATCTCCGCTTTGTCCGCGGACAATTTGTCTTTCTCGACTTCGATGTCGCCCCTATCCTCGGCGTCTCCACCAAATACCTCAACCAGGTCGTCAAACGGAACCGCTCCCGCTTCCCCGAGGACTTTTGCTTTCAGGTCACGGTGGAAGAACTTTATCGGCTTCGCCTCGCCCCTGGCTTCGCACCCCCGCGCCTCCCTCATCTCCGCTACCTTCCGCACGTTTACACCAAGCAGGGACTCTTTATGGCCGCCACCCTGATGAAGTCTGATCGCGCGATTGCAACCTCCATCCATATGTTGCGTAGTGTTTTCACCCCTTCCGCCAAAAAGTCGACTCAAACCAAACCTCCCCACACCAAATCGCAATGACTTGATGGTTGCAGACTGAAGCCTATTCCCCACCCCCATTCTCTGCCATCCCCTTGAAGGTCACCCTCTGCCACCACCTCGCTCCCGTTGCGTCGGGTCCTGCCTCGAAGTCAGCATTGGAGGTCGAAACCCCTGCCGGCGTAGCCGGTGCGAGAAGCGCAGGTTTCGACATCTTTGTTTGAGCGGCAGACGTCCCCGTCTGCCCTTCTTCCCCCCACAAAAAAACGGGGACCAGCGGGTCCCCGTTCATACCATCTCTCGAATCGTCGCTTACTCGACTGACTCGATCTCCACGCGGCGATTCGCCTGACGTCCCTCATCGGTGTTGTTGTCACCGACAAAGTACTTCGCATCTTCGCCGTACCCCTTGGATTTCATGCGACCTTTGTCCACACCCTTGCTCGCCAGATAATCCAGCACCGCTTTGGCGCGGCTATCCGACAAGCGCTTGTTGTGAGCATCGGTGCCACGATCGTCGGTGAATCCACCGATCGATATCTTGATCTCCTTGAACTCGTTCAAGGTCTGGGCGATCGCATCCAACTTCGTCTTCGAACCATCGTCGATCACCGACGAATTGTTTTCGAACGGAATATTGAGCGTGATCTTTTCACCCTTCTGGATCAGCTTCGGGCAACCGTTTTCATCGACCGGGATCCCCTGGGCAGTCCCTGGGCATTTGTCTTTGTAATCCGGAACGCCGTCACCATCGCTGTCTTTCGGGCAACCGTTCTCGTCAACCGGAGCGCCAGCCGGCGTATTCGGGCAACGATCCTTGTCATCCGTCACGCCATCGCCATCAGAATCCTTCGGGCAACCGTTGGCATCAACTGTCACACCCGACGGAGTCCCGGGGCACTTATCCAGATCATCGGTGACGCCGTCACGATCGGAATCCATCTTCTTCGGGCAACCGTCGTTGTCTACCGAGGTTCCACGGGGAGTCCCCGGGCATTTATCATTGTCATCGTTCACGCCGTCGCCATCCGAATCTTTCGGCGCTGGGGCCGGAGTCGCGCCAAAGTACGGATACTCCTTGACGTACGGGCGATTATCCAGATTGTCCGGCACGCCATCCCAATCAGAATCGAGATCGGCCGGCTGGGTTTTCGGATCCATGCGCATCGGCGCTGTTCCGTTGTACAGCGTCATGACATACGGGCGCATATCGATCTTGTCGGCGAGCCCGTCGCCATCGGAGTCGACGCCTTCAGCGGCGAGCATCGGATGCGACATCGGCTTCTGACCGACATTCGGATACTCCATTACATACGGACGGTTGTCGAACACATCCGGCACGCCGTCATTGTCGGAATCCTGACTGGATGACTGGGCGGCAGGATTCTGGCGCTCAGCCGACGTATTGTTGTAGTATCCGGCGACCGTCGGGCGACGATCCAGCGCGTCCGGCAAGCCATCGTTATCCATGTCCTGGGTGAATGCCATCGGCACTGCCATCACTAAAAACAGCAGAGCTATGAGCGTTGATTTCACGAGAGACCTCCTTGGTGTCTTCAACTGTTGAGAGTCCAATGATCTATGCACATTCGTATCTCTATGCAATGTGGTCACGATTCCTGAAATGTGGACCTAATCACGGTCTTTACGCAACAATAAATCCTGAGGATTATCCCCTATATCGTATGTGAGAGGGACACTTCCGGCCCAACATTCACTTGATTCAACCCAAATCACCAGCGGCGATAATTACCTGCTAATTCGTTATCGCACATCAAATTAAGCGGAGAGGCAGGGATTCGAACCCTGGGGCCCCTTACGGAACCAACTGCTTAGCAGGCAGCTGCCTTCAGCCACTCGGCCACCTCTCCTCTATAGCTCAAGTAAAATTGGAGTGGCAATATAGACCAGTTGAGGTAACCAGACAAGCGGTTTCTGGGGAAAAGACTTACGCCTTGGCCGGCGTAAGTTGAGACATGACAACCTGATGCCCTTCCAGCAGCAGCTTGCACTCGCGAAGATCTTCCACGATCTCACGGTAGATCAGCCCAAAATAGGCTTTTACCCCCGTATAGAGGTTCTCCTCCGCGATAATGCGGGCATCGCGAAGTTCCTGAAGTTTGGTCTCGACGTCCAGTCGTTGCTTTTCCAGCGATTCCATGTTGGTCGGGAAATCTTTCTGAAACGCTTCGAGCTTCTGTAGCGCGGCCAACTTGTCTGGACCAAGTTTGCCGTCCATTTGCAGACGATACAATCCATACAATGCTTCTTTGACCCGCAGACTGTCCGAACGAAGACGCGTGATCTCTTTATTGATCTCGAAATGTTTCAACATCAGTTCGGCATTGTACGCGACGCGAAGTACCGTCAACGTCCCGGCATCCGATCCGAGCACCGCCGCCCTGATCTCTTTGACCGCGCGTGTTTCGCCGCCGACGATCTTGCCATGCTTCCCTTTAATGACCACTGACCCGCGCGCTGTGGCATTGCAGTTGATCAGTTCGCCTCCAACGGTCAGGTCACCGCCACTGATGATGGTCTGTCCCTCGGCGAATTTCAGCGTGATATTCCCCTCGGCCACCATCTTTCCATGACCATTGCCGAAAAATCCCCCCTTGATCATGATATTCCCTTTGACGTTCACAACACAGTCTTCGACATTTCCATTCACTTCAAGGTCGCCGTCGACCGTCACATTAAATCCCGCCTTAATATCCCCCGTCACTTTGAGGGAGCCGCGACAATCGAGATTTCCCACACTGTGGTCGACATCGCCGCTGATGACCATTGTATCTTTGACCGAGACCTCGCCATGCCGATACACGATCGCTCCCGGCACCGCCGCCAACAGCGAGAGACCGTCCTCCGAGATCTTGGTATTTGCGCCGTTGCGGAATGGGAGATCGCGGCCTGAGGCACCACTCACTTCTTTACCGGTAACGGTTATTCCCGGAATGCCATCGGTGGGCAGTGAACGGATCGCCAGTACCTGACCGGCTTCGGCGTTCTGGATGAAGTGAATATCTTTGTAATCGATATGCCCGCGGCCATCGACATTCGGACTGTGATTATTGGAGGGATTGAATTTGTAATCGAATCGCGTGTTCTCCCCCTTGACCGGAGGAGTTCCCTGCGCTGCCACCAACGGAGTATTGAAGGTCTTGTTGGCGATCGCGGCTTCGATCGCCTCCTGCTTTATTCCGAACGTGACCCCCGCCTTGTTCAAATCAGCGAGTATCTCGTCGAGCGTTGGCGGGAATTCACCGTCGTTGGGAGGATAAATGACCATCAGGGCAGTCATCGAATCCTTCGAAACCGTCACGCGTGTCCGTTGACGTTGGGTTGTCGAAGTTGTCTCTGCCATCGGTCATTACTCCATATCACGCGAGCGGTTCAGCGGCCCGAGCCGCGGCGGACATGATCCGCCAATAGGCCCGCTCGACCACCAGTGAGATCTCAAAACTCTTGAATGGCTTTGTGATATATTCGTCCGCGCCCAACAGGAGCGCGTCTTTGACCGTGAACGTGTCGCCATATGCCGTCATCATGATCACCCCGATCTCGGGGTACTTCGCCTTCAATATCTTCAGCAGCTCAAACCCGTTCAGCTTGGACATCTTGATATCAGAGAGAACGATCGACACCTGTTCCGACTCCAGAACCTGCAACGCGGCTTCGCCATCTTCGGCCGTGCGAACCTTGTACCCGTCCCGGATCAGGATCTTCTCCAGTAGCGTACGCATCATCGGTTCATCATCAACCGTGAGGACGGTGATCGACGTTTTCATTCCATGGCTCCCATTTTGCTCATGTTCGATGTGATGGCCGTCCAACGGACCGGCTTACACATACTCCCGCGTTGATAGCAGCGCGGATCCTATCTCATGCATGAAATCCTCAAGCATGACCGGTTTGTACAGAACGCGGCAGGCGCCCATGACGCCCGCCTCACGGATCAGCTTGTCA
Organism: uncultured Ignavibacteriales bacterium; assembly: GCA_964397415.1. Taxonomy (GTDB): domain Bacteria; phylum Zixibacteria; class MSB-5A5; order GN15; family FEB-12; genus FEB-12. Next base: position 265,250 of record CAYNIJ010000003.1, on the reverse strand, counting down.
GTCGCGTTGCCGGTAATGATGATCACCGGGAGCTGCGGCGCGACCTTTTTGATCTCCACCAGCGCGTCCAACCCGGAGAGTTCCGGCATGACCAGGTCCATCGTCACCAGATCGTACGGTATCTTCTGAACCTGCTGGATCGCCTCGGTCCCGTCGAGGGCCAGGTCGATCTCAAACGCGTTGGTCAGATTGCAGTAATCACGGAAGACTTCCCGCACATACCGCTCGTCATCGACGATCAGGATCTTGAATGGACGGCCGCGCTCAGCGGCAGCGCGAGCGAGCTTGTCAATGGCTGTTTCCTGCATGCCAATTCATCCTTTACTGCAAAATGATCGTTGACCGGATAGACCGGCCAAAAAACTGCCGTTACGTCAGGTATCGACAGAACCTGAGATTCCTTGATGTATCATCGACTTATCGGTCGACCGACCGATTCAGGCCCGAAACTCTTTGGACTCCGCCAACGTGGTCAGGATCTCCCCGCACTGGTCGAGGATCGACCGAAGTCGTTGCTCCGTGCGGTCCTGCGGGACCTTGCCGGATGGCACGTCATATATCATCCGTTCCATATTCCGTGCCGCGTTCAGGATCGCCGTCAGTTCCTGCACTACTCGCACCGTCCCGTTCACCAGCTTGATGAAATCCGGCTCCATCTGGTTCAGCTTTTCGGACTGAGTCTGGCTCTTCACCTTTGCGAGGTAAATAGCCAGGTTCAGCGCCAGCGTGCGAACCTCTTCGCTCAGGTTATCAACGTCCTCGACAAGGGTGAGGGAACGTTGATGTTTGCGATCGATGGTCGCTGATTTCTGTGTGGGTGTATCTTCAGCCATGCATCTCTCTTCGTGGTTATGCTTTCGAGCGTGTAAGCGTGATAGTCTCGCGTTCGCGTCCCTGCCCCTGTCGAGCGAGCTTCAGCAATGTTTGATTGACCGAGAGGATACGCAGCGCCGCCTCTTCTATTCGCCGGAAGCGTGACAACTCTTTCTGCGTTCCCGCGGCCCGACTGGCGACCAGGCACTGCACGTGTCCGATGATCACGGCCAGAGCCTCGTTCACTTCATGATTGAGAGCGACCATCTTGCCTGCCACCGAGGTCAGTTCTCGTCCGGCGGCAATATCACTGGAACTGTCGGAGAGAGTGCGATTGAGTCGCTCGATCTCGCGCGTGGCGCTCTCCAGCCGTTTGCAGAAAAGATACCGTTCCAGCGACGCGGTCAGGACATCATTTATCGAGGCTACCAGCTCCGATGACGTGGCATCAAGTCCGCCCGCCGCTTTGGCGCCGACAACCAGCACGCCTAAAGGCGCCGAGCCGATAGGAAGCGGCGTCGCCAGCATACTCGCGAAATCTCTGTCTGGATCGAACGACAGATTGGTCGAACGATTTTTCAGGACCAGCGGCTTCTGCTGCAATGCGGCCCAGCCCGTCAATCCCTGCCCTTGCCCGATGGCCAGAAAACCGGTCAGTTCCACGCTACGTCCGACTGAGACCAGTTCGTTCAGTTGCTGGTGTCGTGAATCAAACTGGTAGATGGTCAGCGCGTCCGCGCCGAGCGCTTGCTGTATCTCCTGCAGGATCGCCGTCAGTGTCGACAACGAGGCGGGCTTGGTTCGCGACAGACGCGCCAGCGTATCAACCAGGCCGACTTTTGCGCGCGATTTCCGCGGCTTGCTACTTTTTGGCTTGCGGCTGCGAGACGTACTCACGGTCGTTCCTCCCTATCGGGCCACGGACATTCTCGATTATTTGATTGACCAGCTTGTCTTCCAGGTCGTCGAAGAACCGCATCTTGTCTGGCGCGGTCAACAGTAAGTCAGGGTCATTCTTGTTGTCATCCATGGTCGCCTGCCAGGCACGCGGCCCGACCTGCTCCACTTTGAACGGCACCGCTCGTACCTGTTTGCTGCGGGTAATGTCGATCAGGCGAAGCTCGCCTTCGATCACTCCCCAGGTCTCGAATTTGTGGAACAAAAGCGGGATGTGGAAACTCTTCCGCTTTTCCAGACGCTCACTTTGAACGACCACCACGACCACGTACTGCGCCTGATAGGCACGCGCCCAATCGGCAATAGCCTGGTCGTCAAGTTCGTCTTCCGGGAACGGCGCTTCGAGCGCTCCGGTCGGTTTCGCCTCACGCACCTGCAGATTGGCGTCGCGCGTCAGGAGAGTCGCGAGCTTAGGATAAATGCGCGAATTGCTCCAGGCCGGGGTCGGCTGTTCGACATGGATCATCACCAGTCGATCGCCGGCCGATACCGAGGCCGCCAGCAGCAATGCGCCTAAGAACAGACTAATACGCTTCATGGCCGTTGCCGGTCCCCTTCTGCTGGGTCTGCTTCACATACTTGTTCAGAACTCGGCGCACTGACTCATCAAACGCCACCAACTGATTGGAGAGTTGACCCAGCTCCTCGCGGGTGAACAGATCGTTCAGATCCTCGCGGGTAATGAACTCTATGCCGACCAGATATCCTTCTTCATCGTCATCGACTCGCTTGACCAGGCCGAGCACGTGCTCGACATTCTCTACGTCCTGCAAAGTGAAGCACATGGTCACCACATCTCCTTCATTGACCGGCTGCTGGACTTCTACCAGCACACCATTGGCGGAGATGTTGTAGATCAAGCCGTCGATCGCGCGGCGCTCACCGTTGGGCCAGTACTGGCCGCCGATATCGCGGATCTTGCGCAATTGCATCGGCGATGAGATTTCGAGTCGGACGTACCGTCTCCGTTCATCGCGTTCCAGCTTGAACGGGCGGGCGACTGTCATCGTCTCCGTTTCGGTTCCGACTTCCTGAATGAACTTGACGCGGTCTTGTTGACGTGACATAACGATCCTCTTCTTACAGTAGCGGGTTATTGACCTCAGGCGTCCATGCCTGAATGACTTTATTCAAGCGCTCGCGATCTATCACCGAATAGCTGAATACCACCGGAGGCAGTTCGCGCGCGGTTGTTGGCGGAAGTATTCGGCCGGCCACTTCCTTGGTCACAAATTCGACCCCGACCCGGTATTTGTTCTCCTGGGTGGGATGGCAGTGCCGCACCTGACCCAGTATCAAACTGGGAAACATCGAATCTTTGAGACTGATATTCATGAGCAGGTAGACATCCCGCTCCAGGTACCCGGGAACATCAAGCAGGACGCCGCCGGATGAGAAGTTCTGAGTGGACGTCCCGATCCAGCGAAGTCTTGCCAGATTCTTGCGCGAGAAAGTGCTCATCGGGAATGGCGCCAACCGAACTTCGGTCGCGAGGTCTACGCGGCGATGTCGGCGTTGCGACAGCGGCACAACCTTCTCATCGATGTGGAACGTGCAACGTCCACCGGCGGTCCGTTTCAGAATCGCCTTCACTGATACATCCTGACCTTTGTACGGGAACTGGATCACGACATGCTGATTGTTCACCAGATTCTCAAGGGCGCTCTGGCGCCCGACACCGTCCACCAGCATTTGGCGACCGGTGATCGAGACGACGCGCGTACGTATCTCCTTGCCGGGGCATTGCTCGGAAAACAGATTGATCTCTCGACCTACGAGGTAGGAGAGGTCAAGCAATTCACCGAGGATACTGACCGTCTGGGAGGCGAGCTGGGGCAGTTGGTCGGACATCTCAGAGCAGTCCTTTCCGGCGCATCGACACCTGGACCTGGAAAATGTGACTGACTAACCGGTTCTGGGCGTTCTTATCGAACAGCGATATCTCGCGGGGCATCAATCCAAGCTCTTCGGAGTTGAACGACTTACGCAAATGTTCGGCCAACACGAACGACGCGCCGCAGCAGTACTCGCTCTTGCGCGAAAATGATCGCATCGCCACGGCCGCGACCGTCTCCGGAAGACCTATCTCCGAAAGCAGGCTGATCCGAAGGAGCAGTTTGGTCCCTCGTTCGATAAGGCTGTCGGAGCGGAAAAGAACACCGCCGCCGCTGATGTCGACCGTACTGGTGGGGATCCAGCGCGCGCGATCATCCAGCGTTTGCCATTCAGCAATGGGCACGACCCTCGCCCAGGTCATGCGCTTGGTAATATCCACGCGAACGAAAAGTCGGCGCTGTACACGCTCGATATGTCGGGGCGGATTCAACAGGTACTGTTTGCGGGAGCTCGAAAGCGAGCGCCGGACGGTCGAACTGAATTCATAAACCGCGTCTTCGCGCGTAATGATCACCCTCACGGCCGCGTTCTCTGTCAGGAGTGAGTTGCCGTGCAGGAACTCCGGTTCGGTGATCACGATGCCACCATTCAGGAAGTCTTGGATACGGGCGAGGTAGTGCCCCGCCTGTTCATCCTCGCCGATGACGATCTCGACCTTTTCCCAGACCTTTAGCTGGCTGGCGGCATGTTGCGCGATAGTCATGTTTGTTTGCTCACGCCGGGCGGGAGGCCGCCAGGTTGCTTCTTCCCTGTTCTATAGCCAGCTCCAGGATCTTTTTGGCCAACGCAACGCGCGATTGGTCAGATCTGTTCTGGTAGATGAATTCCTGACCGCTCTTGATAGTGCTGGTGAAATACTGCTTTGCTTCGTCGTAGTCACCGATGCGACGGGACAACTCAGCGATCAGGTACGATGCCTGTATCTGCTGATTCCCCGGTGCGATATCATGGCCGTTGGCAAACGCTTCTTTGTAAAAGTACACTGCCTTTTCGATAGCTTCCCGTTCGTTTGTCACTACGCCGCTCCATTGACGCTTCACCGTCACGAGGAAATCATGGAACGACGGATACTTTCCGAACGCCGCTGAGCCGGATGTTTCACTTCCGCCCAGAACGGCTGAACGATATTCATCGAGTAGCGATCGCAGTGAGTCGAGATGTCCATCCAGACCTTTGCCGTGGTCGGTCACCTCGCGCAGTTTTGATTCCAACTGCTCCCGATGCGCCAGCATCTGCGAGCGGAACTCCGCCGAGACCTGCGGAGCGTCGAAATGTCCCGTGATACGCTTGTTGAGGGATGCCAATTGCGCCTGAGCGGCACTGACCGCCTTCTGCGACTGGGCATACTCGGTCTCGACCTCGTGCATCAGCCCTTTGATGAGCTGGTGGTTCGGGTTCTCGCCCCGTTCGAGATCGCGGAAGACCCACGCGATGCGCAGATAAAATCGCCCGACATCAAGGCGGCTGTAGTGATCCGCCAACTGCTCGTCGAAAATGGCGAGGTGAAGTTTGAGGATCGCGGATTCATTCGGGAATCGGTTAATATCGATCGTCTCGCCGACCAGTTTGAGCGGTGAATCCGCGCTGGCCAGGAGGTCCAGGTGTTTCGGCTTGACGCTTTTGAGGCGATAGGTCTTGAAATTGGTATCGCTCTTCCAGTCGCGGTACGCGTTGGAGAACTCACGAGAATAATGGCAGTTACTGCACGTGGCGATGAAAAAGACGAGCGGATTGTATCCCTGGTAGCGAGGGAAACGCCACTTGACATTGGTGGGACAGAAATCCGTATCGCGACCCTCTTCGGCATATGCCCCAACGCGGATCGTCTCGAATTCATTCAGCTGTTTGCAGATCGGACATTCGACGCGAAACAGCAGGAACGGGCTCTCGGTGGCCATGGGATAGCTCCAACTATGTTTAGGTTATTCGTTCGACAACAATGCCAGCTCGCCCTCGGAGATCGGGAGCAGGCTGCGTATCTTATCGCGATGCGTGCCCGACTTGAGCATATCGCGCGCGATCTTGATCACTTCAGCGCGATTGCGCTGGTAACGGGTCGCTTCGGTCCGCAGGCGATCACGCTCATGCAGATCCGCGTCGCGCGGAATGGCGGCCGAGGCCAGACTGACAAACTCGGAACGTCGCGTGTTTGACGCGCTCGACCGTGTCTCGTGCTCCACCGCTACCGGTTTGCTCTTCGGCGCCGGCGCTTCCTGGCGCGAACGGTTTGTGACTATCGAATAGATGACCAGCCAGAGCGCTCCTGCGGTCACGTACGCCGCCACATTCAGCAGCGCGTCGATGATCAACTCTCGTGAAAGTTCCATTTTCACTTACCTTGCCTTTCCTATGCGGTCAGATCGACATGCCGCGGAGCTTCCTGCTCCTCATCCGGCTTCTGCGACTCTGACTTCTCGTTGCTTTCCTGCTCCGTAGCGTCCGGGACTGTCGACGCGAGTTCGACCTTGTCTTTCTTTTTGCGCGCTTGCTCTTCGTCTTCGAGCTCAGCTTCCAGGTCCTCGCTGAATTTCTTCCGCTCTTTCTCTTTGTCCGCTTCCTGCGACGGTTTGACGCGTCCCGAGCCGGTAAAGAGATTGCTGCGTTCCAGCGGCGCGATCGGGTTGTCCATTCGCTACCTCCCTGGGTTTACCGCCGCTTAAGCGGTCAGGGCGAATTTCTCCTTGACCATCGTGCGCAACTTCATCACCGCACGAGTATGGATCTGCGACACGCGGGATTCGGAGATGGTCATCACCTCGCCGATCTCCTTGAGTGTCAGTTCTTCGTAGTAATACAGGGCGATCACCAGTTTCTCCTGTTCTGTCAGGCGATCCATGGCGACCACGAGGAACGAGCGAAGCTCGCCCTTTTCGATCTCGCCGAGAATGGAGTGGCCCAGGTGGTCCTTGATCGTTTCGATTCGCGGGACCTGGCGATTGTCGTCTTCACGATAGATCACTTCATCCAGGGAGAGGATGTTGGTGCTGGAGACATCATCGATAGCCAAGTGTAGTTCCTCCTCGGAGATCTTGAGGTGTTTGGCCAGTTCAGCGATCTCGGGCTGGCGGCCAAGTTCGTTTTCAAGCGACGTCAGGGCGCGATCGATCTCGCGCGATTTGGCGCGAGTGGAACGCGGGACCCAGTCGAGCGCGCGAAGTTCATCGAGGATGGCGCCGCGAATACGCGGCACCGCATACGTCTCGAACTTCACGCCGCGGGACGGATCGAAATTGCCGAACGCTTCGATCAATCCGATGACCCCAGTGTTGACCAAGTCAGACAGCTCGACCGACCGCGGAAATCCCATTGCCATACGGGCGGCCACTGTGCGCACGAGCGGCAGATACTTGTTCAAAAGCATCTGTCGATTCTCGGTATTGCGACTCTTCTGATAGCGGGTCCAGTCGCGCGACGACACATCCCACTTCTTGGCCCGTTTCGGCGCGGAAGTATCGACAGTCGTGATGGCGACGGTTTTGGTAGCTTTCGTCTTGGCTACGCGCGCGACTTTGGTGGTTGCCGGTTTACGCCCGCGTTGTTTAGTCGTCTGCTTGTTCTTGCTAACCATTTGTCCGTTATCCTCTTGTATCGGCTGTTGCCGAGTCTTTTTTTATCGAATTCAGGTCACGATCCACGAGCGACAGCCCCTGGCACAGGTCGGTGGCCAAACGGCTAACCGCCTGACTGGCAAGAGCTTTGTCGTTGATCGCGAATATCGACCGCTGCGCGGCTATGGATTTGCGAATGATTTCTTCTTCGGGAATCGCCCCAACCAGGGAGACTGGACGGTTCAGGAACCGGCCGGTCAGGGCGGCGAACTTGTCGGCGATAAAGAGTGCTTCATCATCCGACTGCACACGATTGACCAGCAGACCGCACTCAACTGCGGCGCCAAGTGAGTTGAGATGCTTATAGAGACCGTACGCGTCGGAGAGCGATGTCAGTTCCGGGATCGCGACCATTAGGACGAGATCGGAAGCATGTGCCATCATCGCGGTCTGGTTGCTGCGTCCAGATGAATGATCAACGATGATGAAATCGTAGTCGGCGGCATCATCGCGAAGTCGCTGCACCAGTGACGCGGTGAAGCGCATATTGCGATCCTCGCCAAGTGACTCGTGCCAGGTGCCGACGAGTAGATCAAGATTTGGCGCCAATGCCAGACGCGCCTCGGCGAGAGTTAACTGCTGCGAGGCGTATTCGCCGATGCCGAACTCGGCCGCGACATTCGCCAACAAGTGGAGATTGCCGCATCCGAAATCAGCATCGACCAACAACACTCGCGCGCCGTGAGCCGAAAGCGCAGAGGAGAGATTAAACGCGATCACCGACTTTCCCACACCTCCCTTGCCGGAGAGGATGGAGACCATGCGCGGCGATGGCGCGGAGACATATGCCTGCGGAAGAGCCTGATTACGCATTGCTCTCCTCCGTCAGGAACATCTTGGTGAATGCCGCCGCATCCGGAGTGACGACCGTGCCGATACCGGCCGGAGCGTTGGTGACGTAACAGATCGGCAGACGCGACACGCGCGCGGCCGCAACTGCCGAACCCCACCGCTCGGTCAGGTCCAGCATCGTCACGACGATATGGGTCGGCGCGAAGACCGCTAATTGCTGCATGATCGACTCGGCATCGGTCGCGCGAGTGAGCGCGGACACTACGGCAAGACGATAATTTGGCTTCAGGGTATCGATCTGATCCCGCAGAGTGACCAAGTGCTGGTTTTGACGCGGCAAGGCGGGAGTATCGATCAGCGTGATGGAGCTTGTATCAGAAGTGGTTTTGGCGGCTGCGTAATCAACAGCCTGCGAACCGAGAATGTCGGCGTAGCTGGAAAGCTCTTCGAATGCTCCAACCTTTACTGAGTCGAGTGAGACCAGGCGAATAGACTGCTTTTCCTGGAACACCTGCTTCGCGGCCAGCTTGCCGAGCACAGAGGTCTTCCCGGCGCCGGCGAAACCTAACACCGCAATACTGTCACCGGCTTTGAAGGTCAGTCCGGGGATCATGATCGACGTGAGTGAGTCGGTCAACGCGGTTCGAATCGGCGTGCTACCGTCGAGCCCTTCGATCACCAGTTCCTGGATGAATGCGTCCGGAAGGTCACGATCCGCCAAATGCGTGCAGATCTGATGTTGCTGGCCATTGGTCGTCTGACTCGCCAGAAGCGATAAGATGCGATCGATCTTCTGCTCAAGTTGGTCAATGCGCGTGGCCGCGACCGGCGCCGCGGAGATTGGTGCGGACGCAACCGGCTCGGCCTTGACGGTCATGGTGTTGATCGCAGTAGTCTGTGTGTGGCCAGTCTCAACCTGCGGGAAGCTGGCGCGTGTGATCTGACGGGTAGTCGTTCTTGGAGAGGCCGTGCGTTCCGGCTCGGTGACGATCGCTTTGTCGGCGCACGCGGTGATCTCGATACGTTCCGTGCCACGACCGGCAGGAAGTTCGCGGGTTTTGAGCACGACCGCGTCGGCGCCCAGTTCGGCGCGGACCATTTTCAGCGCGGCCGCGGCTGATTCTGCGGCGTAGGTCTTAATTATCATCTGACAACCTCACCATTCCAACGGAGACCAATTCAGCGGTCGGCAGGATCTCGTTGTAGGAGATGACCGCCAGCGACGGGAAGGACGCTTCAACCAGACGGCGCAGCGCGAGTCTGATATTGGGCGAACAGATGACAGCCGGAGTGAGGCCAGCCGCCTGCATCCGCTCCGTCTGTTCACCCAGCTTGCGCAGCAGCATGTCGGTCAGAGCCGGATCAAGTACGAGCATCAGCCCCTGCTTGGTATTCTGCACTGAATCGGAGAGCTTCTGTTCGATCGCGGGATCGAGTGTGAAGACGTTGATCTTGCCGGTGTTATCTTTGTAGAGTTCGGTGATCTGGCGTTTGAGAGCCATCCGGACATACTCAGCCAAGACATCGGTCTCTTTCGTGACCGTCGCGTAATCCGAGACTGTCTCGACGATCGTCGCGAGGTCACGAACCGGTATCCGCTCGGAGAGGAGCGACTGCAACACTTTGTGCAGTGTCCCGAGCGAGACCATCTCCGGAATGACCGAGGTAACCAGCGCCGGGAAATCTTCTTTGAGCGTATCGACCAGATGCTGCACATCCTGGCGAGTCAGTATTTCGGCGGACGATTGACGGATCACTTCGGTCAGGTGAGTCGCTACGACAGCGGTCGGCTCAACCACCGTGAACTGCTTCGCCTCGGCGATATCGCGAAGATTCGGCAGCACCCATGTCGCCTTCAGGCCAAACGCGGGTTCTTTCGTATCGAAGCCGTCGAGATACTCGACCAGATAACCGGGATTGATCGCCAGCAGATGGTCAACCATCAGCTCAAATCCGGCGACGCGAATCCCCTTGATCTTGACTTGATATTCGTTCGGTTTCAGGCGGACATTGTCACGGATACGGATCGGCGGGACAACGATGCCGAGTTCGGTAGCCAGTTGCTTGCGAATGGACGAAATGCGCTCAAGCAGGTCACCGCCTTGATTGGAATCTACTAACGGAATTAATCCATAGCCGATCTCGAGACCGATCGTGTCAACTTTGAGCAGGTCTTCGGTCCGCTCAACCGGCTTCTGCTTGGTCTCTTTCTTAGTCTGCTCCTGCCTGGTCGCGGCGGCCGCACGATTCTTTTGCGCTTCGTGCGTTACATACCCGATTCCTCCAACCAACAGCCCGAGGGTGATGAACGTGAGGGTCGGCATGCCGGGAACGATCGAGAAGAGCAGCAGCACGCCGGCGGCGATCATGATCGCACGCGGCTGGCGGCTGAGTTGAGCTGTCAGATCCGCGCCCATGTTTGACTGTGCGGCAGAGCGGGTGACAATGAGACCGGAGGCGGTCGACACCAAAAGCGCCGGAATCTGCGTCACCAGGCCATCACCGATTGAAAGAAGCGTGTAAGTCTTTAGCGCTTCCTGGATCGACATGTCATGCATGGCGACGCCGATAATGAAGCCGCCGATGACATTGATGATGGTGATGAGGATACCGGCGACAGCGTCGCCGCGGACGAATTTAGAGGCGCCATCCATGGCGCCATAGAAGTCAGCCTCACGCGCGATCTCTTCGCGGCGGGCTTTCGCTTCTTGCTCAGTAATGATACCGGCGTTCAGGTCGGCGTCGATCGCCATCTGCTTGCCGGGCATGGCATCGAGAGTGAACCGGGCGGCGACTTCAGAGATACGACCCGCGCCCTTGGTGATCACCACAAATTGGATCACGACCAGAATGGCGAAGATGATGAAGCCGACGACGTAATTCCCCTGCACCACGAAATTGCCGAACGAGTTGATGACTTCGCCGGCATATCCCTGACCGAGTATGAGTCGGGTCGAGGCAACGTTGAGCGACAAGCGCATCAGCGTTACGACCAGCAGCATTCCAGGGAACACAGACAGATCAAGCGGGCGTGTGATGTACAGCGTGGTCATCAACACGACCAGCGAGAAAGTGATATTGAAGGCGAGCGCGAAATCCAGCACCATCGCCGGGATTGGAATGATGAGGACAGTAATGATCCCCATCACGGCGACCGCGAGGATGATGTCGGAGCGTGACGCCAGTTGCGTCAGCACGTTCTGGTTGCCCTGCTGCGTCATCTTACTTGCTCACCTTCCCCTTCAGGCGGTAGACGTACGCCAGCACTTCGGCGACCGCGCGGTACAGCGTGTGCGGCACCATCTGGCCGATCTCGCACATCTTGTAAAGCGCCTGCGCGAGAGCCTTATCTTCGATCACCGGGATATCGTTGTCGTAGGCGATCTCTTTGATCTTCTGGGCGATGAGGTTCTGTCCCTTGGCGATGACGGTCGGGGCGTTCATCGAATCAGTGTCATATTTCAGCGCGACCGCGTAGTGGGTCGGGTTGGTGATGACGACATCCGCTTTCGGCACATCCTGCATCATCCGCTTCTGCGCGGTCTGACGCTGGATCTGCCGGATGCGAGCCTTGATCTGCGGGGAACCTTCGGTATCCTTGTATTCTTCTTTGACTTCCTGATGAGACATCTTGATCGACTTCTCGAATTCGTACTTTTGGTAAGCGTAGTCGAGGATCGCCAGGATGAGAATGGCCACACCGATCTTGAGGGCGATGGTTATCGCCAGCTTGCCGGTGGTCGCGGCCAACGGGCCAATGCTCATGTCGGCCAGGGTCAGGAACTGATCCGACTCGGACATGATGACTTTGTAAGCGACAAAGCCGATGATGAAGAGCTTGAGCGTATCCCGGACAAGCGACACGAGTGAACGGGTGGAGAACAAGCGTCCGAAACCGGCGACCACATTGAGCTTGTCCAGCTTCAGTTCCATCGCCTTCGGGCTGGCCTTGAAGCCGACCTGCATCACGTTGGCGACGAAGCCGATTATCATCATTGCGCCAAAAACGGGAGCGACGATGATCATATATTTGAGCAGCGAATCGCCGTAGACTTTCACGAAAGTCGGATCGGACATGGCGATGGTCGGCGCGTTGGCCAGGAAGCCGCGCATCATATCCATCGTCTGGCGGACCATCATCGGACCGATAGCCAGAAGCGTGGAGAACCCAAGGAGGATCATCAGCGCTGAATTCAGTTCTGCGGACTTGGCAACTCTTCCCTCTTCGCGCGCTTTCTCACGCCGCCGGGGTGTTGCCTGTTCTGTCCGTTCCTGGAAACTGTCTTCGGCCATGACCTACGCCCTTCCCAACGCGCCAAGAAGGTTGATGAGTTCGGTGTCGATGTAGCCGGTGGCTTTCTCAAGCACGTAGGCGAACACCGGCAGGGAGAGCGCCATGATGGCGATACCGACCGCCACCTTCACGCCAAAGCCGAGGAGGAACACATTCATGGTCGGCATCATGCGGGAGACGACTCCCATCGCAACATCCACCAGGAGCAGGGTGACAACCACCGGAGCGGCCAGTTTGAGCGCGATCACGAAGACATATGCCGAATAGGTCATTATCATCTCGCCGACCGCGCCGTTCATCACGACATGGCCCGCGGGGATCAGTTGATAGCTGTCATTGAAAGCGGAAATGATCACATGGTGGCCGTTGATACCGAGGAAGATCAACAGCGCGCAGAGAAACCAGAACGTCCCGAGCGTGGTCACTTCGTGTCCCTGGTCGGGATCCATGATGCTGGCCATCGCAAAGCCGATCTGGTAGCTGATGATATCCCCCGCCATCTGCACCACCATCAACAGCAACGAAAAGAGGAACCCGATAGCCAGTCCGACGAATATCTCTTTCGCGGCCAAGGTCACCAGCTCGCTTAGCGACTGTGCTTCGGGCACGACCGCATTCGGCATCGCCGCGATCATGATGAGCGCGAACAGCACGATCAGTCCCAGCTTGGCCGGAACCGGAAACGTGCGATGGCTCAGAATCGGAGCGATGAGAAAGAGGCCGGACGCACGGAGCATGATCAGCAGGAAGAGCTGAAGCTTGGCGGCGGCGAAATTGACGAAGTCGAACAAGGGCTAATCCTTACATAGTTCGGGTTAATCGCAGAAATACCATTTCAAACCGTGTGCCAAGGTGAAACAGCACGATTAACTTATGTAAGCGATTATAAGATAGTGACTTGCTATGCCTAACGTGGACGCTGGAGTCTGATGAGTCCGCTGGCTGTGGAACTATTTACCAGCGATGGTGGAAAAAAGTTCAAGTCTGTTCTAAAGCGCGGCTGGTCCATTATCCGACCAAAGTAGGAATGAGCTCAAACATGTGGCGGGTGAAATCGGTCATCATATTGATCATCCAGGGAAGGAAGATCAACAGGGCCAAGGCGACCGCCAGGATCTTGGGGACGATCGTCAACGTCATTTCGTTGATCTGGGTGACCGCCTGAAAGATCGAGATCACCAGACCAACCACTAATCCAAAGATCAGCATCGGTGATGCTATCAGAAGCGTCAGGGTGAGGGCTTCTCTGCCAATTGTAATAACCATCTGTGGTGTCATTGGTGTCGTCCTTACATATGGAATGATTCAACCAGTGATTTCACGAGCAAGTACCAGCCATCGACCAGCACGAACAATAGTATCTTAAACGGCAGCGAGACGATGATCGGCGGAAGCATCATCATACCCATCGACATGAGCACCGAAGCGACGACCATATCGATCACCAGAAATGGGATGAAGATCACAAACGCTATTTGAAACGCGGTGCGTAACTCGGAGATAACGAAACCCGGTATTAACACGTGAAGCGGGATATCGTCAGGCGTTTGCGGCGCCGGGAGTTTGGCCATATTCACGAAGAGGGCGAGATCCTGTTCGCGCGTCTGCGCCAGCATAAATTTGCGGAAGGGGGCGACCGCTTTGTCGAAAGCTTCTTCTTTGGTGATCTTCTCATCGAGATATGGCTTGATGCCTGTGTCATATGACGTCGTAAAGACCGGCGACATGACAAAAAACGTCAGGATCAACGCAAGTCCGACCAGCAACTGGTTGGGTGGCATCTGCTGAGTGCCGATCGCCTGCCTCAGGAATGACAGCACTACGGCGATACGGATGAACGAAGTGGTCATGATGAGGATCGATGGCGCGAGCGCCAGCACGGTCATGAGGACGACAACCTGAAGAGTGACCGACAGGTCACCGGGGGTCGTCGCTTTGCCGACCTCAACTGAGACTTTGGGGATAGCCTGCGCGGAGACATCCGAGGCCGCCATCAGGCAGCAGATCACGCACAGCAGGAGAAGAACTGTTCGCCGTAGCATAATGTCCTATATCTTTCATGGTCAGCCCGCACATCCATATGCAGGCTCCGCACGCCGCAATCCATCGCGGCGCGTACTTAGTTTTTCTTACCGAAACCGCCCAGTTTTTGCGTTGCCGACTTAAGCATATTCGAGAACGAATCACCCTGCGATCCCTGAGTGGCCGCCTCCATGGCAGCTTTGGTGAGTTCGGTATCGAGCTCGGTCAGCACCGAGATCTGGTTATCGGTCACTCCGATGAGGACCGACTTATCCGCTACTCGCACGAGCGAGAGAGATTTCTTGGGGTCGATATACGCCGTCTCGAGTACCTCAAGCATGAATGCCTTGCGATTGCCTCCATGGCGCCGCGCGGTCAGTTTCTTGAGGAGCCAGATACCGGCATAGATACAAATGATCACGATCACCAGGGCCATCACCATCTTGAGGATGGAACTGGTGGCGCCAGCCGTGTCAACCATCGGCTGATAGGCTGGTGCGGATGTCGCGACCGTATCGGTGGTGCTCTGCGTGGTCGATTCGGCCTGCGCGAACAGCGGGCTGCTGTTGCCGGGCCGGTTCGACGTTATCAGAAACATCCCGATGAGCGCCAGGGCGAGGATGATCGACGTGGTGATCGCGCGACGTCGGCTGGGATTATTCTGCGCCAAGCGCTTTCAGCCTTTCCTCGGGCGTGATCAATTGCGTGACGCGCAGCCCGAAGTTTTCGTCGATGACCACGACCTCTCCCTTGGCCACCACCTTGTTGTTGACCAGCAGGTCGACCGGTTCACCGGCGAGTTTGTTCAACTCGACCACTGAGCCGGGTCCAAGCGCCAGGATCTCCGAGATAGAGAGCTTGGTGCGTCCCAGTTCGATCTGCACTGGCAGGTCGACATCCATCAGCAGGTCGAGGTTACGCGGCGAGCCGCTCCCAGCGGGCTGTTGCAGCTGCTGGAACTCCGCGCGCGAGACCTGGGCCGACCCGAAATTGATGTCATCGGCAGTGGTTGAGCGACTCTCCTGAGGCAGATCCTCGAGCATACGAAGCATGGCAGCTTCAGCATCCTCTTCTGAAGTGTCGCCGGGATTCACCACCCCAACCGACTGCTGGTGCGACGGCATGGGCTGGTCATCCTGACCACCGGCACCCGGGACGGCATCATCCTGCCCACCGGCTCCGGCAAACTCCATGTCCATTTCATCTGTCATGCTGATTTCTCCTTAGAGATTGGTTCCCAGGCGGAGACCACCTGGAATGCCCGCTTCTTGCCGGTCAATCCGGGACGGGCCGAATACTTTTTGCGTCGATTGACGCAGATATCGATCGGTTGGTGGATCTTCTTCTCGGATGGAATGATGTCGCCGATCTTGAGCGACATAAAGTCTTTCAATTTGATATTCGAGCGCAACAGGATCGCGGAGACATCGGCGTTCACGTCATAGAGATTCTTTTGATTCACCGCGCGATCTGCATCCACATTCTTGCGCTTGGTGGCGTCGATCCAGTTCTGGGCCGAAAGCTTGGTGATAATCGGTTCGAGCGATACATACGGATAACAGATGGTGAGCAACCCGGTCGACTGGAACAGCTTCACCTGGAAAGATATCACCACGACGGTTTCACCCGGCGGAACGATCTGTATGAACTGCGGGTTCGTCTCGAAACTGATCTGTTCGATACCGACCTTGACGATATGCTCCCACGACTTTTCCAGTTCGCGGTACATGCGATCGACAAGGCGACCCATCACAGATCGTTCGATACCCGTCAACTCACGTTCGGTCTCTAAGATCTTTCCGTGACCGCCGAACATGCGATCGATCAACGAGAACGTCAGGGTCGGGTTGAAATCAACCAGACAGGCGGCATCCAGCGGACGCGCCGAGAACGTGTACGTACAGGACGGCGACACCAGCGACATAATGAACTCGGAGTAGGTGATCTGGTCGACGGAGACGAGGTCTACATCAACGATCGACCGCAATACGGCCGAGAGCATGGAGCCGAAGTGTCCCGCGAAGTTATCGTGCATATTCTCCAGCGTCCGGATCTGGTCTTTGGAGACCCGGTTCGGATGCTTGAAGTCGTACGCGACAACCGAGCGTAATTTGGCGTCATCGTAACTATCAGCATCGGCAACCTCGCCGGAGGAGACAGTCGTCAATAACGCGTCAATTTCGTCCTGTGTAAGTATCTTTGCCACAGATGTTGTCCTTATTGGAGCACAAAGTCGGTGTAATAGACACCGGCCAGTTCTTCAGTTTCCAAGACCTGAGAGAGTCGCTTACGGATCTGCACGCGCATGATCTCTTTCTGCTTGGCGTCGGTCAGCTCGGCGAGCGTCTTCGACGACAGAATAGTGATCAGCACATCGCGGACAATCGGTTCACGCGATTCGAATGCGGTCATCAATTCCTTGGAGCCGAGTTCGAAACCGAACGAGACCGACAGGAAACGCGAGCCGGCAGTCCCGGCCGGATTGACGACGATATCCTTGATCGAATAGACCAGGGACTCGCTCGCCTCGCCGTGTCCGGACTTGGCTTTCTCCGCCTTCTTTTCGGGTTTCTTGGCCTCGCCATGCTCGGACTTCTTCTCGCCCGATTCGGCTTTGGTTTCGGTCTTATCGTCAGCGGCCGCCTCTTCCCCGCCTCCAGCCATCATTGGCTTGAGGACGAAGATCGCCAGGACAACCCCGATCACCAAGATCCCGACACCGATTCCGCCGAACAGGATCAGTTTGTTCGACTTCTTGGCTGGTTTGGCGTCGGCGTTGTCTGCCGTCTGCACTTGGGTCTTGTCATTCTCTGCTGCCATCGTCACAATCCTTGTCGTGGCGTTACACGCCCATCTGTTGGGTCAGCGGTCGGGATGATTCCCCGACCGTCTGACAATCGTCTGAATGCGGCGACCTTGGCGATGATCTCGTCGGGTATTTCCTTGACCATGATCTTCTTGCCGGTAGTCAGCGAGATGATCGTGTCAGGGTTCGCCTCGACGAATTCGATCAGGTCGGCGTTGATCACCAGATCAGAATCATTTATCCTGGTAACCTTTATCATCTACTTATCTCTTCAAGTTCACCAGCTCGTCGAGCATGTCGTCCGAGGTGGTAATGACCCGCGCGTTGGCCTGGAAGCCGCGCTGCGTCGTGATCATTCCGGTGAATTCCTGCGCGATATCGACCGACGAGGACTCGAGCGCCCCCGAGGTGATCTCGGCGGAAATGGTTGACCCGGCCACGCCTTCAACCGGCTCTCCTGAGTTCGCGGAAGGCTGGTACATAGAGCGTCCAGCTTTGCGCAACCCGGCCTGGTTGGTGAAGTCGGCCAGCATGATCTGCGCCAGAACGCGCGTAACACCATTCGAGAAGATACCCGAGATGTTACCCGCCTGGTCGATGGCTACTTTCTGGAGAATACCAAGACCGTAGCCGTCCTGACCGATGATCGACGCAGTGTGATTACCGGACGCGAATCCGGTCAATCCATCGAAGTTACCCACTGAACCGGCGCGGAAAGCGACAGTCATATTCTCAGCGCCGTTGTTCGGGCTGATCGTGACGCCGGTCGCGCCACCGAAGTAATCGAATGAATTGAGTGAGCCATCGGCGTTGAAGGAGACCGAGCCAGTCTGGCCGGCGGTGATACCTTCGGTACCGAGAGTCGATACGCGCCACTCCCAACGGTTCGGGACCAGCGATTTGAAGAACTCGATAGACAGCGTATGCTTGCCGCCAAGCGAGTCAAAAACGTTGATTGACGTTGAATGTAGCGTCGGATCAGTGGTGACCACCAGCGGATTGGCGCCGGTCGCAGTCAAACCATTGGTCGCTTCGATTTCTACGCCGCCGCCGCCAAGACCATTCAATCCGACCACACGACCGGTCACATTGTCGAAGACCAGGTCAAGCGTGGAGGTCAGTGGGCCGGCCGCCGGGCCGTAGCCGCGTTCGGGAGTGAAAGTGTCGCTGGCGATATACGTGGTCGCGGCTCCACCAGAGGACTGGAAGGTCGCGCCATTAACGCCAAACACGACGCCAATGATGTTGCCGGCAGTCGCGCCGCCGCCACCACCAACTGTCACCGAACCGGCTGTCGAAAGGAAATTGAATTCGGTATCCGCACCTGCTTTGTCACGAGTGATCTGGATCTGCCCGCCGACCAGCGCGGCAGTGATGCCGTCGATCTGGTTGGTCGCGTTGATCAGATCAGAGATCGTCGAATTGGCGTTAAGACCGGAGATGATCTGGGTCGTGCGGCCATCAACGCTGAATCCGTAATTGGTGAAGTCGGTCACGCCGAGTGAACCGAGAGTCATAGTCAGACCAAGATTGCCGATCGCGCCACCGGCACCATCGTTACCGACGTTTGCGCCAGTATAGGTGGCGTTCACCGCCTGATTACCGGTGATAACGATCGAGTGCGTGCCACCGATACCGTCAATGGCCGTCCCGCTGATCGCGGTGACGCCGGAGTTGCCGGCATCCGACAGGCGAGCGACTGAGTCAGTCGCCGACGAATCGAGGTTGTTGGCCAGGGTGACGAACTCGGTCGAACGAGCCGGATCCTGCTGGCCGAACGGTAACGTGATCGGACCGGTCGTCGCGAGCGACGGGATATTTCCGGCTGAATCGGCCATTTTGCCCAACACATAGAGACCGGTCGCAGGATCGACCAGGTTGGACTCCGCGTCGAAACCGAATGCTCCGGCGCGAGTGTAGAACTTGTTGTTGTTCGAGTCGCCAAGGACGAAGAAACCGGAACCCTGGATCGCCATATCGGTGATCTGGCCCGTGGTTTCGAGACCGCCCTGCAGGAAGAGGTTGTCGACCGTCGCGACCTGCATACCAAGACCGAGTTGGATCGGGTTGGTACCGCCGGACACGGCGCTCGGACGACCCGCGCCCTTGTAGCTCTGGACGAGCGCTTCCTGGAAGTTCACACGACCGGTCTTAAAACCGATGGTGTTGACGTTGGCGATGTTGTTACCAATGACGTTCAATTTCGTCTGGTGGTTTTTCAAACCGGACACACCGGCGTAGAGTGATGCCATCATGGCTTGCTTCCCTCCTTAGGGAGTTGCAAGGCCCCCCCATTTTCAATGGGGTCCAGCCTTGTTTCGGGTTTATCAAGTATCAGTTTCATTGTTTGCTCAGATAATGATAGCCGAGTCGATGGAGGTAACGACGCCTTCGCGGAGTCGATCCCGATCGAATGCGGTGATAATTGTGCGATTCTTGACGGAGGCGACCATCGCCATCTCGTCGAATAATATCAGTGTTTCTTTTGATCCTTTGGCTTCAGCTTTGTCCAGCGCATCGGCGACCTGCTGCATCCGCTGTTCGCCAAACTCGATGCCACGCGAGTAAAGGCGTTCGCTCGCGTGCTTGGAGACCGTCACCGGACGATTGGACGAGAGCTCTTTGCTGAGCGCTTGTTTGAACGACTCGGTCCCCTTGGTCTCTGACGCTTTCGTCGGAGATTGACCGCGCTGTGCGATCTCGATCAGGTTGACCGGTCGCTGATATGCGCTGATGCGTGTGCCTTGTGCCATTGCCATCTAGTCCTGGTCGAATGTTCCCGGTTCTCCGACGGCGGTGATATCGCCCAGGGCGATCTCCATGCCGTTCACGTTCACAAACGCAGAGCCATCACGATATGAGACTCGCGACACGATTCCGGTGACGGCCATGCTCGGCGTGAACGTCGAACCAGTCTGACCGGTGGCAATAGTTTCGATCGAGTAAAACCCGGTCGCCGCTTTGTTGCCAAATGAGTCTTTGCCATCCCAGGTGATCGTACCAGAGCCGGTGCCGAGGTCATTCTTGGTGACTCGGGCAATTTCGTTGCCATCGGCATCCTTGATGATCATGGTCAGCTCTTTGGCGGGTTGCGTTATGGTGTACGCGACCGAGGCGTTCTTGCCGCTTTCCAGGTAGATACCTGAGTACTCAGCCGTAACTTCCTTACCGATCAAGCCGGAGGCCATCGCGTTATTCAGCGATTGCATCTGGAGATAGTCCCACTGATTGGAGGACGTGATCCCTTCGGCGATGTTGTTCATCTGCTCAAGCGAGGAGAACTGCGCCAACTGGGCGATGAAGTCCTCGTCCTCCATCGGCGCGAGCGGATCCTGGTACTGCAATTTGGTGACCAACAGTTGGAGGAAATCATCCTTACCCAATGACTGGCCCCCGCCAGTGGTTTTGACATTCCCATTGGTGTCGGTCGCTACAGGTGAAATGAATGACATTTCTTCACACTCCTACGCAAAGACATTGATAGAGCCGGCGCCGATGTACGAGACTGGCGCGGATGGCGGCACTATCATGGATATTTCTGACATTAACTCGTCGGCCATACGGGCGACGCGTGGCTGCTGTGAGCGGAACCATTCAGACTGGCGATGGAAGAATTGATTCTCCGCGCCTCCGCCGCGCACATTGACTTCTATGTAATTGACCTTCACACCCGCGCGGCCGAGCTGGTCATTCAATTGATCGAGCGAGCTTTCGACCGCCGCTTTAGCGTGCACGGAGTCCACCGTGACACGCGCTGAGAGCGAATCGTTCTTGATAGAGAGCTGCAATTTGGCCGGACCAAGGTGTTCCGGTTCGATCTTGAGCAGGACGGTCTGGCCGTCAACTTTGAGCTGCGGCATTTCTTGCGGCAAGGTCAACTTGACACGTGGGATATCCAGACGGGTCTGTGTATCAGACTGAGGTACGGGGATAGCCGACTTGAAGGAAAATTGCTCCAGTCCGTCTTTTACTGCTGTAGTGTCCTTAGGAACCGCGGTCAGGAGTTTATCAATGAGCGCGAAATCTTCCGACTTGGCGGAAGGATCAGACTCGAAGGCCACCTTCTGCGCCATGCGACGACGCGGGATGCTGACAGTGTCAACCGTCAGACCGTTGGCGGCGGCAGGAGTCGGGTTTTCATTCGTTGGCGCAGTCGCCAGAGCGGAGACAGTCTTTTTGATGGTCGTCTGCGCTTTTAGTTGAGCGCGGTTCAGTTTGCCGGCGAGCAGGAAGTTCTGGCCCGCCTGTTCGGCGACGATCTGAACTTTCATCGGTTCATCGGCGGCCTGATAGACGGCGCTGGTATGCTCGACTGAGACTTCCAGTTCGCGCACGTTGACTTTGCCCATGATCGACTCTAGGTCGGTCGAGTAAGGCGACACGAGAGTGACGCGGGTTGGTGAAACTTGGGCGCCTGCAAACTGCTTTACCACAGGCGCTATCGCATCGGGGCTTTCCTGGTGGAGAAGCTCGATAGGAATTGTTACTTTGATCGGCTCCGCGGACTGGCCATTGGCCTTCAGATCCAGAGTGAGCTTGCCGTTGTTGATATCTTGCTTGAGAACCTGATACTTCCCGGGCTTGAGGTTGACCGGACGCTGCTGCGTCATGGTCATTGTCCACGGCTGGGCCACAGGAAGAGAGAGTCTCTGTTCGAACGGCAGTTTCATTTCGGGCTGGCTGATCAGTTGTTCGGAGTCAACTGACGCGAACTGATTGTCGGTCTGCGGTGGTACGCTGACAGCCGACGCAAATTTCGCCGGAGTCTCAGTGGTCTGCGCAGGGTTTATAGCGCCCATTAAGAGTGACGAGATCAAGGACTGGGCGAAATCTGTTGTGGCCGCTACATCGGTACCGAGTCTGGGCGACGTCTCACTATTACTACGAGATAAGGCCGATGGCTCGGCCATGCCGAAGAGGTTCATCAGCGACTCAAACGTCTGTCCATCCCCAACGCCAAACGCAAGCGGATCACCACCAACAGGTTTGGTGGAACCGATTCCGGTCGACCCGGCAGGGAGTATGTTGACAAACGGCAGCATCATCTTCTATTCACTCGCCAGAGTAATGATCTGTTTGGAAAGGCTGGCCGCCCGCTGGGGTGGCATCAGGGCCAGAATAGCGGAGGCGTTCTTCTGCTTCATGCGCGGGATTATCGAAACGACCAATTCGTCTTCGAGATTGGCCAGGATCTTGGCGACCGCATCGGCATCCATCCCATCGTATAGTTTGGCCAGGTTGGTGATCCGGTCGGAGCTGGCCTGTTCGATCTTCAACAGCTTCTTGGACAACTCGCGATCCTGCACCTGCAATTCTGCTTCGCGGGAGGCGATATCTGATTCACGTTCCTGTAATCTCTTCTTTTCGGCTTCAAGCCAATCAACAGCCTGTAGCGATTCATCTTTGCCCATCGCTTCAGCGTGGTTGACCTCGGCTTCGGCGGCATCATGAACCGCCATGGCTTCGGTCATTGCCGCGATATTGCGGGTCAATTCAGCCGCCGCTTCGGCGCTGTCGGCCGCGGCGGAAAGAGAGTCGGGCGAAGCCGCGACATCATCGGTTGACGGTATCTTTTCGGGAGAGTCGTCGTGAGCAGTGGTGTCGGCGGGTTTGGATGTTTCCGCGGTTTTGTCCTTGGCGTCGGCCGTGGCATCAGTTTCGGGCTCGCCACCGAGGAACATAAGAGTGACATACACGGCGCCACCGAGCAGGACGAGTCCGCCCAAGCCGAACAAAAGTACCGGCATCAGCTTCTTCATCATCCCCGGCTTTGTGGCGGCTTTGTCGGCCTGCCCCTCGGCTGTCGGCTGTGCGCCGTCTTCGGGTTTCGTTTTCTCTTTTGTCACACACTACTCCACATGATGGAATTTCTCCGTTGCCGTATTAAGCAATGCCTGTGCCGAAGTTGGCACACACCGCTATCACATTGCTTTACAGTAGATTACGAGAGAGTGGCGCCTTACGGGAAAAGTCGATGGACGAGACTTCGGGAAAGGAGATTCCGGTCAATGGGGAAAGTTGTTCCAGACCGCAAAAAGAGAGCGCCAAGGAGTCTTGAGCTCCTCGGCGCCGACTTGAGAAAATGAAATCAGTCTATTTCTGCTGAGCGTCGACCACGGCGATAGCGGCCATATCGACGATCTCATTCACATCGAGCGTGCGATGCAGTACATGAACCGGCTTGGAAAGACCCATCAGGATCGGTCCTACGGCCATCATGCCGCCGATGCGGTGAAGCAGTTTGTACGCGATATTCGCCGAACCGAGATCCGGGAAAATGAACACGTTGGCCGCTTCCTTAAGCGTGGAGAATGGGAAATAGCGTTCGACGAAATCAGGCATGACGGCCGCATCAGCCTGAATCTCACCATCGACCATCAACTCAGGAGCGCGTTTATGCACTATTTGAGTTGCCTGGGCGACTTTCTGAGATTCGGGATACGGCGCGGAGCCGAAGTTCGAGAATGACAGCATCGCGATTCGTGGTTCAATGTTGAACCGACGCGCCACTTTGGCTGACAAAATAGCGATCTCAGCCAGTTCTTCGGCGGTCGGATTGACATTCACAGTGGTGTCCGCGAACATGTAGACCTGATCCTTCTGGATCATGGCGAACATGCCGGAGACACGCTTGATGCCATCGGCCAGTTTGATGATCTGAAGTGCCGGTTTGATGGTCTGCGGATACTCGGTGGTCACGCCCGCCAGGACCGCGTCGCAATCACCCATCTCGAGCATCATCATGCCGAAGTATTCGCGCTGCTGGACGATATGTTTTGCTTTGTCCTGAGTCACGCCTTTGCGCTGGCGCATATCAAAGTACCGCTGGGCGTAGGAATCCCGCTTTGGAGAGGTCGACGGATCGATGACGGTGATGCCGGTCAGTTCGACGTCATTCTCTTTCGCCACCTGTTTAATCTCTTCGGGGTCACCGAGGACGATCGGGTGACCGATGCCGTCGGAGGCGACAATGTGCGCGGCGCGCAGAATACGTCGCGAGTTCCCCTCGGGGAAGACGATCCGTTTCGGGTTCTTCTTCGCCTTCTCGTGCATCACGCCCATGATGATACGTCCCTTGCCAATGCGCAGAGACAGATCATGTTTGTACTTTTCGATATCAACCGGATTCTTGGCGACACCGGTCTTGATGGCGGCCTCGGCAACAGCCGATGACTCCCAAATAAGAATGCGTGGGTCAAACGGCTTGGGAATGATGTACTCCCGTCCGAATTTGAAATGGTCGACACCATACGCACGGGCGACCTCTTCCGGAACATCTTCCTTGGCCAGATTCGCCAGCGCTTTCACGGCGGCGATCTTCATCTCTTCGTTGATGGCCGTCGCGTGCACGTCAAGCGCGCCGCGGAAAATAAACGGGAAACCGAGCACGTTGTTGACCTGGTTCGGATAATCTGACCGTCCAGTCGCCATGATGAGATCCTTGCGGGCATCCATGGCGTCCGGATAGGTTATTTCAGGATCCGGGTTGGCCATGGCGAAGATGATCGGGTCGCGACCCATCGATTTGACCATATCTTTGGTGACCATATCTTTCACCGACACACCGACAAAGACATCAGCGTCCTTCATGGCATCGGCAAGGGTGCGGCAGGTCGTCTTGCGAACAAAGAACTGCTTGTATTTGTTGCTACTGAAGTCTTCGCGCCCTTCCCAGAGGACGCCCTTGGAGTCGACCATCAGCATATTCTCCGGCTTCACACCGAGCGCGATGTAAAGCTTGGCGCAGGCGATACCGGCGGCGCCGGCACCCGAGTAGACGACGCGGACTTTACCGATATCTTTTTTCACAATTTCCAGCGCGTTGAGCAGTGCGGCTCCGGAGATGATGGCGGTGCCATGCTGGTCATCGTGGAAGACCGGGATGTTCATGGTCTTCTTGAGGGTTTCTTCTATGAGGAAGCACTCCGGTGCCTTGATATCTTCGAGATTGATACCGCCGAACGTCGGCTCCAGTATCTGGCAACACCGGATGATCTCCTGCGGATCGTGTGTATCCAGTTCGATATCGAAAACATCGATATCGGCGAATCTTTTGAAAAGGACGCCCTTCCCTTCCATCACCGGCTTGCCGGCGGCGGCACCTATGTCACCTAGTCCCAGTACAGCAGTACCATTGGACACGACAGCGACCAGATTCCCCTTCGCGGTGTATTTGTAGACATCCGCGGGATTGGCGTGGATCTCCAGACATGGTTGTGCGACACCCGGAGTGTAAGCCAATGACAGGTCAAGCTGGGTGATGCATGGTTTGGTGGGACTGACTTCGATCTTGCCTCGTTTACCCTGTGAGTGGTAATCGAGGGCTTGCTGTTTCGTGATCAACATACTTTGGCTCCTCTATGGAAGGACCGACGATTCGGCACGTCGGAGACTGTTACATTTTTCACAAACTCAATATAGGCCGAGGCGGTCTCGAAAATCAAGCTGTTATCCTAATTCGCTGGGCCTTCGAGGGTACGTGGCAAACAACGTTAGAAAACGGCTTCCGTGGCTTCTCGCTTTCTATCGCTTTATCCTATAATCGATTACGAGGCACGACAATCGTCAGTCGGTGGAGTAGCAGAGATTCCGGCTCCCGGGTGTACATAATGATGAAGTGATTCAAGATTAGTCCCCAATAAATACAAGAGAATCCAAGTAGGATTTGGTGATACGGACAGGGCGTCGGGTCACCAATTCATCTTGTAGATTTGCTGTCGGTCAGATCGGTTGCCATGGCGGCGTCCCCATATCTTCACCAGTAACCAGAGGACAGCATAACCGAAGATGAAGCCGCCGACATGAGCGAGCCATGCTACTCCCCCGCCGGAACTGGAGCCGATCAGCGACATTACCAACTGCATCGCGAACCAAAGTCCAAGTACAACCTTGGCCGGGAGCACAATGAATTGAATAAAGAAGAAGAATATCAGCACGGTGATCTCCGCGCGCGGATGCAGCACCATGTACGCTCCCATCACTCCCGCGATAGCGCCTGAGGCGCCAACGAGCGGAATCTGGGATTGCAGATTAAACACGGCATATGCCGCCACGGCGGCCAGTCCAGCCACGATGTAAAAGAACAGGAAAACAACAGGCCCAAAGTAATCTTCGATATTATTGCCATAGACCCAGAGTACGAGCATGTTGCCTATTAGGTGCATCCAGCCGCCATGGAGAAACATTGAACTCAGAGGCGTCCAATAGACGATGGAAGGGATCACATACGCATCGCGGGTATCGAAGAAGAAGTCGGGGGTGAATCCAAACGCATAGATGAAACGACTGAATCCTTCCTCCCCAAGCGATTTGGTATAGAGAAAGATCAGGGTATTCACCACAATCAACGTCACCGTGAGGTAGGGACGTCGAAAGGTCGGATTGTCGTCCTTGATCGGAAAGAACATGCCCGGCTACTTCCCTTTCTTCGTAGATGATGTGCCGCCTGCTACCTCAAACGAAAAGGTTTTTTGAGCCGGGTTGCCGGCGCGATCCACCACGTCGATGGTCAAGGTATGTTTACCCGCATCGAGCGGGCTTGGCGGAGAAGTACGACAGATCTTGGTCTCCGGGTCATACTCAGGGATCAGCCAAACGCCGTCTAGTTTCAGTGTGATGTTCCGGTCATCTTCGAATCCGGAGAGGTTGTCACTCAACGTAAACGTGATCTCCGGCGTCCGGTCGGAGATCGGCCGGTTTGCAGGGATATTCAATCCGCTTATCTTGGGAGCTTCACGGTCGATGACAATCGCGTAGGAGCCGCCTCGCGTACTGGCCGCGCGTAGGCGATTGACAGTCTCATTCTCACTCCCCAGCCAGATCCATTTGTCAGCCGCTTTGTCCAGTCGACATACTCCAAGTTGTCTGGGCTGTGGATAAGACCCGACAGTCATAGCTCTTACAGTGACTGGAGCCTTTAGGAGCACGTCTTCGGGCCCGATCTGATAATAGTCAGAAGCCAATTGGAGCGCGCCTCGTTGCTCGACCACTACCTTTCTGAGGTCTACATAACAGGGGGCAAAGAGATCACTTTTCTCAACCACGAACTCAAAGGCATTGTCCACCGACAGCCTGGTGGTGTCGGCAATACCCGCGGCTACGATATCGAGTGAATCCAGCACTTTGGGTTCCACACCCAATTCGCTCTGGAAGCGCAGCTGCAGTCGGGTGATCTTCTGGTACTCCGGCTTTGGCGGAATGAAAAACGCATAAAGATTCATCGAACTAAATTGCCTCAGTGTCTCGATACCCAACAGACTGTCACCGTGAAAGAGCTCCACCTGAGCGTGGTAACCGGTACGTCCGACCAACTCACCCCTGACGATCATCCCATCATCGGTCAATTCGTAGGAAATAGCGGGCGGCAGTATGCCGCGGGTGGCAAAACCATTGAACGGGTAGTCCGCGATCTGACACCTCTCTTTGGTAGTGTACTGGAATCTGAAGACCGCGCGCTCTTGCGAATGTCCGATCACCCGCACCTTGACGCCACCTGATTCAATCGTCGTGATACTTGAACGCGGGATCGCATACCAGCGGTCACCGCGATTGAAGAATACATTTGAGGCGGTAATTCCCAATTTCCCGTAGGCTGAATGGGAGGTGAAGAAGTAGTCCCGGATTGAGTCTTCCACGATTACAGTAGAGTCAAATATCCGCAGATCCGAGGCCGGTCCCCAAATGAAAGCCGCAGTCATTTCCGATCGATTGCCTAGAGCATCCTCCGCCACTATGCGTAGTGAGTGGGGGCCAAAGGAGAGATTATCTTCGCGACCAATGATCCCCTGGCCTAATCCGAAGACCGTGGAACCGGAATACTCATTTCCATTGCGATGATACAGGCGTCGCACACGCGGTTCACCATCGGCGGCCTCCGAGAAATCATAGACCAGATTGGCCGAGGTGGTTTCATCATAGCTGATGGTATCGAGTTGGACTTCATAATACTTGGCCTCGTCCACAAAGACCTGCAGTTTGTAGACTGCCTGACTCATGCCGGCATCGCGCATCTTGTCAAAGCAGTCCGCCATCACGCCAAAAGGTGAGTTGAAATTGAGAACGGTATCGAGTTTATACGTACCGGCTTTCCCGGCCCCGCGAACGGAATAGAAAACTTTGCGGGAGCCATCCGGGAAGAGCGAGTGGTCATCGGTCAATTGAAAGCCGACCCGTTCAAAGACCGGTCTTACTTTGTCACTTAATTTGTATCCGTGCGTTTGCGGATTAAGCGGAAGATTGTTGGGGGCACGTTTTTCGAAATGGAGATGGGGCGCACCGGCGCCGGTTTGGCCGGTGTAGGCAAGCAGTGCTCCTTCTTTGACGCGGAGGGAGTCCTTGGGAAACTCCAGATCTACGTAGTACCGTTTGGCCTGGTTTTGGCGAGACTTGACGAGCTTCTCGAGCTCTGGATTGAACCCCTGGAGATGGCCAAAAACGTAGGTATGGCCATCATCGCCGACCATGTAGAGACCCTTCCCGTACCCGGTGTAGGACATCCGGATGCGAGAAATGTAGCCGGAGACGGGGGCTTTCATCTGTTTGCC
This sequence comes from uncultured Ignavibacteriales bacterium, assembly GCA_964397415.1. Taxonomy (GTDB): domain Bacteria; phylum Zixibacteria; class MSB-5A5; order GN15; family FEB-12; genus FEB-12. Next base: position 236,519 of record CAYNIJ010000003.1, on the reverse strand, counting down.
AGGGGCTCCACCGGTTCGAAGGTCGAGCCCAGCGTGGAATCGGCCCGAGCGATAGTCACCAAAACCGGAAGAGAGGTCAATTTGGCCAGCCAGCGGCCAGGCCGCATGGGCGGCAGAATCTATTAGAAAACAACAGGTTATGGCAAAGAAGAGAGCTCGAAACAGGGATTTACCAGACAGTACCACCAATTCTTTCTCCTTGGTCATAGCATGAATCTAATCATTGTACCGATACTACAAAACAGTCGGTCCAAAGGACAGACATTTTTCAGGGCGGATCGCCCGTAACGTGTTGCTAAGTCAGGCTGTTTGATTATATTCGGTGGATTGTCGGTTCAGCCCCCGCTCAATCCGCCGGCGGAACCAGAGTTAGATAAACCAGAGGAGTCTGAATAGATGTTTGAATCTTTGCGGAAAATGATCTTCCCCATCATTATCATCGTCCTACTGTTCTTCGTGGCAATGATCGTCCTCGAGTGGGGATTGGATATTACCGGTCGATCCATGGGCGGCCAAGCCAACTATGCCGGTGCTGTCAACGGCCAGAATATCGCCTGGGATACCTATAATCGGGTCTACCAGCAGTTGTACCAGAATGAGTCCCAGCGCTCGGACTATGATGTCCCGGATTCCAAAGTCCGCGAGTTGGAGCAGACCGCCTGGAATCAGTTGGTCCATGACCACCTGCTGGCTCAGGAAGCTTCCAAAAACAATATCGTGGTGACCGAGAAAGAGCTCTATTCCTACCTTCGGATGCAGCCGCCGACCTATCTGCAGCAGGTGGACGCGTTCCAGACCAACGGTCAGTTTGACTATAACAAGTATGTTCAGGCGATGGCCGACCCTCAGTGGGCATCCTTCTGGGCGCAGATCGAGCCGGGAATCCGGACGGAGATCGAGCGGCTGAAGATGCAGGAGATCGTCGTCCAGACTGTTTCTGTCTCAGAGACTGAATTGAAGCAGGCGTTTCTGGAGGGTTTCGAGAAGGTCAAAATCGGGCTGGTGAATATTTCACAGAACCGCTATGCGGGGACCGCGCCTGCTCCGACCGAAGAGCAGCTTCGCCAGTATTTTGAGCTTCACAAGGACAAGTACAAACTGGATGAGCGCGCAATCCTCAATGTCGCGATGATCGAAAAGAAGCCGACGGAAGAAGATTGGTCTTCCACTGGTGCCCGTCTTCGCGTGATCTATGATTCGGTGGTGGCTGGTGCGGATTTCGCCGAAATGGCGCGCGCTTACTCACAGGATGGTTCTGCATCGGCTGGTGGAGACCTAGGGTGGTTTGGTCGCGGTCAGATGGTCGTTGAGTTCGACCAGCGTTCATTCAGCATGAAGGACGGGGAAATCAGCGAGCCGTTCCGGACGCAATTCGGCTGGCATATCATCAAGCATATGGGGTATCGTGACACCGTCCTGTCTCCAGGCAGCGCTCCGGTACATCAGGCTCATGCGGCGCATATCCTTCTTCGAGTAGAGCCGACGCAGGAGTCGTTGGATGCCGCGTTCCAGAAGCTTTCCGATGTGCAGTTGGCGGCCGAGGAGAGCGGGTTCAAGCAAGCGGCCAGTGAGGCCGGGCTGGAAGTTAAACCGACGACGCCGTTCTCGCGGAAAATGTCGATCCCAATGATCGGGTTTGATGCCGCGGCGGATTCGTTCGCATTCCAGAATCAGCCGGGTGCCGTGTCACAGGTGATGGAAAATAACTCCGCGTTTTATATTCTCGAAGTTGCGGAACGGCTTCCCGCTGGAGACGCGCAGTTCGATGAGGCCAAGCCGCGCTTGACGCAAGAGGTTCGTCGTGAGACCATCGCTAAGATGTGTCGCGACGAGGCGGAGAGAGTGGTCAATATGGCGCGTGGCGGAATGTCACTAGAAGCCGCCGCGAAGGCGAATGGGTTGATCTATAACACCACCGACTGGCTGACCCGTAACAGCTATCAGTCCGAAATGGGCCGTGATCCGGTCGCGATCAGTGCCGCGTTTTCCATGAACTCGCCGGGTGAGATCGTGGGGCCGGTATCCTATTCAGCGGGCGCGGCCGTGATGATGCTCATTGAAAAGCAGTCTCCGGAGTTGACTCTGTTCAACGAAAAGAGAGATTCGATCTATAATCAGGTGATGTCGGCCAAACAACAGGAGATGTATTCCCGCTGGTATGAGGGGATCTTCCAGACAGCCAAGATCGAGAATAATGTCGCGCGGGTGAATCGTGGCGCGTTCAACTAAGCGATAGAATCACATGGAATCAGAAAAGCCCCTCAGCGAGGGGCTTTTTTTATGGTCACTTGAAAGAACCGGAGATGGCTGCTCGAGTCAGGTTGGCTTGCAGTTTCTGGCCGAACTCTCGCACTTCGGCGATATCCAATGTCGCGGTCAGGATGCGCTGCTGCTGTTCTTCGTACATGGTGGTCTGCTGAAGGATGCCCCATGGCGCGGCGATAAGCGAGCGTCCCTGGAGGGGTCTGCCGAAGATCTCCCCCACGCCACAAACTTTTACAACATAAGCACTGGCTTGCGCCGCCCCCGCGAGGAAGAACTTTTGATCACGATGTTTCTTCTGGGAGAGAGAGTCATCGGGACGATACAACGAAGTGGTTGGAACGAAAATGATATCGGCGCCATCGTTGCGGAGTTCGTCGAACATATGTGGGTAGAAGACATCGCCACAGATCATCATGCCGACGCGGATGCCGTCGAAGTTCATCACGAAATTCTCTGAGCCGGCGGAAATCCCTTTGGCCAATTCGCCGGGGACTGGATAGCGCTTGCGGTACTTGCCGAGAATTGAGCCGCGGTCGATCACAAAGGCAGTGTTGTACAGGTGACCTTCGGCAGCCTCAACGATCGTCCCGCCGACAATGCAGGTATGCAGTTCGTCAGAGAGACGACAGAGGTAGTCGAGGTACTCGTTCTGGCGCAGGGCGGCGCGCTGATAATCGGTCACCATGTGATCAATGAGGTAGTACTCAGGGAGGCAGACAAAGTCCGGCCTCTGCTTGAAGATGTGTATCTTGGCTTCAAGCGTCAGCCGTCCTCCCATAACCGCCTGTACGGCGACAACTTTTACGAGCATCGTTTTCTGAGTCCTTGCCTAAGATACGCCTGAGGGCCTTCAAAGTTCATCAAAAGATAGTGAGGAAATGTAAAGGGCGGCTGGTCGGCCGCCCCGTATTGGACACTTGTAATTGACAGCCTAGCAGTTGGTGTAATTCGGCCCTTCGCCCCCCTGCGGTGTCACCCAGCGGATAACCTGATACGGATCCGCGATATCACACGTCTTGCAGTGAACACAGTTGGATGGCGTTAGCTCGAGCTTCTGTTTTCCGGGGCGGGACGGGTCATCGACCATATTATAAACATCGGCAGGACAGAAGTGCTGGCACGGGTTGCCGTACTCCTGCGTACACCTGTTATTGCAGATGTCATAGTCGGCAATGACCAGGTGCGATGGCTGATGTTCCTCGTGCATGGTGCCGGACTTATAGACATCGGTCACTTTGTCGAAAGTCAGATTGCCATTAAACTTGATATCTTTGGGCGCCGCAGCGTGGCCGAATCTCTGCGCGAACTGATCGAGTTTGAGCATATATTCGTGGTCGCGGTGGTGCGGCTTGCGATCGAAGAGACCGCGACCGCCCGTGACCATCTGAATCCCGCCATGAAACAGACCGGCGAACAGGCCCGACTTGAAGCCTGCGTGAAAATTGCGCGTGTCGTACAGCTCTTTGTATGCCCAGCTGGCGCGGAATCTGGACTCGTATCCCTTAAGTGTGTTAGTAGAGTAGTCGCCGGACTTCACAGCATCAAAGAGCGTCTCGCCGGCCATCATGCCTGACTTGATCGCCAAATGAACGCCTTTGAGGCGCTGCGGATTGAGCATACCCGCGGAGTCCCCCGCCAGCAGCAGTCCGTCATGATAAAGCTTGGGTATTGAATAGAATCCCGCGACCGGCACAGTCTTGGCGCCATAGTGCAGCATTGTGCCGTCCTCAATGAACGAACGAATAAGCGGATGTGATTTGTACATCTGGAAGCGGGCGTGCGGGTCGTTGGTCGGGTCAGGTGAATCAAGGCCGATACAATAGCCGACCGAAACCATAGTATCACTCATCCCGTAGACCCATCCCCCGCCGTATTCGTAAGATTCAGCGGGGAAGCCGATCGTATGGACTACCTGACCAGCGGAGATGCGTCCGGCTGGTAGTTCCCAGACCTCTTTGACCCCGGTGAGATATGACTGCGGCTGGCAATCCTTGGTCAGTGACGGAATCTTCTCGAACGCCTGACGCGTGAGCGAGCCATGTACGCCTTCGCAAAGGACCGTCACCTTGGCATGAACGAGAGAGCCGGGTTCGAAGTTGGATTTGGGCGTGCCGTCCTTGTCTAGTCCCATGTCGACGGTTTGAACACCGATGACCTTGCCATCTTCGACGAGCAGATCGTAGCCGGCCATGCCAGCGTAGATATCGACGCCCATCGCTTCGACCTGCTGAGCAAGCCACGCGGTGAACTTGTTCAGCGAGATGATATAGTTGCCATGATTGTTGAGCGGCGGCGGATTGACGGGGGCTTTGATCTTCCCCGTTAGCGTGAGATAGCAAAATGAGTCGGCCGAAACGGGGGCTTCGAGTGGCGCGCCCTTTTCTTTGAAATCGGGGATCAACTCAGCGATACCGCGCGGATCCATTACGGCGCCGGAGAGCGAATGCGCGCCGACATATGATCCCTTATCCATGAAGAGGATCTCGGGTTTGGTTACGGATGGATTTTCGGCGAACAGTTGCGCCAGACGATAGGCGACCGCAAGACCGGCAGGCCCTGCCCCGACTATAAGAATATCTGTCTCGAGAATCTCACGTTCGATAGGCATACTCTTGTCCGAGCTTAGACGTTTTGTTCGACAGAATATACGCCCTTGCCCGGCAAAAGCAAACGGTAGTCACCGTGGACTACTTCGAGGAACTGGAGACGCGCTGATGTCCCGGCCCCGAGTCGTGGTCATCATCGGCATCCCGCCGCCCGTTCATCGGGATCTGCAGCATCTCGCTGATGCGTCGCTTGTCACATCCGATGGTAAAGAGGCGGTTGGTGCGAATGATGGGGCGACGGATAAGAGAATTATCCTGCGCCATTATCTTGATGACTTCGTGGCGTTCAGGCAATTCCCGGTCCAAGCCCAGTTTGGCAAACGACTTGGAAGCAGGATTCAAAAAGTATTCTATGCTGAAATAGCCGACCAGGCGGCGAATCTCATCTTCGGTGAACGGCTTTTTCTCAAGGTCACGAATATCGAGATCCACCCCGGCATCTTCGATGAAACGGCGAGTTTCAGCGCACTGTTCATCGTTGCCATAAGTGATGAACGTGGCACGTTTGGGGGGCATACTTCCTCCTGGGTTGTGATGAGTTGCCTCATCAATTGCGACACAGTCGCATAAAACAGTACTAGTGGTACAGTGATTTCATGATCTCCGGGATAGCGAAGATCAGACTTCAGAACCCGCGATCGCTCATTCTAGCCCGCGATCACGAGCCGATATTAAAACGTTTCTACGACCTCTTTGTCAACACAATTCTCGATTTTCGACATCATTTTCCTCTCGAAAACGTGACCTCGAATATCTACCGAACTATCCCTTTTCAGGGTTTGGCCGTGCGCCCTTCCCGGCACAGAACCACCAGAACCAGCAGAATCGGAAATAGGTCCTCTGAACTCGAAAGCGCCCCGTTGAATCGAGGGTCCCCTTGTGAGGTTATCGGAAAATCGGACGACTACTTTAAGAGGCTCTCATCCCTTATAACGAACTAGCAACTATTCGGTTCCGCTCAAGAGAACAGATATCATGGCAGCGGAGGCAGTTTTTGGACGAATGTTCGACTGTAACAGGCAGTTACCCGGCCTGAAAACCGAATTAGATTCGCAGTGCGATACCGACTCCGTCCCGAATCGGCAGGACGGTTGTGAAGAACCGCTTGTCGGCGTAGAGTTGCTCGGTAAACTCAACGATGCGTTTGGTAGTGTGGTCCCGCTCGCGGTCGGCGACGCGCCCCGACCAGATGAGATTATCGGTGATAAAGAGCCCGCCCTTGCGAAGGCGTGTGGCCGCAAGGTCGATCGTGCGCGGGTAATCATGCTTGTCGATGTCGTTCAAGATGATGTCATATGGTCCCGGCAGCTTTTTGGCAATTTGCAGGGCATCCCCCACACGAAAATCAAACGTAGTGCGTAGTCCTGACGTAGCGATGTACTCAAGCGCTCGTTCCTTGTTCTCCTTGTCGCCATCGGTCATGATGATCTTCCCTTTCGGGCCGATAGCCATGGCGAACCAGATCGCTGAATAGCCGTACCCAGAGCCAAGTTCTAGCACGCTTTTCGCCTTGATGGCCAGCGCCATCTGGTAGAGCAAACGTCCGACCAACGGGCCAATTATCGGGAAATGATGCTTTTTCGCGTGCGCTTCCATCTCCTGGAGAACAGGCAGACGGTCGGGAGTCATATCGTGAAGATAGCGGTGTACCTTTTTGAACATGGTCGTCAGTCCCTACATGAGCAAGTAAACGTTGTCGCCTTCAATCTGAACATCATAGCGTCGGAGCTTCATCCCCGGCCGCCCAAGACATTCGCCAGTTGCCAGATCATATTTCCAACCGTGCCATTGGCAGGTCAAGATGCCATCTTTGACTCCGCCATTCGCAAGGCTGGCTTTCATATGCTTGCATTCGGATTCGATGCCATAGAGCGTGCCATCAACATTGAAAACGGCAATGCGTCGAGCCAATATCCGTTTTTCCACCGCTGTGCCGACTGGAAGCCCGGACAGCTTGCACATCAGTATTTTGTTCATTGTCTCTCCAGGCCGGACGGGACCATTGCCGATCCGCCTGAGAACTAAGAATGAGATTTCAGGGAAATTCGCAACAAGAACCTGACGGACAAAGGTCAGACCGCGTCGCTGGCAACTGGATGAAGCTTCTGCTCCGTCGACTCGCTGGTGGTCTCAGCTTCGGCCGCCTTCTGGCGACGTCTGCGGTCATACATGCTCAAAAAACCACCGAGAAACGCGAGGAAGCAGCCGACCCAGAAGAGCTGGATAAGTGGTTTTTTTGACAATTCAATGACCAATAGACCGGGCGTGGACGTGCCGGCGGGGACAAATTCACCTTCGAAAGCGAGTCGAACACCGCCATCTTCGGGGCGAATCCCGGCGATAAAGACTGAGCCGCGATCATTGTCGAAGCGGGAATAGATCGGCGTGACTTCGTTTCCGCGGACGACGAGTTCAGGGGCCAGATCTTCAGTTTTGCCGTCGTAGGCGATAGTGATGCGCGCGGCCGCGCTCATGGCGCTGTCCTGATCGCCGTGGTTCCCCATCTCAAAGCGATGGAAAGTAACCGCGTATTTGTCCACCTGGACAGTCTCCCCTTTCGTCAGGAAATACTCTCCCTGACGCTGTTCTTTGGGAAGTTCAATCGACGAAGGCGAGAAATACAGATCGTAGGTCAGGTAATTCTCGACGTGGGGCTTCTTCATCACGCCTTCCTGATTTTTCGGGAATTCGTGCGGCAGAGCCGCCACAAACTGCTCATCGCCGCGAGAGACCGTGACGTGGCAGTCGAAGCCCTTCTCAGTCGGATGGGTGTCTGTAAAAGTGAGTTGATATCCCATGACCGTCTGGGGCTGATTCTGCACCAGATTGACCTGTTGCTTGGTTTCAAAGCCATTGGCAAGAGCCGCGCCGGTCAGGGCTATCGCCAGACCGCAATGCGAAAGGTAGCCTGGTTGCCAACGGTTCAGTCTTATAGATTCGTAGAGCACGTAACTGTTCACCACAAAAGCCCAGGCCGCGGCGCCAAAGAGCGCCAGGTAGATGATCTCTGAGGTGAATCCCGTGAGCAAGAGAGAGAGCACGGTGACGGCAAAGACGGAGCCGCCGATGATGAGCAGCTTCTTACGGGAAAGCCCATCATTCCAGCGGAAGACCGGGAATAACGAGATGAGCAGAAGAATGCAGACCGCCACTGGAGTCATGGTCGTGAAATAGTAGTTCTGGCCGACGTTGGAAGGATTTTCCGTCACGCGGGTCAAAAGCGGAGCGGAGGTGCCTATAAGTACCAACAGCCCACCGATGAAGAGCACGACGACGCCCAGAGTGACCAAATAGGAGCGCGACGCGACTTTGGAATAAGATGGCTCGGGCGTTATGTCACGCCAACGGAAGACCAGGAAAAACAGACCAAGTCCTATAAAGAAGAACAGTCCACTGACAAGGAACGCGTTGATCCCCAGGTCAACAAACGAATGCACGGAAAAGTCGGCCAACACACCAGAGCGTGTCAGGAACGTGCCATATAGCACTGACCAAAAGCTCATGCAGACCGCAAACAGTGAAAACCGAAGGAGTCCGCGGCGCTGTCGCTTGATAAAGAGCGAGTGAACCTGCGCGGTAAGAAATATCCAGGGGATGAGCGAAGAGTTTTCGACCGGATCCCATGCCCAGAAGCCGCCCCAGCCGAGTGTTTCGTAAGCCCAATATCCGCCCAAAATGAGCGAAACCCCGAGGGTTCCCCAGGCAAACAGGGTCCAGCGACGGGCAGCCTCCGACCAGACATGATATTTTCTCTCAACCAATGCGGTCAGCGCAAAGACAAAGGGAAAGACCGTTCCAGCGAAGCCGGAGAACATGATCGGCGGATGAATGGTCATCCAGAAATTTTGAAGCAATGGATTAAGACCGGCACCCTCCTCGCGGAAAACCGGCATGATCTCAAAGGGAGACTTCTTGATCATGATAAGCAGCAAAGAGAGAACGAACAGGTTCAGGAAGAACATGTTGCCGCGTTCGAACTGCTTGGCGGTGAACATCATGATGGTGCCGAGAACCACTGTATAGAAAAGCCAAAGCAGGAAGGTTCCTTCCTGTCCGCCCCACAGCGTGGCGATCAGGTAATGGAGCGGGAGATCGGTCGAGGAATAGGAATATACATAGGCGACGGAAAAATCGTGTGTCAAGATGAGGTACATCAGCGTACCGAGCGCGCCGATAGTGGCGACGGTGGTCAGATGGAAGAAGCGACGTCCCAGACTCTGGAAGTGTTCTTTCCCGCGCCAGGCCAGAAAATAGAAAACCGCGGAAAGCAAAGCACCAATTGCCGCGGTGAAGATGAAGAAATCACCAAGATGAGCCACCATAGTCAGTCCTTAATGCCCGATCAGCCCGCCTGTTTGGCGGTATTCCTGATACGTTCGCGACGATCCGGTACGACGACTTCGGCGGTTCCATCTGAGATCGCGACCAGTCGTTTGATCACTTCTTCAACCAGAAATTCGGGAGTGGATGCGCCGGCGGAGATACCGACCTTTTCAATGGTATCGTCATCGAACCATGCATCCTTGATATCGGCGGCCGATGATATCAATATTCCACGTCCGCAGATGGCATCGGAGATCTGCGCCAGACGGACGGAGTTGGCCGAGGTCTTGGAGCCGACCACGAGGACCATATTGACCTGTGGAGCAAGATCGAGGATGGCGTTCTGTCTTTGCGTGGTGGCGTTGCAGATGGTATCAAATATCTCGATATGCGGCCATTTCACTTTGGCCAGTTTCTGGAACTCCGCAACCTCTTCCTGATTGCAGGTCGACTGGGACGTCAGACCGAGTTTGCGGTCGGTCCACTCTGGAAGATTCGGCAATTCATTCTTGGAGGTCACCACGGTAATTTTGTCAGGGGCGTGCCCGACGACGCCCTGAGTTTCGTCATGATGCGGGTCGCCGAAGTGAATGACATGATAACCGTTCTCGATAACTTTCATGACGATATTGTAAATGCGGGTCACCAAGGGACAGGTAGCATCGATGACATCCAGCCCTCTGGCCTTGGCGTTTTCGATGACATACGGGGCGATGCCGTGCGCGGAAATGATAAGCGTGCCATCCTTGACGTCATCGAGAGAATACGCCTGGCCGACCCCCTGATCAAGGAAGCGCTGGACGACCGTTTCGTTATGGACGATCTCGTTCAGGATAGTGACTTTGCGTGATTTATCCTGCGCAGTCTCTTCGGCGATATTGATGGCCCGCTTCACTCCCATGCAAAAGCCATGGTGGCGGGCCATGATGATCTGTTTCAGCATGCTTTCTCCAGTATGCCCTTCGACTGGTGAAATGCCTTGTAGGAACTGCGGACCAGCGGTCCCGCTTCGACGTGGCCAAAACCGATCTCTTTCCCTATCTGCGCCAGTTCAGTGAACTCTTCCGGCAGATAGAACCGCTCCACCGGCAGATGCGCCAGAGAGGGTCTGAGATATTGGCCGATCGTCACGATATCACACCCAGTCGCGTAGATCTGATGCATCAGTTCGACCAATTCTTCCTTCGTTTCACCCAGACCAACCATTATACCCGTTTTGACGACCGGACGAGGCGAATAATCGTTGGCATAGTGAAGGACAGATAGCGAACGGTCGAGCTTGGCGGCGCCACGTACTCGTTTATGGAGGCGACCAACTGTCTCGACATTATGAGCGAATACATCGACGCCGGAATCAAGGACTGTCTTGACGGAGTCGAAGTTGCCGGCGAAGTCCGGCACGAGGAATTCCACTTTGACATCATTATCCTGCCTTCGGAGGAGCTCTATAGTCCGGGCAAAAATAGAGGCTCCCCCATCCGGCAGGTCATCTCGCGTCACCGAAGTGATGACGACTTGTTTCAATTTCAACTCGGCGACCACTCGGGCCAGACGAGCCGGCTCTTCGGTATCGAGACCGAGCGGCTGCGCCTTGATGACATCACAGAAATTGCAACCCCGGGTACAGTGATGTCCAAGGATCATGAAGGTCGCAGTCCCCTCTCCGTAACATTCGCGGATATTGGGACAGGACGCTTCCTGACAGACCGAATGCAGACCATTGTCTTTCAGGATCTGGCGGATACGGTGGTAATTCGGATTCGAGGTCGGCGTGATCTTGATCCACCGTGGCAGTCGTACGTGCGGGGTCTGCATCCGCTCCGCCACTGTCGGCGCTTTCGGCTTCACGGCGTGAGCCGAGCGGTCACCGACCGACTGCGTAAAAAAGACTTTATTCATCTATGTAATATACGTTTGGTTTAGCGGTTGTCAGCAAAAAAAAATGTCTAAAAAGTACCTCAAGACGACCGTCTCCGAACTGAGCTCATTGTGAAAACTACTGGCGAGAAACCGTCCTTGCCTCACCAGCACGGGATCCTCCCGATACCGCGCTAGCACAGTGACACCCTTGCCGTAGCGCACAATACGCGGAGCGCGGATAAACGTGGCGTTCAACCTGTCGGTATACCCCGGCAGACTAGCCGTAACTTCCTCTTGGAAAGAAAACACCTGACGGCCATAACCGTTCCGCAAAACATCGAAATCCATAAGGCGGAGTGGTTCCACTCCGGATTGATTGTCCTGTATGTTGTTGGCTAACAGAATCATACCAGCGCAGGTGCCATAGATAGGGTGAGTCTGGGCGAAGGACTTAAGTGGCTGACGGAGATGATGTTTATCCATTAATATAGACATGGTCGTTGACTCGCCTCCAGGGAGGATGAGGCAATCGATTCCGTCAAGATCGATGGGCAATTTGACCAATCGCGCATGAGCGCCGAGCGCACGGACCTGCAGTTCATGCTTCTCGAAGTCGCCCTGCAGGGCGAGAATTCCCACCGTCAGTTTCGTGTAATCATTCATTGGCTAACCTTAATGATCCCCAGATATAGTGAAACGGCGTACCGCATGGCACGCCGTCAGTACTTTCTCGCTCAAACAGGTCACCGCGTCTGAAGCTGGTGCTCCGTTGGGATCGATTCCGCGGCGATACCTTTCATTGGTTCACCCAAACCACGGGAGACATCGGCGATGATCTGATAATCCTGCCAATGTGTCGTGGCGGAGACGATCGCTTTCGCCCGGCGGATCGGATCAGACGACTTAAAAATCCCTGAACCGACAAACACAGCTTCGGCGCCAAGCCACATGCAGAGTGCGGCATCGGCAGGGGTGGCCACACCACCTGCGGCGAAATTCGGGACTGGAAGTTTCCCTGTCTTGGCGACCATCCGGGCAACCTCGACAGATACCTGGTTCTCTTTGGCAAAGCCGTACAGTTCGTCTTCGGTCATAACGGTCATGGCGCGAAGTTGCGAGTTGATCTCACGGAGGTGCTTGACCGCCTGCGAGACATCGCCGGTGCCGGCCTCACCTTTGGTGCGGATCATGGCCGCGCCTTCGGCGACTCGGCGGAGCGCCTCGCCGATATTGCGACATCCGCACACGAACGGTACTTTGAATTTCCATTTATCGACATGGTACTTGTTGTCAGCGGGAGTGAGTACTTCGGACTCGTCGATAAAATCGACTTCAAGGGATTCAAGAACGCGGGCCTCAATGACGTGCCCGATACGGCATTTCGCCATTACGGGGATGGTGACGATCCGTTTGATGCCTTCAATGATATCCGGGTCGGCCATGCGAGCGACGCCACCCTCGGCGCGGATATCGGACGGGACGCGTTCCAGAGCCATAACTGCCGCGGCCCCGGCGTCTTCGGCTATCTTCGCCTGCTCGGGCGTGGTGACATCCATGATGACACCGCCCTTAAGCATTTCCGCCAGCCCGACTTTGACCTTGTATTGGCTATCCTCAAAACGCTTCATCGTCTCCACCGCTTGTACTCCTTCGTTCAGATAGACTATCGCTTAAACAGTGTGCCCAGCGATCTGTTCACTCGAATCGACGCCCGAATTGCACCATGTTTCCCGCATAACATACGTAGAGCCGGACGGTATGTACAACGGGTTTATTGTCATGGTGACAACTCTACGTTTTGGGAGAAAAAAAGCGCCACCCCGAGTATCGAGGTGGCGCGAGAAATCGTTTTCGCAGAACGCTCCGATTAGGCGCGCGCGCGTTTATAGCGACCGAAATGATGCTTGGACAACGCCTTCTTAAATTGGTCTTCCTGGACGGACCAGAAGTCCTTCATATCGCACTTGTTGAACTGATCACAGGTGCAGGTCCCCTGCTCGGTGCAGAGGTTGAGGTGGATCGGGCCATCGATAGCTTCGATAACGTCGAGAAAGGTTACCTCTTTGGGCTGCTTGGCCAGACGATACCCACCGGTGACTCCCTGGAAGGAGACCAGAATACCAGCCCGTGTCAGATCTTTGAGGATCTTAGCGAGGAATTCGCGCGGAATAGACTCGGCTTCGGCGATAGAATTGATGGAGCCCAACTTCCCTTTGGGCAAAGATGAGATGTGCCGGATGGCGCGGAGGGCGTAATCGGCTTTGCGAGACAACTGCATGTTTTATATTCCTTTATAGGATAACAAGTTATTCAATATGGACGACAATTAACATTTATCACTTCTTCCATTATTGACGCGGATAATAGTAAAAAAGATGCCCTTAGTCCACAACATTATTGACAAAAAGGCATTTTTTTGGCCATTTCCCTGCCGGTAATGTAGATAAGTAGACTCCCAATAACTAGTATTCCCTTAGAGACCTTGATAACCTACGAAGAGAAGTCTCCACCATTTTCGATTTAGGCCGATAGAGATGGGCAGGAATATTCTTCGAACCCAGTGAACCTTCTGAAAGCATTGTTGTTATCTGGATACGTCAAGAGGCTAACTTGGACAAATATGAGCTATTAACACATATATGGAGGCGTCTTTCCAATGGCTGAACAGTCCCAATCCGGTACTACCGAACAGGTTATCTTCGTCACCCCGGATGCCGTGGCGGAGGTTAAGCGACTGATCTCTGAAGAAAAGGAAGAAGGGCTCTTTTTGCGCCTCGGCGTGACGGCAGGTGGCTGTTCCGGGATGTCCTACTCGATGTCCTTCGATAACGCCCCCCAGGAATTTGACCGGGAGTTCGATTTTGATGGTCTCAAGGTTCGGGTCGACCTGAAGGCTCTCATGTACCTCGCCGGGACTACGCTTGATTACAAGGGCGGTCTTATGGGCGGAGGCTTCCAGTTCATTAATCCAAAGGCGAAGCGTTCCTGCGGGTGCGGTTCGTCCTTCAGTTGTTAATGTCGCACTCGCCTGACCGGGTTTGGTGATACCGCGTGACATTCGACATTCTTGATCCCAAGGAATTCATGACTGAAGGCATCCTGTTAGAGGATGCCTTCATCGAAAAAGCCTCGCGCTTTGACTGGTCGCAGTACACAGGGAAAAAAGTATTGGTACGCGGCTGTTCCTCCACTATTATTCCGCCCTGGGTGTATATGTACATCACCGCCCGCCTCTCTGGCGTGGCGAAGTCGATCCGGTTCGGCAATGAGCACAGCAATATTGTGGTCTATCGAGCTGGAGGAACCGAGTGATGACATCACTTTCCGGGAACAGTTCGACTCTGGTCGAGTTAGTGGAGTCTGTAGGAGAAGTCAGCCGAATGCCAAAAGTTCGTTTTCTGCCGATGGATATTGAGGTCGAGGTCCCCGAGGGGACAGCGGTACTCGACGCGGCGCTCAATAACAACATTCAGATCGATCACAACTGCGGCGGCAATTGCGCCTGTTCCACCTGTCATATCATCATCGAGAAGGGATTCGAGACACTGAATCCGGTGTCAGAAGATGAGATGGATATGCTGGATGAAGCGGAAGGCTTGACCGATCACTCGCGGTTAGCCTGTCAGTGCAAGATAAAGTCCGATATGATCGTAAAGATCCCTCCCAAGGAATCATCTTGGGAGAACGATACATTTTGAGAAGAAGCCGAGTCTGAAGACTCGGCTTTTTTGACGCCTCGAAGTCGCGAATCGATGTTACGATCAAGCTCTCCTATTAGCTGGCTTCCCCATTGCCTTTCAGCCACTTACTTACTCAACGGTATTCCGTTTCTGCCGATACTACAGAGAAGCGGAAAACTGTATGCAAATTCGAATCAACAACCACGGTTATACCCTCGTTGAACTGGTCATCACACTGGTGATCATTGGGATATTGGCGACGGTCGCGATGCGGTCGTTGCGCGCGACCAATGATGTCGCTAAGACAGAGAAGACGAAGCAGGCGCTGGAGCGAATCGCGCAGGCAATAGTCGGAACGCAATCCAGTCAGGGGGGTACGAGTGGTACGACGAACGGGTATCTTGGCGATGTTGGAGCGTTGCCCCCAAACCTCGATGCTCTGGTGACCAATCCAGGGGGATATAGCAGCTGGCGGGGGCCGTATATCACCGATCAGTTCAGCCTCGGCGGTTCGCCGTCGCTCTTCAAGCAGGATGGCTGGGGTTCGACAATAAGTTATTCAGGGGGAATCACGTTAACATCGAATGGCGGCGGCACTACGCTGACGCGTGAACTGGCATCGAACCTGAACGACCTTTTGCGCAATCAGGTCAACGCGGTAGTTGTCGACGCTGGGAGAACTCCGCCGGGTCCAATTTACAAAGATTCACTTCGGGTGCAGGTCGTGGTGCCGAATGGAGTCGGAGGATGGAGTACCCGTACGAAATATCCGAACAATAACGGCGAGGTCGCTTTCGATTCGATCCCGTCGGGATTACATGATATTCGAGCGATCTATCTGCCATCGAATGACACCCTGCGCCGCAAACTGATCGTTGTTCCCGGGTCTTCCCCCTATGTCGAACTCACCATGCCACAGGAGTTGTGGTGATGCGTGTCAGTTGCGAACAAGGGTTCGGATTTGTGGAACTACTCGTGCTGATAGTGGTGGTCGGCATCCTGACATCCGTGGCCATGCGAAGCATGACCGGATTGGTCGAGGACAATAAGCAGGTCACGACAGAGATAGAGATGGAGATGCTGGCGAACGCGATCGTCGGTGACCCCAATCGGACCACCAACAATATGCGGTCGGATTTTGGTTATGTAGGGGATGTTGGCGCGTTCCCGCCCTCGCTCAACGCGCTCTATACGAATCCAGGCTATGCCACCTGGGATGGTCCGTATATCCCTTCCAGTTATGCCCAGGACACGACAAGCTACCGGCTGGATAGCTGGGGAAAGCCGTACACGTACTCCGGAGGTCTCACAATCACCAGCACTGGAAGCGGGAGTACGATCACCAAGAGAATTACGGACAATGCCAATGACTACCTGCGGAATCAGTTTGCGGGAATCGTGGCCGACGCTAATGACTCGCTGCCGGGGACGATCAAGAAAGATTCGGTCCGCGTGCGTGTGATATTCCCGAATGGAGTCGGAGGAACGGCCGGCAAAAACTACACGCCATCGGCCATCGGCGAGTTTCTGCTCGATTCGATCCCCGCAGGCATACACTCTTTGCAGGTGATATACCTTCCCCAGAATGATACGCTGGCTCGACACATCACTGTTCTGCCGCGACACCAGAACACTGATCCACCGGTGTTCAAGTTCTCCGCAGGATATTTCGGCGGAAGCAACGGCGGGTGCGGTCTTTCGGTGACGATCCGCCCGAATGGATCCGGGAGTGAAGATGAGTTGAGTGGGTGTTCCAGCGCGAATTGGCAGTGCGTGGATGAGGTATCCGCCGATGAGGCGACGACAGTCGTGCAGCGGGCATCAAACTCATGGGGGGCCGATCTCTATGCGCTGTCTGACCCGGTCGCCGGCGCGTGCACGCCATCGAGAGTGACGGTGTATGTGCGCTGTCGACGCGCGCAGAGCCAGGGTGACGCACGTCCGATCATCCGGATCAATGGAACCACCTATGTTGGGGCATCGAACGCTTTGTCGTCCAGTTGGACCAACTATTCGCACGTGTGGACCTCCAATCCATCAACCAATGCTGCCTGGACCTGGAGCGATATAAACAGCCTGCAGGCTGGGGTGGATCTTCGCGGTCAGAACTCGAATTTCCCAGCCTACTGTACACAGGTCTGGGTAGTGGTGGAGTACTAGTCAGATGCGACGCATGCGCTACAACCGCGGAAATGGCCAACAAGGCTTCACGCTCGTGGAGGTCGTCATTGTGTTGGTGATAGCGGGGATTCTGATGACCGTGGCAATGCGGTCAGGAAGATCGATCTCGGAAAGCGCCAAGATAGAAGAGACCAAGCAGGAGATGGATCTGATCGCGTCAGCGATCGTGGGGAATCCGCAACTGACGACCAATGGAACGCGGTCCGATTTCGGATATGTGGGTGACGTCGGCGCTTTGCCGGCTACCCTGTCGGCTTTGACCACCAATCCTGGCTATGCGACCTGGAAGGGCCCGTACTTGCGGAGTTCGTTTGCGCAATTATCCACAGATTTAAGTACAGACGCATGGGGAAGCGCCTACGCCTACACTGGGGGAGTGACCTTGCAGTCTTCTGGCTCGGGAAGTCCGATCATAAGGACACTGGCTCCGTCGACGAACGCCTTACTGCGAAACTCATTGAGCGGTTCGATCACTGATTTTGATGGTACGCCTCCGGGGGCGACTTACAAGGATTCTGTCACTTTGCGACTGAGCTATCCGAATGGATCGGGCGGAACCGCAACGCGAATCAAACATCCAGCTGATGACGGCAATTATAACTTTGATTCACTGCCCGTGGGCCACCATACACTTGAGGTGATTTACGAGCCGCTGGACGACACCTTACAGAGGATCATTACGATTCTCCCATCGTCCTCGGCGAATGCGGATCAACGACTCCCACAGAATCTCTGGACCTTTGGTTCGCTTTTTACCGGAGGAGGTGGCGGTGGAGTGCTGGTGCATGTGCCGAATTCGGATACCGCGCGAGGTCAAGGGAGTCACTGCGACGGATTCCTCTTCTGGGTGCAGAATCCTGGGACATCGTCGGTGAATATCACGAGTCTCACCGCGACGTGGAGTTCGCCCACTGGATACTACACCAGAGTACGAGTTGGCGGACGGACCGCGTACAATCGCTCGCAGTCGCGCAAAGGGAGCGGCGAATTGACGACTTTCTCACGAACCCAGACGATCCGCGCGGGCGAATCAGTACGCATCTGGATAGACGGCATGCGCGCCACAAGATCCGGGAATAGCTCGCGGGTTCCTATGAGCAACACTACCCTGCAGATAGCGCTATCCGATGGTTCCTCGTTCTCTGTGGTCACAGCGGGGTGCATGTGATGGCGAACGGTGCCCGTAATCAAGCAGGCTTTACGCTGATAGAATTGGTCATCACGATCATCATTATCGGGATCGTGAGCGGTGTCGCTGTCAGGCAGATGGGAGCGTCGTTATCGACCGCCCAGGCAGAACAGACCAAGTTGGAGATGGAGGCGCTGGCTGAGGCGATGGTGGGGAATCCCGCCGCTTACAGTTCCGGAGCGCGAGTTGATTTTGGCTATGTAGGCGATGTAGGAGCGCTCCCAATCAGTCTTGATGCGCTAGTCCAAAATCCAGGGGGGTACGCGACCTGGAAGGGACCATATATCAGTCAGGGGAAGAATGCGACTGATTTCAAGACGGATGGCTGGGGTTCGGCCTACGTGCTTCAGGATACACTTATCCGTTCCACCGGATCAGGAAGCAGTATTGACAAGGTATTCGCGGGTTCGACAAGTGACCTGCTGAGTAACAGCATCACCGGCGTAGTGCTTGACGCAAAAATGAGTCCGCCCGGGGCGATGGCGGAGTCTTTGCTGATAGAACTTCCCTATCCAGACGGAACCGGCGGGATCGCTTTGGCGTCAGTCAATCCCGAGAGCTCCGGGTCATTCTCGTTGACTGGAATCCCGATAGGTGTACGTCAACTTCGAGTCATTTACCTGCCAATGTCGGATACTGTTTCGTTAACCGTTACGCTCTACCCAAAAAAAACCACCTCATTCGAGATGGTCTTCCCTGCCGATCTGTGGTAGTCTAATCCTCTCGCACTGTCAAGTTGATGCCGCGTTTTTTGAGTTGCGGCAGGAAAAGAGCCGGGGAAACGGCGATCTCCTGAGGCTTGACTCCCTTGACGGTGATCTGCCCGGCCGCAGCCATCCACGCGATAATCGCAGCTGGGAAAGCGGTCGTGCGCATCATGGCGGTGAGACCAGTCTTGGAATCCTGGCGGTCGACAATCTCGTAGACCAGCGTCTTGAGTCGCCCTTCCTTCTCACCTTCGATAGTGATGCGTACGAGCACCAGATCCGGACCCCCGTAGTTGAGATTCTTATCGAGTACTGCTTTCAGGACCTCGCGCGGCGGAACCTGTACGCCACCGGCCGCGATCGGCTGCCAGGAAGCGAGGCCGATATCAAGCATAGTTTTGAAGAGTTGGCAGTGTCCGGGATAGCGGATCGTCTTGTAATCGAGATTCTCAATCTTCCCTTCATAAGTTTCAGGAAGGGTCGAAGTACCGCCCGAGGTGTAGAACGCTTCGAGCTTGCCGATACCATCGAAGCTCAACAGCTCGACGCCGGTCATCGGATTGACCGTTTTTTTCTTCCCGTCCTCGAGGATAACGCACGGCTCCCAATATTCGTTGATGAGCCCTTCGGCACTGAATACCATCTGATAATTGAGCGGGGGACGAGGAGACTGGGGCAATCCGCCGACGCGAATCTTGACTGACTGAACTGAAGCGAATTGGTTGATTCCATCCGCGGCGATGATCGAGACCATTCCCGGCGCGAGTCCACAGTCGGGGACAACGGTGATACCGGCGGCGGCGGCATCGGCGTCCATTTCAAGCGCCGTGTTCACGGCGTCGTTATTGCCACCGAGATCGACCATGTTGCATTTGGCGCGGATAGCGGCGCGAGTCAATCCCGGGTTGTATTTGTAGGTGACACAGGAAACGAGCGAATGGTAACCCTGAATGGCTTGAAAGACCGCATCCTCATTGCCCGCATCAAGTTGCGCGGCAACGGCTTTGCCGTCACCGTACTTGTTGGCAACTTCCTGCGCCAACTTGGGGTCGATATCAAAGACCCCGACTTTGTCAACTCCGGCGGCCCGGGCGATATCGAATACCGCCGCGCGACCCATTAATCCAGCACCAATTACCGCTATCTTCATCAATTACTCCCATGTTGCAGATTGGCAATATATGCCTGGCGTTCCACTTCGCAATCGGAATCAGCGCGGCTTGAGGAATCGGTCCGACAGCCGATAACTGATGAAAGAACAGCAACTTGTCCGGGACAACTATGAGTGAAAAGACCGCATCGATAACGGAACCGCAGGCCGCGGTTGATCCAACCGACGATCATGCCGCTTGGCAGGCGTTGAAGCCGTATATTGGGCACTGCCTGACTATGAATCATGATATCAACAATCCGCTGGCCGGGGTACTCGGCTATTGCGAATTCATACTTATGGATGATGATCTCTCCCCCAGCCATCGCAAACATCTCGAACAGATCGCGGAGTGCGCGGAACGGATAAAGAAACTGGTCGAAGCGCTGTGCGACGAGAAGATAGCGTTGGCGGAAAAAGTTGACTTGCGTACGGTAATCGCGGCGTACCAGAAGATCGCGAAAAAACTAGAGTAGCTGGTTCATCTTCCGGAAAATCCACTCAGTGGATAGCAGCCCGATAAAGGCAAACAGCAGCCAAGTTTTCCCCCAGATCGGTATCTCCGAATGAATGCGCTCGTTGACGGGCGACTGGTCTATTTCAGCCACGGCTGTCGAGAAATCGCGGAAGGTGTAGTACTTGCCACCGGTCGACGCCGCTATAGCCTGCAGGGTGGAAGGGTCGCCGGATTGATCGAATTCCTCCAGCGAGAAGCTCTCGACAACAATTGACCCTTCGCTTCGTTTTAATTCAGCGCCTTCACGGCTCATCACACCGACATATTTGTATTGGCCGGGTTGGAGTTGATCAAAGGCCGCCTCGTACTTTCCTTCCCCTTTGTCCAACAGGTCGGCATCGTAAGATTTGCTGTTGTCCGCCGATGTCAGTTTCACTGTGCCGACAGCACCGGGAATGGGGCGGAATCCCTGGTCGAAAGAATATCCCTGGAAACGGACAGACTCACCGCGAGTGAAGACTTCTTTCTCAGGGAGAATGCGGACCGGATCAAAGTCATCGCGGACAGTGAGCCATCGGGTGGTGCCTTCGACAAAACGAGCGTAGCTGGAATCGTTGCCGCCAAAGCCCAGCTCCACAAAACCCCAGGTCCAAAAAGGCAGAGCCGCTGAGGCGAGAAGCTTGCCGGGGCCAAATCTTTTGTAGCCGAGAATCGGAGTACGCATATCACCCCGTCCTGATTCGGCAACGTAGGCCAGAATGGAAGCGTGCGGGTCAATTTGATCTGTGCGAACAAGCGATTTAAATGGGGGTAGGTCATTCCAGGTTTCGCGAATAGCCGTGCGATCTTCGGCGATTCGGATACTGGGATGGAACAGATTATCCTCTGCCGGTTCGCCATGGAAGTCCGTCCACTCGAGACGACGCCGAGAAGTCTGCGAAAATGGGAGCAGTTCATTGAACCACGGGACAGGGCCGCGATTGGTAAACTGCTCGCCCAAGAGAACCCAGATCGCGCCGCCACGGTCAGATAAGTATGACCGGATCACGTTTTGGTACTGAGCGTACATTTGTGGATCCGGGTCATGGAGGACCAGAAGGTCGTATCGATTCAATTCTGTTTGTTGCGACGGGAACTGTCCCGCAAGGTTGCCGGCTTTAGGGCCGGTGGCCCGCAAGTCGACATCGTACTTGTCTGAGGAAAGTAAGTGACGGCGCAGGAAGCCGATTTCGTGGTCCGGACGTGCGGACACGAGGAGGACCATCAATCGACTCTTCAGTATCTTCACAGAAATTGTGCGTGAGTTATTGCCGTCGTTCGCTTCGCCTTGTACGGGCGGAAGCGAGACTTGCAGTAACCGCTGTCCGGGTTCGGTCGGTGTGTAGCGGAGGACGATCTCTCCCTTGCCCCCCTCCTGTGTAACTTGCATGCTATTTTCGGCTACTACGCTATTGTTGTCGAGGAGTTGGACCCGCGCGGTTTTGCCGACAGCGTTGTGCCAGTTGAAGCGGACAGTGAACTCGCTGGACTGCCCGACAAAAAGCACCGGATTGTAATCAATATCTTCAAGCGCAAAATCAAAGTCGCCGATATCGACGGCTAGATTGACGGCGGTCACGGGGCGACTCAGGTTGGCGGCGGCGGTCGCCGGGGAGCGCCCGGCATTCGATTTGCCATCCGAGAAGAGGATCCACTGATCCGCGGGCGACGTCATTTCGGCATTGGCCAGTGAAGCAAGGGCATCACCCAACGCGGTCACCTCACGGCCAACCTTGTCAGGGGACTCATTGACAGTCTCTCCGAAGTAGACTACACGGGTTTCGCTTCTGGCGCGGAGCTGCTCAAACTGCGGACTAGAGAGAAGCGAATCCAGACGTGCCTGACGGCTCTTGCCGGATTCCAGACGATCCATACTGGAGGAGTTGTCGATGAGTACGGTCAGCCGTTTGTTGCGTTGCCACTCGCGGTCAAAGCTCAGGACCGGCTCAACCAACGCCAGTAAGAGAGCAAGGATGGCCAGGGAGCGAAGTGTGGCGAGCAACCAACGCTTCCATGTCTCGATCATCGGGTTGGTTCGATAGTACAAGAGGACCGTCAGTCCAGCCAGCAGGATGCCGGCTATAGCAACCAGCCAGGGTGACTGGGTAAGAAAATCGAAGGAGATATCTTTCAGGCCGAACATATTTCTCTTATACCGTAGGGGTCTGCCAGGAGTTGCCGCTAACTGACATTGAGATCCGTTCGGCTGGGCTGGACAGGCTTAGGATGCTCTGGCGGCGGTGAACTGAACCATATCAACCAGCGACTGGTAGTAGATCGAACCGTTGATCGGGGTTATCGATTCAAGCCCCTGCTGGCATAGGTCATCGGCACGTTTCAGCGTGTATTCCAAGCCACCATTTTCGGCGACGAAGGCGTAGACACGCTTGAACGCGGCCTCGTCGCGATCCGCCTTTTTGAGATACTCAGTCATTTCGCGAGCTGAACTCTCCGATACCTGCTTCAGGGAATAGATGAGCGGAAGAGTGATTTTGCCATTAAAGACGTCATTCCCCGGTTCCTTGCCGGTCAGTTCCGGATTCCCCACAAAATCAAGCAGGTCATCGGCGATCTGGAACGCGATACCAACCTTCTCCCCGAATTCGGAGAACTTGATCCGTTCGGTCCAGGCACGTTGGCTGAGGATCGGTCCGGTTTCGCAGGAGACGGCGAAGAGTGACGCTGTTTTATCCGCGATGATCTCTATGTACTCTTCCTCGGAAAGTGAGTAGTTTCCGGTCTCCTCTATCTGACGCAGTTCGCCAACCGAGACGCGCTCGGTGGCGCGGGAGATGGCGTCGATAAGCTCCATCGATTTCGCGTCACACATGATGCGAAACGCTTTAGCGAAGAGGTAATCACCCATGAGTACGGAAATCAGATTGGTCCACTTGGCGTTGACTGTCTCCTGTCCGCGACGGAGATCGGATTCATCGACCACGTCGTCATGCAGTAACGTAGCGGTGTGGATCAACTCGATAGCCAGGGAGGCATCGACGGAGTATTCGGTGAAATTATCCGCCGCGCGCGAGGAAAGGAAAACGAACGCCGGGCGTATGCGCTTGCCACGAGTTTTGAGGAGATGACGGGCAATTGAGGTAATGAGCGGTGAATCACCCCTCAAGTGGTCGCTCAATTTTTTGTCGAAAGCTTCAAGATCCGCCTGAACGGGGCGAGTATATTCGAGCAAGCTGTTGGTGTCGAGTGTTGTTGACACGGGCGTTGGTTCCTGTTGCATCATGGAACGCCAAGATAGTTGCCCATGTTCCGGCTGTCAACCGGGAATCTGTCGACTCCCGGTTGCGTCAACTGCTTGTCAGAATTGCGGTTAATCGCTACTTGGCGATCAACAGTCCAAAGGTACTTGGATCGTACTCAACAGGTGTTTGCCAGTCGGCGGACTTGGTCAGACGTGCCTGTTTGCGACGGAAATTGACGCGCCAGGTATCCCCTTGCGCGATCCAGGCGCCAAATGTAGAGAGCGGTATGGCCGCTTCGAGCGTCCAACCATCCTCATACCGTTGGGTTTTGATCAGATACTCGCCATTCCAGCCCATATCTCCGTGCATATACCCTTCGGCATCACGCTCAAACCGTTGGTCAAAGGCAATACCATCGGGATTGAAATAGATCTGATATGCTTCGGTCAACCCGCTTGGCGGGGCGATGAAGAAGCCGAGACAGTCTTCCAGATTCATCGCGTCATCCCGTTCATCCGCCTTCACAAACATTAATTCGGGCTTGCTTTCGCGACACCGAGCGGCCAGGTAGAGATTCTGGTCATCGTAAGCGAAGTAGACTTCGGTCGGCTCGACCTGCGACTTTCCTCCAGACGGGTCGTAGTAGTTCGTCTCGGGATGGCGCCAGATATCTTCAGAAAGGAACCCATCGACCAGCGGCGCGGACGCCGCATGCATACACGCGGCCACACGGGCAAGTGGGATCGATTCTCGAATGGTGACCGTGTTATCTTTCGAATAGCGGAAGGCTACCTGTGCGCTGGGCGGCGGAAAACTGGCGCGCTTGGCTGACACCGTCACGGCATAGGTCCGCTGTTCGTGCGGAGGGACTGATACGATCTGCGTACGCGGTGAGAAATGCCAGTCGGGCGCGCCGGACCAGGTCAGCGTATCATAGACCGGGTAATTTCCCAGTGAATTGTCTATGGTGTATTCTACGATAGTGCTGGGGATCTTCTGGTCCTCGGTCACTGGGATGGGCCGGCCGAAGGTCAGCCCCCGGTTACGCAAACCCTCGTACACTTTGCGGTCGGCTACTGTCATGACATCCCATGACTGAACCGAGCCCATTTTGACCGGCGCAATGTGGATATCCCGTCGGTCAATCGTTGCGTAGAGAAAATGGTATCCGACCGAACCAAAGTCGACATCCATATCCCCGCCCGAACTGCCCAGTGAGGTGTACTTTATTCCCTGGTACTCCACGGAGAAGTATTCGTGGAAGTGGCCGGAAAAGACGGCGTCAACACCATATTGCTTGAACAGTGAATGCAGTGTATCGGGCCGGTTGTGCACGATCGTTTCATACCAGAATGGTTTGTGCATGAAGACAAGCGTGTACACTGAGTTCTTGAAGGTCTTAAGATCTTTCTCCAGCCAGGCCAGTTGTTCTTTGGGCATCTGGTTTGGGGAGTCGTAGCGCGCGTTGTCGAGAACGACGATGTGGACTCGGTCGAAATTGAACGAATAGTACGTACGGCCGACATTCTCTCTGTAAGCTTGTTCACCCAAGTGGCTGAAGAGTTCGTGATTCCCCGGTGTGAAATGGATCGGCGCGACCAATGGCGAGATGACCTGACGATACTCCTCCCACTGTTCGGCGAGTTGGGCAGAATCCTCGACATAGCCTTCGATCATATCACCGACCGTCATGATGAAGTCGGGACGAAGGCGGGCGACTTCTTCGACGATCTGCTCATAAACACCGGGTTGATGTCCGCCAGTTCGGTCACCGATGATAGCGATGCGAACGGGTGTCATGTCATCTGCGGCACTAGCGAGGGTTGGTGCGACGAGGAAGGCGAGTGATATAACCAGGAGACCAACCAGTCGCCAAATAGTTCGGCGTGTCATAGGCTCCTCCTTAGTCAGAGCGAGGCGTTATGGTCCTCTGTATCCATGATAGCCGATTTTAGTCGGGACGCAAGCAGAATCAGCAGATCTGCCCCTGATTCACACGCGATTGCCTGACTTGTGAGCAGCCGCCGGCGAACGGCCACCTGTTGACAGGCCGGTTCAAACACCTAGATTGGCACAATGACTGACAAAAAGCCATCAGTACGGAGGTCAGGCGAAGGGCCGGTGATCCTCTGTTTACACAGCAGCACCAGTTCCTCAAAGCAGTGGAACACGCTGACGGAACTTCTTTCCCATTCGTATCAGGTCATCTCCCCCGACCTGTACGGCTATGGAGACAGCCCGGATTGGAATATCGATCAAACACTTAGTTTGGGGGATGAACTGGCCCTGCTCAAGCCGGTGCTGGATGAGATCTGTGGTCCATTCCATTTGATCGGTCACTCGTATGGCGCGGCGGTAGCACTGACATTGGCGCATGAGATTCCGAAGCGTGTGCGCAGCCTCACGTTATACGAACCGGTATTGTTCAGCCTGCTGTTTGCGGAGGATAGCCGCTCAGCCGGGACGGTGGAAGTTGGCGCAGTGCGAGAGGATGTCGCCAATCTGGTGCAGCGGGGATTGTTGCAGCAGGCCGGAAAGCGGTTTGTCGACTACTGGTCAGGAAGGGGCGCG
This sequence comes from uncultured Ignavibacteriales bacterium, assembly GCA_964397415.1. GTDB lineage: Bacteria > Zixibacteria > MSB-5A5 > GN15 > FEB-12 > FEB-12. Next base: position 210,291 of record CAYNIJ010000003.1, on the reverse strand, counting down.
TGGGATAGTTTCACCGACTGGCAGCGGGAATCGGTCGCTAAACGGATGCAGAAGGTGGTGGCCGATTTTGATGCGGTGATAGGTCATACAACGCCGTTGGAAGCCTACCGCGACTTAGATATACCGACTTTATTACTGTACGGCCTGGAATCCCCCGAATCAACGCGCAAGATCGTGGAACATCTGTCCATGACTCTTCCGAAGTCAGAGACACGCGGCTTTTTGGGATTGGGACATATGGGGCCAATTACCCACGCCAGCCAGATCGCGCAATTGATCAGCAAGTTTCTGGCGACGCAACCGCACGGGATACTGGTACATCAACTTCGACGGTCGCGAAGTTAGGTGGCGGTCCGCAACCGAACTGCCTGATCCCCGTATAGACCGATAGTCAAGACTCCAATCAGCGAAAGGTTACACATGCTGCTATTCGCCCTCCTGCTTTGGCTTCTCCCCCAGTCCGCAGTCTTCGCAGGCACTCCTGCTCCGCAGGTTTCATATCAGGTCGTCTTTGAAGAGAGTTCACTGGCAGTTCGTATTGACTGGCCCGAGGTCAAGGAAGACTCAGTAGTCTTTGCGTTGGGTGAATGGGCCGGCGTGGATGATTTTTATCGCGATGTCGAAGGGGTCACAGCACATAGTGGAACAGGCGAATTGCTGAAAGTCGTACAGCCGGACAGTGGTCAGTGGGTGGTGCACTGCGGGAAAAAGGGATTCAGACTCGAGTATCGGGTCATCTGCCGGAAGCAGAGCTTTTCCGGCGAATCCCGAGAAGATCATTTTCGACCTACGATATTGCCGGAGATGGGGTATGTATGGGGAGCGAGCGCCCTATTGATGCCAACAGACAGCGCTTTAGAACAGATCGAGGCGACGCTGACGGTTAAACGCGGTGAATATCGAATGGCGGCTTCATCGCTTGTTAGCTCATCGATAACGACTGTCGGCAAGCTGAGAGACTGCTTGCTTATCGGTGGGGACTATCGGGAGACATCGCGAAAGATCGGGGAACTGACTCTTGATTTCTTCATGCATGGTTCGTATGCCTTTAACGACTCGCAGTTTGTCAACGCAGTGGAGCGGGTGCTGTCGGCACATATTGATTATTTCGGAGACTATCCGCTGGCCAGACAAATGGTCGTGCTTGTTGAAGGAACACCGAACAGCTCGGGTGGAACGGTAACCAGCGGTGTAATCGCGGTGTATCCAGACCCTACAGACTCGCTCAAGGGGGAAAGTTCACGGACCCTTCGTCTCATTAGTCATGAGCACTTTCATGTATGGGCGGAGAAGTTGAGCGTATCCGAAGCTCAGGCTGAAGGATACTACAAGTGGTTTACCGAAGGATTTGCGGATTATTACGCGGATCTGACGCTATATCGCACTGGCCTCGCCAACGACATCGGTTTCGTGGAGGCGATGAATCGACAGATCCGACTCTATTACAGCAACCCATTCGCATTCACAGCCACCGCCGACAGCCTGGCGCTCAGGTATTGGAGTGGCGAGTACTACAACAAACTCCCCTATTGCAAGGGTGCGCTGGTCGGACTGCTCGCTGATATCGGCATCGCGCAACAGACTCAAGGAAGCATGTCTCTGGATAAGTATCTTCGCCGCCTTATCGAGACGAACTCGACGGTGGATGGCGGTCTTACAGACAGCACCCTGCTCTCGGACCTCAATCAACTGACGCACCAGGATTGGAAGCCGTTCTACGAACGGTTCATGATTGGCGCGGGGGTATTACCTATCGCCCAGCAGCTTCGCGACGTCGGCATAACCGTAGAGGATGCTTTAGTAAAGCAGTTTTCTCTCGGATTCGTGACCGAATCGGGCGCAATGGGTAAAGGAGAGCGGATAGCCTCCGTGTCCGCCGGTTCCGCGGCCGAAGCAGCGGGTCTTCTGCCGGGGGATGCCCTGGTAGGTTACAGTTACTTCACCGATGACACAACTCGCGAGGCAGAATTCACGGTGGTTCGTGATGGAAAAACGGCGATGATCAAGTACATACCGACGGTGGCGCGAACGATTCCACAGATCGTGGCAGATTCTTCGTCGGTAGCGGCGCTACGTCGATACCTGAAGGACAAATGATTCAGGAGACCGGGCATGAAAATCGAGAAGGTACCCTTTGAGGTAATGAATTGGCACAATGTAGCGCGTACGGAACACCCGGGTGAAACCGGTGTTGCGTTCTGGCGGACAAAGGAAATCGGGAATATTCGAGTCCGCATGGTTGAATATTCGCCGGGGTATCTGGCAGATCATTGGTGTTCGCGGGGGCACGTGTTGCTTGTGCTCGAGGGAGAACTAACGACTGAACTCAAGGATGGGCGTACATTCGTTCTGAGGCCGGGCGACAGCTATCAGGTCGAAAGCGATCATATTCCGCACCGATCGGTGACTAAAGACGGCGCGAAATTGTTCATTGTCGATTGAGTGGATGGCTATAGGGTGAGCTTTACTTACGAAACAGGTGGCCTACCACGGACAATGATTGTCTACCTTGCGATAAATAATCCGCCTTATTCCAAGTAATTGCAGCGATCTCAAACCTGCACATTATAGTCCGCGCTCGCCAATTACAAATCTCGCCTTTTTTGACTTAGGTCAATTTCCAGAACACTCAACGCGGTTTTCTTGGGTTATTCGACCAGTCTCACACCAATTGATTCTTCCTCTCGCAATGGCCGGTCGGCTCCATCAAACAAGTAACTCGTCGCGGAAACATCTGCCATTGGAGGAGTCTCACATGGTCTCTGAAGTTGTTATCGATTTTCTGCATCTGGCCGCCACCGTGGTCTGGATCGGCGGAATGGTTTTTATTGGCGCGGTGATGACCCCGGCGATCAGTGTACTGGATGGTCCCAATCAGGGGAAAGTGTTCGGTGTCTTCGCCAAACGGTTTACAATCGTCGCGTGGACCTGCACACTCCTACTGCTGGTCACCGGTCTGCTCAAAACGCCGACTGAACTACTGCTCAGCTTTTCTGGACGGTATGACATTTTGTTGGCCGTAAAACACTTGCTGTTTCTCGGCATGATCGTCGGCGGGCTGATCATCACTTTCGTGCTGGCTCCCAAGATGCGCAGTCTCGCTCCGAAACCGGGTGAACCACCGGCGAAGGAGTTTTTGGCACTCCAGGGAAGGATTGAGATGACGTCAAAAATAAATCTAGTGCTGGGCGTGCTGGTGCTTTTATCGCTGGTGATGATGCGACACTGAAGCCAGAGGGAAAACTATTTCAGCAATCGATCATCCGCCATATAACGAGTAGAATTCCAACAACGAGGATAGTGCCAAAGATCTCTTTGTTATTCTTGGCGAGCCAGATCGGAAGGTAGATATCGAAATTCGGTTCGCGGCTGGCCGTATGTTTGGCGGCAAGTGGTGTTAGCGGGCAAGTCCATTTGTTTAGAACGATAACGACGCATTCACCGAGCGCCAGGGCGAGGGAAATCCATGTGAGCGTAGTCAGTTTGCCGACTATTCCGCTGTACAAAACATAGAGAATGGCGGCTGCAATGATAGCCCAGATAAACGTGTGGAGGAGCTTGATGCGGGTCAGCGGGTGCATAGGAGAAATGTATCGTTATGGTGGGGAGTTTGAAATAGCGAAGGCGGGTTCGAAAACGGACCCGCCCTTCGATCTAACAATCAAATAAAAGAACTAGTCCTTCATACTCGCCAGGAAGCGCTCGTTTCCTTTCGTCTTTTTCATTCGATCGAGCAGGAACTCCATCGCTTCGACTGGATTCATCTCGGCGAGGAACTTACGCAGGATCCAGACCTTGTTGAGTATCTCGTCGGACAACAGCAGTTCTTCCTTACGCGTCGATGACCTATTGATATCCATAGCCGGGAAAATACGACGATCCGCCAGGCGGCGATCCATCACCATTTCCATGTTACCGGTCCCCTTGAACTCTTCAAAAATGACTTCGTCCATACGAGAGCCGGTTTCGATCAGGGCTGTGGCGATAATGGAAAGCGAGCCGCCTTCCTCGATATTTCGCGCGGCGCCGAAGAATCGTTTCGGTTTGTGGAGGGCGTTCGAATCGACACCACCCGAGAGGATCTTGCCGGAGTGCGGCACGACCGCGTTATGCGCGCGAGCCAGACGGGTGATCGAGTCGAGCAAAATGACGACATCGTGCTTGTGCTCGGTGAGGCGCTTGGCTTTTTCCAGCACCATGTTAGCGACCTGGACATGGCGCTCGGCCGGTTCATCAAAGGTCGAGGAGATAACCTCTCCCTTCACCGAACGGCGCATGTCGGTAACTTCCTCAGGACGTTCGTCGATGAGGAGCACGATCAGTTTGACTTTCGGGTGGTTGGCGACGATCGCCTGAGCGATCTTCTGAAGGATGATCGTTTTACCGGCTTTCGGCGGCGAGGTGATCAATCCGCGCTGGCCCATCCCGATCGGACACATCAGATCGATGATGCGGGTGGTCAGTTCCTCGGGGATGGTCTCGAGATGGAACGCCTCGTTCGGGTAGAGCGGCGTCAGGTTGTCAAACAGGGTCTTGTGTTTGGCGACCTCGGGGTCCTCAAAGTTGACCGCCTCGATCTTGAGGAGCGCGAAATAGCGCTCGTTATCTTTCGGCGGACGGACCTGCCCGGAGATGGTGTCACCAGTGCGGAGGTCGAAGCGTTTGATCTGCGACGGCGAGACGTAGATGTCGTCCTGTCCGGGGAGATAGTTATAGTCCGGCGACCGGAGGAACCCATACCCTTCCTCCATGATCTCGAGGACGCCCTCGGCGAAGATCATGCCGTTGGTGTTGGATTGGTTCTCCATCACCTTGTAGATCAGCTCCGACTTGCGAAGACCGGAGACGCCCGGAATATCCAGGTCCTCGGCGATCTTGAGCAGTTCGGCGATCGTTTTTGATTTCAGTTCAGCTAGTTCCATGGCGTTTCCCATACGTATCTATCATTCAATCATTTTTTCTTTTTGGTTGTGGCGGCCTTCTTCGCGGTGGTCTTCTTGACAGCCGCTTTGGTGGTCGCCCGCGGCGCGGGTTTGGGTTTGGACTCACGGGGGCCGTCATCACTCATCTCTTCGACAGCGGCATCGCCCCAGAGACGTTCCAGCGCGTAGAAGCGTCGAGTCGACTCGTGAAAGACATGCACCACGACATCGATGTAGTCGAGCAAGACCCAGTTCCCTTGCCCCAGGCCCTCGCGGTGGGCAGGGTAATGACCGGCGTTGGACATCCCATCATCGATCGCGTTGGCGATCGCTTTGACATGAACATCGGCATCTCCCGAAACGATGACAAAATAATCGCACACGGAAGAGATCGATTTCAGTTTGAGAATCTTGACGTCGAAACCTTTTTTGGACAGGGCCAGCCGGCCGGCCAGCCGCGCGAGCGTAAGCGGGGACGATTTCTTCAAGACTCTGGGTTACTACTCCTTCTTTTCTGTTCCGGCAAGCCGGATCTTATAGTAATCCTCGCCCAGGACCAGCGTAACGCCGACCGAGCGGACATTGTTATCGAGCGGTTCGTAAATGACATCTGTTGGCTCAAGACCGATCTGTTTGGCGAAATGGCGCGCCATCTGGTCATCCGGCAGTCGTGAGACGACAAACGATGTCACGATCTTGCGCATGTCAAACGAATTGGTCTCTACTACCAGGATATTCAACCCCTCGCCGGTAAATCCATTCAGCTGCCGGGCGAGTCGTTCCTCAGCCCCGGCGACCCCGGAGCCATTGACGATCTGCAGGCGCATCGGTTCGGCTGGAGTCTCCAATTCGCGTGTGACTCCCGTCGCAACTTTGACCGAGAATATCGCGACACCGATGATAGTCAGCATTGCCGCGGCCAACAGTCCTATTTCAGCGAACTTTCCAACCGTACGCCAGCGAGAGCGTCGGGGAGTCGGCTCGGCGATAGTCGATTCGTCATGAAGAGGCGGTTCAGATTGAAGCATGAATGGAAACGTACAGGCAGGAACAATCAATATCGCTGGTGCTGCAACTGCCTCTCTTTCGGCGACGCGTTAACTTAGTATCGATAGGCCGGACGGAACATGCTTCCATTATCAAAGTACCACGGGCCGTAGCCGGATACTCTCTGGAAGCCGATTGTCATCCGGAACTTCTCGAAGGGATGGTAGTCGAGCTGGAAGCCCGGCAGGATGGTGGCATCGTTCTTCCCGTCACCCCAGATAGCTCCGGAGTTGTGGAGAACGCCTACGTTGACGGAGAGCGAAAGCGAGTTCGAGAAATCGTAGAACATGGTAGTGTTCAACAGACCCGCAGAACCGGACGCATTGCCACCGGAGAAGTAGGAGATCGAGTAACTATGAGACCACCGAATGCGGGAAATATCCAGCAGCGAGAATGGATTGGGCGCCCCTTTCAGTCCGAGCGAACTGCTCGAAATGGAGGCGGGGCTGGACGTCGGCGCCGGATCGGCAGCCATCGCCACACCAACAAATACCATCACGCTGGCCAGGATAAGTAGGGTCTTCATGGGGTTAACTCTCACTTGCAATTAAGGTACCTTCCGTCGCCAAGTCCGTCAACCTAAAAAACATACGGATACTTCTGTATCGGCAGTTGGGTTGTCTCCCCTTTATAACGCGGAGAGGGCTTCTTCGTTTACCAAAAACAGCGAGGAAGAATCTATTTGAGTCGATTTCCGTACAGCGATTCAAGCTGCGCAAGTTGCTCGGTGTCGTTGACGCCCTGAACCTCGTTGGGGTCTGACGCGGCGACGACCGAAACAGCCAAGCCATTGTTGTGCAATATCTTAACGGCATCCGTCAGATAGTATTCCCCTTGCGCGTTCTCTTTGCCAATCTGGTTGATAACTTCGAACAGCCTGCGATTGTCGAAACAAAATGTACCAGAGTTGACCTCGCGGATACTGAGAACTTCTTCAGAGGCATCTTTATGCTCAATGATCTCTTTGAGGCGGTCGGAGTTGCCGTCGCGGATGATCCGGCCATACCCGGTCGGATCCGGGAAGATCGCTGAAAGGCAGGTGGCGACTGCATGGTTGCGCGTGTGAACATCAAACAGATTGTTGATGGCGGATTCGGACAAGAACGGAACATCGCCCGCGGCAACCAACGTGGTACCGTCGAAGGAGGCCATCTGTTCCTTGGTCATCATCACGGCATGGCCGGTGCCATGCTGTTCACGCTGCCAGGCGAATTCAATCGGATAGGATTTGAGCGCTTCCTGGACCATCTCCCCTTTGTGTCCTATCACCACCACGATCTTATCGAACTTGAGACGGATGAGGGTGTCGAGCAGAATAGAAACCATCGGGCGGCCATGGATGGTATGGAGGACCTTGGGAAGATCCGATTTCATCCGCTTCCCTTTGCCGGCAGCCAAAACTATAGCAGCGCGCTTGTGCGACACAGATTCACTCCTTGAATGGTGAGGGGAAACCGACCGTCGACTGGTTACGCGGTCGGGCGGTTTTTCGCGTCGACATGGACCGCGATCGGCTTATGGTTGGCCGCCTCGGTCGGGTCGTACTGCGCATACGAGAGGATGATCAAAAGGTCCCCCTTCATCCCCTTGCGGGCGGCGGCGCCATTGAGCGCGATGATCCCACTGCCGGGAGCTCCCTTGATGACATACGTATCGAACCGTTCGCCATTGTTGATATTCGCGATATCGACCTTTTCGAATTCCTGAAGCTTGGCCAGCTTCATCAGGTTCTCATCGATAGTGATGGAACCGACGTAGTTGAGGTCAGCATCGGTCAACGTGGCGCGATGTATTTTCGATTTCAGCAGTGTGACTAACATTTCTCTTTCAATCCTTTTCGGATGCAGCCCGAATATAGTCAAAACCGGCGAAGGCGCAAGTCTGACCCGCGTTCAGTCTACTTCCTTTCCAGTAGCCTAACCGGCTACTGGACAAAAAGTTCCCTGTTTCCGGGGGATTGCGAACAGGAAAAAGTAATAACGGATAGGTTTAGGGGACTATCTCCACCCAGGTCTTGGCGGGGTAAACCTCGAGTTCCTCGGTGATATCTTCGATGGCAGTCACCAAATTCTTCCAGCTCACCAGCTTGCGGGCCTTGTGGCTGTACAGCCAGGCAAAACCGCTGTTTTCGCTGTTGAGCGTCACGGTTGAGTCATTGGGGACGACCGCGACTATGAGCGGAAGTATCCAGATCTGGTCGAATTCTGGCTCATAAAACTGAACCAGATATTCCGTGGCCCAGAGACGGTCGGCGTGCAGGCCGACTTCTTCTTTTAGCTCGCGCTTGACGATTTGCGCGGCGGTTTCGTTCCCCTTTTTGGTGCCCGTGACAAAGCCCCAGCAACCAGCATAGGATTCGGTTTCGGCGCGTTGGACCAAGAGGAATTTCCAGCCATCGTCATCTTTTTTGACGACCGCGATATTCACGCCGGGGGAAGTTATCTCAATAGCTTGCGGACGAATATTTGACACAGGATCAGCCCTTTTTCAGCAACATGTTGTCAATCAAGCGCACTCCGTGAAGTCGCACCGCCAGAGAGCAGACTGTCTCGCCGGTGATGGTGGCGACATCGGCCAGAGTGTTAAAATCGCTGAAGGCGATATAATCGATTTCCGCTGTAGGGCAAGTCTTTTTGATAATTTTGCGCATCTCATTCGAGATGGTTTTTGTCTCTCGAATTCCGTCCTTGAGCATCTGCTTCGCGAGAGTTAGCGCGCGGTAGAGCGCGATTGCTTCGACACGGGCGGTCGGAGTCAAGTAGCTGTTGCGGGAGGACATAGCGAGGCCGTCCTTTTCGCGGATTGTGGGCGCGATGATGTACTTGATCGGATAGCCGAGATCGCGAGTCATCTGCCGAAGTACCACCGCCTGCTGGAAATCCTTCTGACCGAAGACGACAACATCGGAGCGGGTCAGATTAAACAGCTTGGCGACAATGGTCGCTACACCTTTGAAATGGCCGGGGCGGATAGAGCCTTCGAGAACATCAGTCAGTCTCTCGACATTGACGTAGGTCTGAAAATCGGGTGGATAGATCTCTTTGGCATTGGGGATAAAGACAATATCCCCGCCGGCAGACTTGATCTTTTTCAGATCCCCCTTTTCATCGCGCGGATATTTCGCGAGATCCTCGTTCGGGGCGAACTGGGTCGGATTGACGAAGATGGTGGTGATGACGATATCGGCTTCTTTTTTGGCGCGACGGATCAGCGAGAGGTGACCATCGTGGAGGTATCCCATAGTCGGGACAAGGCCGATAGTTTTCCCCTGGGCGGCGAGTTTACGGGTGGCCACGTGAATCTGTCTTATGGTGCGGAGGGTGCGCATACTTAGCCGTCTGCCTCTCCATTGGCAAGGCGTGCTGTACTAATCGAGTGGCAGAAAATCCGGCTTCGATTTCGCTCAGCCCGAGACAGTCTGGATTCCAGCTTGCGCTGGAATGAGGCGACGTATGAAAGCAACAGAAGAGGTAGCTTCGTCGACCGCTCACTTCGTTCGCATCCTCCTCGCAATGACGATGGATGGAATAACACTGCTCCCCCTACTCCTGCGCGGTTTCCTTCGGGCCGAAGAGGGGTGGTTCTTCGGCGATACGGTGGCCGTCCTTGATCTGACGGAGCGCGACATATCCGCGAGCCTGCGCCGACGCAATCACCGCGAGGAAATAGCCGATGACAGATGCGAATATCAAAAAGAGCATGAAAGTCATGACATAGGCGACCAGACGGTCGGCTCCATAGACCGGATAAAACGGAATGTCAAACGCCCACTTGATCCCCGGGAAGATGTTGGTCATCTGGTCGACCAGATCGGTCCGGATCGGGAGATGATACAGCCCGGCGCGAACCAGATATTCCGGCTCTTTTCCCCCGGCCAGCGATGTTACCACGGTGATGAACTGCACCGCGCGATAACAGAAATAGGCGTACACAAAGCTCGCCAATTTGGCGGTGATCAGACCATAGATGGTATACAGGAGCCAGCGCATCGGCGTGCGAATCAGCGTTGAGAACAATTCCAGTAGAACGCTGAATACTTCGGAAGTCCGCTGAGAAGCGGCGATGGATGGCAATAAAAGCACTGTCACCGGCAGGGCGAAGATGATAAAGACCGTGAAAAGCGCGATAAAGAAATTAGGGACAAAAAATATCAGCGCGTAGAGCCATTCTCCTATCACCGGGATCCGGGCGACCAGGCCGAGCAATAGAAACAGCGCGGCGATGAATGCCACAAAGGTGACAATACCGAGTTCGGCGAGAAAAATCTGTCGGGCGCGGGAGCGCGCGAAGCGGAGCCCTTCGGTGAAAGACATGAAGCGGTTGCCGCGCATTGCTTCGATATTGATAGCCGCCACCGCGCAAAAGCCGAGCATCAGGAGAAATCCGGCCAACACCACACCGACGAAATAGACCGCTTTGGACGCCGCTGTCTCAAACGCGCCAAATTCAAAGGGGAAGAATCCATAGGCGGTGTAGACGACATCGAAGTCATCCCCCTGAAAATAATAGGCGGTGTAGGTGAAGATATTGTAGACGATCAGGCCGAGTACAACCGCGACTGTCATCACCCCGATCTGTTTGGCGGAAAGGGCGCGTACGGGTGCCCAGGCAACATCGAGAAAACCATATTTCGGGGAGGATTCCATGCCGTAATGTTCTGTCGGGCAAAGAGAAAGTCAAGCTTGAATGCGGGAGCGAAAATTCGATGCTCTAATAGCCGTCAGGTCTCGCTCTCGCACATTTGTGAAGTTCGCCTGCCCTTGAGATGTCTGGCGAGAGCTAGGACCTGACGGAACGATGGTGAGAACTTCGACGGGCAGACGGGGACGTCTGCCGCGCAATTTAGCGATGAACCCTCATCCGGCACTGCGTGCCACCTTCTCCCAAAGGGAGAAGGAAGATGATGAGACATGGTCTCAATCTTCGTGAATCAGACAATACCGGAGTGCGCCTATTTCTTCCCCTCTCCCTTTGGGAGAGGGTGCCCTAAGGGCAGGTGAGGGCGGTCGATGTCAAATATGGAATTCGATGATGTCGCGGTCGGAGAGGATGAAGTCTTTCTGCACACGCTGGCCATCGAATTTCCCTGAGCCCCAGACTTTGGCAAACTTTAGATTGGCGGCGAAATCCTTGTGTATCGCTCCGGCGGCTTCTTCGACAGAGGCACCAATCGGCAAAATGACCGGGTCGATCAGTTCGACATCTTTCCCAATATGTTTGGTGTAGACGCGAATGACGCCGAGCGACTGGAAGGCGGCGCGCTTGAAATCTTCGAGAGTGGATTCATCGAGGATGGTGGTCGGGATCACGGTAAAACCGGCAAAACGCTTGTTAAGCCATTCACGCGCGAAAGCCAGTTCTTCATCCGATTTGTGAGCCAGAATGAGAGTCGGTTTGCCGACGTACCGGAGGTCGTCCGGCGGGTGCTCCAGATTCGGCGTCAGTTTGATCTTCTTCTCTTCCAGAGCGCGGATGATAAACTCGGTGTGCGGCTCGATCTGGCTGTCGGTCAGGTCGCAGACCAGGGCGACAATATCGGCGTTACGCACAAGGTTGGTCATGTACGGCTCGAAGAGTTCATCTGAGATAGGGGGCGTATCGATGAGCTGGAAATGGACTGTCTCAAAGATGGTCATGCCGGGGAGTGGTTCGCGGGTGGCATAGGGATAGTCGGCAACTATCGGTTTGGCGTGGGTCATCGAAGCCAGGAGTGACGACTTTCCGCTGTTGGGCGCGCCGATAAAGATTATCTGCGCGGAGCCCTCGGACTCGATATAGTCATGCGCCACGCCGCCGTGTTTTCCGCCCGGTTGCTGATGGGCTTGCTCGACCTCTTTGCGAAGGAGTGATATCTTCGCTTTCATTTCGGCCTGGAGTTTGTCCGTCCCCTTATGCTTCGGCATGATGCGAAGCAGTTCCTGGGCCATGCGGAGTTTCTCCTGCGGGTCTTTGCACGCGCGGAACTCCCGTTCAAGCTCGTAGTATTGCGGTGGTAAATTGGCCGGCATAACTAATAGATACAACAGCCGGTGTAGGTTGACAAGAGGCTAGCGGGGGCGGCGGATGTGGCGCTTGATGACCGACTCGATCGCTTCGCAGACATAATCGACCTGCTTTAGCGAAAGGGTCGGATAGAGCGGAAGCGTCACGACCCGTGGGGCGACCTCGTCCATTACGGGGAAATTGCCAAGGTTGCGGCGCGACCCGGCAAAGGCGGAGAAATCAGGAATCGGAATATAGTGGACGCCACACTCGATCGACTTGCGGGCCATCGCCTCGATAAACCTAGCGCGGTCGATAGTCAGGCGCTGGGTGATTAGCTTGATGATATAGAGATGCCAGGCGGACTGGCAGTTCGGTCGCTCGACGGGTAATTCAATGTAATCCTGCAAATGCGCGAGATTCTGCGCGTACCTTTCGACGATCTTGCGTCGTTTCTCCTGACGCTGGACGAACGTGGCCAGTTCGCCGAGTCCGATCGAGGCGAGGATATCTGGCATATTGGCCTTGAGCCAGAGTTCGGGGATATCGTATTGCCAGCCTCTCCCCTGTTTTCGCATCCAGGCATCACGGGTGATTCCGTGACGGGAGAGCCGCCGAGCGCGCTCGATCAGCTTTCCGTTGCGCGAAAGAATCGCTCCGCCTTCGCCAGTGGTAAGGTTCTTGGTTGCGTGGAATGAGAAAACGGAGATGTCTGTCCAGTGCGGTATGGCCTTGCCGCGATAGAGCGAGCCGAAGGCATGCGCAGAGTCGGAGACAATCTGTATCTCTCTTCCTCGGCAGATCTCCCGCATCGCCGAATAGTCGCACGGGTGGCCGGCAATATCTACCGGGAGAATCAAGCCAGTGCGCTTGGTGATCTTGCGGGCAAGCTTGGCGGTATCGAGATTCAAGGTATCCGGGTCAATGTCGCAATAAACTGGGGTGAGCCCGGCCGCGATGATGGAAGTCGTGGTCGCGATGAAGGTGTATGGCGAGGTGATGACTTCGGTGCCACCTTTAAATGCCGCCAAATAAAGCGCCAACTGCAGCCCCGCTGTGGCGGATGAGACCGCCGTGGCATGTTTCATCCCGCAGTGCTCCGCAATTCTCTGCTCAAACTCAGCGGTTCGTGCGCCAGTGGCAAGCCATCCGGAGCGCAAGGTGGCAGTAGCACGCTTTAGCGTTTCGTTGCCGAGCGTGAGATCGTAGAGAGGGATCTTAGTGGCGGGCTTCATGCAGAACCTTCTCATATAACGCGCACATCAGGTCGAGCGATTTTTCCCAAGTATAATTAGCCAGTACGTAGCGCTGTCCCGCCTCACCCATCTGCTGCTGCATGGCGCGATCTTTAGCCAGCTTGATGATCGCCTCCGCGAGGGCGGTGACATCATCGGGCGGGACCAGAAGGCCGGAGAGGTTGTTCAGTATGACTTCGGGAATTCCTCCGACAGTGGTTCCGATCACCGGTCGTCCGCAGGCGGCGGCCTCGAGCGCGGCGACGCCGAACGCTTCATTGCGAGAAGGCATCACCATGAAATTATGTTCGGCGATAAAGTGGTAAACCCACTGGTTGTCGAGCCATCCGACCAACTTAACCTGATCATCGAGACCCAACGAACTGATCATCTCTTGCATGACCGGAGTCATACTCCCCTTGCCAGCCATGGAGAGGCGGATGTCGGGGATCTCTTTCCTCACTTCGGCTATCGCCTTGATCAGGATGTCCGGCGCATAGGTCGCTTCGTGCTGTTTGATATAACAGATCTTGGTTGGACCGACCGGGAGCGGCGGTATCTCGTTCGGAAGTTCCACCCCGAACGGGATGAACTCGAGCCGCTTCTCCAAGTCGTGGAAGAGTGACGTGGTTCGTTCCAGCAGATACCGACTTGTGACTGTCAACGCGGTTGCCTGATTCAGCGCGGCGCGGAGAAAAGTACGCTTCGTCCAAGTTTTGGAGAATTCGTTGAGGTCGCTCCCCCAGATAGAGACGACCGTCGGTTTGAAGCCCATGCGCCAGGACCAGAGACCAAATCCGCCGGCGTAGTGGACATGGACGATATCCGGCTTGAACGCCTTCGCTTCGCGGAGAGCGTCGCCGGAACGCCAGATGTACTCCGCACGCGAGTCATACGGGAAAATGACGGTCTCTGTATTGGCCAGTTTTTCGCCGCCGAGCGAGATCAGTTTGATCTCGTAGCCGCGCGATTGCAGTCCGGCGACCCAACGCTGGATGTGCACTGACTGCGCAAAGCCGAATATGACGATCCGTTTAGCTGGCATATTTCCGTCTGAATAATAGTGCAAAGTAGGGGCGGAAACCAAGTATCAAAGATGCAGCCAAAAACGCCGCCAGAATGCTCAGCCCAGAGACCGATAACCGCAAAAGAGCCGGGAGGAAACCCGTGTCTGGCCAGAGTGATGCAAGTGCATTGGCGATAAGATATCCGCAACCGAGTGAGACTAACCCAGCAACCAGTAAGCGACATATGGCGAACAGAAGCGAACTGCGTGGAGCATTGATCCGCGACACACAGAGCCAAAGCAGGCCGACTGCCAGTATCAGTTGCGATAGAGTGGTCGCTACGGTAATGCCCTGAAAACCTATGAGGCGAGGCAAGAGAAGGGTCGCAGAGGCTTTGACCATGAGCGCCACTAGAGCTATCCAGAGGACTTGCTTCACCCATCCCTGACCGTAGGCGGCCCGCAGAGAAGTTGAGATCACGAAGAGCGCCACAATGGTGGGAGTGTAGGGTCGAAGCAGAGTCGCGGTCATTTGGACCGAGTCCGTGTCGAAGCGACCTCTCAAAAAGACAACCTGAATAAGGTCCGCCGCGTTGACCAGAAAGAACGCCGCCAACGGGATCGTCAGCAGCATGCCGCCAACGATGGCATTCCGGTAGAGGATGGCAACACTATCAGTATTGAGCGCATTATCTGTTTTGGCAAATCTTGGGAAGACAACTGAAGCGATGGCGAATCCGACGACTGCATCCGGTAACTGCACCAAGACCTGGCTGTAATTGAGTGACGAAATAATGCCGACGCCGAAATCGGCGGCCACATAACGGTCAAAGAGAAAATATGAGCGATTGACCAGTTCGATCGCCAGAAGCAGAAAGATGGTCACCATCATTCCATCCATCTTGTCAATGGAAACTGATGGTCGATATCTGGCCAGCCCGCCTGACGGGATCAGCCTCGCGGCCAGAAAAAGATTCTGTCCAACCATTCCACCCAGTAATCCTACAACAATGGCACCAATGCCAAGAGTCGAGTGGAAGAGCAAGACAGAGAGTATGAACAGAGAATTCTCGACTATATATCCCCCGGCGGGCCAGGTGAAAATGCCTCGCACATTAAGAAGCGCACGGAGATATGCCTCGGAGGTGCCCAACACAACCATCAGCGCGACCAGACGCGCGTAATGGACTATCCGCGCATAGTCACTCTGACCGTACTCCCCTGCCCAGATCTTCATAACGAGCGGCGCCGACAGCATAATGAGCGCTGAAAGGGCTACGGAGAGCAAGATCGATCTATTGAACAGCCCCCAGATAGTCCGCCAGCCGGAATCGGCCGGACGTGTATCGAGATATCTGGTCAATTGAGGAACAAGTAAGTAGTAAGACGCGAAATTAATGATGCCATACGCGAGCGCGGGCAACATGACCGCGATCAAATAGAGATCGTATTCGGCCGAAGTGCCAAACCTGTCGGCCACTACCATCTCCCGACCCAAGCCCAGTATCTTGGAAACAAATACAACTCCGGCCACGCCGACTATCGCGGCTATGGAACGGGTCGAGGCTGGGGCAAGTTTGGTAGAGTCGCTCATGGCATCCAGACAAAAGGACCGGCGAGGCCGGCCCTTTCACTATTTCCGCTTTCAGGAAAGAGATTCCCTCATGCAGTCGCCAATTTCTTAACCGTGGCAATTACTTCGGCTTGTTCCTGCTCGGTCATTTCCGGATAGACCGGTATGGAAAACACCTCATCCCCGGCTTTGGTCGAATGCGGGAACTGGTCAGCTTTGTATCCAAGATACTTGAAGCAGTCCTGCATATGGAATGGTACCGGGTAGTAGATCGCAGTGCCTATTCCTGCGGCGCGAAGCCCCTCAAAAATGCTCTTACGCTTGGGCGACGCCAGCGTGTACTGGTTGTAGATATGGAACGTGCTGTACGGCATAACGCGTGGAGTGGTCAAACCGGGAACGCCGGCCAGTTCTCTGTCGTACCGTTTTGCGTGTTCAATCCGCTTTTCAGACCATTTGCGAAGGTGCGGTAGTTTGACTAGGAGCATAGCGGCCTGAATCGTATCAAGTCGTGAATTGTAGCCAACTATGCGATGGTAATACTGGGGCTTTTGCCCATGCTCGCGGAGGATACGGCAAAGTTCGTACAGTTCTTCGCTATTGGTCGTGATGATACCGGCATCGCCGCCCGCGCCGAGATTCTTCGAGGGGAAGAAGGAGAAACAACCGAGGTCGCCCATAGAACCACAGGGGCGGCCTTTGTATTCCGCGCCGATTGACTGTGCGCCATCCTCGACAACTTTGATGCCGTGCTTCTTCGCGATCTCCAGGATCGGATCCATGTCGGCCAACTGCCCAAAGAGGTGGACCGGCATGATGACTTTGGTTTTCTTCGTGATCGCCTTCTCAAGCAATTTCGGATCGATATTGTAGCTATCCGGTTCGATATCAACGAACACGGGAGTGGCACCCAACCGTGCGACAACTCCGGCAGAAGCGAAGAAGGAGAAATTCGACGTAATGACCTCGTCTCCGGGCCCCACGCCGCAAGCATGCAAGGCGACCATGAGGGCATCGGTGCCGGAGGCAACACCGATGGCGTATTTGGTCTTGCAATACGCCGTGATCTGCTTTTCCAACTCAGCGACCTCGGGTCCAAGAATGAATTTCCCGTGGGTCAGGACATTAATGACGGCCTTATCCAGCTCCGGTTTCAAGTAGGCATATTGACGGGTGAGGTCTAGCAGCGGAACAGCCATAATTCGAATTACTCCTTCCAACCCTGGTTTTTGAGAAGTTGCTCTTCAGGAACATCGCGAAATACCTTGCCCGGCACACCGGCGATGATCTTGCCGGGTGGCGTGTCTTTGGTGACCAACGCGCCGGCTGCAACCAGGGTATCTTGTTCTATAGTGATCCCGGGAAGAACAGTCGCGTTAACGCCAACTCGTCCCCCCTTCTTGATAGTGACGCCTTTGAAGTGTTTGAACCGTTCCTCGGAGCGACCGATATAGTTGTCATTGGACGTGGCAACACACGGCGCGACAAACACACGATCCTCAAGCTCGGAATAGGCGGTGATATAGACGTTGGTCTCGAGCTTCACGTAACGGCCGATCTTGCAGAAATTCTCGATCGCCACGCCACGGCCCACAATTGTGAATTCACCGATCGTGACATTCTCGCGAATGGTTGAGAGATCCGCTACCAGCACTTTGTTGCCGATCTCGCATCCCCGATAGATCACGACATGCGTCCCGATGATGCAGTTGGACGCGATCTTCGCGGCAGGAACTTCTTTGTCGGATGTGACCGCGCTGTTCGCGGCGCGCATCGGGCGTTTCCCAATCACCGTCCCATCATCGATGCGAACATTGTCGCCAATCGTGGTGCCGTCGTGAATCATGACTTGATGACCGATGACGCAGCCGGAGCCGATGGTCACGTTGTCGGCGATGACACAGAAATGGCCATAGGTCGTGCCTGGTCCAATCTTGGCGGATGCTGCTACTACGGAGGTGGACATCTATAGCTCCTTATAGTCTTTTGACGAGTGAGGCGTTCCGGTCGACCGCGGTTTTTTCACGCCGGGCAACCAGCCGAAAAACGAACCGGCCACAAACATCGCGCGGTGGTAATCCTCCGGCCGACTTTCTTTCAGTCGGTCCAGATACTCGAAGATCGCCGCAAGGAATATCGCAAATATCAGCGACAGGAGGAATGTCCCGCCGACAATCAGAGTTCTTTTTGGACGGCTTCGCAATTCGGGCACCGAGGCTTTATCGAGAACCGAAATGGTCGGTGACTCTTTGCTTTCCTGGATCTTGGCCTGTTCCAACTGCTCGAGCAGTGTGGTGAAGAGCCCTTCGGAAACCCGCACTTTGCTGTACAGCATCTCGTATTGGCCCCGGAGCCTTGGGATCGAAGCGACCGGGAGGGAAAAATACGAAGAGTCCGATCCGCCGATCTCAAGCCGCTCAAGCTGTTCTTTCAGAATAGAACGGCGCTGTCGCCTGAGTTGAATGTCGGGATGATCCTTACCGAGCGACTGTTCGGCTATCTGAAGATCAAGTTCTGTCTGGGCGAGAGATACTTTGAGGTTGCTGGCTTGTTCGATCGCCAGGCGGGTCTGTTCATCGAAATCGACGGTGCGAAAAGTTTGCTGGAACCGCTCAAGCGCGGCGCGCGCGGAATCGAGTTCACCACGTACCTGACTGAGTCTCCCCTCGATGAACTCACGGTTTTTGCGGGCACGACCGGTGACGATCTCCTGATTGACCCTGTTGATCTCGTCGACAAACGCGTTGGCCATCGCGGCCGCAGTCTCGGGATCTTTGTCCTCGACCTTGATGCTCAGCAACCCTTCTTCGGTCACGCTGAAGTTCGCGTGCTTCATCAACGCAAGATATGTTTCGGTTCGGGTAGGGGTGTTGTAGCGTTCCTGTAATTTGAACAGATCGATCACGCGGTCTGAGATCGTGCGGCTGCGGAGTATCCGCGCGTAAACATCGGAAGGCGTGACCATGACCGGCAGATTCAGTCCGCCGGTGACAGAAACAACTTCCTCGAGACGGGAGAGATTCTCCATGGTCGTAGAGACATCCTTGGGAGGGAGCAACAGTGCCTCGGCCTGATACCATTTGGGAAGCATCAGAGAAATGACCGCCGCAAACACCGTCGCCAGGAGCGTCAAACCGATGATCAGACCACGTCGACGCGCCAAGAGCTCGAGGAATAGCCAGACATTGTTATCGCGGGGTTCGCTCATGGCGTCACCACCCGAGGCTGCGCCGATATCTCGTCACCATCGAGAACACGAGTTTTCACAGAGACCGAACGACGGATCTTGGAGACACGGTTGACCAAACTGACTTTTTCCATATCGGCGGTGGGCAGGAACCCACCCGCAGTAAAGATGTAATAATCAGCATCCTTGCCTTCAACATACGGAAATATGCCGGGGGCACGTACTTGGCCACCGACGCGGACCCAACCCAGTTTACGCGGGACAAAGACTGAGTCCATCGGTTTAAGGAGTGTCGTGAGAAAATCCTCATTCCCTGCGATAATGGGATACCGCTCGCGCGGTGCGTGTGAATACTCGTCGGTCTCAGCTATTCGAAAGATCGTAACGCGTCCGATATTGGCATTCGGGCCATATCCGCCGGCCATCTCGAGCGCCTGACTGAGCGTGAGGCCTGCCTGCAAGGCGAGATGTCCCGGTTGGTTCACTTCCCCCAGGACAGTGATCCCAAGGGTTTCGTCCTTAACGCGACTGGGGACAAAAACGATGTCTTTGGGTTTGATACTGCCCGATTGCCAGGCATTCTGTTCAGATTTGCCAAGTTGACGGATTCCCATCGAATCGGCGTTGGCGGTTAATCCACCCGCCAAACGCAACAGTGTGTTCAGGTCGTCTTCCAGGCGAAGTTCTATTTCTCGAGGGTTGACCACTTCTCCCAGCACCTGCACCGCGTCCGCAGATCGCACCGGGATACTGAGATGGTACCCAGCATAAAGATATGGATTAGCACTTTCATCACCCAGGAAGAGAGCCCGGTCAAGATCAATGGGAACAGATTTTGGGCCGCCGGACAAGACAATGCGACGTGTCGAACCTTCAGAAAGAATACCTCCGGCAAGGTCAATCACCTCTGATACGCGCTGTGAACTATACACGCGATAGAATCCCGGGTTGCGGACAGCTCCCGAAATGGAGATACCGATCGGCCGAGGATCCCCGACAGTCATGACCATGTCTTTGACATTGTATTTGGAGCGAAGTGGTCCGGCCAACTTCTCTCTGGCCTGCGCCAGAGTTGTCCCGCGCAGGTCAATCACGCCGAGGCTAGGATGAACGATCTGACCATCTGAAGTAACTTCAAGATTCAGTGCCCCGAGGCTGCTCTGAAGGAAAGTGACACGAATTATCTCGCCGGGGCGGATCAAGTAGAGTTCGGGGTCGATCGGTCGGTCATACGTGGGAGGTAATACCTGCATAAGTAACGAATCGGCCGCGGACGAAGCGATCTGGGCATTCCCTGGCTGGGCCAAGGTCAGAAGCAACAGTGTCAGGCCCGCAAGCCGGACGATACGAGTGAGAGAATACTTTATTAGCATGGGTATAGACCGCAAGCATACGCAAGCCAGCCCACCTTGTCAACGGGATAAAATTGCCCTAACTGATTGGGTAACAAGGCAACTGCCGGCGCAAATGCGTCAACCGGGGCCATCCAGATGGCCCCGGCTGATGCACTTCATGAATTGGAGCGTTGAATCAGGTCTTCATGGCTGGGAGATTCCGCCAGAAGATGCCCGCCGCGCGTTTCGTGGTACTTTACCGCCGCACTGACGAACTCGCGGAACAGCGGATGCGGCCGGAGCGGGCGGGATTTCAATTCCGGATGGAACTGCACACCAACAAACCACGGGTGGGTCGGAACCTCGATAATTTCGACCAGCCGATTATCTGGCGATGTCCCGGCCATCAGCAGGCCTTGATCGACCAACATATCGCGATAGGCGTTGTTCAACTCGTAGCGGTGGCGATGTCGTTCCGAGATCTCGGTGGACCCATATGCTTCGTACGAGCGACTGTCCTTCCTCAGGATACATGGGTACGCACCGAGGCGCATCGTACCGCCAAGTTCGGTTACGCCTTCCTGGTCGGCCATCAGGTGTATCACCGGATGTTTCAGGTCGCGATAAAACTCGTAGCTGTGGGCGTCTTCGAGGCCACAGACATTGCGGGCATACTCAATGACCGCGCACTGCATACCAAGGCAGATGCCGAAAAACGGGATATTGCGCTCGCGTACATATCGGATCGCCTCGATCTTCCCTTCCACGCCGCGCTCTCCAAAACCACCGGGGATCAAGAGGCCATCGACGTCATACAGGAATTTCCCGGCTCCCCCTTGCTTAATATCTTCCGAGCTTATCCAAATGAGACTCACCTCGGCATTGGAAGTTACTCCCGCATGCACGAACGATTCAATGATCGACTTATACGCGTCCTTCAGATTCACATACTTGCCGCAAATTCCGATCTTGATATGCCTGCGCGGGTTCTTGATGGTATGAACCATCTGGCTCCACTCAGTCAAGTCGGGTTGCGGGACATTCCAGCGGAAATGGTCGCAGACAATCTGGTCAAGTTGCTGGTCGTGGAAATGGAGAAGCACTTCATAGATCGTGGGGACATCCTCAGCGGCGATCACATTTCGGGTCGGCACTGAACAGAAGAGAGATATCTTCTGCCGGAGTCCTTCATTCAGCGGTTTTGATGACCGGCACAACAGGATATTGGGCTGGATTCCGATCTCGCGGAGTTCTTTGACCGAGTGCTGCGTTGGCTTGGTTTTGAATTCGCCAGCGGCGGAGAGATGTGGAACAAGCGTGACATGGATGTACATCACATTCTCCGCGCCTTCCTCCATCCCTATCTGACGAATAGCTTCGAGGAATGGGAGCGACTCGATATCACCGACAGTTCCGCCTATCTCACAGATGACGACATCCGGCTTCTCACTGTGCGCCGGCAGTTTGCGAACGCGACTTTTGATCTCCTCGGTGATGTGTGGGATCACCTGCACCGTGGCACCAAGGTAGTCTCCCCGTCGTTCCCGCGAGATGACCGTGTGATAGACCTGGCCGGTCGTGACATTGTTCGCCTTATCCATCGATTGGTCGAGGAAGCGTTCATAGTGGCCAAGGTCGAGATCGGTCTCAGAACCATCATCGAGCACATACACCTCGCCGTGCTGGAAAGGGTTCATGGTCCCCGGGTCGACATTGAGATATGGATCGAATTTGATAGAGCGAACTTTGAGCCCCCGCTTCTGGAGCAGGAAACCGAGCGAAGACGCGGCAATTCCCTTGCCCAGCGACGAGACCACCCCGCCCGTTACAAAGACATACTTGGTTGAATCAGTGGCAGACATATCTATTCCCTGTATTAGACTAATTCCAACTTACGAATATCATCCGGTGTGTCAACGGAGATTGAGGTAACTTTGCTCTCAAACAGGCCGATCGTACCGCCATGTTCAAGAATGCGGAGTTGCTCAAGCGATTCCGCCTTCTCGAGCGGCGCGGGTTTCCATTGCGCAAACGACTCCAACCCCTTGCGCCGGAAGACGTATACGCCAATGTGCTTGAGGTAATGGTACTGCGAGAGTCGGTCATTTGAGTCTGGATGCTGGACAAATGGAATCGGGTATCGCGAAAACCAGAGCGCCATTCCTGCCCGCGAACAAACTACTTTGACGGTATTTGGATCATACAATTCTTCATCGGACCTGATCGCCGTTGCAGTCGTGGCGAACATCAATTTCGGAGAATGCCGCATCAAATCGATCCCCTTGTCGATCACTTTAGCCGGAAGAGTCAGGTTATCGGCCTGAATATTGACAATGATCTCGCCACCGAGTTTGGCTGCAATCTCAGCGACCCTATCGGATCCGGATGGATGCGACTTGCGAGACAAAATGACCTCTGCGCCGAAGTCTTCGGCCGCAGATTTGATCTCCCGGCTGTCGGTGGCGATGACCAGACGGTCCACTCGTTTGGCGCGGCGCATTTCGTCCCAGACATAAAAAAGAAGCGGTTTTCCTTTGAAGGGATACAACACCTTTCCGGAAAACCGCCGGGACCCTAACCGCGCCGGGATGACTGCGAGAACTTTAGGTTTCATCCCCCAATGACCTTTGGCACGAGGAAGAACTCCCCGTCCTGTTGAGGTGCGTTGGCGAGCGCTTTTTCACGGGGGAGCGATGGCTCGGCAATATCTTCGCGGAACACATTCTCCGCGGTGATGAATTGGTTTTGCGGTTCCACCCCTTCGGTATTCACGGATTTGAGCTGATCAATATAGTCAAGAATGACCGTCAATTCGGTAGTGTAGCGTTCGATCTCTTCGGGGGTCAGGTTTAGCCGCGCCAGGCGGGCAATATGCTCTACTTGAGCCTTTGAGAGTGGCATGGGTGAAGTTACGGAACGGCCCAAAGGTCGTCAAGGGCAAAAACCGGACAATTGAAACAGGCCCGGACGGCGCAAATAAGTTGTTTGGGGCGCTAAAGTTATCGCCGACTGTTCCGACATCTCAAGTACATGTACCATAATGAAACAAGGAAATATGGGACTATGACACCCGGGCAGTTTCACCTTGAAGCGGAGTTATCCGAACGTGTCGCCACACGTCAGGTGGAGACACGGCTATCAGATCAGGCATCGGATGCCGGCATTGTTTCACTTCTGATCGGTGTAGCCACGCGAGGATGGTTGACCGACCACGAAAAAGAGTTCCTCGATTCCCTCGTGCCGTCACACAGCATTAGCTTCCTGACTTACGATGGCCAGTATCTTCATCCAGAAGCTGTGCCTCTTTTGAATCCCGAACAGCTTGAAGCTTCCTACCTTCAGGAGAATGCGGTCTATTCGCACCGGCAACGACTGGTTTCCGGATCGTTTACAAGCAGTCGTGTGCATGCGGCGAGACTGGGCGAACTCAACGGCAAACAGCTCACCTTCGGAATGATCGGACAGGATCGAAGTGGCATGTTCGACCACACAGGTGACAACTTTGCCATCCTGGTGGGCCAGTTTCGTACGGCGGTAGAACGAGTGCGGCCGGTAGTCGAACGTATTATGGGGGTGCTGTCATCCACCACGCCTTGCCTATTGGTCAACCGATGTTCCGGTCGAGTTATCGCGGTGAATTCCGCGGTCAGGACGGGTAATGACGGTGAACTCAGGGAGACAATTGACGCTGAATTCAGCGCGTGCAAGAGCACTTTAGGGAATCTGCTTGAACGACACTTGATGCATGCGGAAAACCTACGGGTTGGTGAAATTGACCTCTCTCTGATCAACTTCATGCCTCGCCAGACAAAGGCCGGAGAGCTGGCGGGAGAGATGTATCCTAAGTTCATCGAATGCCTCCGTCGGGCGACTCAAGCGCTTCATTCGACCGCGCACCACCTTGAAGGGATAATCACCTGGCAACCAGGGCATCCCGAGAGCGAACTTCTCCGCCTTATCCATGAAGAAACGACGGAATTGGAGCAGATAGTTCACCGTTATCAGTTGTTGACCGTCTATGGGCAACTCAGAGCGGAGAAGGTCAATCCGGCCGACGAATTGCGCAAAACCGTCACCCACGCCGCCATACATCATCCGTCGCGACAACTGACCATGACAGAACAATGGTCCTCCCGGGTTGAACTGAATCTCCCAACAGAGGCGCTAGCTGTCCTGTATGAGACTATACTGGAAGTTCATCTCACGTCCAGTGGCTGCATGACTACTACCTCGGTCGCCCTCGAGGCGAATCCGTCGGGACTGCTGGAGATCCGGGTTGAAACAACTTCGCCAAACACAACCGCCCATTTGCACTGCTCCAGCGATTGGAGTGACTACATTGAGTCACTGGGGAGACTCCTGGGGTTCACCGTACACCACCGTTTCGCGGACGGCACAAGAATTGAAACCATCCTGATGCACCATAAGGATTCACGCACCCATGAATAATTCCGTAGACAATAGCACGATACGGATCCTCGTGATCGATGATGAACAGATGAGCCGCGAGTGCATTGTATCTGTTCTGGCCAGCGAGCAGTTCCAGGTCATGCAGGCTCCGAACGCCGCCGATGGTCTATCACTCACCCGCAAATATCAATTCGACCTGGTGATCACCGACCTCCGAATCGGGGAAGATTCGGGGATCGACGTGATCCGCACCGTCCAGTCAACTTTTCCGGACACCGAGATCATCCTCATTACCGGATACGGGACAATCGAAAGCGCCGTCGAGGCTATCCAAGCCGGTGCATTCGATTATCTCACCAAGCCGTTCTCCAATCAGCATCTGCTGGTCAAAGTGAATAAAGCGGTCGAGCGCAAGCAGATGAAGCGCGAGATCACAGTGCTGCGGCAACATGTCGCCATGAACTATGGGTTTGATAACATAGTCGGAATTTCCAAAGTCATGACTCAGCTCAAAGAGACTGCCCAGCGTGTCGCGCCAACAGATATCACTATCCTCATTACCGGGCCTTCGGGAACCGGCAAAGAACTTTTCGCTCGAGCGATCCACCATCACTCCAATCGACGGACGGGGAGCTTTGTGGCGGTGGACTGCAGCGCGATACCTGAGACTCTACTTGAATCAGAGCTATTTGGCCATTTGAAGGGATCCTTCACCAACGCGTATAACGCCAAGAAGGGGTTGTTCGAGGAGGCCCACGAAGGTACGCTATTCCTGGATGAGGTCTCCAACATTCCTATGGCCACACAGGCGAAGTTGCTTCGTTTTCTGCAGGAATCCGAGATACGTCCGGTTGGCGCGACCGAATCGAAGAAGGTCAATGTGCGGATCGTGGCGGCCACAAATCGTGATCTCAAGACCATGGTTCAGGAAGGGATTTTCCGCGAAGATCTTTATTTCCGCTTGAGTGTCATCCCGTTGAATCTTCCGCCGCTGATCGAACGGCCGGAAGATATTGAGATGCTGATCGACTACTTCCTGCGCAAGATATCGCACGACATGAAGGGTCACACCGTGACCATCACGCGCCGGGCAGTGGACAAAATGCTTGGACACAAATGGCCGGGGAATGTCCGCGAATTGGAAAACGCTCTCAAGCGAGGCGCGGCGCTTTGCCAGGACAATCAGATCGATATTAATGATGTTATCTTCATCGCCGGTGAGCGCCCCGCGGTCGAGAGTGAGGCTCCGACGAGGATGTCCATCACCTTCCGAGGAGGACGCCTTGACGCCGAACAGCGATCGCTAATAGTCAAATCCCTTGCGGAGAACGATTGGAATTTCACCCGGACGGCTCAGGAGTTAGGGATCGGGCGAACCACTCTCTGGCGCAAGATTAAGAAATACAACCTCACCAAGTTAGGAGTTATCGACGAGGTCGAGGTATAGCAAGTATACGAGTCAAGGAAGACCGTAGGCGGCAACGGGATTTCTGATGCCGCCTTTTTCTTTGGTCAATTGCGCTGATTGAGCCGGGCACGACGGCGCGCCGAGTTGTGCTCGTCGTTCGTCCGCGAAAAGATGTGTCCGCCAGTTCCATCGGCGACAAAAAAGAGATAGTCGGAGCCATCGGGTCGCATCGCAGCTTGAATCGATGCCAGTCCAGGGGAATTGATCGGAGTTGGCGGAAGACCCTGAATTCGATAGGTGTTGTAAATAGTAATGCTGTCGAGGTCCGCGCGAAGAAGCGGCCTGTCCAGTCCACCTAAACCATAGATCACTGTGGGGTCAGCGTCCAAAGTCATTCCCAAGCGAAGACGATTCAGATAAACAGATGCCACGCGGCTTCGCTCCGCTGCCAAAGGGGTCTCGGCCTCAATGATCGATGCGAGAGTGAGCGTCTGATATTTGTTTAATCCCGTGGTGGTCGGCTGTCGCCAGAGTGAGTCTGTGCGGAGATGAAAGGTCTGGACCATTTCGGCGATCACTGCGCGATAGGAAACGCCAAGAGCAAAAGAGTATGTTTCCGGGAAGAGATGTCCCTCCAGATATGGGACCTTCAAGCTATCCAAGAAATCTCTGTCGTGGGTCAGGGCCATGATCGATGCGGAATCGAGTTGAAGTTTTGACTGGAGCGCCGACGCGACTTTCCACACCGGCATGCCTTCGGGAATCGTAACTTCGGTCAGTTCAACTTCGCCGCGTGCGAACTTGTCGAGTACTGAACGTGCGGAGTTCTCACCCGTGAAGACATAAGTACCGGACAGGAGTCTTCGGTCGATCTTGAGTAATCGTGCCGGGTAGACCAACATCCACCTGTCCGACACGACCCCTTTGGTGACCAATTCATCCGCTACACTTCCAAATGACTTGCCGCTTTCGACGGTGATTGACACTGTTTGATCGCGAAGGTCGGTCGATCGAGTATAGAGGAAGAAGAGAGCGGCTGTTGCAACGATTCCCACCCCTGCGGCAATAGCGATGGCCGTCCCCCACGACAATGTCGGCCTGCGGAAGTGGTTGACTATCCAGGCAATCAGTCGGATGATGAGCAATCCCACGCCCACGAATAGCAGGAAAATGGTCGTCAGCGCGTACCAGAGGTATTCCCAGAACTGGATATCGGCATCACCCTTCACCATGTTCCTCCAGATATCGTTGCAGGATGATAACAGCGGCTATCCGGTCGATTCGTTTCTTGTCCTTCCTGACTTTCTGACCGTGCGCTCGGATAATTGAGGAGGCCTCGCGGGATGTATCGGCCTCATCAACCCGAATGATAGGTCCTGAGTACTGGGCGGAGAGCTTTTCGACGAATGCGTCTATCTCCTCGCACTTCCTGCTTTTATCACCAGACGCGAGCAGCGGGTAACCTATGACAACAGTGGACGGATTGTACTCATTGATGGCTTTGGCGACAAGCTTGACCGCCTCGGCCATGGATTTGATCTCGAGAGTGGTCAAGGGTGAGGCAATGATCGCCATCGGGTCGGATTTCGCCAATCCGATCCGTTTTGTGCCATAGTCAATTGCCAGGATAGTGCTGTCCTTCATGACCCCGCAATCTACCGCAGTTCAAAGGCCGGAGTCAAAAAGAATGTTGGCCGGCCTTATGTCCGGTCAACGCATTACTCCCACTCAATCGTCGCCGGAGGCTTGGAAGAGATATCGTAGGTCACCCGGTTCACGCCACGGACATTTCGGATTATCCGGTTGGAGATGTGGGCAAGAATTTCGTTGTCGATACGTGCCCAGTCAGCCGTCATGCCATCGACCGAAGTGACCGCGCGTAGCGCCACGACGTTCTCATAGGTGCGTTCGTCACCCATGACCCCGACCGCCTTGACCGGGAGCAGCACGGCAAAAGCCTGCCAGACATCGTCGTAGATACTGTTCTTATGCAGTTCCTCGATGAAGATATGGTCGACCTCGCGAAGCAGATCGCACCGTTCTTTGGTGATGTCTCCCAGAATGCGGACAGCCAGTCCGGGACCCGGGAACGGGTGGCGGCGGATGAACTGGTCGGGGAGTCCGAGCTTGCGGCCAAGGGCGCGGACTTCGTCTTTGAACAGCTCACGGAGCGGCTCAACCAGTTTCAGTTTCATCCGTTCCTTCAAACCACCGACATTGTGGTGAGATTTGATGGTCACCGACGGTCCCTTGAACGAAGTTGACTCGATAACATCGGGATAGAGGGTCCCCTGCCCAAGGTAATCAACCGCGCCGATCTTCTCGGCTTCTTCTTCAAAGATATCGATGAAGGTCGCGCCGATTATCTTCCGTTTCTTCTCGGGGTCCTCGACCCCGGCAAGTCGCTGAAGGAATAAGTCTGAGGCATCCACCGGATAGAGATTAATGCCGAGCGTCCTGAGCATGACGGTAACATCTTCGAATTCGTTTTTTCGAAGCATTCCGGTATTTACGAATACAGCGTGAAGCCGTTCAGCAATGGCGCGATGCAACAGCACAGCCGCGACCGTCGAGTCAACTCCTCCGGAGATACCGAGCAGGACCTTCCCCTGCCCAACCTGCGCGCGAATACGGGAGATCGTCTCATCGACAAGAGATTCAGTCGTCCAATCGCCCTGCAATCGGCAGATATCAAAGAGGAAATTGTGCAGTATCTGCTTCCCTTCGGCGGTATGGTGGACCTCCGGATGAAATTGCACGCCGTAGATGCGGCGGTCATCGTCGGCGATGGCCGCAACCGCCAGTCCATCGCTCGCGCCGGTGACTTGAAATCCTTGTGGGAGTGAGACAATGGAATCGGCATGGGACATCCAGACCTGACTTTGCGGCGACAAGCTACGGAACAGCGGGGCGGTATCGTCAGGGCGGAAGGTCGCGCGGCCGTATTCCCGATGTTCACTTCGAACCAGCTTACCCCCAAATACATCGGCCAGAAGCTGCATTCCGTAGCAGATCGCGAGGATCGGTACGCCGATCTCGAAGAAATCGCGTCCAACTCGCGGCGCATCTGCGTCCGCTAGCGAAGACGGGCCACCGGAAAGAATATAACCCCGCACATTGCGATCGCGAAACCTGGATAGGTCGGTATTGAACGGAACGATCTCACAATAGACATGGGCTTCGCGAATGCGGCGGGCGATCAATTGCGTGTACTGAGAGCCAAAATCCAGGATCAGTACCATTTCATGGGTGGCCACTATGAAGTTCCTTTCGGTGCGGTGATAACGGTGTCATGCAGGTATGCGTCGTTGGTCCCGGGACGGTCATCCAGATAGTGCAGGCCGCGGGATTCGCGGCGAGAAATGGCGCTCTGAATAATAAGCTCGGCGACCGTCGCCAGATTGCGAAGTTCCACGACATTGTAGGTCGCGGGTGTCGCGTAGTAGTATTGGTCGATGGCGGTTCGGATCTGCTCAACCTTTTCGTGGGCCAGCGCGAGCCTGTCTTCGGTCCTGACGATGCCGACGAAGTCCGACATAACGCGCCGCAATTCGCGGCGATCGTGAGCGATCAGTATCTTTTCGCGCGGATAGGCGAGCGACGAGTGCAGCGCGTTTTCTACCTGAACCGGACGGTTGAACTCAACCCCCTTCAGGTAATCGATCGATTTCTCAGAGGCAAATCTCGCCATAACGACCGCTTCCAGGAGAGAGTTGGACGCCAGTCGGTTCGCGCCATGCATGCCGGTCATGGCTACTTCTCCCGCAGTGTAGAGACCAGGGAGCTCGGTCTCACCTTGGATGGTGGACAGAACTCCACCGCACGCATAGTGCGCGGCCGGGACAACCGGGATCGGTCGTTCGGTGATATCGAATCCGTAGCGCAGGCATTCGGCATAGATGTTCGGGAATCGAGACTTGATGAACTCAGGATCGCGATGGCTTATGTCCAGATAAACGTACTCTTCGCCGCTGGCTTTCAGCTCCTTGTCGATCGTCTGGGCGACAATGTCACGAGGCGCAAGATCTTTCAGTTCATGCGCGTTTTCCATCAGGAAGCGGCCATCGGTTGACTTTAGTCGCGCGCCTTCACCACGAACTGCTTCCGAAATCAGAAATGGCTCACGCCCGGGGGCATAAAGTGTCGTGGGATGAAACTGGATGAACTCCAGATTGGCGACCGGTATCCCGGCGCGATAGGCCATCGCCACTCCATCACCGGTCGCTATCTCAGGATTCGAGGTATGGAAATAAACCTGCCCCAGCCCACCGGTAGCAAGCATCGTGACTGGCGCGTAGATCGCGGTAAAGAGTCGACCGGCCTCGGAGAATACAAAAGCTCCCACACATGATGATTGCCCGCCAACCGTCGTTTTGATGAGGTCGAGCGCAATATGGTCGCGAAAGATCTGAATCGTATCGCTTTTGGCTCGACAGGCGCTGAGCAGTGCCCGTTCGATCTCTTTGCCGGTCAGATCTGAGGCATGAACAACGCGATTGGCCGAGTGCCCGCCCTCGCGACCGAGATCAAATCGCCCGGCTACTTTGGTGAAGCGAACACCGTAGTCGATCAATTCCTGAATGACGGCTGGCCCGGCCTCGACCACACGCTCAACGACTTCCTTCTTACACAGGCCGCATCCCACTTTTAGGGTGTCCGAGATGTGAGCGTCAAAGGAATCAGTTCCGGAGAGGACAGCCGCTATCCCGCCTTGAGCGCGGTTCGTATTGGTCGCCGTCTCTCCCTTTTTGGTCACAAGAGCGATACGCGCCTTGGGCATCTGTTCAGAAACGCGGAGGGCGTAAAACAGACCTGCTATGCCGCTGCCAATTACCAGGATGTCAAAATCACGATTCATCAGGTTTCCCGAGGTTCCAGACCAAGCTTTTCAGTCAGATACGAGACGAGTCGTTCCTCGCCAGGGTCAAGGTCAATGGTCAAGCCAAGATAATAGGTCTCACGGCCGAAATCAAAGTCGTCCAGTTTGACCCAGTCTTTTCCCGTAGTAAGTATGATATCCGACTCGTGTTCATCCGCCATCTGTTTGATGTTCTGCAAAAGCGCCTCGTCATACTGCTGGTGGTCGGACAACTCCAGGGCGTGATCGAGATCCCCGGCCAGCGAGTTGACCATCTTGCGCAGAGACCGGAAATTCCCGATTCCCGCGAACAGGAAGACCGACTTGTCCTCCAGGTATTTCACCGGGAAACATTGTTCCTTACCGATCAGTTCCGATACCGCGAAGCGTGCGTGATATAAGGGCGCCTTCGGGTTGTGGCGCTCGATCATCTTTCGAATAGCGGTTCGATCCTTGGCGAAATTTGAGCGAGTGATGATAATAATATCCGCGCGTCCGATCGCAGAAACGGGTTCGCGAAGCATGCCAAAGGGGAAAGGGCGAAGCATCTGCGGACGAACCGCGGCATCAAACGTAAGGATATCTATATCCCGTGCCAGTTTGAAGTGCTGAAAGCCGTCATCGACTACGATGACGTCAACTTCGCCGGAATCAGCCAGACGCTTGGCGGCGTCGAACTTGGATCTGTCGACTGAGAAGATCGCTTCTGGGACGGCTTTTGCCAGAAGCATCACTTCATCGCCGGTCTCGTCAGTCGCGCGCTCCTGCACCTTATATCCTGCCTCAGTAAAGGCGGATTCGATCTTACGACCGTAGCCTGAAGAGACTATGCCAACGCGGATGCCGGACTCGACCAAGTGGCGGGCGATGAATTCGACCATGGGGGTTTTACCCGAACCACCAACGGTGATATTGCCGACCGACACGACGGGGATCGAGAGCTTTGTCGCTTCACCGGCCAGACTGCGTTTCAGCGCGAACCCGGCGCGGTAGAAGAGCGAGACGATCCACAAAAGGAGCGCTGGAATAGCCAGTGGCGAAAGACTGCCTCTTCGGAGAATAGCTTTCCAGATCCGTTCAAGCATGACGTACTCGCTTCAGAATATGGTTCCCGGCCGTGGCCGTGGCCGAGTGTGAGATGTCCGCTTTGGTCTTACGGGCAAAAGTGAGCTTTCCGGAGATAATATCAGCAACCCGCGTTTCCATTTCGTCGATATCCTGTATCATCGTACCGAACTTATGGGTCTGAATATACTCCGCGGCATCCTGCACGTTGTGAACGGATGGTCCGTACAGTACGGGAGTTCCTGCCCAGACAGGTTCCAGCAGGTTGTGACCGCCGATAGTAACGAGTGTACCTCCAACAAATGCCAGATCGGCAGCTGCATAGAGGTCAACCAGAATGCCCATCCGATTGACCAACCGAACGGCGTCGCTATCGGGGGAAACTTCCTCTCCTGCCAATTTCGCGTTCATACCTTGTTGCTGGATCTCCGCAAGGATCTCATCGGTTCTTTCAATATGCCGGGGAACGAGGGCGATCCGCAACTGGGGAAAGCGGGCAAGCAGATTGCGATAAAGGGCAATGAGTTGCGTTTCCTCGCCTGGCCGCGTCGAACCGGCTACCAGGAGGAACTGCCGGTCAGATGCCGACACTAACTGGCGCTTTTCCTGTTTTTCTGCGGCAGTCCGTTCCACGAGAGGAGCATCAAATTTCATATCGCCGGCAAGAGTCATTTTCGATTCGGTTACGCCAAGCGCCTTGTAGCGTTGAAAGTCCTCACTACCTTTCAAAAAGAGATGATCATAGGTGGAAAGTAATCTGCCTATCGAGGCCTTTACGAACCGGTAGCGGCCATATCCCTTCTCAGAGAGTCGTCCATTGACCAGCACTATTGGTATCTTGCGGCTCTCCAGCGTTTCAATCAGATTCGGCCAAATCTCAGTTTCGGCAATGACGACGATTCTTGGCTGCAAATGGTCGAGAAAATCGCGCCACAGCTTCGGAACATCAACAGGGAAAAAGGAAACCTGCGCAAAATCGCCGCATAACGATTTGGCGGTCTGGAAACCTGTCCGGGTCATCACGGTGATATGATAGGTCAGCGAAGGATCTATGCCACGCAGGTAATCGAGCAGGTGACTGATGATACGGACTTCGCCAACCGACGCGGCATGCATCCAGATGTCGGCACTTGCAGGATGCTTGGTCCCAAGCCGACCCGCCCACAGCTCGTCCTCGGTAGAACGCATCCGACCGAACTTGAAGGCTGTCCAGTAGACCAAGTGGGCCACTAGCCGATATATCTGGATCATAGGTAGTTCGCCACCAGTGCCGCTGCGCGATCACTCGCCCCTTGTCCATGAAGCATCGACGGGAGCGTCAGCAGTTCGTGCTGTATGTTCTCGAACTCGATGCGGTCGGTCCAGAGCCGTACCATTTCGGATAGAACGCGCTCGGCGGTGACGTCACCCTGAATCAGTTCAGGCACGACGTTCTTCCCAAGCACCAGATTGACCAAACCGATCGACGGGATCTTGATCACTCGTTTGGCGATCTGATAGGTGATCCAGCCTGTCTTATAGACAATGACCATCGGGCGTCCGATCAGACCGGTCTCCAGTGTAGCGGTTCCCGACGCGGTTATGACAAGATCTGATTCAAATATGACTCGGCGAGCGTCGTTACGAGAGATGGATATGCCGTGTCCCTTGTAGTTCGCCAGCGCGGCCGAGTAGTCAAATCCGTTATCGACCGCCGCGATAGTGGCGGTCGTGCCAAATTTGGCGTTGAAGCGTGACGCGGCTTGAATCATCGGGCCGATCATCCGCTCTACTTCCTGACGTCGCGATCCCGGAAGCAGAGCAATCTGTTTTTGACCGGGAGGAGCAGAAGCGAGGTACTCCGCAGGAATATCCTCAAGCAGATAATGCCCCACGAAATCTGACTTGATGCCGTGTTGATCGTAGAAAGGTTTCTCGAAGGGGAGGATGACTATCATCTCATCCACGAGTTCACGGATCTGCGGAATGCGCTTTTTCCCCCATGCCCAGACTTGTGGCGAAATGTAGTAAATAATGGGAATACCAAGATGCTTAACCCGCTTGGCGAGCCGCAGATTGAAGCCGGGATAGTCGACCAGCAGGATGCATTTGGGACGTCGCGACTCAATGATGAATTCCGTACGAAGCATGAGTTCGCGGAAGTAACTGAATCGTTTCACGACCTCCCAAAACCCAAGCACTGCCAGATCCGATGGTTCGGCCAGCAACTCCTGCCCCGCCGCCTTGAGACGTGGTCCCCCCAATCCAACAAGGGACAGTTTCGGATGAGTGGTCTTGAGTGATGCAACCAGACGCGCGGCGGCGTTGTCTCCTGAAGGGTCACCTGCCGAGATGAATAACGATGGGTTATCCATTTAGTCTGTCTGTGCCACCAGATGCGATATTGAGTGCAGCCCGATCCGCTCAACTTCGAGCGCGACGCGCAAGGCCTCGGTCGCCTCTTCCAACGAGACAGCGACTGAGCTGTCGTTGATAATGGCATCGAGGAACGATTCCAATTCAGCGCCGAGCATATCTTTGCCGGAATCGGCCTTTTTGACATACAGAATATCTTTGCCGGATTTACCGAGCGGGACACGCATGCCGTGGTCATCAGCGCCCGTAGCCAGACGGTAGACATCAGCCTGTTTCACCGCTAGGTCGAGTGAAAAATACCCCGAAGGTTGGAAGATCCGGAATTTCCGCATCGGTCGAAGTGAGATGCGCGACGCGGTCAGATTGGCGACCGTACCGTTCTTGAAGGTCAGGCGCGCATTGGCGATATCCGGATGTTCCGAGACAACCGCGACCGCCGACGCCTGGATATCAACAAGCGGCGATTTTACGAAATGCAGGACAAGATCGATGTCGTGGATCATCAGATCAAGCACCACCGCGACATCGGTGCCACGCGGGTCAAACGCCGCCAATCTGTGCGCTTCGATGAACGAGGGTCGAATATCATAGGCCGCAAGAGCCTGGACCGCGGGGTTGAATCGTTCAATCTGCCCGACGGCGACTTTCACGCCGTGCTTCTTCCCGAGTTCAATCAACTCAAGGGCTTGCTGATGTGTGGAAGTTACGGGTTTCTCGATCAGGCAGTGCACGCCGCGTCTGATCAAGTGTGAGGCGACCTCGTAATGCGCGGAAGTCGTTACGGCGATTGACACGGCTTCCGCCTGTCCAGCTAACTGGTCAAGCGATTCAAACGCCATCGTATTGTACTCTTGAGCGTAGGATCGCACTTTCTCTGAGTCTGAGTCGTAAACGCCGACCAACTCTGCATTGGCCAACTGAGCTATCCAACGAAGGTGGTGTTTGCCTAGCGCGCCGACACCAACTACGGCAGTCTTGATCTTTCTCATATATCCCGGATGATGTACATAATGAAAGGCATAGTGGCAGGGAAACTAATACATGGCGGGGCCGGAGGAAAGCGCAAATATCTGGTTGTAGCAGAATGGGTTAGAATACCAACTCAAGTTGGTAATAGTCGGCGCCACTGCCCAGAACCTCGCGATCTTCGATCGACGAAGCATACGTGGCAATCAAATCAAGTCGACTGAAGAGCCCATCCCCGAATGATTGGGTGGGTAAAACAGCAATTTGTGTGAGTAGTCCTCGCACGGAAATCGAAGTACCAAAAGTTGACAGATCGTCGAAATCGCCATTGGGAGATCGACCGAGGCGCAACCAGACCATATCATACAATCCTGTTTCAATCCCTATGCCAACCTCTCTCTCCTCGAAGGCGGTGGTCATTTGTTCCTGAACCGCCGCAAGGAGGCTGATATTGGGAAACTGTAACTCCAAAGATAGTCCAAAAACAACGGCCGAAGGGAGTGGATAATCCTTGTCAATGAATGTGAGGTCCGGCCCAAGATTCTTTAGAGAAACCCCTGCGGTGAGACTCGTAAGAGTATGCCTTGTTTCAGTTGAGTGACCTGCCGGATAGAAGGGGACTCTTACAATGGCGCCCAGGTCATAGGCGACGCCATCGGAGGAAAAATCGTGAAAATTCTCCTCGACATAGCGAAGGGTCCCGCCAAATCCGTACTTCACATGAGACCCCGAAGCGATTGAAGCCGTGAGCGCATAAGCGTTGGCTGTTGCCTTGAATCTCTGCCCGGTTCCTTCATAGGTCCCTTGCTGGTAGGTACGCTCGATCATGCTGCCAGAAGCCAGTCTTATCGAGTGAAGACCAAGATGGAGATCCCACCGATCACCGAGAGTGGCAACATGACTGGCTAGACCCAGATACTGATAGTTCATGCCACTTCCGGCGTAACCTAGATCAGATGGTATAGGACGCACGGTAAAGGAGAGTGAGTAGTCGCCTGTAAGTGATAGGGTAGCCGGGTTAGTGAAATGCGACTGGCGATCGATCAAAGGCGCTGCAACTTCCCCCATGCCCAGGGAACGCACTGAGGACATTATCTCGAGGAATTGTGCGCCCGTTGTCCCTACTTTCGCCTGTGCAAAGAGTGACGACGTAAGTGTCAGAATTATCAGCAGAGTTCGAAATATCATGTGATGCCTCCAGTCCCTTACGTTCAAATATACACAACATGGACGAGAGTGTCAACCGTACGTTCAAGCCAGATTACTGCTCGGGAACTCGGAAAATGCGGAAAAGATAGAGCAATGGAAAGAGAATCAGCAACGGGATAATGCACCATATCAGCCAAACAGGCAAAAATGAAGGCCGACCGGTTGACAGATCAGTCACCTGCTGCAAAATGAGAATGAACATCACATTCACCAGCCCCATCGTCAGTGCCATCATGCCATACACATGATTGATCGCCTTCGCCTTTCGCGCAGCGTCCGCAAACCAGTACTCCTTGTAGGGCAGGTTGACGAGTGATTCGGGGAGCCGTCGCATGAGGAGCTGTACGAGCGGCGGCATGATATTAATGACCAGGACGGCCAACCCGAACGCGAAAAAGAACTCATTCCTTGAGCCGTAACCATCGGGGGTGCCATTGAGATCCATATGGGTGACCATCTGGTCCGGAAGATCAGGAAACGCGAGCGCGGCCTGTAGCAACAGGACCGCAAGAGAGAATAGCCAGAAGAGCTTTGGGGTCGTCATAGACGTCTCCCCTTCAAAACGAATCTATTTCACAATGCCGCGATTCGAGCGATTGAGAAAGGTCAGGACATTCTCGACCTCGGGGCACATCTCGATCTCACCCTTGATCCGCTCCAGTGCTTGAGTGGTATTCAAGCCGGAGAAGAAAAGGATCTTGAAAGTCTGTTCGAGAGTTTTGACGGTCTCGGCGGAGAAGCCACGACGGCGCAAGCCGATCGAGTTGATGCCGACCACCTTGAGCGGATAGCCGCCGACCAGCGCGTAGGGGCAGACATCCTGTTGCACGCGGAACCCGCCACCGACCATACAATGGGCGCCGATCTTGACAAACTGGTGAACCGGCAGCACGCCACCAAGAATAGCATGATCATCGATCTCAACATGCCCGGCCAGGTTGACCGAATTCGCCATAATGACATTGTTGCCGACAATGCAGTCATGCGCAATGTGCGCGTACGCCATGATGAAGCAATTCTGGCCGACTACTGTCTGCATGTGATATTTGGTACCGCGATTGATCGTCGCAAACTCGCGTACGACCGTATTGTCGCCGATGATCGCTTTGGTCACTTCGCCGCCGAACTTGAGATCCTGCGGGTTGGTCCCGATCACCGCGCCATGAGAGATCTTTACGTTCTTGCCGAGCACGGTACCAGAGGCAAGGAGAACCGACGAGCCAACAATGGCGCCGGAGTCGATTGTAACATTGTCTTCGATCACGGTGTACGGCCCGACTGTTACATCGTCGGCCAGTTGTGCTTTGGGAGAAATGATCGCGGAGCTGTGAATTTTGGTCATCGGTCAATCACCATTGCCATGAAGTCGGCCTCGGCGACCAGTGTATCGCCAACATAGGCATGCCCGCTCATCTTGCAGGTATTGCGTCGGAACGTCAGCATGTCGAGTTCGAAACGGAGTTGGTCACCCGGAGTTACCGGCCGGCGGAATTTAGCGTTATCTATGGACATGAAATAAACAAGTTTCGTTTCCGGATTCTCGATCGCGTTCAACAGCAGGATCCCTCCCGCCTGAGCCATGGCTTCGAGAATGAGGACTCCCGGCATGATGGGATGGCCCGGGAAATGTCCCTGGAAGAACGGTTCATTGATCGTCACATTTTTGATCGCCACCACCCGTTTGTCCGGCTCGAGATCGAGGACTCGATCGATAAGAAGGAACGGGTAACGATGCGGCATGATCTTGAGGATCGACTGGATATCGAAAAAGACGCCATTGGACGGATATCGAGACGCTATCTGTTTTTTCTTGTACAGCTCGCGCATCTTGCGAGCGAGCGCCACATTCGCTTTGTGTCCAGACCGCGCCGCCAAAACATGTCCTTTAAACGGCACCCCTATCAGAAAGAGGTCGCCGAGAAGATCCAGCGTTTTGTGACGAACAGGCTCATTGTAGAAGCGAAGGGGGACATCATTGATGATCCCGGTTTTCCCGACAAAAGCCTTCTCCTGAAGATTGAGCGCCTTTTGAATGCGGTCAACTTCCACCTGCCCCAAATCCGAGTCGTAGATGACGACAGCATTATCAAGCCCCCCACCCTTTATCAGCCCGTGGGCCTTGAGCTGCTCAACCTCTGATAAGAAACAGAATGTCCGCGCTGGTGCGAATTCCTCGACAAACTCTTGCTCGAGATTCTGCAGAGTCGTGTACTGAGTACCGAGAGCGGGATTGCGATAGTCTATCAGAAACGTGATCCGCAGGTCATCCGAAGGAGCCACCACCAGGTCGACACCGCGATCCTTTTCGCTGTACGACATGGGACCATCTATCTCGAGGTAATATTTATCAGCGTCCTGATTCACGATGCCGGCCTCGAGCAACTTATCGACATACGGCTTGGCGGAACCATCGCCGATCGGCGGCTCGTTGTTATCCAGGTCGACGATCATGTTGTCGATCTGGAGTCCGGCAAAGGCTGCCAACACATGTTCAACGGTGTGAACGCGCGCTTCCCCCTGCTGGAGAGTGGTACCGCGCGAGATGTCGACAACATGATCAATATCTGCGATGACCGAGGGTTTGCCGGGCATATCCGTCCGAACAAAGACGATCCCATGATTCGGGGGAGCCGGACGGAACGTCATCGTACACGGATTACCGGTATGCAACCCTATGCCGGATAAAGAGATTGGCGATTTAACGGTGCGCTGCTTTTCAAACATACTGTCGGTCGTTCAACGAGTTGCGAGAGTATACGCTAGCGAACAAGGCGGTTCAAGTACTTTTTGACTATTTACAACCTGTCCAAATGACAGTTGACAGAATGCCCGGTGGTGAACGTAATTGCGGTTGATATCCTCGCGTTAACGTTTCCGGGAGTTCGTATGCGCAGTCGTCTTTATCTCTGCCTGTTGTCTTCTCTTGCTTTCCTGCTGTTAGGATCTGGTGCAAGTTTGGCTCAAACTGGTTGGTGGTATCCGGAATCTGGTTCCGCACTGATGCTGGAGATCCAGAAACCGCATTACAACTCCCAGTGGGACCCGAATCGAAGCATTTTGAATACTGTCGGGTTTATCGGGGGTCGTCATTATTTAACGAGTAACCTGATACTCATCTGGGAAGTACCATTCGTGAATCTGGATGTTCGCGAAGAGAATCGCCCCTATTATTGGGAATGCAGCGACTATGCATGCTATTTCTGGTATGAAGAGGACCAGTTTTCGCTCGGCAATCCGCTGATCGGTCTGGAGCAGCCATTCGGCAATAGCGGTTTTTTTGGCAGCGCGGATATCAGGTTACCATTAACAAGCGAAGGCGACTGGCCGGCGAACGCGCTGGGGATGACAACCTCATTCGACCGGTTTGAGGCATTCTTTCCAAAGGTATACACCATCAGCACTGATTTCGGATGGCGTGAGATCGATCCAACGACCGCGCTTAATGCCCAGTTCACTCTCGGAACAAGTGCCGCGAGATCGACAGAAGGCGGCGACGAGCTGCATGCCGATTACTCACTCTTTGTCGGTTTCACCGCCGGCCGGATAGCCTGCGGGAGCTTCACCGGCGGAAGGTTCCTTCTTTCCGGGAATGGAGGAAGTGCTTCTGACCGATTGGTCACCTACGGGGGACTGGCGGCGCGACTCAAATTGGGGAGATTTGAACCGGGAGTGCAATGGCGTATCAATCTGGATGATGATCTCAGGCAAGGGATAAACTATGCGTTCGGGATGAATCTCGCCGTTTCATTTGGCAAGCCATCGGATTATTCCGGAGATTCCTGGAAATAGCGGAGAGCGGTAGACTCTTAGAGCACCTGACCTTCGACAAAGTCATCTGCAGCGGCGGAAACCTGTACGGGGATCAGCCGCTTCCCCCCATCCAGAGACATCGGCAGTTTCACTTTGATGAAATTATCTGCGACGCCAAAGAATTGGTCATCATTCGGACGTTTGTGTTCGGCAATGACCTCGAGTCGTTGTCCGATCTGACGCTGATGCGCGCGCGCTCGGTTCCGCTCCGAGATCTCTGAGAGTATCCCATTCCGCTCCTTGATCACTTCGGGAGCGACCTTGCCGTTCATACCTGAGGCTATCGTACCGGGGCGGTCGGAATAACTAAAGACATGCAAATAGTCGATCAGATCGGCCTCAGCCAAACGTCTGGTCTGGGCGAAATCTGCGTCCGTCTCACCGGGAAATCCAACAATGACATCGGCGCCGACAATTGTATTTGGCTGTGCCTCTTTCACAGCCGTCACTCGCTTGATGTACGTGTTCTGATCGTAGGGGCGCTGCATCAGTTTGAGAATGCGCGAGGAGCCGGACTGGAGCGGGATATGCATATGACGGCAAATGCGTCCATTGGATTCTCGGTAAACGTCGACCAAGTCATCGCGCACAGTTTGCGGCTCTATTGATGACAACCGGATACGTTTGACCTCGGTGCGGTCGAGGATCATGCGACAAAGGGCGGCAAGGTTTTTCGCCTGTGGCTCAATCTGACGGTTCTTATAGTGCCCCAAATGTACGCCGGTCAGGACAATCTCACTGTAGCCTGAGTGAACGAGCGAGTTTATCTCGCCGATGATGTCATTCACCGGCCGGTTGCGGAGTCGTCCGCGGACAGTCGGAATGATACAGAACGAACACCACTGGTTGCAGCCATCTGACACTTTGAGCCAGGCGCGGTTGTGACCGTAGAAATCGGTGATATGGGTTGAGCAGGAACGATCTGGCTCGCGGTCAAACAGATCAGGAAGTTGCGACGGCAATATCGACGCGATCTTTTCTTTCTCCTGATTTTTGATAAGAACATCAACGCCGGTGATCCCACCAATAAGCGCCGGGTCATTGTCGACATAACAGCCGGCGACCACAACTTTCCCTTGCGGATTCTCCCGCGCGGCCTTCTTGACCATCTGGCGACAATCAGAGTCGGCGCGGTGGGTGACCGTGCAAGTGTTGATGATCGTCAAATCAGCCTTCTCCCCCGGTTCGGCACGACGGAACCCGAACGGATAGAGTTCGGCGGCCATCTTCTCAGTCTCATACTGATTGAGCCGACACCCAAGGGTCTGGAGAGCGATTGTCTTCCGCTGCTGGTCTGCCATAGCGGCCGGAATATAGTACAAAATGGACGGGGACGGGAGG
Source organism: uncultured Ignavibacteriales bacterium (assembly GCA_964397415.1). Taxonomy (GTDB): domain Bacteria; phylum Zixibacteria; class MSB-5A5; order GN15; family FEB-12; genus FEB-12. The sequence goes on along the minus strand of CAYNIJ010000003.1, from coordinate 168,583 downwards.
GGATTTTAGGGGCTCCGCTTGCGTGCCCTGGACTGTAAAACGAAAGCTCCTGTTAACTTCTTGCCCTTCTAATCGTCTAATAAACCAACTGGTACGATTTTACCAAACATGAGGCAACAGCATGCGTTTAACACTACTCCTCACTATTCTGATGTTCACCATCTGCGGACTGGCGTCAGCCCAGCAAGTGCCGGATTCGGCATTCCGGCCGAATATCCCCTCCCCCGCCTATCCCCCTGACCTTGGGCCGGTAGTGATGATAGACGAAGCCCATCACAATTTCCATACCGCAGGCGGACGTTACTATCCATTCGCCAGTCTCCTGCGGATGGATGGGTATCAGATTCTTCCGTCGGCCTGTGCTTTCACTGCGGACTCACTGGCGCGTGGGTCGATCCTGGTGATAGCCAACGCGCTCAATGAGCGAAATGTTGAGGACTGGTCACTCCCGACGCCATCCGCGTTTACTCCGGACGAAATAGCTGCGGTGAAAGACTGGGTGAAAAATGGCGGATCGCTGTTGTTGATTGCCGATCATATGCCGTTTCCGGGATGCGCCGAGGATCTGGCGCGCGAGTTCGGATTTACGCTCAACAACGGTTTCGCGGCAAAGGCGGACGCGCCGGGCGGGAATGATTATTTCCGCCGTGCGGATGGCACGCTCGCGGATCATCCAATCACCAACGGCAAGTCACCGCTTGAGCGGATCGACTCGGTTGTGTCGTTCACGGGCGAATCATTCACCGGCGATTCTGCGGTGACCGGACTCATGATCTTCGGTGGAAATATGGCATCCTATATGCCGCAGGTCGCCTGGCAGTTCAGCGACAGCACTCCCAAGGTTGATATCAAGGGCTGGTATCAGGCAGCGGTTCGGGCATTCGGCAAGGGGCGGGTCGCCATGGTGGGCGAGGCGGCCATGTTCACATCACAGTTGGCCGGCCCGGAGCGCCGCCAGGTCGGGATGAGCCAGCCGGAGGCGGCCCAGAATCCCAAATTCTTGCTGAATATGATTCACTGGTTGAGCCGCATATTGTAGATTGTCCAAGTCTTTATTCAACTCAGCAGGGAGAAATTGTCATGGCCAAATCATCGTCGAATTGGAAGAAAGGGCGCGGGAAACTCGGCCCGCTCGACCCGCTTATTGGCACCTGGACCGCCACCAGTGACAGCCCGATGGGGATGGTGCAGTGTACCCGAACATTCGCCTCCATCCTGAACGGAACCTATGTCCAGCTTGAGGCGGAATGGAAATTCGGCACAGGAGCCTACCTCGAGCATGCGATCTATGGGCCGGGCGCTGATGGATCACTCGCCTTCTGGTCGTTCACATCCGACGGGAAACGCTCAGAGGGGAAGTTGGCCGATGGCACAGACATTCATCCTGAAGCTGTCTGTTTTGAGGCTCAGATGCCGCAAGGCTTGGCGAGGATGATCTACTGGCCGAACGAGGACGGAACAGTTAGCTGGGCGGTAGAGTCCAAAAACAAGAAGGGATGGAAGCGGTTCACGGAACATAAGTACTGCAAGAAGTAAGAGCCGTCCTGATTTCAAAATTGAGAAGGCTCGGTCAAATTCGACCGAGCCTTCATCTGTTTCTTGCCGAAAAAAACTACGGACAATCCAGCAAAGTGGTGGTGCCAATCAGCAGATAGTTGACCATTAGGTTCAGGTCGGAAAGGTCGATCGCTCCAGCAGCATCGACATTTGCCGATGCATCGCATGGAAGTGAAGCAATATTCCCAACAAGATAGCTGATCAGGTATGACAAGTCTGTCAAATCGACTCTGCCTCTTCCATCAACATTGCCTCTTCGTCCCTGACAACACGGTGGACGTGGGCTAACTTCAAAGACTCGTGTGCAGGAGACTCTTTCGTCGCTATCTAATGTCACAACCTGATATTCGTAAGTACCAACGTTAGGAGCAGAAAAGGTGATCAATCCCGCGGTTGTGATCTCACAGCGTGCAGTGGATGGGCCGGACACTTGGTTTAACTCCCAAAGCCTGTCACATCCGCCCGTTGCACCCATCTGGAGACTGACAAACGAGTCAGTGACAACCGTTGAAACGCCGCACCCCGTAGTTATTTGCAGCGGTAAGGCCGGATAGACTAGGAAGACAACTCCACAGTAGCCACAACCCCGGACACCAGTTGTGTCGCAGCCAATAATCCGAATAGAGTGCCAGCCCGTGTCAGCTTCTGTCGGAGTCCACGTGTACCAGGTAGTAATTGAATCAAGTTGCCCAGGGGTCCCTTCCATCAAGCGAAACACAAAATTCGGTGGTCTATTATTAATGATGTTGAGAGCTATTTTTCGACAAGCGCGTCCCTGAATATCCATGGCACCGCAGTAAAAATCTACCTGAGCGAAACTGAGTTGTGGAATCGATGTCAACACTAGAGCCAGTAAAGGCAATATCCGCTTTATCATCTCACTTTCCCCATGATAACACTCTATAAGAAGCGTAATTGCGCATTTCATCAATTCAAGTGTTAGTGTCCAAGGGACCCCGGGCAGTTAGCCAGTGTCACCGACCCCGGTACAGTGAGATATGATATCAATATACTCAAGTCGGTCAGGTCGATGATCCCTGAGCCATTGATATTCGCTTCATCCCAACAAGGCAGGACGGTGAACGCATTGTACATGTAGGCGATCATTCTCGACAGGTCACTCAAGTCAACCCCCGCGACACCATCTACATTACCGCGCTGAAGGACGCAGCACCCCGGCCCTCCATGGACGATGAAGCTGTGCGAGCAGGTGTCAGTCGTGACGCCATCGGTCACAATGACCCGATATTCGTAATTTGCCGGATTGACTGCGCTGAACTGGATTAGCCCAAGCGAGTCGATCGTGCAGGTCGCACCGGTCGGCGGGCCGTACAATTGTGACATGGACCAGATATTGTCGTCACATTCGCCGTTACTAGTTCCCATCTGAACCTGGCGCGAGTCACCAGTAAGCATCACATCGGTGTTACAACCGCTGGTGAGCTGTACTGCTGGGGAGGCAGTCACCGTTAAAAGGAGTACGGCTGAAGGGCCACGCCCTCCAATATCGAAGGCATAGACCTCAAGTTGATAACTTCCAGTATCTGCGATTGAAACATCTGGCCAAGTCCACAAACCAGTTGAAGTGATTTGGCCCGGACCGGCGTCGATTCCAAACCCGACGATGGGATCTCCTTCCGTATCTTGCGCGTTAAAATCGAATACAAATGGAGTACAGGGAGTTCCAACTATTACCGTTCCCGGAGGGCAATTAGAGATCACCGGGGGGTAAGAGAATCCCCTCACACTCCAGCAAAACCCAGAGCCGAGCCGATCCGGACCTTCCCCATTCTGGTACGTCTGATATGGCAAGCCTACAAATTCAGGTGTGAACTGATCTGGCGGTGTGACGGTTGTGTTCACCCAACGCCAAGGTCGATTTGGTGGCAACGAACAGGTGTCGATGCATACACGTTCAACCGCAGGACCGCTATTCATATACCCCAGGTCCAACACCAAGGCATGGTTGCTCCAACCGATTGGCATACCCATTGAAGGATTCGTGGAATCAGCGCGCGCGAAGAAACCAACTGTGTCCACATCCGCCAAATTTGAACCACCGAATGTCTCTGCTTCCAGATTAAAGAGGTCGTCGAACCTGAAGTTCGAGGCCTCGTAATATGGATAAACTTGAGCCGCTCCCCTTAGCCCACTCACGGAGGGGAGCGAAGTGATCTTAAATCCAGTTGAAATAGTATGAATCGGTACACCTGTAGAATTGGTGAACTTGATTAACACTTGGGGATGAACAGGTGCGAAAAACAACGAGTCAAAGTAGATTGGAGCTGCATCAGCAATTTCTATAATGCCATTTTGCGATGAAGCACTTGAAGTAAAGCAAAGAACAGACAGGAACAGCGCAATAGCAGACAGACAGGTTTTCATGATTCAACCTCCCAATTGAACGAATCGACTATATTCCAATATAGATTCTCTATTCCATTCTTGCCACCCTTTTTTCCACAAAAAAACCCGGCCATTTCTGGCCGGGTTTTCTATCTGCAAACCGCTTGGCTTACATTTCGTTCTCTTCAGATGATGCCGGAGCTTCGACCGAGGTCTCAGCCGCCGGTTCCGGAGCAACTTCCGCGCGCAGTTCTTCCGGCATGGCATCAGCCATAGCGCTGGAGTTCTGCGTCGGATGCGCCGCCAGGTATTCCTCGAATTCCGCACGGTCGCGCTTCTTAAAATACGCTACGGCGGAGAGGATCACCTTGTGCTGGTTCCGGTCGAATTCGATCACCTGCAACGGTACCTGTTCACCCTCTTTGAAGACGCCGGTCGGGTCAGTCAGATCCTTGGCGGCCAACTGGGCAGCCGGGACAAACCCTTCGACATCGTCACCGAGGTCAACCACGACACCGCGGTCGAGCACTTTCGTGATAGTGCCGAGGCACTCGGAACCGATCGCGAACCGCTTGGCCAGTTCGGGCCACGGATCATCAAGCAGTTGCTTGAAGCCGAGCGAAATACGACGGTTCTCGTGGTCGATCTTCAGCACCTTCACATCGACCTTGTCACCCTTCTTCATTACTTCAGACGGGTGCTGGATACGCTTGGTCCAGGACATATCGGAGATATGCACCAAACCATCGATCCCTTCTTCCAGTTCGACGAACGCGCCAAAGGCGGTCAGGTTGCGGACTTTGCCGGAGACCACTTTGCCGATCGGATACTTGTATTCGATCGTCAGCCACGGATCCGGTTCCATCTGCTTGATACCGAGAGATATCTTTTCGTTCTCTTTGTCCACGGAGAGCACGATCGCGTCAACCTTGTCTCCAACATTCATGATCTTGGAGGGGTGCTTGATATGCTGGGTCCAGGACATTTCGGAAATATGTATGAGACCTTCGATACCCTTTTCGAGTTCGACGAACGCGCCGTAATCGGTAATGGAGACGACCTTGCCGGTCACCTTCTTACCAAGCGGGAACTTCTCTTCGATATTCTCCCACGGGTATGGGGTCATTTGCTTCAGGCCAAGAGAAATACGGGACGTTTTCTCATCGAAATCCAGGATCTTGACATCGATCTTGTCGCCCAGTGAGACCATCTCGCTGGGGTGACGGATACGACCCCACGACATATCGGTGATATGCAGCAGGCCATCGACACCGCCGAGATCGATAAAGACGCCGAAATCGGTGATATTCTTGACATATCCCTGACGGACCTGACCGACCTGCACTTCGTTGAGCAGGGTCGAGCGCATTTTCTCGCGCTCCTCTTCGAGCACCACGCGACGAGAGACGACGATATTGCGGCGGCTTTTGTTCAGCTTGATGATCTTGACATCGATGGTCTGGTTGATCAGGGCGTCAAAATCCGGCACCTGGCGCAGAGATATCTGCGAGCCGGGCAGGAAGGCGTCGACTCCCATGATATCGACCACTACGCCGCCTTTGATGCGACGGGCGATGCGACCGGGGATGGTCTCGCCGGAGTCATGTACCTCGCGGATGCGATCCCAGACGCGCATGAAGTCGGCTTTCTGTTTGGAAAGCAGCAACTGGCCGTTCTGGTCTTCGATCTGCTCGAGATAAACATCGATCGGGTCGCCGACCTTGATATTCAGCGGGATGCTGAATTCGTTGATCGGGATGATCCCTTCGGATTTGAAGCCGACGTCGACAATGACGTCGTTGAGAGTCACCCCGAGGATACGGCCGCGGACGATCTCGCCTTCTTTGATGTCTTTGATGGTCGAGTCATACATTTCGACCATGGCATCGTAGTCGGCCTTGTCGTAAACGACACCGGAGACGTCGGTCACCTTGATGGCGGCGACTTCCTGGGGTTCAGCAGGCATCACTGGGCCGGAACGGGTCGACGCTTTTTCCGCCACACGCTGGCGGCGGGCTGTCGTGACGCGTTCAGCAAGATCCGTTTCCTGCGTGATCGCAGTTGTGATCACGGTGACTTCGGAATCCCGCTTGGTGATTTTGGTTTTGGTTTTGGTGGTTTTGCGTGCGGCCGTAGCTTTGCGTTTGCTCGTCTTGGCCTCAACGGGTTTGGTGGTACGTTTGGCAACTGCCATGAAACTAAAAGAACCTCCTTACATTCACTCCGCCAGTTTTGATTTTTTCCTTACGGAAAACCAGCGAAACGTCCTCCTTCTACACTATGATTACCAAAGCGTTAGGAAGTAGCCTTCATATATAACAGGATATCGGGATAATTCAAGCGGATTCTTGCCCGAAACGATTGGATTACCGGCATTTGTTCGCATGCAGTGTCGCAGCCTTTAATTTGGCAATGCGCTCCATCACCGCCGCCGCAATCTGTTGGTAGCCATCGTCTTGCCCGTCGAGCGACCTCACCCAGTCGGCCGAAAACGGCTCGCCATACGTAATGGCCATCCTGTCTCGTGCCCAGAAACAGTCTTTCAGCTTGTTTGATCCGTGGACGTAGCCAGGAACTATCATGCACCCCGCCTTCACGGCAAGCAGACCAACCCCCGGCTTCGGGTCGAGAAAACCATCTATCTTGGACCGGGTACCTTCGGGAAAAATGGTCAGCCCGTAGCCACGGGCGATTACGTCAAGCGACATCTGCAATGCCTGTCGATCCACCGCCCCACGCTTTACGGGAAGCGCATTGGTCTGGCGAATAATCCATCCAAAGATTTTGTTTTTGAACAGCTCTTGCTTGGCAAAAAAGTAGACCTGTCGCGGTGCCCAGGAACCAACCAAGAGAGGATCGTAGTAGGAAATGTGATTCGTCGCGAGAATGAACCCGCCCGAAACGGGAAAATGTTCCTGTCCGGAGACTTTGATGCGAAAGACCAACTTACTGATGACCCGGGCGACTGACCAACCCAGATAATACAGGATCTTCATTTTGCCTTGGCGGTCGACTTAAGCAGAGCGACTATTCGGTCCACCTGTTCTTCGATGGTCAGGATAGTGGTGTCGATAACGTACGCGTCCTCGGCCTTGCGCAACGGGGAATGCTGACGTCCGGAGTCGAAATTGTCGCGACGGCGCAGGTCATTTTCCTGTTCTTCGAGGCTGGTCTCGATCCCCATTTTCAACAGGTCAAGCATACGGCGCTGAGCCCGGCACTCCAGAGAAGCATCCAGATATATCTTCAGGTGAGCGTCGGGGAAAACAACGGTCGTAGTGTCGCGGCCTTCAGCGACGATATTCCCCAGCCTCCCGAGTTCCTGCTGCTTGGCTACCATAGCTTCCCGCACTCCACGGTGAGCTGAAACCTCGGAGACATGGCGGTTGATCTCAGGCGTGCGGATGCGCTCGGTCAGATCTTCCTCATTGACGAATATCCGATTGACATCGGCATGTGTTTCAAAGCGGATATGCATCTCATCCGCGAGTCGTTTGAGGAGCAAACCATCTGATGGCAGGATGCGACGGCGCAACGCCAGAACAGTCAGGGCGCGGTACATAGCGCCGGTGTCCAGATAGTTGTAATGCAGGCGCGACGCCAAAAGCCGGGCGGTGGTCGATTTACCCGAACCGGCCGGTCCGTCGAGGGCGATCACACAATTCTGCGGATGCGAGTTCTTCTTGGTTGTCATGGGGCGAAATCTATGCTTCCCACATTGCCAGGTCAAGTAGCGGTCACTATCATTCTGCGGAAAGTAGCAGGAAATCTCCCTGCTTCCGCACGCTCTTCACTGATGCCCGGTCATTCCGCGGGCGGCGTGTCAAACCACTTTAGGTGCATTTTAATGTACGTACTGTCCGCGCGAATCGCGTCCAGCGCAGTATTGATCTGAGCGAGAAGCGAGTCGTTCCCCTTGCGGATCGCGATCCCGTACTGCTCGCGGCTCAGGATATCCCCGACCGTCTTCGCCGAACCATGCGAACGGATGTACGCCTGGGTTGTCGGGTAGTCATTCAGGACGGCATCGAGATTCCCGTTCGCCATGTCAATGAACGCCGCGCCGATATTGTCATACGAAAAGACTTCCAGCCCCTCGGTACGCTGGGCCATCAATTCGCCGGTTGTCCCCAGTTGCACTCCGACGCGTTTGCCGGGAAGATCCGTAATGCCGGTTATCGAGTTGTTATTCAGCAACACAGCAACTACTTGGCCCGCGGTGTAATATGGCTTGGAAAAATTCACGACCGCCGCACGCTCCGGCGTAATGGTAATAGACGATATCGCAACATCGTACTTCTCCCCTTGCAGTCCGGGGATCATTCCGTCAAATGGCGTGATGATGAACTCGGTTGTCCAACCGTTGCGTCGGGCGACCTCGGTGATCAGGTCGATATCAAACCCCTCCGGTTGGCCGGTCTCCGTATTGACCGTCTCAAACGGCGGGTAAGTGGCGTCCGTGCCGACCTTGAGCACTCTGCCTGACCGCTGAACCGAATTCTCCGAGCCGCCGCATGCGGCTAACAAAGCGAAAAGGATACCAAGCACAAAGATATGTCGTGTCATGATAGATTGATACTCCTGATGACTGGAATCAAAGAAAGTCAGGCGGCCAACGCAACCACTTTATGCGGGAGAAAAAACGAGAGCCGATCCGCGCTTGCCTTCACGGATCGGCTCCGTACTGGAGGAAGAAAAAGAGAATCAATAGTAATCGATATTCAATGAGCTGAGCCGGTCATCGAGATCGACCTGTATCTTGTTGCTCAGCGTATCAAATCCTTCGGAGATGAATGATCCATTGCGACGGACCAGGTTGAAGCGTGAAAGATAGGTCTCATCTTCCACGCCGGTTACCTTGAGTCCGGCATTCTCCGGAACGCGGAGACGGAGTTCCGAATTCTCGCCTTCCACGGTCACCGCGACATCAGGTTCGGTCGTGCCTATCTTGAGGTAGACAGCCCCGTCATCTACCTGCACTTTCACCTTCCTGACCGGTGTGGTGGCGAGATTGAGGTGGACATCGGATTCATTGCCGCTGCACTCGAGTGTCAGCGGAAGAGAATTGGAGAAGGAAACGAACCAATCATTGGAATCATCGGTCTCTATCCGGACCATCCCGCCCAGCCACCGTTTGGTCTTGCCGATCAGTTTCAGGACACCCTCCTCACCTTCGGTAGTATAGGATATCTCCGGTTTCACCGTAAATTCACGGAACTGACCGTCAAAGAGCTGGTCGCTGGCATCGCGAACGGTCAGGTTCCCCTGTCCCAGATCTATCACCGCGTGCAATGAGTTGACTTTTCCTTCGTTCGGAATGCTGTAGCTGGTCTCCGAGAAGAAGCTGTCATCAGTGCCACCGCGGCTGCCGGAGAGAACTATCCACAGGCCACCCGCAAAGATAAGCACAGTAGTGGCGTACGCGACATACTGGGCTTTGGTCTTGGTGAAGATCTTCTCCAGACCGATTGCGATCAGGAGGATCGGAAAATAGAGTACCAGATCCGCCCAGAAATTGCTATTGATGGCATCCAGGTTCTGCATGAGCAGGATCACACCCAGCAGAACCAGGAGCATACCCCATCGAAACCGTGCTGGCGTCATGCCGAGAATCCTCCATTCTGTTCAGTTTGCGGCGACTGTTTCGGAGCGGATTCGCGCTTAGTGTGCCCTTTGTAGAGCACCAGCAATAATCCGATCGCGATAAGGGTCACCGGCCAGAACTTCTCCCAGACATCTTCGATATCGAACCAGTAGACATTTTCGTGGATGAAGAAGATCACGCCAAGCGCGATCAACAGGATACCCGGTAACAGGCGGCTCCACGGTGAGTAGTCGCGCTGAATCGGCACCCCGGTGGGACCCGCAATAGGTTCATCGAGCGGCGTACCGGCCGGACGTTTCCTGACCGAGATCCAGAGGATCAGGTAGGCCAGCAGCCCGAAGCCGGAGGCAAAGGTGAGAAGCACAAAGAGAATGCGGACAAAAGCCGGGTCGACATTGAAGTATTCCCCGAGTCCACCGCAGACGCCACCAATGTAGCGCTCTGTTGTTGAACGGTAAAGCCGTCTCACCATATCGTACTCCTTCCGTTATCGTTAGGTATACTTACGAGATGGTGCGACAAAAGGTTCGCTATTTTTGGGGCGGGGTCGGACGCTCGGCGGCCAGACGGTCCAGAAAGCTCCTTGCGGTGGCGGCTAATGTAGAGTCACTTGACTTCGCTTCGAATTCCAACACCTCTTTTGAATCCGTGTACTCAGAGAGATCGTCTGTAAGTCGGGCAATTTGGAAGCAGGATTCCAAATAGAGTACTCTGGCCCCGCTCGCATCTTTGGAGCTCATATCTGCGGACGCCTTCTTCTTTGAATCGGTCCGCAACGAATTGACCCCATACTTGCTCATCATGGATTCTTTCGGCTTTTCAATGATTTTGCTCAAAGAGTCACAGACTGTACGCCAGCGAACAAGTTCAGTGGAATTAGCTTGGGCAAGTTTCTCCGCTGCCGGTTGCTGTGCCAGAAGCTCGGTCTCTACCTCGTCTTCAGACATATCTGGGACCTTACCAGCTGCCACGGGTGCTGCCTGCTTCTGCATCGCCTCTGGCACCGATTGTGGCGGAGCGAGCTTCTGAACGGTCACCTGTGGCTGGACAGGGAGTCGCTGAGTTGCGCTGTCTTCAACAACTTTCATTTCGCGCGGAACGACAGACTCCTGTTTTTCTTTCGATCGCAAGACAGTCTCCCCGGCCGCCGATTCATCGTCTGCTGCCGTCTCCTGAGGTTCGCGACGCTCTTCAGAGTTGCCCTTGATCGCGGTTGAATCCGCTTCGGTGGATAGTCGGCTGTCTTTCGCTGACGGCGTGTCCGCGGTCTTGACTTGTACCTTGTCAGTCTGCTCCTGTAGCACAGTCGGCTCGGACCTCTTGAGAATCTCGTCTTTGTTTATGCCAATGAAAACCAATAGCGCGACTGATGCCGCCACCGCCGAGAGTTTCCAGACCATCCCCTTTTCCCAGCCAGATTTTGGGACCGGAGTAATGATCGTTTCCTGTCCGAAGCCCAGCTTGGCTTCGATCTTCTGCGCGTTCCGCTCCCAATAGTCGGACTGACCCAACTCGATCTTGTTGGCGACCAGTTGATCAAGCCGTTCCAGATCGGCGAGCAGTTTCTGGCATTCCGGGCATGAGGCGACATGCTGCGCCAGCATTTCTTGTTCCTGGGCAGGCAGTTCCCGGTCATGGTAAGCCGAGACTTTGTCGCGGAAATATGAGTGATCCATACTTAACTCGTCTTCTGCTCCGTCATGCCACTAGTCCAGCAGATCCTTTAGCTCTTTCATCAAATATTGTCGTGCCCGATACAATCGTGAATCCACCGTCCCCGGCGGGATCTTCAAATAGTTCGCTATCTCCACATAATCCATATTTTCGAAGTGCCGCAGGACAAAGACCGAACGATAGGTGGTAGGCATAGCCATCAGCGCCTTGTAGAAACGCTTCTTTCCTTCTTCGTCCAGCATCTGCTCGAGTGGCCCCAACTCAACCGATGCCGGGTCATATCCTTTGTCCGTCAACTTATCCAGCGACTCCTTCTTTTCCTCCCGAGCAATCTGCGTATAGGCCAGATTCCGCGCGATCGTGGAGAGCCAGGGATAAAACGCGTAATCGGCGCGGAAAGTCTTGAGTGCGGACCAGGCTCGCACAAATGCCTCCTGGACAATATCTTCCGTCTGGTCGACCGACCCGACCAAGCCGTAGACATAGCGGTATAACTTCTTCTGGTGCAACCGGATAAGTTGCCCGAACGCCTTCTGATCTCCATTCTGAGCAGCCTCGACCAGCTTCCGCTCAGGGGACTTGGCGTCCGACTTCTCTACCATCTCAGGAGGCGTTTCTTCCCGGCCATTGAATGGATTCGGCGGAATATCCCCATCCGGAAGCGGCTGGCTCGATCTGGTTTCGTCGGACACTACCGTGCCCCCTGCGAGCTAACCAACTGCATCGCCAACGACTCGAGAATCATCTCCGGCTTAACATGCGGAGGGAGGCGTCGAAGCTGCGCGTCGGTATCGGCTATCTGCAAGACAATCCGCTCAAGTTGATCGGCGGAGAATCCGCGCGCCTGCTGACGATACTGGTTCGCCAGCCATTGACGTTTTGAGTCTGGCACCGGTTTGCCGTTTTTCACGAGATAGAGCGAGACAAAATGCTGACCGATGAAATAGAGAATGGCGGTGGGCGAGTTCCCTTCGGCGATCATGGTGCGAAGGCAGGTCAGTACCTGGGTTCCGTTACCGTTGGTGATATGGTTCCCTACATCCCACATCTGGAAGACCTGATAACCGGAGGTCATCGTCCGAACATCTTGTTCGCTGATCGTCTCTCCCGGCTGCTTGTAGTTCGCCAGTTTGTTGATCTCCGCGGTCAGAGCGCCATGATCCCCCGCGATCATCTCGGTCAGCAGCTTGAGCGCCTTGGCGTCGATCTTGAGACTCAGCTTTCCCAATTTTCCGGTGATCTGTGCCGCGGTTTCTTCCTGAGTCAGTTTGTTGAACTCGACCGCGGTAACGAGCGGCGAAAGCACTTTGAAGATAGTCGCGTCTTTCTTCGGCTTTTTCGCCGCTGGGGTGACAAAGACCAGAACCCGATTCGGGTCGGGCGGGGTCATCAGTTTGGCGATCCGAGTCAGGTCTTCCTTTTTGTAGTGTTGAATATCCGTCACCACAAACACCTGCCGTTCGCCAAGCATAGGATAAACCGAAAGTGTCGCGATGAGATCTGCGGCCGATGTCCGCTTGCCATCGATCCGACGATAATTCGTCATCAACTGCTTATTGGGGAGGAACTGCCCGGCGAGGTATTTCTGGGCCTCCATCATCCGATGGTCCTCGGTCCCATAAAAATAATAAGAAGGCGCGAATTTCCCGGCCTGAATATCTGCCAGCAGTTTGGTGGGGGTCATGACGCCGGTAAAGTATCACGGCGTCCGGGGAGGGTCAATCTAAAAGCGAGTCGAGCGCTGGGTTCTCGTTGGCCGGCACCCAGTCGAGTGAAAAGTGATATTTGGTCCGATACTGTTGCGCGCGCTCCAGGAGCGGCTTGAGCATCTCCGATGAATCTTCGCGGCCGTTCAATTGATTTATCAGCGTCAGATTATTGCCAAATATCTGGTACGTATGATTGCTAAAATATTTCTGGTTGCTGTCAATGAATTCAAGCAACGCCAGAAGTGACGCCAGATCGCAATGGTTGCCATCGACACCATTAAAAGGAGCTTTGAAGCGGATTCCCACCTTGGGGATATGAAAGACAACAACCGATCCTTTGCCGAGCTGGTTTTCTTCGGGGAGGGGGCAGGCGCCAAAGTAACAGTCCATGCGAGGGGATAGGGCAACTGCCGTGCCCTGGCGAAAACTCCGGTTTTTCTGACTGACAGTCGTTGCTATTCAAGAAGATAGCAAGTGGGGGTAGACACCCATTGTGAATTTGCCTGCAGTGACTGGACCAAAAGCAAAAATCAAAGGGCGCCCCGCGACGGGGCGCCCCTTCAAGAGACTTACGATTCAGATCGCGATTGCTTAGGCAACCACGTCGTCGGTCGTGTTGGCCAGAACACCGGCTTCGGTGATCGTCCAAACGTCGTTCGTCGCGTCGTCATCGATGTTGGCGGTAGCAGTCGCCGTGAAGTTACCAGCAGCGGCCACGATACCATACGCATACACCGCGCTCGACTGAATGTCGACGCCGATCTGCGGGAACGTGAACACAGCACCCGGCACAGAGGTCAGACCGTTGTCGCCGTAGCTGTTGTTAGCCTGGCGATAGGTGTGCTGCATGGTGTAGATCTGCTTCAGGATCTGCTTCGCTTCAGACTGTTTCGCCTTAGTGGTCGACTTCATGAAACGCGGGATCGCCAAAGCGGCCAAGATACCAATGATGACCACAACGATCATCAGCTCGATGAGGGTGAAACCCTTGCGATTGTGGAACCGTGAGAACATAGTACCTCCAGATAAAGAGTCAGTTACTGGTTTCCAAGTTCAGTTTCGTCATCCCCGTATATCGCAACCGATGTGCCCTTCCGGCTGGCGGATTTTGAACATCCTGCGGCAAGGTTACTATATTGTCGAACAACGAGTTACGCATACCCGGTGAGTCCCCAAGCTGTGGCCGAAACTGACGGCGGTCATTTCACCCCCTTGCCGCCGCATTTCGCCATTGCATTTTGCAAATTGCAATGGCGGATTGCGACCGGACAGACCCGAAAACCAGCCAACAAAAAAGGGCGCCCGAAGGCGCCCAGTTGGGGCTGGATCCGTCAGGGATCAGGTATTTACATCGTCCACCGTATTGGCCAGGATGCCGTCCTGGTCTATTGTCCAGGTATCAACTGTACCGTCATCATCGAGATTCGCGGTCGCGGTACAGGTAAAGGCAGTTGGGTTAGCGACCATCGTGTATGTGTAAACGGCATTAGTCGTGATATCAACCCAGATCGGGTGAAGCACAGTAGTCGCTGCCGAAGAGGCCGGGCCAGCGGGTTGGAAATACGTGCTCGGAGCAGACTGCTGGCGGAACGCGTGCTGATTGACATAGATCTGCTTGAGGATCAGCTTCGCTTCGGACTGTTTGGTCTTTACACCGGCTTTGGTAAAGCGCGGGATCGCCAGCGCTGCCAGGATGCCGATGATGACCACCACGATCATCAACTCGATCAGTGTAAAGCCCTTACTGCTCTTTCTCACGCGACTCATATTTTCACCTCGTGAATCCGTCCGTTTCGTGTTCATGGCGCTGTATCTCGCAAGCCGCGTTCCGTCCGGCTGTGCAATTTCTGATTAGTTTTTTTCTTCCGGCTCGGTCCCGCCGAATTTGACATCTTTGAGCCGGTACCGTTCGAGTTTTCGATACAGGGTTGAGGTATCGATACCCAGTATCTTGGCGGCTTCCGCCTTCTTCCCGTTCACTTGGGTCATCACGAACTGGATATACGCCTTCTCAATCGACTCGAGGGTGGGCGTACTTGGAGATTCTTCGCGCACCAAAGCCACCGGCTCGCTTTTGACCAGTTTCTGCGGAAAATCTTCCGGCACCAATTGGTCAGTCCGATTGAGCAGGATCGCCCGCTCTATGGTATTCTCCAGTTCGCGGACATTGCCGGGCCACGGGTAGGTGGTAAGCAGTTTCATGGCCTCCGGAGAGATCCGCTTGACCGGACCATCGGCACGCGCGGCAAACTTGGCGAGAAAATGATCGACCAACAATGGAATGTCATCGCGTCTCTCGCGCAGCGCAGGGATATAGACCGGAATGACATTGAGGCGATAGAACAGATCCGCGCGGAAGCGCCCGGCTTTGACATCTTCTTCAAGTTCGGCGTTGGTCGCGGCGATCAGGCGGACATCAACATCGATCGGTTTGGTATCGCCGACCGGGATGATCTTCTTGTCTTCGAGTACGCGCAACAATTTGACCTGGATTGAAAGCGAAGTGTTACCAACCTCATCTAAGAAGAACGTCCCGCCACTCGCTACTTTGAAAAGCCCTTCTTTGTCTTTGAACGCACCGGTGAAGGAGCCTTTGCGATGACCAAAGAGCTCGGATTCGAGCAAGGTTTCCGGGAGTGCCGCGCAATTGATTGTGACGAATGGTCCGCCACATCGATTGGAATGGTGGTGGATGGCCCGCGCGATAACATCTTTACCGGTTCCCGATTCTCCGCGGATAAGGACGGTCGAATCAGTGGTCGCGACACGCATCGCCAGCTTCTTCATCTGAACCACCGGCTCGGTAACGCCGATGAACCGTTCAAAGGAGTTATCTCCCTGCAGTTGTCGCTTGAGGGTGGCGTTTTCGTCCTGGAGCTTCCGGCGGTTGATCGTCTTTTCGATGACCAGCTTGATCTCGTCGATCTTGAACGGCTTGGTGATATAGTCCGCCGCTCCTTGCTTCATGGCCTCGATCGCCGAGTCGACCGAAGCATAAGCGGTCATGACAATGAACTCCTGCTCCCGCTTGAACGTCTTCACCTGGCGGAGAACATCGATCCCGGTCATCTCCGGCATATTGAGGTCGGCGATCACCAGGTCATAATTGCGGTCCTTCAACCGGACGACCCCCTCGGTCCCCCGGGTTGTGGTTTCCACCGCATATCCTTCCTTGGTCAACATGATCTCCATGAAATTGCACATGGAGTCTTCGTCGTCGATCACCAGAATGGAAGCCGGCATCTCTTCTCCTGCGGTCGGCCAGATAGTTTATCACCCCGTATCTTTCTGATGTTTCGGCAGGTGTGGAAGGGTCTGCATACTTAGGCGGGAGATTGCTCATTCTTCAGACAGGCAATTGACCCATACTCGGCGGTACGATATATTCGTGAACCGAAACGACATAACAGTCGTTCTGCTTCTGTACTATCGGCGTCGTCCACGGGCGGCTTGACCGGACCAAACATCGGAGGAGAAATGCCGGAAACCGGCCAGTCACGTACCCTGAGAATTTCGCTGGAAGAGGCGCTGAACCGCCACGTCCGCCTGACCTGTTTTCCTCTGGCAGTCCGAATGGTTCGCCCTGGCGAATCACTACCTGCCAAGGTGAAACATCCGAAGGCGGAATTCGGCCATACTGTCGCCGTCTGCCAAACCTTTTCTATCGCCCGCCGTTACGGGTGGCAGATCGCGGTCGGCGCGGACGATATCGGTTGTCCGCTGGCCCTGACCGCGTTCGGCTTCAAGCCGATGACCGAAACCTATGCCTGCGGCGAAATGTGCGGTGGGATGTTCACCGAAACGAACCAGATCGGCGCGAAAACGGAGGCAGAGCTGCCGAAGTTCAACTTCAACGAGTATCAATATATTCTGGCGGCGCCGATAGGCCGCGCCGACTTCGAGCCAGACCTCTACCTGGCCTACGGCAACTCCGCTCAGGTGATGCGGATGTTAACTGCCTATCTCTGGAAAACTGGTGGTTATCTGACCTCTCGGTTCTCCGCGCGGCTCGACTGCGCGGATATCTGTATCGAGACCATGCAGACCAACAAACCGCAGGTCATTCTCCCCTGTTACGGCGACCGGGTGTTCGGACAAACACAGGATGATGAGATGGCGTTTACGATACCGGCGGGGCTTGAACAGGCTATGATCGATGGATTCGAGGGAACTCATCAGGGTGGCATCCGTTTCCCCACTCCATCCTACCTCCGGTACCAGCCGCAGTTCCCCAAGCATTACTACAAACTGTTTGATGACTGGAAGGAATCTGATTCAAAGTGATTGGAACGCAGACCAATGAGTGAATGGAGTCATCGCGAACGAATTTCTGCCATCCTGAAGGGTGAGACGCCGGACAGATATGCCGCCTCGTTCTGGCGACATTTCTTTCATCTGGAGTCGACTGCCGAGGGATTAGCTGACGCCATGGTCGGATTCCAGGAACAGTTCGACTGGGATTTCATGAAAATCAATCCTCGGGCCGACTACCATATCGAGGATTGGGGCTTCAGGCACGAGTTCTCCACCGATGAGTTTACGAAACATCGTAAGGTCACCTTCCCTATCCAGCGAATAGAGGATTGGACAAAGATCTCCCCATTGCCGCTCACTGCCCCATCGCTTGCGGAACATCTGAAGGCGATCAGCTTGATCCGCCGACGAATCGGAAATGACCTACCAATTCTGATGACGGTTTTCACGCCGTTGGCGATCGCGGGAAGGATGGTCCCCGACAAGCAGATACTGGCCGACCACTTGCGGAGTGAACCGCAGAAAGTGATTCCGGCGCTAAAGGCAATCACGGCAACCTTCAGGGCATTCGCGGCCGAAGTTCGCAATGCCGGGGCGGACGGGCTTTTCTATGCGACCACTGCCTGGGCCTCGGAGGATATGCTGACCTGGGACGAGTACCAGATGTTCGCCCTGCCATACGACCTCGAGGTTATTGCCGCGACTGGCGACGACGCGCTGAATCTTTTTCACATTTGCGGTTCGAATAACTACCTGAAAAAGCTGGCGGGATACAATTTTCATTCTGCCCTGTATAATTGGGACGATGCCGACCCGACCAACCCGACGCTTGAACAGGGAGGAACGATCCTTCCGGGCAAGACGCTCGTTGGCGGAGTAGATTATCGAGGCTGGCTGATCAGAAGCGATGCCTCGGAGATGAACTACTTGGTTGACAAACTGAAGAGTCAACACAAACCGTCGACATTGATAATCGGGCCCGGCTGCGCGATCGACCCGCGCACCCCGGCCGCAAACCTGAAGGCAATAAGGGAAAGACTGTAATGGACAACACACGTCTCCAGTTGATCGACAATATTCGTATCGCCATCGCGCAGGAGCAATCACGCGATGGGATACTCAGAGTCGCGGCAGAACTGATCGATGCGTATTCCGAGGATTTCAACTGGACCGGGTTCTATATGATGGATGGCGATGTGCTGAAGGTCGGGCCGTATGTCGGGCCGGTGACCGAACATACGGTGATCGCATTGAACGCAGGAATTTGTGGCGCGGCGGCCTCGCAGAAAAAGACGATCATCGTCGACGATGTCCGCAGTGACCCGCGATTTCTCGCCTGCTCGATCCATACTCGTTCAGAGATCGTAGTGCCGTTGTTGGATGGCGAGACAGTGCTGGGGGAGATTGATATCGACTCCAACCGCCCGCAGAACTTCACCCCCATTGACCGCGAGATGCTGGAGCGAGTTGCCGATATCGTGGTCCAACGACTCAAACAGATATAACGCGCAAAAAGAAGCGGGTCGATCGCTCGGCCCGCTCATCTCTCACACAAGCAACTTACTTCCCAAATATCTCCGCAAAGAAGGACTTCATCGCCTCCCAGCTCCGCTTGTCAGCCGCTTCGTTGTAGGCCGCTCCCTTGGAGTTATCCGTTCCGTTGTTTGGATTGGTGAAGCCATGGACGGAATTGGCGTACATGATCAGTTGGTAATCAACTTTAGCGGAATCCATCTCGGCCACGAATCCGTTCACCTGTTCCATCGGAACATACGGGTCGATCGCCCCGTGGCAGACCAGAACTTTGGTGTTGATGTTGGCCGCATTCGACGGTGTTGGATTAGCAAGATTGCCATGGAAGCTGACTACGCCGCTGATAGTTATACCGCCGCGGGCCATCTCCAGAACAGTTGAGCCACCAAAGCAGTAGCCGATCGCGGCAATTCTTGTCGGATCGGTGAGTCTGAAACTGCGCAGTTGCTCCAGCCCGGCATTGGCCCGGTCACGCATCAGTTGACGGTCGGTGTAGAACTTACCTGCCCAAGTGGATGCTTCCTGCGCGTTGATCACCGTGACATCCTTGCCATACATATCCAGCGCGAACGCCACATATCCGAGCGATGCCAACTGTTCGGCCCGCTTACGGGCATAGTCATTGATCCCCATCCACTCGTGCACGACGAGCACTCCGGGCCGCTTCTCGGCAGAAGCGTCATCGTACGCGATATAGCCCTGAAGGACCACATCACCATGTTTGTACTCGATTGTTTCTGTCTTTATCGCCGCCGAAACACTCGCGGACATGATAAGTACTCCCAATACTAGTGTCGCTAAAGCGCGCATCTCTCCTCCATGAATTCGTGTGGAATGATTCTGTCAGAAGCTAAAATGAAAGCCGCGGGGTTTTGGTTCCCCGCGGCTTTCAATCGATTTTAGTGCTGTACCATATCAGGCTTTGATATCGGCTGTGCAATGGGCGCACTTGGTCGCCTTGAGCGGAATAGCCGACAGACAAAATGGGCAATCCTTAGTCGTCGGAGCCGCCGCTGGGGCCGGCTGCTCGCGCTTCATCCTGTTCATCGCCTTGACCATCATGAAGACCGCAAACGCGACGATTACGAAGTTGATAATGGTGTTGATGAAGAGACCATAATTGATGGTCACTGCCCCGGCCGCCTTCGCCGCGGCCACCGACGCGTACGGTCCGGCTTGAGCGCCTTCTTTGAGCACAAAGAACAGGTTCGAGAAATCAACATTTCCCATCAGCAGTCCTATCGGCGGCATGATGACATCGCCGACAAGTGACCCGACTATCGGGCCGAACGCGGCGCCGATAATGATACCGATCGCCATATCCATCACGTTACCGCGCATGGCGAATTCTTTGAATTCTTTCAGCATCCTCTTTCCTCTCTTCCCAAACTCAAACGGCTGAGGTTAATCCGGAATCTAAGAAAACTCTTCAGGGTCTTCCCATAGATTGAACCAGAATCCAAATGGATCCTGAATATAACAGCACCCCCCTTTACCCTCCCACCGAATCACCCTGCATCCCGCGGCCAGCAATTCTTCTTTCGCCTTCTCCAGATCTGGCACGACGAACTCAAGGATAGGACCGCGCAGTTCGCCGGCATCAAAAAACAGCCGGTTGTTGTCAGCCTTTAACTCCGGCATCTCGTCGGCCGCGTTGACCTGACCCAGTCCAATGACATCGCGATAGAAAGCGAGCGCTTCCGCGGCGTCGGGCGACTGCAGGCAGATACATCGACTGAATTTGAAAGGCATGGCTGATCCCTTTCCCTGGGAATCGTATGATGGCCGTAATCTATGGCGGCGAAGGCAGTTACGTCAAGCCCAAACTCCCACAAACTGCGGACAGTTTGTGCGCGTATAAAAGAGGTGGGTAATGTTCACTATGGAGTTAAACGTCTGGTTGCAGAATGAGTCGAAAATGTGTCAAGACTCCCGTCTTTCAGCCCGAATATAAACGTTGACATCAGCGCTATAGGACAAGATTTTTCATTATTAACACAACAGCACGGAGGAATGGATGAAACGGAACTCAATTATCATTTTCACACTCGTAGCCTTTGCCTTTGTCTCGTTCACAGGCTGCTCCAATTGGAGCAAAAAAGGAAAAGGCGCGGTGATCGGCGCGACTGGCGGAGCGGTGATCGGCGGATTAATCGGCAATAAGGCTGGCAATACGGCTGTCGGCGCCATACTCGGCGCGGTGGTCGGCGGTGCGGCCGGCGCGTACATCGGCAACCAGATGGATAAACAGGCTGAAGAAATGCAGGCTGACCTTGAAGGCGCCAAAGTCGAGCGCGTCGGCGAAGGGATCAAGATCACCTGGGCTTCCGGTATCCTGTTTGATGTCAACTCGGCTGAACTCCGTCCCACTGCAAAGTCGAATCTTACTGACCTTGCGCGAATTCTCAATAAATATCCTGAATCCAACATTCAGGTCGATGGTCATACAGACAGCACCGGAACCGCCGAGTGGAATATGGAACTCTCCAAGCGTCGCGCGGAATCTGTCGGTATGTTCCTTGGACAGCAGAGTGTCGATTTTAGCCGTCTCAAAATGGTCGCGTGGGGCGAAACTATGCCCGCCGACAACGCAAACTCTACTGAGGGACTGCAGAACAACCGCCGAGTTGAAGTCGGCATCTATGCCAATGACAAACTCAAAGAAGCGGCGATGAAGCAGACGCAGGGGCAGTGAATCGGGCGGAACAATTCCGCGTTGATCTTCGTTAGACTCTGTACCATGGTCGGAACCAACCGAACATGGTACTTTTTTTGGTGGGTAAATAGTGCAATCTGATGTTGCGGCAAACAGAGTGAAACGTCACAGAGTAGTAATAGTCGGCGGTGGGTTCGGCGGACTCAATGCTGCTCGCGCGCTGAAACACGCGGATGTGGATGTCACGCTGATCGATCGACGAAATTTCCACCTATTCCAGCCGTTGCTCTATCAGGTCGCGACTGGTGGCCTCTCTCCCGCCGATGTTGCCTCACCCTTGCGTTCAATATTGAATGGTCAGAAGAACACAACAGTTCTATTGGGTGAAGTTGAGCGGGTCGATCTGGGCACACGGCAGGTTGCACTGGCCGACGGCGAACTGGTCCCCTATGACTCGCTGGTTATTGGCACTGGAGTGCGTCACCATTATTTCGGCAACGATCAATGGCAGCATCGGGCGCCTGGATTGAAATCGATTGAGGACGCGCTTGAGATTCGCAGTCGAATATTCCAGGCATTTGAATCAGCGGAGCGAGAGTCCGACCCCTCCACACGTTCCGCCTGGATGACCTTCGTGCTGGTAGGCGGAGGACCGACCGGTGTTGAACTCGCCGGAGCGCTGGCTGAGATAGCAAATGAGACTCTCTCCAAGGATTTTCGACGAATCAATTCTCGCGACGCAAAGATCATTCTGGTGGAAGGGAATGATAGGGTTCTCACCTCTTACCCGTCGAAGCTGTCTTGCAAAGCGCGAAGATCCCTCGAGCGGCTCGGTGTCGATGTGCGCACTTCGACTATGGTGACAAACATCGATAATGGCGGAGTCACGATACGGCATGACGGTCAGCAGTCGCGGATAGAAAGCCATACGATCCTCTGGGCCGCGGGTGTCCGTGCGACCTTCGACAGCGCCGCATTGGTGGAAGGCGACAGTTCTCTACTCGACAACGCAGGGCGAATCAAAGTTGATCCTTTTCTGAATATTCCTGGACGTCAGGAAATATTCGTTATTGGCGACCTGGCCACTTTCACGCATCAGACAGGGCAAGCACTTCCCGGAGTTGCGCCCGTGGCGATGCAGCAAGGGACCTTTGCCGCAAGAACCATTGTCCGACGACTTGAAGGCAAGCCAGTCAAGCCGTTTCGCTATAGTTTCCCCGGTGATATGGCCACTATTGGCCGCAACGCTGCGGTCGCCGACATCAAGGGTCTTCGGTTTTCGGGCTTCTTTGCCTGGATCTTGTGGGTCTTTCTGCACTTGATGATGTTGGTGGAGTTTGACAATCGACTACTGGTCTTCATTCAATGGGTATGGTATTACGTCACGCACAATCGAGGAGCGAGGCTCATCACAAATGAGCGTGATCGATAGCCGTCTTGAGGAATTCCAGAGCTGTTTTGTTCGTTTCAACGCGGCACGATGCTGAAACAACAACCAGTACCAAACTGAAACTGCCCGTGGACGTGATCACCTCGGATCATATAGACCCTTCATTTCTCCAGTCTTTTTTCTCTTGAGTCGCAATTGGTTACTGATGGACTTCGCAGAGCTGCGTCTGGCAAGCAGTAATTGGCATACTTCTTTCTATATGAACAGTTGTACGCACATGGGGACATGGGGAACGAGGAATCGAGGGACACGGGAAGACTCCTCGTCCAAAAAGGGGCTGACGGCGGCAGGGAGCAATGATTGGGATGCCGCTCGACTTTGGGGCTAGTTGGAAAAGGGGACGGGCTCTCGGGCTTCAGTTGGGGCACAATGGCCAGGAGAGAAGGGTGCAAGACGCGGTTCGTTCTGCGATTGTACCGTATGAGAAAGCAGTCCATCGCACCTGGACTGCTTTCTTTTTTTAGGCTATTCACCTTCGCCAAAATACGTCTCAACCAGATGGCGAATTCAGAGTATAACAAACGGATACACAAAAGGTCATAGATAGTGAATCACAAAAGATTGGATTAACCGGTGGAACCGCAAGCAGCACTTAGAGATACGACAGAGGGACGTGCCCTTGAGCGCCAGGCCGCTGGCGCTATCCGCCGGCGTATTCTGATTGTTTCGCCAGTTTGGCAGCAGGCCGAGTTTGGCGGGCCTGATGTTTCGTTCATAGCTGCCCGCCTCTCCAAGGAGGGACAGACTGTCTCTCTCCTGTCCTGCTGCCGCTTTGGCGACACTCTGGGTATCCAACGTCAGAGATCAATCCTCAGCATAATTCAGAAACTCCGCGAGTTGTACCGTCGCGTGGTTGAGAGCGACGTTGTCTATCTGCAGGCGACTCCTCCTTTCGAATTACTTCGCTCCCTCCTGCCCCCGCTTTTGCTGGCTCGCTTTCTGGGTAAACAGACAGTCGTATCCTTTGCAGGGGGGAATGTCGAGGACTTGACCGGAAGATTCGCGCGCATTCTCGTTCCAATGCTCAGGCTGGCAACAAAGATCATTGTGCCTACCGAGTGGTCTGCACGAGTTCTGGCCAAGTATCATCTGCCCGTCGAGGTTGTACCCACGCCAGTTGACACGGTGAATTCACCTCGCCTGATTCAGGAGGTTCAGCCGCGGATACTTTCGTTCCTCCTGGCCGGCCCGGACAGCAATCTGACCACCATTCTCAGAGCGGTTCGTCTGGCCAAGCAAAAGTACCCGCGAGTTGAGTTGACACTTGTCGCGGGTGGAGAAAGGCTCTCTTCCGCGGTGGCTCAAACGGTCCAGGACAATTTCGTGACACTCATTGATTCCTCGGATCAGGCGGCCATAAGCCGCTCCCTTGAAAATTGCGATCTACTGGTCAACAATTCGACCGATGATGATCTCCCGACGCCGATCCTTCAGGCACTCAGCCTCGGAATCCCGGTCGTCTCCTGTGATTCGGGTGGCATGACGGCAGTCATTCAGAATCGTCAGTCAGGACTGATATTCCCCGCAAACGACCCGGTGGCCTTGGCCGGTCGCATAATCGAACTGATCGAACAACCTGCTTTGGTTACCCTACTCTCCCGGTCGGGACCGCTTGAGGCGCGTCGCTTCTCTTGGTCGGCGATTCGCGGTAGCTGGATCCCCCTTTTCAACCGATATAGAAACTAATATACTCGGTTGGCCGGACGGTGCCACTGAACCGTCCAACTCTGGAGACACGCGATCTATGCATATCGTTTGGCTACGCGCCGAACCGATCTTTCCGCTGGACAGCGGATACCGGATCCGCAGTTACAACCTGCTTCGTGGCATCGCTCGCGAGGAGGCGGTGACGTATGTAGGATTGCGCCAGGACGACAGTCTGGTCGGACAAATATCCGATCAGTTTTCCTCTCCTGCTATCACGGTCTACGCTCCCCCTGAATTGAAGGCAGGAGCTTCTTTCTACGGAAATCTGCTGCTTAACCTTGGGTCGGTCTATCCTTACTTCATGAAGCGGTTTGGTCACGCCGACCTGAAAAATGAGATCCGAAAGCAGGTCCACTCACGCGCATGCGACCTGATCATCTGCGACACGCTGGAAAGCGCTGTTAATCTTGACTTCTCTCTCCCGGTCCCGAAGATACTCTACCACCACGCGATCGAGACGGTACTGTGGCAGCAGCGCTATGAGACCGCATCCGGCGTCATCCGTCGAGCATACTTCAACTATGAGACCAAACGTATGGCCGCCTATGAAACGGCGACCTGCAATCGCTTTGACCGGATCATAGTCACGAGTGAAAAAGACCGTCAGTCGCTCAGGGATGATTTCAAAGTGACGACGCCGATCGATATTGTCCCTGTAGGCGTGGATTGCGCGTTCTTTAAACCAGGCAAAGAAGATAGGACAATACCCAAACGTCTGATGTTTTCGGGTGCGCTTGACCTGCTCTCTAATATTGACCAATTGCTTTGGTTTGTGTCCGAGGTTTATCCGCTCGTACGGCGAGAACATCCCGATGTGTCGCTTGAGATCGTGGGTCCGAATCCGGCAATTGAGATCGCGGCCCTTCCGCAGAAGGACAAGTCTATCACTGTAACGGGTTGGGTCAAGGATATCCGCCCCCACCTGGCCCATGCGGACATTTACATAGTCCCATTGCGCGTCCCCGGGGGAAACCGAGTCAAGCTGTACGAGGCCATGGCCATGCGCCGGCCTGTCGTTTCCACTAGCTATGGAGCGGAAGGTCTCGACCTCCTGCCCGAACAAGATCTGCTGGTCGCAGACACCGTTAGGGAGTACGCGGAAGCGGTTAACCTTCTGCTGACAGACCGGGAACGTCGCGACAGGCTCGCCGATTCCGGATGGCGCAAAGTAAACGCGGAACATGACTGGCACCAGATGGTCGCCCAGGCTTTACAGATATTCCGGTCCGTGGGTCCCAAATCCACGCTGGCCGGAAAGTGATTGTCTTTCCCCACGCCTCCTCCTATCTTCCTCAGCAACCCGCAATTGACAGGTTGGGAGATGACAAATCAATATAGCCACAACGCTCTCAAGACCTTTGAAGAGTGCCCGCGACGGTTCAAGTTTCGCACCATTGAGAAGATCGAACTTCCCAAGCGCGTCGCCGCGAATATTTATCTCGGTCAGGCTGTACACCGTACGCTTGCCAGACTATATGCTATTGTGCAGGACGGCAAGGTCCCTGAACTTGAGTATCTAAAGAATTTCTATCAAGCCGAGTGGGAGAAGCCTGAGCGGGACCAGATCCAGATTGACCGCGACTTCATGACCATGGATGATTACATCGCCAGTGGTCGCTCGATGATCGAGACTTTCTACGCCAAACACGCCCCTTTTTCCGCTTCCAGGACCATCGGTATCGAGCGGCGGCTGGACGGCTCGCTCCCCGGTTCATCTTACCGTCTGCGCGGGATCATAGATCGGCTCTCGCGACGCCCCGATGGCACTATTGAGATCTGCGATTACAAGACCGGCAAAGACTTGCCGCGTGGCGGCAAGGATCCGATGTTCTATCGCCAGATGGGGATGTATCAGCTGCTCGTGCAAGAGAATTTTCCCGACTTCACCGAGATCGAATTGGTCCAGCACTATCTTAAGTTGAACGAGGTCGTGGCATACAGGATGACAGAGGATGAACTGGTGCAACTCGAGGAAGAACTTCGCTCCATCATTCTCCTGATCAAGCGCGCCGAAAAGCTGGATGATTTCCCCACCCGGGAAGGATCGCACTGCGATTTTTGCGAATATCAGAAGATCTGCCCGGCCAAACGGCATCGGCTTATCATGACCGAAGAGGCGGGTGAGGTCTCGGGAGAGGAAAAGGCAACCGCCGAACTGGCCGCGCAGAAAGCCGCGCAGTACCTCGAACTGTACCAGCAGATAAAAGGGCTGGAGACTGAACAGGCCGCGCTTAAAGAAGATCTCAAGCAGTTGGCGAAGACATTGAACCTCCAGCGTGTGGTCACTGACACCGGAAATGTCAGCGTGACGGTCAAGATGCTGGAGAAGTTCCCCACCAAAACCGATGACCCCGATGGATATATTGAATTGTCACAACTCGTCAGGCAACTGGAGTTGGATGGATGCCTGAAGGTTGATGATTCTGCTCTACGCGATATTGTTGTTAAGAAGCGGCTTCCCGACGATAAACTTGAGTTGATCACGGCGCTTATGCGGATAGAAGAGCAGGTTACCGTTCGAGCCAACTTGAAAAAAGTTGAGTCCGAGGATATCATCGAATAAACAAAAAAGCGCCGGTCACTCGACCGGCGCCTCAGTCTACTTCTCGCTTACTACTCTTTCCTGACAATAAATACCGGCACGATCTGCATATCCTTTTGCTGCACCCGGACCGTATCAGGCGGATTCCCCTGCAGCGAGTCGGCTACCGAGAGCAGACTATTCTGGGGATGAACGGTCGTGGTGTCGACATCCAGTTTCTCGATCGGCTTTTTGTCCAGCGATGAGACATAGATGGTCGCCAGTCTCCCCTTGCCGGGAGTGAGCACCCGCTTGGAAGCCCCTGGGCCGACCATACCTAACAGCACACACTGGATCGCCGTATCGGCGCGGAAAGATTTCATCCCGAAATGCTCAACCCGTCCACCCGTGAAGATTGCAGAATCTGCGACGATCCGATTCAGTCCGGAGGTCATCCGGAATGGAACAGAGAGTCCAAGCACCGTTTCGTCGTTGAAATATGAGACAGTAATAGTCCAGTTGTCATCATTGATCTTGGCCACATCTGCCCAAATGGTATCCGGAACGCCTAAGGCATCGACCTGGGCGGAGCCGGTGGTTGGAACAAGCGTCAGCAAAAGCAAGAGCGCGAAAAGTCCAATAACAAAACGGGTCATGGGTCCTCCAGAGTATCAGTTTGACGTATCCTAATCCTTGTACACGCGACCGGGCTGGCTGGTTCTACCGCTGAATCGGTTCATCCAGGGGTGAAGTCATTGTTCGCCGCAGCGACTGGATGAGCGAATCCGCGGTCGCCGGATCGCTAAGTTTTTCCTTGTGGATCTGGGCGGCCGTTATCAACGCGTTCTGCCCGATATTGTCGTTCGGAAACTTGTCAAAGACCTGCAAAAGCATGGTCGCCGCCCCCTGCCAATCGCTATTTCGGCGCAGCAACTCCGCCCGGTAGGTCAGGGCCAAGGCTTCCACCTGTGAGCCCGGAGTGCGTCCGGCAATCGAACGGAAAAACTCATCCGCCTTCCCCATCCATTTCTCCGCCTCGCTCTTCCGCCCCAGCTTCAACATTTCATCCCCGACGTGCAAGTAGGATGACATCGCCTGGTCGGAGGCCGCGTAGTTGTCGATCAAGAACCTGTATTCAGTCTCCGCCCGCTCCCAATTCCCGTCTTTCTCAAAGGACTGTGCCTTGACAAATTGGGGCGCCGGATTGCTCATGTAGTAGCCGCGATAGTCGCGATTAATATCGGCCAGAAGTTCCCGCGCCCGATCATACTGCTTTTGCTCCATGTAAACGAGCGCCTTCTTGAATATGAACTGCGGCCTCGCCAATGTATCCTGGCCGGTCAAACGACCCAGAATGCCATCGTATGTCTGCAGAGCTTTGTCAAACTGACCAAGCTGAATGGCATAGATATCGCCAACTCTGGTCATCGCGCGCCAGTCAGTCTGTCCGGTTGGATCTTTCACCTGTTCAAACGCGTTGATCGCTTCCGGCCACTGTTTCCCTTTGCCATAGAGGATCCCCAGCATGGTCCAGGCTCCGGTACCCAGCTTCGTGCCGGCTCTCTGGCGGGCAAATCGTTCGTAATAAGTCACGGCCTGCGCGTACTGCTGAAGGGCATGCGCGCTGTCACCAACTCGGCTGTATATCTCGTGTATCTGAGCGGGGAGGCTGAAAACCGGCGTTATTATGTCGCCCCTCATATCGATCGGTGGATCGACCAGTTCCGTAGCCTTATTGTAGACAGTGATGGCGCTGTCCCACTGACCAGTTGCCTGCAGGGATTGACCAAGATTTACCCAGGTCACTGCCGTTTCCAGCGCGGGAAGTTTCAATTTGCCCAGCAGGTCACTCAATATCACCGTGCAGGTATCGTATCGTCGTAGTGTGTAGAAGAATTGGGAGAGTCGCGAGGCCGACCTGAGCGCGATCTGGCTCAACTGCATATAATCGGCCGAGTCGCTGGCCGCGTCAACTTTATCCAATGCGGCATAGGCGCCAGATAAGGCCGCGCCAAAAGCGTCGCGCACTTCCCGTGTAACAGCGTCGTTACGGAGTTGTTGCCGGATCTCAGCATCAGTCAGGAGCTTCTCTGCCTGATGATAGAGCTTCTCAGCGTCGTATCGCAGTCTCACCGATTCGGGGCTGGAACACCCGCTCCCTACCAGTAAAAGAACGACGCCTGCAAAGAGGAAGAATTTCTGTCCTACTGAAAATAACCGCATAAGTAAGAATATCCTTTGTCTGATGCGTCGTGAAGATAGGCGAGCCGGAAATAGCTAACAAGCATAAAAATCAGCGACTTAGCTCTGCTGAACTTGGATCAACAGCGATTTCTGGCCAACTCAAGCTGCCCCAGCGCGACCGCTACCGCATATTCTACCCGTAGATTAGACAGACCGAGCGAAAATCTTTGGAATCCAGCCGCTTCCAGCATACCCCGCTCGAAATCTACCCAGCCCCCTTCGGGGCCGATAGCCAGATAATGGCCGTTTGACGACCCTTCTTGTACTATATCAGTTAAGCTCGGTTCAGTCGACAGATCTGCCAGAAGCTTATTAGAAGGGTGGAAGTCTGTAAGATACGGCAGTTCGTCCTCGACGAAGGGTCGAAAGAGTGGATGGACAGATAACTCTGGCAGCCGTGTCCACTCCCCCTGACTAAGACCCTCAAGCAAGTAGGGTCGGTAACCGTTGTCCTTAAGGATCGGCGATTGGAGGTAGCTCTTGTCTGTTCGGTTGGCCCGCACGAATCGAATCGACCTCACCCCATACATGCCAGCGACGAAGAGCACTTTTCGCAAGATTTTGGGGCGAGGGATTGCGCAGACCAGATCAACAGTCAGCTCTGGAGCTGACGGCAGATCCAGAGACTCGACTTCAACTGTCAGTCCCGACTCGTCAATCGAAACAACACGGCCGGATCCCTTGGGACCGTTCAGTATTGCAATGGATAACCGGTCGCCTGCCTCTGCCTTGAGAATCTCACGAACATGGCGATAGCGTGGCCCAGTAACGTGAAAGCGACTGGCGTCCAGTCGGTCTTCGTCAGAGACCAGCAAGAGGTTCATACTGATTTGGGGGCGGGAATCGGTTTCACGCAGTGAATATGAAGGAGCGTGAAGTCTTGAGCAACGACGAAAACTCCACCTTACGTCGAACGGCGGTGAACATGTCTATCTGTATGGCGGCCGGGAAGCTGCTTTTTGCGGCGGCCGGTTCCGTTCCGAGACGGCTCTATATTCAGGATAGTTCCGCGGCAACGGCTCGTACCGCATCGGCAGACATAGAATTCCCGCAGCGCCTTGGTGATCTTTCCCGGCGCGCTAAAGCGATAATCGTAGGTGAGTTCCTCACCTTTCTGAATAGTCGATTGGGCGAAGATGTAAATACGGCCATCCTCGTCGAAAACCTCACAATTGGGGTCGCAGGAGTGATTGATAAAGCGGGCGTCATTTCCCCCGATGCCGGCGTCGATTGTGGTCATCTCATCCACGGAAAAGAGAAAGGTATGATGGCGCTCCATCGTCTCTTCGTTGTAGCGCTTCAATTCTAGATCCGGCCCGATCCGTTCGCCGACATACTCGATGATACGCGTCCCTTTGGGGATCTTGACCAGCGCGAAAGCCCCACGCCCCTGTATCCGGGACTGGCGAATAATAAAATAGCCATTGTTCCGTTTGCCGCTATTTTTCATATCTGAAAACTACCTCGATGCCCGACTAGCCCGTTTCGTGCAGGTTCATCCGCGAAGACTGTGCGGGACTGTGGACGGAAGATAATCGAAAGTCGGATTTTGCCAAGAGGGAATCTTGATGATAGAGTTATACTGTATACATTTTGGGCAGAACCTGCGCACCTCCCCCCCGCCGATCACCATAGATTGAAAATACTGGGGCGACCACTAGTGGTATCGGCGGAAGCGGATTCATGCTCCGGATCCCCCATCCCGGCGGCCGGGGTCTCCTGTCCGGGACGAACGTACCGCGGCGGATGATGCTCATCGAATTGAGTGGAGTCCTGAAATTGTTTCGCCACCGCCAAGAGTGTCGCTTCATCGAAGAGCGGTCCCACGAACGTAACGCTTGTCGGGATACCCGAAAGGTCAAACCCATTCGGTACCACCACACATGGGTGACCCGTCAGGTTGGTCAGGAAGAGGTTGTTGCCGTCGAATGTCGGGGCAAGTATGACATCCACAGACTTGAAGAGATCGTTCATCCGCTCCACCGCCTCGTGACGCAAACGAGTCGCCTGAATATACTCGACTGCCGGTATGAAGCGTGACGCGCGGAAAAGATTCGGCCATGACGATTTCAGTTGTTGAGCAAGCTGATCGTCTTGATTGGAACGTGTCAATTCATCAAATGAGGCCGCCGCTTCGGCGGTCAATATGAACTCCATCGCCTTGATCGGGAAATCCGGCAGATTGATCTCGACAAGGTTTGCGCCCATTCGACGGAGCTGCTGTATGGTCTTGAGGTCATTGACCCGGTTCGTCCCCCGATCAAAGTCCGCTTTCAGATATCCTATTCTCAGCTTGGAGAGGTCGGCCCGATATGAATAGTTGAACGGCAGATCCTCGACAGTCATATCCTTGCCGTCCGGTCCCATTATGCAGTTCAGGACGATCGCGCAGTCTTCAACTTCGCGGCAGATTGGCCCGACTTTGTCGATAGACCAACTTAGAGTCATGGTCCCGTAGCGGCTAACCCGACCATAGGTCGGACGAAGCCCGGTCACGCCGCAGCGAGTGGAAGGGGATACTATGGAGCCCCAAGTTTCAGTCCCCAGCGCAAACGGAACCAGCCCGGCTGAAGTCGCCGCAGCAGGACCAGCCGAAGATCCGGCGGAACGCTCGTTCAGATTCCAGGGGTTCCGCGTCACGCCGCCATACCAGACATCCCCCCAGGCTAATTCACCCATTGAGAGTTTGGCAACCAGCACTGCCCCGGCTTCTTCCAATCTATGGATGACCGAGGCTGTCTCGTCGGCTACGTTATGTTTGAAAACCTCAGTGCCATACGTGGTCGGATATCCGGCGACATCGAAAAGATCCTTCACTCCATACGGAATCCCGTGCAAAGGGCCGCGGTAGACGCCTCCCGCTATCTCCTTATCCGCTTTGGCGGCCTGACGCAGGGCAAGATCCTCAGTCAGTGTAATAACGCAATGAAGCTCCCGGCCGTATTTCTTCAGGCGCTCCAGATACATCCTGGTGAGCTGAGTTGACGTGATCTTGCGAGTCCGTATCAGTTCACCTAGTTCTCGTATCGAAGCAAACGCGAGGTCATTGAGATCAGACGGAACGGCAATCGAGCTGATTGGACTTAGCGCGAGCGTTCGCTGCTGTTTGTCGAATATCATGCCGGAGGTAACGGGGGAAAAGTGCATCGACGAGGGTTCATCCGAAGAGATCCGGGAACGACGCAATGCCTCGTAGTCCTGGCGGTACTGCGTCAGGATCTCGATCATGCTGTCGATCTCGGCGGGGGTGAAATCGATGCCGATCAACTTCTCGGCGGCTTCCACGCGACTATCGGTGATCTGTGAGGTATCAGGCGGGCTGGCGTGAACGAGTGAAGCGGCGAGAATTATGCTGCAGAGACTGAGTATCTTTCCTCTCATACGTCCAAGTTTCAAGTCCGCGAATGCAGTGCAACGTGCATCACTTGTACCAATGAACAGACGGAATATAAACGCAGTTGTTGCTCACAAAGAAGAGAATTTGGTCGCAAAGTTTGCGCGTTAGAAGAGAGCGTGCCAGATTGGGTAAGAATTTGTAAAGCGCGAAGATTGCGCGACGCTCGATGTTCGAATATACTCACTCTCCCCTTGGTGAGACTGAATCCACTGCTATTTAAATGCCTCAGGATGCTTCAGGTGGAAATCGGTCGTGTCCTGATATCTCCTTGCCACCGAAAGAAGAGTCGCTTCGTCGTACAATCTCCCGACAAATGTGATACTGACTGGATGTCCGGTGCTGTCAAAGCCATTGGGAAGGACAACACAAGGGTGGCTGGTCAGGTTAGTGAGCAGAAGATTATTTCCTTCAAAGGATGGAGACAAATACAGATCAACGGATTCCATGAGCTTGGCCATTTCCTGAATGACCATCTGCCGCAGTCGACTTGCCTGGATGTACTCGACCGCGGGGATGAGCCTCGAGGCTCTGAAAACATTTGGCCAGGCGTTTTTGATCTGCCGAATCATCAAGTCATCGCGACCGGACCTGGTCAATTCGTCAAACGCCGCCGCGGCCTCGGCGGCGAGGATGATCGACATGGCATCGATGGGATAGTCCGGTAGCTTGATCTCTACAAGGTTCACGCCAAGTTCCCGCAGTTTCGCCAGCGTCGCGTCGTTCGTTGCCGCAAATCCGGTATCAGCTTTGAAGTCCGCTGACAAGTACCCAAGTCGCAATTTTGACAAATCGACCTGCGGAGAATAGTTGAAAGGCGCGTCGACCAAGGTCAAATCAATTCCATCCGGCCCGATCAGAGCGTTGAACACAATTGCGCAATCCTCGACCGTTCGACAGATCGGTCCGATCTTGTCCATGGTCCATGACAGCGCCATCGCCCCGGTTCGACTGACCCGACCGTAAGTCGGTCGAAGTCCGGTTGTGCCACATCGGGTGGAAGGTGAGACGATTGAACCCCAGGTCTCGGTCCCTATAGCGAAAGGGACCAAACCGGCGGCCACGGCAGACGCGGAACCGGCAGACGAACCACTCGACCCTTGTGAGGTATCCCACGGATTGCGGGTCTTTTCTCTGGTCCAGACATCCCCCCACGCCAATTCTCCCAGAGACAGCTTGGCGACAAGGATCGCTCCAGCCTCTTCGAGCTTTTTGATGACCGTGGCGTCTTCATTGATCAACTGATCTTCATAGGGCGGCGTCCCCCAAGTTGTTTTGTAGCCTTTGACCGCCAGGAGATCCTTCGCGCCATACGGGATCCCGTGCAACGGTCCCCGGTATTTTCCCGCCTTGATCTCTGCGTCCGCCTTGGCCGCCTGCTGGAGGGCCGTTTTTTCGGTCAACGTTATAACACAATGCAGTTGCGGATCAAATTTTCGCAGTCGCTCCAGACAGAGTACCGTGAGTTCGGTTGCGCTCACTTGACGCGTTCTGATCAGCTCTGCCAGCTCTCCCACCGAGTAGAACGCCAGGTCATTCAGGTCGGCAGGTCTTTGGATCTTGCCCTTCTTTGTGAACTCAATGGGTCGTCGTTCACGCGGTAGTGTGAATCCGACTGGCAGCGGATTGAACTGGATCGCGGGTGGTACGGAGTTGCCTATCTGAACTGTACGCAACTTCTCATACAGCGCCAGATTCTCCATGAGGGATTCCCGCATGCTATCCCGCTCGGCATCGGTGAAGGAAAGACCGATCACTGTTTCTGCGGCGGCGATATCACTGGGCTTTATCTTCATGCTGTCGGTCTGGGCAATTGTCGTCGATGCGAGCATGGTCATGAGAATCAGTGCTCCGCGGAACATGCTGGTACCTCTTGTTAGGGTCACTCTTTATTGCGAACCGGCTGGGCATACCAGCCTCGATAGCTGGCGTTGGCCATGCGGGCAAGGTCACAGCAATAGTCGGTCATTTCATGCAGGCTCGGGAGCATTGGAATGACCTTCAGTTCCGCCTCGACCTTCCATTGGAAATCGATCGTGCCGGGTTCGATCACCCGTTGCTTGAATGTCCGCGCGACATGGAAGCCACTCGCCAGGAGCAGGCTGCGCAGTGTTCCTACTCCGTTGTCATCTTCCGTCTCAAACTGATGACACGTGGTATGGGCCACTCCAAGGTCCGACCCCTCGCGCTCCAACGCCGCCAGATGTTGCGCGTTCAATTCACGAATGGTCTTTTTCTGGTTTCGTGACGAATGATCCATAGTCTTCTGTCCCTTGTCACCCAATAATGATCAGGGCAGCTCCTGGTACAATTTCTCCGCGAACCTATCGGTCATACCGGCGATATAGTCAGCGACCACGATGGGCTGTTCCTCTGTCAACAGCATCTCCCGAAACCGCTCCGGCATCAGCTCCGGCCGAGCAGATAGCTGTGCGAAGAGCAATTCGATTATTTGCCGTGCCCGTCGCGACATCTCCGCCATCCGCTCATGTCGGTATAACTTCTCTTTAAGGAATCGCTTGAGCTCGGCGACTTCGTTCTTCATTGGGACCGAATAGCCGACGACCCGCTCCGGCGACATAGCTACATCGTTCTGTCCGTAGATGCCAAGTCGGGATATCGTCCGATCGGTCTCTTCCATTACATCAACAGTTGCGCTATTGACCAGGTGCCGGACAATTGAGAATCTGCGTTCCCGCGATGAAAGGTGAACCGCGACCGCCGGGTTATGCAGCCCCGGGCGCGACCATATCCCCAATTCTTCTATCTCCTCAAGTCGCAACAACTCAGAGGCCAGCCCATCGTCAATATCGTGCGCATTATAGGCTATCTCATCGGCAATATCAACCAGAGAGGCTTCCAGCGAGGACCGGGTCGTAGGGTCAAATTCCGGCCGATGGAGTCTGACCGTTGTCTCATGCTTGGCTATCCCTTCGCGAACTTCGAACGTCAGGTTCAGGCCGGGATGGTCGGGATAGCGCTGTTCCAGCAGGTCAACCACGCGCAGTGACTGGTTGTTGTGATTGAACCCGCCGTGCGCCGACAGGAGATCATTCAACACATCCTCGCCCGCATGTCCGAAGGGAGTATGCCCGAGGTCATGTACCAGGGCAATAGCCTCACTTAAGTCTTCGTTCAAGCGCAGGCAACGCGCCATCGTGCGACTGATCTGCGCGACCTCGATGGTATGGGTCAGCCGTGTCCGAAAGTGATCCCCCTCATGCGGCAGAAAGACCTGCGTCTTGTATTCCATCCGGCGAAACGCCGTCGAGTGAATGATCCGGTCCCGGTCCCGTTGAAATGCCGTGCGATACGGATGTTCCTGTTCTGGAAAAGTTCGTCCTCTCGAATCCGCCGCTTTGGCGGCGTACGGTGCCAGGGACTGAAGTTCGAGTAATTCTATTTCGGCGCGCCTACTTAAACTCATCCCCTCCTCCTGTCTGCTTCTGGCGATTGCCGAATGAGATGGAGATAGTTTGCGACAAACCGAGAACCGGATGAACTGATGCTCCGTAGTTCAGCCGACCTCCCTTGAACGAAAACTCCACGCCTCCGCCAATTTGAGTAGGGGCAGTAGCCACGCCCAACATCAGGGCTGCAGTGTTACCGAGCCCGATATACTGACCGAGCGAAAATCGCGGTCGCTCCAGATCCTGAATTTGCACGCGGCCCAACACTGACAAATTCCTGGTCCCGCGATACTCGATTTCGGTCACATAGAGAGGTTTGGTCGCCGGGCTGCCGTCGTTGAATGACGGCGACGTAATATTATCCGCCCCGACCACCGCGATGAATCTGCGATAACGATACTCGCCGGATAAATGCACAGTTGCCGCGCTGAGGTCGCCATAATCGCCGCCAAACCCAAGTATCCGGTATGAGCCCCCCAGCGCAACCGTGAAAGAATCAAAATGTGCGGCCAAGGTCAGTTTGGCGGTCTGTTCCGCATACAGCTCGCTTTTGCCAAGTTGAGAGAACCCGGCAGCGAAGCTGTATCTTCCTTTCCGCCAGGCTCCCGCCAGCATGAACTGGTCGAGATCTTTGAGATCGAATGCGCGGTTAAGGGCAGTCTCGACCCGATACTCCCCGATCTTCAATGATCCGGTCGGGATATTCAGGAACTCCGAGGGTGTCGGATCAGACAGCAGGTTAGCCTGCCCAAGACCTGCCCCGCGGCTGGTCAGAAAGTCGTACGCGGAAACACTGCCGGTAAGCAGTGCGGCAAAGAACAACATGGTGAGGAGCCGTTTCATCGTGCTATCACCACCGTTTCCTTGATCGATTCAACTCCCTCTGCCTCAAAAAAGCAGATATAGATGCCGATCGGTAGACGATTGCCGGCGTCAGAACGACCATCCCAGCTTATCGAACTCGTCGATAACGGTTCACTATCGAGAAAGGTCTTAACCAGATTTCCGGTTCGGTCATAGATCTTGAGCGTGTAGGCCGAGGCATCAACTACAGTCAGCCGAAGAGTTGTCTCGTCTTCAAAGCCGTCGCCGTCGGGAGAAAAGACCTGCGGCTCGAAGGCGACGGTCGTCCGGTCCGATGTCGGCTGGGTCCAGACCGTGTTGACCTGGCCGGGTGTCCCGCCGGCTGAAGCGGACCTGAGCCAGGGGCCGTCACTCTGTTGGGTTTGATCTCGTGCGATCGTGTAGTTGTCAGCAAACCCCTCTGTATACTGGTATCGATCAGCGGCGAAGCCGAAGGAATCGTATAACCGAACCAGATCGCCGGTGTTATTCAGACTCGGCCAGGAGCCTGGCTGAAAGACTCGTACCGTCGACCCAGTGTAAAATGATCGGAACGCAATTGTGTCCTGCGCCACTACGACCCTTTCACCCGGAAACAGCGGCGTAAGAGAACCGGTTATCTCACGGAGATTCAATTCATCTCCAACCCGCCATCCGGCCAGATTGATGGTTGAGTCACTGACATTCAGCAACTCAATCCATTCGGATGCCAGCGGCAGCGCGGGATCAGGCAAAAATTCCGAGAGAATGATCGGCGGGTACTGCTGACCCGTAACGCGAATGAAGGCGCTATTATTGGTCGCCCGCCCATCCGGACTCAGAAGTAGTCCGATCTGCGCGTAGATTCCCGGCTCCTCTAAATAGAATGAAAGCGTATCTCTGTTACCGGGACCCAGTGGATCGACCGGGACCGAAACGATCGTATCCTGTGTGTCAGTTGAGTCTGTAGGTTGTCGGCGGTACAGCAGTAGAGACTGAGTTTTGGCGGAATCCGTCCCACGGTTGAAAAGCTCCACACGAATCGATGCCCCGCCCAATAATGAAGTGTGCCATACCGAATCCAGCTCCAGGTCAAGCGCGACCGGGCTGACTGAGTTGGCACGCCCTGGGGTCGAACCGGAAGGATCGGCGGAATTGACCGCGGCGTTATTCGACGCGGATATCCGCTCCCAGGAGTAACCATCACCGCCAGCATTCGGCCAATTGAGTTCGGAAAGGAGAGTACTTACCGAATAAAGCCTAATGTATCCAACTGTATTGAGGAGCGTAAAACTCTCCTCTGCTATTGGAAGTGCGGCCTCCTCGGGTGTGTCCCCCCAGAAACCTGAATTGTTACCCCATTTGGATTCGAAGCCCGAGTGATTGACTGTGTCGATGAGCTTCCTGCAGATAATCATGTAACCATTTGGAGGAAGAAAACTAGAATTGAACAGATTGAAGGATGTACCGTTAACATCTAGCGTATAGTTATTGATATCAACGTATCCGTTCGAATCGTTGTAAAGTTCAATCCACTCAAAAGTTACTGTATCATGCGGTTCATTCACCATCGCCTCGTTCACCAGCACACCGCCATGGGCTGACATCGCGCAGACTATAAACAGGAAGTTACAGAGTAGCTTTCTCATATCGCCCCGACCAGCTCAATGCCAAAAGCCAACTGGTGCTTGTCCGATGAATCCGCCGAATAACGCTCAGATACTTTGGTCGCCACTTCGATCGATTCTGTCAATTGTTGTTTCACTCTCGCAAAGATACTCCAATAGTTGATCCGTCCATCAATAAAACGTGCGAGATGCGACCAGAATTGGAGCTCTGTTTGCGCGACCGGGCTTACCCGGATATCCGCCATCCACGAAAATGCTCCCTGGCCGGACTCAGGTAGCGATTGTCCGACCGTCGTCCGAAATCGAAGCCTTCCTGACTGGTATTTAACGCTCGCCCGAACGCGGTGATAGAGCGTATCCCTGACGCCTCGGTCTCTCCGGCTGACGAGATACTGAAGCCCGACATGCCACGGCGTCGCAACATGCCAATCGACCTCGCTCCGCGTTTGTAACAGCGAACTGTCGGCATGCAGCCACGCCGCCAATGCCTTGGTCGTAAGGCTGACACTTTGCGATAATTCGCCGACCACACCTGCCTGAACTCCGGTCTGGCCGGAACGTCTATCCGTAAAGTCCAGCCCTATCTCCTCAATATTCACCTTGTGGCTGACCGCCGCTGACCGTCCGCCGGAACTGATAGTCAGGTAGCCCTGATCATATCTCCATCCTCTCAGGTTCACTCTGCCAAAAGTGGTCTTGATTTTCGCATCGGCGAGAAATGTCCCGTACGCGGATCGGAGACCATCCTGGAGGCAGTACTCTATATTCACTTCGTTCCTGTCCGATTTGAATAAAAGTGAGACAGCCGCCTTGTGATCAGAAACAGCCGAATCAGTCGCTCGGTTGGCTACCCTGTTCATGGCAATGGTGAGAGCAGGTCGGACCGTTCCCTTGCCTTTGCCGACATATAACACAGTCGTGCGCAGTGAATATTCTTCACTCTGATTGTAGGAAGTCAGTGTCGACATATCAAATTGACCCAACCGAAGATCCACGAGCGCCCCATTGAACCCGCCGAAATCCGGAAATAGGAAGCTCTCCCATCTTTCCCTATCGGACATGCTGAACAGCCTTCCGCGATAGCCGACCGCCGTTCCAAGCCCGAACTTGCGATTGAAGGTCCCGATCTGGACGCGCCTCACAGCACTACTATCTGGCAGGTAGACCAACGATCGCTCGACACATCTCTCCCGGCCGGTCAATTCCTCACGTGTGCGCATCGAGAAAAGCCAATGTGCCGACGGCCTCACTTTGAGCGCCGATGTCGTTCGCGACGGACTGGGTTCTTCCAGCCTTACGTAGTACTGCAGCCTGAGAGCGGCCAGATACTCCTTGCGATCACGTTTCGTTCGAATGGCTGGGTCTCCATTATCTTCGACCGCCAGCGAGTCGGCCAGCAGATCCTCCAGGTCAAAGAGCGATGGATCGATCCCATACTGGATCGCTTCCAGCAGAAGTTGGTACTCGTCGAAGTCGATCTCACCGGCGACATAGGCCTGATAGAGTTCATCTTCCGACGGTATGTACGTATCCGATATCCCGGCCGCCGTTGCCTGCAGACAGCACAGCCCGGCACAAAGAATGCCGGCAACGATTCTCATGACTCCCCCGTTCAGCTCAAGCCATACTTCTTGAGCTTGCGGTATAACGTTCGTTCTGCGATCCCGAGTCGAATCGCGGTCTCTTTGCGATTCCCCTCGGTTTCATTCAGCGTTTTCTCGATTAGTCGCTTTTCCATTTCATCCATAGTTGCAGCCGGCACTGGACCGGAAGGGGAAACGGCGGCAGACTCAACCTCAGCCGGGAGATGCGACGTGATCAGATCGCGAAGCATCTTGATCTCTGTCCCTAGCGATAGGATCGCGCGGTAGATCAACTCCTGTCCCGCTTGTTCAACTGTTCGACCGGTCGATACCGGCAGATGTGTCGCTCCGGCATTCTGCTCTTCGATAAACCGCTCGACATCTTTCACATCTACCACTCCCGACGGCTTGAGGGCCGCCATCCGAGTGGCGAAATTGCGCAACTGCCGGATATTTCCCGGCCAGTCATAACGCATGAGAAGATCGAGCGCGGCATCGGAGTACTCGACACCGGACTTTTCCCAGAAGTGATGTAATAGCGGCTGAAGATCCTGCTTTCGCTCATGGAGCGGCGGAAGTACGATCTTCACTACGCTGATGCGGAAATAGAGATCTTCGCGGAATACGCGCTCCGCGATCGCTTCAGTCAGGTCGCGATTGGTTGCGGCGATAACGCGGACATCCGCATTGCGGGCCTCTGAGGACCCCACCGGATAATAGGTACCGTCCTCGAGCACACGCAGCAACTTGACTTGCATATCTGGCTTGGTTTCGCCGATCTCATCAAGAAAGATCGTGCCGCCCTGCGCTTTGAAGAATAGCCCTTCCCGTTTGGCGACCGATCCGGTAAAGGCTCCACGTTCGTGACCAAAGAGTTCCGATTCAAGAACTCCCTCAGCTAGAGCCCCACAGTTTATAGCCACGTATGGTCGTTTATTGCGAAGTGAATCAGAGTGGATCGCCCGGGCTACCAGCTCTTTGCCCGAGCCGGATGGCCCCACGATCATCACCGGCACCTCAGTCGGGGCGATCTTCTCGATCGTCCGTGCCACCGCTTTCAATTTGGGTGACCGTCCGACCATTTGGTAACGACGGAGCAGCTCGATATCCGCGAGGATGGCGCCGATCCTCTCCGCCAGGCGCGATTCGCCGAGGTCGCGAGAAAGGTAACCATCAAACAGCCGCTCCTGTTCATCCGGTCCAAAATGCGTATGGACCACCCGCCATATCTCCGCGACTGGAGAGAACTTGCGAAGTCGCACCGCGACCGCGGCTGTTAGATCCTGGCGGCTCTCCTCTACCAGCACCAGTTCGATCTGGCGCTCCTTCACCGTCTGGTAAAGTTCCGAGAGTTCGGTCACCACTTGTCCGAACGCATCCCAATTTATCGAAGTCGCGATCTGGTGCGTCGGATCGGTGAGTATGACTATTCGCTGATTTGGTTTCACCATATAAGATCAAAGATTACGGCGAAGTTTGCGTTCCTTGCGCGACATTGGTCGCACGCGTGACTTCGGCTTGGAGGGGACCAGTATCTCCACTCCCTTCAGGCTGGATTTGAGTCCTGGTAGAAACAAGTCGATCTCCGCTCGTACGGTGTTGACCGACAGCACGCCGACTCGTACGGGATCGCCTAGCCGGAACACTTTGTTTTTGCGGCGTCCTACAATGCGATAATTCTTTTCGTCATACTGGTAGTAGTCATCATCTATCGCCGACATCCGCACCAGCCCCTCCACTCCCATATTCTCCAGTCGGACAAAGAAACCATACGTCGTCACACCGGAGATAACTCCATTGTATTCTTCTCCCAGTCGATTCGCCATGAAAGTCACTTGTTTGACCTTGATCGCCTGGCGCTCTGCCGCTTCAGCCTGACGTTCTGTCTCAGAGCAATGACTCCCCACTTGGTCGATCAGCGGTAGGATCTTTTTGGCAAATCCTGGAGTGAATTGCCCCGTCCGATGACGGCGCATCAGACGGTGCACCATCAGGTCGGGGTACCGTCGTATCGGCGAGGTAAAATGCGTGTAGTGCGAGAAGGCCAGGCCGAAATGCCCGATATTCTCTCGCTGGTAGACAGCTTTCTTCATGGAGCGAAGGAGCAATTCATTGATGAACTCTTCTTCCGGGACATTCTTGACCGTGTCGAGAAACCTGGCGATCTGGATCGGCTTCATATTTGGCGAGACCGGGAATTTGTAGCCAAGTCGGGTCACCAACTGCGAAAAAGCTTCCAGCTTCTCAAGATCAGGTTTGTCGTGAACGCGATAGAGGAACGGTCGTGCGGCCCGCATCATCTCGAGTGCCACCGCGCGATTCGCCGCAAGCATGAATTCTTCGACCAGGCGATGCGATTCAAGGCGCACGCGATGCCCCAGTTCGAGTACCTCCCCCTTCTTGTTCATCACGATCTTTGCTTCCGGCAGGTCAAAATCCAATGAACCCTCGGCAAAGCGACGCTTGGTCAACAACTGCGCCAACTCCCGCGCGATCAATAGATTCTCCGTCACCTTCTCAAGTTTGCTGTCGGCT
Source organism: uncultured Ignavibacteriales bacterium (assembly GCA_964397415.1). GTDB lineage: Bacteria > Zixibacteria > MSB-5A5 > GN15 > FEB-12 > FEB-12. The sequence continues at coordinate 125,955 of CAYNIJ010000003.1, read as the reverse complement.
TCTCCAGTATCGAAAAACTTCTGTACTTCTTCGTAGGTCAGTTTCGCGCGCGATTTGATGACTGTGTCATGGATGGTCCAGGACAACATCTTCCCCTTGTGATCGAACTGTATGATCGCCGAATGCGCCAGGCGACGTTTGTTTGCCCTGAGCGAACAGGTATCGGCGGAGAGCGCTTCCGGAAGCATTGGGATCACCATGCCGGGGAGATAGACCGAATTTCCGCGACGAACCGCTTCCAGGTCAAGCTCCGAGCCTTCCTGCACAAAATGCGCGACATCAGCAATATGCACACCCAATTTGTACCCGAGCTCATTCCGTTCAACTGAAACAGCATCATCATGATCCTTGGCGTCTTCCGGGTCGATTGTGTAGACAAGTTCCTTGGTCAGGTCGAGTCGATCGCTGACGTCAACGTCATATAGCGCGGCGGCGGCACGTTCCGCCTCTGCCAGAACTTGCTCGGGAAATTCAGTCGGCAAACCAAAGCCACGGATCACCGTCATCATATCGACACCCGGCTCACCGGGGAAACCGATACGCTCGATAAGTTTTCCTTCGGGATTCTGGTACGGATTATCCCACGCGACCAACTGGGCGACAACTTTTTCGCCGTCTTCGGCATCCAGCGTGGCATCAGGAGCGATATAGATATCACGGTGAATTCGCGGATTGTCCGGCTGAACGTACAACATCGTTTTGGTGCGGTGGAACACGCCGACGATATTTCTCGGAGCGCGCTCGATCACCTTGATGACAGAGGCAGACTCCCGACCATTAAAATGCCCCGTCAACCGGACCATCACCTTGTCACCATCGAGCGCTGTTCCCAGGGCATGCGGAGGGATGAGCAGGTCAATATCACGACCTTCTTGTATCAAGTAACCAGTTCCGCCGCGTGTGATCTGGACTGACCCGACCGCCACATTCAATTCTTCGGGCAGACCGATACGACTCCGCTTGAGCATCACCAGTTGGCCGGTCTCGAGTAGCCCTTTGACCGTCTTGCGAAACTTGGCATACTCATCCTGTGGAATATCCAGCGCGCGGGCCAGCTCCTTCATTTTCATGGGGCGGTCAGCTTTTGAGGCAATGAATTTAAGAATCGATTTGGAATCCATGGATGATGGAAATGTATGCGGTTACACGCGACCTGTCAAGTTCCACGAAAACTCCTGCCAAAATGACAGGAATAAACCTCGGAATCGCTGCTATCTGTATAACTGAAAACGAATTAGGGGCGCGTGAGTCGAATTGTCCGGTCGCACACGTCCGTCAGTAATGACCGGTCATGCGAGATTATCATCTGTCCAACTGCTGCCTCTTTGAGTGCTCGAGTCAGTTGAATGAACTTCCCCACCCCTTTGGGGTCCAAACCACAGGTTGGTTCATCAAAAATGATGAAGGGGGGATGCATCGACAATATCGATGCGAACGCCAGCCGTCGTTTCTCACCCATCGACAATGAGAACGGATCACGTTCAAGAAATTCGTTCGGCTCCAATCCAACAAGTTGTAGCCAATTCGAGCCGGATTCCCGTGTCATGGTCTGTCCGAAATTGCGTGGTCCAAACGCGACCTCTTCAAAGCAGGTCGGGAGAAAAAACTGACGTTCAGGTTGTTGAAATGCCGCGGCGACCCATCCCGGTCGAGGCTTCAAACCGAGCAAGTGATTGTCAGAATCAAAGAAAAGTAACTCCCCTTTGGTTGGCTTGAGAAGTCCCGCCACAAGTTGACCGAGTGTCGTCTTCCCTGAGCCGGAATCACCCGCTACGCCTATGATCTCACCCCTGTTCCAGGTAAACGACAGTTCATCGATAACCCACTGATCATCAACATAAGAGAATGAGAGATCTTTTGTCTCGACCGAATGCAGCGCATCGGCCTTGAATCTCAGATCTGCGACATCAGAGACGGGGTGGCCAATTTCATTCTCAACAGTGACAATTCCGGCTTTCTCACAAAATCCTCTATTGCCGAATATCTTTTCCGGCTGATGATCGGCGCCAAGCTGCCCCTCCACAAAGACCAGCATCCGGGGATAGCTCTTCGCTACATCGGGATACTGCGTGATCCGAATTTCAATAAACTCCGGCTGCTCATCGTGCAAACGCTTCAACTCCGCTTCGAGAAACTGCTTGCCCGAAGAATCCAGAAACGAATCAGGCTCATCGAGAATCAGAATACGCGGATTGGCGATCATCACAGAAGCCAGCGCGACACGCTGTTTCTCGCCCCCAGAAAGTTCATGCGTCAGGCGTGTGCGTAGATGCTCTATCCCAAACCGCTGAAGCGTCTCGGTCACGCGCACTTCCATCTCGGCCATGGGCGTCGCCAGATTCTCCAGCGCAAACGCGATCTCATTCTCAACCACCGATGAAACCATCTGGTTGTCCGGATTCTGAAATAGAATGCCGATGCGCGAGACTGGCGGGAGAGACTCAGGCAGGTCAATACGCAACTCTCCTCTTGTCGGTTCAATCAAGCCCGCGATGATCCGTGCGAGGGTAGTCTTTCCGGAGCCGTTCGCCCCCATGACGACTACGCGTTCACCGGCATTAATAGACAGGCTAACATCATCCAGCGCCCGCTTGCCGGAGGGATACAAGTAAGTAATGTGCTCAAGTGTTAGCATTGGACATCAAAAAGCCGATGCCCTAATTAGGAGCACCGGCTTTATTTCGCAAGGCTTTTGTCTGCTCACTCAGCCCTGAAAGTTCACATCCAGATTCCGCGCCGCAAATGACTCATCCAGTCGTCGGACCGGCGTCGTAGTCGGCGCCGAAGTCACGATCTCCGGATTGGTCTCCGCTTCCCGGGCGATCTGGATCATCACCTCCGCGAACCGGTCGAGCGTCTCTTTGCTCTCCGATTCGGTCGGCTCGATCATCATCGCTTCAGGGACGATCAGCGGAAAGTAGTTTGTCGGGGCGTGCATGCCGAAATCAAGGATTCGTTTAGAGATGTCAGAGGTCTTCACTCCAAGTTTCTTCTGCCGATTCCCCGACAACACGAATTCGTGCATACAATGGGTCTCGTGCGGAAGATCGTAATCCTTCTTCAGCAGATTCTTCAGGTAGTTGGCGTTGATCACGGCATTTTCGGATGCCGCCCGCAATCCATCACCACCGTTTGCCTTGATATAAGCGTACGCGCGGACGATGTTCGCGAAATTCCCGTTGAACGAATGAAGTCGCCCGATAGAGTGCGGACGGTCATAGTTCAAAAAGAGCTTCCGCTGATGCGGCTCGCGCTCCAGTACCGGCAACGGGAGATACTTCTCCAGATCGGCCCGGACACCCACCGCACCGGCACCCGGCCCACCACCGCCATGTGGCGTCGAGAAGGTTTTGTGCAGGTTGAAGTGCATGATATCAAAGCCTGTATCGGCCGGTCGAAAGATTCCCATCACGGCGTTCAGATTGGCGCCATCCATGTACATCAAGCCGCCGCCGGCATGGACGATATCCGCGATCTCTTTGACATTCCGTTCGAACAGGCCCAATGTGTTCGGGTTGGTCATCATCACTCCGGCGACCTCGTCAGACATTACCGCTTTGATCGCTTCGGGTGAAATGATCCCCTGCTCGTTGGACTTGACCTCGATGGTTGTCCATCCGATCGACGCTACCGACGCCGGATTGGTCCCGTGTGCCGAGTCAGGGATGATCACCTTGGTCCGGTGACCGCCACGCTCTTTGTGATAAGTGCGCATGATCAACAGTCCGGCAAACTCTCCCTGCGCTCCCGCGACCGGCTGCAGCGACATCCCCGCGAAGCCGGAAACTTCGCATAGGAATTGCTGAAGTTCCCACATCAACTGCAGGATCCCCGGCGCGCTTGAGCACGGCGCCAGCGGGTGGTGCTCCTGAAAGTCCGCGAAAGATGCCGCCTTATCATTCAGCTTGGGGTTGTACTTCATCGTACATGACCCCAGCGGATAGAACCCTTTGTCGATATGGTGGTTTTTCACAGACAGACCGACAAAGTGACGCATCACTTCGTTTTCGCTTACCTCCGGGAGTTTGGCATCTTCGCTCCGGCGATATTTCGCCGGAATAGATGCCAGTATCTCTGATTCCGTCTGCCGCATTTCCGGAAGCGTATAGCCTATCCGGCCGGGACGGGATTTCTCGTAAATAAGATTCGACTCACTCACAGTTCGTTCTCTCATTTCGGACGATCGGTCGTCCGCTTTTCTATTTTCCGCTCGGTGCCGGCGGATTTTTCAATTTGTCGATCTGCTTCTTGGCATACTCGACATCTTCAGATTTCGGATAGGTCGCGATAAACCGTTCAAACCCGGTTATCGCGCCGGTGGTATCGCCTTTCTGTCGCAGGATGATCGCCTGCCAGATGGAGGCACCTTCGGAGAACAGATTCCCGCCGAAGTCTTTCTCTATCTGTGCGTACGACGCGAACGCGTCATCGAGCTTCTTGGCGCGACGCTGCAGGTCGGCCATCGCCATCCGGCTCTCGCCCGACAGCGAATCGGTCGGCGAACCGGCCGCGATAACCTTGCTGAACCATTCGTTTGCCTGATCCGGTCCGCCGCGATATTTATATTTGTCCGCGATCTCGTAGTACAGCTTGCGGTCTGAGCTGTCTTTGGCTTTCGCCAACAGGTCATCCAGCGTGCCGATACCGGCCTTATAGTCCTGCACCATCTTCAGGTATTCGTCCGGGGGAGCGAAACCGACTATGCGATCCACTTCTTTTCCATCCGGCGCGAGCATAACCGCGGTCGGATATCCCGAAACGAAGTACTTCCGGGAGATGGTAGTGTCAACATCGCCATTCACCTTGGCCAGGATCATCTCATTGGTGAAGTAATCGATAACTTTGGGCTCAACGAACACGACCGTGTCCAGTCTCTTGCACCACGTTCACCAATCGGCGTAGAAATCGACCAGCAGATGCTTGTTCTCTTTGGAGGCTTTCGCGAGCGCCTCATCGAGATTCGTCAGATACGGGGCGTGCGGTTTGGACGCCGCGGCCGGAGCCGGTTCTTCGGCCATGACCGATGTAACGAACATCGCGATCATTGCCACTACAAGCGCCAGGAACAGTTTTCTCATTCGAATCGCTCCACCTGGTTATAGTTTACTCGTCCTCGAATGGGATGAGGTCATCCCCAAGGACACCTTCAACGACTATTTCAGCTTCATCCCGGAATTCTCGCGGCACCATGATGACCGTGATCTCGTTCGACGCGTCGGCCAGCTCAGAGTCCGGCGTTGACTGCCCCGACAGAAATCGCGATGAAAGTAATACGGAGGGAAGGTTGTTCGAGTCCAGGGCCGATTTGGCCGCCTGGGCGCGTTCGTTCTCTTTCACCCCGCAAACCTCAACCCAACTATCATCCGGCATGACTGCCGCGCGAATGCTCGATGGTCTGGTTTCAACCAGCGCCAGCTGACAATCGGGGCAGACAGTAATTCCACTCATAAACTCATACTCACATCGCGGGCAGAACAATCAGTTGTCCTTTCGGTGCCATTTTTCACCGAGCGTCATTTCCAACAGCTCGACGGCTTCATCCACAAACTCGGTCGGGACCTGCACATCAAAAAGTGCCTGCTTCCCCGAGTAAAAAGCGGTCAAGGTCAACCCGACCTGTCCCAGAAAGCCCGACCGCGAAACGATCACTGCCGGGATGTCGTACGTCGCGAGGGTCTCACGAGCAAAGTCGGCGGAGAGGCTGTCCTCTATCTCACCGATCATTTCCCAGTTGGCGCTATCCGAGGCCGACGGGAGCTCTTTTCCGCAGACCGGACATTCAGTCGTCTCGGCCGGCCACTCGGCATTACATGCGGGACAGGACGCCACTGGTCGCAAACTCCTTGAGTCCCGCGACCAACTGACCGATCTCGGTTTCGCTCCGTTTTTCTGTCGCCGCAATGATGAGGCAGTCGTCCATGCCCTTGTACCACCGTCCGGCATCCACACCGGCCAGAAGTCCGCGCTCCAGCATTGCTTGAACCACGTCCTGCGCCGGACGCGGCGTTTTCACGGCGAATTCGCGGACAAACGGGCCGTTGAAGTACGGTTCAAAGCCGGTGATCGCGAATATCTGCCTGGCGGCGTCGTGAGCGCGTTCGGCCGACAGCATCGCCACCTTCTTCAGCCCGGTCTTACCGAGCAGACTGATATAGACCGAGGCCGCCGTTGCGCACAGCGCCTGATTGGTGCAGATATTCGAAGTCGCCTTCTCGCGACGGATGTGCTGTTCGCGCGTCTGCAGGGTCAAGACAAACCCCGGCTTGCCATCCAGATCTTTGGTTCGCGCAGCGATTCGACCCGGCATAAACCGAACCATGTCCTTTTTCGCCGCAAATACTCCCAGGAGCGGCCCACCAAATGAGACTGGAATTCCCAACGGCTGGCCTTCACCCACCGCGATATCGGCGTTGTATTCACCCGGAGTCTTAAGCAACATCTGTGCGACCAGATCGACCGCCATGATCAATTTGCCGCCGACCGCATGGATCGCCTTTTCAATCGGCTCGATCTCTTCAAGCATTCCGAAGAAGTTCGGCTGTCCGACCAGTACGCACGCGGTTTTGTCATCGACTTTGGCCGTAAGTTGGTTCAGATCCGTCACACCGTTTTTCATCGGGATAGTGACTATCTCAACACTGCGCCCCTGCAAATAAGTGACGATCACTTCGCGATAGAGCGGGTTGACCGACTCACAAATGATAACCTTGTCACGCTTGGTCACCGCGGTCGAAATAATGACGGCTTCCGCCGCCGCGGAAGCGCCGTCATACATCGACGCATTGGCGACATCCATTCCCAACAGCCGGCAGACATGGGTCTGAAATTCATAGATGACTTGCAATGTCCCCTGCGCCACTTCCGGCTGATAGGGAGTATAGGCCGTCATGAACTCCGGTCGGGAGATGATCGTCCCGACTGCCGCTGGAATGAAATGATCATACACGCCGCCGCCGGCGAAGCAAACCAGTCCTTCGCGATCGCGGCTGGCCATCTCCTGGATCTCTTTCAACAGCTCAAGCTCTGACAGGCGGGGGATATTGAGTGGACGGTTATGCCGAAGATTCGCCGGGATCGCCTCAAGCAGCTCCTCGAACGACTTCACGCCGATCGTGTCGAGCATCCTGCGACGGTCATCGTCGGTATTCGGTATATATGGATTCTGCATATATGCGCTTTCTTTACCTAAGCGTGCGGACAAAAGCCCGCACTTCCCTTTTTAGTGTTCGCTCAATAACTGCTTATAACCGGTGGCATCGAGCAATTGTGCCAGTTCCGCCGGCTTGGTGACCTCAACTTTGATCATCCAGCCGTCACCATACGGGTCGCGATTGATGACCATCGGGTCGGCGTCGATCGACGCGTTGATCTCTTTCACGGTGCCGCTGACCGGTGAATACATTTCGGAGACCGCCTTTACCGCCTCGATCGTCCCGAACCGTCCCATTTGCGTAACCGCGGAACCAATCTCGGGCAACTCGACAAACACGATATCTCCCAGTTCGCCCTGGGCGAAATCGGTAATTCCGATCGTCGCCACATTGCCGTCAACCCGCACCCATTCGTGCTCTTTCGTATATTTGAGCTCAGCTAATACCTTCACCGAAAACCTCCGGAGTTATTCTTTCGTTTCCTCGGCACTGACGGTGACGCTTTCAGGCATCGTCGTGTCGTTTATGGCGACCGGGGCGTCGACCAAGGTCGACTCGCCCGACCGCTTTAAAGTGACCAACTTTTTTTTTAAGGGCGCACTCCCTTTTTCCCGTTTAAACTGGGTATCCAGGAACGCGGTGGAGTATTTTCCCGCGACGAAATCGGGGTGATCCATGATCTCCTTGTGAATGGAGATCGTCGTCGGTATGCCTTCAACAATGAATTCGTCCAGGCTGTGACGCATCTTCGCGATCGCTTCCCGACGGGTCCGCGCCCGCACAATCAATTTTGCGATCATCGAATCATAGTACGGTGGGATCACATACCCGGCGTAGACCGCCTTGTCCACGCGCACACCGGGTCCGCCCGGTATATGGATCGCCTCTATCCGTCCGGGTGACGGTCTGAAATCTTTGTCAGGATCTTCGGCATTTATGCGGCACTCGATCGAATGCCATTTCGGAACCAATTCCGCCTGGTTGTAGATGATCTTTTCACCCAGGGCGACTTTGATCTGGTTCTGAAGAAGGTCGACTTCGTACGCTTCTTCAGTGATCGGGTGCTCCACCTGGATACGCGTGTTCATCTCCATGAAATAGAAATTCGCATTGTCATCGACGAGGAATTCCATCGTCCCGACACCGATATAGTCAACCATCTTCGCTCCCTTGATCGCCGCGTCACCCATTCGGGCGCGGAGTTCAGGGGTCATCAGTGGGGATGGCGTCTCTTCGATCAGTTTCTGGTGGCGGCGCTGAATGGAGCAGTCGCGCTCGCCAAAATGGTAGTAATTGCCATGCTGATCCGCCAGCAACTGGATCTCAACGTGGTGCGGATTGACGATCACTTTTTCAAGATAGAGATCTGGGTTGGAGAATGCCTTGGCCGCTTCGGTCGAGGCGATATGAAAATTCCGCTCCAGCTCCATGTCATCTTTGCAGATCCGCATTCCCTTGCCACCGCCTCCGGCGACCGCTTTGAGAATCACCGGATAGCCGATCTTTTCCGCTACTTCGCGCGCTTCTTCGAAGCCGGAAATGACGCCGTCAGAACCGGGAATAACCGGCACACCAGCCTTGCGCATGACATCCTTGGCGACGGCTTTGTCTCCCATTTGGCGAATGGAATTGGGACGCGGTCCAATAAACGTCAGGCCGCACGATTCGCAGATCTCCGCGAAGTCAGCATTTTCAGCCAAGAAGCCATATCCGGGATGAATCGCCCCGGCGTTGGTGACTTCGGCGGCCGCGATGATGCGTTTGAAATCGAGATAGGATTGGCTGGCGGAAGCCGGGCCGATACAGACATCCTCGTCCGCAAACCGGACATGGACCGCATCACGGTCCGCTTCCGAGTAGACCGCAACAGTGGTTAGCCCCAATTCGCGGCATGCCCGAATGACGCGCAGCGCGATTTCCCCTCGGTTGGCTATGAGTACTTTATTAAACAAACTATACCCTTCCCACTGGGTTTTTCCCCTTATACCGCAAGGGGATTTGCTAAAGCATGAATAATAACAGGAAATCCCGAAAAGGGCAACGGCTAAAGCCTCCTCCACCACAACCACACTAACAACTTGTCCCATATAGCAATACACCAAACAAAAGCACCCGTAAAATGGAGGGATCCGGTACCCGCTGAGGCAGTCACAATAAATCCCAGACAGTCCTGCATATCCTTCTCGTAACCGCCCGGAGCCGGGCGCTGATAACGAACTCTTCGGCGCCTTACTTGGCTTTTAGATCGCCCGCTCGAGACACTGGCTCCGGTTGCGATGGAACCCAGCAGTTTCCGGCGTGTTAAATAGGTAAGCGCTTACGCAATTCCCAAGCTAAACCGACATGTACTGTTCTATTGGAGGTATTAACTCATGCTGACCCGTTCCCGGCCATACTTTTTGATCAGCTGCCTTATTCTGTGCGTTGTGACGAACGTTCCGGCCCAAGCGCCATCGAAGACTACTTCAGACACGCCTCGCGAACTTCTCCGTGCGCAGTCGGTCGAAAATGCCTATCCTCGTTGGTCCGCCGATGGTCGAACTATCCTTTTCCAGTCCAACCGGTCCGGTCACTGGCAGCTCTTCGTTATGAACGATGACGGCTCCAATCAGCGCTGCCTCACACCGGACAGCACCAACAGCAACTTCCCGGATTGGTCGACCTCGCATGACCTCATAACTTTTGTCTCCGATCGCGATGGGAATGAGGAGATCTATATCATGCGCCTGGACGGAACGGGACTGAAGCGCCTGACAAACGATCCGGGGCGGGACATTCACCCGTATCTGGCGCCGGACGGCAGGTCGATCCTTTTCAACTCTAACCGGGATAACCCGAATAGCTTTGAAGTCTATCAGGTGAATGTCGACGGCACGGGACTCAGGAGATTGACCGAGACCGCTGATGTCGAGACCTGCGCCCGTTTCTCTCCTGACGGCAGTCGGATTCTCTTCCTGAACGGTGATATGACCGCGATGAATGATGAGGTATATGTGATGGACGCGGACGGCTCTGATCGCGTGACCCTTACAAAGTCACCTTCCGCCGAAGGATGGCCGACCTGGTCGCATGATGGGACACAGATCATATTCTCTTCTGACCGGATCGACGGTCGGTTGGCTCTCTTCGTCATGAATTCCGATGGCTCGAACCCGATCCAGCTTACATTTCCTCCATCGCCATACATCGATGCCCGGGCGTCGATAACCTCAGACGGCTCTCGAACGCTGTTTAATCGTCAACGAGGGGACGGAACCATTGCGATATACTCGATGTCCATGCCCTATGGGAGCCCGAATTGACCCCAAAAATAAGACCTCGTCCCGTGACGAGGTCTTATTACGTTTCTGAACTTGTTCAGCCTCTCAGAACTTCTGGAACCCCTTCGGCGCATCCTTTTTTTGGGGTTTCGGAGTGACCACGTCCGGATTGTCCTCCCAGCGATCAGCCGCTCCGGTGATACCACGGAGGCGAAGGTCAAAGTCGTCTGGGTTGGAAGCCTGATTCATCGCCTCGTCAAACGAGATCATCCCCGCTTTATAGAGTTTCATGATCGCCTGATCAAAGGTCTGCATACCATACTGCGTCTGCCCCCCCGCCATCAGTTCAGGTATATCGATCGTCTTCTCTGGGGTCATGATGCATTCGCGGATGGCCGCCGAGGCCACCATGATCTCGAGAGCAGGCACACGCCCAGGGACATCGGAACGTGACAAGAGACGCTGGCAGACGATCGCCTTCAGGGTGCCAGCCAGCAAGAGACGGATCTGCTGGTGCTGGTGAGGCGGGAAGAACGAAACAATTCGGGTGATCGTTTCGACAACGTTCAAGGTATGCAGCGTGGTTAATACCAAGTGGCCGGTATCGGCCGCGGTCAGCGCGATCGACATCGTCTCCAGGTCACGCACCTCTCCGATCAGGATAGTATCGGGATCCTGACGAAACGCGTGACGCAGCGCCGAAGCAAACGTCTCGGTATCACCGCCGACCTCGCGCTGTGAGATGATAGCCTTCTTATCGCGATAGATATACTCGATCGGGTCTTCGACAGTCAGAATATTACAGGCGCGATTCGCGTTCATCTCCTCGATGACCGCCGCCAGGGTGGTCGACTTACCCGAGCCTGTGGTCCCGGTAATGATGATCAGACCACGTCTCTCCGCCGCCAGCTTCTTGATGACCGGCGGCAGATTCAGATCTTCGAAGGTCGGCACGCTGGTGTTGACCGCCCGGATCGCGATACCGGTGGTGCCGCGCTGGCGGAACAGGTTGATACGGAACCGCCCTAGCTTGGCTACCGAAAGCGCGAGATCCATCTCATTCTTGCGATGGAACCGTTCTAACTGCTTTTCATTGAGGATCTGCGACACGATCTGATCCATTGAGTCGATCGTCACCGGTTCGGTGGCGATCGGTTCCAGATCGCTGTTCACTCTTAAATGAGGGCGGACACCCACCCGGACATGCAAGTCCGACGCTCGCCGGTTGAGCATTTCAACCAGCATCTGTTTGAGTGTCATGCGAACTCCCTTCCGTGGAGATTAACCGTTGGGATCGATCAGGAACAGAACTTGGCCGAACTCAACCGGCTTGCCGTTCTCGGCCAGCACCTTGGTGACGCGTCCGGTCACTTCCGATTCGATCTCATTCATCAATTTCATGGCCTCAACAATGCAGACCACTTGACCAACGGTAATGCGCTCGTTCAGCGAGACGTACGGAGGAGAATCCGGTGATGGCGCGGCATAGAAGGTGCCCACCATCGGAGACTTTATCGACACCAAATGCGCGGTATCCTCGGCTGGAGCGGCGGCATTGGGTGCCACGGCGACCGGCGCGGGTGCCGCCACCATAACGGGGGCAGGCGCCGCCACGACCGACTGAATCACCGGAGCGGATTCGCTATGACCGTTGGTCCGGCCATGCAATTTTTGAGTTATCCGTATCTTGCGGCCCCAACTTGAGACCTCAAGTGACTCTATCTCCGATTCTTCGACAAGTCGTATCAGTTTCTTAATGTAGTTCTCGTTCATCCATCTTCCTTTTCACTGGAACCCCTCTAAGAACATGGGCTTACGGCCCTTGGCCGAATCTGCCCAGAAAAAGTATACCCCGCCCCAACTAGAGTTCCAACAATTTTTTTTCAGCCCGATTGATCACCTGCCCGCCTTTGGCAGTGACAATCACGTCATCTTCAATTCGAACCCCACCCCAACCCGAAATATAAATTCCCGGCTCAACCGTCACTACGTTGTTAGGCAACAACTTATCCTTAGATAGTTGGGACAGCCGCGGCCCCATGTGAATAAATATCCCAATTCCGTGACCAGTCCCGTGACCGAAATTCTTCCCAAACCCGGCCTTGGTGATAATCTGCCGGCAGACGTCATCCACCGCCTTACCCGGAACACCCGCTCGGATCTTCTTACATCCGGCGATTTGGGCCTTGAGCACGATATTGTAGATCTTCTTCTGACGCTCGGTTGCTTTGCCGACGACCACCGTCCTGGTGATGTCACAGACGGAGCCGTTCACCGTCGCGCCGAAATCAAATGTCACGAAATCCCCTTTTTCGACCTTTTTCGAAGACGCCACACCATGGGGCATGGCCGATCGGTACCCCGATGCGACGATCGTTTCAAACGCCGGCGTTTCAGACCCCAGCATCAGCATTTGATATTCCAGCTCAGCCGCCAGATCCTTTTCGGTGATTCCCGGTCTCACGATGTTCAGTATGCGTTCGAACGCGACATCCGCGATCGCCGCCGCCTTCTTGATATTTCCGATCTCTTCAGCATCCTTGACCCAACCCAGGTCGGCGAGTACCGGATCGGCATTCACGAGCAGCGCATGCGGGAGTTGTTTGGTCATTCGCTCCTGCATTGAGACCGAGACGAACTCACCGGAGAATCCGACACGAAGGTTCTTCGCCTTCAAGGTCGCTTGATCTTTAATAGTGCTGAACGAGTCGCCGCTGCTGATAGTGACCGTGGCACCACGGACCTGCGCTTTGGCCTGATCACTGTAGCGAAAATCGGTGACGAAATCCGCCGATTTCGGCGTCACTACCAAAACCCCGGAGCTTCCACTGAAACCGGTCAGGTAGCGGACTTGTGGCATATTAGTGATGATCAGCGCATCGAGATTCTCGGCCGCAAGTTTTTTCCGAAGCAATTCGATCCGTTTGTTCGGCATATATACTTTCCTATTGTTTGGCCTTCGCCTTGTCCTCGGCGCGAGCCAGTTTCTCCAAAAAACGTGGATGGTGACTCCGCTCGTGCAACACCCTGAACACAGTCGCCGCTAATCGCGGGTAGCCCTGCGCCAGGTAGAGGTCACCCATGGTCTCAGTATAGAATGGTATGGAGCGGAGCGGAAGTGGATCCGCTGCGGGATTCTCCTCCGGTCGGGTCAGAGTGATGACATGCGTACGTTCCTGCGGGATCTGTTTCACCGAGCAGATCAACCCACCACACGCGGGGTCTATTTCCAATATCCGTTCATAGTGAGACTGCGCAGTAAAGAGGTCATTCCGGTCATGAGCAATATCCCCCACCAGTTTCAGCGCGATCAGATTGTCCGAGTCGATTGACAGGACCGCATACGCCTGCTCCAGCGCCTGATCCTGTTGGCCAACCGCCATCAACGCCTGCGCATAGATAACCCGCCCGGAGATCAGATGCGGATCGGTCACCAGTCGTTCGCGACACTGTAGTATGACATCGGCATACTTCCCCTGCGCCAGTTGTTCGGCCGCCCAGGCCGGCCAATACCCCTGACGGGAGAGACGACCAGAAACTGCTTCAGTATCGCTGACTCTGTTCACACAAATGCTCTATCTGCCCGCTTTTTTCCAGCGCGCCAGAATTGCGCTGGTCGAACGTCCCTTGGTCAACCGCACGCGCCGCACAGATCCTCCGTAAGATCTGACGAATGTCGCCCCCACGATCTCGCTCTCCGCATAGTCCGCCCCTTTCACCAACACCGCAGGCCGTATCAGCCTAATCAACCTCTCCGGTGTATCTTCATCAAAGAGAGCTACATGATCTACCGCCCGCAACCCCAGCAGAACAAATGCTCTGTCGCGCTGGGTCTGTACAGGGCGAGATGGTCCTTTCAGCCGACGAACTGATGCATCTGTATTAAGACCCACGATCAGCACGTCGCCGTACGAACGGGCACGCTGTAAATAGTCGACATGACCTCGGTGCAGGATATCAAACACGCCATTGGTGAAAACGATCTGCTTGCCGGAACGTCGAACGCGCTCGGCCCAGGCGGCAACTCGGGTGCGGGGTACTAGTCGATCCATGCCTAGCGCTTGGTATACGTGTAGTTTTCCTGATACGTCTCGACAAGTGATGAGAAGACAGTCCTGCCGGGTTCACTGGATTGACGCAGGACGATCTCACGTTCTGTTTTCTTTGACGCGAGAAGTAGAGTCTCGATCTCGAATATGATCTCACTGGTCATGCGATAGTCCGAATACGGCTCTGAAAGGATCGTGATCGCCGAATCCGGCATATTGAATATCTGGGCCATCCGCTGCGGTGATCGGTTTGTCGCTTTGGCCAGCCGCATTGGATCGGTGTCAATATAGGTCATCAGTCGACCGTACAGCCTGCCCTGATATGACAAGGTGTCCAGAAGAAAACTGAACTCAAACGACAACAGCTCCGCGTCATCGGGCAGCCGAATGTCGGAAGTCTCATTGGTGACGGACCCCACGCGCAATGGCCTTCCCACCAGTCGTGACATCCACATGTTCCACTCATCGATCTCTTTAGCGGCCATCAACTCGGGGCTCAGGATCTCCGTGAGCTGGCGGACGACAGACGTATCGCCCAGTGCAGTGATCCTCGTAGCCAGGTGCTGGAAGCCGTCAATCGTTTCTGCCGCTCCTATCGAATCAATCTGCATTGTGGTTTTGAGGCCGACCATAACTTGGCGAAGCAACGAATCAGAGAATGACGAGTCACGCTTCATTCCGCAATGGGTCAGTGTGCTGACCATTTTCCATCCGGCGCGATCCTTCTGGAGCGAGCACTCGGATGACTTGAACGTACTGTCCGTACTCAGGCGTGTCTCACCCAGATACTGCGTGCGGGCACTTACGGATTGAACCGTAAACTTGACGTTCGGTGGCGGCGCAAAACGCAACGGACGATCATCCGCGCTGGCCCCGATGGCCAACAGACTCAGTAGTGAGTAAAGAAACAGGTGGCGAATCGACAATGACATGTGTATCCCGGCGATGAATCAGTCCTTGGCCAATGGCGACAACACGTTGCCATTGCGCAAATTGCGATCGAGCTCTTTTTGCAGTTGATGTTTGGTTATGGTGGCGGTTCCCAATTCGCCGACCGCATAGCCGGCGGCGGCATTGGAGATAATCGCGGCTTCGGTCAGTGTTGCCCCGGCACAGACAGCGGCTACATAGGTCGCGATCACGGTATCACCGGCGCCGGTAACATCGTACACTTGGCGCGCGAAAGTCGGGATATGGGTCGGTTTGCTGTCGGTGCAGAAAAGCGACATCCCCTGTGGACCGCGCGTGATCAGTAACGCCTTCGCCTGGAGTTTCTCCAGCAGTCCGTTCCCCACTTCAATCAGATCTTTCTCTGAGTGTATCCGCCGGCCATACGCGAATCCGGCTTCGTGGTGGTTCGGCGTAATGACCGAGACCCGACGATAGTTGAAGAAATGAGTCTCTTTTGGGTCGACCGCGATGAAGATATTCCGTTGCACGCAGATCTCGATCACCTGCTCCAGCAAGGTCCGCGTTATCACCCCTTTTCCGTAGTCGGAAATGATCACGGCGCTTATGCCATCGGCGACCGACTGAAACCGCTTGAGCACCCGTGCTTCGGTTTCGTTATCCAACTCATGCTGCGACTCGCGATCTGCCCGTACGACCTGTTGTGAATGGGCAATGATACGCGTTTTGATCGTCGTCTGCCGCGATTCGTCATTAACGAGAAAGTCGCGCGAGATCTGTTTTTCGCGAAGGAGCTGGGCCAATTTGACCGAGGCTTCATCTTCGCCGACTGTCCCT
The DNA here is from genome assembly GCA_964397415.1 of uncultured Ignavibacteriales bacterium. Taxonomy (GTDB): domain Bacteria; phylum Zixibacteria; class MSB-5A5; order GN15; family FEB-12; genus FEB-12. The sequence continues at coordinate 109,749 of CAYNIJ010000003.1, read as the reverse complement.
ATCAGGATCGGCTCATCCCCCAACGACCGGATGTTGTGAGCCACGTTGGCGGCCCCGCCCAGCAGTATCTTGGTCGACTCGATTTGTACAACCGGCACCGGCGCTTCGGGAGAGATGCGGGTCACGCTGCCAAACAAGTACTCATCCAGCATGATATCGCCAAGGATGAGGACTCGGGAGCTGCCCATCTTGTCCAGGATCTTCTCTATGCGGTCGGCCTTGATCATCGTTCCCTACTTATACGTTGCACAAGGTTAGGTATTCCAAGACGGCTCTTGACATATCCGGCGAATATATTACACTGGCTGGCACCTGACAAGAGCAGATATCGAAGAATACCCCCCGGAGGATACATGGAACCGCAACCGCGCCAACAGATTAACATCGAACTCGGTGAAAAGGAAGCTGAAGGGGTCTACGCCAATATGGCCATGATCACCCACTCCCCGACTGAGATCGTCATCGACTTCGCCCGCATTATGCCTGGCTCTCCAAAAGCCCGTGTTTTGTCACGTATAATTATGACCCCCATGCATGCCAAATTACTGGAGAAAGCGCTCTCCGACAATATCAAGAAATTCGAAGGGCAGTTCGGCGAAATCAAAGTCCACGGAATGCCCAACTCCGGAAAACCGATAGGCTTTGAGTCATCCAACGAACTTGGCGACAAGTAGCCAAGTCCGTTTTTTGCTTGCCCCTGGGTAACGCGGCGGGTTGATTTCTCGGCATGAGTCTGGCCAAAGCGACGGGAGCCTGCCCGTACTGCAAAGAACCGATCCACCCCCAGGCGGTGAAATGTAAGCACTGCCAATCCGATCTCACTGCCGATAAGAAACAGAAGAAATCCTACTTCGCGAGATTTAACAACTTCCGGTCCGGGTTTCTGGCTGGCGTATTGTTCACCCTGGTTATGGGAATACTGCTCTACGTGCAGTTCTTCACTGATTAAGTTTTATAGGTGGAAAACGTGGGAGCTAGGCTGGGCGCTCGCCAAGAAGCCGAATGATCTCCCCTTCAACCATATCGACAGTGATATCTCGCATACACCGCATGAACGCCTCCCCTTTCATTGAGCACGTGTTTTTCACACAACTGATGCACTCGAGTTCTGACAGATAGATCAGCTTCTTCCGCTTGCTGATAGGCGAGGTCTCTTTTGGATCATCGGCCCCGGACAGCACAAGCATCGGCACCCCGACGGCGGCTGCCAAATGAGCTGGACCGGAGTCATTTCCCACGAACAATTGCGCTCCCGCCATGATGGCGGCTGTTTCTCGCAAAGTCGTTTTCCCCGCGAGATTGATCGCTCCCGCGGAAGCCTCCTGCACAATAGTGTCACCGGCCCGCTGGTCCGCTTCTCCTCCCACCAGCATTGTTTGCAATCCATGGAATTTGCGGAGACGTCTGACCAGTTCAGTGTATCTCTCTGCCCCCCACCGACGCGATTCCGCCACCGATTGAAACGCGATCACCGCATACGGCATCCCCGGTTCTACGCCCCGCACCGCAAGCAGTTCATTCGCCTTGGCGGCGTCTTCATCCGTCAAAAACAACTTCGGATCGGCATACTCGATATTCGTCTTTGTGGCGCGACGCAGTAGATCAAAATACGTGAGCGAGCGATGTTGATTGTTCATAGGCGCGGGCAACGGTAGAGGTCTGGTCAGCAACAGCCTGCGGCCATCCGCAATGTATCCGATGCGTTCTTTGACGCCGCCCAATTTGAACGACGCCGCCGCTCCGAACGAAGGTGGGAGGATATAGCCGATATCAAACGAATGCGGAGCGAGAAGATCCTTGATCTTCATCACCGCGATCATCCCATGCACGTGCGCGGTCGGGATGCGTATGATCTGATCGAGATTCGGGTTCCCCTCGAACAGCTCCGCCAGCGCTTCGGGAACCAGCAGTGTGACAGTCGCGCCCGGATAGACCTCTCGCGTTTCATTGATCATGGGGAGCGCCATGACGCAATCTCCCAGATGATTGGGAGCGCGGATGATCAGTTTGGTGGCCATCAGGAGCTAAATTTGCCTTCCAAATCGGCTTTACTCAAGTAATAGTTCTTCAATTCCCCAAGATATTTATCCTGTGCCTCTAATAGGAAAACTTTGCTCTCCAGATACGTGATCTCAGATATCTCTCCGTTTTTCATCCGCTCTTCGGCGATTTTGAACTTGGTCTGGGCCAAGTCAACCTGCTGGCGCAGAACGGTCAACTTGCGATAGCTGACATTGTACTTGTTAACCAGCAGTTCGATCTCGGATCGTGAGGCCTTGAGTACTTTCTGATACTCCAGACGCGATTTCTCCGCGGATAACCGCGCCGCCTTGACCGACGCACTAGAGGCGCCTCCATCCCAGATGGGGAGCGTGACATTCAGCGCCACATCCCAACTGTTTGTGTTGATATTGTCATTCGGTGCGCCTTCAACTTCGATCTTGCCTCGTCCTATCGAGTAATTCGCTGTTAGACTGCCCGTAAGTCCGTGTGATCCGGCCGCGTAATCTGCCGAACGTTCTGCTTTCTTGAACTGAAGCTCGGCCTTACGGACTGCGATACTCGTCTCCCACTGCGCGATCGAATTTCTCAGTGACTCTTCCGAAGCGTGCTCTCCGATATTTGGTTCCACTAACTCGAGTTGATCCGAGATTTCCATATCCAGTAATATGGCCAACTGACGATTCTTCTCGGTCAATTGTGACTGGGCATCAAACTGGTTCAACTCAGCATCTAATCGGCCTGATGCGCTCTCCAACCACTTCTCCTCAGAGATCACTCCATCGTTCATTTTGCTGGAATCGATATCCGCCTTCAGCTTCGCTGATTGAAACTTCACTTCCGCAACACTGGCCTTGAGACCGGTCTGAAGAGCCCCAACATACGCTTCTATCACTTCCTTGCGCAAAGTCGTCAGATCTTCAACCTTTGTAAGCTCCGCGATCCGGAAATCATCTTTGCGATTGTTTAGCTCATACTTGGCGTCCGAGGGCTTCAGCAGCGGTTGATCAAGTGAGAACTGAAAATAGCCTTGCCGGCTCTTTTCGTTGTAAAACAACCCCTGGGTCGCCGTATTTGGATACTCGGACTCCGCGGCGCTCAGGTTGGCCCGCATCTGAAATCCGCCACCGGTAATAAGCGACTGCTTGAGCTGAATGAATGAAGTCAGGCCGAAATCGTTGGTCTTATACAACTGCTTGAGCGGCGAACCGTAGAAGAATCGATACGATTCATCCTCGGAGTACGATGGCAGGGAGCCGTTGAGTGAGATCTCGGGAACGTAAAAGTTGATCCGTCTCGCGTGGTATGTCTGCTCCGCGACTTCAAGATCTCCTCGGATCACACTCCCCCGCGAGGTGCGATTCAGCGCGATATCCAGCGCCTGTTCAAGGGTCAGCGGCGCCGCCATTACATCTGCTTCAATGCACAGTGCAGTCAGAATGGTGAAAAGTATACGTGAGACCTTATCTATCCGCATCACAATTGCTCCCTCTGAAAGATCATTCGTACCGCAAAGATTCGATAACATCCAAGCGCGCCGCTTTGCGCGCCGGATATAATCCGAAAACGATCCCAACCGTCGTCGACACTCCCACCGCCAAAACGATCGAGTACATCGAGACTATCGTCGGCCACCCGGCATAAAACGCTATGACACGCGATATCAGCAACCCGACCACTATCCCGACCGCGCACCCCAGCAGACAGATCATGGTCGCTTCGATCAGAAACTGCCGCATCACATCGGCGCGTGTCGCGCCAACCGCCCGTCGCACTCCGATCTCACGCGTCCGTTCAAGTACGGTCGCGAGCATGATATTCATGATCCCTATCCCGCCTACCAGAAGTGACAGCCCGGCGATCGCTCCCATCACGATATTGAATATCTGCTGAGTCTTTTGCGATTGGCGAAGCAACGACTCCGGTACGACTATATCGTAATCCGGGACGTTGTAGTGTCGACGTTGCAGGATCCGTTCGACCAGCTTGTTGACCGCGCCGACATCATCCAGATTTCGTACACTGATGGTCAACTGATCCAATTCGGGGACCACGCCAATTTCCTGTTCTCCCTCATTCATGATCATCATCCCCGGGAATCCACTGGCCGGCGCCTGGCGGTCGAACTTCTTCATCGCTGTATTGAGGGGGATATAGATATCTTCGTTGAAGTTCTTGAGTTCCAGACCTTCTACCTTTCCGCGGCCGATATATTTGTCCGCCATTATCCCGATCACGGTGAACTCAAGATCTCCGATTCGGATGCTCTTGCCGATCGGGTTATCGAACGCAAACAGATTTCGTTTCGTCTTGGAACCGAGAACACAGACTTGGGCGAAATCGGCGTTATCGATGGCCGTGATGAAGCGCCCCGTCTCAACTTCGATTGAGGAAGCCAGGACGAAATCAGGAGTGGTCGATACAATGCGTGCGGAGCTTTGATTCCCTCCGCTGCTGACGGAACTGAACGCCTCAAACCGCTGGGGCACGACGTGAGAGATCATATCCCGGAATTGCGCGATATTCTCGCCGTCCGCGATAGACAGGCCCTGTGACCGCTGGCTCCCCGATTCGGCCTCCGCCCGTTCATCCAGCATTTTGGAATTGACAATGATGTTATTGATTCCCAGGATGGAGATCTGTTCCAGCGCCTCCTGCTTTGCGCCCTCGCCGATCGACAACATGGCGATCACTGCGGCAACCCCAAAGATGACGCCGAGCATAGTGAGCGTGGTTCTAAGCTTGTGTGCGCCGAGTGATTCGAGCGAAACTTTGGCGATCTCGCGATAATCCATCAACGACCTCTGCCGCGACCCGGTCGCGGACCGGTCGGTTGCGAACCACCAGCACTGCTCCCCTGATTCATCTCCGGCTCGGTCGCTTTGTCGCCAGGCAATGCCGCGCCAGCTTCCGGATCGACCAGGCAGATCGTCTCATTCCCGGCCAAGCCGGAAACAACCTCGATCTGCATATCGTTCTTCCGCCCCAATTCAACCTTCTGTTGTTTTTTGTTTTCCAGGTAGACGATCGTCTCGCCCCCCTTCTCAAAAACCGCCTCAAGAGGTACGTACACGATGTTGTCGAGCTTCTCCTGGATTATTCTGCACGAGGCAGACATCCCGGGCTTGAACATCTCATCATGATCGGCAATCGCCACTTCGACATCAAAGACGTTTACCTTGGAATTGTAGTCTTTCTTTCGCGCCAGCGTCCCTTTCTTAATGACCGTACCGTCATACACTTTTTCGGGCATGGCATCCAGTGTGACAACGACTTTCTGGCCCGAATCAACCTTGGCGGCATCGACCTCGGATACCGTCGCTTTCACCACCATCTCTGAAAGGTCGGGGAGATTGATGATCCCTTGTCCGGGCCACGGTGAGTCTCCTTCCTGCACTTTCCCCATAGAGCCCCCCTTCCATATCTCAAGATAGACCACCATACCAGGGATTGGGGCAATGATTGTCGTTTGTTCGAGTTCCTTGCGTGCCAGGTTGGTTTTATCTTCTGCTCGCTTTACTTCAAGTTCGGCTTTGGCGACATCCGAACGGATCTGCTCGAGTTTCGCGTTGAAATTCAGCTTGGCCAGTTCAAGTTCGAGTTTGGCTTCTTCAGCCAGTTTGGGGGCATCGTGCTTCTTTTCGTCGTAGTTACGTTCTGCTTTTTGCAGCTCGAGCGTCAATTGCTTCTCCTGAATCGCCAATTCCTGCTTGGCTCGCTCGAGCGACGTACGGTTGATCTTGAGCGAGGACTCATTGTCCGTGAGATCTGCCTGTTGTTGCGTGGCATCGAATCGGATGATCGGATCCCCCATCTGAACCATTGAACCTTCCGGAGCCAGCCAGGTGATCTGGAGTCCGCGAATGCGCGGCGCGGTCACCGAAAAGGCGCGCTTGGCGTCGACCACTCCGGTGGCGCGCAGGGAGATCATGAACTCCCCTTTGCTCACTTTGGCCGTTGGAATATCAACTTTGGGGGAGAAGATCGCTTCAACGCCGTAATAGCCGCCGAGGATGACAACGAGAACGACTCCGATAAAGATATACTTTTTCACACACTTCCCTTCCTGTCCATTCGAGACGGATGCGCGCGGCAGGGTGCGACATGAACCGATTGCCGGCGTAACATATAGTGTACGCTTAGGCGCGGCTCAAGTTGCAGGTCCGTCCAGTTTCCAGCGACGGTGCGTCCACATCCACTGATCCGGGTAGGCCCGAATCCCTTGCTCCAAAAAACGCGCATATGCCACTAACATAGTCTCAATATCTTTCTCTTCATCTCCCGTATTTGGCGGATAGATCGGCTCTCCAGGCATCAGAACATGCTTGTCGAACCGTTCGCGACGAAGCAGGTACGGGAGAAGCGGCGCTCCGGAACGAATGGAGAATAGAGCCGGCCCTTTTGCCCAGGCAGCAGGTCGTCCAAAAAAGTCGATAACGATACTTCCGCCTCCCGGCGCATGCTGATCAGCCACTATCCCGGTGATCCGGTTGGCTTTGAGCGTCTTGAACACCGACCTCGCCGCAGTTGCGAGGGGTATCAATCCGACCTTCATCTCACTTCGAAATCCAAGCAGCAGCTTGTCGACCTTGGCATTATGCTGCCGACCAACAAGAAAATCCATTGGATAGCCCATCGCCGCTACCCAGGCACCCAAGATCTCCCAATTGCCAAAGTGACCGGTCAACAGTATTCCCCCTTTGCCCTCGGCAAATGCCCTGGCAATGTGCTCTTCCCCGGGGCCGGTCACCACTCGCCTCACCCCATCTCTGCCAAGTTGTTTGAATCGGGAGAACTCAATAAGCGTCTGTCCAATATTAGTGAATACCTGGCGGGTGATCTCCTCAAGTTGCTCCTCCGTGTACTCGCTTCCCAATGCTCGTCTGAGATTGTCGAGAGCGATTTTGCGACGCTTCGGAAGCACATGATACATCACACTGCCGAGCCGTCGCCCCATCCGATCGGCGCTCTCTTCTGACAAGCCCTGGGCATACTTGGCAGCGCCCAAAGTAGCCAGGTACTCGAGTTGATGACTTAGCGACGCCACGGTTCGTCATCCTCATCCGGATCCGTTTCCTCCACCCGGCCCTTGCCGTATTGGAAGTCGGTGGATTCAAGTCTCTCCTGCTCTTCCCACTTTTTGTAATATTGCCGGCGACGGCGATACCTCATAAATCCTCCCACCACTACCACGATCGCGAGAAATATCCAAAGCCAGAATGTGTCCATCAGGAAACTCACCAGGTTATAACGCTGCGTCAGATACTCGTGAAACTCTTTTTCAAACGCATCTTCGGTCGAACCGGTCGAGTGCATCAAGGCACTGTCAAGCGGTTGGCCGGACGCGATACCATCGAGCAGGATAGTAAGCGCGTCGAGGCCGTACTGGTCAACGAAATACTTGACCGCCAGGTATGACTGCGAGTACGCCACTTCCGCTTTCCCGGAGTTAAATCGATTGACTCGATCGATCTCTGAAAGAGGAATGAACTGACGAAAGACCGCGGCCTTGCTCATCGCCAGGTTCTGCGACCACCCCCACTCCGCCGCCACATACATCGCGATCCCTTCATCCAGCCACCGCGGAGCCTCGCGGATCCCCAGCCGATCCGCCAACGCCAAATGCGCATACTCATGCGCGATCAACTCCGGCAGGGACTTCTGGATCACAAACCGGTCCGGCGACTTGATCACCATCCGCCCCTTATACGGCAACGCCGCGGCGGCTCCCCAGTCAGGGAACTTCCCCCCGATCAACTGGGCGAATCTGTCGGCATCGTCGACCACATAGAGGTCGGGGCGGTACTCCATGGTATCTTTGAGCAACCGTGCCAGTTTGTCGCGGGCGATAGTCAGGGAAGAATCAACTTGAGCCAGGTGTGTCGGGTTATCCAGATAGATAGTGGCCAACCTATGGTGAGCGGTAGGCTGATTCTCTTCCCCCGTCACCCGAAGCGGCCAGAGACACAACCAGATAAAACAATAGAGCACCACTTTCCGCACAAACATAAGCCTATAATAGCCATTTGGCTGGGCCGCACAAGCGATGTTACATGGACTCGCGACACCTTCACTTTGTGAATACTTTCTCAATACCAATTGACAAGGCCGTGCCCAGTGACTACTTTGTCAGACAAGACTAATCTGCAATTCAGGAGTTGGGCTATGGAGATTTTTGAATACGCGATGAAAATGGAGATGGATGGCCGCATGTTTTATATCGAGCATGCTAACAAAGCCACTTCGCCCGAACTCAAGCGGATCCTGCTTGAGCTGGCCGACGACGAGCAGAAGCACTACAATATATTCAAGGCTCTCAAAGATGGTCACTTCGCCGAATACAAAGAGGCCGAGAAGACCACTATTCTGGCGACGGTCAAGAATGTCTTTGAAGCGCTCAGGTCCGAAAACAAAGACTATGCGTTCCCTCCGGACGCCCGCCAGATCTGGGAACATGCTCGCGAAGTAGAGAAAAAGGCAGAAGCCTTCTACCGCGAAAAAGCAAAGGAAGTGACCAAGCCGGAGCAGTCGGCTATTCTGCATAAGATCGCCGATGAAGAGCACCGTCACTGGGTGACGATGGAAAACATCATCCATTTCCTGGATCGCCCGAAACAATGGCTGGAGAACGCCGAGTGGTCCAATCTCGACGAATACTAGACCTTTCGGCACGCACACAAGCTCGTCAAACGGCGACCCTGCGGGGTCGCCGTTTTGGCCTCTGGCGAACCGCCCAGCTGCCCAAAAGATAGACCAAACGTGTCCCCAAATCGGGAAAATCGTGAAGCCAGATGCACAAAAAGGGGTGCGTTTTACCGTCAGTATGGCCTGTGGACCACGTGTGAATGGCACACGCGAGGACTAACCTTTTGTCCGACAATACCGGCTCAATCACTCCTGGAGCAGGCACTAAAATTGCTTTTTAACGCTTGTTCTATAGAATCTTCAACCTCTAAACAAGAGCAATCGGAGGAAATACCTTTGCTCAAATGGCTTAAGATTCTGATTCTCTCCGCCTGTCTTATGGCAGTGGCGGGAAGCAGCATGGCGTTGCCGCAGATCAACCAATGGATCTCGTACAACCATGGCGTGGCATGGGATTACGACAATTACGTATACGATTACGTATCTAATGTCGATTTCTATACTGCCGGTAGCTTTGGTTTGGGCTTCTTGGATGGCTACACTATCGGCACCCAGTCTGGTCTCGACCACAGCATGAGCTGGTCTCACACTCTCCCCGGGGACCTCTCGGTTCCTCCGGGAACTATTGAGAGAGCTCTCCTCTGGATCGACGGTTCACGGATCGACGATAATGACAACTGGGTAAGCTTCCAGGGTGTCTTCCAGTGGGGCGGTTTGAATTCGCAGGATGGACCATGGTGGGATTTCCTGGGGTTGCTTGGCGACAACACCCTGGTTAACCTCACTGATGTCAACATCCCCGGATTCTGGAACCAGGGCTCGCTTGATGTCTCGATAACGGCCGGTGAACGGAGCCTGCGCATTAACAGTGCGTCCTTGGCTCTGAGCTACACCGCGGGTCCGGGATCCAATCCAACCACACCTGGCGTGCCGGAGCCGGCTACCATGGTGCTGTTCGGACTTGGACTGGTCGGTGCGGGTATCGCACGCCGTTTTCAGAAGTAAGACCTCTCAGAACAGGCAAGATGAGGCAGGTGATCGCTTTCGCGGTCACCTGCTGTTTTTTTGGAGAAACGTGCCGGCGCTGGGACAAAGGCGGCTCACCACACAATCCCCGCACTTCGGTCCACGGGCGCCGCAGGTTGTCCGTCCATGCAGGATCAGGAGGTGAGAGAAGTCGATCCAATCCGCTTGCGGAATTAGTTCCATTAATTCTCTTTCGATCTGCTCGGGTGTGCCTTTCGAACTGAATCCAAGTCGACCGCTCAGCCGTGCGACATGAGTATCTACCACCACTCCCTCGGCTAATCCGTATCCTGCCCCCAACACGACCGAAGCAGTCTTCCGCCCTACCCCCCGGAGACGTATCAGTTCTTCCAGTGTGCGGGGTACTTCGCCCCCGAATTCCTCAAGCAACAGCCGGGCGGACTCCTTAATTGCACGCGCCTTTGCAGGAGCCAGACCGACTGAGGCTATCTCCTTCTGAATCTCGGACACTCGTGCTTCTGCAAACGACTTGAGAGTGGGGAATCGTCGAAACAGCCCCGGAGTCACCATATTGACCCGAACATCCGTCGACTGTGCCGAGAGAATCACCGCAAAGAGTAGCTGATAGATATTATCGTATTGAAGGGCTGTCTTGGGGGCTGGGTACTGCTTCCTGAGCAAACCGAGGATGGTTGCCGCCCGCTTTGTCCGTGATTCCCTGGATTCGCGCGGCATCTGGTCTACTCGCAGGAGAGAATAACCACCCGATCCAGATTCGCCAGATCCTTCAGGATCGAGATCGAGCTGTACCGAGGATCATTGTTGGTCAAGGTCGCTACTTTCTCTGCTTGGTCATAGCCGATTTCAAACATGATCCGTCCGCCAGACGCTAGGTGAGACGGCGCGAGCTTGACGATCTCCTTGATAGCGTCCATTCCTTCCCCTCCCGAGGTTAGCGATATTTTGGGGTCAGCCAGAACCTCTGGAGGCAGAGTCTCATATTCATGCTCCGCTATATAGGGAGGATTCGATAGGATCAGGTCAAATTTCTCATCCGGTCGCACTGCGGAAAAGAGATCAGACTCCCGGAACTCAATTCGGCCATCTAATTGGTATCGCTCTGCGTTCTGTTTGGCCACAGCGATCGCGTCGGGCGAGATATCGAGCGCCACGTAGTGTCCTATCCTTAGTTCACTCGCGACCGTCACCGAGATCACGCCGGAGCCAACTCCGACATCGAGGATCTTCGGCGAAGCCAGCCCCCGCCGCTGTACGAAGGAGATCGCGGCTTCGCAAAGGAGTTCTGTTTCCGGCGCAGGTACCATGACGGATGGTCCGACTATGAACTTTCGGCCAAAAAACCAGCACTCTCCGAGGATATGCTGAAGTGGCTCACGCGTCAGGCGGCGAGCTATTATCCGGTCGATCTCCGCGCGTACTTCCGTGGTCAGCCGTTCCGCGCCGTGCCAGACCAGTTCCATTCGTCCCACATTCAGCACATGACAGAGTATCAGTTCGATCTCGGCATCAGCCTGATCGATCCCTGCCTCGGCCAACACTCGGGATTTTTCGGCAATGAACGGCGACAGCGACTTGGACATAATCACTCCCACTCGTCAAATTGCGAGCCTAAGCCCGATCATGCAACCTTCCGGCTGCGGAACCACGCGATCAGATACACCAGCGCCCAGAATCCGATGAACCCATAGCAGAACGTATATGTCAACTCTTTCGAGAATTGAATCGAATGCGGTATTAGATAAATGAATAGCATCACCGCGAACATCCCCAACCCGAACCAACCAAGTGCTTTCTGGCTGAAGAGATCTCTCCCGCGACGGCCGTCCGTTAGAGAACGAACACCGATCAGCACGGCGAATAATTGGTACACAAACAGAAGTTGCGTTTTGTTGTCCGTGGCGTCAGTGCCAAATGGCACCCCTTCCCATATTCCGCCAAACGCGTACCAATTCATCGCAAATCCAAAGGGATAACCGCCAATCAACGTCATCACGGCGCCCCAGAAAAGATACTTCAGCATTGAACCAGGTGATTCGTGGCCGCGAATGACCGACAACGCGTGCAGGGTTGCCATCGCGACGCAAAAAACAGTCGCGAACATGAAAGCGATGTGAGGCAGAAGAACGATCTTCGGAACATCGCCAAAATACTTCACGAAAAACGGTTTGCCGTTTTGCATCATAAAGGTCGCCAGCACTGACTGGGCGCGATCTACAATCTGCACATAATATTGGATTCTTCCGCCGCGAGCGCCGGTAGACATTTCAAAGAAGTAACTACCGGTCGTCGAGTCCGCGAGGATCATCGACTGTGAACGGTAAGCCGCGATGTTCGACAAATCATCCTGCTCGGATTTGGCGAATCGAAGGACCGGCTGGATCTGCTCGGTCAGGTTGCCAGTGATATTCATGGTCACTCGCACCTTGCTGTTCTCGGCATATTTGGGGACGGTGGTCAGTTCGAACTTGTAGCCGTTGTCGTAATGGGAGACGAACTCCGGTTTTCCGCGCGACGCTCGCGATGCGATGATCAACATTACGATCGTCAGCAGAATGGCGCCGGCAAAACGAATGATCTTGAACATATGGCCCGGTGATTTAGACGGCAGCCTCGGCCCGGAGACGTTCCTCCTGGTCGTGCTGGCGTAGTGGTTCTATGAGTGGATCGACATTACCTTCGAGAATATCCGAGAGAGCATAGATTGTGAGGTTGATTCGATGATCCGTCACGCGCGACTGCGGGAAATTGTAGGTCCGGATCTTGGCCGACCGGTCACCGGTCGAGACCATCGACTTGCGCTCGGCCGCCAGTTTCGCCTGACGGTCCGCGATCATCCGGTCATACAGCCTGGCGCGAAGGACTTTGAGTGCCTTCTGCTTGTTTTTGAGCTGGGACTTTTCATCCTGGCAGGTCACCACCATTCCGGTCGGAATATGCGTAATGCGCACCGCCGAATCGGTCGTATTGACTGACTGCCCTCCTGGTCCAGACGACCGATAAACATCGACCTTTATCTCATTCTCTTTGATCTCGATGTCGATCTCTTCGGCCTCTGGAAAGACTGCCACGGTAATTGCCGACGTGTGGATTCTCCCCTGCGTTTCGGTTGCCGGCACACGCTGTACCCGATGGACACCCGACTCATATTTCATCGTTCCATAGACTCCCTCGCCATCGAGAGAGAAAATTATCTCTTTGAATCCCCCCATGCCGGAGGTACTGGAGCTGAGAATCTCCATTTTCCAGTGTTTGGTGTCGGCATATCGCTGATACATGCGGAAAATGTCGGCCGCAAAGAGGCCGGCCTCGTCGCCACCGGTCCCGGCGCGAACTTCAACTACCGCGGACTTGTCATCCTCGGGGTCCTTCGGCAACAACTTGACGCGAAATTCCTTTTCAGCCTCTTCGATCAGCGGCTCATTAGCTTCGAGCTCTTCGCGGGCCATTGCCACCATATCCGGGTCGTCGGAGCCGATCATCTCGCGCGCTTCGTCGACCGTCTTGCAGATCTGGCGATAGCGACGCCCCGTCTCCAGCACATCGGCCAATTGGCGGCGCTCACGATTAAGCGCGATAAATCGCTTCTGATCGCTAACCACTGTCGGGTCGGAGAGGGATTCGTCAAGCGCCGCAAGGCGTTGTTCCAGTTTTTCGACTATATCAAGCATAGCTATTTCTATTTCGGGTTGAATGTAAAGAGATGCCTGCCGTTTCGGCAAGCAAAGAAAAGCGAATGAAGGTCGCTACGAGAGGGCAGTGACTTTGGAGGTCACGCGAGATTGGGTCGTGCCGAGCGAGGCCTCAAGCGCCGCTATAGCGACTTCGATCTGGTCGAGCGATGGCTCTTTGGTTGTGATCTTCTGCAGCCAAAGCCCCGGCTTGATCAGAAAACGGGTCACCGCGTTGTCACGGGTTTTGCCGGAGAGCTTGAGTAGTTCATATGAGGTTCCAGCGACCAGCGGCAACAGCGCGAAGTGGATCCCGAAGCGCGTTAGCAACGCCGGTGGATGCCCGGCGTACACCGCATAGAGCGTATCCGAAACGGCATATACCGCGATCGCCAGTAGGGCAACGATGAGAATGAACGAAGTCCCACAACGCGGATGAAACCGCGTGTGGCAAGCCGCCCGCTCCGGCAACATTTCTTCGCCCATTTCATAGGCGTAGATCGATTTATGCTCCGCCCCGTGGTATTGGAATATCCGATAGAAATCCTTGAAAAACGTCAGCGCGTAAACGTAGGCAACGAAAATAGTCAACCGTATGCCGCCGGCCAACAGATTGAAACCAAGCGCGTCTTTGTTGACGCCGACAAAATTGGCAACCGCCAACGGCAGGAAGAAGAAAAAGAATATCCCCGCCCCAAGCGCAAAAATGGCCGACCCCGCCAGATAGAGTGAATTCGCCTTTTTCGGCTTTATTTCCGCGGTCTCCCCTTTTGCCTGCGCTTCTTGCTTCTCCATCTCGTGAATGGCGATCTCGGCCGAGAAATTGAGTGTCCGAATACCCAGGATCATCATCTCAACAAATGCCACCGCCCCTCGCAGGATCGGCGTATTGAGGAGCTTGTAACGGGAGGCTAACGATCGATATGGTTCGGTCTTGACCACAATCTCACCGGTTGGGATACGGACGGCGGTAGCGACGCGATCTTTTGAGCGCATCATCACACCTTCGATTACTGCTTGTCCGCCAATATTCAGATCGGGCACGCTGTTCCCCTGGCTAGAGATTAACCGGTCAAGTTGTCTGTGGGTGTCCGTCACACGACGGAGTTTCGATAATAGTACGTCGCCACCGACCAAGTCGATGGCGACAATTTGTGGCGACTACTTCTTGTCGGCTTTTTCGCCGAGCTGGCCGTATTTGCGGCGGAAACGCTCCACGCGTCCGGCCGTATCCATCAGCTTCTGTTTGCCGGTGAAATACGGATGGCAGTTGGAGCAGATTTCGACGGCGATCTGCTTGCGGGTCGACCGAGTTTTGTACTGGGCGCCGCAGGCACAGGTGATCGTCACCTCATTGTACTGCGGATGGATGCCTGCTTTCACGTTCACTTCCTTTATGACTGCTGTTCAAACTTTCTCTTCAACAAACAGAACAAAGGGCGGTTCCAGCCATGCCGGTCCGCCAGAGCCTGTAAATATAATGGATAGAACGGGTTTGGCAAGGCGAAGTTGGGTCGGGAGTGGGCGCGAGGGCCGACAAAACCTAATCTATTGATAGACATAACAATAGGGTGCCCCTCATGGCCTCAGCACCACCGACCAATAGTATTTCTTGTAGGTCATTCTTTCGATTCTTATGGTAGGCTCGAATATCCCTCGAAGCTCCTCTTCCTCGTAATAATTCTTCAGGATCACATGCTGCTCGCCGTTTTCAAGAAATCGACGCTTGAAGCTGTTGCCAAATTCGTCCTTGCGAACAAACTCATGATGTGTCCCCTCCGCCGGCGGGTTGTTGTCGATTAGCCAGGCTCTTCCGCCCGACTTCAACGGCCGTCCGACCAGTTCGAAAAACTTGTCAAACTCCTGCTTCGGCTGATGCGAAAACCAGAACCCAACCGCAACAACATCGAATGCCTTCTCCGGCCACGGATGCGCGAACATGTCGGCCACGATGAACTCCACGGGACAACCAAACTGCTTCTGCTTTGCCTGAGCCAACATCTCCGGCCAAATATCCGAGGCAGTCACATTCGCGGCCGTCTCTGACATCACCCTGGTCCAGTAGCCTGTACCGCAAGCCATCTCCAGGACCGTCTTTCCGGCGACCAACGCGCGAAGTCTCTCCGCTTCGTCATCGATCTCTTTGCGTCGCTCAGGAATCTCCCGGAAATAGATCCGCTCGTACTCTGCCGCCCGATGTCGGTAATACTCTTCGGTTGGTTTATCCCGCATGCTGCTCCCTCATCGCTTGTGCCAATGTACGGCCGAGTTCCTTTGCCTGTGCGACGATTTGACCGTCTCCCGTGGCCGAACCGATAGTAACATCCTCGTGCGACCAGGTGACCATCCCGACAGAGGCGATCTCGATCCATTTGAAGAACCCAACCACTGTTCGCCTTGCCCCCTCGAACCAGCCGGATTCTCCTCCAACAAATACCATCGCGCCGGGACGTTTCTTCGGCAACAACTTGAGAAAGCTATGCCCCGGATCGATACTCTTGAAGTCGTATGGCCGGAAACAGTTGCATCTATCGATAAAAGCTTTCGCCTGCGCCGAGACATTGTCGAAATAGATCGGCGAACCGAATATCAGTGCGTCGCACAAGACTATCTGATCGTATTGTTCGTCGATTTCATGAAAAAAACAGAAGTGCGGGGTCGGCGCTTCGCCGCACGCCTGACAGGGTATGAACTGCAGCTCAGATATCTTGACCGACTGAATCTCGACCTCCTCACCCAATGCCACTGCGCACTCATCGGCGACAATCCTCATCAGCAGATCGGTCGAGGAACCCTTCGTCGGCGAGCCGGAAATCAGCAGTAGCCTACGCATTCTCCTCCGCTTCCATCAGTTCGAGTTGCGCCATCATCTCGATCAACAGGTTTTCGACTTCCTGTTTTCTCGCCGAAGATTTCTGCAGGGCCTCCCAGTCATGTCTAGGGATATTCACCGCGATATCAACTTCAAGCTTCTCCAGTTCCTTTTCATAGTCGGCGATCTTTGACTTCAGTGATTGCAGCTCTCGCTTCTGCTTTGTTCTCTTGCGGGACTGCTCTTTTAATTCTAGATAGCTTTGTTTCCCCGCGGCCTCTCTCGACTTCGCCGACTGCTGCACAGCCGCGGGAGTCGATTTTTCACGGAAATAGCTGTAATTCCCGTTGTAACTTCGGACTCGTCCCCGATCGATATGCAACACCCGGTTTACCACCGCATCCAGGAAATACCGGTCGTGGCTGACGATCAACAGCGTGCCGTCGTACTCTCTCAGCGCTTCTTCTAGCGCCTCCCGGGCATCGATATCCAGATGGTTGGTCGGCTCATCCATGATGATCAGATTCGCCGGATAATAGAGCAACCGCGCCAGACAAAGCTTGGTCTTTTCTCCGCCGGACAGCGCCGCCGTCGCTTTTAGCGATGCCTCCCCGCTGAATCCAAACCGCGCCAGGAAGGTCTTGATCTTGTTGACATCCGCGGTCGGATCAAGCTCCCAGAGATTATCCACCACTGTCGCCGACAGATTGAGATCGGATAATTCCTGATCGAAATAGGCGACATCGACGTTTGTCCCCAGTCGAAGAGATCCTTCGAGAGGTGCCAGCTCCCCCAACAACGCTTTGAGAATAGTTGACTTACCTGAGCCATTTCGCCCGATCAACCCGACCTTATCCGCGCGAAACAGGTCGAACTGTACATCCTGCACCACCGGGAAACCACCATATCCGAGCGACAGATTCTCCACTGCCAGCACATGATTGAAGGACCGTCCCGATGATTCCACTTTGATCAGTGGCCCGCGGCTGTCTCCCTTTGGCGGAGGGATCCGCTCAATACGGGCGAGATATTTCAACTTGGATTGGGCCTGCCGGGTCTTCTGACCCGCCATATTGCGGCGGACAAAATCTTCCAGCCGCTTTATCTCTTCCTGCTGATGTCTATACTTGTGTTCATGCAGCCGCTTCCGTTCATCTCTGTCCACCAGATATTTCTCAAAGCCGCCGTGATAGACATCGATCTTGCCAAACCCTATCTCCCATATCTGGTCGACAGTGTTGCTCAGAAACGCGCGGTCGTGCGAGACTACCATGCAGGCGGCATTGAGCTGCCTGAGGTACTGCTCCAACCACATGGTTGATTCTATATCCAGATGGTTGGTCGGCTCATCCAGCAGGAGAAGATTTCCTTTCCCCGCAAGCAACCGCGCCAATCCCGCTCTATTCTTCTCCCCGCCTGAAAGATGCTTGAGTTTGTCGTGATGTCGCGAGAGCGGAAAGCCCAGCCCCAATAGAATAGTCGCTATATCATTCTCAAGCGCGTGACCATTCAACGCTTCAAACTTCTGGTGAAGCGACCCCAGTTGCTGTAGAGCCTCTTCGTCGTGGGGTTGCTTTTCGAGGTGATGCTCCAGCCGCGCGATCTCTTTTCGCAGATCAAGGATATCCTGACGCGTCGCAGCTACGAAATCGAAGATCGTGAATTCGAGATACTCATCCTTTTCCTGCTCGACATAATCGACGATCGTCCCCTTTGCGCGAACCACCGTCCCGCTGTCCGGCTCCTGTTTGCCGGCCAGCATCTCCAGCAGAGTCGTTTTACCGATACCGTTTTTCCCGACCAAGCCAATGCGATCTGCATCCTGAATAGGAAAGGAGACATCATCCAGGATCACCTGTGAATTGAATTTGCGGGAGATATGTTCGACGGCTACCAGAGTCATTCGTCATTCCTCCGGTTCGGCACCCCGTGCCAGGATCATCTCGGCGGCCAGAAGTATCACCGCCGCCCAGGCGAAGAGATGCCACAATTCGCGCCCAAAGCGAAGTTGTGAAAGAGCGGCCGCGATCGGCTCTCCCTGCTCGAGTTGCTTGAACTCTTTCGCCCCAATCGCGGTGGCGAACTGATCGGGATCCACTGAGGCCAGATCCGCTTCTTCCGGCTTGAGGTTCGCCGCAAACCGGTCAACCTCGCGCCCAAGATAATTGATGGAATAGATCCCCGGCTTCTCCACTGGACGGGCGCGCACCACCAATGACCCCTGCGACTCTTCCGGCGGGAGAATATACTCCAGCGAGTCCGGCGTACGCAGATTGAGCGAATATTCAAGCGATTCTCTTGTCGGCATCGCTCGCGAGATAGGTGTCCCGATGAACAAGCGAGTGTCCAGAGATGACAGATTTGCCGCCAGATACTCGGCGATACGAGATATCATAGGCACAAAAAACGCGTGTCCTGGCAGATCGGTATACTGAGGAGAGATCGGCGCGGCGAATGTCAGGACCTTCCCTTCGCCATAACGATTCTCCAGCAATGCCGGACGGTCGCCGGAGAACATCATTAGAGGCCGGGTCTCCCTCGAGACTGTCACCGTCGGTAGCGTGAAGAACTTTATCTCTGGAGGTTTGGTCCCTTCCAATCCAAAAATCGAGAAGATCGGGTGTTGCAGGTCGATTGACTGGAGCGTGAAAAATCCTGCCCGGGTGAACTGCTGAAGTACCGGCGCGGTGAGCGTCACCCCCGTCACACTCGACCAGTCGGCATTAAAACTATTGATATCAGTATTTCCGCCGTATGTAATGAACAACGCGCGGCCGCTCTGCACGAACGCCCGGATCCGTTCGACATATCCTTGCTCCATACGCGGCGCACCGGCCAGTACAACCACATCGTACTCATTGAAGTCCACACCGCTGAGCAACTCGGGCGTGACGGTCTTGATCGACCACGCCTGAGACAACTGCGATGACGGCATCAGCGCCAGTTCGATGAATCGTGAAGATTCGTCCCCTGACACGAGCAATAGATTGAACCGATCGGGTATCTGAAAACTGAAGTAATACCGATTGTCGCCGAGAAATTTATCGTCGCTAAGTTCCACATAGCCGGCGTGGAATCCAGTCCCCGACACTGTATGACTGAATCGAACGGTGCTCTCGCCGTTGGCCGCGATCTGGGCCTCGGTCTGCGACACACGTTTCCCGTCGAGAAAGAGCGATGCCAGAAGATCGGTTCGTGACGCATCCCCATAATTCTTCAACGATGCCGTCAGATTGAACTCCAGTCCGGGCTGTATCAACTGGCCGCCAAAGTCAACTCCGGTGATGCCACAATTCTCAACCTTCTCAAGCGGAAGATCGACGAAATAGAGCTTCACCTCCGCCGAATCAAGCATGGTTCGGTCCGGTAGTGAGTGGCGCTGACGGTCACTGATGACAAAGATCTCTTTGTTGACATTCTTAGCCAATGCCAGTCGCGATACGGTTCCTTCGAGCGCGCTTTGAAGGTCCGCTTCACCATAACCGGGATTGATCGATGCCAAACGCTGCTTCGCCGCCGCGGCCGATCCAAATGAGGGCGCCACCGCCTCTCCATCAACCTGACTCAAGGGTACCATCATCACTTCATCTGACTGCCCGAACGACGCCAACAGCTCTTCAGCCCGTGTCTTCGCGAGATCAAACAGATTGCCATCGGCCACGTAGCGATTCATCGATGCCGAATTATCGAACAATACCACCGCCGAGACCGTCGCGTGCGCCCCCACCATACCTGATTGACTGGTAGGACGGGCGAATGCCAGCACAATAGCCAGGATGATCAGCATGCGCAAAATCAGAAGGATTATCTGGCGTACCTTGAGGCGCCGGACCTGGCGGCGCTGCATCGCCTTTAGATGTTTGAGCGAGGAGAATTCGACGATCTTGACGCGTCGACGAGAGAAGAGGTGGATGATCAGCGGAATAAGCGCCGCTGCCGCCGCAAAAAGCGCTGTCGCATTCAGGAAACTGAACATACGCTACTGCCGGTACGGCCGCTCCAGCCACCGACGTGCTTCAGCCTGATGATACGCCGCCGACCGTGAGTCTATCACATGACGGTAATAATCTTTCGCCACATCCCGTTCACCGCGAAGGTCCGCGAGTTTACCCAGCCACAAATACCCCATCCCCTGGTAGAATGGTCGCGGCTCAAGAAAAACCGATGAAATGATCTGGTTGGTGGCTTCGCCGGTATCCTCTTTCCCCAGCATCGCGATGCCGGTCCAGAGATATATAGTTGGGCTGGCGGCTATCCCCGGACCACTCTGTCGAAGTACATTCAGCGTCTCGTTCGCGTAGGTCATCGCTTTGGTCTTGTCATCCTGCGCTTTTGATGGCATTAGCAACGAGAGCATCATGACACGCGGCTCAACATATGGTACCCCTTCGCGGGAATCCGATATCAACTTGGTGAGTAGCCTGACACATTGGGCTGTATCGCCCATCGCCAGCGCGCTGATGGCGAGATTGAAATCCATTAGCGGATTGAGCGTGTCCAGCGATTTCGCTTTGGCCAGACCCGCCAGCGCGTCGCTCATCTTTCCGGCCATCAACTGGTAACTTCCCAGCGCCATCCAGGCCGTCGCGTTTGCTTGGTTATACTGAACCAGCTTCGCCTGCCACGTTGAAGCCTCGGCGTAGTCGCCCAGGTAGAAATGGATCCGCGCGATATCACTGATCACGCGCGCCGAATCCTCTTTGGTCGTTACTTTGGTCAACTGCGCCATCTTCATCTTCAGCGCGGCGTGATAATCGAACATCGCCTCAGACTGATCCGCGTACTGCGCTAACACTTCCGGTTTGATCGTCACTGTATCGACATACCGCAGCCATTCGGCCTCAAGGTCTGCGACAGACTTATCATATACCTGTTCGAGCGTCGTGAGCAGATTCAGATCATCCGCCGCGCGATACGCCTCCAGAAATCTGTCGATCCGATACTGATCTATCAGGTAACGCACAAACGAGGCTGACATGCGGTCCGCCACGATCGGTTCGCTGGACATATACGTCCGCGTGCTGAACATCGACGCCAAGGGCAAAAGCCGTTTCTGGGCCTTGAGCTCCTTTACCTCGAAGTTGGCCGGAGATAGATAACCGGCAAATCCTTCCATAAAGAATTGCGGCGAATATCCGTAGTGTCGCGCGAGGGAGGCATACATCATCAAATACGGATCGGCCGCGCTGTATTCAGTCGAATAAAGCGCGAACGCCGTGTTGCGGGTCGGGTCGACCATCATCCCAAAACGGTCATCCCAGATCACCGAGTAAATCTTGCAGGGACAGAGATACAGCAGGTACTTGCCGGGAAGATTGAACTTGTTCAAGTCGGCGAACTGACGATACCGTTCTTCCATCAATCCCTTGACGACATTCCAATAGAAATCCCCGACCGACTGCTTCACGAAATAGATATCGACATTCGCGCTCGGGTCGAACTTGAAGTCATCTTTTCGATAGTGTACCACTCCGCATGAACTGGTATCGACCGAAACGCGCTTAAGCGCCTTGAGCGCCAGCGTATACCGCGCATTGTTTTTCCCGATTATCCGCTCGACTCGCGCCGGAAGGCCCAGCTCGGTTGTGAATTGCCGTGAATAGTGATTGGCGTTCGGTCCCAAGGTCGCGATATGCACATTCAACGCAAGCTTCTGGCTATCGATCGACGTGAACTCCACTTCCGTGGAGAACGCCACCAGAAATCCGGTCGCCCGTATCCCCTCTACGAAAGTAGCGGTGTCAATTGAAAGGAGTACATTCGCCGAATCCCGCGCGGATGGGTCGGCCTGATAGATGGATAATTCGCACTCAACGCCGTCAACCGCCAGTACCGGACCGGCCAGCAGCATCGTCACAACAACGAAACAGAATATACCACGATTCATGATTGCTTATACCTGACTGGCTGGCCAAAAGGTGACAGTTTTCGATGACCGGGGCTAGTTTTCCTCGAGAACCAGCCGGCCATCCTTCAGCACCGGCAATACCGGGACCGCGTCTATTTCCGATGATACTTCGACATCCCGGCCAAACCCGATCGACGTGAGAAACCGCGCATGTTCCCCCTGGGCGATCGTCTGCTTGATCGCCGCCTGATTCGAATCGTACAGCAGCAACGCCAAAGACCCGGCATCGTTGATCGTGATTTCTTTCCGGTGACGGGTCGTCAGCAGATGTATCAGCATACCACCGCAGATCGTGTCTTCGATCGAGAAGCTCCCTTCATGTCCGGAGCAGACAATTATCAGGTCACGCTTCTCCCGGGCAATCCGCTCAGCTACTTTCGATATGTTGACTAGGGCGCAGGCCAGTACCGGGCTCGCCATATAGGCTCGGGTGAATATCCCGGTCCCGTTTGTGGTCGTCATGATCAGATATTTCCCGCCAACCGCGTCAGCGGTGAACTCCAGCGGTGAATTGCCGAACTTAAAGCTTTCCAGCTTGACGCCGTTTCGCTCGCCGGCTACGAGCGCCATATCCGCGCCGATCTTGACCCGCATCTCCCCCGCTTCCCCCGGACCATCGGTCGGTATTACCCCACGCGCCCCTGCCTTGAGGGCGGTACAGACCGTCGTGCAGAATCTCAGCACGTCGATCACCACGATCGCTTTATTTTCGAGAGCCTGCCGGTTCAATGGCGCCGGGTGAAGAAACAAATCTATATGCATACGTTCGATTGTGCCTACTTGTGCGACGCGTTCTTGTAGAACGGAGGCTTCACCACCGTCGCGGTAACCCGCTTGTCACGTATCGCTATCTCTACTGTGCTACCTATTTTTGATTTATCCGCCGGCACATAAGCCAGCGCGATTGCTTTCTGAAGCGATGGCGAGAATGTCCCCGATGTCACTGTCCCTGTCTTCTGGCCGCCGTCGACAATATCATATCCATGCCGGGGAACCAGTTTCCCTTCCATTTCGAGACAGACCAGCCGACGTTTCGGCTTCTCTTCCTTCTGCTTCACCATCACCGGCTTGCCGATGAAATCCTTCTCGAAATCAACTATCCAGCTGAGACCTGCCTCAACCGGCGTGGTGGTCTGGTCGATATCGTTTCCGTAGAGCGCCATCTTCATTTCGAGCCGAAGAGTATCGCGGGCGCCAAGACCGATAAACTCAAGGTTATACTTCTTCCCCGCCTCGGTCACGGCCTTCCAGATGGTGTCGCACTGATTCAGCGGAATGTACATCTCAAAGCCATCTTCACCGGTATATCCGGTGCGCGAGAAGAACAGGTCGATCCCCGCTACCTTGGCCCGAGTGCAGGTGTAGTACCCCATGTTTTTTAGATCATGCGGCGTCAATTCAGACATCAGCTTCTCGGCATTCGGCCCCTGAATCGCCAGCAACCCGAACTCATCCGACCGATTCACCAGCTTGGCATCGCCGAACAAATGCGATTTCAACCAGGCAAAATCCTTGTCGATATTGCTCGCGTTGACCACCAGGAAATAATGATCCTGATTGATGCGGTAGACCAGCAGGTCATCGACAATCCCGCCATGCTCATACGGCATGCATGAGTACTGGATCTTGCCATCCGTCAACGACGCGACATTGTTCGTGGTGGTCTTCTGCAGAAAAGCCAGCGCGTCTTTGCCGGTAACTTCGAACTCGCCCATGTGCGAGAGATCGAACAGGCCGACATTCTGCCTCACCGCCAGGTGCTCATGGGTTATCCCCTTGTACTGCACTGGCATAAGGTAACCGACGAAATCAACCATCTTCGCCCCGGCGGCTTCGTGATAGCGCGTAAACGGGGTCGGTCTGGGAGTGGAATCTGTATGTGTCATATCTGTAAGTCCCGGAACTAAGTCCTTCAATAATAGTAAGGTGGTAATAAATCCCGACCGGGGGGAAAGTCAATAACTATTAGCGCCAACCTTTGCACCAGATAAGAGCTCTGACCGCAACAAGTTACTGACGCTTTTTCTAGGTCGGAGAAGGCCATGACCCGCAGAATCGGAGTTGATATTGGGACTGCAGTTTCACATATTGATTTGACAAATGAACGGCACGTTTTGTTAGTTCCGGGGAAACGTTCTATGCCATTGATATCAGCACGCATTGTTTTGGTTATATGTCTGGTGGTCTTTTCCTTAGGGATACTTGGCTGTGGCACATCCCATCAGTTTATGCCTCCGCGACCGATGGAGCGCGGCCAATGGGAAATTCAGACGTACTGGCATCTGGACATGACTCCTGGTCGCCTACCCGTTGTTTCCGCTTTTCCCGCGGTCAATTTCTACACAGGACTCGGACAGAACATCAATCTGGGTTTCTCTGCCGGTCCTCTACTCGTGCTTCCAGCAAACGTCAGTGTGAGTCGAAGCTATCAATCGGGCGATGACCGCTTCTGGACTCACTACCTTTCCTATACCCCGCCGTTATCTGGAACGCTCAATCCGGTATGGGAGACTGGCGTGGCATACTCAATCATCGATGATGACATCGCACATAGTTTTACCCTGGCACTCGGGCTGGGTCAGTACACGGCATGGGAGAATCAAAGTCTGGAAATGTCCGGTTGGGGAAAGCGAACAAACCCACTGATTCCAATCGCCAAATATACCTTTACGGGCAAGAACGGTGCGCTCGAGTGGTCGAATCACTTCGGCAATGCTCGGAACTGGATGAGGCTGTTTATAGACGATGTCCTGCGGCATAACGATACCGTCATCGTATATCCTTCCGGAACCGTAGTGTCTGTCACTCCGCTTCATGGTCATTATTTCCACGTGGTCTCAAACGGATTGGAAATCGTGCGCTCGGACGGTGTTGTAGACAGCATCGACCAAGTTAATAGATTTGTAGGCGACGTTTTGCCCGTAATCCCTTTCGGGATTAACGACCTTCTTCGTGCTTGGATAGGAAGCAGTTATGTCGAGTACTCCTACAAGGGTGTCTCCTTCATTCTTGACCCAAAAGAGTTACAGCGAAAGGCGACCGTTGGAGGTGAGATCATTATCCGACGTTTTCCCGATGAACTGGTTGCGCGCGTCAAAGGGTTATCCCCTTTCATACATGATAATTCAATTGGCGCGGCGATCTTGTCCCACACTGAAAAGTCTGCAGAAGAATGAGTTGCCCGGAATGCCGAGATTTCTTTAATGACTCAGTAAAGTGGGCTCATAGATTCCAGTGTAAGTCAGCACAAGACCAAGTATACGCAAACGCCCACTCTCTCAAGTGGGCGTCTTCATTTCATATCAACTGGATAACTGCGACTACTTAAACAGCGTCTTCCCCGTGCTCTTCAGGTCGTCGCACCCCATCTGAACACGCTTCGCCATATTCTTCTCCCCTTCCTTCAGATAGGAACGAGGGTCGAAACGCTTTTTGTCAGCGACATCTTCCGCCGAATGCAACAGCACCTTGCGATAGGTGTCGACATGCTTCACGATCGCCTCAGTGAACCAGTACTGTGTATCGGTGTCGATATTCATCTTCACCACACCATACTCCAAAGTCTCGTGAATGTCTTTCAATTCCGAGCCGGAACCGCCGTGAAATACGAGATCCGCCGCCCCTTGCTTCCCGAATTTCTTGATACACGCTTCCTGGCCATCGCGAAGAATGGTCGGCTTCAGCACCACATTCCCCGGCTTGTAGATGCCGTGGACATTTCCAAATGTCGCCGCCAGCATATATCGTCCACCTATTGGATGCAGCGCCTCATACACCGCCATCATATCCTCTGGAGTCGTGTAGAGCTTGGCGCGATCCGCTTTGCTGTTGTCGATTCCATCTTCTTCACCGCCGACCACGCCGATCTCCACCTCGAGAATGATCTCATTCTCTTTGCAGAGCTTGAGCAGCTCGACCGAGCGCTTCATGTTCTCACCGGTCGGCAGCGATGATCCATCGTACATGTGTGACTGGAACAAATTCGGCTGCCCCAGTTTCCGGCGGCGCGCTGTTTCGGCTATCAGCGGACGAAGGAACTTCTCTTCTTTTTCGGGCGGGCAGTGATCCGTGTGCAGCGCGACATAGATGTTGTACTTCTCCGCCACCCGATGCACATGCTCGGCGATGGTTATCGCGCCAAGCACGGCATCCTTGAGATTGAGACCGGAGGCAAATTCCCCGCCGCCGGTCGAGACCTGAATTATCCCATCGGAGTTGGCATCGGCAAACCCTTTGAGCGCGGCATTGGCCGTCTCCATGGTCGTGACATTTATCGCCGGGAACGCGTACTTTCCCGCGCGCGCGGCATCGAGCATCTTTCCATAGATCGCTGGTGTTGCAACTGGCATTGTTTATATCCTTCAGTTATTCCAATTTCTCTGTTACTTCGTCCCCATCATCTGCCTCAGTACATACGGCAGCACCCCGCCGTGGCGATAGTAATCGACTTCGATGATCGTGTCAATGCGCGTCAATACCTTGAACGATTTCACGCCACTCTCCGATTTCGCCGTCACCGTCAAGATCTGATGCGGCTTGATAGTGTCGTTCAGTCCTTCGATGGTAAAGATTTCGCTTCCGGTCAAGCCCAGCGTCTCCCGCGACTCTCCCTCCATGAATTGCAGCGGCAGCAACCCCATGCCAACCAGATTCGAACGATGGATTCGCTCGTAGCTCTGCGCGATCACCGCTTTTACGCCAAGGAGCAATGTCCCCTTGGCCGCCCAGTCACGCGATGACCCCATCCCGTAATCTTTCCCCGCCAGTATTATCAGCGGCGTATTGGATTCCTTGTATTTTAGCGAGGCATCGTATATCGACATCTTCTCGCCGGTCGGATGATAGACCGTGACGCCACCCTCAACTCCCGGCACCAACTGGTTGCGAAGCCGGATATTTGCGAATGTCCCGCGTGTCATCACCCGGTCATTGCCGCGGCGTGAGCCATAGCTGTTGAAATCGTCGAACGTCACACCGGCATTGGTCAGGAATTTCCCCGCCGGTGAATCTTTCTTTATCGAACCCGCCGGAGAGATATGGTCTGTCGTGATCGAGTCCGCGAACATCCCAAGTACCCGCGCGCCGGATATAGGCTGGATGTGTCCAGCCTCCTTCGACATTCCCACAAAGAACGGCGGCTCCTGGATGTAGGTCGATGCGTCCTCCCACTCATAGATCTCACCGCCGGTCGACTTGATCGCGTTCCAGGTCGGATTGCCATCAAAGACCGAGCCGTACTGCTTGCGGAACATCTCGGGAGTGACAGAAGTCTTGATGGTATCTTCGATCTCCTTCTGGGTCGGCCAGATATCTTTCAAGTAAACCGGCTTGCCGGATTTGTCGTTGCCGAGTGAATCCTTCTCCCAGTCAAAATCGACCGTTCCAGCCAAAGCATACGCAACGACCAGTGGCGGCGACGCCAGATAATTCGCACGAGTCTGCGGATTGACTCGTCCTTCAAAGTTCCGGTTCCCTGACAACACCGCCGCGGCCACAATATTCCCTTCGGTTATAGCATTCGACACTATCTCTGGGAGTGGTCCGGAGTTGCCAATACAAGTTGTGCAACCATAGCCGACTGTCTGGAACCCGATCGCGTCGAGATATTTCTGCAGCCCCGCTTTCTCCAGATAGTCAGTCACGACGCGCGAGCCCGGAGCAAGTGAGGTCTTCACCCACGGCTTGGAATTGAGCCCCTTCTCCACAGCTTTCTTGGCCAATATCGCCGAAGCGATCAGGACGTACGGATCGGAAGTATTGGTACACGATGTTATCGCCGCAATCACGACCGCGCCATGACCGATCTCCGCCTTGTAGCCATTTTTAATAGCCGCTTTTTTCGTCCGTTCAGCTTCAGGCAGTTCAAACCCGCGCTCGGCGATCGGCTTTCCGAGCAACTGCACAAACTCGTTTTTCACGTTTGATAGTGACACTCTGTCCTGTGGACGTTTCGGCCCCGCCAGCGACGGTTGTACCGTGCTGATATCCAGCTCCAGCAGTTCAGTGAAATTCGGAATCGGACTGGTCGGAGTCCGGAACAGCCCTTGCTCCTTGCAGTACGCCTCCACCAGCGCCACCTCCGCATCCGACCGTCCGGTCAGACGCAGATAATCAAGCGATGTATTGTCTATCGGGAAGAATCCCATCGTCGCGCCATACTCCGGCGCCATGTTACCGACCATCGCGCGAACCGGGAGTGTCAGATTGTCCAGCGCCGGGCCGCAGTACTCGACGAACTTCCCGACCACGCCGCGCTTGCGAAGAATCTGCGTGAGTGTCAGCACCAGATCAGTGCCGGTAACACCCTCCGCCAATTCGCCGGTCAACTTGAATCCGATGACTTCGGGTGTGAGCATATACAGCGGTTGCCCGAGCATCACCGCCTCGGCTTCTATACCACCAACGCCCCAACCGACCACTCCGAGACCATTGATCATCACGGTGTGCGAATCGGTACCAACCAGCGTATCTGGGTACGCCATGCCGTCCGCTGCGATCACCACTTTCGCCAGATACTCAAGATTGACTTGGTGGACAATTCCTGTGGCCGGTGGGACCACACGGAAGTTCTTGAATGAACGCTGCCCCCAATGCAGGAACTCATACCGCTCACGATTGCGATGGAACTCCTTTTCCATATTAAGCATCAGCGCCGCTTCTTTGCCATACTCATCGACCTGCACCGAGTGGTCGATCACCAGGTCAACCGGCACCAGCGGATTGATCTTCTGCGGGTCTCCCCCCATCCGCTTCATCGCTGACCGCATCGCTGCCAGGTCTACCACTGCCGGCACGCCCGTGAAATCCTGAAGGATCACTCTCGCTGGCTTGAACGGCACTTCAACATCACCGACCTTTTTCGGGTCGTACGCCGCCAGACGTTTTACATCGTCTTCGGTCACCGCCCGACCGTCGCAATTGCGCAGTACGTTTTCGAGCAGGATCTTGATCGAGTACGGCATTTTGTCGATCGCGCCATATTGATTCAGTTTATCTATGCGGAATATCTTATAGGTCTGGCCCGAAGTTTTCAGGTCGGCCTGGGCACCAAAACGGTCCATTGCACACTCCTTAGAGGTAATTCACTCTTAAATTGCCTTCATTATATGCAACCCTGTTGTCGATTTCAAGCATCCTCGCTAAC
This sequence comes from uncultured Ignavibacteriales bacterium, assembly GCA_964397415.1. Taxonomy (GTDB): domain Bacteria; phylum Zixibacteria; class MSB-5A5; order GN15; family FEB-12; genus FEB-12. Next base: position 80,563 of record CAYNIJ010000003.1, on the reverse strand, counting down.
TGTTTTGCGCCAGAGGCGAAACTTGCTTCAGCACAGAGTTGCTTATACATTAACATCTTAACCAGCGGAGGGGACATTCGAACCGCTCCGAAGTACAGGGAAGAACGATTACCATGTTTGTGAAGCGAATCACCAGCGACTCGGTCGTCATTGGCGCCCCTGCCAAGATCAACCTGTTCTTGCAGGTGCTTCGCAAACGTCCCGACGGCTACCACGATATCAACTCACTTTTCCAGGCTATCTCTCTTTTTGACCGCCTGACAGTTCGACTCTGTGATTCTGCTGGAGTTGAGATTTCTTCAAATAGTCAATCAATTGGCCCAGTTGCACATAACTTAATAACCAAAGCATGGCGGCTTATTCAGACGGAGTTCGGAATCAGACAGGGAATTGCTGTGGAACTCGAGAAGAACATCCCTGTCGGTGGGGGTGTCGGGGGTGGTTCTTCCGACGCTGCCGCCACTCTTCAGGCGGCCAATCTCCTACTCGACTTGAGGTTATCTGGAGATGAACTGATTCGATTGGGGAGTCGGCTTGGTTCTGACATCCCATTCTTTTTCACTGCCGGACAAGCACTTGCAGAGGGTCGGGGAGAACAGCTGACCGAGACGAACCACCCTACGGATTATTGGATCATCATGGTCACTCCTCCCCTCCATTGCTCGACCGTCGAGAGCTATGCCTCGCTCAAAATGACCTTGACGGAGTCCAAGAATCCCTTTAAGTTAACCGTTTGCCGGACGGCTGGTGAGTTGTTCGAACTGCTTGCCCTGTCCGGCAACGACTTTGAAGGTGAACATCGGAAACGGTATCCGGTTTTATCCCGGATAGCGGAGTCGTTGACACGAAGTGGGGCTCGCATTGTACGGATGTCCGGCTCCGGCTCAACGATGTTTGGTCTCTTCGAAGCAGCGCCTGAAATTGACAACGGTCTGATCGATGGCGAGTCGGACTGGCAGGTACAGGTAGTCAGGCCTGTCCGTTTACCTCGCCCTTGACAGCAGGACGCGGGAGGGTGCCGTGCAGATCACCGAAGTTCGTGTGACCCTGCGCAACGAGGATAAACTCCGGGGATTCGCCAATGTGACGTTCGACGGAGAATTCGTCGTGCGCGGAATGAAGATCATTCAGGGACCGAACGGATGTTTCGTCTCCATGCCGAGCCGAAAACGTCCCGACGGGAGCCACCAGGATATTGCCCATCCGGTGACCGCCGACCTGAGGCGACGGATCGAAGAACAGGTTCTGGCAGCGTACCAACTCGAAGTTGAACGCGCCGGCGAGACGTTCTGATAGAGACAACGGATGTTGGGGCGTCGACAAGTGGTAAGTCATCAGCCTTTGGAGCTGACATTCCCTGGTTCGAATCCAGGCGCCCCAGCCATAGTGACTGAGACGATAAGAAGCCATAACTGACGGGATACGTGGAACGATAGAGTAAACGGCAATGATCATTCGAAGCGAAATCAAGCTCGTGACCGGCAATTCCAATATTGGATTGGCCAAGAAGATCGCGGCCTACCTCGGTGAGCGCCTGACCGATTGCACGGTCACCCGCTTCTCCGATGGCGAAGTCTTTGTCCAGATCAACGAGAATATTCGCGGCGCCGACCTCTTCATCATCCAGCCGACCAACGCGCCGGCCGAGAATCTGATGGAGCTGATGATGCTTATCGAGGCATCACGGCGCGCTTCCGCGATGCGTATCACCGCCGTCATCCCATATTACGGTTACGCGCGTCAGGATCGCAAAGACCGTCCGCGCGTCCCGATAACGGCAAAATTGGTCGCCAACCTGATCACCACTGCCGGCGCCGACAGAGTTATCACAATGGATCTGCATGCCAGCCAGATCCAGGGATTTTTCGATCTCCCCCACGACCACTTGTACTCGTCCTGGATCTTCAACGACTACATCCGGACTATGGGCATAGAGAATGTTGTGGTGGTTCCGCCGGATGTCGGCGGCCTGAAACTGGCGCGCTCAACCGCCGCCAGCCTGAACGCCGATCTGGCGATCATCGATAAGCGTCGCCCGAAAGCGAATGTCTCTGAAGTTATGAGCCTTATCGGCGATGTGAAGGGGCGCAATGTTCTGATTCGTGATGATATGGTTGATACCGCGGGATCCATCTGTACTGCCGCGGAGGTTCTCAAAGACCGGGGCGCCACAGAGATCTTTGCCGCCTGCACACATGGCGTGCTCTCCGGCGCGGCGATCGAACGATTGGCCAAGTCGCCGATCAAGAAGATCATCATCTCGGATTCGATCGACCAGTCGCAGAAGAATCTCGACCCTGACAAATATGTGATCCTCACCTGCTCCGAATTGATAGGTGAAGCGATCAAACGGATTTCGGATGAACAGTCCGTCTCTTCGCTGTTCGAAGAACAGCCGAGTCGCAGAGAATAGTTGTGTTGAACATAGTAGTTGGAGGTAGTTTGTAGTCATGAAAGAGATCTCGATCGCCGCAAATTCGCGGCAAACCGTCGGCAAAGGTCCGGCCCGCCAGTCTCGCCTGGAAGGCAAGATCCCGGCCGTGGTCTATGGACCGGAGACCACCCCGCTGTCCGTCTACGTCGCCGAGCGCGAATTCCGCGCCGCGATGAAGGCCGCTGCCGGATCAAGCTCCATTTTTACCCTCAATATCGACGGCAAGCCGAATAAGGTTCTGGTCCGTGAGATCCAGCGTGATCCGGTCTCCAGCCGGATGTTGCATGTTGATTTCCATGCCATCTCCATGACCAAGCCGATCAACCTCTCGATCCCGGTCCATATCACCGGCGTATCGAAAGGTGTGAAGTCTGAAGGCGGTATCCAGAACCTGGTACTCCGTGAGCTGGAGATCTCCTGTCTTCCGACAAACATCCCGGACTTCGTCTCCGTCGATGTTTCCGAACTTGGTATCGGAGATTCGATCCACGTCCGCGACCTGTCTATCCCGAACGTCACCGTTCTCGAAGACAAGGATAGCACCGTGGTCACCATTTCCGCTCCGACCGTTATCAAGGTCGAGGCTCCGACCGCTGAAGCTGTTGCTGAAGCCGAGGCTGCTGCCGCCGCTGCCGCCGCTCCGGGTGCCGCTGGAGCTTCGCCTGCCGCAGGTGCCGCCGCCGGTGCCAAAGCTGGTGCTCCTGCCGCCGCTGGCGCAAAGAAGGAAGAGAAGAAAGCAGACAAAAAGTAATCTGTTTTCTTGGCATCGTTTTAAAGGCCGCAAACTTTGCGGCCTTTTTCTTTGAGCACTTCTTGAATTCTGCCGTATTATAGGGAAGTCAGATCCTACACTATCAGAGACCTGACGAATATTTCCGAGCCGAACGCATTTTTTGAGGTGTATCTGACGTGTCGCGGACCTGGCTGCTAATACTCTGTCTGTTCCTTGCCTCCTTCCTCATCCGGATGGTCCATCTCTTTGGCTTGGAGTCCATGCCGACCTTCAATGACCCGACCATGGACGAAGGCTACCATATGGAATTGGTTAGGCAGATAAACTCGGCCGAAGGCTACCCCGACGAACCGTATTTTCGCGCCCCGCTCTACCCGTACCTGCTTGCCTTCCTCTTCAAGATCACCGGCAGCTCGTTTTTTGCGGTCCGGGTTTTGCAGATCCTCCTCGGCTCACTGGTGCCGGTCCTGTTATTACTCTTAGGCGCCAAACTCTTCAATCGAACTATCGGCCTCTGGGCCGGTTGGATAGCCGCGTTCTACCCAACTCTCATCTACTATGACGCTTCCCTGCTGATAACATTGCTTGAGGTGCTGCTTTCACTCGCCACGATCACTTTGCTTGTCTACTCCGAAGGCAAATCGCGCTGGTTACTCGTAGCGGCGGGAATTGCTCTCGGACTCGGCGGAATCGCTCGCCCAACCATCCTGCTCTTCGGGCCGGCGCTGCTTATCTGGGGATGGTTCAGTCTCCGACCACAGTTCGGACTTAAGCAGGCCGCCACAAGTATCGCGATGGTCGGTTTTTCATCACTCTTGATAGTCCTTCCGGTTACCATCCGCAATTATGTCGTCGCCGAAGACCTCGTCACCATCTCCTGGCAGGGTGGGTACAACTTTTATGTCGGGAACAACAACAAGGCCGATGGCTGGTCTGCCCGAGTCGATGGCATCGATGCCAGTTGGCGCGGCGGCTACCTTCAGTCGATCGCCATCGCTGAAAAGGATCTGGGTCGAAAGTTGAAACCTTCTGAGGTCTCCGACTACTGGACTGACAAAACATGGGCGGAGATCGCGGCCGACCCCGGACGATTCGGCTCATTGCTACTCAAAAAGACCCGCCTGCTTTTCAACGGCTACGAAATTCCGAATAATCAAGACGAGTATCTGCCGAATGAGTTCTCGTCGGTGATGAACCTTCTCCTACATCGCGGCGCTCTCTACTTCCCCTTTGGACTCCTCGCTCCACTCGGCTTGCTCGGTATCATCCTCTCGCTTAGAGACTGGCGCAAATACCTGCTCCCGCATCTGTTCTTCGGCGCCTTCTCACTCTCCTTGATAGCTTTCTTTGTCTGCTCGCGCTTTCGTCAGCCGCTGGTCCCGATCCTCATCCTGTTCGCCGTCTTTGGCGTCTGGAAGCTGATGCAGTACTGGAACTCAAGACAGTTCAAGATCCTTGGCGCGGTCGCGATTGTCTTCCTCGCGTTTTTCGTTGAGAGCAATCACGATCTCCTCGGATTGAAGATGAGTACGGTTGAGGCCGAGGACCACGACCTGTTGGGAAATGCCTACCTGCGCAAAGGAAAACTGGATCTTGCCACTGCCGAGTATCAGAAGGCCGTTGCCGCCGACCCGGGTTACGGAAGGGGCTATAACAATATCGGCTCTGTCCTCTCGCGCCAGCGCCGCTACTCCGAAGCCGAGCACTACTTCACCCGGGCCATTCTGTTGGACAACCGTTTGCCTGAACCATATGTCAATCTTTCCATCTGTTACTCTGAGACGAAGAAGTTTGACAGCGCCATCACGGTGCTCGAATCCGCCCGTCAGAAATTCCCGACGAGTGCGCCGGTACACTACTATCTGTCGATGGCGTATGTGGATGTCGTGAAGATCGATGACGCGCTGGCGTCAGCCGAAAACGCGCTCGAATTGGATCCCGTCAACCCCGATTATCAGCGTCTGGTTCGCGAACTTCAGGCATTGCCTGAACTGACTCCCCTAAAGAAACCGAGCGCAGCCAAAGGCTAGCGCTTCTTTCCCCCGAACAACCCTCCCAGTATCCCGCGGACAACTTCGCGCCCAAGGGTGCTCCCAATCGCTCGCGCCGCCCCTTTCATGAGTGCATCGGTCGGACTGTCAGCGCCACGTTTGCGGGTCGAACTCTCTTTTTGACTCTGCTTCTCTGCCGCTTGCTCTTGCTCAGCCTGCGCCGCCACTTCTGCCCGCTGTTTCAGCCGCTCGTAAGCGGACTCACGATCCACCGTTTTCATATACTGCCCGCGCAAAGGCGATAATTCCATCAGCATCGTCCGGCGTTCATCCGCTATCGGCCCAATCTGGCTGTGCGGCGGAATAACAAATGCCCGCTCGACCGGCATCGGCACCGACTTGTTATCCAACAGAGAAACCAGTGCTTCACCCGTTCCAAGTTCCGTAATGACTTTCTCAGCATCGACCGACGGATTGGTCCGGAATGACTGCGCCGCCGCCTTCACCGCCTTGGTATCCCTTTGCGTGTATGCGCGGAGCGCATGCTGCACCCGATTACCCAACTGCCCGAGTATCGACTCCGGTATATCGAGCGGGTTCTGGGTCACAAAATAGACCCCAACCCCCTTCGACCGTATCAACCGCACCACCTGCTCTATCTTATCCTCGAGCGCATTCGGCATATCCTCAAACAGCAAGTGCGCTTCATCAAAGACAAACACCAGCTTCGGCTTCTCAAGATCCCCCGCCTCGGGAAGTTGCTCGAATAGCTCGGACAACAACCACAACAGCGATGTCGCGTAGATTCGCGGAGCATGAAACAGTTTTTCCGCGGCCAGAATATTGACCATCCCCCGCCCCTTCTCATCCACCTTCATTAGGTCAGCAAGATTAAGCGCCGGTTCACCAAAAAACTGATCCGCCCCTTCCTGCTCCAATCCGACCAGCCCGCGCTGGATCGCCCCCACCGAGGCTGTCGCGATATTCCCATATTGCGTCGTAAACTGCTTGGAGTTATCCGCCACAAACTGAAGCATCGATCTCAGGTCTTTCAGGTCGAGCAGGAGCAGCCCGTGGTCATCCGCTATCTTAAAGACCGCGGTCAACACCGCCGACTGCGTGTCGCTCAGGTTCATCAGTCGCGACAACAGCAGCGGCCCCATGTCGGAGATGGTCGTCCGAAGCGGCATCCCCTTTTCGCCGTAGATATCCCAGAATGTGACGGGACATCCTTCGAACGGATGATCCGTTATCTTGAGCAGATCCAGCCGTTCCTTTACTTTCGGTGTCGCCGAACCGGCGGCGGAAATGCCTGAGACATCCCCCTTGATATCCGCGAGAAACACCGGCACACCAATCCGACTGAATGACTCGGCGAAGCGCTGCATGGTGACGGTTTTGCCGGTGCCGGTCGCGCCGGCGATGAGCCCATGCCGATTTGCCTGCGACGGCAGTAAGTTAAGCGGCTGATTTCCGATTGCGATTGTCAACGGCTGCACAGAGACTCCTCTTTGTATCGCTTCGAAACCTATTCTGCAGAATACGCTCTCTCAAACTGACCAAGAAGTTTGTTTGACTCCACGTCGAGACTTTCAATTGCAATGTGCAAGTCCCGTTCTCTTATCACAGATAGTGTCTGTACAACCCTATTCTTCGCAAACTCGCAATGAGCATGACCTGACCTAAAGAGTATGTCCCAGCCCCTCAGGGAAGACGATATGCTTTCGCTGAGTTGTAGCATGTTATTACTCAACTGCCAATCTGCAAAAAGCGTTTTGCCCAAGTTGTATTGTATCATTGCCCATTGGAGTGGGAGGTCCTCTTGGGAGTACACTTCTAAGGCAGCTCGGTAAGATCTAATAGCCTCAATTAAGAGATCAGAGCTTCGGTCATTTTCTCCTAACGTTGATAATGCAATGGCCAGATTACTCTGGATCATAGCCCATTCGAGAGCTTGCTTGCCTCGTGAGATTTCGAGCAAGGCAGAGCGGTAGGCCTCAATTGCTTCCACAAACAACCTTGAATTTCTGCTACGCTCACCGAGCAACCTCAATGCATTGCCAAGGTTGCTTTGAGTCATGGCCCAGTCGACCGGTGTATGCACACGAGAATACTCAAGTAAAGCACATTTGAATGCGCTAATTGCTTCCACCAGTCCGGAAGTATCAGTTTCGCGCTCAGCAATTGCAATTAGTGCTGTACCCAAATTGTTCTGGCTCATTGCCCAGTCCAACGGAGACTTCTCTCTATCTCTCTCCTTGAGTGCGTTTCTATAGGACTGAACTGCCTGAGTCAACAATTCCCGTTCACCTTTTCGTTCACCCAGTCTCTGTAGAGCTCTGCCCAGATTATTTTCGGTCATTGCCCAGTCGACAGGCGTTTCTTTGCGTGTGTATACCGAAAGGGCAGCTCGAAAATTCAGTATCGCTTCATTGAAGTACTCGTTCCCATATTCTCTTTCACCTAACGTTGTCAGTGTATTCCCCAAATTATTGTGAATCATTGCCCAATTGAGCGGAACGACTTCAATTCGGCACTCCTGAAGCGCATTCTCATAGGAGAGGACTGCTTCCTGTAAATGCACACTACTAGACTCACGTTCACCTAGCGACTGCAATGCCGTGCCTAGGTTGCTTTGGACCCCACCCCACCTGATGGGGTTTCGTTCACGAGTGAACACTTTAAGTGCATTCCTAAAAGCACCCACCGCTTCTTCCAAGGAAGCACTACTTCCAATATTTTCCCCTAGTGCGTGAAGAGCTGTTCCAAGATTATTTTGCACCGCAGCCCAGTCTTCCGGAGTGATAGCTAGCGAATATACTTTCAGCGCTTCTCTATACGAAAAAATCGAACCCTCCAATACAGTCTTCGAGAACTCTCGCGTGCCGAGAAGCAATAGCGCATTACCCTTAGTATTATTAGCCGAAGCCCATTCATGGGGCAAATGTGCAGGCCCGTAACCTCCAAGGACGTCTTCGCAGAGTTGGATAGCTTCTGACAGCTCCCCCGGTCTACCGGTTTCCTCTGAAATCCTTATGAGAGCAATTACCAAGACGTGCCTCAATGATGCCAATTCATCTCTAGTGTAGCGAGAGGATCCTACTATTAGCGAGCGAAGCCTACTAGCATACTTCTCCAACTCAGGTGTCGAGTACTGGCCCTCCTTGTTGACTCTGTCAAATTGTGTAAGGATTACTATACCAAGAATGTCCGCCAAGTCCTCAATGAACAACTTGGGAAGCCTCCCTTGCTCATCAATGAGGTCGTTCTCCCCTCTCCGACCAGAAGCGCCATTTGTGACCCAATTAAGAGAAAGGAGGTTATTGTCAAGCCTCTCACCCCAGAAGATGATGTCGGCTTTGCACTCCCCCATTAGAGTTCGCGCCTTAGTGTTTCCCAAAAACCTTCGTTCAGTTTCAGACCCGCTACTCAACGTGATTTTCCTAGGCACTTTCAGAGTTTCAAATCCACTTATGCGACGAGCAGTATCTGCAGTCACAGGCAAATTGCGCAAATCGGCGACCATTTTTCTCTGTAGCCAATTGTCTTCATCTCCTTCGAACTCTGCTATAGCGACGTTCAATTTCAGGGAGTCACCCATCGGCAATGGATTAGTAGAATCGTGCCAATATGTCTTAAGTGTCGTGCTCCCCGGCAAGTTACAGGTAAGCCATCCTACAACGAGAAAGATCACGAGAATTGCATAGCCGAGAGTTCTATACAACTTCTCACCAAGGATCTTTTTTAACTGACCAAAGAAGTGCTGTTTTGCTTCCTGATGTGGTGATTGTACTTCGCTCATTGTAACCCAAGTGAATTGTCAGTAAAGCTAAATTGACAATTATGAATGCGGAGAGGTAGGGATTCGAACCCTAGATACCCAAAGGGTATAACGGTTTTCGAGACCGCCGCTTTCAACCGCTCAGCCACCTCTCCGGTCTCAGACAAAATCACCCCCCGCGAGCCGATAATCTATTGATTTGCCGCTATTTGTAAAGCAGATTTCTGATATAGATAGCAGGGTATGCCGCAACCAGATAGCCCCTATTGACGATCAACTGTAGGGCGGGTCCGTCCTCGAACCCGCCGTCGGGAACCACGGTTCCTGACCTACGACCTGAGTTTCCCCTCTTTCACCATCTTCTCCTGACGCTCTATCAGTTTCTGCACCAATCCGAACCGTGGCCGGACAAACTGGAAAACCAGAAAACAGTAGATGAATATCCCGAGAAAATAATTGTCGAACTCCCCGGTCAGGAAGAAATAGAGCACCCCCCAAAGCGAGGTCGCCGCGATCGCCAGAAACAACGGTTTGGTTCGTCGATAATACTCTTCCTTGAAATCCGACTCGAAATTATCCTTCCGACGGATCATCGGGCTGTTGTATATCTTCGTGCGCCAAAAGATCACCGCCGCCAGATGCGCCAACGCCAGCACCGCGATCACCGTCCGGATCGTATTGAGATGATACAGGTCGACCATCGGCGCCCAGCCGTTCCCTTTTTCGATATAGTAGCACCCGAGCAACAACAGCCCGGGAAGGATGACATTCACGAATGTCCCGAAATAGAGCGGCTTCGCGATGATGCCGGTCAGGTTATAGTCGGAATCTCGAAGACTCATTTTGCCTCCAGTTGAGCGGCCACCGCGTCGAACCGTTCGCGCGTCGGCCATGACATCACTACCCCTATCGCCCCAATGCCGTGAAAATAGAAGATTGAATTGAAATTTCCCGATATGAAGAAGTAAGCCAGCCCGAAAATGAAGACGCTCTCCACCATGGCTATACGGATGGTCCAATACTGCTGAAGCGGAGCTTTTTGCGTTTTAAAGCCAGGTGATTTCCGCAAGATCAGATCCGGAAGAAAAAACGATGCGACAAGTTCTCCAAGCGCAATGGCCAAAAGTACCATCAGCATCACCGTGTTATCCGCAATTGTGCGGGTCGCCAGCATCGAATAGGCGATATACACATAAACCAAGGGAGCGACCAAATACATGGCCACCGCGAGTATCCGCACCATATTGAACTGCGCTTCGCGGTTTTGACTGGTTGACGGTTCCATCAGTTAACCCTATTCTTATTCTTCCGCACTTGTTGAAAAAACATTCGCATCATCTCAGCTATCTCAGCTTCCCGCACCCCGCCGATGACCTCACACCGATGATTAAGTCGCGCATCGGTTGGAATAGTCACGATCGAACCGCACCCGCCGAACCGGATATCCGGCGCGCCATAGACAATAGTATGTATGCGTGATAACACCGAAGCGCCTGCGCACATGATACATGGCTCCAGCGTGGAGAACAGATAACAGTCTTCCAGCCGCCAGTCATTGAATGAGCTATACGCGGCGCTGAGCGCGATCATCTCGGCGTGCGCCGAGGCATCATGCAGCGCTTCGGTCCGGTTATGCCCACGCCCGATCACGCGACTCTCATGCACGATTATCGCGCCGACCGGAACTTCGCCTTCCTCGAACGCCATCTCGGCCTCGCGTATTGCCAACTCCATGTAATCGGGAAATTTACTGGGATCCATGCTGGGAATATACTCCCCCCCTCTACGCAATCAACTTCTATTTCAATCGGGCTAAGCGCAGTCGAAGCCCGATAATAACCGATTCCCAAAACGTCGGGCCGAGCGAAGACGAGGCCCGAAGGAAGCTTATACCTATGTACAATTGGGCTGAGCACAGTCGAAGCCCGATTTAATCCGAATTACCTACGACCGCTCTATCTTCAGTGCCGCCAAAAACGCTTCCTGCGGTATCTCCACCGACCCGATCTGCTTCATCCGCTTCTTCCCCTCTTTCTGCTTTTCGAGCAGTTTCCTCTTTCGCGAGATATCACCGCCATAACACTTAGCCGTGACATTCTTGCGCAACGGTCTGATCGTCGCACGACTAATGATGCGGCTCCCTATCGCCGCCTGAATCACCACTTCGAACATCTGCCGTGGAATCAGCTTCTGCAACTTCTCATTAAGCTGCATCCCCCAGTGATACGCTTTCTCGCGATGGATGATCACCGAAAGCGCGTCGACCGGATCGCCATTCACCAGAATATCCAGCTTCACTAGCGATGACCGCCGGTAATACGGCAGGCCGTAATCAAACGACGCGTACCCGCGCGTCCCCGATTTCAACTTGTCATAAAAATCAAAGATGATCTCGGAAAGCGGAAACGCGTAACTCAGGCTGACACGAGTGGTCGACAGATACTCTGTCGTTTTGTATTCACCGCGACGGTCGGTCGCCAGCTTCATGATCGCGCCGATATATTCCGCCGGGACGATCACCTGAGCATCCACAAACGGTTCTTCAATATAATCGATCGCCCCTGCTTCCGGCATCTCGGCCGGATTGTCGACTGCGAGCTTTTCGCCATCCGTCTTATACACGAAGTACTCGACGTTGGGGACCGTGTTGATGATCGTCTGATTATATTCACGGCTCAACCGTTCGGTGATGATCTCCATATGGAGGAGACCGAGGAACCCGACGCGGAATCCGAATCCGAGCGCGGTCGAGGACTCTGGCGTGAATGTCAGCGAGCTGTCATTCAGTTTCAACTTCTCCAACGACTCGCGAAGCTCCGCGAAATCTTCCGCCACCGCCGGATACAGGCCCGAGAAGACCATCGGCTTGACATTTACAAACCCCTGCACCGGTTCTTTGGCGGGATGATTCACCAGCGTGATGGTGTCGCCGATCTTGGTATCTGCTACTTCTCTTATCGACGCATACAGATAGCCGACATCGCCGGCCCGCAACGCTTCCTGCGGGACAGCGTCGATCTGCAGATACCCGACTTCTTCCACGTCGAACGTTTTGCCGCTCGAGAAGAATCGGATCTTGTCACCCTTGCAGAATTTTCCGTTGATGATCTTCACCAGCGGACGCGCACCGCGATACGAATCAAAGGTCGAATCAAAGATCATCGCCTGCAATGGCGCGTCAGGGTCACCCGTCGGCGGACGGAACTGATGGACGATCGCCTCGAGCAGTTTGTCCACTCCTAGCCCGACCTTTGCCGAAACCGGTATGACCTCTTCCGGCTTGCATCCAAGTAAGTCGACAATTTCCGCCGTAACCTTCGCCGGATCGGCAGAGGGGAGATCGATCTTATTCACGACCGGGAGAATATTCAGGTTGTTCTCCATCGCCAGATAGAGATTCGACAGCGTCTGCGCCTCGATCCCTTGCGATGCATCCACCACCAGGATCGCCCCCTCGCAGGCAGACAGCGAACGGCTCACCTCATACGTGAAATCAACATGGCCGGGAGTATCAATCAGATTGAATTCGTAGATATTCCCGTCTTTCGCTTTATAATCCAGGCGTATTGCGTGCGCCTTGATCGTGATGCCGCGCTCCTGTTCCAGCTCCATTGAATCCAGCACCTGGGCATGCATCTGACGGCTCGAGAGCGTTTTGGTCTGCTCCAACAGCCTATCCGCCAATGTCGACTTCCCATGGTCGATATGGGCGATGATCGAAAAATTCCTAATTTTGCTCAGGTCGTGCATGCACTCTCTATTCTGGTGTAACGGAGCCAATCTGTTGGCATCCAGTGACATAACACATCAGCCACGGAATCGTTCCGGCAGCGAGTCGCTAAGGTAGGGAAATTAGGAGGGAATGTCAAACGGGGGGTACTAGCCTACTGCTTCAGATACCACTGCAGCCGATCCTTGAAATCCGACTTCTTGATATCCTTCTCCAACTCCCCCTCATGCGCGATCGAGATCGCCTGCGTCTCCTCTGACACCACTACCACAACCGCGTCAGAAACCTCGGACACCCCAATCGCCGCTTTATGCCGCATTCCGAACAACTGCGCATATTTCGGATTTCCCGACAATGGCAAGGAGGACGCCGCCGCGATAACGTAGTTCCCCGCGACGATCGCCGCGCCATCATGCAACGGCGTGTATGGCGTGAAAAGCGTGATGAGCAATTCCGATGATAACTCCGAGTTCATCAGTCTCCCCGATTCGGCGAAATTGCGCAGTCCGGTCCGACGTTCTATCACTATCAATCCGCCATACCGAAGCTCCGCCAGTCGGAGCGCCGCCCGCGCCACCTCATCGAGAGTCTTCTTCTGCTCGAGATTTACGAATCGACGGAATATCGGGTTCTGCCCCATGTGCGCCAATGCGCCGCGAAGTTCCGGCTGGAAAACGATTATCAATACGATAAAACCGACCGTCGCGAGGTTGGAAAACAGCCAGGTCAACGCTTCAAGCTGGAACCAGTAAGAGATAAACGCTATCGCCCCGATGAACGACATCCCGACAATGATCTGCGCCGAGCGGGTCCCCTTGGTCAGCTTAAGCAACTGATAAATGATAAACGACACGATCAGAATATCGACCGCGTCCTTAAATCCGAACCGTATGAAATCAAACCCAAGTGAATTCATGTCCGCTCTGTTATCGCTTCCGCCACTTTGATCGCCTCAATCGTCGCCGCAACGTCATGCACGCGCAGGATGTTCGCGCCCCGTTGCCGTGCCACGACTGCCGCCGCTATCGACCCGCCCAGACGTTCTGTCGGGCTGGACTGCGCGCCTGTTACTCTGCTAATAAACGACTTTCTTGACGCTCCCACAAGTAACGGAAGACCGAATTGTGTGAATCGATGCAGCGCTCCCAGCAGGTCGAGGTTATCCTCCAGTCGCTTGCCGAACCCGATCCCCGGATCGACTATTATCCGCTCCCGTGCTATCCCGTGCTGCACCGCAAACGCGATCCTCTGTACAAAAAACGCGGATACCTCCTCAACGCAATCTGAGTAATGTGGCGATTGCTGCATGGTCGCCGGTGTCCCCAACATGTGCATCAAAATGACCGGCGCGCCGGATTGCGCGAGCACACGCACCATCTCCGGATCCATACGCAGCGCCGAAATATCATTGATAATATCCGCCCCGGCTTTCAGCGATGCGTCGGCCACTTCCGCCTTGTACGTATCCACTGATATCGGGATATCCGTCTGCGAGCGTAATTGCTCTACCACCGGCACGACCCGCTGGAGTTCATCCTCTATAGGCACCGAATCCGCCCCGGGACGGCTCGATTCGCCGCCGATATCGATCAGATCCGCACCTTCCTCTATCATTTTGAGCGCGTGCCCGACCGCGTGATCCGCCTGCAAAAACTGACCGCCATCTGAGAATGAATCAGGCGTGACATTGACTATCCCCATAACCAGTGGACGGTCTAAGGCTATAGTTCTCTCTCGAAGGAGCTTCAGCGGCGGCAATATCGCCGGTTTGGATTGAGCAGATTCTGACATAGGCAATCCCCTGGACTGGTTACCGCCAAGGTGCCATAGCTCAGAATGAAAGGCAAGGGATAAAATGGGGGAGAAGAATGGCCTACTTCCGCCGACTCTCAATCAGCGTCAAGGCTTCGTATCGGGTGGCATCCCGACGCATCATCCCCCGCACCGCAGAGGTCACTATTAGACTCCCCGGGGCTTTAAGGCCGCGCATTGTCATACAGAGATGCTCAGCCTCGATCACGACCAGCACACCCTTTGCGCCCAGGGCATCAACGATCGAGTCGGCGATCTGGGAAGTGAGACGTTCCTGCACCTGAAGTCGCTTCGTTAGGATATCGATCACTTTGATCATGTTGGAGAAGCCGACCATCTTGTCGTTTTGTGGAATATAGGCGATATGGATGCGCCCAAAAAACGGAATCAGGTGATGTTCGCATAAAGAGAAAAACGAGATGTCACGCAGGATGATCATCTCGTCTTTGTTTTTCGTCGTGTATTTTCTTAGTTCGACCGCGGGGTCCTGCTCCATGCCGGCCAGGACCTCTTCGTAGAATTCCGCTATCCGTTCCGGGGTTCGCTCCAATCCTTCGCGAGTCAGCTCTTCGCCGACTCCCTCAAGGATGAGCTTCACCCCTTGAATGATCTTCTCGCGGTCTATCGCCACACTTAGCTCGTTGGGAGAGGCGCGACTACCGGAGAGACATCGCCGGACGCCCGTCCTATGATCTCATCCACCTCGCGACCGTCTATGATCTCACGCTCCAGAAGCGCCTTGGCCAGATCATGCAACTTGTCGAGATTCCCGGAGAGCAACTTGGTCGCCATGGCTTCAGCCTTGTGGACGAACGAGGATATCTCCTGGTCGATAATGACCGAGGTCGCTTCGGAGTGATCCGCCGCTTGCGCCATCTCGCGACCCAGGAAAATATGCTCTTCGGTCTTGCCAAACGTTACCGGTCCGATCTTTTCGGACATCCCCCAGTTACAGACCATTTTGCGCGCAAGTTTCGTCGCACGTTCAAGGTCATTCCCTGCGCCGGTATCAAGCTGGTTGAAGACCAGTATCTCAGCGACACGTCCTCCCATCATCACCGCAAGCACCGTCTCTAGATAATCGCGGCTATGCGTGTGACGTTCATCCACCGGCAACGATTGCGTAACGCCCAGCGCCATCCCGCGCGGGATGATAGTCACTTTATGAATGGGGTCAGCTTTCGGCAACAACTTAGAGACCAGCGCATGTCCGGCCTCATGGTACGCGATCACCTTCTTCTCGCTATCGGAGATCACCAGTGATTTGCGCGCCGAGCCCATCATCACCTTGTCTTTAGCCTCTTCAAAATCGAACATCGAGACCGCGTCTTTGTTCTTACGCGCGGCCAAAAGCGCCGCTTCGTTTACCATATTAGCCAGGTCAGCGCCGGACATACCGGGCGTGCCGCGCGCCAGCACGGTCAGATCGATATCATTCGCCATCTTAACTTTGCGCGTGTGTACTTTGAGGATACCCTCGCGCCCCTTGACATCAGGCGTGGCGACCACGATCTGTCGGTCAAAGCGGCCAGGGCGAAGCAGTGCAGGGTCAAGGACATCCGGACGGTTGGTCGCCGCCACCAGGATTACGCCGTCATTGGACTCAAATCCATCCATCTCAACCAGCAACTGATTGAGAGTCTGTTCACGTTCATCATGTCCGCCGCCGAGTCCGGCGCCACGGTGACGGCCGACCGCGTCAATCTCATCGATGAAGATAATACACGGCGCGTTTCGCTTCCCCTGTTCGAACAGGTCGCGCACGCGACTGGCGCCAACACCAACAAACATCTCAACGAAATCCGAGCCGGACATCGAGAAAAATGGTACACCGGCTTCTCCGGCCACCGCACGAGCCAACAAAGTCTTGCCAGTTCCAGGCGGGCCAAGCAGCAAGGCGCCTTTCGGGATCTTGCCGCCAAGCTTCTGGAATTTCCCCGGCTCCTTCAGGAACTCGATGATCTCTTTCAGTTCTTCTTTTGCTTCATCCGCGCCGGCAACATCGTTGAAGGTCACCTTGGGACGCTCATCTGTCATCAACTTCGCTTTGGACTTTCCAAACGAGAACAACCCCTTCGGTCCGGCCGCCCCCTGCATCTGGCGAAGGAAGAATATCCAGACGAAGATCAACAGGATCCACGGACCTACCGCGATCAGGATTGAAAGAAAATCCGGCCCCTTTTCGGCGGCCTTGATCTTCGCTCCCGATGCTTCCAGCCGCTTGACGATATCATAATTTGTGTCCGGGAATGGGATCCGCGTCCGGAACTGGGCAAACGTCCGATTCGACTTGGTCGACGCAAACGCTGTCGGATCCTTCAACTTCCCTTCGATCTCGCGCTCCAGGAAAGTCGCTTCGGTGATATTGGAAGCATTTATCTGCTGCGTGAACTCGGAGTAGTTGATCTCGGCAACTTCCGGATTCATTCCGGTCAGATACTGAAAGACAACCAGACCACCGAGAAAAAGCACCGCCCAGAACAGGAGGGTCCGGCCAGGACCACGCCAACCGCCACCTTCGCGAGGGGCGTCTCCCTTGTTCTTTCCACCAGGTCCGGGACGGTCATGTCTGTTATTCGAATCGCTCACTATGTCTCCACTGTAACGTGTTCAGATACAGGTTATACTACCGAATCATCTATTGATTCACTCATTTGTGACGGCGCGACTATCTACTTATCCAGCAAGCGCCCGATGAACGGCAGATTCCGATACTTCTGCGTGTTGTCCAAACCGAAGCCGATCACGAAGTCATTGCCGATACTGAAGCCCTTGTACTTCACATCGACCTTAACGCGATGGCTGTGCGGCTTGTCGAGCAGTGTAACAATCTCCACCGAAGCCGGTTCCATCTTGCGGATCTTCTCCGTCACCAGATGAACCGTCCGCCCGGAATCGACAACTCCTTCAACCACTAATACATGGCGGCCCGCCATCGGGATAGAATACCCTCCGCCCAGGATAACGTCTTCTTCCCGACGCACTCCGGTGCGATAGGATGCGGCCGACACAAACTCAAGCTCAATAGGCAGTTTGATCGTACGCATCAGGTCCGCGAGAAATACCGCGCACCCCTTCAATACGCCGACCAACACAGGCGTCTCTCCGGCGTAATCCGCCGTTATCTGCGCCCCCATCTCCTCGATCCGGCGGGTGATCGCCCGCTGATCGAGCAGCAATTCAAACGGCTGGCGCGAGAGTCCTTTTGGCGTTGTTGACCTCAAGCGTCACTACCTTCCTGGTTGTTTTGTCAACCTTGACTCGGTCGGCGATCTCATAGCCGACCACCCATATTATCCCACGGCCGTCAGCGACGACCAGAATTTCATCGCGATACACTTTTGGCACTTTCCGATCGGTCAGGAAATCGCCGACCTTCTTCGTGCCCTTCATCCCCAGTGGTTGAAACCGATCTCCAGCGCGGATCGAACGCACTGTTAGCGGATATTCCACCTTCCCGGCATCAACAGAGACTTGCGCTGCCTGCCGCTTTTTGCTCACGGCCGATGACCAGCGAGCGCTTTCACGCATCTGGATTCGGGCAACCAGTGGCTCCAATTCGACAGATTTCCCTGGAACCAGTTCCCTTTCCAGATATATCGGCTGACCTTGCGCAAAGACAAACTTGTCGCTGGTCATGACCGCTTGGATTCGTCCCGGGAGTGAGAGACTGCCGCTTTCCTGCAGAATCTGGTTCTCCAGCCGTTCGATCGTTTCCCGGTCTACCATCACCCCCTCGGAAATGCTTCCCAGACAGTACCTTAACAATCTGCGCCGCAACCAACTAGTATAACCCGTAAACCGCGCTCTATCAAGCTCAATTTTGCCGCCCAGCGTCACCGTAACTGCTTGTCTCACTGCCTTCTCGACCTGCTTCCGAAGTACCCCCTCTTCGGCCGTCACGGTCTCTGCGAGATTCAATATAGCACGGTCCACCTGAGGATTCAGCCGCTTCCGCACCTCCGGCAGCAGTTTGTTCCGGATGTAATTACGTGAGTAATCTGAGTCATCATTCGAACGGTCGACACAGTACCGCAGTCGATTTTCCTTCAGGTATTCCAGTACCTGCGCTTTATTGATCTCAAACAGAGGGCGAACATATATCCCCCGTTTCACCGGAATTCCACCCAGACCGGTCGGTCCGGTACCGCGAAAAATTCGGAACAGAACTGTCTCCACTCGATCGTCGACATGATGCCCGAGCGCCACTTTGTCAAACCGATGCATTCTCGCCAGTCGCTCGAACAGCTCGTATCGAAACGCGCGCCCAGCCTCTTCAAGTCCGATTCTTCTCTGCTTAGCTAGAGCAGGAATACTCTCGCGCACGATGATACACGAAATCTCCAATTCGGCACACAACGCTTCGCAGAACTTCTCCTCTTTTGCCGCGGCTCTCGTGCGGATCCCGTGATTCACATAGACTGCTGTCAGTCGGATGTGATAGTGTGTCTGTAGTTGGGACAGGATATGAAGGAGCGCGACCGAATCAGGTCCCCCGGAAAGGGCTACCAGAACATTGTCCCCCTTCTCCAGTAGCTGATATCTATCAATCGTACGAGTGATTGTTGCCAGCAGGCTCATGGAGGTGAAGATACATGCTCCAATCCTCCGCGAAAACAGGTTTTAGGTAGCGCTTGACCCGCCTTTCCGCTCCCCCTATATTCGACCCTTTCTAACCAGAGAGGCCCAATGGCAGACGGATTCACCCAGCCCAAAGTCACCCCGGAAATGATAGCCAGCCATGGCATTACGCCGGATGAGTACGAATACATCAAAAAGATCCTCGGTCGCGAACCAAACTACACCGAACTCGGCGTCTTTTCGGTCATGTGGTCCGAGCACTGCTCGTACAAAAATTCCATCGCACTCCTCAAGACCCTTCCGCGCGATGGCGCCAATCTCCTCTCCAAAGCCGGTGAAGAAAATGCCGGCGCGGTGGATATCGGCGATGGCCTGGCTGTGGTCTTTAAGATTGAATCGCACAACCACCCCTCCGCTATCGAGCCTTATCAGGGCGCGGCGACCGGCGTCGGCGGGATTCTGCGTGACATTTTCACTATGGGCGCACGCCCGATAGCCTCCCTTAATTCGCTCCGCTTCGGCTCGCCCGACAATCCACGCGTGCGACATCTCGTCTCTGGTGTGGTCAAGGGAATTGGCGACTACGGCAACTCCTTCGGTGTCCCGACTGTCGCCGGCGAAGTTTTCTTCGATGACTCCTACACCGGCAACCCACTCGTTAACGCCATGGCAGTTGGTATAGTCAAGAGCGACCAGCTTGCGTTCGGCAAGGCCGCCGGAGTTGGCAACCCGATCATGATCGTCGGTAACAAGACCGGTCGCGACGGTATCCATGGCGCGACCTTCGCCTCCGAAGAGATCAGTTCCAAGTCCGAAGAAAAACGTCCGTCGGTGCAAATTGCCGATCCGTTCACTGAGAAACTTCTGCTCGAAGCTACACTCGAGATCATTGAGAATGACCTCATCGTCGGTATCCAGGACATGGGCGCTGCAGGGCTCACATGTTCTTCCTCCGAAATGGCCGCGCGTGGCAAGGCCGGCATTGAGATCAATATCGACCTCGTCCCGGTTCGCGAACCACACATGAGCCCGTACGAAATTCTTCTTTCCGAGTCGCAGGAACGGATGCTGGTCTGCGTGAAAAAAGGGAACGAAGGGAAGGTCAAAGCGATCTTTGAGAAGTGGGGACTTGATTCAACCATAGTCGGCGTGGTGACCGATGACCTGTTCATGACCGTCAAACTGAATGGTCAGATTGTCTCCCGCATTCCCGCCGATTCACTCGTTCTCGGCGGCTCCGCGCCTGTCTACCATCGCGAAACCAAATACCCGTCGTACATGAAAGAGGTCAACAGGCTGGACCTGAATGACTTCATGCCGAACCGCAACTGGTCGGAAACACTGGTTGAACTGATCGGCTCCCCCAATCTCTGCCACAAAGGCTGGGTCTTTGAGCAATACGATTCCATGGTTCGCACCAATACAGCGGTTGGGCCGGGCTCCGATGCCGCAGTTCTCCGCCTGCGCAAGACCGACAAAGCGCTCGCCATGTCAACTGACTGCAACGCCCGCTATGTCTATCTGAATCCCCGCCTCGGCGCTCAAATCGCGGTCGCTGAATCAGCGCGCAATATCGTTTGCTCCGGTGGCAAACCCCTTGCAATTACAAATTGCCTCAATTTCGGCAACCCGTACAAACCGGAGATCTATTACTGCTTTGCCGAAGCGATCAAAGGGATGGGCGAAGCCTGTATCGCGTTCGAAACCCCGGTCACCGGCGGCAATGTCTCGTTCTATAACGAAGACCCCGAGCGAGCCGTCTTTCCGACCCCGACTATCGGCATGGTCGGCCTTATCGAACATCTCGACCATATCACGACCCAGTGGTTCAAAGAGAGTGGCGATGTCATTTTCCTGCTCGGAACCAACAAAGAGGAACTGGGCGGCTCAGAATACCTCAAGACCGTTCTCGGTCACACGCGCGGTCCGGTCCCTGAATTGGATCTCGCCTTCGAACGCAAGTTGCAGGACACCCTCCTCGGCGCCATTCGCGCCAGCTTGATCAAATCGGCGCATGATATCTCCGATGGCGGCCTCGCGGTTGCTCTCGCTGAGTGCTGTATCTCGAATCAGGAACATCATATCGGCGCTACGGTAAGACTTCAGGACAACCTACGCCCGGACTGCCTCCTTTTCGGCGAAACGCAGTCGCGTGTCATCGTCTCGACCGACTCGGCTCGTTCAGCCGCGATCGAACAGCACTTCAAGACGGCCGGGGTGCCGATCACAAAGATCGGCTCCGTTGGCGGAAGTCGCCTGGTGATCGAGTCTCTGGTGGATATCCCCCTCGTGCGTCTGGCTGATTCCTATTATTACGCCATGCCGCGATTCATGGAAAAGGTCGGATAACATTGTTCCAGTCGATGCCGCTCTACGGTGTCGACTGGAAATTGACTGTTTGACGGCTCATACCGTCGCTATATTCACCCCATGGCGCTCTATATCTTCTCCGATGCCCACCTCGGAACCGGCTCCGCCGAATCCGAACAAGAGAAGCTATCTAATATCACGCGGCTGGTTGAACTCGTGAAAGTCGATGGCGACCGCCTCATCATTCTCGGCGACCTTTTTGATTTCTGGTTCGAATACAAACATGTCGTCCCCAAAGCTCATTTCGAAGTCCTCTTCCGCCTGCATGAACTGCGAGCGCGCGGCATTCATATCGATTACATCTCCGGAAACCATGATTTCTGGATGGACGACTTCTTCGAAAAGCAACTCGGCATCACCGTTCATCGCGACACCATGACTTTTGAACACGGTGACAAGAAGTTCTACCTTCTCCACGGCGATGGTCTGGCCAAAGCCGATTCAGGTTACCGCTTCCTCAAAAGGATCCTCCGCAATCGGTTCAATATCTGGCTCTATCGCAAACTCCCGCCTGACTGGGCGTACCCCCTCGCCAAATGGGTCTCCGGGTCCTCCCGCGAGTACACCTCTCGACGTGACCATGAGTTTGCTGACGATTACAAGCAGTTCGCGAAGTTGAAGCTATCTGAAGGAAATGATGTCGTTGTGATCGGCCACCTGCATATTCCGGTCTTTGAGCAGTACGACAACGGTATCTATATCAATTCTGGTGATTTCATCCACCACTTCAGCTACGTGAAGGCAGATAATTCGGGCGTGAAATTGGAGTTCCTGAAGTAAGGCCGCTATTCTTCGGCGAACGGATCCTTGCGCTGCCAGCCCGTCTTCCCGGTCGACCGAAACCTTTCCAGCCGTCGGATCGAAAGCTCAGCGAAAACCGGATCAATGTCGCACGTCACGCACTTTCTCCCCGTGCGTTCACACGCTAGTAACGTCGTCCCGGAGTGCGCGAAGAAATCGAGCACAGTATCGCCCGGTCTCGATGACGCCTCAATGATCCGCTCTATCGCCTTCAACGGCTTCTGCGCATAACAGCCCGGTACATTCTCTTCCATCCGATAGAACACCTGCTGGATATCTATCCAGACATTCCCCGCTCTCAAAAACGGCGACTTAGACCGCGCCATATTCTCCAGTCGCTCTCCGCCGATCTTCTTGTAGTATCCCTTCAGCGATTTCGGAAGTTCTGTGTACTGGGGGGCGAAAAACGGCTTACCCTTCGTGTAATAGAGCAACTCCTGGCGCACGGCCATCCAGTTTTTCTGTGTGCCATACCCGCGCTGATTCCGCATAGTCAAGAACGATCGGGATTGAAACGACCGTGTCGCCATCATCTGCATGAACTGCGGCAATGGCTGATAATGATTGTTCTGATCGGCCCCCAGCCAGACATAGAGCGAAGCATCGCTCGAGAGATACCGCTCTGTCCGATCTAACCACCGCTCGCTCCACGCGATATACTCTTCAATCGAACGCGTTTCGAAAATCACCAGATTGTACGGCGGATCCTGGATCGCCAAAGCGGCCGGTCGGCTGTTCTTAAAAAGTCTCTTCACAAACGAGTCATCTGTACAGTCCCCGCAGCCGACCCGGTGTTTCCCGGAGGGGTCCACCCAGATCTCCCCTGGGCGAAGCCGGCACTGAGAATGCGCAACCTCCTGCGAATCTGGCACTTCAATATCAACCATGCCTATAGTCAACTCCGCTGGCCCACAATACGCAATTTAAACTTTCGGTTCGCCAACAGATACTTGGGAGTACAGATTGACCTTGAGCTTGCCGCCCCTCAATGTCGACCGTTTTGTCTTGTAATATGCTCTCGCTCCGGTATATTTACTGTAAGCAAACAGTAACGTGAGGTTTTGCATGGCCATCAAAACATACGAGCAATACATAGCATCCCTCAAAGCGATGCGCCCGAATATCTACAAATGGGATACTCTGATCGAGGACGTCACCACTCATCCGGCCACCAAACGGACGGTCGAAGGGCACGCCTGGACCTTTAAAGCGGCGGCCGATGAAAAACTGCGCCCGATGGTCACCGCCACTTCCCACCTCACTGGCGAACCGATCAGTCGCTACCTCTCGATCATCATGTCCGCCGAGGATCAATTTGCCAATAGCGACATGAAGCGCCTCATGTTCCACTTGACCGGCACCTGCACCGGCGGGCGTTGCGCCGGTTGGTCCGCGTTGAACGCGATGTTCAACACGACCTTTGAGATGGATCGCGATCTGGGCACCGACTACCATCAACGGCTCCTGAAATGGCTGCGCTCCGCGCAGGATCGTGACATCACGTGCGCCGGAGCGCTAACCGATGCCAAAGGGGATCGCATGAAAGCCCCCGGCCAGCAGGATGACAAAGATGTTTTCCTTCGGCTGGTGGAAAAGCGCAAGGATGGTATTGTTGTTCGTGGAGCTAAGCTAATGATCTGCGGTGTGGCCGCTGCCAACGAGATATTCGTCATCCCCGGTACCGGCTACAAAGAAGATGAAGGAGAGTTCGCTCTCTCGTTTGTCATTCCGCGAGATATTGAAGGTCTCACTATCGTCGAAACCCGCCACCCCAGCGACACTCGCGACGAGGAGGACGGCTTTGACAATCCGGTCCAGGAAGGTGGCATCACCCAGTCCTTCCTCTTCTTTGAGAATGTCTTCATTCCGAATGACCGCGTCTTCATGTGTGGCGAGACCAAATACTCGATGTCGACCATCGGCTACTTCATCGGCCCGTATCGTTCGGCTATCGGCGGTTGTGTCGCTGGCCAGGGAGATATCAAGATCGGCTCAGCTATCCTGACTGCGCGCGCCAACGGCCTCTCTTCGAAAGTTTTCGCTGACAAATTGACGCAGATGTATATCAACAACGAAACCACGTATGCGGTCGGCATCGCCGCCGCGGCGCGCGGTAAGAAGCATCCCTCGGGGAGTTGGATGTGCGACCCATTGTTGGCCAACGTCAACAAGGTCCATGTCGCCACACTGCCGTATCAGACGTCGGTGCTGGCTCAGGATATCGCCGGTGGTATTGCTGAGACCGGCTGTATGCCGTCCTACAAAGATTTCCAGTCGAAGAAATACGGCCACCTGATAAAGAAGTATCTTACGGCCAAGGCTGATGGGGAAACGCGCGCCCGCGCTGCCCGTTTAGTAGAATGGTGTACGATCGGTGGCGGTGTCCCCGGATGCATGCATGGCGGCGGTTCACCCGATGGCGCCAAGTTGGTAATTCGCGCGACAGCGAAACTGGAAGATAAGGTTGAGATCGCACGGCGCATCGCCGGTATCAAGGAACCTCTTCTTGACCCAGCGCCGGTGAAGAAGTAGAGCCTCTGATTGATATCAAGGAGCGGCAGGATGACTTCATTCTGCCGCTTTCTTTTTCTCCAGTTCGGCAGCCTTTTCTCTCTTCCACTCCCTCCGCATCTGCCGAAATACAAAGAAGAACACCACCAGCGCCGCGACGCTCATGATTATCGCCATGACTATAAAGATCGTTGGCATAGCACTACCCTATCGGTTGAACCGATACCCCACCGCTCGGATCGTCTCGATATACTTTGGCTCCTTCGGATCATCCTCAAATATCTTCCGAAGTTTCAGTATGAAATTATCAACCGTCCGATTGGTCGGATAGATATGGTACCCCCATACTGCGTCCAGTAACTGATCCCGGCTCACCACTTCATTCGCTCGCTCTATTAGATACTTGATGACCATGCACTCTTTGCGCGTGAGCTGATGTTTCCCTCCCGGACCCTCCGCGACAAACGTCTTGAAGTTTATTCTCCGGCCGTCAAACTCATACTCATCCGAAACCGCCTCCTCTGCCGCCAACCACGCCTGTCGCCGGAATATCCCCTGAATGCGAGCCAAAAGCTCCTGCACATTGAACGGCTTCGTGATATAGTCATCCCCCCCCGCCAGCAATCCTTCCACCTTCTGGTCCGACTGATCCCGCGCCGTCACAAACAAGACCGGCACGGTCGAGCCGGCCGCCCGTATCCTCTTGCAGATTGTCAGCCCATCGACCCCTGGCAGCATGATATCCAACAGCACCAGGTCGAATATCCCGCGCTCGAATGCGTCAAACGCCAGATTCCCATCGCCGACATGCACCACCTGGTATCCCTCGGCCTCCAGATTCATGATCAGGCCATCGGCCAGGTGTTGATCATCCTCAACCAGCAGAATCGTTTTCATTTCAACTCTTCTTCAGTTGTATCGTGAAAGTCGCCCCTTTGCCGGGGCCCTCAGAATGGGCGATTACCTTTCCGCCATGCGCGCGGATAATCTCGCGACAAAGAAACAGCCCCAGCCCCGTCCCGGACTGACGGCGCGTCATCTCATCCCCAACCCGATAAAACCGGTCAAATATCGCCTTTCCGTCCTTTTTCTCGAATCCAATCCCCTTATCCGCGATTTTCAGTGTGATGCTACCCTGCTCCTCCGCAAGACCGACACTGATTGAGGCGCCACTCCCATCATGATACTTGAGACTATTCTCGAGAATGGAGTCGATCGCCCGGCCCAGCGCCAGCCGGTCGCCGTTAAACGAAATATCAGGTTGTATGTCATCGGTGATAGTGATAGGCACAGTGGATGGTAGCTGGCGAATGACCCCGACTCGCTCTCTCACCAGGTCACTGAAATCAAGTTCAACCTTGTTGAGATGATGCCCGCTCCGTTCGAATCGCCCGGCATCGAGGATATTCTGCACCAGGTGCTCAAGCCGCCGAACATCCTCATGCATTTTGGGAATGATCGCTTCCTTCTTCGAAGTATCGATCTTGGGCGACTGAAGGGTATCCAGGTAGAGTTTTATCGAAGCCAGCGGCGTCTTGAGTTCGTGCGTGACTGCCATCAGGAAATTCTGCTGATGAAACTTGAGTTCTTCGGTTTTGACCAGCGCACGATAAATAAGCCATCCACCCAACAGGATCAGGAGAATGAGAAATATCCCCTCCATCCCAAGCATCATCTGGCGGCTTATCTCCTGCTGGTGGATCCGCTCGAGCATCTCTGGCGACGCTCCCAGTTCCTGCGCGATTTCCACTTTCTCATCAACGAGGTGGGCCATGAAGATGATCCACCAGACAGCCAGAGCCAGCGTGGTCAGCGCCATGAAGAGAAACAGAGCCAGCGCGGATTTCGGGGAGAATCGCATGGAGAAAAAGTTACACCAATTCGGTGTTTGGGGCAACTATAAGTTATAAGGGACAGGTCTCCCTGTCCCATGCAAATCATCTGCAACTGCGAGAAACTAAATAGTAGCCGCTTCGACCAGGTTCGGCATGGCCTCCGGCGTGTTGCCGTCAAACGCTACCTTCTCGCCGCGCATCAGCTTGTCGGCCGTCGTCATCAATTGCGAGAGATTCAGCTTGGTAATGTGAGCGTCCGCCTTCAAGAATGACGCGCGCGCCTTCATACCGACATCGCCGATCGATGAATAAACTATCACCGGCGTAGCAGGTCGCTCAGATTGCCGTATCCGCAGTGTAAAGGCAAGGCCGTCCATCCGCGGCATCTCAACATCCGACACAACCAGATCAAACGGCTGTTTCTGAAACGCCTGCCAGGCATCCTCTCCATCGGTTGTCTCTACCACCTCGATTCCGAGATCCATCATCTCATTCACCAGCATCGCGCGAACCGCGGGAGAATCCTCGGCTATCAGTACCCGTCGGCCGTGGAAATTTGCGCCACCCGTATAGGACTGAATGCTCAGATCGCGAAGTTTTGGACAGAGATCAAGCAGGATCGTCTCGTAGTCAAGAAGTTGAACCATCCGCTCCTCGGTCGGCTTCACGATGCCGATTACATACTTGTGCGAAATACCCGCCAGCGCGGTCTCAGCGTCAATCACATCTTCCCAACGGAAATGATGTATCCAGTCAACTCGGTCGATAGCGAACCCGGTCTGCATACCGAAGAACTCGGTCACGATGACATTCTTGTGTTGTGTCACCTCTTCATTTATCCCGAGGAAATATGCCAGGTCAAGGATCGGTACGAGATGATCGCGATCCCTGAACACGCCAGTCACCGCCTTCGGCGCCTGCGGCACCCGGGTGAAATCGACCAGCTTCTGGACGATCTTGCTTACTTTCAGGATATTGATCCCGAACGACATTCCGGACGTACGATATTCAAGTACTCGAAGCTCATTCGAACCTGATTTGAGATAAGATTCAGCGTCAAACGACATGGTATACCTTCTCCCACCTAAGCTTTTCGTAGGTTGACCGTAAAGACAGCCCCACCCGACGGATGATTCGCTGCCTCTATAGTCCCTTCCATTGCACTTACTGCGAGTTGACAGAAATAGAGACCCAGCCCGACACCGCGATGTTTCCCCATCGCGCGCATCTGTACCTGGCCGAATTTTTCAAATAGGATCGCGGGGTCGATCTCCCCAAATCCACTCCCTCCGTCGAGCACCGATATGCTAACCGCAGAGTTCGACTCGTCGATCGACACAGTGATTGACTTTCCCGACGGTGTGTGCCTGACGGCGTTATACAGCAGGTTGTCCAACACTCTGGTCAGAAGTCGAGAGTCAGCGAGGACTCTAGCTTTCGCTCCGCCATGTATCGCTATTTCGATCCGGTTTTCCGCGGCCGAAGCTCCGGCCAACGCGATCGCGTTTGCGAGTATGTCATGCAGGTTTGTCGGTTCCACCGACGCGGTCATTCCATGGTCAGTCGATTTGGCCACAGCCAGCAGATCGTAGACTATTGATTCAGCCCGCTCCACCGCCACCCTCGACGAAGCCACCAGTTGCTGGTGCCTGGGCTTGCTCAGATCCAATTTCTGATCTTCGAGAAGCTTGAGAACATACTTCATCGACGCCAGCGGGGACTCCAGGTCATGCACAAAAAGGGAGACGAGATCAAGCAATTGCTCTTCACCGGCAGCCTTGACTCTCCCCAGTTGGTCGATCATCTGTTCAAATTGGCGTGTCAAGCTCACGAGTACAATATCCCCTTTTATCTCCATAATATTATCGGAGACATCGGATGTACTCGAAGTGGTTGGAACGGATTAGTTGCGGGGAGGATCTTGTGTGTTCAAAACCTGAACAACCGGCGATACTAAAGCTTGATCCGCGCCAGCCGGAGCGAGTTCAGGACCACAAACAACGAGGAGAATGACATCGCCGCCGCCGCTATCATTGGAGAGAGTGTCCAACCCGTGACGGGATAAAACAGCCCCGCCGCTACCGGGATTGCAATGACATTATAAAAGAAGGCCCAAAAAAGATTCTGCTTGATCACCCGCAGAGTCGAGCGCGACACCTGCAGCATCCGCGTCAGCAGATGCATATCTGGACGAAGCAGCACGACATCAGCCGCCTCAATAGCGATATCAGTCCCGCCCGCCATCGCGATCCCAACATCCGCAGCGGCCAATGCTGGAGCATCGTTTATTCCGTCACCTACCATCGCGACTATCTGTCCGGAACGCCGGTACTTGTCCAGGATAGCTTTCTTCTGCTCAGGTTTTACCTCAGCCTCAAACTCAATTCCCAGTCCACTGGCAACGGCCGAGGCAGTCACTTTGTTATCCCCCGACAACATGACGACATTCTGCATTGAGGATTTGAGTTCGGATACCACCGCCGAAGCGTCTTCACGCACCGTATCAGCTACCGAGACGAGTCCGATTACGCGTCCATTAAGCGCGACATGCACAACCGTCCGCCCCTGCGCCATCTCACCCTCTGCCAACGACGCGCTTATCCCTTGCACTATGCCCAGTTCTTCCATCAGCGCGCGATTTCCCACTGCCAGTATCTGATCATCATGTACCGCGGTCATCCCGAAGCCCGGCTTGGACTCGATTTTCTCCAGTTTCACTGGGATGAACTCCTGATCCTTTACGTAGCGATGAATCGCCCGCCCGATCGGATGTTCCGACTGACTCTCCAGTGATCCTAACAGCGAGTGCAGATGCTGATTCTGCAGTCCCCCAATGCATTTCAACTGGACGACTTCAAGTTTACCGTGGGTCAAGGTCCCCGTTTTGTCGAACAATATGGTGGTCAGTCTCGATATCTGTTCGAGGATATCTCCACCCCGAATCAGTATTCCAGCCCTGGCGGCACGACCTGTTCCGGCCAAAACCGCAGTCGGCGTCGCCAACCCAAGCGCGCAGGGACACGAAATGATCAGCACCGCGATAAATGCTTTCACCGCCATTGATTCTTCCGGCGCGAACACCAGCCATCCGATAAGCGTCAAAGTCGCCAGCGCCAGGACGATCGGTACAAAGATCCCGGCCACTGTATCGGCCAGCTTCTGCACCGGCGCCTTCGCTGACTGCGCTTCGGACACCATCCGAATCACCATCGCCAAATAACTCTCCGCGCCAGCGCGAGTAACATTCATCTTGAAAGGCGACGTTCCATTCAGCGACCCGCCTATCACCTGCTCACCGATCTTCTTCTCAATGGGGAGCGACTCGCCCGTCAGCATCGATTCATCCACCACCGGGGCGCCTTCAGTGATAACACCATCGGCGGCGATCCGCTCTCCCGGTCGCACCAATAGGGTGATTCCCGGACGGATCATATCCGGCTCAAGTTCTATCTCTACTCCGTTTATGAAGGCAGTCGCTTTGGCGGGACGAAGTCGCAACAACGCCTGTATCGCTTCCCCCGCCCGCCCTTTGGCGCGAGCTTCCAGATAACGGCCAAGCAAGATCAACACGATGATCATCCCAGCAGAGTCGAAATAGAGCGGCTCGTGCACTCCCACCACCATCTGATACAGAGCCCACACACTCCATCCAAATGCGGCAACTGTCCCCATCGCCACCAGCGAATTCATATTCGCTCGCAAGTGACGTGTCTGTAAGAGGGCATCCGCCAGTATTTCCCGACCTGTATAGAGCAACACGATCGCCGCGGTCACTGCCTGCACCACGCCATCCCAGAACATCGAGATAATCGGCTGGTGGTCGAAGAACATCGGCCCCATGCCGAAGATCGTCAGAGGTACCGCGAATACGAGTGAGATGAGAAGATTCTTCTTTGCGAGTCGTGCCTCGTCAGCATTGACCGTCAGAATATCCGGCGTACCGATACTCGCTTTGTAACCAAGCTCTTTGATCTTTTCGATTATGTCCGATTTGGAAAGTCGTGAACTGTCGAACGTGACGGTCGCGGAATTGAGCATGAGGTTAACCTGAGACTCATTGATCCCGTCCATTTCAGACAGACCGCGTTCGATCGATGCCACGCAACTCGCGCAATGCATCCCTTCGATCTTCAGATTCAGTTTTTCCAGATTGGCCATCGACTCAGATCTTGCTCACTCTGTCAATTCTTTGATCAGCGAATACCCAGCAGCATAAGTAGTTGCGGGCACCGGCGCAAGAGCTCCCTGCGTATGCGCGTGCGCGCTCTATGTAGATACCAGCGGACTGTCGCTTCCGGTACATCCATCATCTCCGCCACATCGTCGACCCGACATCCCTCTACGTCCCTTAGCAGAAACGCCGAACGCTGTCTGGCGTTAAGGATCAGCGTCGCTTGCTGAATATGCCTGGCCAGGAGTTCACGGTTATGCCGTTTCTCCGGACTCTCTTCCGGCGATTCCAGATTATCGTTGTAAACTTCCAGCGATTCGTGGCGATATCTTCGCGCTCTCCGCAGATGGTCTATCGCGCAATTGACCGTTATGCGATATAGCCACGTGTAGAACTTGCGGTTCTGGTCGAACCGCCCGATATTCGCGGCCATTTTGACAAAAACTGCCTGCGTGATATCTGCCGCGTCGTCGTAATCACCCGAGATGCGATAGGCGAGCGCAGCCACCTGTTTGCGGTAGCGTCGCATCAACTCGGCGAACGCCACAGTGTCCCCCAGCTTGCAGCAATCGATCAATTGCTTGATCTCTCGCTCCTCATCCGTTCGTTCATCTGTTCGGCGCCCGGCACGATATTCTTCCGCTGACATCGCCTGCCTGCCTTGTCCCTCTCCCACTCTGCTCAACAGTTCCAAACAAGACTCGGTTCCTCAAGTATATTGACTTCTCACTACGCTTTCAGACCATCCCGTTCTTAGAGATTCCGATTGAGAGGAAACCAGGCAAAAAAACACCGCCCAAAGGGCGGTGTCTAAGATCTGTCAATCTCTCAAAAGCGATTAATTCAGAATGTAATCCATCGGATTAAGCGACTTCCCGTTCCGGTAGACCTCATAATGGAGATGCGAACCGGTCGAATACCCGGTCGACCCCATCAGGCCGATCCGGTCACCTCGCGCGATCTCCTGCCCACGCTTCACCAGAACCTTGGACATATGCCCATGACGGGTCACAAAACCGTAGCCATGCTCTATCACGACCAGATTCCCCAGACCGCCTGAGTCCCAACCAGCGAAAATGACCTTTCCTTTGGCTGGAGCAACAATCGGCGTACCCGGTTGAGCCGCGATATCGATACCCCGGTGCATCTGCTTGTAGCCGGTGAATGGATCGTAATGCATGCCGAAGCCGCGGGAGAACCACCCCTTGGCTGGCCATATCGACGGCGTATGGTCGAGACGTTCCCGAAGGCCCATTAACGCGCCCTCGATCTCACCATATTTGGAGAACTCAAACTCAGTCTGCTTGAGCAACTTGTCTACTTCGGCCTCTGTCGCGACCGCCATCTCTTCTGATTCAGACTTCGGCAGCCAATCCAGAGCATCCGGACCGCCAATACCGAGTTGACGTTCCTGCGGGTTTACTTCCGGCAGGTTGAAGAGAGCGCGAATCGCTGTCTCTTTCTGGGCCAATTGGTCCACACGTGTGCTGACCTCGCTGAGGGTCGACTTGATCGCCTGGTACTTTTGCGCCAGTCGATAGTTCTCTTCCCGCAGACGGGCCAACTCATCCTCGTTAACCTTGGACCCGAAGAATGATGACAACAGGAGAGAGCTCGTGAACAGCAGAACGATCATCGCGGCCGGGATGTAGATCAACCAGGCGGCACGGATCGTCAGACGTTTCAAAGCGCCTTCCGTCTCATGCAGAAACCAAAACGTGACTTTATTTTGCCACAATTTCCGTAATTGACTCATGTAATGAACCCCAAGATAAAAACCAAATCCTCCCCAAAGTCCCTTCCACTAACAGTATACACTCGGCCTCGCGGCCGGCCCAAGTTTTGAAGCTACCCTTGGGTAGATGCCCTGTCAAGCGAAAAAACCCTGAGGATCTACTTGATCAACACAAACTCCTTGCGCAGTATCTTGTTGACTATCTTCGCCAACTTGTCACCCTCCAGATTCTGCAGGCTGTACAGGTGCCAGTAATTCTTCTTTGGCAACCCCGTCACTCGTTTCTTCGAATTCGCCATGATGCTGTCCTCTGTTCTTCCGGCCTGCCTGAAAGAGTGGGACGAACACCATACTCTTTCTATCGGGCATTCCAGGGATTCCTTAATCTATCCACACTGGTACTTCGCATATCTCATGCCGGTATTCTTGAGCGCATTCAATTTCTGCGGGAAACATTAAGTTCTTCCTTTGCAATAACTTACATCGAGCATAATAGACTCGAGGTAAAGCGATACCTTATCAATCCTGTTCAGAGTATGGGCGACCTGCCTCACTCCTGAGCAGACTCCCACGCTGATTTACCGGCCAAGCCGACAGGTTCAGTTGACTAACCGGCCCAACACCGATAGATTCCTGCCATCAGGAAAGGACTTAACATGTCTCATTTGCAGGGAAAGACCGTCTTTGTGACCGGAGCGTCCTCCGGGATTGGGGAAGCCACCGCCCGAAAATTCGCGCAGGCCGGCTGCAAGCTGATACTCGCCGCTCGCAGAGTCGACCGCCTGCAGCACCTTGCGTCAAGCTTGCCGACAAAATACCACTTGGTTGAACTTGATGTTCGCGATCGGCTGGCCGTCGACCGGACCGTCGCCTCCCTCCCGCCCGAATTTGCCGCCATCGACATATTGATAAACAACGCCGGAAAGGCCCGCGGTTTGGCCAAACTCCACGAGGCAGATATCGCCGACCACGAAGAGATGATCGATACGAATGTTAAGGGATTGCTCTACTGCTCCCGGGCGGTGGTCCCGGGCATGGTGAAACGCGGTTTAGGCCATATCATTAATATCGGCTCCATCGCCGGCCACGAGGTCTACCCGAACGGTTCGGTCTACTGCGCCAGCAAACACGCGGTTGACGCGTTAACCAAGGGCCTGAGACTCGATCTGGTCGACACCCCTATCCGGGTCTCCACCGTCGACCCCGGACTGGTCGAGACTGAGTTCTCACTGGTCAGATTTCATGGCGACGAAGAACGGGCGAAGAAAGTCTATCAGGGATACAAGCCATTGACCGCGGAGGATATTGCGGACACTATTCTATGGATAGTTGAACGGCCGGCCCATGTGCAGATAGCCGAGGTCATTATCCTCCCGACCGCTCAGGGGAACGCCTATATCACGCACAAAACGAATTAAGCGCTGAACGCTATCTGAACTTCTTCATGGCGTCTCTGAATCGCTGCGAACGATCCGGGTCGGGGGTCGCCCTGAAATAGAAATCCTGGAAGAACTCGTAGCTGTTTTTGGCTACATCAGCCGGCAGATATGGAACCTGGGGAATCCACTCGTCGAGAAACGCCGGGACATCCATGAACTTCACATCCGGATATTTCCTCAACTTCTCCATCACGGCGCCATTGTACTGAAGCATTCGCGCCATATACCCCCCGAACGATATCTGCGTAAGCGAGTCCGCCAAACTCCCCGGCGTACCTATCCCGACCAGCATGAACTCCACGCCTCGAGAATTCAGATAGTCCAGGGGAGCGGTTTTTTCGTGCCCCGGTCGACCTCGCGTCGTCAACGGCAGATGCGCGATATACTCGTCGGTCAACCCGGTCGCCGCTTCTATCGCCACTGGCACCTCGCTGTAATAAACCTGCATCGCGTGTTGCCCGCGAAACGCGACCTGAACATCAAGCCCTTGGATGTACTTTCTGAGCTTTTCCCCCTGTTCACGTGCTTCCTTGTAGTGCGACGACGGATAGTACGCCGGCTCATCCGCTATCCCCGATACTTGTCCTTTGGGATTCTGTGCGTACAGATCGACTCTCAATATCACCAGCGCCGCCAGGACGACTGCGGTTCCCAGCATCACCGTACGGTTCTTGAACGCAAGTCGCGCTCCCATCTCGATCAATAGCGCCAGCAATGGCGTAATGACTATCCAGAATCGCGCGAACATGAAATCCCCACCGACCTTAACAATGTAGATCATATACGGCACGGCGAACAACATCGCGAGAAGAAACACCCTCCAGACAGCCGAATCGACTCCACGCTCCCCCTTGGTCCTGACCAATGCAATAGCCACTGCAGCCAGCGGCGCGAGATATAGCACGTAATATGACTTGAGGTACACTAGCAGATAGGTCCACCCCTGACTCCAATACGAAAGATCCCCTGACTTGGCGTAATAGGTATTCGGGAAGAGGTATCCATAGTACTGATAGCGCCAGATGAAATACGGCACGTAGAGAATGATCACCGGTATCGCGTAGATCATCACTGGGCGAGTGCGACGTTCCATCACCAATAGAAACAAACCGCCCATTGCCGTAAAAAGCAGGCCATCCGGTCTGGCCAATGCGGCGAGAGTAAGCAGGAATCCGGCAAGGAATAGTTCACGTTGCTCTCTCGCCGTCATCAACACATAGAATCCGAACATGACTAGCGCGGTAGTGAACATCGTCTCCAACCCGCTGGTCGCGAATACATGCATATCCCGGTGCACCAGCATCATAAGAGCCGCGACCGGCAGAAAGAATCCTTCCCGACCTAACCCACCGAACAGCCTTCTTGAGATCAGCCCGCAGGCGATAACCACTCCAAGGAAAGAGAGCCCGCCCATAACCAGAGACAGCGGCACCGGATCAATCCGAGCTTTCATTCCGGCCGATATCAGCAGCGTCCACAGAAAATTTGAATACCCCTCGACCTTCTCCCCGAGATTGTAAATGAGGCCATGTCCATCGATCAGGTTTTTCGCGTACCGGAACGATATAAACGCGTCATCGCAAACCCACCAGTTCGTGACGATCATCACAATGGCGTAAATGAGCGCTCCCCCTAAGATTCCATACACCCCTTTCTGCAGGTTGGACTTAGAGAGAAATCCAGAGGACAGCCGCTCTGCTCCGGATGATATATTGCGGGATGGTCGCTTCATGATTTCCTTAGGGCATTCGTTCTGCTTTGAGATTCTGCGCCAATATAGGGGATTCTGTCGGTTTCGCGAGTTCAATTTGGTCACCAGCAGGTGCTCTGCCTGGCCGAAGCATCCACTGCGGAATACTGCTCTTTTTTGGTCGAAGACGGCCGTTTGAACGTATATTATCTACCAATGAGAAATGGCCTATTCATAGCAGTGGCGGCGATTCTGTTCGCGGGTGCGATTGGCGGTGGTTGGCTGCAGGCGCAGACTTCGTCCGGCTCGCCAATACCCATTGCGACTCCGAATTATCGGATGCCCCAGCAGGATCCCAACCCATCACTCGTGCGCGTGGCGCGACTGCACTATTCCGGCGGCGGTGACTGGTACTGGGGAGCTTCGGCCATTCCGAATTTTCTGAGGTTCGCTAGAGAGAATACTGATTTCCCCGTCGACACGATCGAACATCAGGTCACCATCATGGATCCTGACCTGTTCAGATACCCCTTCCTGTTCGCCACCGGTCACGGCGTGATCAGATTCTCTGCTGAAGAAAAGGAGCGCTTGCGGACCTATCTGCTCGGAGGTGGATTTCTTTTCGTAAATGATTCATACGGCATGGACAAAGGGTTCAGAGACGAAATGGCCGCGCTGTTCCCGGAGCGTCAGGTAGTCGACCTCCCCTTTGACCACCCGATCTACCATAGTTTCTATGACTTTCCGAATGGGCCGCCCAAGATCCATGAACACGACAACCAGGCACCGCGGGGGCATGCGATCATGGTCGACGGCCGGGTCGTGCTCTTCTTTCTCGTCGAGTCGGATATTGGGGATGGCTGGGAGGATCCGCAGGTTCACAACGACCCACCTGATAAGCGAGCCGAAGCCTTCCGGATGGGGCTGAACCTTTTGACCTATGCTTTGTTAAATTAGGTACTTACAGAGATTCCTCCGTTCGGCGTCGGGCATGCCGATACATGTATAGAAGTTCGCACCTGTAACGAATCATCGAGGGTACTGCCGTGAAGCAGATTCAATCGCGCATCAACCTACTGGACCAACTTCGAGCCGTTTTGCTCAAGCAGCGGATCGTCATGTTCGCTGCCGGTCTCGTCATCACCGGTACGGTCGTCGCATTGACCTGGCTGGCGCTATCCTTCATCGCTCAGGTAGCAATCTTGCCGGTCTGGTTCAAACTCTCGCTGCTGGCTATCGCCGCTGGAGTTACGATCTTCTTTTTCACTCGCTTTGCGCTGGCGAGGCTGTTTGAGGGAAGTATCGACCATGTTGCGGTCGCTCTCGAACAAAAGCACCCCGAACTCAAGGGGCGTCTCATTGCCGCCGTGCAATTCGCCCGCATGCCGACCGACCCCGGCTACTCCGAGGAACTGATAGAAATGACCGAACGCCAGGCGATGGAGCGCGCGGGTTTGATGCGCCTCGACGAAGTGGTCAGCTACTACCCGGTTTATCGTACTGGCCGATATCTGGCCGGCGCGGCCCTGCTCGGCGTCCTGATGCTCTTCCTTTTCCCCGGATTTTTCAGCTATTCGTACGAAGTCTATTCCAATCCGACCACAGAGATCGCTCCTCCGCTCGCGTACAAGGTCATCCCTAACCCTGCCAGCCGTGAGTGGGTGAAATACCAGGACCTGAACATTGGCGCCGCCATTACCGGCGCACGCATCCCGGAAAACGCCGTCATCCACTATCGATTGGCCGATGGCTCCTGGCAATCTTCCGAAATACAGATCAAGACTCTTCCGAAGTATATCTGCGCGGACGGTGACTCGCTCGCTGTCAGTTTGACCCTTCGCCAGGTCGCCAAATCGCTCGATTACTATGTCGAAGCCGGGCGCGTCAAAACCGAGGTTCAGAAGATCGATGTCGTCGATCGCCCGCGCGTTAACAATATCCAATTGGCTGTCTTTTATCCTGACTATACCGGGCTTGCTCCAACCACATTGAACGAAAACAACGGTTCGTTCTCAGCGGTCGTTGGAAGCCGCGCCACTTTGAAGATCGAAACGAATCTTCCGGTCGCCAAAGCCGATTTGATCTACGACGACAGGTCTGAAAAAACGCTTACCCTTGACGGCAAAAACGGCGAGGTCACTCTCCAGGTTCTGAAATCTCAATCCTATCATATCCGACTTCAGGATCATCTCGGCGAAAAGAATCCCGACCCGATCGAATACTACATCACTGCGGTCCCGGATGAGTATCCGATCGTCGAGGTACTCTATCCCGGATTTGACGCCAACTTGACCGACGAGATGCTCCTCCCGCTTAAGATTCGTATCTCCGATGACTACGGCTTCACGTCACTGGCTATGAAGTACACGGTTACCGCGCAGGGGACCAAGTCGGAAGAGCACGTGGCTATCCTCAATTTCTCCGATCGCATCAAGACCGAGGGCGAGGTCGATTTCAACTGGGATATGGATCAGCTCAATCTCTTCCCCGGTGACTACGTGCAATACTATTTCGAGGTAGCGGACAATGACCGCGTCTCCGGACCAAAGATCAGCAAATCGCGTCAATATATCGCGCGGGTGCCGTCGCTCGAAGAAGTTGTTTCCGAAACGGAGTCGGAAAATAAAGAACGCATCAATCAAACCGAAAACCTCATCCAGTCCGGCAAAGAGTTGGTTCAGCGGCTGAAGAACGCCGCGCGCAAACTTGAAGGACAGTCGAAGCAGTTCCAGCGGGCCGACTGGCAGCAGCAGAAAGAACTGGAAGCGATCGCCGAAAAGAACGCCGAAATGCTGCAGCAGATTGACAAACTCGCCCAGAGCATGGATTCATCGATGGAGAAGATGAAAGACAATGCCCTGATGAGTCGTGAGATCATGGAAAAAATGCAGCAGATTCAGAAGCTGTTCGAGGAAGTTGCCACACCCGAAATGCGCGAAGCGCAGAAGAAGATGATGGATGCCCTCAAGCAGATGGATCGCCAGAAACTACTTGAGGCGATGAAGCAGTTCGAACTCACGCAAAAAGAATTGATGGAGCGACTCGATCGCACACTCGCCCTGCTCAAAAAGATGCAGCTCGAGCAGAAGATGGAGTCGATGGTGCGCAAGGCGGAGGATCTGGTCGCCCGGCAGGAACAAAATAACGAATCGACCGAAAAATCCCCCAGCGAACAGCTCCCTCAATTGAGCAAGTCGGAGAAGGACATTCAGAAAGGCTTGGAGGATCTCAAGAAAGAGGTCGAAGAACTCCGTCAGGCAATGAAAGACGCCCAGCAGGAACAATCACCTGAGGCGCAAAAATTCGCCGATGCGGTCGAGAAGACCGATGCCAACCAGGACATGCAGCAGATGTCGCAGTCGCTACAACAGCAGCAAAAGTCCGAGGCCTCCAAACAGGGGAAACAAGCCTCGTCCAAACTGCACCAGATGCTTGCCGAAATGCAGAAACAGCAGATGGCCATGAAGGGCGCGAACAGCGAGGAAGTAAAACGCGCCATGCGTCGCGCCATCGATGACGCGAACTATCTTTCAAAGAATCAGGAGGATCTCCTCAAAGAAGCCGCCGAGATCAATCCGAATTCAATGGTCCTTCGCGACATGGCCGAAAAACAGCAGGATCTCACCGCGGCCTCGAACGGTCTGAAGAATTCAATCGAAGAACTGGGCAAGGAATCCCCGTTTATCGCCGCAGAGTTGCAGAACCTGATTCAGAAGGCGACCCAGAATATGGAAACCGCGACTCAGCAATTCGATGACAAACAGGGGATGCGCGCGGTCAACGAACAACGGAACGCTATGGTCAATCTCAACCTGGCGGCTCTTCGCCTGATGGAATCTCTTGAACAGCAGAGCAATTGTGACAAAGGCGGCAACTGCGACAAGAATATGGCCAAGCTCGAACAGATGAGCCAGAAGCAGAACCAGATCAATCAGCAGACCCAACAGTGCAATAACCCGAGTCAGATGCAGCAGGGACAAGGACGCCAGACGCTTGAGCGCCTCGCCGGTGAACAGGGATCATTGCGCAAATCAATGGAGCAACTTGAGCAGGAATTCGGAAACTCTCGTCAGATCCTGGGTCGTCTTGATGATATCGCCAAAGAGATGAAAGAGATCGAAGAAGATATGCAGGACGGCGAGATAGGCCAGGAGACTGCCGAAAAACAATTGCGGGTCTACTCGCGCATGCTCGAAGCCTCCCGCTCACTGCAGCGTAAGGACTTCACGGAGCAGCGGAAAGCAAATACCGCGTCAGACAATCCCGTCTTCATCCCCGAGGCGCTCACCGCGGATATGCTGAATGATCGCAACGCGTTTGAAGACCGCCTGAAACAATTCCTCGGCGACAATTATCCGCCGCAGTACGAAGAACAGATCAAAGCCTACTTCCGCGCCCTACTTCAGGTAGAGAAGCAAGGCACTCCGGAGAAATCACCGATTCAATGAACCTCCGCCGCCTCATCATAGCTATCCTGATTGGTCTTTCGGCTGCGAATAGTAGCTCTATCGCCCAGGAGATCATTCAGGCCCAGCCAGCCGCAGTCAGTGACAGCAGGCTCACCACCGTGCGCCAACTCATGAAGAGTCAGAGCTGGGAACCGGCCGCCGCTATGCTTGAGGTCATTTACGAATCGGACAAAGCGAATCAGACGGTCATCAATCTGCTGAAGAACTGCTATGGTCAGCTTAAACAGTATGGAAAGATTGAGACACTGGTTCGCCGACAAATCGAGATTGTCCCGGGCAACTTCAACCTCTGGATCGAATTAGCAGAAGTCCTTGCCGATCAGGGATCCAGCGACAAGGCCACCGATGCCTATCGCGAAGCCGAACGACTTATTGCCGCTCCCGACCAGGGGAGGTATCTACTACTGGTCCGCAGCCAGCTTCGCCACGGTTTGGAGGACCAGACGCTTGAATTGATCGATAAGATCCGCAAGCAATCGAAAGACTCCACGCTGTTCGCTCTCGAACGCGGAACGGTGATGGAGAGCCGCAAGAAATACACGGCGGCCATCCAGGAATATCTCCCGGTGCTGGCCGCAGATACTACGATGGAGGCACTGGAAGTCGAGCGACGGATCATCCTCCTCCTCGATTTCCCCGAAGCATCGAAAGAAGTCGAACGCATTCTCGTCTCCGAGGCTCAGACTCGGAAGAATGCCCGCGTTGTCCGATTGCTCGCCGATTACTATGTCAGGGACAACCGATTTGACCAGGCCTTCGAATTCGCCGTCCGCCGAGACTCACCTGAGAATATGCAGGGGCAGTCAGTTATCTACCTCATGCGTCAGTGCTATGACCGCAAACTGTATGCAGAGGCCGCACGCTTCGGTGAGTGGATCCTCAATCGACACAGCCAGGGGCCATCCAATATCGAAGCCCGCCTCTTCTATGCCCGTTCCTTAGCCCGAATTGGCCAAACCGACCGCGCTTTTGCTCAGTATGACACAGTGCTGGTAACTTCGCCTCGTGATGCCGACCGCGGCCAGGCCCTGTTCGAATCGGGTGAGATCTATTTCAATCTGCTGGGGGATAACGCCCGCGCGCTGGCATGCTTTGATTCAGTGGTGAATCGCTATCGCGTCGGATTGGCGTATGTCGAAGCCAACCGGGCCCGCCCCTTCTGCTACCTCCGTATGGGGGAGCTTGCCGCGGCTCGCAACGCCTTTACGTTTCAGAAGGATCACCCAATGTCGGACGACATTGAGGAAGAGAGCGCGTACTACCTCGGCCTGATTCATCTTTTTGAAGGACGCTATGACTCGGCGGAAGTATCATTCCGCAAGCTGCTGGTCGACCACCCGACTGGATTCTTTATCAATGATGCATTGCAGATGTCGATGGTTCTGACTGAAGCGAAGGATGCCCCCGAGCTGCTTTCCGATTACGCTCAAGCCATGTACGCGCAAGAGAAGAGATCGTTTGATTCAACTCGGATCTGGCTGGATCGATTGGCCCGGGCGGAGAATCAGACGCTGGCTGATGTCGCCCTGCACCGCCTCACACTCATCAGCCTGCAATTGGCGGATACGACTGCTGCACTCGACTGCATCCAGAGGCTCGATAGCGGATTCGCCGACTCATACTACCGTCCATACGGACTTAAGCTGAAGGCTGATATTCTCAGTAGCTCACGTTCGACCATCGAAGAAGCCAGGGCGTTGTATAAGCAGCTCCTCGAGCAGTGCCCGAACTACCCCTTCGCTTCCGATGTCCGCAAGCGCCTGAAACAACTTGAGACCGACTTCAAGGTCGGCTAGTAATCCGCCCGCGACCTCTGCGCCTCAGACTCCATCTTCTTGATCTGCTGTTCAAGGCTGAAGATCCGGTTCTCGTAATGCTCCATCCGCTTCTCCTTCATTTTGGACGTGGTCCTCACCAGCAATCCTAATGAAAGAAGCATGAAGAGCACCGAATTGACTGTCCTGAAGATCTCGCCCATATTCATGATGGAATCCACAAACGCCAGGATCCCGAGCGCGAAAAGTAAACCAACCCACATAAACATCGTTTCTTCCTCCATCCAAACACCCGATAACCGGGTAAAATTATCGTTGTGCTTTCAACTGGTGATGTTATATTCAGCCTTCTGCGAAACGCAGTTATATCCATGTATATTATCGGTTTAGACGGACATCTGCTTTAGGAGGAGATTTTGGCCGATTTGCTGAATCTCAAAAACAAAGATTTCGACCGGACCAACGCCATTTTTGCTGCCGTGGTCTTTTTCGGGTCATTCATCGTGTACGCCCTGACAGTCCAGCGTACCTTTTCGTTCTGGGACTGTGGCGAGTTCATCGCCTGCTCGTATGGCCTGGGAATCCCCCACCCGCCTGGCACCCCGCTCTTTGTACTGATTGGCCGGTTTTTCTCGATGATTCCCTTTGTGGAAGACATTTCCTACCGGATTAACTATATCTCGGTCATCTCCTCCGCCTTTACGGCCATGCTCAGCTACCTTCTGGCTGTCAAGCTCTCCAAGCTTTTCATTACCGATTGGTCCAACCCACTCAATCGTTGGGCAACGTATTTGGGTGGCGCCGCCGCCGGGTTTTTCGTCGCTTTTGGCGAAACCAACTGGAGCAACTCGGTCGAGGCCGAGGTGTACGGTATCTCCCTGGCTCTCTCCGTCCTGATGCTTCTCCTCTCCGTGAAGTACTATGAGGTCCGGGGGACCGCCGAGGCCAATCGTATCAAAGTGCTCTTCTTCTTCATCGCCATGGCGGGAGTCGGCATCCATATGACCACCTTCCTGGTCGTCCCTATCTGCGCCGTCTTTTTCGTACTCAATAGCCAGGCTGAAAAGAAGGACTACATCACGGTCTGCCTGTTCATCATTGTCGAACTACTAATGATCATCATCTTCGCCAATGGACGCGGCGGCCACAAGATGTTCTACATGTTCTCCGGCCTGCTCTCGCTCTTACTGTTGGCCTTGCTGTACAAAAAGATCAACTGGACGGTCACGCTCGCTATCGGCGCCGTCAGCACGGTGATGATTGCCTTCAGCCTCTTTTTCTATGTCGCTCCGGTCGCGATCCTGTGCGTCGCAGTGATCGGATTCCTCTCCAAGTCGACCGGGTGGAAAGTTGAGTGGAAAACCGCGATGGCGATCCTCATCGCCGCCCTCATCGGCTTCTCGGTGCACCTCTATCTACCTATCCGCTCTGCCGAGAATCCGCGTATCGACGAAAACAACCCAGATCGTGACTTCCGTACCTTCGTTAATTTCCTCGACCGCAAACAGTACGGCTCCGAGTCGATGACCGAGCGCATGTTCATGCGCCGCGGCACCTGGGAGAATCAGTTCGGCCGCCACCCCAATATGGGCTTCTGGTCCTATTTCGAAGAGCAGTGGAGCCGCCCCGGATGGAACTTTGTCCCGCTCTTCCTGCTTGGGCTCTTTGGCGCGTACAGTATTATCAAGAAACGAGCGGAAGTGGGGCTGCCTTTTCTCACCTTGCTCCTCGTCTGTTCTGTCGGCCTTATTCTCTATATGAATTTCGCCGATGGAACCAAATACGATTTCCGAACCGGTGACGCCTATCTCGAGGTTCGCAATCGAGATTACTTCTTCACGCCTATGTTTGTGTTCTTCGGCATCGCCATGGGTATCGGCATCAGCGCGCTGATGGTCTGGCTCCGCGAAAAAGCCGAGCAACAAAGCCCGAATATGGGGCGCGTGGCCACCTATGTCGGCGGACTGCTCGTCCTGCTCCCGAGTTTTGCGCTATCGTCGAACTACCATGTGAATGACCGCAGCAACAACTACCTCCCCCGTGCGTATGCGGCCAATCTGCTGGATAGCTGCAAACCGAATTCGATCCTCTTTACCTCGGGTGACAATGACACTTTCCCTGTCTGGTGCCTACAGGAGGTCTACGGCTACCGCACGGATATCCGTGTCGTCAATCTCTCGCTGCTCAACACTGACTGGTATGTGAAGCAGATGAGGGATCAGTACAATGTGCCGATCTCGCTGACTGATGAACAGATCCTCTGGTACCCCGAAGAGGTCCAGCCAGGTGTCGAATTCAATCAGCCGCTCAAGCAGTTCAAGGATCGACCGCGCAATCGCCAGGTGCTGATGACCCCCAACATGTACGATGGCCGGCTGGTCAAAGTGCAGGATATGATGGTCGATGAGATCGTCATCGAAAACAACTGGCGCGACCCGATCTTCTTCAGTTCGCCGCCGTACGCGGAATCACCGCTCAAACTGCGCGACCACTCCTCCGTCGTCGGCGTTGTCTATGAGCTGGAGAAAGAGCCGAAAGAGGGACGGGTCGACCTCGAGAAGAGCTACGACCTCTTCATGAACACCTACACGTTCACCGGTCTGGAGAACTCCAAGGTCTACCGCGATGAGAACGCCACCGGTGTCTTCATCGGTGTCGGCATGAGCAGCGTCAAGATCTTCGATGAACTGAATCGCCGCGGCCAGAGAGACAAAGCAATCGCGCTCATGGAACGCATGATGAAGGTCTATCCGGAGTATTTCCAGACCTATTACGTCATGGCTGAAATGTACGACCGACAGGGAGACAGTGCCAAAGCGACCTCGCTCTACGAGCAACTTCGCGACACTCTCCAGTCGTTCACGAAATCAAACCACGAAAATCAGGTCTA
Organism: uncultured Ignavibacteriales bacterium; assembly: GCA_964397415.1. Taxonomy (GTDB): domain Bacteria; phylum Zixibacteria; class MSB-5A5; order GN15; family FEB-12; genus FEB-12. The sequence goes on along the minus strand of CAYNIJ010000003.1, from coordinate 35,815 downwards.
TCTCGAAGATCTCGGCATGGTCACGTTCGAACTGGGCAAACGGAAGAATGACCAGGCGATGAAGGATGAAGGCGTCGCCCTCATGAAACAGGCATTCGACATGAACCAGAACAACTCCTATGCCTTCCGTAAACTGGCGCCGGTCCTCTACCAGGCCCAGCGCTTCAGCGACCTTACGACTGCCGCCCAGCAGTTCAGCGCTTATAAGATCAATCTGTCGGATCCGTATGTCCAACAGATCCTCGGCATGACCCCTCCACCGAATGTACCGGGTGTCGAAGGACAGTAGTACCGCCTGAATTGAACCAATACAAAAGCCGCCCGGAGTTTCCGGGCGGCTTTTTCATGACTGCGATCTCGAGTCTATTAGTCGGAGAATTTGTAACCGGTGCGACGACGGTACTTCCCATCGGTCCGATCCATCATCTTCTCCATGATAAACTCACGGCGAACCGTGCAATAATCATCATGGTAACGGCTGATGACCCGATTGACCTCTTCTTCCGAATAGGTCTTGTTCGGCTCAAACGCCGCGAGGATATACTCAAGCAGGAATTTCCGCTTGGAAAGCTTGACCGGCAGTGACTCGATCTTCTCATCCTTCACGAAATTCTCGATCACTTTTTGCTTCTCGCCCCGCGGACGCTGGTTCGAATGACGCTCCAGCCACTCATGCACCGCCTCTTCAGGAATGCGCCAATCTTTCCCTATCTTATACGCCTTGATCTCGCCAGCCTGAACCTTGCGGGTAATCACCTGCACGTTCATCTTCAGCCGATCCGCCAATTCGGCGGTGGTGAAAAACGATGTGGCGCGAACCGCGCCCTCGGTAAAGTCAGACATCTTGTTGCTCCTTAGTCAATTGCGCACAATATAGTAAGCGAATACACCTCGTCAAGTATTCTTCGGCACTTTTACGTATTTTAATTAACTTTAACGTACGAATATTCCTTGACGAATTGTTTTAACAACCCGCTAAACCACATCACCTTCCCCAGCTTTTTATACCGTAACCGCTTACGATTTGACAGCCTCACCCAACTAGTCGTTATTGGCCAGCCATGGCGCTACTGGTCTACCTTATTCTCTGTCTCATCTGGGGCTCCACCTGGATAGCTATAAAGCTCGGGCTCTCCGATGCTCCTCCGCTGTGGGCCGCCTCTATTCGATTTGTGATCGCGGTGGTTATCCTCGGGACGATCGTCTTGGTCAAACGCTACCCCCTCCCTCGTTCGCTCAAAGAGTATCTCATCATGGGGCATCCCGGCTTCTACATGTATGGCCTCAGCTATGCCCTGATCTATTTCGGCGAACTCTACATCAACTCCGCGCTCGCCTCCGTGCTCTTCGGCTCATTCCCCTTTTTCGTTGCCATGCTTTCACACTATTATCTGCCGCACGAGAAGCGCGTTTCCTCTCTTGGATGGGTCGGCATGGTGATCGGCTTCGCCGGCGTTGTACTGATATCCTACGATTCTCTCCAGACCTCACAGCATATCTTCCTCGGCACCATGCTGACGCTTATCGGGTCATTAGCCTCCGCGGTCGGCCTCATGTTCCACAAGCGCCATTGCGAAAAGACCAATATCTATGTCGCCGCGGTTGTACAGATGTTGTTCGGAGGGATATTTCTGATAGCCGGAGCGATTCTCTTCGAAGATGTCAGCCGTCTCAACCTCTCCCCTATTTCGATCGGCTCAATACTCTACCTGGCGATCTTCGGTACCGCCATCGCGTTTGTGGGATACTACTGGCTCTTGACCAAAATGCGGACTGTCACCGTCTCCCTCATCGGTTTCATTACGCCGCTGGTCGCGATCCTGATTGGTCTCTCCATGTTCGATGAACAGCTCACCGCGCTTATTGGAATCGGTACGGTGCTGATTTTCGCCGGAATGGCCCTGGTGACGCGGAAATAATCTCGCCTACCGATCTACCCCCACCCCAATCTCATACGGATTCACCCAACTCGTATCCGAGGCCGGCCCTGTCCACCGCTTCCCATTTCCCGTATACGGCTGATCGTACGTGTCATTCCCACCGCCATCGATAAACAGACCAAAACAATACAGATGCTTCCGATACCCCACCTTTTCCCCATTCGCCCGCCCGAGTGTCGTCCCCGCTTTGGTCGAATAGGTATCATCACCCAACCAATCATGGAAAATCCCTATCCCATTCGCGTTTCCGCCACCGAGTGAGAGATTCGGCACGGAGTATTTGTCATTCCCGGCCCGTTCGTTGAAATATCCTATCGTAAAATCATGCCCCGCCCCCACCGCCATATTCATCGCGGCGTTGTATTCATCATTACCGGACACGTCATCCAACAACCCCACCGCAAAATGCGCCCCCGACCCCTGCACATACCAAATGCCGTTATAGTCATCTTCACCAGCTCTATCCAAAAGCATCCCAACCGAAAACCAGTACGCGCACCCTTGCGCGAACAGCCCCGCTGAATACCGATCATTCCCCTTGATATCGCACAGTATTCCGACCCCGCCCGCCCACGAGTGGCCATCGACATAATCCGCCCGACGTCCAAACGCCACTCCTTGCGCCAGCGATGCGTTATGCTCTCTCGTCTGTGGCGATGGACTGGTGATAACACTATCCTCCGCCACATACCTATCATCACCCTCAAAGTTTACCAGCACGCCACACCCTTTCGAATATCCATACCCCTGCGCGTTCCCGACACAGTAGAACGAATCAACCCCGGCGCTATCCGAGAGAATACCGATCCCGAAGACTCCACTCCCCTGCAAGTAATTCTTCCCGGCGTAAATATCATTTCCCGAATAATCCAACAGCATCCCGCCGCCAAACACCCCGCTCCCCTGCGCGATATGTTTTGCCTCGTACCGGTCATTTCCCGCTTTATCTATCAGAATCGACACTCCAAGCACGGCGCCCCCTATCCCCGCCGATGTCGTATCCGCCGAGATATATCTGTCATCCCCCGATGGATCGATAATGATGCTCACTGGAAAATCATCGGGATACCCCGAGAACCTGTAAGTGTCATTCCCTCCACCATCGACTATCAACAACGGCGGTAGCGGATACTCATACAGATCATCCTGCGATGTCCCTATCACTATCATCCCCCGCTTGGTCGGAATCTCCAACCGCGCTTTCGGGAACTCGGCGTACTCCACCGAATCAGCCATCCGCTTTGTCAACTCGGCAAGGTCCTCCATTGCCGCCACCAACAGATTGAAATCTATTTTCTCCGCCATCTCTTCGATGATATCCGCGCGTTCTTCATTCTCTGTCAGCAGGAAATCAAACACCGCCTTACGGTTCTTCTCCTTCGCATATCCATTGAATGCCCGCTTGAGATAAAAGCGGTCATCGTTCGCCATCACAGAGAGGATATCCACTCCATGCCGAAGTCTCTTATTCCTGTCGCCGAGCAGGATCCCACGGTTCGTCGCCAACGCGGTTTTCGGCAGTGAATCCTTGTGCGGCATGTACTGCTCGAGTTGATCCCCTATCAACCCGCGCCGCACCGGACAGTCTATCCGCCTCCCCGCGTCCCCCACCAGCGCCGTCAGATTGGTCACATTGGTCGAGCAGGCGATCGCCGCGATCTCACCATACTTGGGTATCTTAAACGGATTTTTGTGGAGCACCGTGAAATATGACAGCCGCCATTTATCTCCACCCCATCCCGCCATCTCATCCTGGTCGAACCGAAGATCCTCGCTGGTCATCCCGACCTGAGCGAGCGCGCTATCGACTAACGGAATGTCCTGAGAATTGACTGATATACTTAGTGTTAGAATGGCAATGATAAGGCAGACAAATCTCCGCATAGTGACTCCCTGTGCTGATTTTGTAATGACCCAAATAACCATGTTGAATCCCCCTCGTCCAGCCTTTTGCCCGTGATGCATTCCAGAATGGACTCACCGTCATTGTAGGGCGGGTCCGTCTTCGAACCCGCCATCAATTGCGCGGCAGACGTCCCCGTCTGCCCGGCAACCCCCTTCACACCGCCTCATGCCAGCGCACGCTGGCATCCACTCTATTCTTGCCAAAATAGGTTCCATATACTACCTTATGTGAACTTTGTCACAAAGTTGAAAAGACCAAGGAGCCTCTGTGAAACTCGACTCGATTCTCAAATTCGCCAAAGAAAAACAGATCGAATATATCGACCTCAAATTCTCCGACCTCCCCGGCATCTGGCACCATATCACCTTGCCGGTCTCCTCCCTCACCCCTGACCTCTTCAGTCAGGGTGTCGGCATCGATGGCTCCTCCCTTCCCGGCTTCTCCTCCATCGAACGCGGCGACATGATCATGCTCCCCGACCCTGAGGCGATGTTCATCGACCCGTTCTGTGACCGCCCAACGCTCTCGTTTATCGGGAATATCATGGATCACGGCGAATCGATCACACCATATTCTCGAAATCCTCGCCGTGTGACGGCTGATGCCGCCGCCTATCTCGCCAAAGTCGTCAAAGGCGCGCAAGCGATCATCGGCCCGGAATTTGAGTTCTACGTTTTCGACGAGGCCCGCTTCTACCAGGGTCCCGAAGCCGCGTTCTACTATCTCGATTCGTCAGAGGCCGCCTGGCGGCCGACCGAAGATTCCGAAGCACTCGGCTACAAGATCCCCTACAAAAAAGGGTATCATGCCGCCCCGCCGATGGATCGCACCTTCAATCTCCGTTCGCAGATGTCCTCGATGCTCGCCGATGTCGGCGTTGCGCTCAAATATCACCACCACGAAGTTGGCGGCGCGGGTCAACATGAGATCGAGGTCGCCTTCGCCCCCATCATGAAGATGGCCGACCAATCAATGATGATAAAATACATCATCAAGAACGAATGCTTCCGCCACCAGAAATCCGCCACCTTCATGCCGAAGCCGCTCTTCAACGAACCCGGCTCCGGCTTGCATGTCCATCAGTATCTCGCCGATGACAAAGGCTCGCTTTTCTACGACCCCAAAGGTATCTGCAAGATGTCCAAACTTGGGCTTTGGTATATCGGTGGCATGCTGAAACATGCCGACTCGCTGTTGGCCTTCACCAATCCGTCGACCAACTCATACAAACGTCTCGTCCCCGGTTTTGAGGCGCCCGTCGCCGGGACTTATTCGATGGGGAACCGCACCGCCTGTATCCGCATACCGGGATATCAGCGGAGCGCGAAAACCTACCGCTTTGAGTTCCGTCCGCCCGATGGCACCATGAACCCGTATCTTGCTTATGCGGCGATGTTGATGGCCGGTCTCGACGGCATCAAAAACAAGATCGACCCCGGCATGCCGCTCGACAAAAATCTGGAGCAGTTGTCGGAGAAAGAGCTCTCGAAAATTCACCATCTGCCGACCTCGCTGACCAAGGCGCTCGATGCGCTCGAACGCGACAATAAGTATCTGCAGGAAGGCGGCGTCTTTACAGAGGATCTGCTGGAGAACTGGGTGAAGATCAAGCGGAAAGAAGTTTCGGAGATCCGCGTCCGCCCGACCCCCCACGAATTCGAAATGTACTACGACGTGTGAGGCAACTCACGTATAGATGATAAGAGAGACCCCGGTCGAGAGGCCGGGGTTTCTGTTAGGAGGATGAGCAGAACTAATGGCGATTCCCCTACTGGCAGGCAGTTATCTTTTTGATTCCGAGCCACTTGTGCCAATGTGATATATCCTGAATATTATTTGGTTGACAGATAAGGAAGGCGTCTGCATACTATAACGACACTGCTAAATGGCGTGTTGTGCGTCGTAGGCATAGCCTCGGCGTAGAGTTCAAGGCAACTTAACTAAATGAGGTGCAGTGATGACTGCCACAAAACTTACTTTCCCTGTCGTTTCATTCAGGAATCTCGAATCTCCATTCGGTGCTCTAGGCTATCGTGATTACTTCGCTGTTATCCGAACTGGCGATCTGCCAGATTTGTCGGGTTGGAGGAAAATCAATGTGCGAGATCCGAAACTCAGCGGTGCGGTACCCAAAGCAATTAGGGACAGCTTCAAATCGAATCCTGACATGTTTCTGTTCATGAATCGCGGGATTGTCTTGTCCGTCGACACGGTGGAGTTCAATAACAAAACCTCTGCAGTAACGGTCACGCTCAGAGATCCAGGCTTACACGGGTTGCTGGACGGAGGACATACGTACAACATTGTTGTGGAGGAGTCTTCAAACTTGGACACTCCACAATACATCAAGTTGGAATTCTTAGAAGGATTTACGCCCGAGAACATTACCCAAATCGTTGACGCGAGAAACACCTCAAATCAGGTCCGTGATGAGAGTTTAATGAACCTCGGAGGGCACTTTGATCCGCTCAAAGCCGCGTTGAAGGCAACCGCTTTCTATCCGAAAATCGCTTTCAAGGAGTTTGAAGTCGACGACGATGGGAATCCAAAGCCAATTGACGTTCGAGAAGTCATAGCAATACTGACTGTCTTTGATCGGGACCATTTCGACGACAAAGTCCACCCGATAAATGCTTACAGATCAAAATCGGCCTGCTTGCAGCATTTCAAGGATAACCCGGCCTCATACCGCAAGATTTATCCTTTGGCACCTGAAATTGCTTCACTGTATGACTGCATCCAGGAAAAACTCCCGCTGCTGTACAACAAAGTAAGAGGTGAGACTGGCAATGTCTCTGGTGGGAAATTTGGCAAGCTAACAGGGGTCTCTGTCTACAACGGCAAGCGGTCAGCCGAACTTCTATTCATAGACAAGAAATCGAAATACGGTGTGCCTTCGGGATTTGTCTATCCGATTCTCGGCGCATTCCGAGCCATGCTGGAAAGTAAAGCCGGCCGATACGTATGGGGGAAGAACTTGGACCCAGTCAAGCTTCTTGACGGAGATTTGGGGCTCAAATTGGCTGACACGATTGGCAACTTTGCGTTGGACGCTCAGAACCCGTCCAAGACGGGCAAGTCAGCCATCGTGTGGCAAGCGTGTTATCAAACGGTAGAGGTACACTATCTCAAAGCATGAAATAACCATGTAGTCTTCGCATCGGATGGCACGTGTTCGCAAACGCGTGCCATTCACTCTCTACTCCACTTTTAACGATGGGTTAACCTCGAAATCGTCCAATCGTACCCTCACTTCGTCAACCGAACCCGTATTCCAACCATCCACCTCATCCAGCGTAGGCTAGGATCCATCCTGTATGACAGTCGTTACCTATCTCGGTCACCCATGAATGCGAACTATTAGCTGTTCTGAATGGACCCCTATTAGTAGGAGAACCATTCTATGCCTCACTCGACAACGCCGAGAAACCACCGCCCGCGCAACTCTATCCCCCTTCCCCCCAAGCATCTGATGATGCCACCCCGCCATTCCCCCCGTTGCTATCCCCCCTTATCCTCCATATATTTAGTCCAGATTTTTTCACCCCCCTGGCCTAAAGAACTATGGGGATAATCCGATAACCCTAGTACGTATGGATCAAGATTTCCTCATCAAGGAACATACCCAGATTGAACGGCAGCAGCATGCCCGTACCTTCCTTAATCGCAAGGAACGGAAACCGCTGTGGCGGGAATATCTGGAGACGACCATTATCGCTGTCGTGGCGGCCCTGCTGCTCCGATTCTTCGTGGTCTCGGCCCACCGCGTCAACTCCGCGTCGATGGAAAACGCCCTTTACGAGGGAGATTACATCTTCGTGAACAAGCTGGCGTACAAGTATGGCGGCAAGACCCCGGACATCAACGATGTCATCGTCTTCAAATATCCCAATAATCCTGAGAAGGATTATATCAAGCGCGTGGTGGCGTTGCCGGGTCAGACGGTGGAAGTCATTGACAAAGTTCTGTATGTCGATGGTCAGGCGGCCAAGGTCCCCGAGGACGCCAAGTTCATCGACAAAAAGATCATCCCGATGGATCTCTCTTTCCGGGATAACTTCGGCCCGCACGTCGTGCCGCAGAATGAATACTTTGTCATGGGCGACAACCGCGACGACAGTCGGGATAGTCGTTTCTGGGGAACGGTCCCTGCCGCCAATATCCACGGCAAAGCGGTATTCATTTACTGGTCGTGGGAGCCGGCGACAGATTCACCGGGTTGGTCCTTCCCGTACGTCATTGACCTGTTTAGCTGGATCGGTCACGGCATTGTGAATGCCCCGACTCATATCCGGTTCGAGCGGGTCGGCGTCCCTCTCTAATGCCATTCGGCCTCTACGTCCACTTCCCCTTCTGCCGCAATAAGTGCTCATATTGCGACTTCTATAAGGAATTGTTCGACCTTGGGATGGAGCGCTCGTTTTACGAGGCGCTTCGAATCGAGACCGAACTCTGCGCCGAAGCCTACGCCGCGCAGGATAGAGAGATTTCGACCATCTTCATCGGCGGCGGCACCCCCTCGCTGACCAATCTTCAGATGTTCTCTGATTGGCTGGCGCAACTGCGCTCCCTCTTTTATGTGCCGAACGGAATAGAGTTCTCGATAGAGAATAACCCGGATTCGGTCCACCTCGAAAATCTGCATGCTTTCAAAGAACTGGGAATCAATCGCCCGACCTTCGGCATCCAGTCCTTCGACCCTCAGCTACTCAAATTGCTGAATCGAAAACATAACCCGGACCACAGCTACAAAGCAGTCTATCTGACAAGAGCATTGGGATACGAGAATTTTGGATTGGATCTCATTTTCGGCCTCCCGAAACAGACGAGCAAGATACTCTCGCGCGATCTGGATGAGATCATCGATCTCGATCCACCGCATGTCTCTTTCTACCAACTGACCGTAGAACTGGGGACAAAACTCTCCGAACGCGTCGCTTCTGGTTCACTGGTAATGCCGTCGCAGGAGGTCTGCCTCGCGCTTTATCGCGGTGGGTGCGAACGCTTCGCCGAGGCCGGCTACCACCGCTACGAGGTCTCCTCTTTAGCCAAACCCGGATTCGAGTGCAAACACAACCTCGGCTATTGGGAGGGGAATGATTATCTGGCGTTGGGCCCATCCGGCCATTCCTTCATGCAAGGAACACGCTTCGCCAACGTCTCCAATGTCATGGAGTATATCAAACTGCTGAAATCTGGCGAACGCCCTATCATCGTCGATGAATCAACTATCGATGATCGCATGATCGAATCGATCATGCTCGGACTGCGCACTTCCCGGGGAATCGACCGACATCAGTATGCCGCGCGATTCGGACAGGCGGTCGAAGAGAAACTCGACCGGCGTCAGTTTGATCTATTGGTGGAATCGGGGCACCTTCTGCACGACGATGGCGCCCTGAAGCTCTCCGAGGAAGGGATCTACCTCGCCGACGAGATCACCCGCCGTCTGCTGAAATAGCCTTAGTGCTGATGTCTCACGCCGCGCCGGATCATGATCAGATTCACCGGATATGCCGCGATAAATCCAACCACTAAAGCCGCCAGCATCCCGAGCCAGAAGAGTGAATCAGTCAGGCCGGCCTCCATCACTCCCGGGATCACAAGTTGAGTCCCTACTTCAAATGCTTCCATCACTGCAATACTGAGCCCCTCGGCGATCAACACTTGCCTGAAGGCGCGTTGCATCGAGAACCCCGCGCGCAGCAGCGGAAGCATGCCGAGGAGAAATCCGAATACAAATCCCAGAAGTATCGCTATCACCATGGTGGTCAGCATGGAGAGCGCCAGAGCGGTTCCGATTATCACGCCAACGACTTCCCCCACGCCGCACCCGATCAGGCAATGCAGCGTCGCGCTGAATGCAAGAGCGGTGTCTGACTGCTTGTGTTGCCCCCTGCGCTCTGCTCTGGCTCCGTGGTCATGTTCATGTCCTCCTCCATGTCCGTGATGATGCCGCATCAGTGTCATTCCATTCTCCCTCCGACCTTATAATGCGACCACGTTTTCACCGGGAATCCATCCGCGCCGCCCGTTTTCAGTTTCGCACAGAAACCACGATGATTCCTCTTCGACCACAGTCAACCGCTCCCCCGCCTCCGCGGTCAGTTCCATCGCGTTGTAATCACGCAACAGCCGCCCGCGGTCTCCCTCTACCGCGAGATACGCTTTTGGCACCCAACTGCTGGTCCCGGTCTGGTCGGTACACCAGAGCCAGCCGGGGAAATCGACATCCTCCGGGCCAACCTGGAGCATTTCCCCCGCTCGCCCCTCGATCACCACAGTGTAGACGGCTTTATACTGTTCCTTCACTATCACTTTGCTCATTCTCGTCTCCGGATATCTGTTAGTCTGCTATTTCGAATTGAAGGCAATGCGGGCACCAGGGAATCGCCCCTTCATAGTCGATCTGCAAAGCGCGATCATTCGACCAACTATGTACCGCCAAACCGTCTCGAACCGCGTCTCGAAGGCCCCCCATCGCGCTTTCACAGCGAATATCAAACCGATGTACCTGACTTGTCAATGAGTCACCAATACGAAACGACCCCTGCGACGGAACAACCAGAAAATGCGCGCGCACCCAGTCCGGTATCTCCGCGCCGCCATCCAGACACATGGTGCCGCTGGAGAGTATGACCATTATTCTGCAATTATGCTGGGCGAGCTTGGTCAACGGCTCCTCTACGCTTTCGATGAACTCCAGTCGCTGTTCGGAGTCGCCGACTTCAAGTCCTCTGAGGTCACTGAACATCTGGTTCATCTCAGCGACAACCGCCGCGTTTTCCGGTTTACTCAAATGCGTCAGGTCCCAAACCGCGAGATCATGATAATGCAACACGCGCTCAAAATCCGATGGAGTGCTGATTATTGTAACCGGCATGGCAGTTCTTCCTGGATCCCTTCAATTATCAAGGTAGACTAAATCCGCCTCGGATAAATCTAAAAACTGTTGAGCTGTCGGCGTTCGCGTGTAAGTAATTACAAAACAGTGACTTACGAAACATCACCGAGTCGCCAACGGCCCCAATGACCTAAGATTCCCTGTCGCAAAATCGGAGACCTGACTTATATTGCTCAAGATGCGTCGTTGCTCACCGACGTGTTCACGTTTTACTACGACGACCGATTGCACTACTCGCGACGTGGAGATTTGGGATGATACGGAAGAGACGATATTGGGCGACCTGTTGGGTCAATCTGGCCATACTGCTGTTGACCGCGCTTTCAGGAGTCGCGGCCGACACATCCAATCAAACTAATACGCCTCAGTTCGAAATACTGCAGCAGCCGCTTGATCTATACCGCCCGTCATATCGACCCGTCGAAGCTGCCTCTTGTTCACTCAAGAACCATGTCCCGACTGCCATGGCCTACTACTCTGGAATTCAGGCCGGATACCGCTTCGCTTCCTACATGAACCCGGCAAATTGTATTGGCTCGCTTGATTATCCCTATTCGATATATTTCGTCTCATTCCCTCTTCTTCATTTCACCGGTGCCCGATGGCCGCTTGGCATTCAGTTGCAGGTCTGGAGCGCAAATCCGGGTGATTCCTGCGCTGGCCCACAGGAGCTATTGCACAGCAGACATTACCTGCTCGATTCAGCCTCCTTCATGGCGCCCAAAGTCGGCGTGATACAACTTGTTGATCCTGTCTGCGTCGATGGCGCTTTCTATATCTCGATCGAATATGATGGCACCACGCCACTACCCTATCCTTCCGTGCTGTTCGACACCATCGTCCCCCCGGTCAACTGCCTCAACTGGGGATATCGCGACAATGCCTGGCACGAGTGGACCGACTTCTGGACCGGCCCGATCGCCGGCAACTTCATAGTCTGGGTCGATGGTTACTCCAACTCGAATTACTGCGCCACCGACGAAGACACCGTCCGTACGATCGAAGGTATTCACCAGCAATTGGACTCCCTCAACAGCCGGCGAGTCTCCGTCGTTGGCTACTACACCGACTCGGCCGAAGCGAAACTTGTCTCCTTCCATCCTGACTATCTCGAGAACAGTCCGATGCCGCCGCGCACCGAAGCATTCGTTATCGGGCCGCAACCGCACGACAGCTTCGCCGGCTCTTTGGTGATGGCCACCGGCTACCTGCAGCGAAGGAATGACCCCGCGCCGATAAGCCCTCTGGATGATGACGAACTTCTGCTCTACGCGCCACGTTGGGAGAAAATCGTCGATGCTCCGTCATACCCATCCACATCAGGTGACTCAACTGTCTTCTGGCCCGACCCCGATATTTGTCAGTCGCGCAAAGTCGCGCTGCTGATGGGAAGCGGCCCGAACGAATCTAACAACCATCGCCGCTACTGGGGCGAACTGACCATGGCCTACAACACACTTTCGGTGCCGTACAACTATTGCCCGGATAAAGTGTTCGTGATGTACGCCGACGGGATATCAGAGAATACCGCGTCAATCCCCCAAAGTGCGATGCGCTGGTACACCAAATCAGCGGTTGATTCCGCGCTCGCCGCTATTGCCAGAGGAAGCGCCAACGCCGTTCGACTCGGCCAACCCGGATGGCAACTCAATCTCTTTATCACCGGACAGGCAGGACCGACCGGACTGATCACCCGGGGCGGGACCGTCATTACTCCCGGTGACCTGCGCAACTGGCTCCAGCGCGCGCTCGATTCATCGGTGACCGACCTGACCGTAACTCTCACTCCTTCGAACGCGGGGGCTCTGGCCAGCGCGTTGCTCACTCTCGATGACCACGGCGTGTCGCAGAATAGTGTCATGACTGCCTCTGGCAATGATGCCGGCTGGTCGTCACCGAACTCGTCTGCGCTTTGGCGAACCTATCTCGATACCGCTAACGCAACCTGGTACATCGGCGCTCGCGCCGCGGCGACTACTTCATCTGTCGATTTCACTTCGTCGCTTCAGCTTGCCTGGCAGCAAGCACGCAACGACTACCGCGCCTGGCTGCTGGCTCACCCGAATGGAACTGTCGATGATACCATTCGGACAAAGATCATTGCGGATACGTCGAGTCTCAACAACCGGATCGCGGAGATAGCGGCCACGCTCTCTACGCCCGATTCCCGCCCCTGGCTCTGGGAGCGCGGCCACCATCAAAACTACGGTTACTGGCGAGCCTTCGTTCTGCCCGAGAATGGTCAGGCTACCATTACTTTCACCGGTGATACGTCCACGTCCGGCTCTGTCACTGTCTACGAGGATTCCGTCTATCCGGGTGGGTTCACCGCCAATAAACGCGCGGTCTGGAACTGGAATATCCCAGGCTCATCGGGATACACTTCTGGGAACAGCATCCGGACGATCAACGGCGTTACATCAGACAAATCCACCCTCTGGATGCACTGCGATGACCCCGGCTTTACCTACACCGCGCGACTTCGCACTGACCAGCCGAATGCCGTGTCGACCTCAAATCCCTATGACCTCGCCGGCTTTTCTGTTGCAGGTCAGGCTCAAGGTCGCGAGTTCATGAATCTCATCCCGTCACTTTTCGACACCGCGAGTAGCGTAGAACTGCCGGGGTTGATTCTCAAAACTGCTTCTTCACAGTGGGGAAGCTGCGGATCAAGTGAAATGGTTAGCCAATTTTCGGTTCCCTCCCTTACTTCCTGGCATGCTGAAATGGAGGTTCGTATCGCCGTCCACCAAGTCGTTACGCCCGGCACCATAGACATCAGCATTCCCGGCGCGACGAATCCCGCCGGATCGCTCTCCGTCACCTCACCCGGAATATTCCGCTTCAATTGCGGCGCTTTCACCGGAACCGGTCCTCAAGAGCTTAAGTTCTCTGTGACCACTGGCTGCTTTGTAGTCGATGCTTACAGCCTGCGCTCGAAAGTTCTCGACCCGCCAAGCTGCTGCATTGGCACCACCGGCAATATCAACGGCGTTGGTTCGATAGATCTCTCCGATCTTTCACTCATGATCGGTTATCTGATAGGCGGGTTCGCGGCACCAACCTGCTACGATGAAGGCGATATCAATATCTCCGGCCGTATTGACCTAACCGACCTGAGTCTCCTCATCGCCTACCTGGTCAGCGGCGGGGTAACCTTTCCCAATTGTCCCTGAGTCTGGTCCACGATCGGTATTGGGGAGCACCTATACCCGGAGACTGCATACTGATGCATCCGGGTTGCGTAGCTGCAAATCGGAGTCTCCCCATAGTCGGTCATCCGCGCTACTGTAATCCATTCAATCGCAACAGGAATGACTGACCCGTTCGGTACACCGCGGGTTTGGCACGCCGTTTACGTTAGGTAGGTTCAGGAGAAAATTATGGAAGCAACCCTGAACCAACTGTACGCGAACGGATCCCTGATCATGATGTCCGGTTTGATCGCCGCCGCCCTCTTTTTCGTGATGGTTGGCGTACGCGAATTACGTGACGAACGGATGGAGGGCGTCCTGTACCTGGTTCTTGGGCTGTTCTTCTTCGGCGCGCATTTCTACTACCTGATGAACCTTCCCGACCCGACTCCCATGGGAGTGCAGGCCTCGCTGAACCGGGTCTGGAGCTGGCTTTCCCTCATTTTTGCCCCTGCTCTGATCGGCCTCTTTCTGCTGATCGGTTTCTATAATTTCCTTGTCACCCAGGTCAAATTGGGACTCACGAAGATGTTTTTCGGCATGTCGCTGGTGGCCTACCTCTACCTCCTCGGCGCCGGCTGGGCGGTCGATATCAAGGGGATCCTGACCGTCGTCTATTCCATGATCTGGTTCAACGTCGAGCTGGAAGCCGCCAACTAATTCCCGCCACCGATCCATTAAAAGCCACAGTTAACGTTGACCAAACAAGTCAACGTTTGTATATTCTCTCAGATATCCCCTCAGTTAAAGGAGAAGCTGTGAGTTTCAGTCGTGTCGTCTATCAAACCCTCTTGCTCTGTACGCTCGTTGCGCTCTGGTCACCGGCATTTGCCGCCTGGTCACCCGCCACCAATGTGGTCTCCCCCGAAGTCTCGCTCTTGCCTGAGCCGAACCTGTCTCCCTCGCTCATGGTTGAACCACAAACACAAACCGAACCGGATATCGGCGCCAACTGGCAGGGGGCCGATAGGTGGATGCGCGGCATCAACTGGTCCGGCGAAGCCTTCTTCGGCTCGATCGGAAAAGGGAAGAACTTTTTCGGCAGCAATGTCTCTGATGCCGGCTATTTCCCCGTAAAAATTGAGTTTAGCAATACCACCACGTCAGTTTGCCGGACATTCCGGCGAGATCTAGGCTATGCGTCGTCAAGTGTCGGGACCTTCCCCGGCGCGGCGTACGATGTTACCGATCCGATGACCCCGCGTCGCCTCAACCTCTGCTTTGTCGAGGATGCTGGGCAGGGCGCAGTGAACCTCGCGTGGGACCCGAACGGCAACTCCGTCGGCAAACGCGAATATCTGTTCGTGATGACCAGCGATTATGATGGCGACGGCTCGACTTACAACGGCGCCAACCCGTTCTCTGGTGCGGCGAGCATGGATGTCATCTATGCCTGGTGGCCGCAACTTGAGGCGGGAAAGACTCTGCTCCAGACCTTGCCCGCTCAGATAAATATCAACGTCTTTTACGTGAAAAACCTGCATGCTATTCCGGACGGTAACCAGATGCTGACCTCGTGGAGCTACTTCGGCGCCAACCCTGCCTGGTTCCGCATCCTCTCCGGTTTTGGCTCCGCATCAACTATCGTTGATTCTGTCCCTGGTGCAGCCCGAACGTTTACTCATACCGGCCTTGCCACCGATACAACCTATTTCTACAGAATTGTCGCGGTGGATGGCTCCGGCGCAATGATCGCCCAGAGTCTCGAGCGTTCTTTCCGTCTGCAGAACATGGCGTCGAACATGGCGCTGGTCGGCCACTGGAATGAACGTTCCACCTATGGAGGCATCTGGGGCTACACCGATTCGCTTGGGAATGAATACGCTCTCCTCTGTGCGCGCAACGAGGGCGTCAGCATTATCGACATCAACACCATGCCACCGACCGAAGTTGGATTCATGCCGACTATCACTCCCGGCAAGGATGCCAAAGAGGTCAAAGTCTATGGCAAGTACGCGGTGATCGTAAAAGAGAACGAAAAACTTCAGATATTCGACATGACCGACGTCACCAATCCTGTTCAGGTCGGAACCATGACCCCTGACAGTTCGGTCGGACGTGTTGCCGGTTCTCACAATGTGCTGGTTGATGGAGACTACGCCTACGTAGTCGGAAATCATGGCGTCGGTGGACTGGAGATCTTTGACATCTCAAATCCCGCCTCGCCGGTCGAGGTCGGAGGTTTCCAACCGTTCTATTATCATGATATCGCGATCCGCAACGACACCATGTATGCGGCGGGGATCTACGGTGACGGTATTGACATCATCGATGTCTCGAACAAGACGTCTCCGAGCTTGATCAAGCGCTTTAATTACGCCGGTTCCGGCGCCCACAATATGGATCTGAGCGCGGATGGGAAATTCATCTACATCAGCGATGAGATCGGTACTTCGGGAAACTGGACACGTATATTCGACCTGAATGACCTTAATAATATTCAAGAGGTTTCCCAGATCATCGTCGACCCGGCCGCCGTCGCGCACAACTGCTACCGCAAAGACACTCTGCTCTATCAGGCTTACTATACTGAAGGAGTACGGGTCTGGTCGGTAGCTGACCCGAATAATCCGTATGAGGTCGCCTATTACGACACCTATGGCCCGGCCGCCTACGGTTATTTAGGATGCTGGACCGTCTATCCGTTCTTTGCTTCGGGTAAACTGGTTGCGTCGGATATGCAATCGGGACTGTACGTGCTGCAACTCGATTTCCCGCCGCCCCCAAGTTGCTGTGACGGTACCACCGGCAATGTCAATGAGTCTGTCGCGGAGACACCGGATCTCTCCGACCTCTCACTGCTGGTCGGATATTTGACCACTACTCCGCGCCCGGCGTTGCCGTGTGAAGCTGAGGCAAATGTGTCGGCCACGGGAGGTATCGACTTGAGCGATCTGTCGCTCTTGATCGCGTATTTAACCGTCACACCGCGCCCCACTTTGCCCAATTGCCCGTAAGGGGGACACTCAAGTCTATGCTTGTAGGTCAGGAAGCTTGCCCGCAGGGCCGCGAAGCGGGTTCCTGACTCTTCACACCTTCTCATGGAATGACGAATATTGCCACTTCTCCGCTTCCGTCACCAATCCGTGCTTAACGGGATTAATGTAAATGTAATTCGCATGCCACTGCATATCGTCATCGTCTCTAATAACGTGATCCCAAAATCGATTCTGCCAAAATCGCCCTTGCCGGATTCGCATTCGCTGACGGTATCGCGCTGCAACTGCCACCTTGAATTTCCGCATGAATTCTGAGAGCGTGTTGCCGTGAGGCGTAACGAGCATGTGAATGTGGTCAGGGATTAGCACCCAATGTATTAGCTCCAATGGTATGTCCTGCCGAACTTCAGCGAAAGTTGACCAGAAGATATCTTGATGGACGACCAAGAGTGGCTGACGCTGGTAGGTCACGCATGAAACAAAGTACGTGTTTCCATTAGAATAGTAGCGCCGGAGATTTGACACTTAATCGCTGCCTTAACCGATCTTTTCCTTAACGTGTCAGGAACTCGCTTCGCGACTCGCCTTCGGCGAGCAAGGTTCCTGACCTACAATTATACAAGACCCCGTAGGTCAGGAACTTCACCCGAAGGGCCGCGAAGCGGGTTCCTGACAACTACCCCTCCTCTTACAACCACAAACTCCTGTCCAATGTCCGGTAATGGATCGCCTCGGCGATATGCCCCATCTCGATATTCGGTGACTGCGCCAGATCTGCGATCGTCCGCGCTACCTTCAATATCCTATCATACGCACGCGCCGATAGCCCCTGCTTGGTGATCGCCAGCGCCAACAGCGACTGCGACTTCTCGTCAATAGTACAGAACCGCCGGATATCACACGATTCCATGTGCGCATTGCAGTAGATATTCTTCTCATCCTTGAACCGCTCGAGCTGCATTTTGCGGGCATCGTTTACCCGTTTGCGGATATGGATCGAGGGTTCACCGCGCGTCTCCGAGGAGAGCTCCTTGAACTTTACTGAAGGGACCGTGATATGAATATCTATTCTATCCAACAGCGGCCCGGAGACCTTTGACATATACCGTTGGATATCCCCCGCCGAGCAGTGACATTCATGCGATGGATCGCCGAAATATCCACACGGGCATGGGTTCATCGCCGATATCAACATGAACCCGGCAGGATAGGTAAGCGTGGATGATGCCCGCGAGATCGTCACCTGCTTGTCTTCCATCGGCTGACGAAGCATCTCCAGGATATCCTTCTTGAACTCCGGCATCTCGTCGAGAAACAACACGCCGTGATGCGCGAGCGAGACCTCTCCCGGTTTGGGGATCGCTCCTCCTCCAACCAGTCCAGCATACGAGATTGTGTGGTGCGGCGCGCGAAATGGCCGCGTCGCGACCAGCGCGGCATTCGCCGGAAGTCTCCCCGCCACCGAATGTATCTTGGTTGTCTCCAGTGCTTCAGCGATCGTCATGTCCGGGAGGATGGTCGGCATGCGGCGCGCCAGCATTGTTTTGCCTGAGCCAGGCGGGCCGATCATGATGATATTATGCCCTCCTGCCGCGGCGACTTCCAGCGCGCGTTTCGCCGACTCCTGCCCCTTGACATCCGAAAAGTCAACCGTGTACCGTCGCGCCTCATTGAAAACCGACGAGATATCGACTTCGAACGGCCTTATCGATGACTCATCCTCCAGAAACTGCACTGCATCCTTGAGCGTCTTAATGGGAAAGACCGGGATCGTCCCGGCCATGGCCGCCTCGCGCGCGTTCTCTTTCGGGACCAGTATCCCTTTGATCCCATTCCCCGATGCGAAACTCATGGTCATCGGTAATACGCCTGGGATCGGCTTGAGAGAGCCATCGAGCGACAATTCACCAAGCAGAACAAACTCATCCACGCGTTCACGGATTATCTGCCCGGTGGCGGCGAGAATGCCGACTGCGATCGGAAGGTCAAACGCCGACCCCTCTTTCTTTACATCCGCAGGGGCGAGATTGATGGTCACCCGTTTTGAGGGGAAGATGAAATCTGAATTCTTGATAGCGGCGGTAACCCGTTCTTTGGATTCACGCACCGCGCCGTCGGGGAGTCCGACCGTAATGAATAGCGGCATCTGCTGCTGGATATCCGCTTCCACCTCAACCCGGTACGCCTCGACCCCGAGGGTTGCCGATGATACGATCTTGGAGAGCATACTGTTTTCCTCCGGTAATTCAGGGAGTTCGGGCAGGGGAGATCCGCTTCCCCCATCGGACTTCCCCTGCCCGCACACAATGTCGGAGGGGGGACTGACAACGGCTGTCAGTGAAAATGTGATTCCGGCAAAAAAAACAGCCCCGTCGCCGGGGCTGCAGAAAGTCAGATTTGCAGTTAGGTTAGAACTCGTCAGAGATCTTAAACAGCGTGATCCGCTGGAACGCGGTATCCGCAACATTATTGCGGGTCATCACGACGCGATTCTCAACCGACTGATCCAGTTGGAATCGCCCAAACGGTCCTATACCCTGGTTGCAGGCCTTGCGAGTTCGGTTCATGAATGATATCGAGTCGCGACCGGGGAAAATGACGTCATCATCAGGCACGGTGATTTGAATTCCGTCGCCAATGCTGTAACGAGCCTCAATGTCACAGAACTGCCGTTCCGACTCATCCTGCTTGGTCGTATCCAGATCCATCAGACAGCTGTTCGTCGTGAAAATCCAAGTAATGAACTGGGTCTTTGTGGGCTGACCAGTCTTCTCGTAGCTGTAGGACCCCTCGTAGGTCCCTTCCAGCGGCGGAAGTGATTCTATCGGCTCCGGCGGACACGCAAGCAAAAAGGCGGCAGTAGCGACTGCCGCCGTAATCATAACCAACCTTTTCATTTTCCAGCCCTCCCAAAACTGCGCCGAAATATCGGCGCGCTAGAACTCGTCAGAGATCTTAAACAGCGTGATCCGCTGGAACGCCGTATCCGCAACATTATTGCGGGTCATCACTACACGATTCTCAACCGACTGGTCCAGTTGGAATCGTCCATAGGGACCAAGATCCTCGTTACAGGCCTTTCGCGTACGGTTCATGAACGACGATGAGTCGCGTCCGGCAACGATTGGGACTGAAATATCGATCCCATCACCTACCAAATACCGGCCCTCAATATCACAGAAGAGTCTCTCAGACTCAGGCTGTTTAGTAGTGTCTAAGTCCATGAGGCAGGTATTGGTCGTGAAAATCCACTTGATAAACTGGGTCTTTGTGGGCTGACCAGTCTTTTCGTAGCTGTACGTACCCTCGTACGTCCCCTCGAGCGGAGGTGGCGGTTCAACAATAACGTCGTCGCGGCAACCAACGTAAATGGCAGCTACCAACATCAGCGCCATAAACCCGGCAAGTATTCGCATATCTCTATCTCCCAACCTTATGTAGACAGAATTTCTAAGCGGCCAATATACGCCTGGGCATCGGGTGGCACAAGCGGAAAGTGACCCTCCAGTGCATATCAGACGATTCTCCCCCGCCCGGTATCAAACGATTTTTCGCGGCATCCCACATCGTGCCGAATGCCAAAACCGTGGATTCGCGTGCGACTTTGATGAGAACGGAGTGAGACCGAGGCCGATTGGGTAACGAGCTGTGCCTGTCGGCAATACGTTTGAATCTCAACAAGATACAGTTGCGATCCCACACGTCCCCCGCGATCAATCAAGCGCAACGTGGACCTGATTAGGCAAAATATCCCGGCCCATTTCCCCGTTTGCCCATTGTAATGATTGACAGCCCGCCGCTATTAATGTAGATTTCCACTACTTGCCGGCATCCCACGCCAACACGGGAACATCCCCTCTTTCTCGTCTGGCTCTGTCGGCAAGTTTTTTATTGGGTGAGAGAACTGTTCACTGCCCCGCGACCGTTTCGTATCCAGCCGCTTTCCAGGCAATGATCCCCCCAGAGACATTGAAGGCATTGGTATAACCGATCGAACGAAGATACTGTGTGACGATCCCGCTCCGTCTTCCCGACCTGCAGAACGAATAGATCGGCGTCGCTTTGTCCTCGGGCAATCTCTCAAGATATGCCGGGACTGAATCATACGGGATCAGATCATCAGTGAAATTGAGATGCGCCTCAGCGAATTCCGGCAGCGTACGAACATCGAGCAAATAAAACTGCTCGTTGGCCGCCGCCTTCTGCTGGAGTTGCTGGACCGTGATCTCGGGGATGCTGTTTTCGCTGGTCTGCATATCGTCTGATTGCTTCGACTCCTGACCGCACGCCAGGAGTAAACAAAGACCCCAGACGAGAGCGAGAAGAGAACTAATTCTCAGACTGGCCCGGTTCCTGGAAGGTCCTGAAACTGTAAATGCGCCACTTTCCATTGATCTTATGCAGTCCGAAATTGGTTCGATATCCCTTGGAATGTTCCTTGTCGACAAATGTCACTTCGACCGTCGCGGTCTCGGATTCGACCGAAACATCCGCGATGATACGCTGCATCGAAAACCAGCGCGTTTTGGTCAGGCCGTCGTTGGTCAGATCGGCCAGGATATCCTGCGGATTGGTGAAAACGCGCGGATTGTCGGTGGAGACCGAGTAATCCTCCGATTTGTTGCGCATCAGCGCGGGGAGATCAAGCAGTCGCGCGAGCGACGCCTGATCATTTTTCTCCATCGCGCCGAAAAACGCGAAGACCGTCTCACGCGGTGTGCTCGGCCCATCGTTGGAACATCCAACTACTATAGCCGCCAGAAGCATCAGTGCGAGCGCCGATCGAATCATCCGTGAACTGATCATTTGAATCTTCCCTGCCAGGTTATGCGATGCATTTCGCCGAGATCGGCGGCGGGAGTGAAGGCGTATGATAGTTGCGTTGTCCAGAGATCGATCCCGAATCCGACCGACAATCCTGCCCAGTTGTCATCAGAGGTCTCAGCCTTATAGTTCGTCCCGAAGCTGTTCCAGCCAAGGCGTAGATAGACGGGATTAAACTTGAAATATTCCGCGCCGATCGCCACGAACGGATCATTGTCGACGGGCACCGCGATATCCAGCGAAGCGACCATGTCGACCCAGCGTGGATAGATTGCCCCACCGGCGCGGAACGTCAGCGGCAACGCGTCCTTCTCCTCGCCCAGACTGGAGAGCTGGGTTCCCAGATTCTGGATCATGAATCCCGCGTGATACCGGTCGCGGTCGGATACATACTTAGCTCCCAGATCCAACGCCGCACCGGAGGCGGAGTAATCTTGAATACTCTCGTAGATAAACTTTCCGGTGGCGCCTACCAGAATGGTCGGTTTGAGCCGCATCGAGTAAGAGACACCAAAGAGCATATCCGAGCCGCCGAATTCGCCGGTAATATTCCCGGATTGATCGGTCTGAATGAAATCGCCGTAATTGAGATAGCTGATATGGAAAGCAAATGCCCGGTCATACGAAACCGGAAGCACCACTCCAACCATGCCGCTGTTGATATCCGCGATATAACTCTGGTACTCGGCGATGAACCGTTTCCCTTCGAGCGCGGCCAGACCGGCCGGATTGTAGTATGCGGCCATTTCATCATTGGCCAGACCGGTAAAGGCTCCCCCCATTGCCACGGCGCGCGCGCCGGGATTGATCTTGAGGAAGGGGAATGCCGTAGTCCCTGTTTTTGAGTTGGCCGCCTGACCGACCGAGGCGAACGCCATGATCGAGACCAGCAACAGGTAAGTCGTTGTGCGAACAGCTTTTTTCATAGGGTTTCCTGGTTCGGATAATATCGGCATCGACCGGCTAAGTCAACTCTTTTTGCCGGTACCGGTTACCATGATTTGGTGGTTCGATTGAGGATCGCCTCGACCAGACGGCTCCCCGCGGCCCGTTGGCCATCCTCTTCGGTCTGCGAACTCGCGCTGTAAATCCCCTCCTGAACCATATGTTCGGTCCACATTTCGGAGTCATCTTTGGGGTTCTTCAGGGTGACCTGAAGGTCCAGCACCACTTTATACTCCGCAACCTGGTCATTTTCGTCAAATTTGGCCGGGAGTTTCTGGTACCGATTCAGCACAGCCACAAGATTCGCGTCCCCCTTCCCTTCCGGGACCACTTTGAGGGAGCCTTCCTTGATAAAGGCATCGATAACAAATTCGGTGAGCCGGTCGGTCAAGCCGAACTCAGTCGTTTTGTTCTCGAATTGCGCCACCGTGATGGTTTTGATAGAAGACTTCCCCGCTGGATTAAGCGTATAAACGCCGCATCCAGACAGAACCAGCACAACGCCGATAGTGAGTAGCACTCGCATACCTGCTATACCGACACACAGGCCAATCCGTTCCCTCATCGCTGTAGTACCACCTGTCCCCGCTTTATCACTGCGGAGACCAGATTGACGCCGTAATGGTAGGGTAATTCGCGATAATCGTTCATATCCCATATGACGATATCAGCCGGAAGATTCGGTATCAGCATCCCTATCTCCCCACCCATATCGAGCGCGCAGGCGGCATTGACGGTGACTGCCGAGAAGATCTCTGCAGCGGTCATCCGAAGGTGCGTTGCCGCGAACGACATGATCATCGGCAACGATTCGGAATAATTCGACCCCGGATTGCAGTCGGTGGAGACAGATACCACCACACCGCCGTCGATCATTTTGCGCGCAGGCGCGTAATGTCCGTGCCCGAGCGAGTAGCTGGTGCCGGGGAGCATGACGGCGACCGTTTTAGATTCCGCCATTGCCTTGATGCCGGCATCGGAGATATAAACCAGATGGTCAGCTGAGACCGCCCCCATCGAGGCGGCCAGTTCGGCCCCTCCGAATGAGACCAACTCATCAGCGTGGAATTTTAGTTTTAGACCGAAGCCGCGGGCGGCGTCTTGAATGCGGTAGGATTGGTCTATGTCAAAGACCCCTTTTTCGCAGAAGATATCGGAGAAAACTGCCAGCCCGGATTGCGCCACCGCGGGAAGCATCTCATTGATAAGAAGCGCGACATACGCCTCGCGATTTTCACGATACTCATCCGGGAACTCATGCGCTCCCAGGAAGGTCGGGACCAGATCGACCACATGCTCGCGATGTAGGTCGCGGATCACTTCGAGTTGCTTCAGCTCAGATTCAGTAGAAAGACCATAACCTGATTTAGCTTCGATAGTGGTGACGCCGTGTTCGATGAACCGGTCAAGCCGACGCATCGCCTTCGCGAATAGTATCTCCTGTGGAGTAGTGCGCAGGTCACGTACCGATCGACGGATCCCGCCGCCGGAGGCGGCTATCTCCATGTAAGTCTTCCCTTGCAGGCGCATCTCAAACTCGTCTTCGCGCGTGGTCGAAAAGACTGGATGAGTATGAGGGTCGATAAGCCCAGGAGTGACCACCCGCCCCTCGGCATCAACCTCGATGCAGTCAGGCGCGAGCGGCACTTTCATCTTGGACCGCTCACCCACCCAGATGATAGTGTCATCGGCGATGGCGATCGCGGCGTTACGGATCATCCCCAGTTCGCGCAAGGAAGCGCCGATCCGTGGGACCGGGCCATCCATGGTGAGAAGCTGGCCGATATTACTGATGATGAGCGTGGCTGAAAGCGTCATCCGGGGCTACTTCATCATCGGGATTTTGATCTTGTGCTTTTTCGCCTGGACGACGGCATCGCGATAGCCAGCGTCAACATGTCGCATCACGCCGGTTCCCGGGTCGTTGGTCAGCACGCGATTGAGGCGGACCTTCATCTCCTTGGAGCCGTCGGCAACGATGACCATACCAGCATGGATGGAATTTCCGATCCCGACCCCGCCGCCATGATGGATGGAGACCCAGCTTGCGCCGGATGCGGTATTGAGCAAGCCGTTCAACAGCGGCCAATCGGCGATAGCGTCGGAGCCGTCGGCCATCCCCTCTGTCTCGCGATTGGGCGAGGCGACCGAGCCGCAGTCGAGATGGTCACGGCCGATGACGATGGGAGCCGATATCTTCCCCTGTTTAATATACGTGTTAATAATATCACCGAACTCGGCCCGTTCGCCGTACCCCAGCCAACAGACGCGTGACGGCAACCCCTGGAATGGAACAGAGTCGTGCGCCTTGTTTATCCAACGAACCAACGGTTTGTTGTAGCCGAACTTGGTCTGGATGATCTTGTCGGTGACATGAATATCTTCCGGCTTGCCGGAGAGCGCCACCCAGCGGAAAGGTCCCTTTCCTTCGCAAAACAGCGGACGGATATAGGCTGGCACAAAGCCCGGAAAGGCGAATGCGTTCTTGAGCCCGCCGATCTCGGCCTGGCCGCGCAGGTTGTTGCCGTAATCGAACACGATCGAACCGGCCTTCTGGAATTTGACCATCGCGTCGCAATGTTTGACCATTGACTCATACGCGCGGGTCATGTACCCTTTGGGGTCTTTCTCACGAAGCCGGGCGGCCTCAGCGATGGTCAGACCCTCGGGAATATAGCCATTCAGTTCGTCATGGGCGGAAGTCTGATCAGTCACGATATCGGGGAGGATTCCGCGACGATATATCTCGGGGAAGATCTCGGCGCAATTGCCCACGAGCCCGATGGAGACAGCGTTTCCGGAGCGGGTTGATTCCTTAACCAGCTTGAGGGCCTTATCAAGATCCTTCACCTTAAGGTCGCAGTAACCGATTTTGAGTCGGCGATTGATGCGTGCTTCATCCGCCTCAACCACCAGCGTGACCGCGTTATTGAATACTCCGGCCAGAGGCTGGGCCCCACCCATGCCTCCCATGCCGCCGGTCAGGATCCATTTGCCCGTCAAATCGCCATTAAAATGCTTGTCGGCGACCGCGGCGAAAGTCTCATATGTCCCCTGCAGGATCCCCTGGGTGCCGATATATATCCAGCTTCCTGCGGTCATCTGGCCGTACATCATCAGGCCAAGCTTGTCCAGGGCGCGGAACTTCTCCCAGGTGGCCCAACGTGGGACCAAATGGGAGTTGGCGATCAGGACGCGCGGCGCATACTCATGCGTGCGGAATATGCCGACCGGTTTCCCGGACTGGACCAGAAGGGTTTCATCGTCATCCAGAGACTTCAACGATTTGACAATTGCGTGGTAGCTATCCCAATTGCGGGCCGCCTTCCCTGAACCGCCATAGATGATCAGTTCCTGGGGTTTTTCGGCCACTTCGGGATCAAGATTGTTGTTGAGCATCCGAAGCGCGGCCTCCTGGTGCCATCCTTTGCAGGAAAGTGAAAGGCCGCGGGCTGCCCGAACAGTAGGTATCTTCATAGATAAATCTCCGTCTCAAACTCAGTCGGAGCGAATATAGCCGCGCCGCCGGGGCAAGTCAAATAGTCAATTATAGTTGCCGCAATCGCTTGCGAATCCTATGCTACCGGAAACCGCACCGGGAGGTTGATATGGTTCTAGTGATACATGGCCCGAGGATTGACCTTCGGCCACTGCGACGCTCCGACGCACCTTCGCTTTATAAGTACGCCCGCAATCGCGAAGTAAGTCGGTGGACCTACGTTCCTCACCCGTATCGTCCCGAACATGCCGAGCAGTTCCTCAACGTGGTTCGCCTTTGGAGTCGCAAGAAGATCGCGACCCATTTCGGCATCGTCTGGCGGGAATCCGGCGAGGTGATCGGCGTGGTCGGATTATTCGATATCGATCAGCGTAATAAAAGTACAGAGATCGGGTACTGGCTCGGCTTGAAGTATCGGGGGATGGGAGTCGCCACCGAAGCGGTCAGTCTGACGGTCAAATACTGTTTCGAGACGCTCAAATTACACCGCGTTTACGCGCATGTTTTCATCGGCAATACCGCTTCAGAGCGATTGCTCCTCAATCTTGGATTCAAGCTTGAAGGATTGGAGAGAGAAAGTCGGCGTCGACGAGGACGCTGGATGGATACGAAGCTTTATGCGGTACTCAGGTATGAATTTCATATGCCGCGCCAACACCCCGCGCAGTCACATTTGCGCGCCAATGTGAAGAAATGATTGGATAGTCGTTACTTTTTTGTTGATTTCATTTGTGAAAATGTGACTATTGGCTTCAATCTATGGCACGCATACAAAAACCGGCGCCAGGGCGCCTCGTCATTTCAGTCCTTCATTCGTCACGCGATGCATTGGCCGATGCGCTTCGTCAGTTGGAACGCAGATTCGGCAGAGTGCACGCCGAGACAATCGATATTCCCCATTCCACCGGGCGTGAGTATGCCGAGGAAATGGGGAACGATCTGCAGCGCCGCTTCTTCTCATTCGAGCGACTGGTCCCACGCGAAAGCCTGATCGACATAAAATCCGCCTGTCACAAGCTGGAATCGCAGCTTGGCGACCAGGTACATGACTTTACGTTTCGGACAGTCAACCTTGACCCCGGGATATTGACCCCCACGAATCTTGTTATGTCGTCCCATAAGGATGGCGGCCACAAAATATATCTTGGAGAAGGGGTATTCTCCGAGGTCACGCTGATCTGGTCGCGCGGTCAATTCTGCCGTCTCCCCTGGACCAATCTGGATTACTGCCATGATGACGCCATCGACTTCTTCCTGCGGGTGCGGGCGAGCCTCGACCCGATCGAAGAGACTGCCGATATGGCCGATCGCAAAGTAGGCTGACTTAACCGCTCTTTTCTCTCTGGCACTCCGGTTTTTTGCTTTGCTTTTCTCTCTGGTTCTGCCACTTTACCCGCGACAACTGAAACGGTAAACCGCATTTCTGCCATGCCATTTGCGTGGCTGTTAGAGAAAGTACCAGCATGGACAGTTTTGTCATACAGGGACCGAACAAGATCGAAGGCTCTATCAAGGCGGATGGCTCAAAAAACGCCGCCCTGCCGATCATCGCCGGCGCGCTATTGATCTCCAACGGCGAAAGTGTTATTCGCAATGTTCCACCGCTCAGAGATATCTATACCCTCATTGAAATGATGAAGTTCTTGGGCGCCAAGGTCACGTATGACGCCAAGGCGGAGGTAATGACTGTCCAGGCTGCCAACCTGACCGAAGTGACCGCCCCCTACGAGCTGATGCGCCAGATGCGCGCGTCATTTCTAGTTCTGGGGCCGATCCTCGCGCGCATGGGTGAGGCCCGCGTCTCACTTCCCGGTGGCTGCTCTCTCGGCGCCCGACCGGTCGACTACCATATCAAAGGATTCGCGGGTCTTGGCGCCAAGATCAGTGAGAAAGCGGGTTATATTATCGCCGAAGGAAAGCCTCTCCACGGCGGCAGTATCTATTTCGACCGTCCCTCTCACACCGGCACCGAGAATATGCTCTACGGCGCCGTATTCGCGCAGAACCCAACCATCATTACGAATGCTGCTTGTGACCCGGAGATCGTGGATGTCGCCAATTTTCTGAACAAGGCTGGCGCGAAGATTCACGGAGTCGGTACACCGACAATCGTCATCGAGCCGGTGAAAGAACTGTATGCTGTCGAGCATACGGTCTCCGGCGACCGCCTGGTAGCCGGGACATACCTGTATGGCGCGGCCATTACAGGTGGGCGTGTTGAGGTTTCCGGCGTCCCTTCCGCCGATCTGACTATGGTCAATTTCAAGCTGATGGAGATGGGGTGTGAAGTTGTTACAAAGAGTGACAGTATCGCCGTCAAGGCCCCCAAACGGCTATCCCCAGTCAGTCTAACGACCTTTCCCTTCCCCGGTTTTCCAACCGACTTACAGGCATGCGCAATGGCGGCAGCAACGGTCGCTCAGGGAACTTCGCATATCAAAGAGACTGTTTTCGTAGATAGGTTCTCCCATACCATGGAGATGCGTCGACTTGGGGCAGACATACAGGTTTCGGCCTCCGAAGCGATCATCAATGGCGTAGAGGAACTGCATGGCGCCGAAGTGATGGCGCCGGATATCCGCGCCGGGGCAGGACTGGTTTTGGCCTGTCTGGCCGCCCACGGACCATCCAAGATCCTGCGTATCTACCATGTAGACCGGGGTTATTGGCGGCTCGAGGAGAAGTTAGCCTCGCTCGGTGTCGATATAGTTCGAGAGAAGGACTAAGCCTCGCCCGGTTCTGAAGAACAGCTTCTCCGACCTCCTCAACGGGCGTCCCGCGGCTTTTCCGGTATAATAGATTGGACGGCTCGGAGTCATCCAACGTCACTGTGCAAAAGGATAGCAGATACCTATGAGGAAGATTTTCATACTGGCGGTGGTTCTCCTTGCCTGCCTGGCCGGGTCGCTCCTGGGACAGGAAACCTCCTTTGGCAAGAATAAGGTTCAATACAAGAATTTCGAGTGGTTTTATATTCAGACCCGCCACTTTGATATTCACTACTACGAGAACGCTTACCCGACCGCCAAATTCACTGCCGCGGTACTGGAATCCGCGTATGTCGAGATCAGCAGGGAGCTGAATTACCACATTCAGCGGCGCGTCCCGGTCTTTCTGTACAATTCGCACAGTGATTTTCAACAGACGAACATATATCCGGCATTGATTCCCGAAGGGGTTGGTGGCTTCACCGAGGCCTTCAAGAATCGTATCGTTATCCCGTTCACCGGTTCGTATGAAGACCTGCGCCACGTGCTGCATCACGAACTGACGCACGCGGTGGTTTATGACCTGGTTTATGGTAATTTGCTTGGGGCGATCATATCGCGGCAGCGGCTGTTCGATGTCCCCCTCTGGTTCGCGGAAGGATACGCCGAATACTCCTCGCGCCACGGCTGGGATTATTTCTCGGACATGTTCGTAAGGGATGCCACGATCAACGGATATCTGGCACCGCCGGATTATCTGGGTGGATTCCTTGCCTACAAGCAAGGTCAGGCGATGGTCAAATATATCGCCGACAAATACGGCGAGGAGAAACTCGGGGAGATTCTGCAAAAAGGGCGGGTCCACCTGACAATGGGGAAAGCGATCAAATCGGCGCTCGGCATTGAGGAAAAAGAGTTCTGGGAGGATTTCGCAAAAGAGATGAAGCGTCGCTACTGGCCGCAGATAGCGCAGCGCAAGGAAGCGGACGAGATCGCCACTCAATTGACGAAATCCCGTGAGGACGGTTCGTATTTCAACGAACAGCCGACCTACTCTCCCGAAGGTGACAAGATCGCTATTTTCAGCGACCGTTCCGACGCCACAGAAATAGTGCTGATCTCACCGGCTGATGGCCGGGTGCTGGAACGAGTCATCAAAGGCGAGCGATCCGCCGACCTGGAATCGCTGCACTCCTTTGTCTCCGGTATGTCCTTCTCGCCAGATGGCCGCAAAATCGTGTTCGTGGCGAAATCGAAGGGGAAGGATGCCCTGATATTCCTGGATGTCAGGAAGAAAAAGATCTACAAGCGGGAACGGCTCAACTTCTACAATGTCATTTCCCCCGCCTGGTCTCCCGATGGCAAGTCGATCGCGTTCTCCGCGCTCGATGGCTACAAGCGCGACCTTTATCTCTACAATATTGAGACCGGCGAGATACAGCAATTGACCGATGACCGGTTTGATGACGGCTATCCCAGCTGGATGCCGAACTCGGAAGGACTGGTTTATCAGTCGGATCGACCGCACCCATCGACACCGGTCCTCGACCCGATGGGCCATCCGTATATCCAGAGCGGCGCGTTTAAACCGGGTGACTTCGCCTACGGGGATTACAATCTCTTTAAGCTGGAACTTGCCACCAGGCATGTCAACCCGATCGATGTCGGGCCGGGAGCGAACCGTAGTCCCAAAGTCTCTCCGGATGGAAGTATGGTGGCGTTCGTCTCAAATCGTAACGGCATCGATAACCTGTATATCGGGTATCTAGACAGTGTGAAATACTACGCGGTCACAGACATTCTGACCGGCGTGCAGACCCTGAGCTGGTCACCGGACAGCAAGCGGATAGCGTTTTCAGCGTTTTTCAACGGTGGGTTTGATATCTTTGTGATGAAAGATATGGTGCCGGCGGGAGACAAAGGGGTGTTGTCACCGACTGATTTCGTGCTCGGAAAGTACAATCTACTCGATTCAGCCGGCGTGCCGATCGCGTCAAAGAGCCCCGAAAATAGTGGCGCTGCCCAGGCGGCGATGACCGCAACCGGCGAAATCGAGGACACAGTAGTTGATTCGGCCAAGGCCGTCGAGACAGCCCTGGCAGTCGATTCAGTGACATCAACAGACACTCTTGCCGCCGCCGCGTCGGATACTACCACGGTTGCAGTAGTCGATTCACTGGCTACGGCCGCGGCTGACAGCGCCGCTGTCGCGACCGCCGACTCTACTGCCGTTCTTGCCGAGGCGACCAAGGATTCATCGGGTGTGTATGGCGACGAATATGTGTTCGTCAGCAACCGGAAACCGAGCCCGCTTGATTCGCTGTTTGACGACATTCGCACCGATGACACCGCCGGCGGTAACTACCGTGATGCCATGCCGAAAGAGCCGGCGATCTTCGACTCGGTGCAGGGCTTGCTTCCCAGCGGCGAATACACCATCAACAAGTACAAAGTGAAGTTTACACCGGATTATGTCGGTGGAGGGTTCGCTTACGACACGTTTTTTGGACTGCGCGGGCAATCGTATTTTGTCTTTTCCGATTACCTGGGGAATCATCAGATCTATCTGGCGACCGACCTGGTCAACACTATCGACCAATCCAATTTACAGGCATACTACTTCAATAATACGAAGCGCCTCAACTGGGGGGGCGGTATTTTCCACACCAAGAACTATTATCTGGACACATACGATTTCCTCTTTTCCGACCGATTCTACGGTCTCCAGGCCTTCCTGGCGCGACCGTTCACGACGTTCAGTCGCATAGATTTCATTGCCGCGCAGTACTTCATCGACCGTCGGTATTACGATTTCGATGACCCGCACTACGGCGATAACCGGAGTTCCAAAGTGACCACCGGAACGCTCTCCTATGTGACTGACAACGTCTTGTGGGGACAGACGGGGCCGGTGACCGGCCGACGGACCAAAGTCTCATTGAGCGCGGGGATAAATCTCTTCGATTCGAAGGATATCGAGTTCTACTCGCTCGAAGCGGATTATCGAAAATATTGGCACTTGGGGAAACAGTTCAGCTTTGCGTTTCGTGCCGCTGGTGGCGGGTCGACGGGTAATACACCAAAGCAGTATTTTCTGGGCGGGACCACCAATTGGATAGGGAATCGAACTCTGGACGCCGAGGTGTACGATGTGGAGAACCTCTATTTCTCGGATGTCGTCACACCGTTACGCGGCATTGAATACTATGACCTCAGCGGTAATCGATTTGGACTGGTGAACATGGAATTCCGGTTCCCCATGATCCAGTACCTGGTGATGCGCTTCCCGCTGCCGATCGTCATTGCCAATGTTTCCGGCGCGATCTTCACCGATATCGGCGCGGCATGGTTCGGCGATCAGTTCAAAGGCGGAACCTCTGAGGGCGGGCGCAATCGGCTTCAGGATATCAAGTCTGGGTTCGGATTCGGGATGCGCGCCAACCTGTTCAATTTCATGCTGCTGCGGTACGATGTCGCGTGGCAGACCGACTTCTACGATGTGTCGGAGAAGGCGAAGCATTACTTCTCCTTCGGCGCGGATTTCTGATCCCCCTCTCAAATTCTGACCATGAAAAAACGCGGCTTTCTCAGGAGCCGCGTTTCTTATTTCGCCCGATTCTCTCGAGCTGCAGTACCGACACCGTTCACGCGAATGCGACGAGCGGTCGAGTACGAGAACTTTCAATCAGCCGCCTAATTTCCCTGAGCGGCATCTCCACCTCTGACGGTTAGCGTTGCGCATTGAATCTCCGTGTGGAGCGTGGATTCGGGATACAAAAAACAAAACGGGACATGACCTGTCAAGCGAAATATGCGCGTTCGATCCCGGTCGTGACCGCAAACACGCGATCACGCCCGATCAACAGACACCGTTTACTTCTTCGCGCGACGAGTTGTTCTCGGTTTAGTGACACGACGAGGTTTTGATTCCTCCAAACCTTTCGGTTTGTCCTCGGCGCGACGTCGCGGCGCTTCATCGCGACCAAAATGCTCCAACGTCAGCGCCATCTGGCGAAGTTTTTCATCCGCCAGCGCGAAGACGGAGCCCTTGGTGAAGTGCCCGCCATCCTCTCGATGCCCGCCTTTGACTCCGGTCAGGATCGTTATTCCCTCGGCGATGGACGCGACCGGATAGATGTGGAATTTGCGTTGTTTGACAGCTTCGATAACATCGGGGCGCAGCAACAGATCCTGCACGTTTTGATGCGGAATGATCACGCCCTGGTCTCCCTGCAGGCCACGGCTGACGCAGACATCGAAATACCCCTCTATCTTTTCATTCACTCCGCCGATCGGCTGTATCTCCCCCTTCTGGTTGACCGAACCAGTGACCGCGATCCCCTGCTTAATCGGGATGCCGGTGAGTGATGAAAGAATGGCATATATTTCGGTGGAGGATGCAGAGTCACCATCCACCCCGCTGTACGATTGTTCAAAGGAAATGGAGGCCGACATGGCCAATGGTTTGTCTTGCGCGAACATCTCGCGCAGCCATCCGCTGATGACCAGCACACCCTTGTCGTGAACCGGTCCGGAAAGGTCGGCTTCCCGTTCGATATTGATCACCCCCGCTTTACCGAGCGACGTATTGACCGTTATGCGAGTCGGGCGCCCGAATGCGTATTCCCCAATGTTGTACACCGACAATCCATTGATCTGACCGACAGCGGAACCGGTGGTGGTAATCATCAGGGTATTGTTGTCATACAATTCCTGGAACTTTTCTTCGACCAGGTTGACCCTCAAGCGCTTGCCAACAATCGCCTGGTGGACATCGTCGCGTGTGACTTTGCGAGCACGCCGTTGCTGCGCGCCAAATGACGCTTCGCGAATGATATCGGAAATGGCAGTGAAGCGAACAGTCAGCTTGGAACGATGCCCCGAGAGTTTGCGGCCATACTCGGCGACCGCCTGGAGTCCCGACAGGTCAAACGGGAGCAATTGATCCTGGTCGATTATGCGGCGCGTGAACTGGAAGTAGCGTTTGATATTCTCATTGTTCAGCGGCATCGTATTGTCGAATTCCGCCTTGATCCGGAAGATCTTCTTGAAATCCTCATCCAGTCGAAAGAGCATACTGTATATGTACGGCTCGCCGATCAGCACCACTTTGACGTTGAATTGGATCGGCTCAGGCTTGATACCCGACCCTGCCATCATGTAGAATGGGTCATAGCCGGCGATCTCCAATTCACAATTGCGCAGCGCCCGCTTCAGCGGATACCAGACACCGGGCTCGCTCAAGAGGTCGAAGGCATTGATCACCAGGAATCCACCCTCTGCACGAAGCAGCGACCCCGCGCAGATGCGCGTGAAATCGGTTCGCCAGTATCCGAAACGGTCGACCACGCGCTCCACCGAACCAAAGAGATTGCGGTAGGATGGCGAACGCTCGATCACGATCGGCAGGCTGGTCGCATCTGAATTGTCGAGTATGAGGTTGACCGAGAATTCCTCAAACGGCTCGCGCTTGCGGTACGGCGGGGCCTCTTCCTCACCGCGCCGTGGCTGAGCCTCGCGAAACCGATCCAGATCGGAGGAAAGTGACTCCTCCACCTCTTCCAAATACTGAACGCAACGCTCATCGGTATACCGCTTCTTCAGCAGATTCACCTTGTCGGTGACCAACGGAGCCACCATCGCGTGGTTCAGTTTCTCGATCGCCTCCTCCATTTTGGAGGTCAACTTCTTGGATTCAATAGTGGTGACATCGAATTCCCGACGCAACGAGTCCCAGCGTCGGCGTAATTCATCGAGGTCGGAGGCGGAGAATTTCCCCTCTTTGACGAACCGCTCAAGCTTTTCGAGAGAGGTCGGCTCATTATCGATCAGGGGCTGCATCTCATTGCGGACCCCCAATCCCGTCTGGATCTGCACCATAACGAAGCCGGCACTGGTCAGCTTATCCTCGAATGTGCTGATCAGATCCTTCTGCCGCGTTTCGAATTCGCGCACAATGCGGTTGTTGCGGTCTTTGTAATCCTCAGACAGCCAGATCTTGGGAATCACCTTGCGTAGCGAATTGATGAGGTACGCCATGTCCTTCTTGAACCGTTTGCCATCTCCGGCCTTGAAGTAGAGGACTCGTGGGCTGTCCTCATTTCGGAAATTGCTGACATAGCAGATATCCTTGAGTTCGGGCTTCTCTTCGGTGACCAGTTGCTCCAAAAGGTGGCGGATGGTGGATGTGCGACCGGTCCCGCTTTGGCCGGTCACAAAAACGTTGTACCCGTTCGACTTGATCTGCAGTCCAAGCTTGATCGACTCCACAGCCCGGTCCTGGCCGATGATCGTGTCACATGGGGCAATATCATCAGAGGTACGGAGCTTGGGGGGGTGCAGGTCAATCCGGTAATCGATATCAGTTACCGCCAACTCAGTAGGGCGGGAAGTGGTCGAGCGAGTTTTTTTCGACTTCGCCATTCAGATTCCTCCGTGGCTCGGCATATTAGAAGCGCCAATATAGACCGCCATGGGAGTTGAAACAAGGCGAGAAACAGGTGCCAAACCTTTTGCGTTGAATCCGCTTGCCTTCGAACGAATCTGACATTTCGTTGACAGTTATGCAATCTCAGCCAATAGGTGATTGGGCCGTAGTAGCGGCTGCCACGTTGTCGATCATGCTGCTTTTCCTCATTATAGTGGTTTTGCGTGAGCGACATCGGAATCGAGTCCTGCGGGCACTTCTGGGCTCAATGGGGCAGCCTTTGCTGTTCTATGACGCTCGAGATAGATTGGTGTACAGCAGTCCGGGAATCGTGCTCTTTGACCGCCAGGCGTCCAAACAGATCGCACGGCCACCGGAACGGCCGGTGGTCGGTCAGACCGCCATGGGCGAAATTCTCATCGATTTTAACCGGTATTGTTACCAGGCTAAGCTGATGGAATATAAGCCGAGTCCCTTTGGCGTGCTGGGTAGGCCTTAGTACCAGGGAAGCGCTAAGAAGAGGAAAAAA